>NZ_BBPM01000018.1:73613-128087 GCF_000787775.1 Streptacidiphilus carbonis | reverse complement strand
GGCGGGTGCTCCTCGGAGCACCCGCCAGTTCTGCGTTCGAAGGGGCGATGGACAGCAGGTCCGGGGGCGGACCCCCGTCACTCGGCCCGGCTGACCCTCAGGAGGCGGTGGTCGTCCCGGTCGGGGCCGGCCGTTTCCGGACCGGTCCGGCTGTCGCCGCGACCGCCGGCCCCGACCGTCGACCGGTTGCGGTCGAAGGCGATGACGATGGCGCCCTGGGCCACGACCGCCAGCAGGTAGACCGCGGTCAGCAGCGGCCAGGTGCCCGGCGGCTGCCAGTGCGCGTGCGTCGGGATCAGCGGGCCGCTGGTGCCGACCGTGTAGCGCCGCAGCGCCCAGAAGAACGCCATGAAGTCGGCGAACGCGAGCGCCGCCACGGTGAGGGCCACCATCCGGCGCCGCACCGTGGGGCCGAGCGGCTCGTACTTGGCGATGGTGAAGGCCGCGAGGATCGGCAGCCCGACCGCGAAGGGCAGCAGGTAGCGGCCCTGCCAGATCGGGCCGAGCTGGGCCTCCAGGGCCTGGGCGGCGATGGGCACCAGGAAGATCCCCAGGGTGACCGCCGCCAGCGCCAGGCCCACCCGCCGGGGCCCGCTGGCCAGGGCCAGCAGCAGCAGGCCGATGATCACCCCGGGCCAGATCAGCAGGGTGACCTCCGGCGACGGGGTGTCCAGCCAGCCGAAGTTGCCGATCATCTCCTCGATGAAGTGCGGGGTGTAGTGGTACGCCCAGTCCGCGACCTCACGCGCCGTCATCAGCTTTCCGGCGGTGGTGGAGTGGTCCGGGTGGGTCATGTTCCAGACCTCGCCGCCGAGGAAGGCCGCGCCGGCGATCCCGGTCCACAGCCAGCTGATCCGCCGCCGTACCACCGCCATGACGGTCGCGCGTTCGGACACCAGAAGCCCGCAGACGACCGCGGCGGCGACCCAGGCCAGCCCCAGCGGGCGGATGCAGAAGAGCGAGCCCGCGGCGACGCCGGCCCGCGCCATCCGGTGTTTCAGCAGCAGCGGGTCGGGGGCCATGAAGATCGACAGCACCGAGGCCCAGGCGAGGATGCCGGCCGCGCACTCGACCGCGTTGGGATTGACCGTCCCGCCCAGGAACAGCATCATCGGCACGGCCGCCGCGACGACGCCCAGCAGCGCCATGCCCGGCCGCCGCCACTCCGAGGCGGTGACCACCGCGCTCGCCAGCAGCACGGCGCAGATCAGCGCGCTGAGCACGCGCATCGCGTACAGCCCGTCGACCCCGTGCAGGAAGAGCGTCGGCCAGCCGACGGCGAGGTAGTACAGCGGGTTGTAGAGCCCTGCCGTCGTGATCATGTCGACGTCCTGGCTGCCGCCCTGGAAGGAGGACTGGCAGCCGGCCGGCGTGCTGGAGTGGTTGGAGTAGCAGCGATGCATCGCGTCGAGCGACAGATACCGCTCCGGGAGGTGGATGCCGGTGACGACCTCCGCGCGGAGTATCCCGGCGATCATGTTGTCGCGCTCCACCGGTGGGCCGTTGATCTCGCCGCGGGCCACGGACGCGGCCCGGGTGATGTGGTCCGGTTCGTCCGGTGCCGCCGTCATCGGCGTGGCGAAGGTCCAACAGGTCATCAGGGCGAAGAAGACGAGGAAACCCGCGAGCCAGATGCGCTTGCGGCCTGCGATCATCCCGGCCCTCGGAGCGCCGAGTAGCGAGGACATACTGGAGTCAACCCTTTGGTCAGTTCAGCGCGTGGGCCGATAGCACACCCGGACGCTGGCTCACGTTACCCCACACATTCCACACAGCAGACGGTGCCTCAGTGTGTGTCAGGTGAGGGATCTTCCGCCCCGCCGCGCCCGGAATTCACGGGTTCCGGGAGGCCGCTCTCCGGGGGATCGGAGTATGATCCGGCCGATTGGCGTGGGTCATGTCCGGTATGGCACACTGTCCAAGTTGCTCGGTTGAGCGCCGATGCTGCGCGCCTCCCATCGGGAGGACCGGAAGCGAGTCCCACAGTACTCGTCGTGCCCGTGATGGCCGTTGCCTAGTTGATGTTCGACGAAGCGCGGCAGCTGCGGCACGGACGTACGGGAATCTTCCGGGAAGTGCGGACAGGCCCTCAACCCGGCGTTCCGCCCCAGGTGTGAACCCCCCGGTTCCGCCGCCTGGGGCCTCTGAGTTCGACCAAGGCTTTCTTATGGCGGGCAGCGCGACACGCCCGACCGCGTGGGTCGAACGGAACGCCACTGGGGGCTCCACCCGGAGCCTTCGGCCGCAGAAGCAGCAATATCGACACGAAGGACTACAAGAAGCCATGGCGGGACAGAAGATCCGCATCCGGCTGAAGGCCTACGACCACGAGGTCATCGACTCCTCGGCGAAGAAGATCGTCGAGACGGTGACGCGTACTGGTGCGCAGGTCGCAGGCCCGGTGCCGCTGCCCACTGAGAAGAACGTGTACTGCGTCATCCGCTCGCCGCACAAGTACAAGGACTCGCGCGAGCACTTCGAGATGCGCACGCACAAGCGTCTGATCGACATCCTCGACCCGACCCCCAAGACCGTTGACTCTCTGATGCGACTCGACCTCCCGGCCGGCGTCGACATCGAGATCAAGCTCTGAAGGGGCTGAACGAAGATGGCTAAGCAGATGAAGGGGATCCTGGGCGAGAAGCTCGGCATGACCCAGGTCTGGGACGAGAACAACCGGATCGTTCCGGTGACCGTCGTCAAGGCCGGGCCCAATGTCGTGACCCAGGTCCACACCGCTGACGGCACCGGCTACGACGCCGTGCAGATCGGCTTCGGCGAGATCGACCCGCGCAAGGTGAACAAGCCCCTCGCGGGCCACTTCGCCAAGGCCGGTGTCACCCCCCGTCGCCACCTCGTCGAGCTGCGCACCAGCGACGCCGGCGAGTACACCCTGGGCCAGGAGATCACCGCTGAGGTGTTCGAGGCCGGTATCAAGGTCGACGTGACCGGTACCAGCAAGGGCAAGGGCTTCGCGGGTGTCATGAAGCGCCACAACTTCCACGGTCTGGGCGCCGGCCACGGCGTGCAGCGCAAGCACCGCTCGCCCGGCTCGATCGGTGGCTGCGCCACCCCGGGTCGTGTGTTCAAGGGCATGCGCATGGCGGGTCGTATGGGTCACGAGCGCGTGACCACCCAGAACCTGACCGTCCACGCCGTTGACGCGGAGAAGGGCCTGCTCCTCATCAAGGGAGCGATCCCCGGTCCGAACGGCGGCCTCATCCTGGTCCGCACTGCGGCAAAGGGGGCCTGAAGCAATGAGCACCATCAATGTTCTCTCCCCCGCGGGTGAGACTGTCGGCACCGTCGAGCTGCCGGCCGAGATCTTCGACGCGAAGGTCAGCATTCCGCTGATCCACCAGGTCGTCGTCGCCCAGCTGGCTGCGGCCCGCCAGGGCACGCACAAGACCAAGACCCGCGCCGAGGTCCGCGGTGGCGGCCGCAAGCCCTACCGCCAGAAGGGCACCGGCCGCGCCCGTCAGGGTTCGACCCGCGCTCCGCAGTTCGCCGGCGGTGGCGTCGTGCACGGCCCCGTACCGCGCGACTACTCGCAGCGGACCCCCAAGAAGATGAAGGCCGCCGCGCTCCGTGGCGCCCTCACCGACCGGGCCCGCAACGCCCGCATCCACGTCGTCACCGGCGTGACCGCGGGCGAGGCGCCGTCCACCAAGGCTGCCCGCACCCTGATCGGCAAGATCAGCGAACGCAAGAACGTCCTCCTCGTCGTCGAGCGCGACGACGAGCTGGCGATCAAGAGCGCCCGCAACCTGCCCGAGGTGCACATCCTGGACGCCGGTCAGCTGAACACCTACGACGTGCTCGTCTCCGACGATGTGGTCTTCACCCAGGCCGCCTTCGAGCGCTTTGTGGCCGGCCCTGCCGCGTCCGCGAAGGCCGTTGCCTCTTCGAGCGAGCTCGAAGGGAGCGACGCCTGATGAGCGACGCGACGATCACCAGCAAGACGTTCACGGACCCCCGTGACGTGCTGCTCAAGCCGGTCATCTCGGAGAAGAGCTACGCGCTCCTCGACGAGGGCAAGTACACGTTCATCGTGGCGCCGGGCTCGAACAAGACCCAGATCAAGCAGGCCGTCGAGACGGTCTTCGCGGTCAAGGTCGCCAATGTCAACACGATCAACCGGGTGGGCAAGCGCAAGCGCTCGCGCACCGGTTTCGGCAAGCGCAAGGACACCAAGCGCGCCATCGTGACGCTGGCAGAGGGCAGCAAGCCCATCGACATCTTCGGGGCTCCGACCTCCGCCTGACGGCGAGTCGGATAACCGAAACGGACGAGGACAGAAGAAGCCATGGGCATCCGCAAGTACAAGCCGACAACGCCGGGCCGTCGTGGCTCCAGCGTTGCCGACTTCGTCGAGATCACGCGGTCCGAGCCGGAAAAGTCGCTGGTCCGCCCGCTGCACAGCAAGGGCGGTCGTAACAACACCGGTCGCGTCACCGTCCGCCACCAGGGTGGCGGTCACAAGCGCGCGTACCGCGTCATCGACTTCCGTCGTCACGACAAGGACGGCGTTCCGGCCAAGGTCGCTCACATCGAGTACGACCCCAACCGCACCGCACGCATCGCGCTGCTGCACTACGCAGACGGCGAGAAGCGCTACATCATCGCCCCGGCCAAGCTGGGCCAGGGCGACCGGGTTGAGAACGGCCCCCAGGCCGACATCAAGCCCGGCAACAACCTGCCGCTGCGCAACATCCCGGTCGGTACGGTCATCCACGCCATCGAGCTCCGGCCCGGTGGCGGCGCGAAGATCGCCCGTTCCGCGGGTTCCTCCGTGCAGCTGCTCGCGAAGGAGGGCGTCTACGCCCACCTCCGCATGCCCTCGGGCGAGGTTCGCCTGGTCGACGCCCGCTGCCGCGCCACCATCGGTGAGGTCGGCAACGCCGAGCAGTCGAACATCAACTGGGGCAAGGCCGGCCGTATGCGCTGGAAGGGCGTTCGCCCGACCGTGCGTGGTGTCGCCATGAACCCGATCGACCACCCGCACGGTGGTGGTGAGGGCAAGACCTCCGGTGGTCGCCACCCGGTTTCGCCGTGGGGTCAGAAGGAGGGTCGTACTCGTTCGCCGAAGAAGGCGTCCAACAAGTACATCGTCCGCCGCCGCAAGACGAACAAGAAGCGCTAGGAGCAGTCTCGATGCCGCGCAGCCTCAAGAAGGGGCCCTTCGTCGACGACCACCTCATGAAGAAGGTGGATGTTCAGAACGAAGCAGGTACCCAGAACGTCATCAAGACCTGGTCCCGCCGCTCCATGATCGTGCCGGCGATGCTGGGCCACACCCTCGCGGTGCATGACGGTCGCAAGCACATCCCGGTGTTCGTCACCGAGTCGATGGTCGGCCACAAGCTCGGCGAGTTCGCGCCGACCCGCACCTTCCGCGGCCACGTCAAGGACGACCGCAAGTCGAAGCGCCGCTAAGGCGGGGTGCGAAGACCATGACAGACACCGACAAGGGGATTCCCATGGAAGCCAGGGCATCGGCGCGGTACATCCGCGTAACGCCCATGAAGGCCCGCCGCGTGGTGGACCTTGTCCGTGGCATGAATGCCACGGAGGCCCAGGCGGTCCTGCGTTTCGCTCCGCAGGCCGCGAGCGTGCCGGTCGGCAAGGTGCTGGACAGCGCCATCGCCAACGCCGTGCACAACTACAACCACAACAACGTGGAGTCGCTGTACGTCGCTGAGGCGTACGTCGACGAGGGCCCGACCCTGAAGCGTTTCCGTCCGCGGGCCCAGGGCCGCGCGTACCGGATTCGCAAGCGGACGAGCCACATCACCGTGGTTCTTGCCTCGAAGGAGGGCACCCGCTAATGGGTCAGAAGATCAACCCGAACGGGTTCCGACTCGGCATCACCACGGACTTCAAGTCCCGCTGGTACGCCGACAAGCTGTACAAGGACTACGTCAAGGAAGACGTCGCCATCCGCAGGATGATGACGTCCGGCATGGAGCGCGCCGGCATCTCGAAGGTTGAGATCGAGCGCACCCGTGACCGCGTGCGGGTGGACATCCACACCGCTCGTCCGGGCATCGTCATCGGCCGCCGCGGCACCGAGGCCGACCGCATCCGCGGCGACCTCGAGAAGCTCACGGGCAAGCAGGTCCAGCTGAACATCCTCGAGGTCAAGAACCCCGAGATGGACGCTCAGCTGGTCGCCCAGGGCGTTGCCGAGCAGCTGTCCTCCCGCGTCTCCTTCCGTCGCGCCATGCGTAAGAGCATGCAGGGCACGATGAAGTCGGGCGCCAAGGGCATCAAGATCCAGTGCTCCGGCCGTCTCGGCGGCGCCGAGATGTCCCGCTCGGAGTTCTACCGCGAGGGCCGCGTGCCCCTGCACACCCTGCGCGCCAACGTGGACTACGGCTTCTTCGAGGCCAAGACCACCTTCGGCCGCATCGGCGTCAAGGTCTGGATCTACAAGGGCGACGTCAAGAACATCGCCGAGGTCCGTGCCGACAACGCCGCCGCCAAGGCCGGCAACCGTCCGCCCCGTGCGGGCGGTCCGGGCGAGCGCCCCCGTCGGGGCGAGCGTCCCGCCGGCGGCGAGCGCGGTGGCCGTGGTCGTCGTCCCGCCACCGAGGCTCCGGCCGCGGTGACCGAGGCTCCGGCCGAGGCTTCCACCTCGAACGACACTGGAACGGAGGCCTGACCCCATGCTGATCCCTCGCAGGGTCAAGCACCGCAAGCAGCACCACCCCAAGCGGCGTGGCATGGCTAAGGGCGGTACCGAGCTGGCGTTCGGTGAGTACGGCCTGCAGGCCGTCTCCCCGGCGTACGTGACGAACCGGCAGATCGAGTCCGCTCGTATCTCCATCACCCGTCACATCAAGCGCGGTGGCAAGGTCTGGATCAACATCTACCCGGACCGTCCCCTCACCAAGAAGCCCGCCGAGACCCGCATGGGTTCCGGCAAGGGCTCGCCGGAGTGGTGGATCGCCAACGTGCACCCCGGACGCGTGATGTTCGAGTTGTCGTACCCGAACGAGAAGATTGCCCGCGAGGCGCTCACCCGCGCCGCGCACAAGCTTCCGATGAAGTGCCGGATTGTCCGGCGCGAGGCAGGTGAGAGCTGATGGCCACCACCACGGCTGCAGAGCTTCGCGAGCTGGACAACGAGGCCCTCGTTGCCAAGCTGCGTGAGGCCAAGGAGGAGCTGTTCAACCTCCGCTTCCAGGCGGCGACCGGGCAGCTCGACAACCACGGACGGCTCAAGCTCGTCCGCAAGGACATCGCGCGGATCTACACCCTGATGCGTGAGCGCGAGCTGGGCATCGAGACGGTGGAGAGCGCCTGATGACTGAGACTGAGAACACGACCGCAGCACGCGGCTTCCGCAAGACCCGTGAGGGTCTGGTCGTCAGCGACAAGATGGACAAGACCGTCGTCGTCGCCGTCGAGGACCGCGTCAAGCACGCGCTGTACGGCAAGGTCATCCGCCGTACGAACAAGCTGAAGGCGCACGACGAGGCCAACGCCGCGGGCGTCGGCGACCGCGTCCTCCTCATGGAGACCCGGCCGCTGTCCGCGACGAAGCGCTGGCGCGTCGTCGAGATCCTCGAGAAGGCCAAGTAGTAACGAACGCGATTGGGCGCGGCTCGTATGTGCCCGAGGTTCCCCCCGCTGCGAGAGCAGTGCGGGAGAGCGCTCGGGTGAGCAGCGGGCCGGCCCGGTCCCGATCGTTGACGATCAGGAGAAAGCTGTGATCCAGCAGGAGTCGCGACTGCGTGTCGCCGACAACACTGGTGCGAAGGAGATCCTTTGCATCCGTGTTCTCGGTGGCTCCGGCCGACGCTACGCGGGTATCGGTGACGTCATCGTCGCCACCGTCAAGGACGCGATCCCCGGTGGCAACGTGAAGAAGGGCGATGTGGTCAAGGCCGTCATCGTCCGCACCGTGAAGGAGCGCCGTCGTCCGGACGGTTCCTACATCCGTTTCGACGAGAACGCCGCCGTCATCCTCAAGAACACCGATGGTGACCCGCGCGGCACGCGCATCTTCGGCCCGGTGGGCCGCGAGCTGCGCGACAAGAAGTTCATGAAGATCATCTCGCTTGCGCCGGAGGTGCTCTGATCATGGCGAACAGCATGAAGATCAAGAAGGGTGACCTGGTCCAGGTCATCACCGGCAAGGACAAGGGCAAGCAGGGCAAGGTCATCCAGGCCATCCCCACTGAGAACCGCGTCCTGGTCGAGGGTGTCAACCGGGTCAAGAAGCACACCAAGGTCGGCCAGACCGCCCGTGGTGCCCAGACCGGCGGCATCGTGACCACTGAGGCCCCGATCCACGTGAGCAACGTTCAGCTCGTCGTGGAGAAGGACGGCAAGAAGGTCGTCACCCGCGTCGGTTACCGCTTCGATGACGAGGGCAACAAGATCCGCGTTGCCAAGCGAACCGGTGAGGACATCTGATGACCGACACCTCTGTTGAGAAGGTGACCCCCCGTCTCAAGGAGCGCTACCGCTCCGAGATCAAGGGTCAGCTGCAGGAGCAGTTCTCCTACGAGAACGTCATGCTGATCCCCGGCCTGGTCAAGGTCGTGGTCAACATGGGTGTGGGCGACGCCGCCCGCGACTCCAAGCTGATCGACGGCGCGGTCAAGGACCTCACCGCGATCACCGGCCAGAAGCCGACCGTGACCAAGGCCCGCAAGTCCATCGCGCAGTTCAAGCTGCGTGAGGGCCAGCCGATCGGTACCCACGTCACCCTTCGCGGGGACCGCATGTGGGAGTTCCTGGACCGCCTGGTGTCGCTCGCGCTCCCGCGCATCCGCGACTTCCGCGGTCTGTCGCCGAAGCAGTTCGACGGCAAGGGCAACTACACCTTCGGTCTGACCGAGCAGGTCATGTTCCACGAGATCGACCAGGACAAGGTCGACCGGCAGCGGGGCATGGACATCACGGTGGTCACCACTGCCCAGACCGACGACGAGGGCCGGGCGCTGCTGCGTGCCCTTGGCTTCCCGTTCAAGGAGAACTGAGCACATGGCGAAGAAGTCCCTCATCGCGAAGGCGGAGCGCAAGCCGAAGTTCGGCGTCCGGGGTTACACCCGGTGCCAGCGCTGCGGTCGCCCGCACTCCGTGTACCGCAAGTTCGGCCTCTGCCGCGTCTGCCTTCGTGAGATGGCTCACCGCGGCGAGCTGCCGGGCGTCACCAAGAGCTCCTGGTAATCCAGTAGTTCTGGGCATACAGAGGTCTCCGGCCTGGCCGCCGTTTTTGGAACTCCTCCGGGAGTCCCGTAGGGTGGCTAGGTCGGGGCCCTGTTGCCCCGAAAAAGTCTTACTACACCGTAGGTCCCCGCGCCGCGCCCGCTCTGGTTGAACCCCGGGCTGCGCGCTTCGGGAAACCGCGGTGAGAGAGGCCACAGGCCATCATGACCATGACCGACCCGATCGCAGACATGCTGACGCGTCTGCGAAACGCGAACTCGGCCTACCACGACACTGTCGTGATGCCCCACAGCAAGATCAAGACTCACATCGCCGAGATCCTCCAGCAGGAGGGCTACATCACGGGATGGAAGGTTGAGGAGCCCAAGGAGGGCGAGGTCGGCAAGAAGCTGACCGTCGACCTCAAGTTCGGCCCCAACCGCGAGCGCTCGATCGCGGGCATCAAGCGGATCTCCAAGCCGGGTCTGCGGGTCTACACCAAGTCCACCGCTATGCCGAAGGTGCTCGGCGGCCTGGGAGTGGCGATCATCTCCACTTCCGCGGGTCTGCTCACCGGACAGCAGGCAGCCAAGAAGGGCGTGGGTGGGGAAGTCCTCGCCTACGTCTGGTAACTCAGGGAAACGGAGGTACAGCAATGTCTCGCATTGGACGGCTGCCCATCCCGGTTCCCGCCGGCGTGGACGTCACCATCGATGGCCGCACGGTCTCGGTCAAGGGCCCGAAGGGTTCCCTTGCCCACACCGTTGCCGCGCCGATCGACATCGCCAAGGGTGAGGACGGCACTCTGCTCGTCACCCGCCCCAACGACGAGCGTCAGTCCAAGGCCCTGCACGGCCTGACTCGCACGCTGGTGGCGAACATGATCACCGGCGTGACCGCGGGCTACCGCAAGTCGCTCGAGATCAGCGGCGTCGGCTACCGAGTCGCAGCGAAGGGCTCCTCCATGGAGTTCGCGCTCGGCTACAGCCACCCCATCCTGATCGAGGCCCCCGAAGGCATCGCCTTCGTCGTCGAGTCGCCCACCAAGTTCCACGTGGACGGCATCGACAAGCAGCAGGTCGGTGAGGTCGCGGCCAAGATCCGCAAGCTGCGCAAGCCCGACCCGTACAAGGCCAAGGGTGTCAAGTACGCCGGCGAGGTCATCCGCCGCAAGGTCGGAAAGAGTGGTAAGTAACTCATGAGCCTCAGTGTGAAGATCGGCAAGGGCAACGCCTACAAGGCTGCCGCCCGCAAGCGCCGCGCCATCCGCGTCCGCAAGCGCGTCTCCGGTACGCCGGTGCGTCCGCGCCTGGTCGTGTCCCGGTCCAACCGCCACATTCTGGCGCAGGTGATCGACGACCTCGCGGGCCACACGCTGGCTTCGGCGTCCACCCTCGACGTGTCCATCAAGGGCGTCGACGGTGACAAGACCGAGCAGGCCAAGAAGGTCGGAGCCCTGGTCGCCGAGCGCGCCAAGGCCGCCGGCATCGAGTCGGTCGTCTTTGACCGCGCGGGCAACCAGTACGCCGGGCGCATCGCCGCCCTGGCGGACGCCGCCCGTGAGTCCGGGCTCGACTTCTGACCCGCTCGCCCAAGCTGGCGGACGTAAACGAGAGAGGTAAATCCAATGGCTGGACCCCAGCGCCGCGGTAGCGGCGCCGGCGGCGGCACCGGCGGTGGCGAGCGGCGTGACCGTAAGCGGGATGGTCGTGACGGCGCTCCCGTCGTCGAGAAGACCGCGTACGTCGAGCGTGTTGTCGCGATCAACCGTGTCGCCAAGGTTGTCAAGGGTGGTCGTCGCTTCAGCTTCACCGCGCTGGTCGTGGTTGGCGATGGCGACGGCACCGTAGGTGTCGGTTACGGCAAGGCCAAGGAAGTTCCCGCGGCCATTGCCAAGGGTGTCGAGGAAGCGAAGAAGAACTTCTTCAAGGTTCCCCGCATCCAGGGCACCATCCCCCACCCGATCCAGGGTGAGAAGGCCGCGGGCGTCGTCCTGCTCAAGCCGGCTTCGCCGGGTACCGGTGTCATCGCCGGTGGTCCCGTGCGCGCCGTGCTCGAGTGCGCGGGCGTCCACGACATCCTGTCGAAGTCCCTGGGCTCCGACAACGCCATCAACATCGTGCACGCCACGGTCGCCGCTCTGAAGGGCCTTCAGCGCCCGGAGGAGATCGCGGCCCGCCGTGGCCTGCCGCTCGAGGACGTCGCTCCCGCAGCCCTGCTGCGTGCGCGTGCGGCTGGGCAGGGGGCTGCGTAATGGCTCGCCTCAAGATCACCCAGACCAAGTCCTACATCGGCAGCAAGCAGAACCACCGTGACACCCTGCGTTCGCTTGGTCTCAAGCGCATGCATGACGTGGTCGTGAAGGAGGACCGTCCCGAGATCCGCGGGATGGCCCAGACCGTCCGCCACCTCGTCACGGTCGAGGAGGTGGACTAAATGGCGGAGCAGAACCCGCTGAAGATCCACAACCTGCGTCCCGCCCCGGGTGCCAAGACCAACAAGACCCGTGTGGGTCGTGGTGAGGCATCCAAGGGTAAGACCGCTGGTCGTGGTACCAAGGGCACCAAGGCCCGCTATCAGGTGCCGGCGCGTTTCGAGGGTGGCCAGATGCCCCTTCACATGCGCCTGCCGAAGCTCAAGGGCTTCAAGAACCCGTTCCGGGTGGAGTTCCAGGTCGTGAACCTGGACAAGCTCGGTGCGCTCTACCCCGAGGGTGGCGAGGTCACCGTCGAGGACCTGGTCGCCAAGGGCGCGGTTCGCAAGAACTCGCTCGTCAAGGTGCTCGGCACCGGTGAGATCACCGTCGCGCTGCAGGTTTCGGTTGACGCCGTCTCCGGCTCCGCCGCGGAGAAGATCACCGCTGCGGGCGGTTCGGTGACCGAGCTCATCTGAGCTCTCACCTGACAAGCCTTCAAGGCCCGGTTCCCCCCTGTTCGCAGGGGGGAACCGGGCCTTCTGGCGTGCCGGCCGCCGGGTGGGGCCAAGCTGTGCGGGCCACGCGCTTCATTCGAGTGGCCACGGACTGTTAGAGTCCGTGGAGTCCACTTGTAGGTTGGCCGCAGATTCTGTCCGCGTGCCGTCGCCGAACGGTGGCACACCCACCGTCTTCCGGCCCTGTTGCACTCGTAGCGGGCCCAGATCACCCGTCCCTCCCGCCGGCTCGGCAGGGAGCTGCAGGAGGCACCGTGCTCACCGCGTTCGCCCGGGCGTTCAAGACGCCCGACCTGCGCAAGAAGCTGCTGTTCACGCTGGGCATCATGGTCGTCTTCCGGATGGGTGCGCACATCCCCGTCCCGGGAGTGAACTTCAAGGCCGTCCAGGCGTGTGTGAACGCTTCCGCGAAGAGTGGGAACGGGCTGCTCGGCCTGGTCAACCTCTTCAGTGGCGGCGCTCTGCTGCAGATCACCGTCTTCGCGCTGGGCATCATGCCCTACATCACCTCCAGCATCATCCTTCAGCTGCTGACGGTGGTGATCCCGCGTCTGGACGCCCTGAAGAAGGAGGGCCAGGCCGGGCAGACCAAGATCACGCAGTACACCCGCTACCTGACCATCGCGCTGGCCATCCTGCAGGCGACCGGCATCGTGGCGACCGCCTCCAGCGGCGCCCTGTTCGGCAGCGTCAACTGCGACACCAGTCAGATCGTCCCGGACCAGAGCATCTTCCGGATCGCCACCATGGTGATCACGATGTCCGCGGGCACCGTGGTCATCATGTGGCTGGGTGAGCTGATCACCGACCGGGGCATCGGCAACGGCATGTCGATCCTGATCTTCACCTCGGTCGCGGCCGGCTTCCCGTCCTCGCTCTGGGCGATCAAGGTCCAGAAGGGCTGGGCCACCTTCGCCTTCGTGATCATCATGGGCCTGGCCATGGTCGCCCTGGTGGTCTTCGTGGAGCAGGCGCAGCGCCGGATCCCGGTGCAGTACGCGAAGCGCATGATCGGCCGGCGGGCCTACGGCGGGACCTCGACCTACATTCCGCTGAAGGTGAACCAGGCCGGTGTGATCCCGGTCATCTTCGCCAGCTCGCTGCTCTACATCCCGGGCCTGATCGTCCAGCTGAGCGGATCAACCGCCGGATGGGCCCAGTGGGTTGACTCAAACCTGGTCAAGAGCGACAAACCGCTCTACGGCGGGCTGTACTTCCTGTTGATCGTCTTCTTCGCCTTCTTCTACGTCGCCATCTCCTTCAACCCCGAAGAAGTTGCCGACAATATGAAGAAGTATGGTGGCTTCATCCCGGGCATCCGGGCGGGCCGCCCGACGGCCGAATACCTGAACTACGTGCTTACCAGGATCACCTGGCCCGGCTCGCTGTACCTGGGCCTGATCGCGATGGTGCCACTGGTGGCGCTCGGGTTGTTCGGAGCGTCTCAGAACTTCCCGTTCGGCGGTACGAGCATCCTCATCATTGTTGGTGTCGGCCTTGAAACTGTGAAGCAGATCGAGAGCCAGCTCCAGCAGCGCAACTACGAAGGGTTCCTCCGCTGATGCGTATTGTCCTCGTCGGGCCGCCTGGGGCCGGGAAGGGTACTCAGGCCGCGCTGCTGGCCAAGACCCTGTCCATTCCCCATGTGTCCACCGGTGACCTCTTCCGCGCCAACATCAGCCAGGGCACCGAGCTCGGTCTCGCTGCCAAGAGCATCATGGACTCGGGCAAGCTGGTGCCGGACGAGGTGACGATCGCCATGGCCAAGGACCGCCTTGCCCAGGCTGACGCCGCCGACGGCTTCCTGCTCGACGGGTTCCCGCGCAATGTGGCCCAGGCCGAGGCACTGGACGCGATCCTGGTCGAGTGGGGCATCGCGCTGGACGGCGTGCTGGACCTGGAGGTCCCGGAGGACGAGGTCGTCCGCCGGATCGCCGGTCGGCGGATCTGCCGTAACGAGGGCAACCACGTGTTCCACGTGGAGTACAACCCGCCGAAGGTCGACGGGGTCTGTGACGAGTGCGGTGGTGAGCTGTACCAGCGCTCGGACGACACCGAGGCGAGCGTCCGCGTCCGCCTGGACGTCTACCACACGCAGACCGAGCCGATCATCGAGTACTACCGGAAGCAGGGGCTGGTCACCACCATCTCTGCGCTGGGCAAGGTCGACGAGGTGACCCAGCGCGCGATCGAGGCGCTGCGGAAGAACGACGGCGAGGGCTGACCCCCTCGCACCAGCACGCCGGCCGTGACGCCCTGACGGGTGTCACGGCCGACGCGCGTTGAGCGACCGGGCCGTACCGTGGATGGCGGCGGCACCGGCTGCGACTTTCCGGGGGTGCCCCGGACCCCCCGATTACCCCGCGGTACTGGAAGGCGAGAGCGCATGGTTGAGATCAAGACCCCCGAGCAGATCAAGAAGATGCGGGAGGCGGGCCTGGTCGTCGCCGAGGCGCTGAAGGCCTGCCGGGAGGCGGTGGCACCGGGGATCAGCACCGGGGAGCTGAACTCCATCGCCGCCAAGGTGATCGCCGACCACGGCGCCACCTCCAACTTCCTCGGCTACCACGGCTTCACGGGTGTGATCTGCGCCTCCGTCAACGACGAGGTGGTTCACGGCATCCCGGGCGAGCGGGTGCTGGCCGACGGCGACATGATCTCCATCGACTGCGGCGCCATCGTCGACGGCTGGCACGGCGACGCGGCGATCACCTGCTTCGTTGGCGGCGGCCACGCCGAGGAACTGCTGCGGCTCAGCCAGGTCACCGAGGACTCGATGTGGGCCGGCATCGCCCAGGTGAAGAAGGGCAACCGGCTCTCGGATATCAGCCGGGCCATCGAGTCCTACATCCGCCGGCAGCCGCTGCCGCCCAAAGGCAAGTACGGCATCATCGAGGACTTCGGCGGCCACGGCATCGGCTCGGCCATGCACATGGACCCGCACCTGCTGAACTACGTGGACCGCAAGCGCGGGCGCGGTATGAAGCTGGTCCCCGGCTTCGCCATCGCCATCGAGCCGATGGTCAGCCTCGGCACCCCCAAGACGCACACCCTCGCCGACGAGTGGACCGTCAAGACCAACGACGGCACCTGGTCCTCGCACTGGGAGCACTCCATCGCCGTCACCGAGGAGGGGCCGCTGGTGCTCACCGCCTTCGACGGCGGCCGGGCCAAGCTGGCCGAGCTGGGCATCACCGCGGCGCCGGACCCGCTGGCCTGAGGCACGGGCTGAGGCGCGGACCGCGGCACGAGCCGACGCGGACAGAACGGATTTCGCGATCGCTTGTCCGCTGACGTAGACTGCTGTGTCGGCTCACTCGTAGCTTGCTCCCGCATGCCTTCGTCCGTTGCGGCGAGGTGGACTTAGCGGTCCCTGCGTGAGTGCCGACTACGGTAGTCGAACCCCGGAAGGCGATACCCGCAGGACATGGCCAAAAAGCAAGGCGCCATCGAGATCGAGGGCACCGTCATCGAGTCTCTGCCGAACGCCATGTTCAAGGTAGAGCTGCAGAACGGGCACAAAGTCCTCGCCCACATCAGCGGCAAGATGCGTATGCACTACATCCGCATCCTCCCGGACGACCGGGTCGTCGTCGAGCTCAGCCCGTACGACCTGACCCGTGGTCGAATTGTCTACCGGTACAAGTAAGCAAGAAGCAGATCTCGCGCCGCGTGCACTCGCGGCGCGCTCGACCCGGAGAACCTGAATCCCATGAAGGTCAAGCCGAGCGTCAAGAAGATCTGCGACAAGTGCAAGGTGATCCGCCGTCACGGCCGGGTCATGGTGATCTGCGAGAACCTGCGCCACAAGCAGCGTCAGGGCTGATCACTTCCCTTCACGGGTCGTAACTCTTCGCGCGACGCGAAAAACAACATGAAGCGGGATGCCCGATCCACTCGTTCCTGAGGCAGCACAGTCTCGGAATGAGCGGACTGCCACCCTCGGTCCGGAGGCCGGGGCTCCATCGACGAGAGTCGAAGGAGAGGCATCGCGTCAGACCTCCGAAGGAACACAGGAGCCACATTCATGGCACGCCTCGCCGGCGTTGATCTCCCCCGCGAAAAGCGGATCGAGATCGCCCTCACCTACGTGTACGGCATCGGCCGTACCCGCTCGAAGCTCGCCCTCGCCGAGACCGGTGTCAACCCGAACATCCGTGTTCGCGACATCACCGAGGACGACCTGGTCAAGCTGCGCGACTTCGTCGACGCCAACTTCAAGGTCGAGGGTGACCTCCGCCGTGAGGTCGCCGCTGACATCCGCCGCAAGGTCGAGATCGGCTGCTACCAGGGTCTGCGCCACCGTCGCGGCCTGCCGGTCCACGGTCAGCGCACCCACACCAACGCCCGTACCCGCAAGGGTCCGCGTCGCGCGATTGCCGGCAAGAAGAAGCCCGGCAAGAAGTAGTCCGCCCCAACACCGGACTTGAATCCGGCCCGCTGGGCTAGCGGACCGACCACCTCAGTAGGAGAAACAGACTTATGCCCCCCAAGGGTCGTCAGGCTGCCGGCGCGAAGAAGATCCGCCGCAAGGAAAAGAAGAACGTCGCTCACGGCCACGCGCACATCAAGAGCACGTTCAACAACACCATCGTCTCCATCACGGACCCCTCGGGCAACGTGATCGCGTGGGCGTCCTCGGGCCACGTCGGCTTCAAGGGCTCCCGCAAGTCGACTCCGTTCGCCGCGCAGATGGCCGCCGAGGCCGCCGCGCGTCGCGCCCAGGAGCACGGCATGCGCAAGGTGGACGTCTTCGTGAAGGGTCCGGGCTCCGGCCGCGAGACCGCGATCCGCTCCATCCAGGCCACCGGCCTGGAGGTCGGCTCGATCCAGGACGTCACCCCCACCCCGCACAACGGCTGCCGTCCCCCCAAGCGCCGTCGCGTCTGACGCACCGCGCTTGCTCTTCGGCAGGTATGTAGTACCGGGATACGGCCCCTGTTCGCTCAGGGGCCGTATCCTTGCTTTCGTCGGCATCAAATAGTGGGTGCCGAAGATCTATCTGGAGGAATCACCTCATGCTGATCGCTCAGCGTCCGTCGCTGACCGAAGAGGTCGTCGACGAGTTCCGCTCCCGGTTCGTGATCGAGCCGCTGGAGCCGGGCTTCGGCTACACCCTCGGCAACTCGCTCCGCCGCACGCTCCTCTCCTCGATCCCCGGCGCTGCTGTCACCAGCATCCGGATCGACGGTGTCCTGCACGAGTTCACCACCGTGCCGGGCGTCAAGGAGGACGTCACCGACCTCATCCTGAACATCAAGCAGCTGGTCGTCTCCTCGGAGCACGACGAGCCGGTCGTGATGTACCTGCGCAAGCAGGGCCCGGGTCTGGTCACCGCCGCCGACATCGCGCCCCCGGCCGGTGTCGAGGTGCACAACCCCGAGCTGGTCCTGGCCACGCTCAACGGCAAGGGCAAGCTGGAGATGGAGCTGACCGTCGAGCGCGGTCGCGGCTACGTCTCCGCCGTCCAGAACAAGCAGTCGGGCCAGGAGATCGGCCGGATCCCGGTCGACTCCATCTACAGCCCGGTGCTCAAGGTCACCTACAAGGTCGAGGCGACCCGAGTCGAGCAGCGTACCGACTTCGACAAGCTCATCGTCGACGTCGAGACCAAGCCCGCCATGCGTCCCCGTGACGCCATGGCCTCGGCCGGCAAGACCCTGGTGGAGCTGTTCGGTCTCGCCCGCGAGCTGAACATCGACGCCGAGGGCATCGACATGGGCCCGTCCCCCACGGACGCCGCCCTGGCCGCCGATCTCGCCCTGCCGATCGAGGAGCTCGAGCTCACCGTTCGGTCGTACAACTGCCTCAAGCGCGAGGGCATCCACACCGTGGGTGAGCTCGTCGCCCGCTCGGAGGCCGACCTGCTCGACATCCGCAACTTCGGTGCGAAGTCGATCGACGAGGTCAAGGCGAAGCTGGCCGGCATGGGCCTGGCCCTCAAGGACAGCCCGCCCGGATTCGACCCGACCGCCGCCGCCGACGCCTTCGGCGCCGACGACGACGACCCGGGTTTCGCCGAGACCGAGCAGTACTGATCCAGTTCTGATCCAGCACTGATCACCGTTCAGGTGGTACGGGACCGCTCCGGCGGTCCCGTACTCTTGATGGCTGTATGACCAAGCCGTAGCGGCAACAGTGCCGCTGCGCCCGCCCCGGTACCTGGTACGGCCGGGGGTCGGAGATCCAAGGAGACACCATGCCTCGCCCCGCGAAGGGTGCCCGCCTCGGTGGCGGTCCCTCCCACGAGCGTCTGCTGCTGGCCGGTCTGGCCCGCGAGCTGTTCCAGTACGGCCGGATCACCACCACCGAGGCCAAGGCTCGCCGCCTGCGCCCGGTGGCGGAGAAGCTGATCACCAAGGCCAAGAAGGGTGACATCCACAACCGCCGTGAGGTCCGCAAGACCATCACCGACGTGGCCGTGCTGCACACCCTCTTCACCGAGATCGCTCCTCGCTACGAGAACCGTCCCGGTGGCTACACCCGGATCACCAAGGTCGGCCCGCGTCGTGGCGACAACGCCCCGATGGCCGTCATCGAGCTGGTCGAGGCCCTGACCGTGGCGCAGACCGCGGTCGGCGAGGCCGAGGCCGCGACCAAGCGCTCCGTCAAGGAGACCGAGGCTGCCGCTCCGGTCGACGCCGCTCCGGCTGACGCTGCCCCGGTCGAGGACGCCGCTCCTGCGGACGCCGTCGAGGAGACCAAGGAGGGCTGACCGCCTTCCGCAGCGGGCCCGCTCTCCCCTCGGGGAGGGCGGGCCCGTTCTTGTACCTTCGGGAGAGTTCGTGACTGACTGTGTGGAAGAGCAGGAGCCCCGGCGGGACGGTCCGGCCGACGGGCTGGTCCGGGTGCGGCTGGACCTGTCGTACGACGGGACGGAGTTCTCCGGCTGGGCCAAGCAGAAGGGCGGCCGCCGGACGGTCCAGGGCGAGCTGGAGGACGCGATCCGGGTGGTGCTGCGGCAGCCCGAGGTCTTCCCGTTGACGGTGGCCGGCCGGACCGACGCGGGGGTGCACGCGCGGGGCCAGGTGGCCCATGTGGACCTGCCGGGGGACGTCTGGGTCGCGGAGGGCGAGAAGCTGCGCCGCAGGCTCGCCGGGCGGCTGCCCGGGGACATCCGGGTCTGGCGGGTGGCCGGGGCCCCGGCCGGCTTCGACGCCCGGTTCTCCGCGGTGTGGCGCCGCTACGCCTACCGGATCTGCGACCACCCGGCCGGGGTGGACCCGCTGCGGCGCGGGCATGTGCTCTGGCACGACCGGCCGCTGGACGTGGACGCGATGAACGAGGCGGCCCGGCTGCTGGTGGGGGAGCACGACTTCGCCGCGTACTGCAAGAAGCGCGAGGGTGCGACGACGATCAGGGAGCTGCTGGAGTTCTCCTGGGAGCGGCTGCCGGGGGACGCGCTGCTCGGTCCCGAGCTGCCCGGGCTGGTGGTCGGCACGGTGCGGGCCGACGCCTTCTGCCACAACATGGTGCGGGCCCTGGTCGGCTCGATGCTGCTGGTCGGAGGGGGGCAGCGGCCGGTCTCGTTCCCCGGCGAGGTGCTGGCCGCGGGGGCGCGGAACTCGGCGGTGAGTGTGGTGCGGCCGTACGGGCTGACGCTTGAGGAGGTCGGGTATCCGGCGGACGAGGACCTCGCGGCGCGGAGCCGTGCGGCGCGGAACCTGCGGGTGCTGGCGCCTCGGTAGGTGCTGCTGTTGGCTGCGGCGTGTGCGTGGCTTGTCGCGCCCCCCCGCGCCCCTGGGCGGGTGCAACTTGCTCTCGGAGGTTCTACTTCCTGGGGGCGGCCTCGGACTGGGCGCGGGACAGGAGGTTCTCGTAGACCATGCGGCCCATGTCGGCGCCTGCGGCGAGGGCCGCGGTGTCGGCTGCCGGGACGGGTTTGCCGGTGGTGTAGCCGGCGACGGTGAAGTACGCGTAGCGGCCGTAGGCGTTGATGCTCAGCCGGCAGGCCACGGCGTGGCAGAACGCCGGGAGGGTCCCGCCGGACAGCGGCTCCAGGTTGCCCGCGGTGTACTGCGCCTTGACCGCCGTCGCCTGGGCCGCGCTGTCGAAGACGCCGACGCCGACGGTCACCGCGGTCGTCCCGACGGCGTAGCTGGCCCGGAACATCTTCAGGCAGCCGTTCTTGGTGAGCACCGCGGCGAGGTTGGGGGTGACCGCCGGGGCGCACACGGAGGTCGTTGTCAGTGCCTGCGTGTAGGAATGGCTGTTGACGGTGACGCTCTTGCCGGGGAAGAGCGTCACCGCACTGAGCGGTGCGGTGTCGGTCGCCGCCGCCCCGAGCAGGGAGATCGGGTTCACTGCGGACGGGCTCGGCGCGAGGGTCGGCGGTGCGCTGGAGACCGCGGTCGACGGGGCGTCAGTCGGCGTCTGCTGCACCGGGACCGCCGGAGCGGAGGTTTTCGGCGCCGCGGCCCGGTGCTTGTCCGGGTGCGCCGCCAGCAGCGTGCCGCCGGCGCCGGCCAGGCCCAGCAGGGCCACCGTCGCCACGGCCAGCCGGAGCCGGCGGCGCCGCTTGGCCCCGGCTGCCTCCTGCTGGTCCAGCATGGCCTGGAAGGTGTCGTGGGCGGTCTCGTCGGGGGTGCCGGGACGGACCGCGTAGGACATCGGCCCGGCCTCGCCGTCGGGCTCCCCGACCCGTTGCGGCTCGGGGATGGGCAGGTTGGGGGCCCCGGGGCGGACCCGGAACTGGCCCTCCGACAGGGTCTCGGCGACGGGGTTCCCCGGTCCGTACTGCGTTGGGATGCGCCCAGGGGTGTCCGCTCCCCGGCGAGGGAGCGGCTTGGTGGCATTGTCCGGTGCGGGCCCATTGCTCATGGGCCGCGAGCATAACGGGATTCCCTGATTCCGGGACATCCCGCAGGTCGGGACGGTTCATCCAGCAGGGTGAAATCGGCCGCCGAGCGCCCCTTTCGCTGCGCTGTGCGCCGCCTGTGGGTCTATTCTCGCGCGGGTCGCGGGCGCGACAGGGTCACCGGAACTGATGGGGCAACACCTTGCTGAGCATGCTCTGCCGCAAAGCCCGGGCCGCGGCCCTCCTCGGCTGCCTGCTGCCGGCGCTGGTCGCGACGACGGCCGCGGCGGCGGCCTCGGCGGCCGTCCGGGCACCGGCCGACGGAGCGGTGCCGAGGTACCGCGAGTACGTGGCGCTGGGCGACTCCTACCAGGCCGACAGCGCGATCCTGCCGGGCGTCACCACCGACTCCGTCCCGGCCGGCTGCGCCCAGGTGTCCTACGACTACCCGCACCAGGTCGCGGCGGCGCTCGGGGTGGCCGACTTCAAGGACGCCACCTGCGGCGGCGCGGTGAGCGGCGACATGACCGGGCCGCAGCCGGTGCCGCTGGGCGCCAACCCTCCGCAGTTCTCCCGGCTGAGCCGGGACACCGACCTGGTGACGGTCGGCATCGGCGGCAACGACCTCGACCTGATCGGCCTGATCGGACGCTGCCTGGCACTGCTGCCGCTGCCCACCACCACCTGCCCGCACGACCCGTTCACGGCACGGATCGCCGCCGAGCAGCAGGTGGTCGGCGGTGTGCTGGCAGGAATCCACCAGCGGGCCCCGCACGCCAGGGTGCTGCTGGTGAACTACCTCGCCGTCTTCCCGGAGCGCGGCGGCTGCTGGCCGTACGTCCCGATCGGCGACCAGGACATGCCCTATCTGCACCGCACCCTGGTCGCGGTGGACGCGATGCTGGGCCGGGCCGCCGCGGCGGACCCGAGGGGGACCGAGCTGGTCGACACCTACACCCCGTCGATCGGGCACGACGTCTGCCAGGGCCCGAGGGTGCGCTGGGTCGAGGGCCTGCTGCCGCTGTCGCTGAACACCCCGGGCGTCGCCGTCCCCTTCCACCCCAACCGAGCGGGCGCCGACGCCCAGGCGCGGGCGGTGCTGGCACGGGTCGGCGCGGGTGCGCCGGTGCGCTGAAACCGAAACCCATTTGGGCCCGGCGTCCGCTCGGCAGAGAATTACCGACCATGGGACATGTCGAGATTTCACACCTTGAGTACTACCTGCCGGACGGGCGGGTGCTGTTCGACGACGTGTCCTTCCGGGTGGGGGAGGGCGCGGCGGTCGCCCTGGTCGGCGCCAACGGCGCCGGCAAGACCACCCTGCTGAAGATGATCGCCGGCGACCTGCAGCCGCACGGCGGCTCGGTCACCATCAGCGGCGGACTGGGCGTGATGCGCCAGTTCGTCGGCACCACCGGACGGGGCGGGCACGCCCCTGCCCGTGACGACGAGCACGAGACCAGCACCCTGCCGCCGGACGCCTCGGTCCGCGACCTGCTGGTGTCGGTGGCCCCGGCGCGGATCCGGGACGGGGCCAGGGCCGTGGACGCGGCCGAGCTGGCGATGATGGCGCAGGACGACGAGAAGGCCCAGCTCGCCTACGCCCAGGCGCTCTCCGACTGGGCCGACGTGGGCGGCTACGAGTACGAGACGGTCTGGGACGTCTGCACCACGGCCGCCCTGGGGATGCCGTACGACCGGGCCCAGTGGCGGGGCCTGAACACCCTCTCCGGCGGGGAGCAGAAGCGGCTGGTGCTGGAGGCGCTGCTGCGCGGCCCGGACGAGGTGCTGCTGCTGGACGAGCCGGACAACTACCTGGACGTGCCGGGCAAGCGCTGGCTGGAGGAGCAGATCCGGGCCACGTCCAAGACGGTGCTGTTCATCTCGCACGACCGGGAGCTGCTCGCGGCCAGCGCCGAGAAGATCGTCAGCGTGGAGGCCGGGGCGGGCGGCAGCGAGGTCTGGGTGCACGGCAGCGGCTTCGCCACCTTCCACGAGGCCAGGGAGGAGCGCTTCGCCCGCTTCGACGAGCTGCGCCGCCGCTGGGACGAGAAGCACGCCCAGCTGAAGCGGCTGGTGCTGGACATGCGGGACTACGCGGCCCGGAGCCATGAGATGGCCTCGCGGTACGCGGCGGCCGTCACCAGGCTGCGCAAGTTCGAGGAGATCGGCCCGCCGCCGGAGCCGCCGCGCAAGCAGAACATCGCGATGCGGCTGCGCGGCGGCCGCACCGGCGTGCGCGCGCTGACCTGTGAACGGCTGGAGCTCACCGGCCTCATGCAGCCGTTCGACCTGGAGGTCTTCTACGGCGAGCGGGTCGCGGTGCTGGGCTCCAACGGCTCCGGAAAGTCGCACTTCCTGCGGCTGCTGGCGGGTGAGGAGGTGGCCCACACCGGCAGTTGGAAGCTGGGCGCCAGAGTGGTCCCGGGCCACTTCGCGCAGACCCACGCCCACCCCGAGCTCTTCGGGCGGACCACCAGGGAGATCCTGGAGTCCGAGCACGCGATGGACCGCAAGGCGGCGATGAGCGTGCTGCGCCGCTATGAGTTGCATCACCAGGAGGAGATCCGTTTCCAGGACCTCTCCGGCGGCCAGCAGGCCAGGTTGATGATCCTTCGGCTGGAGCTCTCCGGAGCGACCGCGCTGCTGCTGGACGAGCCCACCGACAACCTGGACCTGGACAGCGCGGAGGCGCTGCAGGAGGGGCTGGAGAGCTTCGACGGGACGGTGGTCTCGGTGACCCACGACCGCTGGTTCGCCCGGAGCTTCGACCGCTATGTGGTCTTCGGCTCGGACGGCCGGGTCTACGAGGCCCCGGAGCCGGTCTGGGACGAGTCCCGCGTGACAAGGGACCGATGACCTTGGTAGAGGACGTAGACTGAACGACGGCTTGCGGGGTACCGCGGGTCCGAACGGGCTATTTTGACCCGTACGGCTCCGTCCCGGTATCCTGCGAGTTCGTTGTGCGTATTGGCTCGCTCCATCTCACGTGAGAGGTCGGTACGCCGGTCCACCGGGCCGATAAGCAGCGACGCGCCCATCCGATTGCGTCCGGGGAAGTGCGTCTCGGCTGCTTCCGATCGTCCGGGTGGTCCTGTCAGGACACACTCACTGAAAAGCGAAGGCTACGACCGTGCGTACGTACAGCCCCAAGCCCGGCGACGTCCAGCGTCAGTGGCTCGTTATCGACGCTCAAGACGTCGTTCTCGGCCGTCTGGCCTCTCAGGCCGCGAACCTCCTCCGGGGTAAGCACAAGCCGGTGTACGCGCCGCACGTTGACATGGGTGACTTCGTCATCATCATCAACGCGGACAAGGTGCACCTGTCCGGGAACAAGAAGACCCAGAAGCTGGCCTACCGCCACTCCGGTTACCCGGGCGGCCTGCGCGCCGTGCGCTACGACGACCTCCTGGAGAAGAACCCGGAGAAGGCCGTCGAGAAGGCCATCAAGGGCATGATCCCCAAGAACTCCCTGGGTCGCCAGATGCTCTCCAAGCTGAAGGTCTACTCGGGCGACCAGCACCCGCACGCTGCCCAGCGTCCGGTGCCGTTCGAGATCACCCAGGTCGCGCAGTAACACCGGCCACACCCCCGAAAACAGAAACGCAGCTGAGGAGAACCGTGGCCGAGACCACTGCCGAGACCCCGCTCGAGGTCGACGAGACCTTCGAGGTTGAGGTCGAGGAGCCCGCCGAGTACACCACCGAGTCCCTTGTGGGCCGCTTCGCCGAGGCCGTTCCGGCCGCCGGCCTGGGCCGTCGCAAGGAGGCGATCGCCCGCGTGCGCATCGTCCCCGGCACCGGTGTCTGGAAGATCAACGGTCGCACCCTGGAGGAGTACCTCCCCAACAAGGTGCACCAGCAGATCGTGAACGAGCCCTTCAAGCTCCTTGAGCTGGACGGCCGTTACGACATCATCGCCCGCATCAACGGCGGCGGCATCTCGGGTCAGGCCTACGCCCTGCGCCTGGGTGTCGCCCGTGCGCTGAACGAGGTCGACGTCGACGCGAACCGCCCGGCCCTGAAGAAGGCCGGCTTCCTGACCCGTGACCCGCGCGCCGTCGAGCGCAAGAAGGCCGGTCTGAAGAAGGCTCGCAAGGCGCCGCAGTACAGCAAGCGCTAAGCCTCCCCGCCTCGCGCCGCACACTCCTCCGGAAGTGGGGGCCTGCGGCCGAAGCTGGACTGTCACGCCCCGGGAGCACACCATGTGCTCCCGGGGCGTGCTGCGTTGATGGACCTCGAAACTGGTTGACCGAACGGCGGAGGATTGAGCAGTGGGACGACTGTTTGGCACGGACGGTGTGCGCGGGCTCGCGAACGTGGATCTCACCGCCGAGCTGGCGCTTGGCCTTTCGGTGGCAGCGGCGCACGTACTGGGGGACGCGGGCGCGTTCGAGGGGCACCGCCCGGTCGCCGTGGTCGGCCGCGACCCGCGGGCCTCGGGGGAGTTCCTGGAGGCCGCGGTCATCGCCGGCCTGGCCAGCTGCGGGGTGGACGTACTGAAGGTCGGCGTGCTGCCGACGCCGGCGGTGGCCTACCTCACCGATGTACTGGACGCGGACCTGGGCGTGATGCTCTCCGCGAGCCACAACCCGATGCCGGACAACGGCATCAAGTTCCTCGCCCGCGGCGGGCAGAAGATCGACGACGCGGTCGAGGACGCCATAGAGGCCGAGTACGAGCGCTTCGAGGGGCACGCCTGGACCCGCCCCACCGGCGAGGCCGTGGGCCGGGTCCGCAGCCATGAGGAGGGGTTCGAGCAGTACCTGCAGCATCTGCTGTCGGTGCTGCCGAACCGCCTGGACGGCCTGAAGGTCGTCATCGACGGTGCGCACGGCGCGGCCGCCCGGGTCTCCCCGGAGGTGTTCCGGCGGGCCGGGGCCGAGGTGGTGCACACCATCGGCGACGATCCGACCGGCCTCAACATCAACGACGGCATCGGCTCCACCCACCTCGCCCCCCTGCGGGCGGCGGTGGTCGAGCACGGGGCCGATCTGGGGATCGCCCACGACGGCGACGCGGACCGCTGTCTGGCGGTGGACGCCGAGGGCAACGAGATCGACGGCGACCAGATCCTGGCGGTGCTGGCCTGCGCGATGCGGGAGGCCGGGACGCTGACCAAGAACACGGTCGTGGCCACGGTGATGTCCAACCTCGGCTTCAAGCTGGCCATGGAGCGGGAGGGGATCGACCTGGTGCAGACCGCGGTCGGGGACCGCTATGTGCTGGAGTCGATGAAGCAGCACGGGTTCAACCTGGGCGGTGAGCAGTCCGGGCACGTGATCTTCCTGGACCACGCGACCACCGGCGACGGGACGCTGACCGGGCTGATGCTGGCGGCGAGGGTCGCCGCGACCAAGCAGCCGCTGAAGGACCTGGCGGGGGTGATGACCTGTCTGCCGCAGGTGCTGATCAACGTCAAGGGCGTGGACAAGGGGCGGGCCTCGACGGACGAGACGCTGCGTCGCGCTGTCGCGCAGGCCGAGGCCGAACTTGGCTCCACCGGCCGGGTGTTGCTGCGGCCTTCGGGGACTGAGCCGTTGGTTCGGGTGATGGTCGAGGCTGCGGACATCGAGCAGGTTCATGCCGTTGCGGAGCGGCTGGCTGAGGTCGTGCGGACTGCTCTGCCGTTGTAGACGGTTTCTGTTCGCGCACGCTGTCAATCGAGCACAGCCCCGCGCCCCCTAGCTAGTGCAACTGGCCCGCTCGCAGCCAGATGGGGGCGCGGGGAACTGCGCGACAAGCCACGGCAGACGGTCACAGTTTCCGCAGGCGGACCCTCTGCACCTTGTGGTCGGCGCCCTTGCGGAGGATGAGGCTGGCGCGGCCGCGGGTGGGGGCCACGTTCTCGACGAGGTTGGGGCGGTTGATGGTGCGCCAGAGTTGCCGGGCGTAGTCCATGGCCTCGTCCTCGGGGACCTCGGCGTAGCGGCGGAAATAGGAGGTGGGGTCCTGGAAGGCCGTCTCGCGGAGCTTGCGGAACCGTTCCAGGTACCACCGCTCGATGTCGTCCACGCGGGCGTCCACGTAGATCGAGAAGTCGAAGAAGTCGGCGAGCGCCACCCGGGTCCGGCCGTCCAGGCCGGGGAGGGCCGGCTGGAGCACGTTGAGGCCCTCGACGATGAGGATGTCGGGGCGGTGCACCGTCATCCGCTCGCCCTCGACGATGTCGTAGACCAGGTGCGAGTAGACCGGTGCGGTGACCTCCTCCTTGCCCGACTTCACGTCGGCCACGAAGCGGGTCAGCGCACGGCGGTCGTAGGACTCGGGGAACCCCTTGCGGGCCATCAGCCCGCGACTGCGCAGTTCGGCGTTGGGGAGCAGGAAGCCGTCGGTGGTGACCAGCTCGACCCTGGGGTGCTCGGGCCAGCGGGCCAGCATCGCCTGGAGCAGCCGGGCCGTCGTGGACTTGCCGACGGCCACGCTGCCGGCCACGCCGATCACGAACGGGGTGCCCGGCTGGGTGTGGGTGTGCTCGTTGCTGTCGAGGAAGTCGTTGAGCGACCCGCGCAGCCGCCCGGTCGCGGTGACGTACAGGTTGAGCAGGCGCGACAGCGGGAGGTAGACGTCCTGCACCTCCTGGAGGTCGATGACGTCGCCGAGGCCCCGGACCCGTTCCACCTCGTCGGCGGAGAGCGGGAGGGGCGTGCGCTCGTGCAGCGCGCTCCACTCCGATCGGACGAGGTCGACGAAGGGGGACGCGTCAGCGCGGCGTTGGGCTTCCAGCGTGGTCGGCACCTGTCCATTGTCGGTGCGGGTGGGGTTCACGTGCGTGTCAGCGGCCGGTCAGCGGCGAGACATTCGTCTCAGCGGATGGCGCCGCAGCTGAGGCCGCCGTCCGTCGGCCGCGGTCAGGCACCGGGCTGCGGGGCGGACGTCGAACCTTCCACGGCCACCCCGAACGAGGCGAACATGTCCTCCCTCGGGGTGGCGCGTCCGCGTTCGTAGGCCCGCGCGAAGGCCTCCTCGCCGAGCTGGGCCGAGGCCTCGCGGGTGATCCGGGCGACGTCGGGGGAGGAGTGGTCCGGCATGCCCCGCAGGGTGTGCGCGGCGCCCATCAGCTCCGCGGCGCGGGCCGCGTCGCCGCGCCGCAGGGCCAGCTCGGCCCAGCCCTGCACGGCCAGCGCCATGATCGGGCCGTCGTAGAAGCCGACGGTGGCGGCGACGGCGGTGCGCAGCTGTTCCTCGGCCAGGTCCAGGCTGCCGTCGGCGAGCTCGATCTGGGCCAGCGCCGTGCGGAGGATCGTGGTCATCTGCGGGACGGCATGGGGCCTGGCGCCGACCGCGTCCACCACCTGCGCCATCGTGTCCCGGGCCCGCTCGGCCCGGCCCAGCCTGCGGTAGGCGTCGGCCAGGGCCATCCGCGTGGTCAGCACCACCTGCCAGGAGCTGTCCCGCATGGCGGCCTCCGCCTCGCTCTCCATGGCGGCCAGGGTCCGGTCGTCCAGCGGCTGCCCCACCCGGCGGGCCGAGAGCAGCCGGGCCCGGTAGTCGGCGGAGTCGGCGCTGACGCCCATCTCCTCCTCCATGCTGATGGCCAGTTCCCAGAGCCGCACGGCCTCTGCGCCGTCGCCGCGCCACTGGGCCAGCTCGGCCCGGCCGGCGCTGGCGAAGGACTGCCCCCACAGGTCGCCGACCGCCTCGAAGCGCTCGGTGGCGTTCCGGAGGTGCTCGTCGGCCTCTTCCGGGCGGCCCTCGTTCTGCAGGGCGTAGCCCATGAAGAGGTGCGCGGTCGCCCGGACCCAGGGGTCCGGCGCCTCGAACAGCGCTTCGGTGAGGCCGATGATGCGCCAGTCCCGCTGGCTGAACATGGCGTCCATGATGTCCAGCAGCGGCAGCAGCGGATGGGCGAAGGGGTCGTCGAGCTCGGTGCGCAGGGCCATGGCCTGGCGCATCAGCGCGAGGGCCGGCTCCGGGTCCCAGTTGGTGTCCAGGCTGTAGAGGGCGGTGATGCCGTGGGCCACGGTGCGCGGCAGCAACGGCACTCCGTCCGCGGGCAGCGCGAGCGCGGCGTGCACCAGCGGCAGGTTCTCGCCGCGCTCGCCGCGCCGCCACAGGTACCAGCCCATCGCCGCGACCAGCCGCACCGCGGTCTCCGCGTCGCCCTGCTCCACCGACCAGCGCAGCGCCGAGACCAGGTTCTCGTGCTCCGCCAGGAAACGGGCCAGCCAGTCGACCTGCCCGGGGCCGTAGAGCCTGGGCTCGCCGGTCTCGGCGAGCTCGGTGAAGTGCGCGGCGTGCGCGGTCCGGGTCGCGGCGACCGCACCGTCCTCCTGGGCGAGCTTCTCCGCAGCGTAGGCCTTGATGGTCTCCAGCAGCCGGTAGCGGCCCGAGGAGGTGTGCACCACCAGCGACTTGTCGACCAGGGAGGCGAGTCCGTCCAGGACCTGATCCGCGGTCAGCTCGGCGGAGCTGCAGACCTGTTCGACGGTCTCCAGTTCGGCGCCGCCGGAGAAGACGGACATCCGGGCCAGCAGCGAGCGCTCGGGCTTCTCCAGCAGGTCCCAGCTCCAGTCCACCACCGCGCGCAGGGTGCGGTGGCGCGGCAGCGCGGTCCTGCTGCCGCCGGTGAGCAGTTGGAAGCGTCCGGCCAGCCGGTCGGAGATCTGGGTGGGGGAGAGGCTGCTGATCCGGGCGGCGGCCAGTTCCAGGGCCAGCGGCTGCCCGTCCAGGGCCTGGCAGACCGCGATGACCGGCGGCAGGTCGGCCGCGGTCAGCCGGAACCCGGCGCGGACGGCCGCGGCGCGCTCCTGGAACAGCCGCACGGCGGGGAAGGCCAATGCCTGTTCCACCGTCAGCACCGGTTCCGGCTGCGGGCCGGTGTGCAGAGGGCCGGTGTGCAGAGGGCCGGTGCGCTGCGGGCCGGTGTACTGCGGGCCGGTGTGCTGCGGCGCGGTGGGGAACGCCAGCGGCAGCACCGGGTACTGCTGCTCGCCGGTGATACCCAGCGGCTCCCGGCTGGTGGCGAGGATGCGCAGGCCCGGACAGCCGGCCAGCAGCCGGGCGGAGAGGTCGGCGGCGGCGTCGACCAGGTGCTCGCAGTTGTCCAGGACGATGAGCAGCTCCCGGGCCCCCAGCGAGTCGACGATCCGGTCGACCGCCTCGCCCAGCGGATGCGGGGCGTGCGGACCGGGCCGCTGGGCGCCCAGGGACTCGCGCAGCTGCAGCGCGGTGAGCAGGGTGGACGGCAGGTCGCCGGGGTGGGCGACGGGAGCGAGCTCCACCAGCCGGACCGGGGCGTGGTGCCGGGCGGCGGCTTCCAGCGAGAGCCGGGTCTTGCCGGCTCCGCCGGGGCCGGTGAGGGTGACCAGCCGGGTGTTCCGCAGCGCCTCCGCGACGGCGGCGAGATCGTCGTCGCGGCCGAGGAAGCTGGTGAGCTGGGCGGGCAGCCGCGGGGCGGCCGGTGGCGCGGCGGCGGCGTGGGACGGGTCCGGTGCCGGTGCAGGTGCCGGTGCCGCACTCACGGTCGGCTGCGGGTTCCGGCCGGAGGACGGCGGCGTCGGGTCCGGCTGCCCGGCGGTGAGCACGGCCTGATGGGCCTGCCTGAGCAGCGGGGAGGGGTCGGCGCCCAGTTCGTCGGCGAGCAGCGCGCGGCCCTGCTCGTAGACGGTGAGGGCTTCGGCGCTGCGGCCGGCCTGGTGCAGGGCGCGCATCAGCAGGGCCCGGGGGCGGTCCCGGAGCGGGGCCGCTGCGCTGAGGGCGGCCAGCTCGGCGCAGACCTCCGCACCCCGGCCTGCGGCGATGCGGGCCTCGAAGAGGTCCTCGCGGGCACTGTCGCGCAGCGACTCCAGCCGGGCGGCGGTGTCCTCGAAGCCCGGGACGTCGGCGAGCGCCGGGCCTCGCCAGAGGTCGAGGGCCGCGCTGAGCCGTTCGGCGGACGGACCGCCCCTGAGCAACTGCTGGAAGCGCAGCGCGTCGACCTGGCCGGGGTCCAGCGCCAGCCGGTAGCCCTGCGGGGCCGCGGCCACCAGGTCGCGGCCGAGGGTCGAGCGCAGCCGGGAGACCAGGGCCTGCAGTGCGTTGGCCGGGTTGGCCGGGGACGCGCCCGGCCAGAGCACCCCGGTCAGGGCCGCCGCCGACACGGCCCGTCCGGCCTCCAGCGCCAGCGCGGTGAGCAGGACCCGCGTCCGGGCGCCGACGAGCTCGACAGGGTCACCGGCCGGGCCGGTGACCTGGAAGGGTCCGAGCAGCTGTATCCGCACCCGCCCATTGTCCAGGCAACCGGACGGCGCCGCCCCCACCTTCCGGGGGGCGACCCCCTTGCCTCCCGCACCCCGCACCCCCGCACCCCGGCGTGACGCCGTGGCCGGCGGCGGGGACCTGCGCCGGGGCCGGGTGGTGCACCATGGGTTGACCCTGCCGCCGGCGGGGACGAGGAGCTGAGAATGATCATCGGGGTCGGCATCGACGTGGCGGAGATCGCCCGCTTCGAGGCGTCGCTGCTGCGGACGCCGAGCCTGGCCGAGCGGCTGTTCACCGAGGCCGAACTGCTGCTGCCGAGCGGGGAGCGGCGCGGCGGCGCCTCGCTGGCGGCGCGGTTCGCGGCCAAGGAGGCGCTGGCCAAGGCGCTCGGTGCGCCGGGCGGGATGTCCTGGACGGACGCGGAGGTGAGCACCGAGCCCTCCGGCCGTCCGACGCTGGCCGTGCGCGGCACGGTGGCGGCGCGGGCCGACGCACTGGGCGTGCGTTCGTGGCATCTCTCGCTGAGCCACGACGCGGGCGTAGCGTCGGCGGTGGTGATCGCCGAGGGCTAGGGCGGACGTGCCCCAGGGCTGCTGAGGAGTGGGTCATGCGTTGTGCGCACACGGTGGAGCGGGTACGGGCGGCGGAGGGCGCGCTGATGCGGCGGCTGCCCGAGGGCGCGCTGATGCAGCGGGCGGCGGCCGGACTGGCGGCCACCTGCGTGGAACTGCTGGTGGGGGGCTCGGACCGGGGGATGTCAGTGGGCCGTGCCAAGGTGTACGGCAGTCGGGTGGCGCTGCTGGTCGGCAGTGGTGACAACGGTGGTGACGCCCTGTTCGCCGGGGCGCGGCTGGCGGCGCGCGGAGCCCGGGTGACTGCGGTGCTGCTGGCGCCGGAGAAGGCCCACGGCGCCGGGCTGGCGGCCTTCCACTCGGCCGGGGGCGTGGTGACGGAGGATCAGGACGAGGGGTCGGCCGAGATCGGCCGGGCCGCCCTGGTGGTCGACGGAATCGTGGGGATCGGCGGCCGCGGCGGTCTGCGCGATGCCGCACTGCCGTATCTGCGGGCGGTGCGGCTGGCCGGGGTCCCGGTGGTGGCCGTGGACCTGCCCAGCGGGGTGGACGCGGACACCGGCGAGGTCGCGGGAGCGGCCGTGCGCGCCACGGTGACGGTGACCTTCGGCACGCACAAGCCGGGACTGCTGGTGGACCCGGGGGCGCAGTACGCGGGCGTGGTGCGGCTGGTGGAGATCGGGATCGAGCCGGGCCCGGCCGCGGTGCAGGCGCTGCAGCACGCGGATGTCGCCGCGCTGCTGCCGCGGCCCTCGGCCGAGAGCGACAAGTACCGGCGCGGTGTGGTCGGCGTCGCGGCCGGCTCGGAGCGCTACCCGGGCGCGGCCGTGCTCGCGGTCTCGTCCGCGTTGCACGGCGGCGCCGGGGCGGTGCGCTTCGCCGGCCCGGCGGCGGTGGCCGAGGAGGTGGTCCGGGCCCATCCGGAGACGCTGGTGAGCAGGGGCGGACCGAAGGACGCGGGCCGGGTGCAGGCCTGGGTGGTCGGCCCCGGTCTGTCGGACGGCGAGGAGGCGCAGCGGACCCTGGACGAGGCGCTGGAAGCGGGCGTGCCGGTGCTGGTGGACGCGGACGGGCTGCGGCTGCTGGCGCGCAGCGGCGCCGCGCCGCGCGCCGATCTGCTGCTGACCCCGCACGCGGGGGAGGCGGTGGCGCTGCTGGCCGGGGCCGGGGTCGAGGCGACCCGGGAACAGGTCGAGGCGGCGCGGATCGGCCATGCCCGCAGGATCGCGGAGCTGTACGGCTGCACGGTGCTGCTCAAGGGCTCGACCACGGTGGTGGCGGGACCGGACCCGGCGGCGCCGGTGCGGGTCAATCCGACCGGTACGCCCTGGCTGGCCACCGCGGGCAGCGGCGACGTCCTCTCCGGGCTGGCCGGGTCGCTGCTGGCGGCCGGACTGACGCCGCTCGACGCCGGCTCGGTGGCGGCCTATCTGCACGGCCTGGCGGCGCGCACCGTCGGCGCGGGGCCGGTCACCGCGACGGAGGTGGCCGCGGCGCTTACTGCGGCGTGGCGCGGGGTGTTCGAGACGGTTTGATCCGTACTGTCCGGAAGAGCTGTCCGGATCAGAACATCAGTGCCTCCGGCGGAGCATGACGGTTTGTCGGCTCCGGCGGACGGCGGGCCAGGGAAGGGTGAGGGCTTGCTGCAGCTGACCAGGGTGCTGCGGGCGGGAGTGCCGCGGGTTGGAGTGCTGCGGGCGGGAGTGCTGCTCGCGGCGGCGGCGGTGACCGCGGCCGGGATCGTGGCGACCGGCGGGGCGCCGGCGCAGGCCGCCGCTCCCGGTGCGTCCGGCCGGTGTCCCACCGCCATGGGCCGGATCGCCTGCGTGGACCTCACCCACCAGCGGATGTGGGTGCAGGACGGCAGGAAGCTGCTCTTCGGCCCGGTCCCGGTCAGGACCGGCCGCAGGGGCTATGCGACCCGTACCGGGTTGTGGCACGTGTACTGGCGCGACCGGCACCATCTGTCGTCGCTCTACGGCGGCGTGGCCATGCCGTACAGCCAGTTCTTCTCCGGCGGCGAGGCCTTCCACGCCGTCCAGGAGCCGATGTCCGCCCCGCCCGGCTCGCACGGCTGCGTCAATCTGAGCAGCTGGGACGCGCGCAGGCTGTGGGGCGTGCTCAGGCTGCACGACCCGGTCGAGGTCTTCGGCCGCAAGCCGGGCACCTGAGCCCGGCCGCGGCGGCCTCCCCGGGAACGGGAGTCCGGCCGCGCGCCCGGGTCTGGGACAATGTCCGGCAATGGACTCCAACCTTCCCGGGAGCGACGCCCCGGACCGCCGAGCCGCGACGCGTGCCGAGGCCCTGATCGACCTGGCCGCGCTGCGGGGGAACCTCGCTGCCCTCCGGGCCCGTACCGGGTCGGCCGCGGTCATGTCCGTGGTCAAGGCCGACGCCTACGGCCACGGGCTGGTGCCGTGCGCCCTGGCGGCGCTGGACGCCGGGGTGACCTGGCTGGGCACGGCCACCCCCGAGGAGGCCCTGGCGCTGCGCGCGGCCGGGATCACCGCCGACCGGGCCAGGGTGCTCTGCTGGCTGTGGACCCCCGACGGGCCCTGGGAGCAGGCCGTCGCCGCCGACGTCGACATCTCGGTCAGCGGCGAGTGGGCCCTGCGCGAGGTCGTGGCCGCGGTGCGGGCCGCCGGGCGGCCGGCCAGGATCCACCTCAAGGCCGACACCGGCCTGGGCCGCAACGGCGCCCAGCCGCACGACTGGCCGGCCCTGGTGGCCGCGGCCCGCGCCGCGGAGGCCGAGGGGCTGCTCACCGTCGCCGGGGTCTGGTCCCACTTCGCCTGCGCCGACGAGCCGGGCAACCCCGCCAACGAGGCCCAACTCGCGGCCTTCCGCGAGGCCCTGACGGTCGCCGAGGCCGCCGGGCTGCGCCCCGAGGTACGCCATCTCGCCAACTCCCCGGCCACCCTGCTGATGCCGGAGGCCCACTTCGACCTGGTCCGGGCCGGGCTGGCGCAGTACGGCCTGTCCCCGGTGCCCGAGGTGGGCGGGCCGGCCGACTTCGGGCTGCGTCCGGTGATGACCCTTCAGGCCCGGCTGGCGCAGGTGAAGACGGTCCCGGCCGGACACGGCGTCAGCTACGGCCACACCTACACCACCCCCGGCGAGACCACGCTCGCGCTGGTCCCGGTCGGCTACGCGGACGGCGTCCCCCGGCACGGCAGCGGAACCGGGCCGGTCTGGCTCGGCGGCAAGTGGCGCACCGTCGCCGGACGGGTCGCGATGGACCAGTTCGTGCTGGACCTGGGCGGCGACCGCGCCGAGGTCGGCGACCTGGCGGTGCTCTTCGGCCCCGGCGACCGGGGCGAGCCCACCGCCGAGGACTGGGCCGCGGCCTGCGGGACGATCTCCTACGAGATCGTCACCCGGATCGGGGCGCGGGTCCCGCGGCGGTACACCGGGGCGACGGAGGGCGGATGAGCACCGAGGAGACCGGGCTGTCCTCCGTCACCGGCGCGGCCGCCGGCGCCGCCGTCGAGGCCGTCCAGCAGGTGCGGGCGGCGGCGGGCTCGGTGGCGAGCGATGTCGCGGCCGGCCGCTGGCGCCGGGCCGGACTGGTCGGGCTCTCCCTGGGCGTGGTCGCCGCGGGCGCGGCCGCCGGCGTCGCGGTCGAGCGGCTCACCATAGGCCGGGACGTGCGCCGACGGGCCGGCGCCGAGCTGGAGGCCGCCGCACCGTTCGGCTCGCTGCGCGGCCGTCCGCGCACCGTCGCCGCCCCCGACGGCACCGAGCTGTACGTGGAGCTGGACGGCAGCGGCTGGCTGGACAGCCCGCAGCCCCCGCCCGACGCGGTGACCGCCGCGGCGGATACGGCGCCGGCCGCCGCGCCGGCGCGCAAGGGCTGGCTCGGCCGCTTCCGTCCGGGCGGCGGCGGCCCGCTCGGCGGGGTGCTGTCGGGTGTCGGCAGCATGCTCGGCATGGTGCCCACCCCGCCGCTGACCGTGGTCTTCTGCCACGGCTACTGCCTCAACCAGGACGTCTGGCACTTCCAGCGGGCCGCTCTCCGCGAGGGCCTGCGGCTGGTCTTCTGGGACCAGCGCAGCCACGGCCGCTCCGAGCGCAGCCGCAGCCATCTGGCCGGTGAGCCCGCCTCCATCGACCAGCTCGGCGGCGACCTCAAGGCCGTGATCGACGCGGTCGCCCCGACCGGGCCGCTGGTGCTGGTCGGCCACTCGATGGGCGGCATGACCGTGATGGCGCTGGCCGACCAGCACCCTCAGCTGTTCCGCGACCGGGTCGCCGCCGTCGCCCTGCTCGGCACCACGGCCGGCAGCTGGTCCGGAGTCACCCTGGGCCTGCCCGCGTACGGGGCGAAGATGCTGCACCGGGTCGCCCCCGGGGTGCTCAGGGCCCTCGGCCGGCAGCGCGACCTGGTGGAGCGGAGCCGCAGGCTGGGCAGCGACCTGACCTCGGCGGTCTACCGCAAGTTCTCCTTCGGCCGGGAGGACGTGGACCCGGCCGTGGAGCGCTTCGCGCAGCGGCTGCTGGAGGCCACCCCGATCGATGTCGTCGCCGAGTTCTTCCCCGCCTTCGACCTGCACGAGAAGACCGCCGCGCTGGCCGCCTTCCGGGACGTCCCCACGCTGGTCATGTGCGGCACCAAGGACCTGCTCACCCCGCCCCGGCACAGCCAGGCCATCGCCGCCGAACTCCCCGACGCCGAACTGGTGGTGGTCCCGGACGCCGGGCACCTGCTGATGCTGGAACTGCCCGACCTGGTCGACACCCAGCTGGCGCTGCTGCTGGAGCAGGCCGCCCGCGGCTCCGGCGCGCCGCTGCCGCAGCCGGTGCGCGACCTGGCACTGGGCACCGCCCCGGCCGCCCCGGCCGCCGTGGAGGAGTCCCCGGCCTGACCGCGTCCCGACCCGCGTTCCCGAACCGCGTTCCCAACCCGCCCCCTCACCACCGGAAGGATCCGACCGCAGATGGGCAGCACCGGCAGCACCCCGACCGTCACCGCCGTCACCGTGCCCGACGCCGCGGCCATGCAGGACCTCGGCCGCGGGCTGGCCCCGCTGCTGCGCCCGGGCGACCTGGTGCTGCTCTCCGGCGAGCTGGGCGCGGGCAAGACCACGCTCGCCCGCGGCCTCGGCGCCGGCCTGGGCGTGCGCGGCGCGGTCACCTCGCCGACCTTCGTGATCGCCCGGGTGCACCCCTCGCTGACCGGCGGCCCGGCCCTGGTCCATGTCGACGCCTACCGGCTGGGCGGCGGCCTGGACCAGATGGAGGACCTGGACCTGGACGTCTCGCTGCAGGACTCGGTGGTGGTCGTGGAGTGGGGCGAGGGCCGGGTCGAGGAGTTGTCCGACTCCCGGCTGGAGGTCCGCATCGAGCGTGCCCTCGGCGACGAGGCGCCGGGCGAGGGCGACGACGAGCGACGGGTCACCCTCACGGGTCTGGGCGACCGCTGGGCGGGTACCGACTGGGCGGTGCTGCTGCCCGCCGGGGCCGGCGAACCCGTCGACAGCGTCTGAACGCCGACAAGATCCCCGTCCTTGGTTGTTATTCCGACGCGCTGTCGGGAAGATGGTGGTTGTCAGCGCCTGGGAAGCCAGTCACGGGAGGCGACATGTCCGGTACGACGCCCCGCTGCGGGGACGCGCAGCCCGTCAGCATGGCCGTCCTGCTGGCCGCGACGCGAGCGGCCGCCGTTGTGAGCACCCCGCCCGCGGAGGCGGAGCCGGAGCGGGCGGCGGCCGGCGACGATCCCGAGCTGACCGGGCTGGAGCCGCGGGCAGCCGCCTGACCGGTCAGGCGACCACGACGACCTTGCTGCCGTCCACCGTGAAGTCGTAGAGCGCCTGCCCGTCGCCCAGGGTCTCCCGGATGCCGCCGGTCTTCTTGGCCGGATTCGGGGCCGCGGTGGTGCCGTCCGTCGCCGAGCTGAAACCGAAGACCGTCGAGCCGCGCTCGGCGAAGATCACCACGTTCTTGATCTGGACGCCGTCCGAGCCGGTCGTGGTCCCGGAGCTGTGCGAGTACACGTTGTAGGTGCCGGTGCTGGGGCTGACCGTGCTGGGCTGCACCGTGAAGGTCCGGCTCGCCGTGCCGGCCGCCTCCACCAGCCACACCCGCTTGGCGCCCAGCGAGTAGACCACCCGCTTGCCCGTCCCCGAGTGCGCCGGGACGGCGGCAGGCTTGGGGGAGGCGCCGGCCTTGGCCGAGCCCCCCGCCGCGGCGGAGGCCGAGGCCCCCGGCTTGCCGGAGGCCGCCGAGGTGACGTTGGCCGAGCTCTTGGCCTGCAGCGCCAGCACCGTGACAAGCGCGAGCGCCGAGGCCGTCAGCGTGGTGACGACAGCGCCCGTACCGAACCTTGCCACTCTCTCCTCCAGCGGTGGACTCCCTGTGCCCTCCCAGCTTCTCATCCCGGATCCTCTGAACGTCCAACCCGGCCTGAACGTCTAACCTGGTGCCGTGCTTCTGCTTGCGTTCGACACCGCGACCCCCGCCGTCACCGCCGCCCTCCTGGACACGGAGGACGGGGCGGTGCTGGCCTCCGCCGACCAGGTGGACGCCAGGCGCCACGGGGAGCTGCTGCTTCCCGTCGTCGACCGGGTGCTGCGCACCGCCGGCGTCGGCAAGGAGCAGCTCGGCGCGCTGGCGGTCGGGGTCGGCCCCGGCCCGTACACCGGGCTGCGGGTGGGACTGGCGACGGCGGCCGCGCTGGGCCACGCGCTGGGCATCCCGGTGCACGGCGTCTGCACCCTGGACGGGATCGCCCACGCGGCCCGCCAGGCGGGCCTGAGCGGCCCCTTCACCGTCGCCACGGACGCACGCCGCAAGGAGGTCTACTGGGCCCGCTACGACGCCGCCGCGGGCCGTGCGGAGGGCCCGCAGGTGGACCGCCCGGGCGAGCTGGCCGAGCGGCTCGGCGGGCTGCCCGCGGTGGGCGCGGGCGCGCTGCTCTACCCGGAGGTGTTCCGCAACGTCCCTGAAGGCATGCCGGAGCACCAGTCGGCCGCGGCGCTCGCGGCGTACGCGGCCGGGGAGCTCGCAGCCGGGCGCCCGCTGCTCCCGCCGACGCCGCTCTACCTGCGCCGTCCGGACGCCGAGGTGCCCAAGAACTACAAGACGGTGCTCCCGGCATGAAGGCCCGGTCCGCGAACGGCGGCCTGACGCTGCGGGAGATGCGCTGGTGGGACATCGCCCCGGTGCTGGAGCTGGAGCGCGAGCTGTTCCCCGAGGACGCCTGGTCGGCCGGGATGTTCTGGTCCGAGCTCGCCGACACCAGGCACCCGGGGGCAACCCGCTGGTACACCGTCGCCGAGGACGCCCGGGGATCGGTCGTCGGCTACGCGGGGCTGATGGCGGTGGCGGGCAGCGGGGACGTGCAGACCATCGCCTCGGCCCGGCCGCAGTGGGGCAGCGGCCTGGGCAGCCGGCTGCTGGGCCGGCTGGTCGACCAGGCCGCCGCGGCGGGCTGCGAGGAGTTGCTGCTGGAGGTCAGGGTGGACAACCCGCGCGCCCAGCGGCTCTACGAGCGCTTCGGATTCCAGCCCATCGGCATCCGCCCGAAGTACTACCAGCCCTCCGGGGTCGACGCCCTGGTGATGCGGCTGGACGACCCCGCCGGGAACCCGAAGAACCTTCACGACGTAGGAGCACTGAGCCACGATGGCTGACGAACCGCTGGTCCTCGGCATCGAGACCTCCTGCGACGAGACCGGCGTCGGCATCGTCCGGGGCACCACCCTGCTCGCCGACGCGGTCGCCACCAGCGTCGAGGAGCACGGCCGCTTCGGCGGGGTGGTCCCGGAGATCGCCAGCCGGGCGCATCTGGAGGCGATGGTCCCCACCGTCCAGCGCGCCCTGGACCAGGCCGGGATCAAGGCGAGCGACCTGGACGGCATCGCCGTCACCGCCGGGCCCGGCCTTGCCGGCGCGCTGCTGGTCGGCGTCTCGGCGGCGAAGGCCTACGCCTACGCCCTGGACAAGCCGCTGTACGGGGTGAACCACCTGGCCTCGCACATCTGCGTGGACCAGCTGGAGCACGGCCGGCTGCCCGAGCCGACGATGGCGCTGCTGGTCTCCGGCGGGCACTCCTCGCTGCTGCTCACCTCCGACATCACCAGCGACGTCCGCTCGCTGGGCGCGACCGTCGACGACGCGGCCGGCGAGGCCTTCGACAAGGTCGCCCGGGTACTGGGCCTGGGTTTCCCCGGCGGTCCGGTGATCGACCGCTACGCCGCTGAGGGCGACCCGGCCGCGATCGCCTTCCCGCGCGGGCTGAGCGGTCCGCGGGACCCCGCCTACGACTTCTCCTTCTCCGGCCTGAAGACCGCGGTGGCCCGCTGGATCGAGGCCAGGCGGCGGGCCGGCGAGGAGGTGCCGGTGCGGGACGTGGCGGCGTCCTTCCAGGAGGCGGTCACCGATGTGCTGACCCGCAAGGCGGTCCGGGCCTGCCTGGACCACGGGGTGGACCATCTGATGATCGGCGGCGGGGTGGCCGCCAACTCCCGGCTGCGGGCCATGGCGCAGGAGCGCTGCGAGCGGGCCGGCATCGAGCTCCGGGTCCCGCGGATGAAGCTCTGCACGGACAACGGCGCGATGGTGGCCGCACTGGGCTCGGAGATGGTCTGGCGCGACCGCGCCCCCTCCGCCTTCGACCTGTCCGCGGACTCCTCGCTGCCGGTGACCGAGACCCATGTGCCGGCCGCCGGCCCGGTCCTCCCGCTCTCCCACGACGAGCTGCACCGGATGTCCGAGTAATCCTTACCTGATTGATCACTGGGAACTGACAGGGAGTCGCTAACGTCCTGTTCGTGCGTATGCACATGCGTACGAACAGGCACGTGGAGCGGGAGCGGCAGACGGTGGAGCACGTACGGGGAAGCTGGAGCCCGGGAAGCCGGAGCGGACGGGCCCTTGGCATGGCGGCGGCGGCCGTGTCCCTGGCGGCGCTCGCGACGGGGTGCAGCGGGGGCGGCACCGCTCCGGCGGGCGGTCCCACGGCAGGGGCGGCGTCCGCGGGCGCCTCCTCCACGGCCGCTTCGGCGGCCGCGAGCGGATCCGCCGCGGCCGACCCGCTGGCGATGTCCACCGACGCCGCGCTCTGGGGCAAGTGGGGCCTCAAGCCGATGCGGCCCTCGCCGGTGCCGCCCGCCGACAAGCCGATCAAGCTGACGAGGACCGGCAAGGTCCCGGTGTTCCGCAGTGTGCCGACCGACCAGAAGGTCGTCTTCGTCACCCTGGACGACGGCGCCGAGAAGGACCCCCGCTTCGTCGCGATGATGCGGGACCTCAAGGTGCCTTTCACGATGTTCCTGATGAACGACACCATCAAGGACGACTACGGCTACTTCAAGCCGCTGCAGGCGCTCGGCAACAGCATCCAGAACCACACCCTGCACCACCCGCCGATGAGCACGGTGTCCGCGGCCCGGCAGCGCGAGGAGGTCTGCGGCGACCAGAAGATCCTCACCACCCAGTACGGCGTCGCGCCCTTCCTGTTCCGCCCGCCCTACGGTGACGGCGCCTACTCGTCCACCCTGAACGCCTCGGTCCAGGCCTGCGGCCCGCGCGCCATCGTCTACTGGAAGGAGACGATGCAGATCACCGGCATGCAGTACCAGACCGGTGACAAGAAGCTCCAGGACGGCGACATCATCCTGGCCCACTTCCGCGGCCCCTCGGAGCTCAAGGGCGAGACCATGACCGCGATGTTCACCAACCTGCTGAAGCGGATCCAGGAGCAGGGCTTCACCGTGGCGCGGCTGGACGACTACATCCAGAAGCCCTGATACACCACCCAGAAGCCCCGAGCGGTCACCTGTCGGCGGGCTGCCCCAGCAGCATGGCCGGGGCGCCGTCCACCCGGGTCAGGAACACCGTGCAGGAGTTCGGCCCCTCCGGCTTGACCTTGCGGCGCAGCTCCTCCGGCTCGACCGCGGAGCCGCGCTTCTTCACGACCAGGGTGCCGACCCGCCGCTCCCGCAGCAGCGCCTTGAGCTTCTTCAGGCCGAAGGGGAGCACATCGGTGATCTCGTAGCCGGTGGCGAAGGGCGTGGGGCGCAGCTCATCGGCCGTCAGATAGGCGATGGTGGGGTCGATCAGGCCCGCGCCCAGCTGTTCGGCGACCTCGGCGACCAGGTGAGCCCGGATGACCGCGCCGTCCGGCTCGTAGAGGTAGCGGCGGACCGGTCCCGGCTCCGGGTCCGGCAGCAGGCCACCCGTGAGGGTGACGCCGGCCGGCAGCAGGGTCGCCCGATGGGGTTGTCCGGGCGCGGGGTGGGTGCCGAACCACAGCACCGCCTCCTTGACGTCCCCGCCGTCCGACACCCACTCCGCCTCGGCGCCCTCGGGCACCGCCTCGTGGGGGATGCCGGGGGCCACCTTGAGCGCGGCGAAGGGGGCCTGCCGCGCGGCGGCGACGGCCCAGCTGAGCGGAGGTGAGTAGGCCTCAGGATCGAAGATCCTGCCCCGGCCCCCGCGTCGCGCCGGATCGACGAACACGGCGTCAAATCCCGTCAGCGGCACGTCGGCGACGTCACCGCAGCGCTGCTCGATCAGCCCGTCCAGGCCCAGCGCCGCGGCATTCGCCTCGGCCACCGCGCAGGTCAGCGGGGAGCGGTCGACGGCCAGCACCTCGATACCGGCCCGGGCCAGGGCGATCGCGTCGCCGCCGACGCCGGAGCAGAGGTCGGCGAGGCGGCGCACCCCCAGCGCCTCGAAGCGCTGCGCGCGCCGTTCGGCGACGCTGGTGCGGGTGGCCTGTTCGACCCCGTCCGGGGTGAAGTACATCCGGGCCGCGTCCGCGGCGCCGAACTTCGCCGCGGCCCGCCGCCGCAGCGCGGCCTGGCCGATCGCCGCAGAGACCAGTGCCGCGTCGTGGTCGCGCCGCAGCCGGGTCGCCACCGCGAGCTCCTGCCCCGGGGCGAAGTCCGCCAGCTCGGCCAGCAGGGACTGGCCCTCGTCGGTCAGCAGGGCACGGAACGCTTCGATCTCCACGCCACCATCATCCACGCACCGTCATCCATCGAATAAGCGCGTCGTTGGCACTCTGGTTGACTGAGTGCTAACCGCGGCCTAGTGTCGTCGTTGGCACTCTCCCCCGGAGAGCGCTAAACGCGAGAGGGCAGGTCCGGCACCGCGACGACGGGCTTGCGCCACACCTCTGGCACCCAAGACATGTATCACCCCGTGATCTCCGAAGGGGGAGGTCGGAACGTGACGACCACCAGCTCCAAGGTTGCCATCAAGCCGCTCGAGGACCGCATCGTGGTCCAGCCGCTCGAGGCCGAGCAGACCACGGCCTCTGGCCTGGTCATCCCGGACACTGCCAAGGAGAAGCCCCAGGAGGGCGTTGTCCTGGCCGTGGGCCCGGGTCGCTTCGAGGACGGCCAGCGTCTGCCGCTCGACGTCGCTGTCGGCGACATCGTGCTGTACAGCAAGTACGGCGGCACCGAGGTCAAGTACAACGGCCAGGAGTACCTGGTCCTCTCGGCCCGCGACGTGCTCGCGATCGTCGAGAAGTAAGCAGCAAGCACCGCACTACTGCTCCACCAGCTGACGCTGACCGCAGAGTCGTGACCCCGCCCGGGCCCCCAGTCTTCACTGTGTGAGACCGGGTGTCCGGGCTCGGTTGTTTGAGAGGGAAACCCTAAGCATGGCGAAGATCCTGAAGTTCGACGAGGACGCCCGCCGCTCGCTCGAGCGTGGCGTCAACAAGCTGGCCGACACCGTGAAGGTGACGCTCGGCCCCAAGGGCCGCAACGTCGTCATCGACAAGAAGTTCGGCGCCCCGACCATCACCAACGACGGTGTCACCATCGCCCGTGAGGTCGAGCTCGACGACCCGTACGAGAACCTTGGCGCGCAGCTCGTCAAGGAGGTCGCCACCAAGACCAACGACATCGCGGGTGACGGCACCACCACCGCGACCGTCCTGGCCCAGGCCCTGGTCAACGAGGGTCTGCGCAACGTCGCCGCCGGCGCGGGCCCCTCGGGCCTGAAGAAGGGCATCGACGCCGCCGTCAAGGCCGTGTCGGACCACCTGCTCTCGGTCGCCCGTGAGATCGACGGCAAGGAGGACATCGCCGCCGTCGCCGCGCTCTCCGCGCAGGACCAGCAGGTCGGCGACCTGATCGCCGAGGCGATGGACAAGGTCGGCAAGGACGGTGTGATCACCGTCGAGGAGTCGAACACCTTCGGCCTGGAGCTCGAGTTCACCGAGGGCATGCAGTTCGACAAGGGCTACCTGTCGCCCTACATGGTCACCGACCAGGAGCGGATGGAGGCCGTCCTGGAGGACCCGTACATCCTGATCCACCAGGGCAAGATCTCCTCGATCCAGGACCTGCTCCCGCTGCTTGAGAAGATCCTGCAGGGCGGCTCCAGCAAGCCGCTGCTGATCATCGCCGAGGACGTCGACGGTGAGGCGCTGTCCACCCTCGTGGTGAACAAGATCCGCGGCACCTTCAACGCCGTCGCGGTGAAGGCCCCCGGCTTCGGCGACCGCCGCAAGGCCATGCTCGGTGACCTGGCCACTCTGACCGGTGCCACCGTCATCGCCGAGGAGGTCGGCCTCAAGCTCGACCAGGCCGGTCTGGAGTCCCTGGGCTCCGCCCGCCGGGTCACCGTCTCCAAGGACAACACCACCGTCGTCGACGGCGCCGGTGACTCGTCCGAGGTGGCCGGCCGCGTTGCGCAGATCAAGGCCGAGATCGAGAACACCGACTCGGACTGGGACCGCGAGAAGCTGCAGGAGCGCCTGGCCAAGCTGGCCGGCGGGGTCTGCGTGATCAAGGTCGGCGCTGCCACCGAGGTCGAGCTCAAGGAGAAGAAGCACCGCCTCGAGGACGCCATCTCGGCGACCCGCGCGGCGGTCGAGGAGGGCATCGTCGCCGGTGGCGGTGCCTCGCTCGTCCACTCGCAGAAGGTGCTCGACGGCGGGCTGGGCCTGTCCGGCGACGAGGCCGTCGGTGTCGCGGTGGTCCGCCGCGCACTGGTCGAGCCGCTGCGCTGGATCTCCCAGAACGCGGGCCTCGAGGGCTACGTCATCACCACGAAGGTGGCGGAGCTGGACGAGGGCCAGGGCTACAACGCCGCGACCGGCGAGTACGGCGACCTCATCAAGGCGGGCGTCATCGACCCCGTCAAGGTGACGCGCTCCGCGCTGCAGAACGCGGCGTCGATCGCCTCGCTGCTGCTCACGACCGAGACCCTGGTCGTAGAGAAGCCGGCCGAGGACGAGGGCGACGCCGGGCACGGCCACGGCCACGGGCACAGCCACTAGGTAGGACCCACTCGGGGCGCGGGGAGCTGTCTGCGGCGAGTTCATCCTTCTGGGGTGGCTGGTCGCGCAGTTCCTCGCGCCCCTTGCTGTTGCATAAGTCCGTGCACATGTTTCGGTCTGATGTCATAGACGCGCTTATGCTGGGGGGATGATCGAGGCCCGTCATCTTCGTGTGCTGCGCGCTGTCGCGCGGACCGGTTCGTTCTCCGCTGCCGCGCGGGAGCTCGGGTACACCCAGCCTGCGGTGAGCCAGCAGATGAAGGCGCTGGAGAAGTCGGTGGGGACGCCGCTGGTGGTGCGGGTCGGCCGGGGGGTGCGGCTCAGCGAAGCCGGCGAGGTGCTGGTGCGGCACGCCGCCGGGATCCTGGCCGGGCTCACCGCGGCCGAGGAGGAGTTGGCGGCGATCGCCGGGCTGCGGGCCGGCCGGGTGCGGCTGGTGTCCTTCCCGACGGCGAGTTCGACGCTGGTGCCGGCGGCCGTGGCCGGGGTGCGCGAGGCGCAGCCGGGCATCAGGGTGTCGCTGACCGAGGCTGAGCCGCCCGAGTCGCTGGCGATGCTGCGCGGCGGGGACTGCGAGGTGGCGTTGGCCTTCCGCTATCCGGGACGCGTCACCGAGCTCCATCTGCCGTTGGACGACGGGGGCGGGTCGCGGCGGCAGGCGCGGGCCGAGGCCGTGGTGGAGGCCTCCGTCTCGGCGGCCGCCTGCGACTGGTCCGACCTGGTGGTCCGGCCGCTGCTGGAGGACCGGCTGGTGGGCGTGGTCGCCGCCGGGCACCGGCTGGCCGGGCGCGGCGAGGACGACCCGGTGTTCCTGGCCGAGCTGGCCGACGAGCAGTGGATCGCGGGCTGCCCGCAGTGCCGGGGCCATCTCGTGGACATGTGCGCCGAGGAGGGGTTCGCGCCCCGGATCGACTTCGCAACCGATGACTACCCGGCGGTGCTTGGCCTGGTCGGCGCGGGTCTGGGCGTCGCGGTGCTGCCGGAGCTGGCGCTGGCGTCGGTGCGGTCGGCCGGGGTGGCCGTGGTGCCGCTGGCCTCGGGGGTGTTCCGCGAGGTCGTCGCGCTGACGCTGCCGGACCTGGCGCAGGTGCCGGCGGTGGAGCTGATGCTGGCCCGGCTGGCCCGGGTGCCCGTCCCGGCCCGCTGAGTTGCCCCGGCGCGCTGTGCGCACCGGGGGTGAAGAAACGATTCTTCTGACGTTTCCCCTGGTCAGTGACGGCTGGGCGCCAGGTCTGCCTCTGCCTCTGTCTCTGTCTCTGTGTCGAGGTCGCTGCTCGCGCCTGGACGGTGCCGGGTGCGGCCCAGCAGTTCCTCGCGGTCGTCCTCGGTCAGCCCGCCCCAGACGCCGTACGGCTCGCGTACGGCCAGAGCGTGCGTGGCGCACTCGGTGCGCACCGGGCAACGGGAGCAGACCTCCTTGGCGGACTGCTCGCGGGAGCTGCGTGCTGCCCCTCGCTCGCCCTCGGGGTGGAAGAAGAGGGAGCTGTCGACACCGCGGCAGGCGGCGGAGAGCTGCCAGTCCCAGAGATCGGCGTTGGGGCCGGGGAGGCGGGAGAAGTCTGCCATTGCTGCTCATTCCCTCAGGTCGTGGTGCGGTCCGGTCCTAGTAGATGAAAATATGACTCACATAGATTTAATCGGACAAGAGGCCATCAGCGTTGCATATGTGTCCTACGTTCTGAAAATCTCATAAACCAGACGAAAGGAGCGGTGGCGTGTCCTGCGACTGGGGGTACTCGTTGGGGCTGGAGGTAGGCCGAATGCGGTCGCCACGCCGGGTTCGGCCGTCGGCTGCGGAGCCCTGTGCGACGTGTGCGCGCTGTGTGCGCGGCGCCTGTGCGCCGGAGTGCACTGCGCGGTGGATGATCCGTAACGGGTCGACCACATAGAGTGGTGGAGGCGATCGTCGGGCCCGTAACTCATTCGGGTGACGGTCGTTGGTTGTGCGGAGGCGGTCAGCGGCTCGGACGTCGGGGAAGACGTCTGTCGCCACGGCCGTGCCGGTGACGCTTTGTACCAGCTCGTACCAGCCAGGAGGCTCAACGTGACGCGGATCAGCTGCGGAGGACGGTCATGACTTCCGTTCTCGTCTGTGACGATTCACCGCTTGCCCGGGAGGCGCTCCGCCGTGCGGTCGCGACCGTGCCCGGCGTCGACCGGGTGACCACCGCTACCAACGGTGAGGAGGTGCTCCGCCGCTGGGTGGCCGACCGGTCCGACCTGGTCCTGATGGATGTGCGGATGCCCGGCCTCGGCGGTGTCGAGACCGTGCGGCGGCTGCTCTCCGCCGACCCCGGCGCCCGCATCATCATGCTCACCGTCGCCGAGGACCTCGACGGTGTGGCACTCGCGGTGGCCGCCGGCGCGCGGGGCTACCTGCACAAGGACGCCTCACGGGCGGAGCTGCGCGCCACGGTCACCCAGGCGCTCGCCGACCCGACCTGGCGGCTCGCGCCCAGGCGGCTGCGGTGCGCCGAGATGGGTGCCGCGCCGACGCTGACGGCGCGTGAGATCCAGGTGCTGGAGGGGATGAGCCACGGGCGCAGCAACGCCGAGATCGGCCGCGAGCTGTTCCTGTCCGAGGACACCGTCAAGACCCACGCCCGGCGACTGTTCAAGAAGCTCGGCGCCTCCGACCGGGCCCACGCCGTGGCCCTCGGTTTCCGTTGGGGCCTGGTGCGCTGACGGTGCTGTGCTGCCCCCGCCCGATGGGCGGGGGAGGGGAGGGTTGCGGGGAATCCCGGCCGAGGGCGCACCATGGAGTACATGGACCGAATGCGGAGTCCGGCGGCCGGTGGGCGGGAGGGGTCAGTGGTGGCGCATAACGTTCCGATGCACAAGTCGGGGTGCGGTGCCGCGTTTTCCTCTGCGACCAGGCACCATGGACCGGTGCATGACGACGAAGTGACCACCGCGGCGGGCGGCGGCCGGAGCAGCGGTGGGGCCCCTGTGCCCATCGGTGCGCTCGTGGTCCGTGCGGTCGGCGGCGACGCCGAGGCCACCGACGAACTGCTGGCCCGGGTCCATCCGCTGGTGCTCCGCTACTGCAGGGCCCGGCTGGTCCGGCTGCCCGGGGGCGCCCGGCACCATGTGGACGACGTGGCGCAGGAGGTGTGCCTCGCGGTGCTGTGCGCGTTGCCGCGCTACCGCGACCAGGGGCGTCCGTTCGAGGCCTTCGTGTACGGGATCGCCGCGCACAAGGTGGCCGATCTGCAGCGGGCGGCGATGAAGGGGCCGGGGCAGTCCGTCTTCCTGGCCGAGGACCTGCCGGAGACCCCTGACGACGCGCTCGGTCCGGAGGAGCGGGCCTTGCTGAGCAGCGAGGCCGCGTGGGCGCGGGAGCTGCTCGCCTGCCTGCCGGCTCGGCAGCGGGAGCTGGTGCTGTTGCGGGTGGCCGCGGGGCTCACTGCCGAGGAGACGGGCGAGGTTCTGGGGATGTCGGCGGGGGCGGTGCGGGTCGCCCAGCACCGGGCGTTGAGTCGGCTTCGTGCGTTGGCTCTGGGTGGGCCTGAGGGGCTGTCCGCGTAACGGTTCGCGTGGGTGCGCGGCTGGGCGCGCAGTTCCCCGCGCCCCTGGTGGGTGTGGCGCTAAGCACATGGGGTGGTTGTGGCGCAAGAGGGCTTTCTGTGTACCGGTAGACTCAAGTATCGGTGCCTAAGCTGCCTTGCTGGAAGGCCCCCGGTGGCGCCGACGTCGAGTGGTTGATCGGGTCGGTACGGGAAGGTGCCCCAATGTCTTTGAATGCCGCAGGTGTCCCCGAGAAGTTTGCGATGCTCGGGCTCACCTACGACGACGTCCTGCTGCTCCCCGGAGCCTCCGAGGTGCTGCCGAACATGGTGGACACCTCGTCACGGGTGTCGCGCAACGTGCGGGTGAACATCCCTCTGCTGTCCGCCGCGATGGACAAGGTCACCGAGGCGCGGATGGCGATCGCGATGGCCCGCCAGGGCGGCGTCGGCGTGCTGCACCGCAACCTCTCCATCGAGGACCAGGTCAACCAGGTCGACCTGGTGAAGCGGTCCGAGTCCGGCATGGTCACCGATCCGATCACGGTCAGCCCCGAGGCCACGCTGGCCGAGGCCGACGCGCTCTGCGCCAAGTTCCGGATCAGCGGCGTGCCGGTGACCGACCCCGCCGGGCGGCTGCTGGGCATCGTCACCAACCGCGACATGGCCTTCGAGTCGGACCGCAGCCGCCAGGTGCGGGAGGTGATGACCCCGATGCCGCTGATCACCGGCGAGGTCGGGATAAGCGGTGAGGACGCCATCGCGCGACTGCGCCGGCACAAGATCGAGAAGCTGCCGCTGGTGGACGCCGAGGGCGTGCTCAAGGGCCTGATCACGGTCAAGGACTTCGTCAAGGCCGAGAAGTACCCGCTGGCCGCCAAGGACGGCGAGGGGCGGCTGCTGGTCGGCGCCGCCGTCGGCGCCAGCGCGGAGTCGCTGGAGCGGGCCCAGGCGCTGGCCGCGGTGGGTGTGGACTTCCTGGTGGTGGACACCTCGCACGGCCACAACAGCAATGCGCTGAGCTGGATGGCCAAGATCAAGTCCGCCGTGGACGTCGACGTGGTCGGCGGCAACGTCGCCACCCGCGACGGCGCCCAGGCGCTGATCGACGCCGGGGTGGACGGGGTCAAGGTGGGCGTGGGCCCCGGCTCGATCTGCACCACCCGGGTGGTCGCCGGTATCGGCGTTCCGCAGGTCACCGCGATCTACGAGGCCGCACTGGCCTGTCGTGAGGCCGGCGTGCCGGTCATCGGCGACGGCGGCCTGCAGTACTCGGGCGACATCGGCAAGGCCCTCGCGGCCGGCGCCGACACGGTGATGCTGGGCAGCCTGCTCGCGGGCTGCGAGGAGTCCCCCGGTGAGCTGCTGTTCATCAACGGCAAGCAGTTCAAGTCCTACCGCGGCATGGGTTCGCTGGGCGCCATGCAGTCCCGCGGCCAGGCCAGGTCCTTCTCCAAGGACCGCTACTTCCAGGGCGACGTCACTTCCGACGAGAAGCTGATCGCCGAGGGCATCGAGGGCCAGGTGCCCTACCGCGGCCCGCTGTCGGCGGTGCTGTACCAGCTGGTCGGCGGCCTGCGGCAGACCATGGGCTATGTCGGCGCGGCCACCGTCGCCGAGATGGAGTCCAAGGGCCGCTTCGTCCGGATCACCTCGGCGGGGCTCAAGGAGAGCCACCCGCACGACATCCAGATGACCGTCGAGGCGCCGAACTACCACGGCAAGTAGGCCGGAGCAGGCCGCAACGTCTCACAGAGGGGCCGCCTCGGCGGCCCTTCTGCCGTTGTACGGGATACTGGGGCCCGGCAGTAACAGGTTGAGCGAAGGGCTGGACGTGACCGAGATCGAGATCGGGCGGGGCAAGCGGGGCCGACGGGCGTACGCCTTCGACGACATCGCCGTCGTACCGAGCCGGCGGACCCGGGACCCGAAGGAGGTCTCGATCGCCTGGCAGATCGACGCCTACCGCTTCGAGCTCCCGTTCCTGGCCGCGCCGATGGACAGCGTGGTCTCGCCGGAGCAGGCCATCGTCTTCGGGCAGATGGGCGGCCTGGGCGTGCTCAACCTGGAAGGGTTGTGGACCCGCTACGAGGACCCGCAGCCGCTGCTGGACGAGATCACCGAGGTCAAGGACGAGGCCGTGGCCACCCGCCGCCTCCAGGAGATCTACCGCGAGCCGATCAAGGCCGAGCTGATCGGCCGCCGGCTCAAGGAGATCCGCGACTCCGGCGTGGTCACCGCCGCCGCGCTGTCGCCGCAGCGGACCGCCGAGTTCTCCAAGGCCGTGGTCGACGCCGGGGTGGACATCTTCGTGATCCGCGGCACCACGGTCTCCGCCGAGCACGTCTCCGGCGCGGCCGAGCCGCTCAACCTCAAGCAGTTCATCTACGAGCTGGACGTCCCGGTCATCGTCGGCGGCTGCGCCACCTACACCGCGGCGCTGCACCTGATGCGCACCGGCGCGGCCGGCGTACTGGTCGGCTTCGGCGGCGGCGCCGCGCACACCACCAGGACCGTGCTCGGCATCCAGGTGCCGATGGCGACCGCGGTCGCCGATGTGGCGGCGGCCCGGCGGGACTACATGGACGAGTCCGGCGGCCGCTACGTCCACGTGATCGCGGACGGCGGCGTCGGCTACAGCGGGGACCTGGCCAAGGCCGTGGCCTGCGGCGCCGACGCGGTGATGATCGGGGCGGCGCTGGCCCGGGCCAACGACGCGCCCGGCAGGGGCTTCCACTGGGGCATGGAGGCGGTGCACGAGGAGCTCCCGCGCGGGAAGCGGGTGGACCTGGGCACGGTCGGCAGCACCGCGGAGATCCTGCACGGCCCCTCGCACACCCCGGACGGCACCATGAACCTGTTCGGCGCGCTGCGCCGGGCGATGGCCACCACCGGGTACTCGGAGCTCAAGGAGTTCCAGCGGGTCGAGGTCACCGTGGCGCCCACCGCGCACCACTGACCCACGACTGACCCACCACCGTTGTCCTTCCGTCCACGCCCCCGGCACGTTCCCGTGCCGGGGGCGTGGACGTTTGCCTGCGATTCTGGAGCGAAGCGGCAGACTTGCCGTCAGTAGGTCCTGTCGGAGCACACGGAGGCAGCCTTGCGTAGCGCGAAACTGGGACCGGTCGAGCGGGCGGAGTCGCTGGCCCGCATGGCCGAGCAGGAACTCGACGTGCTGGTGGTCGGCGGCGGGGTGGTCGGGGCGGGGACGGCGCTGGACGCCGTGACCCGCGGTCTCGCGACCGGGCTGGTCGAGGCCAGGGACTGGGCGTCGGGGACGTCCAGCCGTTCCAGCAAGCTGATCCACGGGGGGCTGCGCTACCTGGAGATGCTGGACTTCGCCCTGGTCAAGGAGGCGCTGAAGGAGCGCGGCCTGCTGCTGGGGACGCTGGCGCCGCACCTGGTGAAGCCGGTGCCGTTCCTCTACCCGCTGCAGCACCGGGGCTGGGAGCGGCCCTATGTCGGCTCCGGGATCGCGCTGTACGACGCCATGTCGGTCTCCAGCGGCCACGGCCGGGGGCTGCCGGTGCACCGCCACCTCAGCCGCCGCCAGGCCCTGCGGCAGGCGCCCTGCCTGCGCAAGGACGCCCTGGTGGGCGCGGTGCAGTACTACGACGCGCAGATGGACGACGCCCGCTTCGTCACCGCCCTGGTGCGCACCGCCGCCTCCTACGGGGCGCTGGCAGCCAACCGGGCCCGGGTGGTCGGTTTCCTGCGCGAGGGCGAGCGGGTGGTCGGCGTCCGGGTGCACGACCTGGAGCAGGGCGGCGAGTTCGAGGTGCGCGCCCGGCAGGTGGTCAACGCCACCGGGGTGTGGACGGACGAGACCCAGGCGCTGGTGGGCGAGCGCGGACAGTTCCACGTGCGGGCGTCCAAGGGCATCCACCTGGTGGTGCCGCGGGACCGGATCCACTCCTCGACCGGGCTGATCCTGCGCACCGAGAAGAGCGTGCTGTTCGTCATCCCCTGGGGCAGGCACTGGATCGTCGGGACCACCGACACCGAGTGGACCCTGGGCAAGGACCACCCGGCGGCCAGCAGCGCCGACATCGAGTACCTGCTCGACCATGTGAACTCGGTCCTGTCCGTGCCGCTGACCAGGGAGGACGTCGAGGGCGTCTACGCCGGTCTGCGTCCGCTGCTGGCCGGGGAGTCGGACGCGACCTCCAAGCTCAGCCGTGAGCACGTGGTGCAGCACGCGGTGCCGGGGCTGGTGGTGGTGGCCGGGGGCAAGTACACCACCTACCGGGTGATGGCGGCGGACGCGGTGGACGAGGTGGTGCACGGCCTGGACCAGCGTGTTCCGCCGTCCTGCACCGAGCGTGTGCCGCTGGTCGGCGCCGAGGGCTACCAGGCGCTGTGGAACGGCCGGGGCGAGCTGGCCCGGCGCAGCGGGCTGCACGTCGCCAGGATCGAGCACCTGCTGAACCGCTACGGCTCGCTGGCCGAGGAGGTGCTGGCGCTGATCGCCGAGGATCCCACGCTGGCTGACGCACTGTCGGGTTCGGACGACTACCTGCGGGCCGAGGTCGTCTACGCGGCGCGGTTCGAGGGCGCCCGGCATCTCGACGACGTGCTGGCCCGGCGGACCAGGATCTCCATCGAGACCTTCGACCGCGGCACCGCCTCGATGGTGGAGACGGCCGAGCTGATGGCGGGTGAACTCGGTTGGGACAAGGGGCAGGTGGACCGCGAGGTGGAGCACTACCGGAAGCGGGTGGAGGCGGAGCGGGAGTCGCAGACCCAGCCCGACGACCTGACCGCGGACGCGGCCCGGCTGGGGGCGCAGGACATCGTGCCGTTGGGGTAGGGGAGGATTGGTACGTACGTACCGAAGGTGGAGGGGACCTCATCCGGATGACCAACGAGCGTGCCGGTGCCCAGGAGGCCGTGGCCCAGGAGGCCGGGGCCGAGAAGTTCGGCGCCGAGGAGTCGGGCGCTGAGAAGTCGGGCGCTGAGAAGTCGGACGCCGAGAAGTCCGGGGCCAAGGAGCCTGCGGCGCAGGAGCCTGCCGCCCAGAAGCCGACGGCCCAGAAGTCGACGGCCCAGAAGTCGACGGTCCAGAAGCCCGCGGCGGTGCGGACGGCCGGGGCCGGGAGCATCGGCGCCCGGAGGGCCGGGGAGCAGGCCGGCGAGAAGCCCGGGGAGGGCGACGGGGCGGCCGGGCGGCTGCTCGCGCGCCGCTACCGGCTGGCGTCCGTGCTCGGGCAGGGCGGCATGGGCACGGTCTGGCGGGCCAAGGACGAGATGCTGGGCCGCGACGTCGCGGTGAAGCAGCTGCGGTTCGCGGCCGGTGTGGACGAGGACGAGCGGCGCCGGCTGGTGGCCCGCGCCCTCACCGAGGCCAAGGCGATCGCCCGGATCCGGCACACCGCCGCCGTCACCGTCTACGACGTGGTCGAGGAGGACGACCGGCCGTGGATCGTGATGGAGCTGGTCGAGTCCCGTTCGCTGAGCCAGGTGATCCGCGAGGACGGGGTGCTGACCCCGCGCCGGGCCGCGGAGATCGGCCTGGACCTGCTGGGCGTCCTGACCGAGGCGCACCGCTCGGGCATCCTGCACCGCGACGTCAAGCCGTCCAATGTGCTGATCGGCCACGACGGAAGAGTGGTGCTGACCGACTTCGGCATCGCCCGGGTGGAGGGCGACCCCTCGGTGACCTCCACCGGGATGCTGGTCGGCGCGCCCTCGTACATCTCGCCGGAGCGGGCCCGGGGCCGGGTCCCCGGTGCCCCGTCGGACCTGTGGTCGCTCGGCGCGACGTTGTACGCGATGGTCGAGGGGCATCCGCCCTACGACAAGGGCTCGGCGCTGTCGACGCTGACCGCGGTGATGACCGAGGAGCTGACGCCGCCGAAGAACGGCGGGGCGCTGGTCCCGGTGATCGAGGGGCTGCTGCGCAAGGACCCGGACGACCGGCTGACCGAGGCCGGGGCCCGGCGGATGCTGCGGGCCGTGCTGGACGCGCCGGACGAACCCGCGGCGGCCCCGGAGCCGGACCCCGCGCCCACCCGGGTCGAGGCGGCGCCGCCGGTGTCCGCGCCGGCGCCGCCGACCGCGCGATGCAGTCCGTCCC
>NZ_BBPM01000018.1:0-73294 GCF_000787775.1 Streptacidiphilus carbonis | reverse complement strand
TGCAGTCCGTCCCCTACGGGCCGCCGACGGTCTCGACCGCCCGGCGGCGCCGGGTCCGGCCGCTGCTGGTGCTGCTGGTCCTCCTGCTGGTGGTGGCGATCGGGGTGGTCGCCGCGGTGGCCGCCAACGGGGGCGGCGGCAAGGGCAGCGCCGGGGGCTCCTCGGCGGACGGGAGCACGGTGGCCTCGGTGTCGGCCTCGACGTCCGCTTCGGGTACCAGCAAAGGCGCGGGCGCCGGAACGGGCGCGGCGTCGGGTACCGGCTCGGCCGCGGCGAGTCCGGCGGCCTCGGCCGCCGCTTCGACGGGTTCCGCCGCCGGGGCGTTCAGCCGGGTCTCGGGTCCCGGCGGCTCCACCGTCGAGATCCCGGTCGGCTGGACCCTGGTGAGCGGCAGCGGCAGCAGCTGGAAGTACCACGGCCCGGCCGGGACGCTGCAGCTGGACGCGACCAGCACCCCCGGCAGCAGCGCGGTCGGCGCCTGGCGCACCGAGGAGGCGGCGATATCGGGCAGCTTCCCCGGCTACCAGCGGGTCGCCCTGCACACGGTCGCGTACCGGAACGGTTGGGACGCCGCCGACTGGGAATGGACCTACTCCCAGGCGGGGACCACCCTGCACGCGCTCAACCGCGGCTTCGTCACCGACGCCCACCACGGCTACGCCATCTACTGGACCGCCGCGGACGCCACCTGGAAGGACGCCAGGAACCAGCAGCTCCTGAACCGATTCTTCTCCAGCTTCCGGCCTGCGGGCTGACGGCCCGTCGGGACGTACGCTGAGGACACGCGCGGACCCGCACGACCGCACCGGGCGCGGGACGGACGAGGCGGCGCGAGGAGAGGAGAGGGAGGTGGCGGCATGAGCAGGACGGCCAGGAGCGCGCGCCGCGCCGTGCCCGCTCCCCGGGCGGCGGCCGACGGCGGGGTGCTCGCCGGGCGCTACCGGCTGGAGGGCCGGGCCCGGGGCACCGGGGTGGCGGCGCTGGACCTGCGCAGCGGCGCCGAGGTCCAGCTCGACGCCGTGCCGCTGCCCGAACTCGTGGTCCCCTACGACCAGGTGGCACTCGCCGAGCAGGACGACAGCGCGGTCGGACGGGCGCTGACGCATGCGACCTATGTGGCCGGGATCGTCCCCGACCACCCCCGGCTGAGCCAGGTGTTCCAGGTCTTCGATGAGAACGGCTACCTGTGGGTGGTCGGCGAGTCGCTGCCGGGCGTCCCGCTGCGCACCCTGCTCGACCGCGGCCCGCTGTCGCCGTACCGGGCCGCCGAGTTGGGGCACGACCTGGTCGTCGCGCTGCGGGCGGTGCACGCGGTCGGGCTGGTGCACGGCAACCTCACCCCCGACACGGTGACGGTCTGCGCCGACGGCACCGCGCTGGCCGGCGGCCTGGTGGTGGGCGCGGCGCAGGAGGCGCTCTGCGGCGGACCGGGCGCGGAGACGCCGGCCGCCGGGGTTCCGGACTCGTCCTGGTCGCCGGCCCGGGTCAGGGCCAGGGACGCGCGGGCGGTGATCGTGGGCGCCGTCGCCGAGCGCTGGTCGCCGGAGCAGGCCGGTCCGCCGCCGACGGACTCCGCCGCGGTCGGCGCCGCCCCGGCATCGGGGGTCGGCCCGGAGGCGGACGCCTGGGCGCTGGGGGTGCTGCTCTACCGCTCGGTGACCGGCACGGCGCCGTTCCCCGAGCTGGACACCGAGGAGCTCTTCGCGGCGGCCCGCTCCGGGGTGGTCCGCTCGGACGCGGCGCCGCCGCGCCCCGCGCTCAGCGCCCGGGGCACGACCCGGCAGGCGAACCGGGCGCCCGCCCCGCTGCCCGAGTGCGGTCCGCTCGGCCCGCTGGTGCACGAGCTGCTGCGGCCCGACCCGGCCGAGCGGCTGCAGCTGGCGGAGGCGGCCGAGTTGATCCGGCGTCTGCTGGTCCGCGCCCCGGAGCCGATCGACCAGGACGAGCTGCTGACGGTCGCCGCACTGCTGCCCGCGGGGCACCGCGGCGAGGTGCTGGAGCACCCGGACTTCCCACACGACTCACACCATCGGCACGCCGCGCCGCACCGGCACCCAGCGTTACTGGGCGTGATGCTGATCGGTGGCATCATTCTCTTCGTCCTCATTGCCCTGGTCGTGACCGTTCTGGTGGCCCGTTGACCGCTGGTCGACCATCACAGGGCTGTCACATGAGTGGCCCCGGCTATCCAGCCGACCCAGGTGTTGCCTAGGCTGTCCAGCAAACCCTGGGGTTGTCGTGCAGTGCCACCGGCTGATTTTCCAACAGACCAGTCGCCGCAGGCTTGGACGCAAACGGCAGGACACTGGCGAGGGGGAGCACGGGTGGGTACGGAAGAGGACTCGGCACGCGGGTCCGCACGTGGTGGGGCGGGTGACGCACAGTCGTCGCGCGGTCCCGCCACGCAGGCGGACGCCCAGGTGCCCAGGACCCTGGCCGGCCGCTACCTGCTCGGGGCACGCCTCGGCCGGGGCGGGATGGGGACGGTCTGGCGGGCCGAGGACCGGATGCTGGACCGCGAGGTCGCGGTCAAGGAGCTCTCGGTGGGGCACCTCGCCGAGGAGGACCTGCTGATCGTCCAGTCCAGGATGAAGCAGGAGGCCCGCGCCGCCGCGCGGATCAAGCACCCCGGTGTGATCACCATCCATGACGTCGTCGAGCAGGACGGCAAGCCGTGGATCGTGATGGAGCTGATCGACGGCCGCTCGCTGGCCGAACTGGTCGAGCAGGAGGGCACCCTGAGCCCCCGTGAGGCCGCCGGGATCGGGGCCCAGGTGCTGGCCGCGCTGCACCGGGGGCACCAGGCCGGGGTGATCCACCGCGATGTGAAGCCGGCCAATGTGCTGCTGGAGCGCGCCACCGGCCGAGTGGTGCTCACCGACTTCGGCATCGCCACCTTCGAGGGCGACTCGGCGCTGACCCGCACCGGCGACCTGATCGGCTCGCCCGACTACCTGGCGCCCGAGCGGGTGCACGGCTCACGCCCCGGCCCCGAGTCGGACCTGTGGGGGCTGGGGGCGACCCTGTACGCGGCGGTGGAGGGCCAGTCCCCGTTCCGGCGCGACTCGCCGCTGACAACGTTGGCGGCGGTGGTCACCGATCCGCTGCCGGAGCCGCGCAACGCCGGGGCGCTGGCGCCGGTGCTGCACGCGCTGATGAGCAAGGACCCGGCCGAGCGGCCGTCCGCGCCCGAGGCCATACGGATGCTGGAGAGTGTGGCCGCGGGCCACACCACCTCGCTGTCCGCCCCGCAGTCGCACAGCCCGCTGCACACCCCCACGGCCGGCGTCCCGCTGGCGGACCGCAGCGGCCTCGGCGAGCACACGCACGCCCCCACGGCGAAGTCCGAGCCGATCCGGCCGACCTTCGTGGAGGCCGAGTACGGGCCCACCGTCCAGGGCCACTGGTCCGGGCCGCAGCAGGGGATGACCCAGCAGACCGCGCCGCAGCGCCCGCAGCCGCCGCAGGGCGGCCCCTCGCACGGCGGACCGCAGCGCGGCGGCCCCCAGCGCCAGGCGACGGCGCACGGCCGCGGACGGCGCCGGACCTGGCCGGTCCTGCTGGCCGCGGGCCTGGTCGCGGCGCTGGTCGGCGGCGGCGCGGCGTACGAGCTCAACCGGCACCACAGCGGCTCCACCGCGGACGGGCCCGGTACGCCGTCGCCCAGCGCCTCCGCCTCCGCCCAGGCCTCGCACGCGCCCACCCCGACCGCCGACGGGAGCCCGACGCTGCCCAAGGGATACACGCTGGTGCACGACCAGAGCGGGTTCTCCTTCCCGCTGCCCCCGGCGTCCGGGGGCCAGGACTGGACCAACTACCAGCGGAACGGGCTGCTCGCGATCAAGTACAGCCCCGACGGCGGCGTGCACCAGGTGATCTTCGGGGTGACCCCCGGGCAGGGGATCAGCCCGCTGGAGCACGCCAAGGAGATGCAGACGAGCCTGGGCCAGCACGACAAGACCTACCAGCTGGTCAGCATGCAGCAGGACACCTTCCAGAAGCGCTACACCGGCGCCCGCTGGGAGTACACCTTCACCGACTCGGCCACCGGTACGCCGCACCACGCCGAGGAGCAGCTCTACAAGGACGGCAACGGGACCGAGTACGACATCCTGGTGGACTATCCCGAGGTCGACTGGCCGACCGGGTACCAGCGGTTCCTGGACATCACCGAGGGCTTCACGGGCGGCTGAACCCGGCTGCGTCGGAGCGGAGGACGGGGCTCCCGTCTGCTAGTAGTTTGGAACGACGCAGGCCACATCCCCCAACTCAGGGAGCCGGTCATGGTCGCCGCCGCAGTCTCCACGCCTGACGCAGTCGTCATCGGAATGGGTCCCGGAGGGGAGGATGCGGCCGGCAGGCTCGCCGACGCCGGCTGGGACGTCGTGGGGGTCGACGAGCGGCTGGTCGGCGGCGAGTGCCCGTACTGGGGCTGCATCCCGTCGAAGATCATGGTGCGGGCCGGGAACCTGGTCCGGGAGGCGCACCGGGTGCCGGGCTCGGCCGGGATCAGCCGGGTGCAGAGCGACTGGCGGCCGGTGCACCGGCACGTCGAGCGGGCCACCGACGACTGGGACGACAAGGTCGCGGTGGACCGCTTCACCAGCCGCGGCGGCACGTTCCTGCGGGGGACCGGGCGGCTCACCGGACCCGGCGAGGTCTCCGTGGTCGGCCCGGACGACTCGGAGACGGTGCTGCGCCCGCGCCGGGCCCTGGTGCTCGCGGTGGGCACCCGGCCCTCCGCGCCGCCGGTGCCGGGGCTGGCCGGGACGCCGTACTGGACCAACCGGGAGCTGATCGAGGCCGAGGAACTGCCGTCGTCGCTGCTGGTGCTGGGCGGCGGGGCGATCGGTCTGGAGCTGGGGCAGGCGGTGCAGCGCTTCGGCTGCGACGTCACCGTGCTGGAGGCCCAGCAGCGGCTGCTCGCCCAGGAGGAGCCGGAGGCGGCGGACCTGCTGATGCGGGTGCTGGCCACCGAGGGCCTGGAACTGCACACCGGGGCCGAGCTGGTCTCGGTCGGTTACGACGGACAGCGGTTCGAAGCCCGCTGCCGCCGGGGCGAGCGGCTGAGCGCGGAGCGGCTGCTGGTGTCGACCGGCCGGCGGGTGGACCTGGAGCGGCTGGGCGCGTCGGTGCTGGGCGTTCCGGCGGACGCCAGGGCGCTGCCGGTGGACGACCGGATGCGGGTGCTGGGCGCCCCGGGGGTGTGGGCGATCGGCGACGTCACCGGCAAGGGCGCGTTCACCCATATGTCGATGTACCAGGCCGATGTCGCGGTGCGCGGCATCCTGGGGCAGGGCGGCCGCGCGGCCGAGTACCACGCGGTGCCGCGGGTGACCTTCGCCGATCCGGAGATCGGCGCGGTCGGCCTGACGGAGGCTCAGGCCCGGGCCCAGGGGCTGGCGGTGCGCACCTCGGTGACCGACCTCGCCGAGAGCGCCCGCGGCCTGGTGCACGGCTCGGGCAACGACGGCTTCGTCAAGCTCGTCGCCGCCGGCGGCGTCCTGGTCGGCGCCACCGCGGCCGGACCGACCGGCGGCGAGGTCCTCGGCCTGCTCACCCTCGCCGTCCAGGCCAGGCTCCCGCTGGCCGACCTGGCGGCGACGATCTGGGCCTACCCGACCTTCCACCGCGCGGTGGGCGCGGCGCTGGACGGGCTCTGAGCGCCCCGGCGATCCGCCTGCCGCCCTGTCAGGTGCCGCCCTGTCAGGTGCCGTGCGGGGAGCGGAGCAGGGCGATCACGTCGGATCCCCGGCCGCCGGTCAGCACCCGCGCGGAGGCGTAGCTCTGCTTCACGTCGGGGCTGCTGTTGTTCGCGGTCAGGGCCTGCCCCCAGACCGTCCACATCACCCATGGGCTGTGGTCCAGGGTCTTCGACTGCGCCTTGCTCAGCGGAACGTAGAACGACTCGGCCAGCACCCGGGGCTTGCGGTAGCGGGCCAGGTCCTTGTACCACTTCGCGGTCCAGGTGCCGCCCTGGAACGGGTGGTTCGGGCTGTCGCTGTAGTCGTCCACACCGACCAGGTCCACCATGCCGTCGCCGGGGTAGTAGTCCCAGGGATCGCGGCCGCCCACGCCGTCCCAGGCCAGGGGTGCCCAGGTGAACAGCAGGTTGTGCAGTCCGCGCGATCCGACCAGGTAGTCGTAGGCCATGCCCCAGAGCCGCCGGTACTGCTGCGCGTCGGCCGCGGTCCACCAGAAGCCGGTCTTGGTGTCGATGGCGTTCATCTCGTGGAACGGACGCAGCAGCACCGGCACGTCACAGGAGGCCAGGTAGGTCAGGTGGTCCGCCAGGAACGACAGGTCCTGGATCAGTGCCTGGTGCTCGGTGGTGCCGGGCGTGAGCACCCGCTCGATCCAGTGGGCGTCGTGGGCGGCCGGGGAGTTGCTGCGGAGGGTCTGCGCGTACGCCTTGGTGGGGCTGCCCGGCCAGGGCTGGTGGAAGGACATGCCGACCAGCCCGGCCGGGGCTCCGCCGTTGCCGGGAAGCGCGCTCGCCGAGCCGTCGCACCGGGGTTCGGTTCCGCTGGGGTTGTACGAGCCGTCGGCGGGGCGGGGCAGCCCCCGCCAGACCCCGACCGCGAGGTCCACGACATCGTCGGTGTAGCTCCAGCCGGGGCGGCAGGTCGGCCACGCCGCTCGGGAGTACGTCCGGGATCGTCCTACGCCCCAGCCCTGTTCGCCGTAGCCGGGGCCGAGGTCGACCTCCAGGAAGCCGGGGAGGCGCCCGGTGATGTCGGCGGCCTTGCGGTAGTAGTAGCCGGGCGGCTTCACGCCCCGGTAGTCGCCGTACTCGCCGTTGTAGAGCTCGTTCTGCAGCTCCACATGCTGGCCGATGATCGTCTGTGTGGACATACCGCTCCTGGCGCGGTTCTCCAGGTCAGCGAGCATACGGAAGACGGAGCCGGCCGAGCTCGTCGCATGCGGGTCGCGCTTGGCGAGGTCGGTCTCGACGGCGATCGCGGAGGCGCTGCTGGGAGTGGACAGGGCGTAGGCGCCGACCACTGCTCCGCCCACCAGGGCTCCGCCTCCGGCCAGGACCGAACGACGGCCTATGCCCCCAATACGCCTCACGTGCTCTGCTCCCCTCAGATCCGGACGACGCAGGTTTCCCGGTCGACCCCGCACAGGTCGGTCTCACAGAGATCGTAGGTGACCGGCTGAGGTCGGAATCCCCGAGCCTGCCCCCGAGGGAGGACAGGACGGCTCGGCAGCCACAGGGCCGCCACAGGGCCGACGCATCAGTTTGGTATAACGAGACGCGTTCGAATCATTTACCGAACGCGCATCAGGCATGCTCTGAAGACGGCAGTCGACAGCAGTCGCTGACCGAACTGCCCGACGACGACCAGGATGAAGAACGTGCAGATGGCCGACTCCGCGGACCCGAGGACGCGACCTGTATCGACCATGCACCGTGGTGGCGACGCGTATGAGGGGGACGACGGGGCGACGACGGAGGTCGACGCGCACCGTCCGGAACCCGGGTCGAACCCGGAGCGGGAGTTGGAGCCGGAGTCGAACCCGGAGCCGGCGGCTGCCGCGGCCTCCGTCACGCCGACACCGCCCCCCGCGATCGGTTACGGGCTGCTGGGCCTCGCCTACCTCGGACTGATCGCAGCCAACTCGACCGCCTCGCTGCCCGCTTCCTTCCCCGTGGTCGACGTCCTGCTGGTCCTCAGTGCCTTCACGGTCTCGCTCTCGGCGCTTCAGCGGCTCACCACGCCGGGCGCCCTCTCGCCCGGACGCAAGCTGCTCCACCTGCTGAAGCAGTACGGGGCCGCACTCCCGCTGCTGCTCGGTGCGATGCTGGGCATCGTCTGGATGTCCACCGGGCTGGACGCCGCCACCGCACTGCAGCGGCAACTCCCGGGCGCGCTCTTCCAGGCGTCCGACTGGGCCGGGTACTCCACCGACCACCTGCTGCCGTCGTTCACGCTGGGCAGCTCGCACGCACCCTGGCCGTTCGCCGTGCTCTGGCCGCTGAGCGTGGTCGGGCAGTACGCGCTCCTGTGGCCGCTGCTGCTGACACTGCTGGCGGTGCTGCTCCGGCGCTCCATAGCCGCGCTTGGCGCGCTGCTGTTCCTGCTCACCGCCGCCCCGGTCGCCGCCGTGGCGCTGCTGCCGTCGACCTCGCTGCCCGGCTACGTCCGGTCCGCGCTCGGACTGGCGGTCGGCGAGCGGGTGCTGGACCTCACCGCGGGCGCCGCTGCCGCCTGCGTCGTGCTGCTGGTCCTGCGCCGTCGGCCGGCGGCTCCGCCGCGGACCGGCGGAGCCCGAGCCGCCCTCTGGACCGCGGCCGAGCTGCTGGTCACAGCCGCCGCCGTGGTCGGCTGGTTCGCCGGGCGGCAGGACACCCTGGCGCCGCTGCTCCGGAGCCTCGGCCTGAAGCCGGACGCGGTCTCCCTGCACCGCCTCTACGACGGCGCCGACCTGCGCGGAATCGCGCTGCACGCGCTCATCGTCGCAGTGGCGGCGCTGGTGCTGACCCTCGGCGGCGGCCTGCTCGGGGCATGGCTGCGCCGAGGGCTGCTGGTCGAGATCGGTCGGATGGGCTACCTGCTCGCCCTGGCCACCGCCGTGATGATCTGGCTCCTCCATCGAGGCTGGCCGGGACTGCCCTGGTACGGGCTGCTGATCGTGGGCACGGCGCTCAGCTGGCTGCTGACACTGTGCGTCTACTACCCCACCTGGCGCCTGGCGCTGCGGAACTGGAGCCCGCTGCGGGCACTGCCGCTGCTGCTGGCTGCCTGTGTCCTGCTGAGCCTGGGCTCCTGGAAGCTTCCCGCACACGCGGCGGCGGCCCTGCGCCCCGGCGGCAGCCGGTTGGTGCTCGGACTGGGCGACCGGTTGACCGGGGACCTCGCCCTGTCGGTGAACCAGAAGGGGAGCCCGTTCTCGGGGCGGAGCGGGGTGCGCACCGGCTCCTCGGCCGCCGCGGACTGCGGCGTGATGGACTGCGCGGGCTGGCAGCAGCAGTGGCAGGACTCGCTCGCGTCGACCCGTCCCGACCTGGTGGTACTGGACCTCGGCCGGGACGCGGCGCGGCATGCCGGCACCGACCCGACAGCGACCACCTGCACCGCCGCCTACCGTACGGACTACCTGGGGCTGCTGGGCCAGGCCGTGGCCGTTGTGCACCGGGCGGACCCCGGCGTACCGGTGCTGCTCGCGAACGAGCGTCTGGACAACAGCGCGGCCGAGCCCATTGCGACCGCGTGCTACAACCAGCGGATCAAGGAGTTCACCGACGCGCACAAGGCGGAGGTCCGGCTGCTCGACCTCAATGCCGAGCTGTGCCCGGCCGGGGCGTGCCGGCAGGCGACTCCGCAGGGAGCAGCCTTCTACAGCACCGTCGACGGCACCCGGATCAGCGCGGCGGGGCGGACCCTGATCGGCCCCTGGCTGGAGCAGCAGCTCAAGCTGGCAGCGCAGCCGCGGACACCGTCCGCGGGGTAGGGCGGGTCCCCGGTCGAACGCGCGTTTCCCGCGCCCGGCCGCCTGCGATCCGCCACTGATGGGCCGTCAGAAACCCACTCAGCCGTTGGACCCGGACGTCCCGGGGCCCGCGTAGGAGGAGGCGAAGCACTGCTTGATCGCCTGCTCGGTGAGCGGGCGGCCGGCGAAGTCGAGTCGTGAGCTGGTCGCCGCAGGCGGGGTCTTCGGGTCGTCGTGGAAGTTGAGCGACCACCAGTACACCCCCGCCATCTTCCGCTCCTGGACCACGGTGCAGACCGCGCGGTACCAGGTGGCCTGCACGGCGGGGTTGACCGTGCCGTAGCGGTAGTAGTCGCCGGGGCTGGAGTACGCGCCGTCCTGCGCGCCCACGCCGGCCTCCGCCAGCACGGTGTCCGGCATCGAACCCTTGCTCTTCTGGTCGAGCCACTTCTGCCAGCCGTTGACGATGGTGCCCACCGAGGCGCTGTCGGGTGCCTTGACCGGGGGGTAGGCGTCGACGTCGACCTGGTCGACGGGGAGCTTCACGTCCTTGGCGACGAAGTTGTCCCAGTTGGTGTCATAGGTCAACTGCCCGGGGAAGCGGCTGTGCAGGGACGAGAGCAGGGACTTCCACTGCGAGCTGTTCTCCAGCGAGACCAGCTCGGTGCCGACGACCAGGGTGGCCGCGCCCTCTTCGCGCGCCAGGTCCGCGTACTGGTCCAGCAGCTTGCCGTAGGAGCTGAACCAGGCCTGGCGGCTGCCGGGGTCCAGGGCGCCGCGCCACTGCGGCAGCAGGCTGCGCTCGTCGATGATCGGACGCAGGGTGATCCGCAGGCCGGCGGCCTTGAAGGCGTCGAGTGCCAGCTTCAGCCGCGCCGGGCTGGGCGTCTTGGACTCGGAGTGCACGCTGTCGGAGTCGATCGAGTCGACGTACAGCGGGAACGAGAGGGTGACCGAGTTGGCGCCGAGCGAGACCAGGTAGTCGCTGACCCGGCGGGCCTTGCCGCGGACCTCGGACTCGCTGTCCGTGCTCATGTCCTCCCAGTAGACCTGCACCCCCCATTGCGGCATCCCGGCGTGCCAGGGCTTGGCCACGTGCGGGACCTGCTGCCCGGCGGACTTGCCGGGCACCGGCGGGGCGCTCTCCGCCGCGTTGAGCACCGGGTCCGCGAACTGCTTGAGCGGTTTCGCGGTGGCGGTGGGCGTCGCGGAGGCGGCCGTGTGCGGCAGCAGCGCACCGGCCGTCCAATGCAGGGGCTGCACTCCGACCGCGGCTGGGACCGCTATCACCGTCGCCAGCACGGTGATGGGGAGCACCACGAGCCAGCCGCGCCGGGAGCGCGGCGGTGCCGGGCTCACCTCACCGTCGGCGAAGACCAGCTCGATGGGTGCCGGCTTCTCCTGCTCGGAAGCGGGCATGCGGTGTTCCTCCACGATTCGGGACCGGCTCAGACCGGCTTGGCGATGACGACGAACTGGTTCTCCTCGCCGCGGATGAACTTCAGGAAGCCGCGGAACCCGCCCAGCCCCTCCAGCACCGAGAAGACGGGTATCAGGGCGACCACGGCCATCGGCTCCCACCAGTGGCGGCGCCCGCCGCGCGAGACCAGGCTGTTGAGCCGCAGTCCCTCCCAGTAGGTCCAGATGACATAGGCGAAGTTCAACGCCCACAGCAGCACGATCGACTGCGCCACCGGCGAGGTGTTCATGCTGCCGCTGAGCCAGGCGAACGCCAGGATCATGCCGATGTGCTGCAGCGGTCCGAGGATCCAGGTCGCCACGCACACCGCCAGGAACCAGCGGTGCCGTAGCGGGATGGTCCGGTTGAAGCACAGCGCCACCAGTCCCCAGGACCAGCGCTCGCGCTGTTTGACGAAGTCGCGCACGGTCGCCGGGGAGGCCCCGTAGCAACGGCCGTTGAACCAGTCGCTGCGGCCGGGGTAGCGGCTGCAGAAGGTCAGTGCCAGCTGCGCGTCCTCGACGATGGCCTTGGGGCCGAAGTCCCAGCCGATGGTGGCCTCCACCGAGGCCCGGAGCACCAGCAGCTCTCCGTGCACGCCCGCGATGGGGGTGCCGGTGCCGGTGAGCGCCCGGAAGCGGGCGATGTCGTCGGCGGGGCGCACCGAGTCGGCGAACCAGGTGAACCGGTTGGCCGCGTGCTCGCGCGGATAGGTGAGGATCCCCTGGGCCATGTGCTTCACCTCGTCCGGCGCGGCCCGGCGCTGGCGGTTGATGAACTGGGCCAGCGCCGCCGCGGTGTCGGGGCCCACGCCGGTGTCGTCGTCCATGTGCAGGACCCAGACCTCGTCGCGCGCCTCGCCCTCCTCGATCCGCAGCTCGTGCGAGTAGTGGTTGGCCCTGGCCTTGAAGCGGGTCCCGTTGGCGGTGCGGTAGCTCTTGGGGACGGTGACCACGCGGATCAACGGATCGGTCGCCGCCAGCCGGTCGATCCGCTCGCCGGCCTCGCAGCCCTCCTCCGTGAGCACGTCGATGCGCAACTGGCTGAAGTAGAGCGGGAGGTGCTCGACGTAGGACTGCACGGAGCGTTCCAGCGCCGGATAGGTGTCGTGCCGGCCGATGGTCGGCACCAGGACGATCAGCAGATCGTTGGAGACCTCGGCCGCCGGGGCCATCTCGTGCCGGCGCCGGTGCCGGCGCCGGATCAGCACGGCTCCCTGGAGCCCCACCAGCACGCCGATGGCCGGCAGCGACCAGACGATGGTGAGGATCCAGCCCAGCGGCGTGCCGTTGGGCCGGTACGTCCACAGCCCCCAGCCCATCAGCAGGGCGAAGGGGAGGGCGAAGGGGAGGATGCCGGGGCGCCAGTACTCGATGCGGCGGGCGAGCTTGCTGCTCTGTCGGGACATGGTTCAGCGCTACGAGGTGGACTTGGGCGGTACGGCCCGGAACCGGGTGGTGGCCTGGTCGGGCAGGGGCACGGCGTCGCTGGGCTCGGCGGGCTTCGGCTGCGGTTGCACCTGCGGGGTGGATATCTGGGTGGGGACCGGCGCCGACTGGGCGGGCGGCGTGACGTACGGCGGCAGCGCGGGCCCCTGCTGGGGCTGCTGGGTACGCGGGTCCACCGGCTGCGGCTGAGGTGCGGGCGGCTGCGGCATCTGCTGGTAGGGCTGCTGCGGTTGCTGCGGGGCGGTCGGCGCGGCGGCGTACGCCTGCTGAGTCGGCTGCTGCTGCTGCTGGTAGTACTGCTGCTGGGGGGCCTGCTGCTGCGGTGGGTACTGCTGCGCCGGCTGCATCGCGGCCTGCGCGGCCGCGGTCCACGCGTTCGGCGGCGGCTGCCACGGCACGTGCGCGCCGACCCGCCGCGACAGCATGATCACCAGCGCGATGGTGACGATGACGCCCACGACCAGCGTCGCCAGCAGCAGCTCGCCCTGGAGCTGCCCGGTGAACCACGGCCGCTGGGCGGGGTCGAACAGGGCCCCGGTGAGGCTGCGCAGCCGGTTGTAGCCCTCGACGGCCGCGACGCCGCAGACCAGTCCGCGGGCCCAGTGGCTGCCGCGGAGGATGAACAGGGCGCCGACGGCATAGAGGACCGCGTAGTCGAAGCTCGACGTCTCGGCCTGGCCGCTGCCGCCCTTGGACCCGTAGTAGACGATCCCCAGCAGGAACTGTCCCGGACCGACCACGGCGAAGCAGTTGTACAGTGCCCGGACCAGGAGGATTGCCGCCCACCCGATGGCTACGAACGAGGCCGCGCGATAGAGAGTCGGCACGTCGGCCGGGCGTGGGGACGGATACGGATCGCTACTCATGGACTTCCCCCTGGTCGGGCCGGTCGGCTGGCGCAGGTACGCGGACTCTGCATCAGACGCGGGTCGCACACTAGACCCAATGTGAAACTTTAGAGCCCAGGTTTTCACACCTGTCATCGGGGGCGCTCCCCGTTCGAGCGACGTGGGCCACATGTGACGGAAGCGGCTTTTGGTCGGGACGGCCGCCGCCGCCATGGATTGCTCTGTGTCAGACATGTTTCTGTTACCGACGGGTACCCAAGCGGCTGGAAACGGCCTACGCTGCACGTCATGACTGACATCAGCACCAGCAGTGCCGCCGGTGAGCGCAATCCCGTCGCGGTGGCCGGGCCCCGTACCGCAGCCGACGCCGTGACGCCGGAGCTGGTCGCCCGGCTGGTCAGGGGGGTCAGGACGGGGGCGGAGCCGACCGTCGCGCAGAGCCTCTCGCCATTCACCGGGGAGGTGCTCGCGGAGATCCCCGAGTCCGGTGCGGCGGACGTCGCGGACGCGTTCGCCCGGGCCCGGGTGGCGCAGGCCGCGTGGGCCGAGCGGCCGGTGCGTCAGCGCGCGGCGGTGCTGCTGAGGTTCCACGACCTGCTCTTCGCCGCCCAGGCCGAGATGCTGGACCTGGTGCAGTCGGAGACCGGGAAGACCCGCGCGCACGCCTTCGAGGAGGTCAGCGCCGCCGCGCTGGAGGCGCGCCACTACGGGCGGGCCGCAGCCAAGTACCTCAGGCCGCGGCGTCGCGGCGGGGTCTACCCGACCCTCACCCAGGTCCGCGAGCTGCGCCAGCCCAAGGGCGTCATCGGCCAGATCTCGCCCTGGAACTACCCGTTGGCGCTGTTCGTCGGCGACGCGATCCCCGCCTTCGCGGCCGGCAACGCCGTGGTGACCAAGCCCGACACCCAGACCGCGCTCACCGCGCTGCGCGCCCGCGAGCTGATGATCGAGGCCGGGCTGCCCGCCGAGCTGTGGCAGATCGTCATCGGCGAGGGGCCGGTCATCGGCCCCGAGGTGGTCGCCCACGCCGACTACGTCTCCTTCACCGGCTCCACCAGGACCGGACGGGACGTCGCCCAGCGGGCCGCGGCCCGGCTGATCGGTGCCTCGATGGAGCTCGGCGGCAAGAACGCCATGCTGGTGCTGGCCGACGCCGACCTGGACAAGGCCGCCGAGGGCGCCGTCCGCGCCTGCTTCTCCTCGGCCGGCCAGCTGTGCATCTCCATCGAACGGCTGTATGTGGCCGAGCAGGTCGCCGACGCCTTCCTGCAGAAGTTCGCCGCCCGAACCCGGGCCATGCGCCTGGGCAACACCCTGGCCTGGGGCGCCGACATGGGCTCGCTGGTGGCCCGGCGCCAGCTGGACACGGTCACCCGGCATGTCGAGGAGGCCGTCAGGAACGGCGCCACGGTGCTGGCCGGCGGGCAGGCCCGGCCGGACGTCGGCCCGCTGTTCTTCGAGCCGACCATCCTGGACGGGGTCACCGAGGACAGCGCCGTGTGCACCGAGGAGACCTTCGGCCCGGTCGTCTCCGTCTACCGCTTCCACAGCGAGGACGAGGCCGTGGAGCGCGCCAACGGCACGCCGTACGGGCTGAACTCCAGCGTCTGGAGCCGGAGCACCAGGCACGGCGTCGCCGTCGCGGCGCGGCTGCACTCCGGCACCGTCAACGTCAACGAGGGCTATGCGCCCGCCTACGCCAGCGTGGCCGCGCCGATGGGCGGCATGGGCGACAGCGGGATCGGGCGCCGGCACGGCTCCGAGGGCATCCTCAAGTACACCGAGCCGCAGACGGTCGCGGTGCAGAAGCTGATCCGGATGGCGCCGGCCTTCGGCATGGACGACGAGGGCTACGCGAAGTTCCAGACCCGCGCGCTGGCGGCGATGAAGGCGCTGCGGCTCAAGTAGCCACAAGGCAGGCAGACCCCCGTTTCACCGAGTTCAGGAGAGCTGCGTCAATGGCGATGACGGAAGAGACGGCTGAGCCGGGGTTCGACTACGACGTGGTCGTGGTCGGCTCGGGGTTCGGGGGATCGGTCGCCGCGCTGCGGCTGACCGAGAAGGGCTACTCGGTCGCGGTGCTGGAGGCCGGCCGTCGCTTCACCCGGGAGACGCTGCCCAAGAACTCCTGGGACGCCAGGAACTACCTCTGGGCCCCGGCCCTCGGGCTGTACGGCATCCAGCGCTTCCACGTCCTCAAGGAGGTGATGGTGCTCGGCGGCGCGGGGGTCGGCGGCGGTTCGCTGAACTACGCCAACACCCTCTACGTCCCGCCGGAGGCCTTCTTCCAGGACCCGCAGTGGAAGTCCATCACCGACTGGTCGGATGAGCTGGCCCCGTTCTACGACCAGGCGAAGCGGATGCTGGGGGTGCGCACCAACCCCACCGTGACGCCCTCGGACGTGGCGCTGAAGGCCTCCGCCGAGAGGCTCGGATACGGCGAGACCTTCCACCTGGCGCCGGTCGGGGTGTTCTTCGGCGACGGCCAGGACGCCACGGAGACGGCCGGGGAGGGCGTCAGGGCCGCGCCCGGCGCCGAGGTGGACGACCCCTACTTCGGCGGGGAGGGCCCGCGCCGCAGGTCCTGCACCGAGTGCGGCGAGTGCATGACCGGCTGCCGGCACGGCGCCAAGAACACCCTCACCGAGAACTACCTGTTCCTGGCCGAGAAGAACGGCGCGCAGATCCTGCCGATGACCACGGTCACCCGGATCCGCGAGGACGGCGAGGGCTACGCCGTCGACGTCCGGGCCACCGACTCCCGTTCGAAGAACCCCGCCAAGAGCGCCTTCAGGAGCATCAGGGCCCGAAAGGTCGTGGTCTCGGCCGGGACCTTCGGCACCCAGAAGCTGCTGCACGAGATGCGGGACGAGGGCCACCTCCCCCGGATCTCGGCCCGGCTGGGCGAGCTGACCCGCACCAACTCCGAGGCGCTGGTCGGCTCGATGACCACGGACCGGCGGCTGGGCCGCAAGGCGGACTTCACCAGGGGCGTCGCCATCACCTCCTCGGTGCACCCGGACGCGCACACCCATATCGAGCCGGTGCGCTACGGCAAGGGGTCCAATGCGATGAGCCTGCTGTCCATCATGCAGGTGCCGGGCGGCAGCAGGATGCCGCTGCTGCGGTTCGCGAAGATCGCGGCGAGCAAGCCGCAGGTGACCGTGCAGATGCTGAACAAGCGGCGCTGGTCCGAGCGGGTCATCATCGGCCTGGTGATGCAGTCGCTGGACAACTCCGTCATCGTGTCCCGGAAGAAGTCCGGTTTGGGCAAGGGGAAGTTGACGTCGCGTCAGGGCCATGGCGCGCCCAACCCCAAGTGGATCCCGGCCGCGGAGGAGTCGGCGCGGGCCGTCGCCGCCGAGATCAACGGCGTGGCCGGCAGCGGGGTCAGCGATCTGCTGGGCCGCACCCTGACCGCGCACTTCCTGGGCGGCTGCGTGATCGGTGACTCCCCGGAGCGCGGCGTCATCGACCCGTACCAGCGGTTGTACGGCTACCCGGGGATCAGCGTCGCGGACGGCTCCACCGTCTCGGCCAACCTCGGGGTGAACCCCTCGCTGACGATCACGGCGCAGGCGGAGCGGGCGGTGTCGATGTGGCCCAACAAGGGGGACGCGGACCCGCGGCCGGAGCAGGGCCGGCCCTACCGCAGGGTCGCCGCGGTGGCCCCGAAGGCGCCGGCGGTGCCCGCGGGGGCCTTCGCGGAACTGCGGCTGCCGCTGCTGGCGGTGCCGGCGGTACCGCCGAAGCGCGGGGCCGAGACGGCGGCGGAGGGCGACTGAGAGCGACGTGGGTCACATTTGCTGGAAGCGGCCTTGTCCGGGATGACCGGCCGCTAGGTTTCCGATCAGAACCCGCCCGCGCCGATGGACGACCGTCGGCGCGGGCGGTGTCATGCGGTGGGCGGTGCCGTTCGGCGGGCGGTGCCATGCGGTGGGCGCCCCGGAAATTCCGGGCGTGGCCCGAGCGGTCCCGGTTAGGGTCGCGGGTGGAACGATCACACACCGTGGGGGCCCCGATGCGGCACAGCAGCCAGACACTCGTCTTCGACGCGGACGACACGCTGTGGGAGAACAACGTCCTGTTCGAGCGGGTCATCGACGACTTCCTGGGCTGGCTGCGCCATCCGTCGCTCGACCGGACCCAGCTCCGTGCCGTCCTCGACGACGTCCAGGCCGCCAACGCGATCGCCCATGGGTACGGCAGCAGGATGCTGCTGCGCAGCCTGGCCGACTGCGTCGAGCGGCTGAACGGCCGGCCTGCCACGGTCGAGGAGCGCGCCGAGATCGCTGACCTGGCCGCCGTCCTGGTCCACAACCGGGTTGAGCTGATCGCCGATGTGGCGGAGACGCTCGCGGACCTCGGCACCCGGCACACCCTGCTGATGCTCACCAAGGGCGACCGGGACGAGCAGCAGCGCAAGATCGACGCCTCGGAGCTGGTGCACCACTTCCGGGCCGTGGAGATCGTCCAGGAGAAGGACAACCGGACCTACCAGGAGTTCCTGGCGGCGCACGGCCTCGCCCCCGGCAGCAGTTGGATGATCGGCAACTCGCCGAAGTCGGACATCCTGCCGGCCCGTCAGGTCGGCATGCGCGCCGTCTTCATCCCCAACGACCACACCTGGGCACTGGAGCACAGCGAGCTGGATCCCGCGGACGCGGGAGTGCTGCACCTCACGTCCTTCCGTCAACTCCTCGACCACTTCTGAGAGCTGTGATGAACCACGATTCGCCCGAGCGCCCGCCCCAGCGCCCGTCCGGACGCCCGGCCGAGCGCGCCCTCAGCGCGCCCACCGTGTCCTGCGTGTTCGTCTGCCATGACGGCGCCGGACGGATCCTGCTGGCCCGCCGCAGCGAGGGGGCCAGGGACGAGCCGGGGACCTGGGACACCGGCGCGGGCGCCCTGGAGCACGGGGAGTCCTTCGAGTCGGCGGTGCGGCGCGAAGTCCGCGAGGAGTACCTGGCGGAGGCCCTGTCCGTGGAGACCCTGGGGGTGCGGAACATCCTGCGGGGCGACCCGGTCTCGCACTGGGTAGCGGTGCTCTTCGCGGTACGGGTCGACCCGGACCGGGTCGCCGTCGGCGAGCCGCACAAGTTCGACGCCCTGGGCTGGTTCACGCCGGACGCGCTGCCGCGGCCGCAGCACTCGCAACTGGCCGGGACGCTGGCGGTCTTCGAAGGCCGACAGCCCCCCGACACCCCGGCGTAACCCGCTGTCGTGCTGGAATAGAGGCGCACGTCATCTCGGTCGTGCAAGCTGTGACCGGCAACACGTCCCTGATCGAAAGGCTCGCGCAGCCGATGCCCCGTCTCTCCGTCGTCGTACCGATCTACAACGTCGAGCGCTACCTCGAGGAGTGCCTCGACTCGATCGCCGCCCAGACCTTCGAGGACTTCGAATGCGTCCTGGTCGACGACGGTTCGACGGACTCCAGCGCGGCGATCGCCGAGGCCTTCGCCGGCAGCGACCAGCGGTTCCGACTGGTGCGGCAGGAGAACAAGGGCCTCGGGGCGGCCCGGAACACCGGCTGGCGGCACATCGCCGCAGACACCGAGTACCTGGCCTTCGTGGACAGCGACGACACCCTGCCGCCCGAGGCGTACCAGCTGATGATCAGCACGCTGGACCAGACCGGGTCGGACTTCGTGGCCGGCAACGCGCTGCGGTTCAACTCGAAGGGCTACACCCCGTCCGGCGTGCACATCAAGCCGTTCGCGGAGACCCGGCTCAAGACCCACATCAGCGCGACCCCCGCGCTGGTCACCGACCGCACCGCGTGGAACAAGGTCTACCGCCGCAGCTTCTTCGACGCCGCGGGCATCCTCTACCCCGAGGGCATCCACTACGAGGACGCCCCGGTCAGCGTGCCGCTGCACTACCTGGCGGCCGGCGTGGACGTGCTCTCCGAGACGGTCTACCACTGGCGGGAGCGGGAGACCGGCGAGGTGTCGATCACTCAGATGACCGACCCCCGGGGCCTGGTCGACCGGGTCCAGTCGATCGACCTGGTCCGGGAGTGGCTGCAGGCCCGCCCCCAGCCGGAGTACCGCGACTACCTGCGCTCGTACGACTACAACACCATGGTCGAGGAGATCCCCAAGTTCTTCTGGCTGGTGGTGAGCGGTGGCGCGGCCTACCGCGCCGCCTACCAGCAGCAGGTCAGCCGCCTGCTCGGCGCGATCGGCACCGAGCGGCTGGGCGAGCTCAGCACCCTGCTGCGCCTCAAGTACCGCCTCACCCTGGCCGACCGCATCCGCACGTTCGTGCTGGTCCACCGGCTCCACCGCAAGTACGTGGGCCTGAAGCGCAGGATCCGCCGCCTGCTCCGGCGAGGTGCCCGCTAGGGCCTGTCCGGAGCCGTCGGCCATGGCACGATGCCCCTTGAGCGAAGGGGGATCGTGTGAACGAGTCGGGTCGGGTGGAGGCGTTCAGCGACGGGGTGTTCGCCATTGCGATCACGCTGCTGATCCTGGACGTCAAGGCGCCGTCGCAGTCGACGGGGAAGAGCCTCGCCCATCAACTGGCCCATCAGTGGCCGCAGTACGACGCCTATGTGGTGAGCTTCCTGGTGATCGGGATCATGTGGGCCAACCACCATCAGGTGTTCAGCTTCGTCGCCCGGGTGGACCGGGTTCTGCTGTTCCTGAACCTGTTGCTGCTGATGGGGGTGTCGGCGCTGCCGTGGGCGACTTCGGTGGTGTCCGGGTACCTGGACCAGCCGAAGGGCGCCGAGCTGGCGGTGGCGTTGTACGGCGGGTTCATGGTGGCGCACGCGCTGACGTTCCAGGCGCTGTGGTGGTGGCTCACCCGGACCGGGCACCTCTTCGACGCGCGGGTCGACGAGGTGCTGGCCAGGGGGACCCGGGCGCGGTTCGCCCTGGGAACGGTGGTGTACCCGATCCTGGTGGGGCTGTCGTTCGTCAATGCCGTGCTGACGCTCGCGCTGCACGGGGCCATCGCGATCTACTACGCCTTCAACCAGCTCCGCGTCCCGATCAAGCCGCAGGCCGACGGCGACGCCGAAGCGGTTCAGCCGGCGTCGTGAGCGGCCGCGGCGTCCGTCACTGCGGTGATGAGGGGCTGGAGCTTGTCCGTCAGGCTCTGGAAGTCGATGGCGCGGCCGTCCGACCACTGGGCCAGGCCGACCACTGCCAGATCCTTGAGACTCTGGAAGGACTGCACCAGTCCGCTGTCCGAGGGCAGTGACCGGAGCCCGGAGCCGGCCGGCGGCATCAGTACGCCGACCTGGTAGCTCATCGGGTTCGAACCCAGATAGGTGATCACGTTCATGGCGTCGACGGGGTCCTTCAGGGCGAACACGACAACCGTGTACTCGTTGTCGTCCGCGTCCTTGTACAGGGCCCCGATGACGCCGCGGCAGCCCTTGGTCTCGTTGATCACCTGGATCAGGTCCGGGGCGACCGTGTCCGAACTCGTGCAGTCGGGGCCGCCGGACTGGGTCACCTTGGTGAAGCCGGCGACGTGTGCGGGGAACGCCTGGTCGGTGGTGACCATCGGCTCGGTGCCGGACGTCGTTCTCGCGGCATCGACGGTCACCGTCGGGCGGGCCGTGGGTGCGGCGGACGCATGCTGCGTCGTGGTGCGGTGCAAGGGGCTGAACCAGAATCCGGCACCTGCCAGGACGGCCACCGCGCCGAGACCCGCCACCGCCTTGAGCCCGCGGCGGCGAGGGCGCTTCGCGGACTGTGCGTCGTTCGCCGCGCCGGCGGCCGCGCGCTCAGCCGCGCTCGGTTCGGGTATGCCCTTGCTCTTCTCGAACTCCTTGACGAACGCGTCCCACAGTTCGTCACCCGTCCCCCGGTGCTGTTCGGTCACGGGCGAACCATAGTGATCTCCTCTGTCCCGTGCAACGACGGAGGGCCCCGCGGGGGAAGACGGGGCCCTCGATCTGCGGCAACCGGCGTCAGGGCAGCGCCGGTGCTGCGGGAACGGCACCGGGGGAGGGGTGCCGTTTGACAGTTGGTCTGGGGTTCACCTGAGCAGGGGGCGCGCGCATCGGCCATGCGCCTCTGGGCAGGGTCGGCGAGGTGGGCGACAGGGCCACGGGGCCGTTTTGATTACTGCGAGTGACTGGCGAGAGTCTGTGCCGAGCGGGTTCCCAGCCTGGTGGGAGCCGTGCTCACGGGTGCTGTCCCGCTGCCCCAAGTCCACCCCCTCACCAGCATCGTGGGGGATATGGCCGCTGTTGCGCAACTGGTTCGGCACACATCGGCATAGTCGTTTTCTGTGACCCGGCTTGCGCCGGTGCCCCTCGGGACGATGCAGTGCCGACGTTACGCTCTGCGAGGGGAAGCGCAAGGGGGTGCGCAGTGGGATGTGCGCCGGGGGACGGGTACTGATCCATGCTGATCCGGATTGATCCGGGGCGGCCGGATCCGAGCGTCCCCGGTGCCGACCGCCCCTTCACAACAGATCACTACAGTCATGACCGGGCGGCTGTCCCCTGCTGCCCGGCCGGGCGCCGGCGCGAGGTCCCACGACGCGCCCGTTGGGGCACGTCTCATCGCGTCGGCGGACTGTTGTGACACTCCACGCGTGGTCCTGCTCGCCGCACACGGCCTCCGGAAGGGGGCTGGGAGCACGTCACTGGCCGGGACGTGAACCCCGTACGGTCATGGGGAACAACGATTCTCCTGGTGATGGGTCACGGCTTCCGGCGCGGGCGAACGAGTGAAGCGGCTATGATGTCGCCCATGTTCTGCGCGGCAGTCAACTTTAGCTATGGCACCGGAAGCCCCGGTCGCCATGGTGATGCCGTCTGACTTCAGGACAACAGACATCGCAGAGGCGCCCCGGGCCAAACGGCCCGGGGCGCCTTTCGTCCCCCGGAGCCGGGCCGGCCGGGACCCGCGCCTCCCGCCACCGAGGGAGACCGTCCATGGACAGCAGCAACGCCAGCCCCAGCACCAACCCCAGCACCAACCCCAGCACCATGCCCGGCACGACCCCTGACATCGGCACCGCCCTGACCGCCGAGCAGGCGGCAGTCGTCATCGCCGGGGCCCGCGGGCGCATCGACGAGCTGGACCGACGCATCATCGACCTGGTCCGCGAGCGCATGGGAGTGTCCGCGGAGGTCCAGTCCGCCCGGATGACCACCGGCGGCCCCAGGCTGGCGCTCAACCGCGAGCTGGAGATCCTGGCCCGCTACCGCGCGGCGCTGGGCCCGCAGGGCACCGAGGTCGCCATGCAGTTGCTGGAACTCTGCCGGGGCCGGGCCTGAGGGGAGCTGCCTCCTGGGAGCGTTCGGCTGACGCCTCTCCGGCCGAGGGGGCGTCTCTCCGGCCGAGGGGGCGTCCGCAGGATTGGGTGGGGCGGCAGGGGCGACGGTACGATGGGTCTTTCCCCTTCGCACCGCCGGAAGGCCGCCCTGTGGCAAACGCGACCCCCGACCACCCGTCGACCACTGCGCAGTCGCAAGAGGTCGTCCTCGTCGTCGACTTCGGCGCCCAGTACGCCCAGCTCATCGCGCGCCGGGTCCGTGAGGCCCGGGTCTACAGCGAGATCGTCCCCTCGACCATGCCGGTCGCCGAGATGCTGGCCAAGCGGCCCGCGGCGATCATCCTCTCCGGCGGGCCCTCCTCGGTGTACGCCGAGGGCGCCCCGGTGCTGGAGCGGGCGATCTTCGAGGCCGGGGTCCCGGTCTTCGGCATGTGCTACGGCTTCCAGCTGATGGCGGTGGCGCTGGGCGGCACGGTCGACAACAGCGGCGCCCGCGAGTACGGCCGCACGGCGCTGTCCGTCTCCCGGCCCGGGTCGACCCTGTTCGAGGGCACCCCGGATGAGCAGCAGGTGTGGATGTCGCACGGTGACGCCTGCTCCGCGGCCCCTCCCGGCTTCACCGTCACCGCCTCCACCGAGGTGGTCCCGGTCGCCGCGTTCGAGGACGACGCCCGCAAGCTCTACGGCGTCCAGTACCACCCCGAGGTGCTGCACTCCACGCACGGCCAGCAGATCCTGGAGCACTTCCTCTACCGCGGCGCGGGCATCGCCCCGTCCTGGACCACCACCAATGTGGTGGACGAGCAGGTCGCCTCGATCCGCGCCCAGGTCGGCGACAAGCGCGCGATCTGCGGGCTGTCCGGCGGGGTGGACTCCGCGGTGGCCGCCGCACTGGTGCAGAAGGCCATCGGCTCCCAGCTGACCTGCGTGTACGTCGACCACGGGCTGATGCGCAAGGGCGAGTCGGAGCAGGTCGAGAAGGACTTCGTGGCGGCCACCGGCGTCCAGCTGAAGGTCGTCGACGCGGAGCAGCGCTTCCTGTCCGCGCTGGCCGGGGTGTCCGACCCGGAGCAGAAGCGGAAGATCATCGGCCGGGAGTTCATCCGGGTCTTCGAGCAGGCCGCGAGCGAGATCGTGGCCGAGGCCGGCGAGTCCGGGCAGTCGGTGGAGTTCCTGGTCCAGGGCACCCTCTACCCGGACGTGGTGGAGTCCGGCGGCGGCACCGGCACCGCCAACATCAAGTCGCACCACAACGTCGGCGGGCTCCCCGAGGACCTGCAGTTCCAGCTGATCGAGCCGCTGCGCAAGCTGTTCAAGGACGAGGTCCGGATGGTCGGCGCGGAGCTCGGCCTGCCGGACGAGATCGTCCAGCGGCAGCCGTTCCCCGGCCCGGGGCTGGGTATCCGGATCGTCGGCGAGGTCACCAAGGACCGCCTGGACCTGCTGCGGGAGGCCGACGCCATCGCCCGCGCCGAGCTGACCGCGGCCGGGCTGGACCGCTCGATCTGGCAGTGCCCGGTGGTGCTGCTCGCCGACGTCCGCTCGGTCGGCGTCCAGGGCGACGGCCGCACCTACGGCCACCCGATCGTGCTGCGCCCGGTCTCCTCCGAGGACGCCATGACCGCGGACTGGTCCCGGGTCCCCTACGAGGTGCTGGCGAAGATCTCGACCCGGATCACCAACGAGGTCCCCGACGTCAACCGGGTGGTGCTGGACGTGACCAGCAAGCCCCCGGGCACCATCGAGTGGGAGTAGCCACTCGTACGCATCGTCAAGCGTGCTGCCACCCGACCTCCGTTCGGGTGGCAGCACGCTTGTTTTGGCGCATCTACGCTGGGGGAGCGGCAAGGATTCCAGCCATGGGAGGAAACCTGATGACTGCCGAACCGATCCCCGAGATTGAGCAGCGGTCCGTCCCGGCATGGCTGATCCCGCCGCTCGACGGCTTCACCGCAGAACAGTTCCTGACGATGGACGGCCTCCCGCCGCATACCGAGCTGATCGACGGGAGCCTGGTCTTCGTGAGTCCGCAGCGGGATTTTCATGGTCTGACACTGTTCGTCCTGGAAACCGGGCTGCGCCGAACGGTGCCCGAGCAGCTGCGGTCAGCCTGCCTTTCGATATCGACATCGACCTCTCTGAGATCACCCGGTTGTAGCACCGCGGGCCTGGTCATTTGCGCTACTGAGGGGTAGCTTCCGGGCGAGAAGGCCACCCCCGCTAGGAGCGCTCGCGATGACGAACCCGCCGCCGTCCCCCGTGCCGTTGGACCAGTTGCAGTTCGCGCTGCCGCAGACGTTCGAGACCGTCGAGGAGGAGCGCCGGCATCGCAAGGAGCGGTTGGTGGTGGCGCTGCGGCTGTTCGGGAAGTTCGGCTTCGAGGAGGGCGTGGCCGGGCACATCACGGCGCGCGACCCGGAGTGGACCGACCACTTCTGGGTGAACCCGTTCGGAATGTCCTTCAAGCGGATCACGGTCAGTGATCTGATCCTGGTGAACCACGACGGCCAGGTGGTCCAGGGGCGGCACCATGTGAACGCTGCGGCCTTCGCCATCCACTCGCAGGTGCACGCCGCGCGCCCGGAGGTGGTCGCGGCCGCGCACAGCCACTCGGTCTACGGCAAGACGCTGTCCGCGCTGGGGGAGCTGCTGGAGCCGATCACCCAGGACGTCTGCGCCTTCTACGAGAGCCATGCGCTGTTCGACGACTACACCGGCGTGGTGCTGGACCAGGAGGAGGGCCGTCGGATAGCCGCGGCCCTGGCCGGGCACAAGGCGGTGATCCTGCGGAACCACGGGCTGCTGACGGTGGGGGACTCGGTGGACGCGGCGGCGTGGTGGTTCATCACCATGGAGCGGTCCTGCCAGGTGCAGCTGATGGCGAGGGCGGCGGGCAAGCCGGTGCTGGTGGACCATGAGAACGCGGTGGTCACCCGGGACCAGTTGGGCAATGACCTGGTCGCCTGGATCAACTACCAGCCGCTGGTCGCCGGGCACGGCGATGCGCTGGTCGGGGCGTTCGAGTAGGGGGTTGTTGCCGGCTGGTTTCCGGGTGCGGACCGTACACGGCTGGGCGCGCAGTTCCCCGCGCCCGTGATGGTGCAACGTGCCCACGGTGGGTCAGTTGCCGCTACGCAGGGGCGCGGGGCTCTGCTTGATTGACAGCGCGCGCGACAAACCATGCACATGCCGCACCTGAAAGCTGAACCTTGTGTCAGTCCTCTGCGTAGGGGACTGGTGTACGAACGCCCCGTTCGAGAGGTGGAGACCGGCATGGATCTGTCAGAGAAGGCGACCCGGTACGCGCTGCTGCCACTTCGGCTGTTCCTGGGGGTGACCTTCATCTATGCCGGGCTGGACAAGCTGACCGACTCGCACTACCTGGCCGGGCTGAGCGATCCCACCTCCTTTGCGTCGATGACCACGGGCGTGAAGGCCGGGAGCCCGATCGGGCCGTTGCTGGACCTGGCGCTCAAGGCGCCCACCGGGTTCGCCCTGGCGATCGCGATAGGAGAGCTCGCGGTGGGGCTGGGCGCTCTGTTCGGGCTGCTGGGACGGATCGCGGCGTTCGGCGGGGTGCTGCTGAACCTGAGCTTCTGGCTCACCGTCAGCTGGCAGGTGCACCCCTACTACCTGGGCAACGACCTGATCTACCTGATGGCCTGGGTCCCGCTGGTGCTGGCCGGGACGCCCTACCTGTCGCTGGACGGGTGGCTGGCGTCCCGGCGGAAGCAGACCTCGGCCGGCGGTCAGCGCCTGCGCTCGGACTCGTCGTCGAACAGCCCCATCGAGTCGAGGTCGGCGGAGAGGTCCTCGTAGCGGCCGTCGCCGCGGCCTTCCTCACGGCTGTCGCGGCTGTCGGGGCGGAGCTGCTCCGGCGGGGCCTCGCGCTGGCCGCGGGCCATCCGGTAGATGGCCCCGGCCAGCCCGGCCACGCCCAGGGCGACCAGCAGCAGCGGGATCACCAGCCGGCCGTTCACACTCAACTGCCCGGCGGCGTCCAGCAGGTAGAGCACGGCGATGGCGACGAAGGCCAGCCCCGCGATCAGCGAGAACAGGTCGAGCTGATGGCGCTTCACTGGGTGACCTCCAGGTCTCCGACCCCGACGTTCAGATCGAGGCTGACGGTGCCGTGCCCGGCGGCGGCCTCGGGGGCGATGTCGGTGCTGCGGTTGGTCGAGATGCCGCCGGTGCTGCTGTTGTCGGGGAGGTGGATGCTGCCGATGCCGACGTGGGCGTCGATCTTGAGCTCGGTGCCCGGCGGCACGATCACGGTGAGCTTGCCGAATTCGACACGGACCTTGGTGGCGACGGTCTGGCCCGCGGTCGGCGCGGCGCCGGAGAGGTCGAGGATGCCGGTACCGCCGTCCAGGTCGTAGTTGGGCAGGACGGAGGCTGCGGCTGTCGGGGCCCAGGTCTGGTGCTGGTAGGTGCTGCGCAGATGGATCGGTCCTGCGCCGACGGCGGCGACCGCGAGGGTGAGCAGGGTCGCCCACACCACCAGGCCCCGGCCCCGGCCCCAGACCGCGCAGACCACCATGCCGAGGCCCAGCACCAGCAGCGCCGCGGCGAGCACGGCCAGCAGGTTGACCGGCCGGTTGTCCTTGGCGGCGACCCACCACACGGCGGCGCCGGCGATGACGGCGAGGAAGAAGAAGGCCGAGCCCAGGAAGGAGCGCTGGCGCCGCCGCCGTGGGGCGGGGACCGGCGCGAAGGGCGGCTCCGGCGCGGCCGGCGGTGGCGGATTCGGCGGGGCGTAGGGGGGCAGCGGTTCGGTCGGCACGGCGTCCTGCGGTGCGGCGGCGTCGCCGTCGGCGTCCGGCCCGGCGCCGTGGGCCCTGGTGCTGTCCGAGGGTGCCGTGCCGGTGCCGCCGGCCGCTCCCGAGGGGTGCTTGGCCATCGGGTCGGGCCGCTGCCACCAGGGCGCGGCCGGTGCCGGAACCGGAACGGTCGGCTGCTCCGGCGGCGGGGCCTGCGGGTTGGTGCGGAACTTCAGGCCGAACACCGAGCCCTCCACGCCGCCCCCGGCGCCGTCGGCGTCCTCGGGCGCGCCGGTGACCGGCTGCTCCCAGCGGCGCGGGTGCTTGGCCGGGTCGTAGCGCAGCGCGGCGAAGGCCAGCAGCGCGATCAGGGTGAGCGGGAAGATGTGCCCGGTGCTGCCCATGTAGGAGAAGAAGATGCCGGTGCCCAGCACGGTGACCAGCACCGCGCCCAGCGACTGGCCGTCCACCCGGCCGGAGAGCAGCCGCTGCAGCTCGTTCCGCCGGGTCCGCTCGACCGGGACGATCAGCCAGGCCAGGCCGTAGATGAACAGGCCGACGCCGCCGGAGAGGCAGAGCACGGCGATCACCACCCGGAACACCACCGGGTCGATGTCCAGGTGCCGGCCCAGGCCGCCGCAGACCCCGGCCACGACCCGGCGGTCGCGGCTGCGCTCCAGCGGGGGTCGTGCGGCGCGGGCCGGCTGCGGTGCAGTCGGGTTCGGTGCCTGCGGTGGAGGCGTGTCGTCCTTCATACCCCCATCCTGCTGCCACTGAGCCCCGGAGCCCATCAGGCATCTCCCTGACCGGACCCTGAGATACCCCTTCGGGAGATACCCGGAGCGCCTCGGACGTGTGACGATCGTGGTGTGGCAGCCACCGACTTCAACCCCGATCCCGCGCAGGCAGCGGCGTCCGCACCGCCGCCGGCGTCCGCGCCCTTGCCCGGAGCCGCGCCGGAGCTCGCGCCCGGCCCCGCGCCGGTGCGCAAGCTGTACCGGATCCCGGACGGGCGGATGCTCGGCGGGGTGGCCAACGGGCTCGCCGCGCACCTGGGCGTGGGCCGGTTCTGGGTCCGGGTGGCCTTCGTGGTGCTGCTGCTGGGCAACGGCCTGGGCGCGCTGCTGTACGCGGCCTTCTGGTTCGCGGTGCCGATGGGGCTGCGGGCCGGGGCGGCCCCGGCGACGACCTGGCAGGTCGGCAATATCGGCCCCTACTCGCTGGAGAAGCAGCAGCGCGGACTGCGGCGGGTGCGGCAGCTGCTGCAGCAGACCATCCAGGGCGAGCCGGCCGCGGACGGGCGCAGCGCCCCCGGCGCGGGCTCGACCCGTCCGGCCACCGGGCCCGGATCGGCCGAGGACGAGGAGCACCGGGGACCGCTGCTGGCCCTGATCGCCGTCGTCGCCGGGCTGCTGGTGTTCCTCAACACCGTGACCAAGCAGGCGACTTCGCCCTATGTCTGGCCGATACTGCTGGCCGGCCTCGGCGTCGCGGTGGTGTGGCGGCAGGCCGACGACGCGCGCTGGGCGCGCTGGTTCTCGCTGGGGGAGAGCAAGCGCGGCTCCACCGTGCTGCGGACCCTGGCCGGGGTGCTGCTGGTCGCCGCCGGGGTGGTCGGCTTCCTGTTCGTCTCCGGGACACTGGCCGACTTCGCCAAGGTGGCGCAGGCGGTGCTGGCCGTGCTGGCCGGGGCACTGCTGCTGGGCGGCCCCTATCTGCTGCGGATGTGGCAGGACCTGGGCACCGAGCGCGGCGAGCGGATCAGGGCGCAGGAGCGCGCCGAGGTCGCCGCCCATCTGCACGACTCGGTGCTGCACACGCTCACGCTGATCATGCGCAACGCCGAGGACCCCAAGGAGGTGACCCGGCTGGCCCGGGCCCAGGAGCGCGACCTGCGGCAGTGGCTCTACCGCCGGCCCTCGGACGCGGACGATGCCGAGAAGGCCCCGGACACCCTGGCCGAGTGCGCCCGCAAGGTCGCCGCCGAGGTGGAGGATCTGCACGGGGTGCCGGTCGAGGTGATCGTCGTCGGCGACTGCCCGATGGACGACGGACTGGTGGTCCAGTTGCAGGCCGCCAGGGAGGCGCTGGTCAACGCGGCCAAGTACGGTGGCGGCGAGCCGGTCTCGATGTACGCCGAGGTCGAGGGGAACACCGTCTGGGTGTTCGTCCGCGACCGCGGCCCCGGGTTCGACCTGGACTCCGTGCCGGAGGACAGGATGGGTGTACGCGGATCGATCATCGGCCGGATGCAGCGCAACGGCGGGCACGCGCGGGTACGCCCGGCACCGGCCGGCGGTACCGAGGTCGAACTTGAGATGGAGAGGGCGAGCGAGCAATGACGACGGGCGGGGACGAGATGACCACCGGCAGCGGGGCCGGCGACGGCAGCGGCGAGGGCACCGGCGATGGCAGCGGCGAGGGCGGCCGCAGGGCGCGGGTGGTGCTGGTGGACGACCACCGGATGTTCCGCACCGGCGTGCGCGCCGAGATCGGGCAGACCGAGCGCACCGGCGTGGACGTGGTCGGCGAGGCGGCCGATGTGGAGCAGGCCGTCGCCGTGGTCACCGCCACCAGGCCCGACGTGGTGCTGCTCGACGTCCACCTGCCCGGCGGCGGCGGGGTGGAGGTGCTGCGGCGCTGCGCCTCGCTGATGCCCGGCGGCACCGCTCCGGCGACCTCGCCCGAGGGCGCGGAGGCGGTGCGCTTCCTGGCCCTGTCGGTCTCCGACGCGGCCGAGGACGTGATCGGCGTGATCCGCGGCGGCGCCCGGGGCTACGTCACCAAGACCATCACCGGCACCGACCTGGTCGATGCGATCTTCCGGGTCGCGGACGGCGACGCGGTCTTCTCGCCGCGGCTGGCCGGCTTCGTCCTGGACGCCTTCGCCGCCACCGACACCCCGCCGGTCGACGAGGACCTGGACCGGCTGACCCAGCGCGAGCGCGAGGTGCTGCGGCTGATCGCCCGCGGCTACGCCTACAAGGAGATCGCCAAGCAGCTGTTCATCTCGGTGAAGACGGTGGAGAGCCATGTCTCGGCGGTGCTGCGCAAGCTGCAGCTGAGCAACCGTCATGAGCTGACCCGGTGGGCCACGGCGCGGCGACTGGTCTGACGAAACGTCAGCCGTGGGGCCGGTCAGGCGGGGCGGACCGCTCCGCTGACGGGCATCTCGTCCACCGGCGCGTACTCCACGGCCGCGCCGGGGTGCGGGGCGTGGATGATCTGGTCGTTGCCGACGTAGATGCCGACATGGCTGACGCCGGAGTAGTAGAAGACCAGGTCGCCGGGTTGCAGCCGGCCGACCTGGATCCGCTGTCCGGCGTCGATCTGCTCGTAGGTGGTGCGCGGCAGCGAGACCCCGGCGGCGGCCCAGGCGGCCTGGGTCAGCCCCGAGCAGTCGAAGGCGTCAGGACCGGTCGCGCCCCAGACGTAGGGCTTGCCGATCTGGGCGCGGGCGAAGGCCACGGCCGCGGCGGCGCGGCCGGAGACCGGGGCGGGGGGCGCCCCGGCGGTGCCGGGGGACTGTTCGACGGCGGCCTGCTGGGCGGCGGTGAGCGTGCCGAGCAACTGCTGCGCCGCGGCCAGCTTCGCCTGGACCTGGGCCCGGGCGGCGGAGATGCGCCGCTGGGAGGCCTGGAGCCGGGCCAGCTGTGCGGTGGCGGCGGACTGCTCCTGGTCCAGGGCGCGGCGCTGGGCTCCGTACTGGGTGAGCAGCTGCTGCTCGGAGGCGCTGAGCCGGCTGAGCGAGCCGGCCTGCTGCAGGAAGTCGTCCGGGTGGGCGCTGATGAGCAGGTGGATCAGCGGGTCGACCCCGCTGCCCCGGTACTGTGCGGCGGCGACCGCCCCGAGCCGGGTCTGCAGCGTGGTCATCGCGGCCCTGGTACGGGCCGCCCGGTCCTGCAGCCGAGCGGTCTGCTGCTGGAGCGCGGCGGTCCTGGCGACCGCGCCGTCGTAGTCCTGGGTGGCCGTCTCGGCCTGCTGGTAGAGCTGGTCGACCTGCGACTTCACGCCCTCGGCGGTGGGCTTGGGATCGGCGTGCCCGGGGTGGGCGAACACGGTGACCGACGCCGCGGCGGCTGTGGCCAGGGTCACCGCGGTGCGGGTGGTGGCCCTGGCGGTGACGGCTGCCAGCGGGTTGGGTCTGGGTTTCCGGTGCGACGCCATGGGCCGGGACGCTAGTCCGGCGCGGGCCGGCGGCGCGGGGTGGAGTTCGAGGCTGGCCGAAGTTCTATGGAACTGATCGTTCCGTTTAGCAGTTTCATGGCGGATTGAGCGCTGGTTCTGCCCGGAGTTGGGCGGAATGCCGATCAATCTGATCATCCGACCGTGCTCGGCGGAGGGCGGTCCGCCGATAGCGGCCTGGAGTGTCGGCAGGGACGCCTAGACTCGTCGTTGATGAGCAGCCTCTTTGATGACATTCCCCTCCCCGGCCTGGAGGGTTCCGCCGCGGAGCCGCCGGCCGACCATGCCGACGAGGACCTCCCCTACGAGGAGGAGCTGCCCGCCGACCTGTTCGCGGGCCGCTTCGACGCGCCACCGCCGCCGCGCGACGGCCACTACCGCGACGGCGCCCCGCGCCCGGTCGCGGACCCGGCCGTGCTGCTGGACGGGATGAACCCGCAGCAGCGCGAGGCCGTGGTGCACGCCGGATCGCCGCTGCTCATCGTGGCCGGCGCCGGGTCCGGCAAGACCCGGGTGCTCACCCATCGGATCGCCTACCTGCTGGGTGCGCGGGGGGTGCAGCCCGGCGAGATCCTGGCGATCACCTTCACCAACAAGGCCGCCGGTGAGATGCGCGAGCGGGTCGAGGCGCTGGTCGGACCGCGGGCCAAGGCCATGTGGGTGTCCACCTTCCACAGCGCCTGCGTCCGGATCCTGCGCCGGGAGAGCAAGAAGCTGGGCTTCACCTCCAGCTTCTCGATCTACGACTCGGCCGACTCGCAGCGGCTGATGGCGCTGGTCTGCCGGGACCTGGACCTGGATCCCAAGCAGTTCCCGCCGAAGTCGTTCACCGCGAAGGTCTCCAACCTCAAGAACGAGCTGGTCGACGACGAGACCTACGCCGGGCAGGCCGCCAACCCGATGGAGCGCAAGCTCGCCGAGGCCTACCGGCTCTACCAGGCCCGGCTGCGCGAGGCCAACGCGCTGGACTTCGACGACATCATCATGACCACGGTGCACCTGCTGCAGGCGTTCCCGGACGTCGCCGAGTACTACCGGCGCCGCTTCCGGCACATCCTGGTGGACGAGTACCAGGACACCAACCACGCCCAGTACATGCTGGTCAGGGAGTTGTCGGGGGGAGCGGCCGGGTCCGCGCCCAAGGTGACGGTGGACGGCGAACTGGTGAACCCGGCGGCGGCCGGGCTGGCCGCGGTGGAGCCGGCCGAGCTCTGCGTGGTCGGTGACGCGGACCAGTCGATCTACGCCTTCCGCGGCGCGACCATCCGCAACATCCTCGACTTCGAGGAGGACTACCCGAACGCCACCACCATCCTGCTGGAGCAGAACTACCGCTCCACCCAGACCATCCTCAGCGCCGCCAACGCGGTGATCGAGCGCAACACCAACCGCCGCGCCAAGAACCTGTGGACGGCCGGCGCCGACGGCGAGCTGATCACCGCCTATGTCGCGGACGACGAGCACGGCGAGGCGCAGTTCGTCGCCGACGAGGTGGACCGGCTGACCGACTCGGGCGCGGCCAGGCCCGGCGACGTCGCGGTGTTCTACCGGACCAACGCCCAGTCCCGGGTGTTCGAGGAGGTGTTCATCCGGGTCGGCCTGCCCTACAAGGTGGTCGGCGGGGTGCGCTTCTACGAGCGGAGGGAGGTCAGGGACGTACTGGCCTATCTGCGGGTGCTGGCCAACCCCGAGGACACGGTGCCGCTGCGGCGGATCCTCAACGTCCCCAAGCGCGGCATCGGGGACCGGGCCGAGGCGATGGTCGAGGCGCTGGCCCAGCGCGAGCGGATCTCCTTCGCCCAGGCGCTGCTGCGGGCCGACGAGGCGTACGGGATGGCTGCGCGCTCGCTCAATGCGGTGAAGAAGTTCAACGATCTGCTGGCTAAGCTGCGCGGGGTCGTAGAGTCAGGTGCAGGACCTGCGGCGGTGCTGGAGGCCATCCTGGAGGAGACCGGCTACCTCGCGGAGCTCCAGGCTTCGACCGACCCCCAGGACGAGACCCGGGTCGAGAACCTGCAGGAACTCGCGGCCGTGGCCCTGGAGTTCGAGCAGGAGGAGGCCGCGGCGGAGCCCGCCGACGACCCCGAGGCGGAGCCGGTGGCGACCGGTCTCGCCGCGTTCCTGGAGCGGGTGGCGCTGGTGGCCGATTCGGACCAGATCCCGGATGCGAAGCAGGCCGGGACATCAGAGGGAAGCCCTGACGATGACGAGGGTGAGAGCAAGGGCGTCATCACGCTGATGACGCTGCACACGGCCAAGGGGCTGGAGTTCCCGGTGGTGTTCCTGACCGGGATGGAGGACGGGATCTTCCCGCACATGCGGACCTTCGGCCAGGCGAAGGAGCTGGAGGAGGAGCGCCGACTGGCCTATGTGGGGCTGACCAGGGCGCGGGAACGGCTGTATCTGTCGCGGGCGGTGCTGCGCAGCGCGTGGGGGCAGCCCTCGTACAACCCGGCGTCGCGCTTCCTGGAGGAGATCCCGCCGACGCTGGTGGACGAGAAGCGGTCCTCGGCCGCGGCGGCGCCGTCCGCCCGTGGCTCCTTCGGGAGCGGCGGGAGCGGTGGCGGTGGCGGCAAGAGGTCTTCGGCGCCTGCGGGTTGGGGCCGGGGCGCGGGGCGGATCAAGGAGCGGGCGGCGGTGTCCCTGGCCGTCGGCGACCGGGTGACGCACGACCGCTTCGGCCTTGGCACCGTCGTGGCCGTGGGCGGGCCTCCTGACGATGCCAAGGCGACGATCGATTTCGGAGCGGAGGGGACCAAGCAGCTGCTGCTGCGCTACGCCCCGGTGGAGAAGCTCTGATCCTCGGTCAGGGGCTGTTCCTGCGGCGGCGCCGAATTGCGGCGCAGCAGGTAGAGGCCCAGGCCGACGGCGGTGATGACGGCGGTGAAGACGACGGCGCCCCACTGGAAGTACCAGTGGTCGTTGCCGTAGACGGCGGCGCGGGGCCAGGCCAGGTTGACGGTCATGGCGGCCCCGTACAGCACGGCGAAGACGTTCACCGGCAGGCCCCAGCGGCCCAGGTTGAAGTGCGGGCCGTGGCCCTCGCGGGGCCATTCGCCGCGTAGCCGGCGCAGCAGCATGGGCGCGGTCACCATCAGATAGGGGATGTAGAAGAGGATGATCGCGACCGAGGTCAGGATGTAGAACACCCGCTGGTTGCCGATGTTGACCAGGAGCAGGGCGATGGTGAGCACCCCGGTCAGCAGGGCCGGCACCATCGGGGTCCTGGAGCGCGGGGAGACCCGGGAGATCGCGGCGGCCCACGGCAGCCTGCCGTCCCTGGCCATGGAGAAGATCAGCCGGATCGCCGCGGTCTGAACGGCGAGGCAGCAGACGGTGATGGCGATGGCGGAGCAGACCAGGAAGGCGTCGCCCAGGCCGGTGCCCAGGGTGCTCTTGATCAGATAGGGCATGCCGAGGGTGCCGATCTCCTTGGCGTTGATGTCGCCCACGGCCATCATGCCGACGAGCATCAGCAGGCCGCCGGCGATGAAGGCGGCGGTGAGGGCGCGCAGGATGGCGCGCGGGGCGTGCAGCCGGGGCTGCTTGGTCTCCTCGGCCAGGGCGCCCGCGGTGTCGAAGCCGTAGAAGACATAGGCGCTCATCAGTGAGGCGACCAGGAAGGCGCCGAGGTAGCCCCAGGAGTGCCCGGCCCCGGTGCCGGCGGTGTGCAGCACCACCTGCGGGCCGCGCTTGATGTGCACGGCGAGCATGATGATCAGCAGGGTGACGCCGATGAGTTCGACGGCCACGCCCAGGTTGTTGAGCTTGGCCATCAGCCGCACGCCGACGATGTTGACGATGGTGGTGAAGACGACCAGGCCGAGCCCCAGCAGGATGGCGTTCTTGGCCCCGTTCGGGGTACTGGTGAGCCCGGCGTCGGCGGGGCCGCCGACGATCTGGAAGGCCAGCGACACCTGGGGCAGGATGATCTGGTAGGCCACGGCGACCGCGGCGGCGGTGACGATCGCCCCGATGGACATGATCCAGCCGGCCATCCAGGAGGTGCCGGGACCGGCGATCTGCTTGGACCACTGGTAGACCGAGCCCGCCAGCGGGAACTGTCCCGCCAGCTCCGCGAAGCAGAGGGCGACCGCGAGTTGGCCGATGAAGACCAGCGGCCAGGTCCAGAAGACGGCCGGCCCGCCGCTGGCGAAGCCGAAGCCGAAGAGCTGGAAGACGCCGGTCATGATCGAGATGTAGCTGAACCCGGCGGCGAAGCTGGAGAAGGAGCCGAGCGAGCGCTCCAGCTCCTGGCGGTAGCCGAAGCGGGCGAGGTCGTGGCTGTCCTCGGCGTGGGTGGGTGTGGGCGGCGGGCTGAGTGTGCTCATGGTCGCTCCAGGTGCGGCAGAACAACGGGGCTGGGGAACGCACGTCTGGTGGGAACGGAAGCAGCGGAATTCGTTGCGCCATGAGAGACAGTCGCCTTCATCTGCAACGAGGTGCCGCCAAGCATGGGAGCGCCATGATGCAGCGTCAAGTACTACGCGTGAACGCGGTGTTACTCGCACACCCTGCTCTTGACACCCCGTCACCGGACGAACACTCTGGTGCTCGGTTCCTCATCGCGAGTTGGGTTTCTCCATACGCAACAATTCCGGGAGGGCGGTCCGGCAGTGACGACACAACCCGCAGTAGTGATCATCGGAGCCGGGATCGTCGGCTGCGCGCTCGGCGACGAACTGTCGGCCCGAGGCTGGACCGACATCACCGTGCTGGAGCAGGGCCCGCTGTTCGCCACCGGCGGCTCCACCTCGCACGCCCCCGGCCTGGTCTTCCAGACCAATGCGTCAAAGGCGATGAGTGAGTTCGCCGCCTACACGGCGCACAAGTACGCCCGGCTGACCGCCGGTGGCGACCCCTGCTACCAGGCGCTGGGCGGCCTGGAGGTGGCCACCACGGCGGAGCGGGCGGAGGAGCTGAAGCGCCGTCATGGCTGGGCCACCGCCTGGGGGATCGAGTCCCGGCTGGTCGACGCCGACGAGTGCGTTCGACTGCATCCGCTGCTGGACCGGCGACAGGTCCTGTCCGGATTCCACACCCCGGGCGACGGGCTGGCCGACGCCGTCGGGGCCGCCGCGGCGCAGGCCCGGGCGGCGAGCGGACGCGGCGTCAGGTTCCTCGCCCACCACACCGTCACCGGGATCGAGCAGCACGGCGGGCGGGTCAGCGCGGTGGTCACCGACCGGGGCGTCTTCCCGGCCGACGCGGTGGTGTCCTGCGCCGGCTTCTGGGGTCCGCTGATCGGCCGGATGGCCGGCGTGGACGTCCCCCTGGTCCCGCTGGCGCACCAGTACGTCCGGACCACGCCGGTACCCGCCCTGACCGGCAGCGGCGACGGCAGTGGCGCGGGTAGTGGCGACGGCGCCGCGGCCTGGCCGATCCTGCGCCACCAGGACCAGGACCTCTACTTCCGCCGGCACGGCGACCGGATCGGCATCGGCTCCTACGCCCACCGGCCGATGCCGGTGGACCTGGACCGGCCGCTGGGCGGCGGCAGCCCGGACATGCCCTCGGCGCTGGCCTTCACCGAGGAGGACTTCGAGCCCTCCTGGCGGGAGTCCCGCCGGCTGCTGCCGGCGCTCGGCGCGGCCAAGGTCGAGGAGGGCTTCAACGGGGTGTTCTCGTTCACCTCCGACGGCTTCCCGCTGCTGGGGGAGAGCCCGGGGCTGCCGGGCCTCTGGCTGGCGGAGGCGGTCTGGGTGACCCACTCGGCGGGCGCGGCGGCGGCCGTCGCGGAGCTGATGGTGGACCGGCGCTCCCGGTTCGACCTGCATGAATGCGAGGCCGGCCGGTTCGACCAGGTTCAGCTGGCGCCCTCGTACACCCTGCGGCGCGGCTGCCGGAACTTCGTCGAGGTCTACGACATCCTGCATCCGCTGCAGCCGGCCGAGCAGCCGCGCCCGCTGCGGGTCAGCCCCTTCCAGGTGCGCCAGCGCGAGCTGGGGGCGTACTTCCTGGAGGCCGGCGGCTGGGAGCGGCCGCACTGGTTCGAGGCCAATGCCGGGCTGCCGGAGGTCGCCGAGGTGCCGGGCCGGGGCGCGTGGGCCTCCCGGTACTGGTCGCCGATCGCCGGGGCGGAGGCGCTGGCCACCCGGCGCCGGGTCGGGCTCTACGACATGACCCCGCTGCGACGGCTGGAGGTGACCGGACCGGGCGCGCTCGCCCTGCTCCAGGCCGCCACCAGCAACCAGCTCGACAAGCCGGTCGGCGCGGTGACCTACACCCTGCTGCTGGACGAGGCCGGCGGTGTGTGCAGCGACCTGACCGTGGCCAGGCTCGGCGAGCAGCACTTCCAGGTCGGCGCCAACACCCCCCTGGACCTGGCCCGGCTGCGCCGGTCGCTGCCGGCGGACGGCAGCGTCCAGATCCGCGACAGCACCGCCGGCACCTGCTGCGTCGGGGTCTGGGGCCCGCTGGCCCGGGAGCTGGTCCAGCCGCTCACCACGGCGGACTTCTCGCACCGGGGCTTCGGCTACTTCAAAGCCCGCCGGGCCTGGATCGGCGAGGTCCCGGTCACCGCCCTGCGCGTCTCCTACGTGGGCGAACTCGGCTGGGAGCTCTACACCGACGCGGACTGCGGCCTGCGGCTGTGGGACACCCTGTGGCAGGCCGGGCAGCCGCTGGGGGCGGTCGCCGCCGGGCGCAGCGCCTTCAACAGCCTGCGGCTGGAGAAGGGCTACCGCTCCTGGGGCGCGGACGTCACCGCCGAGCACAACCCCTACGAGGCGGGCCTGGGTTTCGCGGTCCGGCTGGACAAGGGGCCCTTCACCGGGCGTGAGGCCCTGTTGCGGCTGAAGGACGCCCCGCTCCGGCGTCAGCTGACCTGCCTGGTGCTCGACGATCCGTCAGCAGTGGTGCTGGGAAAGGAGCCGGTGCATGCCGGGGGTGAGCCGGTCGGGTATGTGACCAGCGCCGCCTGCGGCTACAGCGTCGGCGCCTCGATCGCCTACGCCTGGCTACCGGCCGCTCTGGCCGCCCCCGGCAGCCGGGTCGGGATCGAGTACTTCGGCGAGCGGCTGCCGGCCCGGGTGGCGGCGGAGCCGCTGTTCGACCCGCAGTTGGCAGCCATCCGGCGTTGAGCAGTGTCTATTGGAACGGAAGGCAGGCATGACCCAGACCGCACACCCCGCCAGTCTGCTGCCCACCCTCCCCGGGTCCGCCTACACCGACCCCGAGGTGTTCGCGCGTGAGCAGGGGCTGATCCTCGAACGGATGTGGTTCTGCGCGGTCCGCGCGGCGGACCTGGGCGGCCCGGGCGCCTTCCGCACCGTCCAGGTGGGGCGGGAGAGCGTGCTGCTGACCCGGGACGCCACCGGTGCGGTGCGGGCCTTCCTCAACCTCTGCCGGCACCGCGGCGCGCTGGTCTGCACCGAGGAGTCCGGCCAGGTCAAACGGGCCTTCCGGTGTCCGTACCACGCCTGGACCTACGGGCTGGACGGCCGGCTGACGGCCGCGCCCAACCTGGTCAGGATGCCCGACGTCGACCGCACCGCCTACGGTCTGCTCCCGGTCCGGGTGCGGGAGTGGCTCGGCTACGCCTGGGTCTGCCTGGCCGACGAGCCGCCCTCGTTCGAGGAGCAGGTGATCGGCGCGGTGACCGAGCGGCTGGGCGACGCCGGGGCCGTCGACCACTACCAGGTGGGGGAGTTGGCGCTCGGCCGGCGGATCCGCTACGACGTGAAGGCCAACTGGAAGCTCATCGTCGAGAACTTCATGGAGTGCTACCACTGCGCCACCATCCACCCCGAACTCACCCGGGTACTACCGGAGTTCAGCAACGGCTACGCGGCGCAGTCCTATGTCGGCCACGGCGCCGAGTTCGCGGGTGCGGCGCAGGGCTTCACCGTCGACGGCAGCCCCGGCGCTGAGCGGATACCGGGCGTGGCCCCCGAGCAGGACCGCCGCTACTACGCGATCACCGTGAGGCCGCAGGTCTTCGTCAACCTGGTGCCCGACCATGTGATCGTGCACCGGATGTACCCGCTGGCCGTGGACCGGACGGTGGTGGAGTGCGACTGGCTGTTCCTGCCCGAGGTGGTGGAGTCGGGACGGGACCTCTCGCCTTCGGTGGAGCTGTTCCACCGGGTCAACGTCCAGGACTTCGACGCCTGCGAGCGCTGCCAGCCGGGAATGGCCTCGCGCGGCTACGCCCGCGGCGGCGTCCTGGTGCCCAGCGAGCACCACATCGGCGAGTTCCACGCCTGGGTGACGGCAGCACTGCGACCGCACGGCAGCACCCACTGAGGAGGAGAGCGATGAGCAGTTCCTACGACTTCGTGATCGTGGGCGGCGGATCGGCCGGCTGCGCCCTGGCGGCCCGGCTGAGCGCGGACCCGGCCAACCGCGTGCTGGTGCTGGAGGCGGGCCGGCCGGACTACCCGTGGGACGTCTTCATCCATATGCCGGCCGCGCTGACCTTCCCCATCGGCAGCCGCTTCTACGACTGGAAGTACGAGTCCGAGCCGGAGCCGTTCATGAACGGCCGCCGGATCTACCACGCCCGCGGCAAGGTCCTGGGCGGCTCCAGCAGCATCAACGGCATGATCTTCCAGCGCGGCAACCCGCTGGACTACGAGCGCTGGGCCGCCGACCCCGGGATGGAGGACTGGGACTACGCCCACTGCCTGCCGTACTTCCGGCGGATGGAGGACTGCCTCGCCGACGACGGCACCGACGGCACGGACGACGGCACCGACGGCGGGTTCCGGGGCCGCGGCGGACCGCTGGTGCTGGAGCGCGGACCCGCGACCAACCCGCTCTTCGGCGCCTTCTTCGAGGCGGTCCAGCAGGCCGGCTACCCGCTCACCGATGACGTCAACGGCTACCGCCAGGAGGGCTTCGCGCCCTTCGACCGCAATGTGCACCGGGGCCGCCGCCTCAGCGCTGCCCGCGCCTACCTGCATCCGGTGCTGGGCCGGCCCAATCTGGAGGTCAGGACCCGGGCCCTGGTCGGCAGGGTGCTGTTCGACGGCGGGCGGGCCACCGGGGTCGAGTACCGGCAGGGCCGCGGCCCGGCCCGGCAGGTCCGTGCCGGGCGGGTGGTGCTCTGCGGCGGCGCCATCAACTCGCCGCAGCTGCTGCAGCTGTCGGGGATCGGCAATGCCGACGAACTGGCGAAGCTGGGCATCGAACCCGTGCACCACCTGCCGGGCGTCGGCGAGAACCTGCAGGACCATCTGGAGGTCTACGTCCAGCACGCCTGCACCCAGCCGGTGTCGGTGCAGCCGGCGCTGAAGCTCTGGCGGCGGCCCTTCATCGGCGCGGAGTGGCTGTTCCTGCGGAAGGGCCCCGGCGCCACCAACCACTTCGAGGGCGGCGGCTTCGTCCGCGGCAACGACCAGGTGGACTACCCCAACCTGATGTTCCACTTCCTGCCGATCGCGGTGCGCTACGACGGCTCGGCCCCGGCCGGCGGCCACGGCTACCAGGTGCACATCGGCCCGATGTACTCGGACGCCAGGGGCTCGGTCCGGATCGTCTCCTCCGACCCCCGGGTGCATCCGGCGCTGCGCTTCAACTACCTCTCCACGGAACAGGACCGGCGCGAGTGGGTGGAGGCGGTCCGGGTCACCCGCAGCATCCTCGGCCAGGACGCCTTCGCCCCGTTCAGCGGCGGCGAGATATCGCCGGGACCGGCGGTGGAGACCGACGAGCAGATCCTGGACTGGGTCGCCCGCGACGGCGAGACCGCACTGCACCCCTCCTGCACCTGCCGGATGGGGACGGACGGGATGTCGGTCGTCGACCCGGGGACGATGGCGGTGCACGGCCTGGACGGACTGCACGTGGTGGACGCCTCGGCGATGCGCTACGTCACCAACGGCAACATCTACGCCCCGGTGATGATGCTCGCCGAGAAGTCGGCCGACCTGCTGCTGGGCAACACCCCGCTGGAGCCGCAGCGGATCCCCTTCTACCGGCACCGGAAGGCCCCGGAAGGACATACCGTTCCATCATGAGCAGCAACATGGCGGCCCCTTCGCCGGTGCAGTCGGTCGACCGGGCGGTCAGCATCCTGGAGCTGGTCGCCCGTCGGGGTGAGGCCGGGGTGACCGAGATGGCGGCCGAGCTCGGGGTGCACAAGTCCACCGCGTTCCGGCTGGCCGCCGCCCTGGAGCAGCGGGGGCTGCTGGAGCAGCCGGGGGACCGGGGCAAGTACCGGCTCGGGCTCGGCCTGGTCCGGCTGGCCGGCGCGGCCACGGTGCGGTTCGACCTCTCCCAGCAGAGCCGCCCGGCCTGCGAGCGGCTGGCGGCGCAGGTCTCCGAGACCATCAACCTGGCCGTCCTGGACGGCGACGCGGCCGTCAACATCGACCAGGTGCTCGGCCCCTCGGCGGTCACCACCCACAACTGGGTGGGGCAGCGGACCCCGCTGCACGCCACCTCCAGCGGCAAGCTGATGCTGGCCCATCTGCCGGACGCCGCGCTCCAGGAGCGGCTCGCGGCAGGGCTTGACCGCTTCACGCCTGGCACGGTCACCGACCCGCGGCGGCTCCGTACCCAGCTGCGCACCGCGCTGGCGGCGGGGTACGCCTACTGCGTGGAGGAGTTGGAGACCGGGCTGAACGCGGTGGCCGCGCCGGTGCTGACCCAGGACGGGCAGCTGATCGCCGCGATCAGCGCGTCGGGGCCTTCCTACCGGCTGACGGAGCAGCGGATCCCGGAGGTCGCCGCGGCGGTGGTCGCGGCGGCGGCGGAGGTGTCGGCGCAGTTGGGGTTCATGGCGGTGCCGGGGCGGCGTCGCTGACGCTGTGTCGTCGTGGTTCTGAGGGATATTCGGCTGCGGACCGTAGCCGGCTGGTCGCGCAGTTCCGCGCGCCCCTGTGCGGGTGCAGCTGGTCCACGGCGGTTCAGTCGCCGACTGCGGTCCGGACTCGACGACCCGTCAGCGCGGGTCGAGGCCGTGGGCGAGCAGCCAGGGGAGGGGGTCTATGGCCGGGCCGCCGTCGGGGTGCACCTCGAAGTGCAGGTGCGGGCCGGTGGAGTTGCCGGTGTCGCCCGAGTACGCGATGACGTCGCCGGCCTTCACCGGTCCGCTGCGCACCTTGTAGGCGCTGAGGTGGCAGTACCAGGTCTGGGTGCCGTCCGGGGCGGTCAGTATCAGCATGTTGCCGTAGTACGCGTTCCACTTGGTGGAGACGGTGCCGTCGGTGACGGCGTGCACGCTGGTCCCGGTGCTGACCGGGAAGTCGATGCCGGTGTGCAGGGACATCCAGTGGGTCCCGGCCTGCCCGAAGAGGGCGCTGAGCCCGACATGCTGGGCGATGGGCAGCACGATCTTGGGCGTCTCGGCGGCCTTCTTCTTGGCCGCCGCGGTGCGCAGTGCCAGCGCCTGCCGCGCCTGGTCCCGGCTGGCCTGCTCGGCCGAGGCCTTGGCCTCCTGGGCGGCGAGCGCCTGGGCCTTCTGGTCGGCGGCGGTGAGGGTGGCCTTGGCGTCGCTGGCTGCGGTGGTGGAGCGGCCGGCGGCGCCGCTGGGTGACATCGTCGCGGCGGCCGCACCGGCGATGCCGAGGACGGCCACGGAGGGGACGGCGATGGTCAGCACGGCCGAGCGGCGCCGGGTGGTGCGCTTCTGCGCGGCGCGGGCGGCGGCACGGCCACCGGTACGGGGCTCCTGAATTGCGGCTGGCTCCTCGGGGGCCTCCCCCGGCTCCGGTTCGTCCAGCTCTGCCGGCAGGTCGTCCGGCTGCTCCTGGTGCTCGTCCTGGTACCCGTCCTGGTAGTCCCAGGGCTCTTCGGTGGCCGGGTGGTCCGCCGGGTACTGGAGATACTCCAAGTCCTGCGGGGTCAGCTCGTCCAGGACGGCCGTCATGGTGGTGGGCTGGCAGGGCGCGTACTCGTACTGGTATCCGTACGGCTGGGCGTACTGCTGCTGGTACGGGTCGACCGGGGGTGCGTAGTAGTACTGCTGCTGAGGCTGCTGCTGAGGCTGCTGCTGTTGCTGCTCGTAGTAGTAGTACTGCGGCTGCTCAGGCGGCTGCGGCTGCGGGTAGTAGTACTGCTGCTCTGTGGGGTCGTACCAGCCGGTGTCGGCGGTCATGCACAGCCCCCGCCCGTCGGCGGCACCGGGAACGGACCAGCACGATGCAGAGCGCCGCCGTCCACCACAGGAGTCCCATCCACGAACCGAAGGAAAGTGAGCGTGACTGTATCCCTCGTAACGGGACAGCCACAATCTCCCGGGAAAGGAATCCACTTATGGGGGGAATTGTCAGGCAGTGAGTCGTATCTGCCCATCAGCGGTGCTCACCTGCGGTTCCGTCAGCACTTCCCGTACCTGGGTGATCACGGTGCGATGGACCGGGAGGGTGACATGGCCGGAGCCGAGGACCAGGACGTTCTCCGCCCACAGGTCCGGATGCCGCAGCTCGGAGCTCCGCTGCGGCAGGATCAGCGGGTCGTGCTCGCCGCGGAACACCACGAACCGGGTGGTGCAGCCGACGGCGGGGGCGCTCAGCTCCTGGAACACGCTGCTGCCGGGCAGCAGCTGACGGGAGATCGGCAGCGGGTGGAGCAGATGGGCTCCCCAGGTGCCCTCGTGCGGGGTGGCCAGTGTCACCAGGGTGTGGACGTGCTCGTCGCCGCCGAGCCGCTGCACGTAGTAGCGCGCGATCAGGCCGCCGAGGCTGTGGCCGACCACGGCCACCCGTTCGCCGCCGTAGACCTCACGGGTGTGCAGTACATGCCTGCCGAACAGGGCGGCGGCCTCGCGCAGGTCGACGGTGACCGGGTTGTAGTTGAGCGCGTGCAGGTGCTCCCAGCCGTGGGAGTTCAGCGAGCGGCGCATCCGGCTGAACACCGCGCGGTTGTCGAACAGTCCGTGCAGCAGCAGGACCGGCGTGTGCGGGACGGCGGAGGCGGCGTGCGCGCAGACGGGAGCGGCCAGCGGCCAGCGCTCGGGGGAGATGCCGCTGGGGTAGAGCAGCAGGTGTTCGGCCAGCGCGCCGGCCTCCTGGCCTGCGGCGCGGGCGATGGTCAGCGCACGGCAGCTCGGGATCCCCATGACCTGCCTCCCCGTCGCGGTCCTTCGGAGGGTGACACGGATGGACACGGTGGGGTGTCGGCAGGTCGGCTCCGGGCCCAACACGCAGTGAACGTCTGTTCCCAGTGATTCTCCCCGCCTCCGCCGCCGTGAAACGGCATGCCGGCGGTGCGGGGAGTAGCGTTCGCCCATCGGATGGGAACGATCGTTAACATGCGACGGTAAGCGGCAGCGAACTCTAGGAGGCAACGATGGGCGTGTCCGGACCTCTCCGTGTGGTGGTGGCCAAGCCGGGCCTGGACGGTCACGACCGGGGGGCCAAGGTGATCGCCCGCGCGCTGCGCGACGCGGGCATGGAGGTCGTCTACACCGGCCTGCACCAGACGCCCGAACAGATCGTCGACACGGCGATCCAGGAGGACGCCGACGGCATCGGCCTGTCGATCCTCTCCGGAGCGCACATGACCCTCTGCGGACGCGTGGTCGCGTTGCTGAAGGAGCGGGAGGCGGAGGACATCACCGTCTTCGTCGGCGGGATCATCCCGGACGACGACATCCCGCTGCTCGCCGATCTCGGCATCAAGGGGATCTTCACCCCGGGCGCGACGACCACCGAGATCGTGGAGTGGGTGACCGCCAACCTCCGCCTGGCGACTGCATAGGGTCGTCAGGGATCGAGCTCGGAGAGCATCGTGGCGCGGAGGCGCAGGGTGGCGGCGAGGCGGGTGAACATCTCGGCCCAGGCCGAGTCGGCGTCGGCGGCCAGGGCGTCGAGGTGGTCCGCCGCCGCGGGTGGGAGGGCGCGCTCGGCGACGCCGAGCACCCCGCTGTGGCTCCACGGATAGCCCCCGCCGGTCGCCACCCGCGCGAGGCTGCGGAGCACGGCGTCGGCGAGGGGCCGGGGCCAGGGGGCCGGGCAGGCGACCAGGAGCTGGAAGACGTCGCCCAGCCCTTGCGACCCGCCGAGGAAGTCCGCCGTCCAGCGCGCCCGCTCGGCCGGTGGCAGCACCGCCAGCAGCTTCGCCGCCGTGCCGGCCCCGGGGTCGATCCCGGCCAGCAGCGCACGCGCCCACGCTGCGTCGTTCTGCCGGACCGCCGCGCGGGCCCAGGCGTCGTGCAGGTCCTGGGCCCACTCCTCGGAGACCGGGAGGGCGAGCACCTCGGCCGGGGCGCCGAGGTCCTCGGCCCAGATCCCCAACGGGGTCGCCGCGATGATCTCTCCCAGCCAGAACGCCCGTTCGGAGCGCCCGGTGGGCGAGGTCGCGGGTATGCCGTCGCGCTGCATGGCGGCGTCGCAGCCGGTCGGCGGGTGCACGACGATCCTCGGTCCGGCTGTCGACGGAGCGAGGGAGACCACGGCCCGGGCCCGTTCGGCCATCCGCCGGGCCAGCGCCGAGCCCGGCAGGGTGGAGAGCAGTTCGGCCGCGGTCAGCCGGACGTTCTTGGACCGGTCGCTGAGCGCGGACTCCAGGAAGGGCTCGTCGGCAGACGAGAGGTTCTCCTGCAGCGCGTCCAGGAACAGCAGCCGGTCCTCGGCCCGCTCAGTGGACCAGCTGGCGGCCAGCAGTTCCCTGGCCCCGGCCGGGTCGCGGCGGCGGAGCCGGGTGAGATGGGTGACCCGCTCGGCGAACAGTCCCTCCTGCCACAGCCGTCGGCCGTCCTCGGCGTCGTCGTCGGAACCGCCGCGGACCGGGGTGCGCAGCACGTAGCGCCAGTCCGGGTTGCGTTCGGCCAGCCAGCGGCCCAGCGGGCCGGCCAGCTGCACCGCGTCCCCGCGCAGCTCGCTGCGCGCGCGGGCGGCGTCCAGCAGCGGCGGCGCCAGCGGGGCCGGGACGCGGTAGCCGTGGGCGTTGGCGGCGGCGAGGTACTGCGGCAGCAGCTCGTTCACATTGGCGAGGCTGCCCGCCCCACTGTTCGATCCGGGCGCGGGCAGCAGCATGGTCAGCCGGTGCGACGCGGCCTCCGGCAGCGCAGGCCTGGGGTCCTCCGGGGCGGGCGGCGTCGCTGGGGCCGCCGCCCCGGGGAGCAGGCCCGCGCGGCGGCCGACGGTGTGCAGGGCGGCCCGGTCGAGCAGGGCGATGGCCGGGTCGGCGTCCGGGGCCACGGGCAGCGGACGCCGGTCGGTGCCGAGCAGCGCGGTGGTGACCAGCTCGGGCCAGTCCGTGTCGACGACCTCGTGTTCGACGACCTCGTGTTCGGCCCCCTCGTGTTCAGCGCCCTCGTACGGTGCGGTGCTCACGGTCGGCCTCCTAACTGGGTGACGGCGAGGGTTCGAGTGGCTCCGTCGTCCTGGTACCAGGCGGTGACCGGGGTGAAGCCGCGGTGGCCGCACTCGCCGAAGAGCGTCAGCGGACGGCCGCCCGAGACGGAGAGCAGCCGCCACAGGCCGGAGTCGGGGACCGGGCGCCGGTCCACGGGTATCGACTGCGCGGTGGCGGGGTCGGCCAGTTCCCAGCCGATCGCGGTGGGGGCCGGCACGACCTGGCGCAGCACCACCGGCCAGGACTCCAGCCAGGGGTCGTCCCCCAGCGCCCGGCCGTAGGCGTCCAGCGCCGCGGTGAGGTCCAGCCCCTCGGGTTCCGTCTCCGCGGCGGCCGGGGCCGCGGGAGCCGCGTAGCGGGTGCCCAGGGTGGCGCGCAGCGGGCGCACGCCGGGGTGGAAGGCGAGCTCGGCGTCGAGCCGCAGGCCGGTGGGCAGGGCGAGGTCGGGGCCGGTCCCGGGGCGTCCGAAGGCGAGCAGCAGCGCGTCCCGGCCGCTGTCGTGGCCGCGCAGCCAGATCCGACGGGTGGTCAGCCGGTCGTCGGCGCTGTCCCGGCTGCCGAGGACCAGCCAGCTGTCCCGCAGCAGCGGACCGCGCAACAGGTCGGCGGCGTCCACGGTGAAGCCCACCCTGGAGCGGACCGTGGCGGCCAACTGCTCCGGCAGCAGGTCCACCTGGCCGTAGCCGACCGCGAGCAGGTGCAGCAGCCCGTACTCCTCCAGCAGCCGGGCCGGCCAACCGGTCCCCGATCCCGGGACCGCGCCCAACTCCCTTACCCGGGCGGCGAGCCCGGGCGCCTGGGCGTCCACCATCCGGGCCGCGACATCGCCCCAGCCGGCATAGCCCCGGCCGGGGGCGTCGGCCAGACCGGAGCGGATCCGGTCGGCCAGCCTGGCCTCCAGTTCGGACGCGCCCGCGGCGACCCGCGCCGAACGGCGCGCCAGCCGCCGTTCGGCGGCGGCCCGGGCGGCCCCGTCCGGCTCGACCGCTTCCGGCTCGGCCGCTTCCGGCTCGGCCGCTTCCTCGCGCTGCTGCTGCCTCTCCTGCTGCTTCTCCTGCTGCTGCTCGGACTTCGACCGCCGGGCGGTCAGCCAGCCCTCGGCCCACCCGGGTACGTCCGAGCCGTCCGCAACCTGTCCGGCAGCACCCCCCGACCAGCGCAGCAGCAGCGCGAGGGCGTGTTTGCAGGGGAACTTCCGGCTGGGGCAGGTGCAGTGGAAGGCGGGCCCGGAGAGGTCCACCACGGTGCGGTAGGGAGTGCTCCCGCTGCCCTTGCACTCGCCCCAGACCGCCGCTCCGGCGACCGAGCCCTCCGATCGCTCCGCCGACCAGGAGCCTTCCGCCGACCAGGAGGCCGGTCCGGAGAGCTTGGCCGCGGCTTTGCCTGACGATACGTCAGGGGCGAGTGAGAGAACGTGCTCGGGTGTCCACCGATCCTCCATGGCAACGACCGTAGAGGGAGGGTCTGACAATCGGACCCCTCGGCGTCCGGGAGCGGCGATTGTCAGTGGGTGGGTGCAGAGTGGAGCCATCCTCTCAACGAGCCTACGGAGTCAGCATGTCCGTATCCGCCGTGCCCCCGACCGACAGTGCGGCCCCCGCGGAGGAGGCCCTGCGCCCGCATGCGGAGACCGCCTACGCCGCCGAACTCGCCGCTCTCGCCGCCGCCGACGACCGGCCGCGCCCCGCGTGCTGGCAGCTGTCGCCGTGGGCCGTCGCCACCTATCTGCTCGGCGGCGCACTGCCCGACGGCACGGTCGTCACTCCCAAGTACGTGGGCCCGCGTCGGATCATCGAGGTGGCGGTGACCACCCTGGCCACAGACCGGGCGCTGCTGCTGCTCGGCGTCCCCGGCACGGCCAAGACCTGGGTGTCGGAGCATCTGGCCGCAGCCGTCAGCGGTGACTCCACGCTGCTGGTGCAGGGCACCGCCGGCACGCCTGAGGAGGCCATCCGCTACGGCTGGAACTACGCCCGGCTGCTCGCCGAGGGGCCGAGCCGGGGCGCGCTGGTGCCCAGCCCGGTGATGCGGGCCATGTCCGAGGGGCGCACCGCGCGGGTGGAGGAGCTGACCCGGATACCCGCCGATGTGCAGGACAGCCTGATCACCATCCTCTCCGAGAAGACCCTGCCGATACCCGAACTGGGGGAGGAGGTGCAGGCGGTCCGCGGCTTCAACCTGATCGCCACCGCCAACGACCGCGACCGCGGCGTCAACGAGCTCTCCAGCGCACTGCGCCGGCGCTTCAACACCGTGGTGCTGCCGCTGCCCGCCTCGCTGGAGGAGGAGGTCGACATCGTCTCCCGCCGGGTCGGCGAACTGGGCCGCTCGCTGGAGCTCCCCGCCGTGCCGAGCGGTTCGGCGGAGATCCGACGGGTCGTCACCGTGTTCAGGGAGCTGCGGGACGGCGTCACGGCGGACGGCCGCACCAAGGTCAAGTCCCCTTCCGGCAGCCTCTCCACGGCCGAGGCCATCTCGGTGGTCACCAGCGGGCTCGCCCTCGCCGCGCACTTCGGCGACGGCGTGCTGCGGCCCGGCGACGTCGCCTCGGGCCTGCTCGGGGCCGTCGTCCGGGATCCGGCAGCGGACCGCCTGGTCTGGCAGGAGTACCTGGAGAGCGTGGTGCGCGACCGCGACGACTGGAAGGACTTCTACCGCAGCTGCCGCGAGGCCGCAGAACACTGACGGGGGCGAGGAAGTGACAGCTGCTCAGGACGTCGCCCTGCTGGGCGTACGCCACCACGGTCCCGGATCGGCCCGGGCGGTGGCGGCGGCGCTGGCGCAGTACCGGCCCGACACCGTGCTGATCGAGGGGCCGCCCGAGGCGGACGGCCTGCTGGCGCTCGCGGCGCACCAGGACATGGGACCGCCGGTCGCCCTGCTGGCGTACGTGGTGGACAACCCCGCGCAGGCCGCCTTCTGGCCCTTCGCCGCCTTCTCGCCGGAGTGGGTGGCGCTGCGCCACGCCCTGGACCACGACGTGCCGGTGCGGTTCATCGACCTGCCCGCCGCGCACACCTTCGTCCACGAGCACGAGGAGGAGCCGGAGGGCCCGGGGATCGACCCCATCGCCGAACTGGCCCGGACGGCCGGCCACGACGACCCCGAGCAGTGGTGGGACGACGTGGTCGAGCACCAGCTCGTCGGGGACGGCGACGCGCTGGCGCCGTTCCGCACCATCGCCGACGCCATGGCCGAACTGCGGCCGCCCGGTTCGGAGCCGTCCGGCGGCCGCGAGGCCCGGCGGGAGGCCTGGATGCGACGGCAGATCAGAGCCGCCGAACGGGCCGGGCACCGGCGCATCGCCGTCGTCTGCGGCGCCTGGCACGTCCCGGCACTGGCCGGCCGCCCGTCGGTGGCATCCGACGACGCCCTGCTCAAGGGCCTGCCCAAGGTGAAGGTCGAGCTGACCTGGGTGCCCTGGACCCACCGCCGGCTGTCCCAGCACACCGGCTACGGCGCCGGTATCGCCTCGCCCGGCTGGTACCAGCACCTCTTCGAGTCCGCCGACCGCGGCACCGTCCGCTGGATGACCAAGGTCGCCGCACTGCTGCGGGCCGAGGACCACTCGGTCTCGTCCGCCCATGTGATCGAGGCGGTCCGGCTCGCCGAGACCCTGGCCGCCATGCGCGGCCGCCCGCTGCCCGGACTGGCCGAGAGCACCGACGCGGTGCGGGCGGTGATGTGCGAGGGGTCCGACGTCCCGTTGGCGCTGGTGCAGGACCGGATGGTGGTCGGCGACCGGATGGGCCGGGTACCGGACGAGGCGCCGACCGTCCCGTTGCAGCGGGATCTGACCAGGCTTCAGCGGAGTCTGCGGCTGAAGCCCGAACCGGCCGAACGCGAGCTGGATCTCGACCTGCGCAAGGACACCGACGCCGCCCGCAGCCGGCTGCTGCACCGGCTCACCCTGCTGGACGTCCCCTGGGGCAGCGCCGCGACCTCCCGCACCGGCAGCACCGGGACCTTCCGGGAGAGCTGGCGGCTGCTCTGGGAGCCCGAACTCGCGATCAAGGTGGCCGAGGCGGGGATCTGGGGCACCACCGTCGAGTCCGCGGCCACCAGCCGGGCCAGGGACCTGGCGGCCCACTCCGGCTCGCTCGGCGAGGTCACCGCGCTCGCCGAGGCCTGCCTGCTGGCCGACCTCCCGGACGCGCTGCCGACCGTGCTGCAGGCGCTCGCCGACCGGGCCGCCCTGGACGCCGACGTGGCCCATCTCGCCGAGGCGCTGCCGGCCCTGGTCCGCTCGCTCCGCTACGGCGACGTCCGCGGCACCGACGCCGCCGCGCTGCGCGAGCTGGCCGAGGGCCTCGCGGTGCGGATCTGCATCGGCCTGCCGCCCGCCTGCAACAGCCTGGACGCCGAGGGCGCCGGGGCGATGGCCGGACACCTCGGCTCCACCCACGCGGCGGTGGCCCTGCTCACCGACGCCGACGAACTGCACCAGCGCTGGTCGGCGACGCTCCGCACGCTCGCCGAGCGCGACACCATCGCCGGCCTGCTGCGCGGCCGGGCGGCCCGGCTGCTGCTGGACGACAACCAGTGGGACGCCGCGGAGGCCGCCCGGCAGATGCGGCTCACCCTCAACCCGGTCACACCCCCGGCCGAGGCCGCAGGCTGGATCGAGGGATTCCTGGCGGGGGGCGGAATGCTGCTGGTGCACGACACCCGCCTGCTCGGCCTGGTCGACGACTGGCTCACCTCGGTCCCCGACGCCGCCTTCCCGGACGTCCTCCCCCTGCTCCGCCGCACCTTCTCCGGCTTCGACCCCGGCGTCCGCCGCACCATCGCCGACCGCGTCCGAGCCGGCACCGACACCCCCGCCACCCCCGACCGCCCGGGCTTCGCCCCCACCCTCGACCGGACCCGGGCCGCCACCGCCCGCAGAACAGCAGCTGTCCTGCTGGGCATCAACCATGCACCCCCAGGGGCGCGGGGCTCTGCTGAATGAAGAGCATGCGCTGCCGACCATGCACAGACGGAGGTCCGATCGTGACGACCGAAGCGGAACGCCAACGCCGCTGGCGACTGGCCCTGGGCCCCGACGCCGACTCGCAGAGCGCACGCCTCGCCGGCCGCGACTCCGCCATGGACCGCGCCCTCACCTCGCTCTACACCCCCGCCGCCGCAGGCCCCCGCGGCGCCGGGCTCGGGGGCTCCGCCCCCCAGGTGGCCCGCTGGCTCGGGGACATCCGGGAGTACTTCCCCACCAGCGTGGTGCAGCTGATGCAGCAGGACGCCATCGACCGCCTCGGCCTGGCCCACCTGCTGATGGAGCCCGAGATGCTGGAGGCCGTCGAGCCCGACGTGCATCTCGTCGGCACCCTGATCTCCCTGGGCCGCGCGCTGCCCGAGACCACCAGGGAGACCGCCCGCGCGGTCGTCCGCAAGGTCGTCGCGGACCTGGAGCGCCGCATCGCCACCCGGACCCGCTCGGTGCTGGGCGGCGCCCTGGACCGCAGCGCCCGGGTGAACCGCCCGCGCCACCGCGACATCGACTGGAACCGCACCATCCACGCCAACCTCAAGAACTACCTGGAGCCCACCGCCGGGAGGGACCACGGCACCGTCGTCCCCGAACGCCTGATCGGCTACGCCCGGGCGCGGAACGCCGTGAAGAAGGAAGTGATCCTCTGCATCGACCAGTCGGGCTCGATGGCCGCCTCCGTGGTCCACTCCTCGGTGTTCGGCGCGGTGCTCGCCTCCATGCCCTCGCTCAGCACCCGGCTGGTGGCCTTCGACACCTCGGTGGTCGACCTCACCGAGCAGCTGTCCGATCCGGTCGACGTGCTGTTCGGCGTCCAGCTCGGCGGCGGCACCGACATCAACCGCGCGCTGGCCTACTGCCAGTCGAAGATCACCCGTCCGGCCGAAACCGTCGTGGTGCTGATCAGCGACCTCTACGAGGGCGGCATCCGGAACGAGATGCTGAAGCGGGTGGCCGCCATGAAGGCCTCCGGGGTCCAGTTCATCGCCCTGCTCGCGCTCTCGGACGACGGAGCACCGGCCTACGACCGCTCGCACGCCGCCGCGCTGGCCGCCCTCGGCGCCCCGGCGTTCGCCTGCACCCCGGACCTCTTCCCGGACGTGATGGCCGCAGCCGTCCAGAAGCTCCCGCTGCCGATACCCGAGGGCTGACACCCGGGCCGTACCGACGGACCGTCAGCCGTCCGCGAGGTTCAGCGCCGCCCACACGGTCTTGCCCTCGGTCCCCGGCCGCGGCACGGCGCCCCAGGCCGTGGCGAAGCTGTCGATCAGCAGCATCCCGCGCCCGTGCTCGTCGTCCGCCTCGGCCTGGCCGACCTCGGGGAGCTCGCCCAGATCCTCGTCGTCCACCTCCAGGAACAGCACCCCCCGGGCGCTCCACAGCCGGCAGTGCACCCGGCTGCTGCCGGTGTGGGTGACCGCGTTGCAGACCAGCTCCGACATGCACAGCTCGGCGTCGGCCAGGGTGCCCCGGGGGAGCTGCCACATGGCGGCCGTGATCCGTACGAAGCGGCGGGCCATGGCCACCGAGGACGGCGTCCCGGGGAGGGTGGCGGCGGCCTGCCGGTCCATCTCCCAGGTGTTGCGCGCCGTTCCGAACTGGGGGATCCCAGCGGCGAGTGCGGTGGGGGTGAGGGGGGCGGTCGCCCCGTCGTGCGGCGCGTCCGGGTTCTGGACGCGGTGACGTGCGCTGTGCATCGAGCATCCGCTTCTTGGACGGTCGTCGCTACGGTCTGTGCGTGCACCGTTACCAGGATACGTTCCTTGAGTCGGAGGGTAAAAGCAACGTACTTGGACGGATTCGCCCCGGAGGAGTGCCTCCTGCGGGAGCGTGGTGTGGTCGTGCGCCCCCGCTGTGACGGTTATCACCGGCCGTAGCCCGGTCGGCGGCGAAATGTGCACCTCGGACGGGGATAACCTGCGAGGCGGACATGCCTGCCCGTCTGACGCCAGGCCGTGTGCTCCCCGTAGCGATGGCTCCGGCCGCGAGAACCCCTCAGGGATTCCGCGTACCGGTCGCCGCGACGGCCACAGCGGCGACCTTTCGGGCGGCACGCTGGGAAGATAGGAGTGGCCGGCCCTCCCGTGACCGACCACCTCTAAAAGTCGCGATCACAAGGACGGACGCGCGTGGACCTGTTCGAATACCAGGCGAGGGACATCTTCGCCAAGCACGGTGTACCTGTGCTGGGCGGTGCAGTCATCGAGAACGCCGAAGAGGCGCGAGCGATCGCTGAGGGTTGGGGCGGCCGCGCGGTCGTCAAGGCGCAGGTCAAGGTCGGTGGCCGCGGAAAGGCCGGCGGCGTGAAGCTGGCCTCCGACCCGGCCGACGCCGTCGCCAAGGCCGAGGCCATTCTGGGCATGGACATCAAGGGCCACACGGTCCACAAGGTGATGCTCGCCCAGACCGCCGACATCAAGGACGAGTACTACGTCTCGTTCCTGCTCGACCGCACCAACCGCACCTTCCTCGCGATGGCCTCGGTCGAGGGCGGCGTGGAGATCGAGGTCGTGGCCGTCGAGAACCCCGACGCGCTGGCCAGGATCGCGGTGGACGCGAACGAGGGCGTCACCGACGCCAAGGCCCGCGAGATCGTCGAGGCGGCCAAGTTCCCGGCCGACGTCGCCGACCAGATCGTCGAGGTGCTGAAGAGCCTGTGGAAGGTCTTCATCGCCGAGGACGCCCTGCTCGTCGAGGTCAACCCGCTGGTCAAGACGGGTGACGGCAAGATCGTCGCCCTTGACGGCAAGGTCTCCCTGGACGAGAACGCCGACTTCCGCCAGCCCGAGCACGAGGCGCTGGAGGACAAGGCCGCGGCCAACCCCCTCGAGGCCGCGGCCAAGGCCAAGAACCTCAACTACGTCAAGCTCGACGGCGAGGTCGGCATCATCGGCAACGGCGCGGGTCTCGTCATGAGCACCCTGGACGTCGTCGCCTACGCCGGTGAGAAGCACGGCAACGTCAAGCCCGCCAACTTCCTCGACATCGGCGGCGGCGCGTCCGCCCAGGTGATGGCGAACGGCCTGGGCGTCATCCTGGGCGACCCGGACGTCAAGTCCGTGTTCGTCAACGTCTTCGGTGGCATCACCGCCTGCGACGAGGTCGCCAACGGCATCGTCCAGGCGCTTGAGCTGCTCGCCGCCGGCGGCGAGGCGGTCACCAAGCCCCTGGTCGTCCGCCTGGACGGCAACAACGCGGAGCTGGGTCGCAAGATCCTGTCTGACGCCAACCACCCGCTGGTGCAGCGCGTGGACACCATGGACGAAGCGGCCGACAAGGCCGCCGAGCTGGCTGCGAAGTAAGGGACGAGGACTCCACAACCATGGCTATCTTCCTCACCAAGGAAAGCAAGGTCATCGTCCAGGGGATGACCGGTGCCACCGGTATGAGGCACACCCGCCTCATGCTCGCCGACGGCACCAACATCGTCGGCGGCGTGAACCCGCGCAAGGCCGGCACCAGTGTCGACTTCGACGGCACCGACGTGCCGGTGTTCGGCTCGGTCGCCGAGGCGATCGAGAAGACCGGCGCCGACGTCTCCGTCATCTTCGTGCCGCCGGCCTTCGCCAAGGCCGCCGTGATCGAGGCGATCGACGCCGAGATCCCGCTGGCGGTCGTGATCACCGAGGGCATCGCGGTCCACGACTCCGCGTCCTTCTGGGCCCACGCCGGCGAGAAGGGCAACAAGACCCGGATCATCGGCCCGAACTGCCCCGGCCTGATCACCCCCGGCCAGTCCAACGCGGGCATCATCCCCGGCGACATCACCAAGCCGGGCCGGATCGGTCTGGTGTCCAAGTCGGGCACCCTGACCTACCAGATGATGTACGAGCTGCGCGACATCGGCTTCTCGTCCGCCGTCGGCATCGGTGGCGACCCGATCATCGGCACCACGCACATCGACGCGCTGCAGGCCTTCCAGGACGACGCCGACACCGACCTGATCGTGATGATCGGCGAGATCGGCGGCGACGCGGAGGAGCGTGCCGCGGCCTACATCGCCGAGCACATCACCAAGCCGGTCGTCGGCTACGTGGCCGGCTTCACCGCGCCCGAGGGCAAGACCATGGGCCACGCCGGCGCCATCGTCTCCGGCTCCTCCGGCACCGCGCAGGCGAAGAAGGAGGCCCTCGAGGCCGCCGGCGTCAAGGTCGGCAAGACGCCGTCCGAGACCGCCCGCCTGGCCCGTGAGCTGATCGGCAAGTAAGCACCCGCCGCAACGAGCGCCCCGGACCGGATCCGTCCGGTGCGGGGCGCTCTGCCGTGCTGGTGTCTGCCGTGCTGGTGACGGTGCGTCAGTGGTGCCGGTGGCACGGCAGCGCGAACAGTCGGCACAGGGTGTTGGGCAGCGACGGCCGGTGCATCGAGCGGTGCGCCGCGGAGTGTGCCGCGGCGCGGTCCGCCGCGGCGGGTCCGGCCGGCGGCGGAGGGAGCAGCAGCCCCTCGGCGAGCGGTCGGGCCGGCGCCCCGTACCCGGACGGCGGAGCGGCCGTCAGCCGTGCCGGAAGCTGACCCGTCCTCGCCGTGGCCGCGGTGAACAACGACAGGTCCGGCAGTACGGCCGTGGCCGGCACCGGAGCGGGGGCGAGAGCAGGAGCGGGGCCCGGGGCCGTCCTCGGAGCCGGATCCGGGGCCGGCATGTCCTGGACCGCCGGGGCCCGCTCCTGGCCCGGCCCGGTCAGCGCGCCCTGCACCGAGTCGGCCGCCACCCGGTTCGCCGAGTGGTAGGCGATGAACGGAATCGTCGGCGGATGCCAGGGCGTCCCCACCATGGCGCCGGCGGCCAGCGCGCCGGCCATGCCGAGGGTCAGCACCCCGGCCGCCGCGGTCACCCCGCGCTCGTGCAGCCGGGAGCGCTGCCGGACCAGGCCCGGTGACGGCACCGGCGGCAGCGGGCAGCCGCGGACCGCGGCGCCGCGCAGCAGCACGCCCAGCTCGCGGCCGAAACCGCGCCGCCGTGCGTCCGTACCGGCGACGGCGGGTGCCATCCGTGCCAGCCCGAGTCGGGCGCGGACCACCCGGCCGTAGGCGGCCGGAGTGCTGGACTCGACCTCGGCGGCGGTCTGCGCCCAGTCCAGCCCCAGGGCGTCGTGCAGCACGACGGCCCGGCGCTGGGCCCGGGGCAGGTGCAGCAGTGCCGTCAGCAGCGTGCGGTCGTCCCTGGTCAGCTGATCGGCCGCGGCGGGGTGGCGCAGCGGGTTGCGGTGCCAGGGGGACAGTGCGAGATCGAAGGCGGCGGCGCGGATCCAGCCCTCGGGCGAGGAGTCCGCGGACACCGCGTCCCACTCCTTCCAGGCGAGCTGGAAGGCCCTCCGTACGCAGTGGGCCGCGCGGTGGCGGTGGCCGACCAGCAGATAGGTCTGCCGGGTCAGTCGCCGGTAGCTGTCGCGGTAGAGCGCCTCGAAGCATTCCGACTGATCAGCAGAGCTGATGAGAGACATATAGGAATTCTTTGGCGAAACAGCTGTATCTGCCATGTCGTTGGTCAAAACGGGTGGTGCCCGGAGCATGGTGGGGCATGGCCTTCTTGATGGAGCGGCTGCGTCCCGCCTCGGCGCGGCGCGTCAGCGACCCGGCGGCGCTCAGGACCGGGCTGGTCGGCGGCGCGGCAGCGGCCGGCCTGGGCTTCGCCGGGCTGGCGGTCCCGTTGTTCCTGCTCTGGATCGTGACCCCCTACGTCCAGGACGGGCCCGGCGGGGCGCTGCACCTGGCCGCCTGCCTGTGGCTGCTGGCGCAGGGCGCGGAACTGCTGCGTCCCGGCGGCGCGCCGCTGGCGGTACCGCCGCTGCTGGTGACGGTGCTGGTGCTGGTGCCGTTGTACCGGGCCGCGGTGCGGGCCGGCGTTCCCCGCGAGGACTCCGTCGAGGATGAGGCGGACGAGTTCCACGACGACCCGGAGCGTGCGGCCGAGGAGGAGGCCGGATCGGGCCGTGCCGGTTCCGCGCTGCTCGGCCTGGCGGCGGGCTACCTGCTGGCCGCCCTGGGCATGGTGGTCGCGGCCTCGGCCGACGCCCCGGGCGGCCTGCGCGCGGCCGACCCGCTCGGCGCCCTCCTCCGCACGGCGCTGCTGGCCCTCCCGGTCGCCGCGGTGGGCGTCCGCCGCGGCGGCGGATGGCCGCGGCAGGCCGGTGCACCGGCCTGGTTCCGCCTCCCCGGCTGGGCGCAGCCCCCCTCGCGGGAGCAGCTCCCGGCCTGGTTCCGGCTCCCCGGCCGGGCCCGCCGATCCGATTCGGGCCCCTACCCGTTCCCGGGGCCCAGCCCGGACCCGGACCTGGACTTCGACCTGGACCTCGACCCGGACGACACCGACGTCGGGGCGGGCCGGTGGAACGCCCTCCGCGCGCCCGGCGGCTCGGCCGTGGCGGTTCGGGCCGCCCTGTGCGGTGCCGTCGCGCTGCTGGGCGCCGGTGCGGCCGTGCTGACGCTCGCCCTGCTGCTGAACTTCGGCGCCGCGGGCGCTCTGGCCGCGCAGACCGCCCCGGATCTGGCCGGACGGCTGGCGCTGCTGCTGCTCTGCGTCACGCTGCTGCCCAACGGCGCGGTCTGGGCCGCCGCCTACGCGCTGGGTCCGGGGTTCGCGCTGGGCGGCCGACTGGCTCCGCTGACGGTCGCGGCCACCACCGCCCCGCCGGCGTTCCCGCTGCTCACGGCGGTGCCGACAAGCGGGGGAGGGTCGGCCGCGTGGCTGCTGCTGGCCCTCCCGGTGGTGTCCGGCGCCGCGGTGTCCGGCTGTGTGGGCCGGGCGGCGGAGTGCCACGGCTGGCGGCTGACCGCCACTGCGGGGGTCGCCCTGATCGCCGCTGTCGGCACCGCCGTGCTGGCGGGGCTGTGCGCCGCCGTCTCAGGCGGTTCGCTGGGCACCCACGCGCTCGCCGCCGTCGGACCCTCCCCGTGGTGGACCGGGCTGGCCGCGCTGGGCTGGGCGGCCGTCGGGGTGCCCGGCGCGCTGCTGGTGCGACTGCTGCTCAGCCGCCGATCTGCACCAGCCACTGCGGAGGCTTCGGCGTCACCGTGGTGGCGCAACTGTTGTAGGCGGCCTTGGTGAGGGCGTTGTTCTGGCAGTCGTAGAAGCTCTTGTAGTACAGCTGCACGCCGAACACGGTGGCGACCATCGCCAGCCCGACGATGGCGGCGATCAGCCCGCCCATCGCGGCCGGGACCTGGGGCCGGGTCTGGTACGGGGAGACGAACCCGGGGCGGTAGACCGGCGGCCCGTACCCGGGGGGCACGGGCGGCGCGCCCGGTGCGCCCGGGGCCTGGGGAGTGCCCGGAGCCTGGCCGGCCGGGGAGCCCGCGCTGCCGTCCAGGGCCGAGGCCGGCGTCTTGGCCGTGCCGCGCAGCGAGCTGATCGACCAGTACAGCGCCAGCGACGCCAGCAGCAGGGTGAGGTAGGGAACGCCGAGGATCAGGAAGAAGATCCCCCACATGCCGCTGAGCAGCGCGTAGCGGGCCCGGCGCTGGACCGGGTCGCTCGGGTCGAAACGGGGGGCCTGCGGGGCCGGGCTGTAGGGCAGGTGCGGCGGCTGCTGGCCCTGGTAGCCGGGGCTCCAGGGGTGCGGCGGCGGCACCTGGGGGCGCGGCGGCCGACCCTCCTGCGGGGCGTCCTCGGGCTCGCCCTGCTGCCCCTCCGGCGGCGTCTCCTTCGCCCAGCCGCGCTGGTCGTGGTGATCGTGCCGGGGGTGCTCGGGGTGCTCGGGACGGTCGGCGTGCTGCTGGGGCCTGCGGGGCTGCCAGGGGCGGTCCGGCGCGTCCTTGGACGGCGGGGCGAAGGGGTCGCGGGGCCCCTCGGGGGGTGTGCCGCTGTCCGATGTGTGGACCATGGTCTTCGCCGTACTCCTGCCTCTGGGCCGCTTTCCCGCTGTCCCTCTGTGGGGACACCCTCTCACTACGTACCCAGCTCTGGCGCGTCCCCACCCCATGATCGTCGACCACGAGTGCGAGGCCGCTGTCGGGGCCCGGTATCGTTGCTGACGACCGGCGGCCCCTGTGGGTTCCTGGTCGGCCCCTTCGGCGGACACGGATGCCGGTCACGAGATGACACCCCGTGCCTGCCCGCCCGCCCGTCTCCCACCACCGCCCTTGCAGCGTGGCGCTTCGCGCCGCACCTAATACCGTCTCCCACCACCGCCCTTGCAGCGTGGCGCTTCGCGCCGCACCTAATACCGTCTCCCACCACCGCCCTAGCAGCGTGGCGCTTCGCGCCGCACGCCGTGACGTGAGGATCGTGTTTTGGCGTACCCCGACACCCCTGCCTCCGACTACGCCGCACCTGCCGCGCCCGCGCGCCTCGTCGTCCTGGTCTCCGGGTCCGGCACCAATCTGCAGGCCCTGATCGAGGCCTGCGCGGACCCGGCCTACGGAGCGGTGGTCACCGCCGTCGGCGCCGACCGGGACGGCATCGCCGGCCTGGAGCGGGCCGAGGCGGCCGGCCTGCCCACCTTCGTGCTCCGGGTGAAGGACTTCGCCGAGCGCACCGACTGGGACGCGGCGCTGACCGCGGCCACCGCCGCGTACACGCCCGACCTGGTGGTCACCGCCGGCTTCATGAAGATCCTCGGCGGCGGCTTCATGCGCCGCTTCGAGGGCCGCATCGTCAACACCCACCCCGCGCTGCTCCCCGCCTTCCCGGGGGGGCACGGCGTGCGGGACGCGCTCGCCTACGGCGTGAAGGTCACCGGCTGCACCGTGCACCTGGTCGACGAGGGCGTGGACACCGGCCCGATCATCTCCCAGGGCGTGGTCGAGGTCACCGACGCCGACCACCAGGACGGCGGCGAGGCGCTGCACGAGCGCATCAAGGCCGTCGAGCGCGGACTGCTCGTCGAGGCCGTCGGCCGGCTGGCCCGCGAGGGCCACCGGGTCCAGGGACGCCGCGTCCTCCCCCTCCCCGCACACTCCTGACCACCACTCACCGAAGCGACTCACCGAAGCGCACTCACCGAAGCGAAGGACCAGCAATGAGCTCCGGCAGCACCCCGCCCGCGCCCACCGCAGCGGCTCCCATCTCCGAAGACGTGCGGCCGCTCCGCCGCGCCCTCGTCAGCGTCTACGACAAGACCGGGCTGGAGGAGCTGGCGCAGGGCCTGCACGCCGCCGGTGTCGAGCTGGTGTCCACCGGCTCCACCGCGGCCCGGATCGCCGCGGCCGGCGTCCCGGTCACCCCGGTCGAGGAGCTGACCGGCTTCCCCGAGTGCCTGGACGGCCGGGTCAAGACCCTGCACCCGCGGGTGCACGCCGGGATCCTGGCCGACCTGCGGCTGCCCTCGCACCGGGAGCAGCTGGCCGAGCTGGGCGTCGCCCCGTTCGACCTGGTGGTGGTCAACCTCTACCCGTTCAAGGCCACCGTCGCCTCCGGCGCCAGTCCGGACGAGTGCGTGGAGCAGATCGACATCGGCGGCCCCAGCATGGTCCGCGCCGCCGCCAAGAACCACCCCTCGGTCGCCGTGGTCACCTCCCCGACCCGCTACGCCGACGTCCTCGCCGCCGCCACGGCCGGCGGCTTCGACCTGGCCACCCGCAAGCGGCTGGCCGGTGAGGCCTTCGCCCACACCGCCGCCTACGACGTGGCAGTAGCCTCCTGGTTCGCGAGCGACTACGCCCCCTCCGACGACGAGGCGTTCCCGGCCTTCCTCGGCGCCACCTGGGAGCGCGAGAACGTGCTGCGCTACGGCGAGAACCCGCACCAGGCCGCCGCGCTCTACGTGGACGGCAGCGGAACCGGCCTCGCCGCGGCGGAGCAGTTGCACGGCAAGGAGATGTCGTACAACAACTACGCCGACACCGACGCCGCCGTCCGCGCCGCCTACGACCAGGACCGGCCCTGCGTCGCGATCATCAAGCACGCCAACCCCTGCGGCATCGCGGTCGGCGCGGACGTCGCCGAGGCGCACCGCAAGGCCCACGCCTGCGACCCCGTCTCTGCCTACGGCGGCGTCATCGCGGTGAACCGCGAGGTCACCGTGGAGCTGGCGGAGCAGATCGCGCCGATCTTCACCGAGGTCGTCTTCGCCCCCTCCTACGCGGACGGCGCCGTCGAGGTGCTGGCGCAGAAGAAGAACATCCGGGTGCTCCGCGGGACCCCCGCCGCGGCGCCGATCGAGACGCGCGCGGTCACCGGCGGGGTGCTGCTGCAGCAGGCCGACCGGATCGACGCGGCCGGTGACGACCCGTCGACCTGGACCCTGGCCACCGGCGACGCGCTCTCACCGGAGGAGCTGGCCGAGCTGTCCTTCGCCTGGCGCGCCTGCCGGGCCGTCAAGTCCAATGCGATCCTGCTGGCTTCGGGCGGCGCCTCGGTGGGCGTCGGCATGGGCCAGGTCAACCGGGTGGACTCGGCCAGGCTCGCGGTCGAGCGGGCCGGCGAGCGGGCGGCCGGCTCCTACGCCGCGTCGGACGCGTTCTTCCCGTTCCCGGACGGCCTGGAGATCCTGCTCGCCGCGGGCGTCAAGGCCGTGGTCCAGCCGGGCGGATCGATCCGCGACGACCAGGTGATCGAGGCGGCCAAGGCCGCCGGGGTGACGATGTACCTGACCGGGACCCGGCACTTCTTCCACTGAGTCGCCCGCACAACGCGGAGGCCCGCTGCTCCCGCCCCGAACGGGGGAGCAGCGGGCCTCGGTCCGTCCTGGTCAGGGCTTGATGACCAGGGTGTTCGCGGCCCGGTCGTGCCAGCCGCGGAGCTTGCCGGTGTTGTCGAAGAACGGCGAGATGTAGACCAGCAGCGCGCCGATGCCGCAGGTGAACAGGCCGAGGCCGAGCGGGAAGCCCCAGCGGGCCAGCGCGCCGCCGAAGCTGGGCTTGACGCCGGTGCGCTCGTCCACGATCAGCAGGCCGAGGATCATCTTGCCGGGGGTCGCGCCCTTCCAGGACACGAAGGCGACGTCCCAGGCCAGCAGCATCACGTAGAAGAACAGCTCGACCAGGATGATGGCGCCGAAGCCGGCCCCGCTGAGGCCGCCGCCGTTGGAGGAGCTGACCACTGCGGCGATCACCGCGAAGTAGACCACCAGGTAGATCACGAAGACGAAGACCATGTCCAGGAGTCGCGCACCGAAGCGCGCGCCGTAGGACGCGATCTGGAAGGTCCCGGTGGGGATGGTCACATAGCCCGAGGCGCCCTGGGCCACGCCCGGAACCGGCTGCGGCTGGTAGCCGTAGGCGTTGGGGTCGTATCCGGGCTGCGGCTGCTGCTGGTAGCCGTACTCCGGCTGCGGCGGGACCGGGGGCTGCTGCGGGTAGCCGTACTGGGGCTGCTGCGGAGGCTGCTGGGGCTGGCCCTGCGGGTAGCCGTAGCCGGGCTGCTGCGGCGGGACGCCCTGCGGCGCCTGCTGCGGGTAGCCGTAGCCCGGCTGCTGCGGGGGCTGCTGCGGCTGGCCGTAGGGGTTGTTGGGATCGGGAGGATAGGACACGGATTGCCTCCGGGCAGGAAGGGTGCTGAATCTCTTCAACGCGTATGGGTGCACGCTCCGGGACACCGCAGGCACGGGCCGTACGGGTGAGAACGCGGCGAGATTATCGGATGGGTATGACAGTGCGATGTGTGATGTGTGCGAATGCCGGGGCAGGGCCTCGCCGACTGGTACAAGTCGCCTGGGTCCACTGATGGGACGTCACTGGCGACTCTTGCTGACCGCGCACTGTCTCCCCCGAGTTCCGACCGCCTCCCGATGCCGCTGTCAGCGGTGACAGGACATCAGGGCGGACCACATTGCCGAGCCCATCGTTCCGGTCCGGTGCCGCGCTGTCCAGCCACTTCACGCGCCTCCACACACTTGTGGCGGATCTGCAACCGGATCCCCGTGCTCCGCCGGGTACGGACCATGAACCGGCTGGGTAACGAGCTGCCGCCGCGATCCGCGAGAATGGGGCCATGACCGCCCAGATTCTCGATGGCAAGGCCACCGCCGCCGCGATCAAGTCCGAGCTCGCCGTACGGATCGAAGCCCTGAAGGCCAGGGGTGTCCAGCCCGGCCTCGGCACCGTCCTGGTCGGCGACGACCCCGGAAGCCACTCCTACGTCCGCGGCAAGCACCGGGACTGCGCCCAGGTGGGCATCGCCAGCATCCAGCGCGAGCTGCCCGCCGACGCCACCCAGAGCGATGTCGAGGAGGTCGTCCGCGAACTCAACGCCGACCCGGCCTGCACCGGCTACATCGTCCAGCTGCCGCTGCCCAAGGGGCTGGACGAGAAGCGGGTGCTGGAGCTGATGGACCCGGCCAAGGATGCCGACGGCCTGCACCCGATGAGCCTGGGCCGGCTGGTCCTGGGCATCGACGCGCCGCTGCCCTGCACCCCGAACGGCATCGTCGAGCTGCTGCACCGGCACGGGGTGGCGACCAGGGGCGCGCATGTGGTCGTGGTCGGGCGCGGCGTCACGGTGGGCCGCTCGATCGGGCTGCTGCTGACCCGTCGCAGCGAGAACGCGACCGTCACCCTCACCCACACCGGCACCCGCGACCTGTCCGCGCACCTGCGCGAGGCCGACATCGTCGTCGCCGCCGCCGGGGTGACCCACCTGATCAAGCCCGAGGACGTGCGCCCCGGCGCGGCCGTGCTGGACGTCGGCGTCAGCCGCGACGAGGACGGCAAGCTGCTGGGCGACGTGCACCCCGGCGTGGCCGAGGTGGCCGGCTGGCTCTCGCCCAATCCGGGCGGGGTCGGGCCGATGACCCGGGCGATGCTGCTCAGCAACGTGGTCGAGGCGGCCGAGCGTGCCGCGGGCTGAGTCCGGGCCGGAGCGCCCCGCGGGGCCCAAGCACGGCGCCGGGCTGCAGCACGGCGCCGGGCCGACGGAGACGGCGGCCGAGCAGGCCGCAGAGGTGGTGGCGGTGGCGGCAGCGGCGGTCTCGCCGGTCTCCCGGCGCCGCGCCGACCCCACCGGCGGGACCTTCCCGCCCGAGGGTTCCGCCGCCGCGGCCGACCGCAGCCATCCGGTCCCGGTCCGGCAGTGGCCGATAGTCGTGGTGCTCACCCTGGTCGCGGTGGGGCTCGCGGTGACCGCGCTCAACGCCTTCCGCCCCGGCGTGATCACCATCGGCGCGGGGCTGCTGCTGGGCTGCGCGCTGCGGATCGCGCTCCCCGAGGTGGGGATGCTGGCGGTGCGCAGCCGGTTCACCGACGTGCTGGTGATGGGGGTGCTCGGGGTGGCCATCGTGGTGCTGGCGCTGGCCTCGGAACCCAATCCGGTGATCACACTGCCGTTCGTCAACGACATCGCCCGGTTCTTCGGCCGCGCCCAGGGCTGACGTCCGGGCGCGGGCTTGAAATGCCGGTTTGAGCTGGACTTATGCTGAATCGGTATAGGCGTGTGGCAAACGTGACGAAGGACGCCCCGGGAGGTCCGCCGGGGCGTCACCAGGAGCGGCTCTCCTGGGATAGCCTGTCAGCGGTCTCTTGAAGTCAAGAGATCGATCAGGTGCTCCGAAGACTCGAAAGAAGCCCTGACCACCCAAGGCATCGGCACCAGCAGGAGACGTCACTCATGACCCGCACTCCCGTCAACGTCACCGTCACCGGCGCGGCCGGACAGATCGGCTACGCGCTGCTCTTCCGCATCGCCTCCGGCCACCTCCTCGGCCCCGACGTGCCGGTGAAGCTGCGCCTGCTGGAGATCCCGCAGGGCGTCAAGGCCGCCGAGGGCACCGCGATGGAGCTCGACGACTGCGCCTTCCCGCTGCTCGCCGGCATCGACATCTTCGACGACCCGAACAAGGGCTTCGAGGGCGCCAACGTCGGCCTGCTCGTGGGCGCCCGCCCGCGCACAGCCGGCATGGAGCGGGGCGACCTGCTCTCCGCCAACGGCGGGATCTTCGGCCCGCAGGGCAAGGCCGTCAACGACCACGCCGCGGACGACATCCGGGTGCTGGTCGTCGGCAACCCGGCCAACACCAACGCGCTGATCGCCCAGCGGAACGCCCCCGACGTACCGGCGGACCGCTTCACCGCGATGACCCGCCTGGACCACAACCGCGCGGTCGCGCAGCTGGCCAAGAAGCTCGGCGTCCCGGTCTCCGAGATCAAGAAGCTGACGATCTGGGGCAACCACTCCGCGACCCAGTACCCCGACGTCTTCCACGCCGAGGTCAACGGTGAGAACGCCGCCAAGGCCGTCTCCGACGACGCCTGGCTGTCGGACACCTTCATCCCGACCGTGGCCAAGCGGGGCGCGGCCATCATCGACGCGCGGGGCGCCTCGTCCGCGGCGTCCGCGGCCAACGCGGCGATCGACCACGTCTTCACCTGGACCAACGGCACCGCGGAGGGTGACTGGACCTCCGCGGGCGTCGTCTCCGACGGTTCCTACGGCGTGCCGGAGGGGATCATCTCGTCCTTCCCGGTCACCGCGAAGAACGGCAGGTTCGAGATCGTCCAGGGGCTGGACATCAACGACTTCTCGCGCGCGCGGATCGACGCGTCCGTCGCCGAGCTGATCGAGGAGCGGGACGCGGTGGCCGGGCTCGGCCTGATCTGACCCGCTGCGGGGTCGATGTTGCGCACGCTGTTGATCCAGCGGTTCCCCGCGCCCTGAAAAGGGGCGCGGGGAACCGCGCTTTGCAGGGCCATAAACTGCACGGCGTGAGCACAACCCTGCAGGACGCCGGGCTCGTCCTGGTCTTCATCGTCATCGGTGGAATCTTCAATGTCGCCGAGATCTCGCTGATCTCCCTCCGGGAGGGCCAGATCCAGGCGCTGGCCGAGCGCGGCACCAAGCGGGGCGTCCGCGCGGCGCACCTGGCCGGGGATCCGAACCGGTTCCTGGCCGCGGTGCAGGTCGGGGTGACCTGCATGGGGTTTCTGTCGGCGGCGTTCGGCGCCGACACCCTGGCCGTCAAGGTGGCGCCGCTCTTCACCGGAATGGGGCTGAGCAAGGGCGTCGCCGACGCCGTCTCGCTGGTGGGGCTGACCCTGCTGATCTCCTATGTGTCGCTGGTGCTGGGCGAGCTGACGCCCAAGCGGATAGGGCTGCAGCGGGCGGAGTCCATCGCCCTGCTCGCGGCGCCGCTGGTGGACTTCATCTCGGTGGTGCTGCGCCCGGTGATCTGGCTGCTGTCGCGCTCCACCAATCTGATGGTGCGACTGCTGGGCGGCGACCCCGGTGCCGGACGCAACGCCATGAGCTCGGAGGAGCTCCGCGGCCTGGTCGCCTCCAACACCGAGCTGAGCAGCGACGAGCGGCGGCTGATCGGCGACGTCTTCGCCGCCGGGGAACGGCAGCTGCGCGAGGTGATGGTGCCGCGCACCGAGGTGACCTTCCTGGACGCCGCCCGCCGGCTGGAGGAGGTGCGGCAGGAGATCAACCGCTATCCGCACTCCCGCTACCCGGTGGTGGACGGCTCCTACGACGCGGTGGTGGGCTTCGTGCACGTCCGCGACCTCTACCAGGAGGCCGGCGGCGCGCAGACGGTGCGCGACCTGGCCCGTCCGGTGAAGCTGCTGCCCGCGACCAAGAGGGTGCTGCCGTCGATGTCGGAGATGCGCGACGAGGGGCACCACCTGGCGATCGTGGTGGACGAGTACGGCGGCACCGCCGGGATCGTCTCGCTGGAGGACCTGGTCGAGGAGGTCATCGGGGAGATCAGGGACGAGTACGACTCCCAGGAGGTCAGCACCACCCGCAGGCTCGCCGGCGGCAGCATCGAGGTGGACGGGCTGCTCAACCTCGCCGACTTCACCGAGGAGACCGGCGTCGAGCTGCCGGAGGGGCCGTACGAGACGGTGGCCGGCTTCGTGGTGTCCGTGCTGGGGCACCTGCCCGAACCCGGCGAGCAGGTGGAGGTCGGCGCGGGCTACCGGCTGGCCGTCGCGGCGCTGGACGGCCGCAGGGTGGACCGGGTCACGGTGAGCCGGACGGCTCCGAGCCCCTCCGCTGGGCCGGCAGCAGCGCCCCCAGCCGGGTCCGGGCCCGGCGCAGCGGCCAGTGGGCAGCCCGCCGGAGACTGACCCGCTCCCGCGCCAGCACCAGCGCCAGTGCGCCGTCCGGTCCGGCCCCGGCGCTGGCCAGGTAGGGCAGCCCGCGGCGCCACACCCGCTGCGACGGCAGCGGCGCGCTCGGCGCGGGGACGGGCAGGCGGACCGGCGGCCCCTCGTACGCGGCGTCCAGGCGCACCGACCAGCTGCCCGCCACGGGCCCGCGGCGCGGGAGCAGTTCGGCCAGCGGCAGGCTGACGGTGTGTTCCAGCAGCGCGCCGCCGGCCGACCGGGGGTCCTGCGGCGGCTCGGGGCGCCGCGCCCCGGACAGTTGCTCCAGGCGGGCCTGCAGCGATCCGCGGCCCACCGCCGACAGCGTCAGCGCCGGCCCGTCCGTGCGCTGCCAGCCGACGCCGGTCACCCGGGCCGGCGGGGGTGTGGTGCCGTGCTCCGCCTCGTACCGCAGCAGCTCCAGGTAGTCGTCCGGCAGCCCGTCCTGCAGCAGCCGGGCCCGCAGCAGCTGACTGCCGACCAGGCCTTCGCCGGTCCAGTCCCCGGCGTGCCGTGCCAGCAGCCGCTCGGCGCCGCGCAGCAGCCGCCGCCGCACCGCCGGGTCCAGCGCCAGCACCGGGCGGCCGACCAGCGGCAGCAGCTCCCACTGGAGGTGCCGCCGGAAGCACTCGGCCCGTCCCCGGCCCGGTTCGGTGAAGGCGACGGCGGTGGCCATGATGGCCTCGATGGCGCGCAGCCGGTCCTCCGGGTCGGCGGTGAGGGTGATGTTGCTCCCGTCGTCACGGCGGGTCAGGTGGTAGCAGGGGTAGTCGGAGTAGACCGAGATGCGTCCGGCCCGCGCGTAGGCCTCCAGGGCGAAGGGCTGGTCGCTGAAGACCGGCAGCTCCTCCGGGAAGCGCAGCCGGTAGCGCCGCACCAGCTCGTGCCGGTAGAGCTTGGTCACATTGAGCGACCAGGGCAGCAGCGGCCCGGGGAACGGCTCGTCCACCACTGTCTCCTGGTAGAGCCACTGGGCGACCTTGCGTCCGCTCTCGCCGACCATCCGGGCCAGCACCACGTCGGAGCCGTGCTCGTCGGCGAAGCCGACGCTGCGTTCCAGCGCCTCGGGTCCGAGGTAGTCGTCGGAGTCGACGAAGTAGAGGTAGCGCCCGGTGGCCAGCTCCAGCGCGCGGTTGCGGGCCCGGGCCGGGCCGCCGCGCTCGGGGAGCCGGACCACGGTGAGCAGGCCGGGGTGCTCGGCCGCGAGCCGGTCCAGCTGCCGGGCGCTGTCGTCGCCGGAGCCGTCGTCCACCGCGACGACCTCGATCCTTCCGACGCCGATGGACTGCGCCAGCAGGGAGTCGAACCAGCGCCTCAGGTAGCCACCGGTGTTGTGGACCGGGGTGATGATGCTCACGTCGGGTGGTGGCACGGGTGCGGCTCCGCTTCTGCGACGGCCAGCGCTGCTGTTGACGGTCAACCGATCAACGGTGTGCGGCACGGAGTGGGTACGGCTTGCTGAGAGAATGGGCCGCATGGTCACCCATCGCCCCCGCGTCCTCTCCGGCATCCAGCCCACCTCAGGCTCGTTCCACCTGGGCAATTACCTCGGCGCGGTGCGCCAGTGGGTGGCCCTGCAGGATTCCCACGACGCCTTCTACATGGTCGTGGACCTGCACGCGATCACCGTGGACCAGGACCCGGAGGCGCTCCGGGCGAACACCAGGGCGTCGGTGGCGCAGCTGCTCGGAGCGGGGCTCGACCCGGAGCGCTGCACCCTCTTCGTGCAGTCGCACGTGCCCGAGCACGCGCAGCTCGCCTGGGTGATGAACTGCATGGCCGGCTTCGGCGAGGCGGCCCGGATGACCCAGTTCAAGGACAAGTCCGCCAAGCAGGGCACCGACCGCACCTCGGTCGGGCTCTTCACCTACCCGATCCTGCAGGTCGCCGACATCCTGCTGTACCAGGCGAACCAGGTGCCGGTGGGCGAGGACCAGCGGCAGCACGTCGAGCTGACCCGCGACCTGGCGGAGCGCTTCAACCACCGCTACGGCCCCGAGCCGACCTTCACCGTGCCCAGCCCGTACATCCTCAAGGAGACCGCCAAGGTCTACGACCTCCAGGACCCGACGGCGAAGATGAGCAAGTCGGCCTCCTCCGCCAAGGGCCTGGTCAACCTGCTGGACGACCCGAAGGTGAGCGCCAAGAAGTTCCGCAGCGCGGTCACCGACACCGGGACCGTGGTCTCCTTCGACGAGAAGGAGAAGCCGGGCGTCTCCAACCTGCTGAGCATCTACTCCGCGATCAGCGGCCGTTCCGTGGCCGAACTGGTGGATCACTTCGAGGGCAAAATGTACGGCGCGCTGAAGACCGAGCTCGCCGACGCGTTCGGCGAGTGGGTCGCCCCCATCCAGCGCCGAACCAGCGCCTACCTGGACGACCCGGACGCCCTGGACGCGGTGCTGGCCCGCGGCGCCGAGAAGGCCCGCGCGGTTGCCTCGGAGACGCTGGCGACGGTGTACGACCGGATCGGCTTCCTCCCGGCGAAGCACTGAGCGGCCGCGAGGCACCCGGAAAAGCCCGGGGTGCCCGGAAGAGCCCGAGACGCACCGAGACGGACCGAGAAGCCCGAGACGAACTGAGAAGCGCTGAGAAGCACTGAGATGACGAGCAGCCCCATGCCGGCCGCAGGGCCGGGGAGGACCGTGATCGGCGTGTCGGTAGCGGTCCCCGAGCCGTGGGCCGCCGAGATCCAGGACGCCCGCGCCGGCTACGGCGATCCGCTGGCGCGGGCGATACCGACGCACATCACCCTGCTGCCGCCGACCGAGGTAGCCGTGGACGCGCTGGGGCGGATCGAGGAGCACCTGGCCGCCGCGGCGGCCGGGCACCGGCCGTTCCGGGTGCTGCTGCACGGGAGCGGCAGTTTTCGGCCGATCTCGCCGGTGGTATATGTCCGGGTCGAGGACGGAGTGCGCGAGTGCCGCGAGGTGGAGGCCTCGGTCCGCTCCGGCGTGCTGGCCAGGGAGCTGAACTTCCCTTACCACCCGCATGTGACGGTGGCTCACGGGGTGGAGCCGTCCGCCCTGGACAAGGCTCTCGCCGAGCTCAGGGGCTATCGGGCCGACTTCACCGTCCCCGGCTTCAGCCTGTACCGACGGGGCGCGGACGGGGTCTGGCGGCCGCTCCGGCGCTTCCGCTTCGGCAGTGTGTCAAGGTGAACGCAGGCTGATCGCTTTGTTAAGAGATTGACCAAACCCAAATAGACTTGAAGAACAGCGATCGATTAACGTCAGGGGTGGAATCGAGGAACGGTAGGGGCACAGAACGTTGCAAGTGACTCTTACCCGGCACTTGGAACCAGGTCCGCGCCCACTGATCTGATGGATGATCATGCCCCGCTTCAGCATCGTAGTACCCCACACCGAGGACGCCGCCTACCTGCGTGACGTCCTCGACTCCGTACTGACCCAGGTCTTCCCCGACCTGGAGCTGATTGTTGTGGGCAGCGCATCCGGCGGCGACGCGGCGGTCCTGATCGACGAGTACGCGCAGCGGGACCCCAGGCTGGTCAGGGTGCAGCGGACGGACGGCGCACCGGCGGACGACGAGCTCTCCGCGGAGCGCGACCTGGGCGCCGCCCGGGCCGGGGGCGAGTACCTGCTGCTGCTCGACCGCGACGTGCTGCTGATGCCCGGGGCCCTGGAGGCGCTGGACGAGCGGCTGACCGAACTGGGCTCCCCCGAGGTCCTGCTCTTCGACCACGAGCACCGGGACTGGCTGGGCCGGATCGACGCCAGCGAGGACGCCGAACTGCTGGCCGAGCTCGACCAGCAGACGGACGGCGTGTTCGCCACCGCCGCCGCACCGGAGGTGGTCCGGGTCACCCCGCTGCTCTGGAACCGGGTCCTGCGCCGGGACTTCCACGCCGCGCAGGCGGCCTCCGGTCCGGCCCTGGTGTCGGCCGAGCGGACCCTGCTGGCCGCGCGCACCGTCGGCGCCCTCGACGCGATCTGCGTCCAGCGGCTGCGCCGCCGCCCGGTCGGCCGCTGGACGGACGCGGTGCTCGGCGACGGCCTGCGCGTGGTGCAGGGCTACCGGCAGGTGCTGGAGTCTTTCGCCGCCCCGGACGGCCGCGCGGTCGGCACCGAGGAGCAGCGGAAGGCGCTGGCCTCGGCGCTGTACGACGGGATGTTCCTGGCCGCGCTGTCGACCATGGGGCGCTCGCGGGAGACCCCCGACGCCCCGCGCCGCGCCTTCCTGACCGCCGCCGCCGAGGCGCTCCGGGCCGTGCGCCCGGCCGGGTGGACCCGGCCCGCCGAGGCCGACGGGCTCCGCGCCGCAGCCCTGGAGCAGGGTTCCTACCTGCGCTTCCGTGCCGTGGAGCGGGCCGGCGCCACCGCGCTCAAGGGGCGCAAGCAGCTGCGCCGGCGCCGCAACAACACCGCGCGCCGGGCGATGCGGGCGATCTACCTGGCGAATCTGCGCCGTCCCGTCGAGAAGGGGCTGGTCGCCTACCAGGCGTACTGGAACCGTTCGATCGCCTGCAACCCCGAGGCGATCTACCGGAAGGCCCAGGAAGTCGCCCCGGGCATGCGCGGAGTCTGGGTGCTCAACAAGGAGGCCGCCCAGCTCGCCCCCAAGGGCGTACCGACCGTGGTGGTCGGATCCCGCGGCTACTGGGAGCTGATGGCCCGGGCCGAGTTCCTGGTCACCAACGCCAGCTGGTCCGGGGACGTGGTCAAGCGCCCCGACCAGACCTACATCCAGACCCACCACGGCACCCCGCTGAAGAAGATGGGCCTGGACCAGCGCGACTACCCCGCGGCCTCGATGAACTTCGCCCGGATGCTGGACAGCATCGACATGTGGGACGTCAGCCTCAGCTCCAACCGGCACTCCACCCAGGTCTGGGAGCGGGTCTACCCGAGCGGCTACACCACCCTGGAGAGCGGTTACCCGCGCAACGACGTCTACCAGCACGCCACCGCCGCCGACGTCGCCCGGATCCGCGCCGGGCTGGGCATCGAGCCCGGGAAGAAGGCGATCCTCTACGCGCCCACGCACCGGGACTACCGCAAGGGCTTCGTACCGCCGCTGGACCTGGAGGCCTTCTGCGCGGGCCTCGGCGACGAGTACGTGGTGCTGGTGCGCGCGCACTACTTCTACGGCGCCAACAAGCGGCTCCAACTGCAGAGCCGCCGCGGCGTGCTGCGGGACGTCTCGGCGCACCCCTCGGTCGAGGAGCTGGCGCTGGCCTCGGACGCGCTGCTCGCCGACTACTCGTCGGTGATGTTCGACTACGCCAACCTGGACCGGCCGATCGTGGTGCACGCCCCCGACTGGGAGGTGTACAAGGAGTCGCGCGGCGTCTACATGGACCTGGTCTCCGGGCGCCCCGGCGACACCCCCGGGGTGGTCGCCACGGACGTCGAGGGCCTGATAGAGGCATTCCGCTCGGGCGCGTGGGAGGGCGAGGAGTCGGCGAAGCTGCGTGCCGCGTTCCGGGAGCGGTTCTGCCAGTTCGACGACGGCAGGGCGGCCGAACGGGTCGTCCGCAGGGTGTTCCTGCGGGAGCCGGGGGACATTCCGTTCATCCCCCTGGACGAGCGGACGCCCGCGCCGCGGCCCTCGTCGTTGACGGGGGACGATGCCTCTGCGGGAGTGGCCGTGGAGGCCCAAGCGCGGGTCTGATCCTTCGGGTGCGGCTTGTGCATGGTTGGCAGCGCACGCCTTTGAATCAGTACAGCCCCGCGCCCCCAGGGGGCTGCAACTGA
>NZ_BBPM01000019.1:95989-144935 GCF_000787775.1 Streptacidiphilus carbonis | reverse complement strand
GGCGCGTCCTGCGCCGCGCCGGGCGCGAGCTGCGGCGCGGGCACCGGCTGGCTCTGCGCGGGCTGCTCCGCCTGCCGCGCCGCGGGCAGCGGGGCGCTGCGGATCACCTCCAGATCCAGCGGCACACCGTACTTGGCCAGCTTCAGCGGCAGCAGGGTCTCGATCGGCGCCTGCCGGCGCCAGCCGCGGCCGTACCTGGCCCGCAGATGGGTGCGGTAGACCAGCCGGTTCTGCTCCAGCCGCACCACGTCGTCGTAGGAGCGCAGCTCCCACAGCTTCATCCGCCGCCACAGCCGGAAGGTGGGCACCGGCGAGAGGATCCAGCGCATCAGCCGCACCGACTCCATGTGCCGGTCCGCGCTGATGTCGGCGATCCGCCCGATCGCGTGCCGGGCGGCCTCCACCACCACCACGAAGAGCACCGGGATGATCGCGTGCATCGCCATCGCCAGCGGGTCCCCCCAGGAGGAGGCGGCGTTGAAGACGATGGTCCCCGCGGTGAGCAGCCAGGCGGTCTGCCGCAGCAGCGGGAACGGGATCCGCAGCCAGGTCAGCACCAGGTCCAGCGCCAGCAGGACGGCGATGCCGACGTCCACGCCGATCGGGAAGACATAGGAGAAGTTCCCGAAGCCCTTGTGCAGGGCCAGTTCACGCACCGCGGCGTAGGACCCGGTGAAGCCGATGCCGGCGATGATGAAGGCGCCGGCGGCGACCACTCCGATGAGTGCGCGGTGCGTACGGGTTATCGCAGGGCCTGCCATCGCTCGTTCAACCCCTGGGTCTGCTCGTTCAATTGGGTTTGGCGGTCTCGTTGTGCTGCGGGCGGGGGACAGCTTGCCACAACGGAGTCCCTGCTTCTTCAGGCGATCGGGGATGTCACACCCTGCTGGGACACTGTCGCGGAGCGTGTTCGTCGGGGTCGGTCCCGCCCTTCCGGGACAATGGTGGTCGGCAATGTCTTCGGCATCTTCGGCGCCGCACACAGAAGGAGGGCCGTCATGGGCAAGCGCAACCCGCAGTACCGCCGGGTCAAGAAGCGGGACCAGACGGCCCACCAGCAGGCCCGGCACGCACAGCCCCCGCAGCAGCACGCCCGGGCGCAGCCCGGGGAGCCCCCACTGGGGCAGCTGGTGGAGGCGGCCTGCGGCGCGGTGCTGCACGCCGCCGAGGACGACTACCACCTCGCCCTGGACCGGGCTGCGAGCCTGCTCTCGGAGCCCGCCGCGCGCTGGCCGGAGACCGGGCGGGCGGTGCTGCTGGTCAGCGCGGCGCAGCTGGCCCGGCTGTGGCAGTCCGGCTGGCAGCCCGCCGACCTGGCCCGGGCGGTCCGGCGCGAGTTGACGCCGCGACACCTGCGGCTGGCGGTCGACCTGGTCGCCGCCGAGCTGCGCGGCTACGCGGCGGCCGGCCTCGACCCGCGCTGGGCCGGCCAGCTCCGCGAGCTGGAGGCCGCCGACTGGTGGGGCCAGGACGACGCCTTCCTGCCCGGAGTCGCGGAGCGCGAGCGGCTGGACCGCTTCTCGGTGGCGACCCTGCTGCTGGAGCTGTACCGGCTGATCGGGCGACTGCCGCGGCTGGCCCCGCTCGGACCGCCGCCGGGGGCCGTGCCGCGGGCCCAGGGGTCCGCCCTGCCGTTCGCGCAGAAGACCGGGAGCGAGCCGAGGATGCTCGGCCGGATCCGGGCGCTGCTGGCCAAGGCCGAGTCCACCGGGTTCCCGGACGAGGCGGAGGCGCTGACCGCCAAGGCGCAGCAGCTGATGGCGCAGCACAGCATCGACGAGGCGCTGCTGGCGGCCTCCTCGGGCAGCCGGATCGAGCCCGGGGCCTGCCGGATCGGGGTGGACAACCCCTACGAGGCGCCCAAGGCACTGCTGCTGGACGCGGTTGCCGGCGCCAACCGGGCCACCTCGCTGTGGACCAGGGAGCTGGGCTTCTGCACGGTGGTGGGCTTCCCGGCCGACCTGGAGGCGGTCGAGCTGCTGTACACCTCGCTGCTGGTGCAGGCGACCAGCGCGATGAACAGTGCCGGGATACAGAACGGCGGCGCCGGGAGTTCGAGGACCAAGGCGTTCCGGCACTCCTTCCTGCTGTCCTATGCGGCCCGGATCAGGGAGCGGCTCTCCGGGGCGACCGCGCAGGCGACCGAGGAGGCCCTGAACGGGCTGCGCGCGGAGGGCCGCGAGGACTCCTCCTCGCTGCTGCCGGTCCTGGCCGCCCGCGAGGAGGCGGTACGCCGCTCCACCGAGCAGATGTTCCCCAACGCCCGCGCCGGCCGGGCGATAAGAGCCAGCGACTACGAGGGCTGGACCCAGGGGCGCGCTGCCGCCGACCGCGCGCAGTTGCGGGGGCACGGGGAGCTGTCGCAGTAGCGGTGCAGCCTGTGCATGGTTGTTCGCGCAGTTCCCCGCGCCCCTGACCCATGGCAACCGGGCCAGTTGCAGCCAGGGGCGCGGGGAACTGCGCGACAAGCCCCCTACGGTCCGCACCGGAGCTCCCACAGAACCGCCCGCCCCGGACCCCGCACGCGGTAACGTCGAGTGACCGTCGCACCTGGAGTTCGCCCGTGAAGTCCGTTCAAGCTCTCGCCGAGCACCTCGCCACCCGCTCCGCCGACGAACTCGCGGACCTGCTGGAATCGCGGCGGGTCCAGAGCGACACCCGCGGCGGGCGTATCCCGCAGAGCCTCGACGCCCTGGCCCAGCAGCTCCTGGAGGACCGTTCGGTCGGGGCGGCCGTCAGCCGACTCACCGCGCCGGGGCTGCAACTGCTGTCCGCCGGGGTGTGGCTGGCCGCCCGGCGGCACGGGGCGCTGCTGCCGCAGCCCTACTGGACCGCGCTGGAGCCGTCCACCCGACCGGTGGCGACCGAGGCCCTGCTGGACTTCCTCGCCGGCGACGACAAGGGCCTGCGAGCCGCCGCAGAGCGGGTTCTGACGGAGCTTCAGCGCCTGGCGCTGGTGCTGCCGGCCGGGGCCGGGGAGCTGGCGCTGCCCGCGTTCCTGCACCGGCACCTGGCCGAGGCGATGGGCCTGAGCCGCCCGGTCGCCCAGCTGATGAGCGAGGCCTTCAACGCGCCGGAGGTGCACCGGATCGCAGCCGGGCTCGACCTGCCGCCCAGCCGCAACCGCGACACCGCGCAGGCCGCCGTGGTCGCGGCGCTCGGCGACCGGGAGCTGGTGCAGTCCCTGCTCGCCTCCGCCCCACCGGCCGTCGGCGAGATGCTGCAGCCGCTGGTGGAGGGGCCGCACCTGATGCGCACCCACTGCTTCGCCCCGCTCGGCGGGTACCACTACGGCCCGGGCACCAAGTACCGGCTGCGGCCCGGCGGCTCGGGCGACCCGGCCACCGACTGGCTGGCCGAGCACGGTCTGCTGGTGCCGGTCGGACCCGACCTGGTGGAACTGCCCTACGAGGTCCTGGAAGCAGCGGCCGACGGGCGGTTCCAGGTGCGCTTCGATCCCGAGCCGCCGGTGCTGACCGCCGGCGTGCGCCCGGTGCCGGAGGCGCTGAGGGAGGCCCAGGCCGCCGCCGCCTCGGCCAGCCGCAAGGTGGAGCTGCTGCTGGCCGCCTGCGCCGCCGCTCCCCCGGGCATCCGCAAGTCCGGCGGTCTGGCCGTCAGGGACACCAGAAGGCTGGCCAAGGCCATCGAGGCGCCCGAGGAGCAGACCCGGCTGTGGCTGGATCTCGCCTACAACGCCGACCTGCTCGCTGACCACCAGGAACTGCCGGACGTCCCCGCACCCCGTGGCCGCAGCCGGCGCCCGGCCGTGCCGACCGCGCCGCTGCGGCTGCTGCCGACCGGGCGCTACGACGACTGGCTGGCCAGCGCGCCCGCCGAGCGGCTGGTACCGCTGGTGGCCACCTGGGCGGTCATCCCCGAGGTGCTGACCTGGTGGCCCGAGTACCGGGAGGAGACCCCGGTCGCCCTGGTCGCGCCGCAGGACCAGGAGGCGGTGCCGCTGCGCCGCGAGCTGCTCCGGGCGCTGGCCTCGCTGCCGCCCGGCCAGGGCCTGGGGCCGGTCGGCGGCTTCGACGCGCAGATCCTGGAGGAGCTGGTCCTGCTGGTCGGCTGGCACAGCCCGGGCCTGGTCACCCTGGACAGCGACGGACTGACCCGGGTGCTGGCGACGCTGCTGGAGGCGGAGCAGTTGGGCGTGCTGGCCCACGGCCGGCCGACGCCGCTGGGCGAGGCTGTGCTGGCCCTGCTGGAGACCGACGCGGCCGACTGGTTCCCCTGCGTCCCGGGCATCGCGGCCAAGGGCGGCGACGCCTACCAGGAGCCGCTGCGGCTGCTCATGGAGGCCTGCACCGCGCTACTGCCGGCCCCCCAGCAGAAAGCCAGGTTCCAGGCCGACCTGACCGCGGTCGCCGCCGGCGCGCCCTCGGCGGCGCTGGCGGAGCTGATGGGGTCGGCCGCCGACCGGGAGTCCGAGGGCCATGCGGTGGTCTGGCGGTTCAGCGCGGCCTCGGTCCGCCGGGCCCTGGACGGCGGCAGGAGCGCGGACGACCTGCTCGCGGAACTGCGCGACGCGGCCGAGGGCGGGCTGCCCCAGCCGCTGGAGTACCTGGTCAGGGACACCGGCAGGACCCACGGACGGGTCCGGGTGGTCCGCTCCGCCTGCTGCGTCCGCTCCGACGACGAGGCGCTGGTGCTGGAGCTGTCGAAGACCAGGGTGCTGGCCAAGCTGGGGCTGCGCCGGATCGCGCCGACGGTTCTGATCAGCACCCACTCCCCCAGCGCCACCCTGGACGCCCTGCGCGCCGCGGGGTACGCGCCGGTCCTGGAGGCGGAGAGCGGCGTGACGGTGGTCGAACGCGCCCCCGGCACCAGGGCCGAGCAGCGGATGCCCGGCTACGACCGGCTGCGCCGCAACCGCGTCGGCGCCGACGCGCAGGAGCCCGACCCGAGGACGCTGGCGAAGCTGATCATGAACGGCTGACACCACCCACGCTGACACCACCGACGCCGGCGCCGCCGCGGACGACGCCGCCGCGGACGACGCCGCCGCGGACGACGCCGGGAGCACCGGCAACGCCGCAGGGCGGCCGCCCCCTCTCGGGAGCGACCGCCCTGCGGTGTTGTGCGTACTGCCTGCGACGGTCAGCCTGTGTAGGGGCCGTAGTCGTAGTCGTCCAGCGGGACGGCCTGGCCGGAACCGGTGCCGAAGGGCGAGTAGTCGATGTCGTCGTAGCCGACGGCCGAGTACATCGCGGCCTTGGCCTCCTCGGTCGGCTCCACCCGGATGTTGCGGTAGCGGGGCAGACCCGTACCGGCCGGGATGAGCTTGCCGAGGATGACGTTCTCCTTCAGGCCCAGCAGCGGGTCCGACTTGGCGTGGATCGCCGCGTCGGTGAGCACCCGGGTCGTCTCCTGGAAGGAGGCGGCCGACAGCCAGGACTCGGTCGCCAGCGAGGCCTTGGTGATACCCATCAGCTGCGGACGGCCGGAGGCGGGCTGGCCGCTCTCGGACACCACACGACGGTTCTCGGTCTCGAAGCGGCCGCGCTCGACCAGCTCGCCGGGCAGCAGCTCGGCGTCGCCGGACTCGATGATCGTGACCCGGCGGAGCATCTGCCGGATGATGATCTCGATGTGCTTGTCGTGGATCGACACACCCTGCGAGTTGTAGACCTTCTGGACCTCGGCCACCAGGTGGATCTGGACGGCACGCTGGCCCAGGATGCGCAGGACGTCGTGCGGGTTGACGGTACCGGCGGTCAGCTGCTGGCCGACCTCCACCCGCTCGCCCTCGGACACCCGCAGCTTGACGCGCTTGGAGACCGGGTAGGCGATCTCCTCGCTGCCGTCGTCCGGGGTGACCACGAGCTTGCGGGTCTTCTCGGTGTCCTCGATCCGCACCCGGCCCTCGGCCTCGCTGATCGGGGCGACACCACGCGGGTTGCGGGCCTCGAACAGCTCGACGACACGCGGCAGACCCTGGGTGATGTCGTCACCGGCCACACCACCGGTGTGGAAGGTACGCATCGTCAGCTGGGTGCCGGGCTCACCGATGGACTGGGCGGCGATGATGCCGACCGCCTCACCGATGTCGACCAGCTTGCCGGTGGCCAGCGAGCGGCCGTAGCACATGGCGCAGGTGCCGACGGCGGACTCGCAGGTCAGGATCGAGCGGGTCTTGACCTCGGAGATGCCGCGGCGGATCAGCTCGTCGATCAGGACGTCGCCCAGGTCGGTGTTGGCCGGGGCCAGCACCTCGCCGTCGACGACGATGTCCTCGGCGAGCGCACGGGCGTAGACGCTGGTCTCGACGTCCTCCGCCTTGTGCAGCGCGCCGTCCGAGCCCACGGTCGCGATCGGCAGCCGAAGGCCGCGCTCGGTCCCGCAGTCCTCCTCACGAATGATGACGTCCTGGGAGACGTCGACCAGACGACGGGTGAGGTAGCCGGAGTCGGCGGTACGCAGGGCGGTGTCGGCCAGACCCTTACGGGCGCCGTGGGTGGAGATGAAGTACTCCAGCACGGAGAGGCCCTCACGGAACGACGCCTTGATGGGTCGCGCGATGGTCTCGTTCTTGGCGTTCGACACCAGACCGCGCATACCGGCGATCTGACGCATCTGCATCATGTTTCCGCGAGCCCCGGAGTCCACCATCATGAAGATGGGGTTGGTCTTCGGGAAGTTCGCGTTCATGGCGTCGGCGACCTCGTTGGTCGCCTTGGTCCAGATCGCCACGAGCTCCTGCTGGCGCTCGTCCTTGGTGATCAGACCGCGCTCGTACTGCTTCTGGACCTTCTCGGCCTGCGCCTCGTAGCCCTCGAGGATCTGGGGCTTGTTCGGCGGGACCACGACGTCCGAGATGGAGACGGTGACGCCCGAGCGGGTGGCCCAGTGGAAGCCGGCCGCCTTCAGGTTGTCCAGGGTCGCCGCCACGACGACCTTGGGGTAGCGCTCGGCGAGGTCGTTGACGATCGCCGAGAGCTGCTTCTTGTTGATCTCGTCCTCGACGAACGGGTAGTCCTCGGGCAGCAGCTCGTTGAAGAGCGCGCGGCCCAGGGTGGTGCGCAGACGCAGCTGCTCACCCTCCTGCCAGGTCGGCTTCCCGTCCTCGTCCACCGGAGCGGTCCAGCCGCGCGGCGGCACGGTGCCCAGCGGCAGCCGCAGGTCGATCTCGGCCTGCAGGTCCAGGGTCTTGGCGTCGAAGGCCATCACGGCCTCCGGCGTCGAGCCGAACGCCCGGCCCACGCCGCGGAGGGTCTCCGGGTCCCGGGTCGAGGTCAGGAAGAACAGACCCAGCACCATGTCCTGGGTCGGCATGGTGACGGGGCGACCGTCGGCCGGCTTCAGGATGTTGTTGGAGGACAGCATCAGGATGCGGGCCTCGGCCTGTGCCTCCGCGGAGAGCGGAAGGTGCACGGCCATCTGGTCACCGTCGAAGTCCGCGTTGAACGCGGTGCAGACGAGCGGGTGGATCTGGATGGCCTTGCCCTCGACCAGCTGCGGCTCGAAGGCCTGGATGCCGAGGCGGTGCAGCGTGGGCGCACGGTTCAGCAGCACCGGGTGCTCGGCGATGACCTCTTCGAGGACGTCCCAGACCACCGGGCGGGCGCGCTCGACCATGCGCTTGGCCGACTTGATGTTCTGCGCGTGGTTCAGGTCCACCAGGCGCTTCATCACGAACGGCTTGAAGAGCTCCAGCGCCATGGCCTTCGGCAGACCGCACTGGTGCAGCTTGAGCTGCGGGCCGACGACGATGACCGAACGGGCCGAGTAGTCGACCCGCTTGCCGAGCAGGTTCTGGCGGAAACGACCCTGCTTGCCCTTGAGCATGTCGCTCAGGGACTTCAGCGGGCGGTTACCGGGACCGGTGACCGGACGGCCACGGCGGCCGTTGTCGAACAGCGCGTCCACGGCCTCCTGAAGCATGCGCTTCTCGTTGTTCACGATGATCTCGGGCGCGCCGAGGTCCAGGAGCCGCTTGAGACGGTTGTTGCGGTTGATCACGCGGCGGTACAGGTCGTTCAGGTCGGAGGTCGCGAAGCGGCCACCGTCCAGCTGCACCATCGGACGCAGGTCCGGCGGGATGACCGGGACGCAGTCCAGCACCATGCCCGAGGGCTTGTTGGTGGTCTGCAGGAACGCGGAGACGACCTTGAGGCGCTTGAGCGCACGGGTCTTCTTCTGGCCCTTGCCGGTCTTGATGATCTCGCGGAGGCGCTCGGCCTCCTCCTCCAGGTCGAAGGTCTCCAGGCGCTTCTGCAGCGCCGCGGCACCCATCGATCCGGAGAAGTACGTGCCGAAGCGGTCGCGCAGCTCGCGGTAGAGCAGCTCGTCGCCCTCCAGGTCCTGGACCTTGAGGGACTTGAAGCGGGCCCACACCTCGTCCAGGCGGTCCAGCTCGCGCTGGGCCCGGTCACGGAGCTGCTTCATCTCGCGCTCGGCGCCTTCACGCACCTTGCGGCGGACGTCCGCCTTGGCGCCCTCGGCCTCCAGCTCGGCGAGGTCTCCCTCGAGCTTCTTGGCGCGGGTCTCCAGGTCGGCGTCGCGGCGCTGCTCGATCTGCTGGCGCTCGACGGAGACCTGGGCCTCCAGCGAGGACAGGTCGCGGGTGCGCCGCTCGTCGTCCACCCACGTGATCATGTAGGCGGCGAAGTAGATGACCTTCTCGAGGTCCTTGGGGGCAAGGTCCAGGAGGTAGCCCAGGCGTGACGGCACGCCCTTGAAGTACCAGATGTGCGTGACGGGAGCGGCCAGCTCGATGTGGCCCATCCGCTCACGGCGCACCTTGGCGCGAGTGACCTCGACGCCGCAGCGCTCACAGATGATGCCCTTGAAGCGGACGCGCTTGTACTTGCCGCAGTAGCACTCCCAGTCCCGGGTGGGGCCGAAGATCTTCTCGCAGAAGAGCCCGTCCTTTTCCGGCTTGAGGGTGCGGTAGTTGATGGTCTCGGGCTTCTTGACCTCGCCGTGGGACCACTGACGGATGTCGTCAGCGGTCGCCAGGCCGATTCGCAGTTCATCGAAGAAGTTGACGTCGAGCACGGGTCGTCAATCCCACCTTCGGGGTCGAAGTCTTACATCTGGTCTGAGGGGGTCCTGGGGGCGGCGGGCCGGCGCTGCTTGGACAGCGCCGACCCGGACCCTCGTCAGACCTCTTCGACGCTGCTCGGCTCGCGCCGGGACAGGTCGATACCGAGCTCCTCGGCGGCGCGGAACACGTCCTCGTCGGAGTCACGCATCTCGATGGACATGCCGTCCGAGGACAGCACCTCCACGTTCAGGCAGAGCGACTGCATCTCCTTGATGAGCACCTTGAAGGACTCGGGGATGCCGGGCTCGGGGATGTTCTCGCCCTTGACGATGGCCTCGTAGACCTTCACCCGGCCGAGAACGTCGTCGGACTTGATGGTGAGCAGTTCCTGGAGGGCGTAGGCGGCGCCGTACGCCTCCAGCGCCCACACCTCCATCTCACCGAAGCGCTGACCACCGAACTGCGCCTTACCACCCAGCGGCTGCTGCGTGATCATGGAGTACGGACCGGTCGAACGGGCGTGCAGCTTGTCGTCGACCAGGTGGTGCAGCTTGAGGATGTACATGTAGCCGACCGAGATCGGCATCGGGAACGGCTCGCCGGAGCGGCCGTCGAACATCCGCGCCTTGCCCGAGGAGCCGACCAGGCGGTCGCCGTCCCGGGTGAGGGTGGTGTGGTCCAGCAGACCGGTGATCTCGTCCTCGCGGGCACCGTCGAAGACCGGGGTGGCGAGGTTGGTGCCACCGGTGGCCTTGTCGGCCCCGATCTTCTGCAGGCGGCGGGCCCACTCCTCGGAGAGTCCGGAGACGTCCCAGCCGGTCTTGGCGAGCCAGCCGAGGTGGGTCTCCAGCACCTGTCCCGGGTTCATTCGGGACGGCACACCGAGGGGGTTGAGCACGATGTCGACCGGGGTGCCGTCCTCGAGGAAGGGCATGTCCTCGACCGGAAGGATCTTGGAGATGACACCCTTGTTGCCGTGGCGGCCGGCCAGCTTGTCACCGTTGGTGATCTTGCGCTTCTGGGCCACGTAGACCCGGACCAGCTGGTTGACGCCGGGCGGCAGCTCGTCGCCCTCCTCGCGGTCGAAGACGCGGACGCCGATGACCTTGCCCTGCTCACCGTGCGGCACCTTCAGCGAGGTGTCGCGGACCTCACGGGCCTTCTCGCCGAAGATGGCGCGCAGCAGGCGCTCCTCCGGGGTCAGCTCGGTCTCGCCCTTGGGCGTGACCTTGCCGACCAGGATGTCGCCGGTGGTGACATCGGCGCCGATCCGGATGATGCCGCGCTCGTCCAGGTCCGCCAGGACCTCTTCAGAGACGTTCGGGATGTCCCGGGTGATCTCCTCCGGGCCGAGCTTGGTGTCACGGGCGTCGACCTCGTGCTCCTCGATGTGGATCGAGGAGAGGACGTCGTCCTGCACGAGGCGCTGCGACAGGATGATCGCGTCCTCGTAGTTGTGACCCTCCCAGGGCATGAACGCCACGAGCAGGTTCTTGCCGAGGGCCATCTCGCCCTCGTCGGTGCAGGGACCGTCGGCCAGGACCTGCCCGACCTCGATCCGCGCGCCCTCGTCCACGACGACCTTCTGGTTGAAGGAGGTGCCCTGGTTGGAGCGGGTGAACTTGGCCACGCGGTACGTGGTGTAGGTGCCGTCGTCGTTGGCCACCGTGACGTAGTCGGCGGAGACCTCCTGGACCACGCCCGACTTCTCGGCCGCGATCACGTCGGCGGCGTCGACCGCGGCGCGGTACTCCATGCCGGTGCCGACCAGCGGGGCCTCGCTCTTCAGCAGCGGCACCGCCTGACGCATCATGTTCGCGCCCATCAGGGCGCGGTTGGCGTCGTCGTGCTCCAGGAAGGGGATCATCGCGGTGGCGACGGACACCATCTGGCGCGGCGAGACGTCCATGTAGTCGATCTCGACACCGGGGATGTAGTCGATCTCGCCGCCACGGCGGCGGACCAGCACACGGCCCTCGGCGAAGTGGTTGTCATCGGTCAGCGGCGCGTTGGCCTGGGCGATGACGAACCGGTCCTCCTCGTCCGCGGTGAGGTAGTCGATGTTGTCGGTGACGACACCATCGGTGACCTTGCGGTACGGGGTCTCCACGAAGCCGAAGGCGTTGACCCGGCCGTAGGAGGCGAGCGAACCGATCAGGCCGATGTTCGGGCCTTCCGGGGTCTCGATCGGGCACATGCGTCCGTAGTGGGACGGGTGCACGTCACGGACCTCGAAGCCGGCCCGCTCACGGGACAGACCACCGGGGCCCAGCGCGGACAGACGACGCTTGTGGGTCAGCCCCGACAGCGGGTTCGTCTGGTCCATGAACTGGGACAGCTGGCTGGTGCCGAAGAACTCCTTGATGGAGGCGACGACCGGCCGGATGTTGATCAGGGTCTGCGGCGTGATCGCCTCGACGTCCTGGGTGGTCATGCGCTCGCGCACGACCCGCTCCATACGGGCGAGACCCGTACGGACCTGGTTCTGGATCAGCTCGCCGACATTGCGGAGGCGGCGGTTGCCGAAGTGGTCGATGTCGTCGTCCTCGACGACGATCGTGCTGCCGTTCGGGGCGACCGTCTCGGTCTCACCGGCGTGCAGCTGGACCAGGTACTTGATCGTGGCAAGGATGTCGTCCGTGGTGAGGACGCCGCCGTCGAGCGGCTGCTCCACCCCGAGCTTCTTGTTGATCTTGTACCGGCCGACCTTGGCGAGGTCGTAGCGCTTCGGGTTGAAGTAGAGGTTCTCCAGAAGCGTCTGCGCGGCCTCGCGGGTCGGCGGCTCGCCCGGACGCAGTTTGCGGTAGATGTCGAGCAGTGCGTCGTCCTGGCCCTGGGTGTGGTCCTTCTCCAGGGTGGCGCGCATCGACTCGTACTGGCCGAACTCCTCCAGGATCTGCTCGGAGGTCCAGCCGAGGGCCTTCAGCAGCACCGTGACCGACTGCTTGCGCTTGCGGTCGATGCGGACACCGACCATGTCGCGCTTGTCGATCTCGAGCTCGAGCCAGGCACCACGGGACGGGATGACCTTGGCGGAGTAGATGTCCTTGTCGGACGTCTTGTCCAGGGTGGTGTCGAAGTAGACGCCCGGCGAGCGCACCAGCTGCGATACGACGACACGCTCGGTGCCGTTGATCACGAAGGTGCCCTTGTGGGTCATGAGCGGGAAGTCGCCCATGAAGACCGTCTGCGACTTGATCTCGCCGGTCTCGTTGTTGGTGAACTCGGCGGTGACGAAGAGCGGTGCCGCGAACGTGAAGTCGCGGTCCTTGCACTCGTCGATCGAGTTCTTGGGGGGCTCGAAGCGGTGGTCGCGGAAGGTCAGCGACATCGAACCGGAGAAGTCCTCGATCGGGGAGATCTCCTCGAAGATCTCCTCCAGACCGGACTTCTGCGGGACGTCGTGTCCTTCTGCGAGCGACGCCTCGACCCTGTCCTTCCACGCCTGATTGCCGAGGAGCCAGTCGAAGCTCTCGGTCTGCAGGGCGAGGAGGTTGGGAACCTCGAGGGGCTCACGAATCTTCGCGAAGGAAATACGGAGCGGTGCGGTGGATGCGGAGTTGTTCGAGGCGTTGCGCGAGGCGGCCAAGAGGGGGTCCTTCCGAGGGCTCGGACTCACTACGCGCGTACCGGGCCCACCCCTCGCACGGGTAGCATCCGCGCTTCCACACGAGCTCAGGGGCCTGGACGTTTCTCCAGGTCGGAGCCAGTGCGCAAACGGGGTGCCACCCCTGGTCGGGGAGGTGCAGACTCCGGGGGTCGAGTCACGGAGCAGCTAAAAGGCAGCGCAAAGGGACAGTGTAGCCAGACGGCACACTGCTGTCCAGTCCGGATTCGGAGACCGAATCTTCGAACTCCCTACCTCGCGGTGCAACCCCTGTCGAGGGCGCCCCTGGGGCGGTTACTGCCTACTGGGTGTGTATTCCCCACCACACCCCGGTTCCATGCCTGGAACCTGAGATTTGCTCGCTGCCGTGCCGCTGTCATGCCGCCGCCGTGCTCGCTGCGCTGCCCGCCGCGACCTCCCGGTGGAGGCACAACCTCGCGTCCTGAGAATTGCGCGCCGCGTGCGGTTCGTCAAGGGCGAGCCCCCGGGGAACCCCTCGGAGGACTCGTCCGGACGCCCCTCGGCGGGGGCTCCCGCCCGGCTTCCGGGGCCGGCGGTCGGGCCGGGCGACTGCCCTGGTGGGGTGGCCGCGCGGCGACCGCTGGTTCGGCTCCAGGAGGGGACCCGGACGCCTGCGGCGCCCGCTGCGGACAGGTCGTACCCGCAGCGACGACGATCACCATACTCGCCCCGGGAGGCGCTGGGGAGCACCTCGGCGACAGAAGTGGCGAATCGTCATAGACCGGACAGCAGGGGCACGGTGAGCGGCGGTCAGACCCGGCAAACAAAAAACCGAGGCGCTCACCCGTCAGGGTGAACGCCTCGGTTCAGAGGTTCGTACCGGCCTCACGGCCGGCGGGCGAACCGCCTGTCAGTAACCCGAGTGACCGGAATTACTTGACGGTGACGGAAGCGCCGGCGCCCTCGAGAGCAGCCTTGGCCTTCTCGGCCGCGTCCTTGGCAACCTTCTCCAGGACGGTGGCGGGCACGCCGTCAACGAGGTCCTTGGCCTCCTTCAGGCCGAGGGAGGTGAGGGCGCGCACCTCCTTGATGACCTGGATCTTCTTGTCACCGGCGGCGGTGAGGACGACGTCGAACTCGTCCTGCTCCTCAGCGACCTCGGCGACGGCGGCAGCGCCACCACCGGCGGCGACGGCCACGGGGGCGGCAGCCTTGACGTCGAACTTCTCCTCGAACGCCTTCACGAACTCGGAGAGCTCGATGAGGGTCAGGGTCTCGAACTGCGCGAGCAGCTCGTCCTGGGACAGCTTCGCCATGATGGCGTCCTTCCACTATTTCGGCAGGTGCCGGATGTACGGATAGGCGGGCGTACGGGCCCGCTGCAAGGCAGGGACGGCGGAGTGGTTACTCCGCCACCTCGTCCTCGGCGGCGGGAGCCGGCGTACCGGCACCGCCCTGCTCGACCTTGGCCCGGAGAGCTTCCGCGGTGCGGGCGAACTCCGTGAGGGGAGCCTGGAAGGTGGCGGCGGCCTTGGCCATCGACGCCTTCAGGCCACCGGCCAGCTTGGCGAGCAGCACCTCGCGGGACTCGAGGTCCGCGAGCTTCTTGATGTCATCGGCGGACAGCGCCTTACCGTCAAGGACACCGCCCTTGATGATCAGCGCAGGGTTGTCCTTGGCGAAGTCACGCAGAGCCTTCGCCGACTCCACCGGGTCACCGGCGACGAAGGCGACAGCCGTCGGACCCGAGAACAGGTCGTCGAGCTCAGAGATCCCGGCCTCATTGGCCGCGATCTTGGTCAGCGTGTTCTTCACCACGGCGTAATTGGCGTTGTCGCCGAGCGAGCGACGCAGCGTCTTCAGCTGCGCCACGGTCAGACCGCGGTACTCGGTCAGCACCGCCGCGTTGGAGCCACGGAACTTGTCCGTCAGCTCTGCGACAGCAGCAGCCTTGTCGGGCCTTGCCATAGGCTTACGCCTCCTTCCGTGATGTCGATGCGTGGCCGACCGTTGAGTCGACCTGCTACGCCCGTACCGCCGGAAGAAAGTGTTCGAGAAAAACAGAACGGCCCCGGCGCAGGCGCACGGGGCTTCACATGCTCAACGGGGGACATGCCTGGCGGCATGCATCCGGAGCGCGATTGTCCTCATCCATCCTGCGCGGGTCGTCCGCATTCGCGGAGCCTTCGGTCATCACGTCCGCCCCTTGCAGGGCACGCGACGACAACCAGCGGTCTGTGGCAAGGACCAAGGTACGTGATGAGCCGCCCGGCGGGCAAATCGCCCGCCGGACGGCTCCTGCGCCGCCGTCCGGCGGTCCGCTACTTGCCGAGTGAGGACAGGTCCTCGGTGTCGCTCGCCGGCGGCGGGGTGACCGTCACCGGAGTGTTGCCGAAGTCGGAGTACTCGATGGTGGTGTCCACCGGGCCCTGCGAGCTGGTGGCGGTCTCGTGGACCTTGACCGGCAGGTTCTGGTCGTTGACCCACATGTCCACGGTCTCGGTGGTCATCCCCAGCTTCGTGGCCGAGTCCAGCAGCGACTTGAGGTCCGGGTCGGAGGCCGAGAGCTTCTTCAGGTCCACGGTGCCGGCGTAGTGCGTGGTGGAGACGCCGTCCACGGTCTCCGTGCCCATCCGCTTCACGTCCCCGGAGGAGGTCAGCAGCTTGACCGAGGTCGAGGGGGACTGGGTGTTGCTCTTGTTCAGGGCATCGGCCAGGGCCTTGCCCTCGGCGCCCATGGTGGAGAAGTCCATCTTCAGCCAGTGCTTGCCGTTGAACTCCTTGGCGCCGGCGTCGCCCATGTTCATGTACTCGGTGGTACCGGACATCAGCACCCGCATCCCCTGCGGAAGCTGCGGATTGGTCATCGTCATGTCCATCGCCAGCGGATTGCGGGACATCGACCCGGTCATCACCGTGCTGCCGACCTTGGGCACCACCATCGTCATCCTCACCTTGGACGAGGTGTAGGACGACGTCTTCTTGGTCGTCAGCGACAGCGCGTCGGCGACGGTCAGGACGGCGCTCTTGGCCCCGCCGGCGCCGTTGGCGGCTGCGGTCGAGGCTGCCTTGGTGGCCGAGGCCGAGCAGGCAGACAGCGCGGTCAGGGCCGCGGCGGTGGTGACGGCGAGACATATCGCACCTGTGCGGCGCATGTGGAACCCCCCAGTGATTCGTACGAGATCTGTGCGCAGACGCTACACCGGGGCAGTGACACGAGGACGGGCCGGTCCCCCTTCCGTTGCGGAAGGGGGACCGGCCCGTCGGACTGCCGTTACCGACTGATCAGGGATCAGACCGCAGCGGGGTCCTCCTCGACGAGGAGGTTGCGCGTACGGCTCGGGTCGACCTGGATGCCGGGGCCGATCGTGGTGCTGATCGCGACCTTCTTGATGTACCGGCCCTTGGAGGCGGACGGCTTGGCGCGGAGCACCTCGTCCAGGGCGGCCGCGTAGTTCTCGACCAGCTTCTCGGTGTCGAAGGACACCTTGCCGATGATCAGGTGCAGGTTCGAGTGCTTGTCGACGCGGAACTCGATCTTGCCGCCCTTGATCTCGGTCACGGCCTTGGCCACGTCCGGGGTCACGGTGCCGGTCTTCGGGTTCGGCATCAGGCCGCGGGGGCCGAGCACGCGGCCCAGACGACCGACCTTGCCCATGAGGTCCGGGGTGGACACGACGGCGTCGAAGTCCAGGCGGCCCTTGGCGACCTCGTCGATCAGCTCGTCGGCGCCGACGATGTCGGCGCCCGCAGCACGCGCGGCCTCGGCGCGGTCACCGGTCGCGAAGACCAGGACCCGGGCGGTCTTGCCGGTGCCGTGCGGGAGGTTGACGGTGCTGCGGACCATCTGGTCGGCCTTGCGCGGGTCGACACCCAGACGCATGGCGACCTCGACGGTGCCGTCGAACTTGGAGGTGGAGGTCTCCTTGGCGAGGCGGATCGCCTCGAGGGGGGCGTACAGACGCTCGCGGTCGATCTTCTCCGCCGCGGCGTTCAGAGCCTTGCTGCGCTTCACTGCTGCTCCTGTGTGGATTAAAGACGTGGAGTTGTGGTGGCTGCGGGCCGCGCTCGGCCCTACCACGACCGTTCAAGCGCTGAGGAGTGCTCAGCCCTCGACGGTGATGCCCATCGAACGGGCGGTGCCCGCGATGATCTTGTCGGCCTGCTCCAGGGAGTTGGCGTTCAGGTCGGGCAGCTTGGTGGTGGCGATCTCGCGGACCTGGGCAGCCGTGATCTTGGCAACCTTGGTCTTGTGCGGCTCGCCGGAGCCCTTGTCCACGCCTGCGGCCTTGAGGATCAGCTTGGCGGCCGGCGGAGTCTTGGTGATGAAGGTGAAGGAGCGGTCTTCGTAGACCGTGATCTCCACCGGCACGACCATGCCACGCTGCGACTCGGTCGCGGCGTTGTAGGCCTTGCAGAACTCCATGATGTTGACGCCGTGCTGACCCAGGGCAGGGCCGACGGGCGGCGCGGGGTTGGCCGCACCGGCGTTGATCTGGAGCTTGATAAGCCCCGTGACCTTCTTCTTCTTGGGAGGCATGCTCTCTCCGGGTCCTTACGAGAGGTGTTCCCGACCGGCGTGCGGAAGCACGGCGGCGGGGCCTTGGGTTTCCGTGCGGCTCGCCGACCGAACGGTCCGGCTCCGCGCACACATCGAACCAGGATAGCCCGAAAGGTGCAGCGATCCGAAATCACGCCTCGCGGGGTGGATCCGCGGGCCGTTCGGCGGCCTCGGCGGCGCGCTCCCGGCGCTCGCCGAACCGGATGCCGGCCGCCACGACGCAAGACACGACGCCCGACAGCACCTGGGCCGCGGTCTCGACGGCGGACTTGACCGGCTTCGGCAGGACGGCGTCCCCGAGCGGCCCCCCGGAGAACGCCACCGTGGGAGTGCCGGGCGGGGCGGTGAGTACGAACTCCCCGGGGTCGACGGAGTCCGGGAAGCTGAGGTCGCACAGCAGTTGGCGCTGCCCTATGCGGTCGCCCTCCAGACCGGTGAGGCTCAGCAGCACCCCGGTGCCGGCGTCGATCAACAGCTCGGTCCGCTCCGAGTACACCGTCTCATGGCCGGGGACGCTCCAGCGCCGGCGCACCGCGCGGGCGCGGATCACCCGGCGGCCTGCGCAGTCGGCGAAGCCGAGCGGGGTGAGCTCGGCGCCGAGCAGCCAGGAGGGGTCGACCATGCGGTCGACCTGGGACTCCAGGGCGTCCGCCTCGGCCAGCACCAGGCGGTCCGGGAACCGGCGGTACTGCCGGGCGCCGTCGCGGGCAACCAGCGGCGCGGTGGTCGGGTCCGCTCCGCGCAACTGCTCGACCCGGTAGTGCTCCGGGTCGCGGACCAGGAACCGGACGGTCCGGTAGCCGGTGCGCGGGCCGCCTGGGCCGTCCTGGCCGCCCTCACTGTCCGAGCCGTCCGGGCCGACCGAGCCGTCCGGGCCGGGGAGGTCCGGTTCGGCGGCGCCGGCCAGAGCCCGGTAGTCGATCCAGTGGTGCAGTTCCGCCGCCACCGCGCGGCCCTCCAGCCCGGCCCGGTAGAGCAGCAGGGCCAGTTCGGCGACCGAGGGCGGCTCGTCCTCGCTGGGGACCACCGTCGGGTCCAACCGGTCCGGCCAGGGCCCGCCGTCCTGCGGGTCCATCGCGGCCCGAAAGCCCTGCCGGTACCCGCGGTCCAGGGCGACGCGGGCCAGGAGCAGCAGCCCGGACCGGGCGCCTTCGGCCATGGCCTGCGGAGGAGGCGCCCATGCGCCGGCGTCGGGACCGCCGACCGTCGCCACGTCCGGGAGCGTGAAGCGGCAGGCGTCCGGCTCGGGACCGTCGAACTGATGATCCATCAGCCGGAGGGTCCGGACCGGGCGTCCCTCGAAGACCTCGGTGAGCGACAGCAGGACGCCGTGCTCGGCGTCGGCCACCGCGTCGAGGTACTCGATGCCGTACTGCCGTGCCCGGGAGGTCAGCGTCGGGCCGCCCCGGCGCGGGGTCGCCCGGAAGCGAACCGCCGGCCGGCCGGACTCCGTGGTCGGCTGGACACCGCTCACTTGGTGGCCGGTGAGCAGCCAGGTCGGGACCAGCATCAGCAGCGCCGGCGCGTCGTGGGGCGGCCCGTAGCCGGACCTGGCGCCCCGGTCCCCGGTGCGGCTCCAGTGGACGGCGCCGTCGCCCAGGAGCAGTTCCGCCCGGGCCGGACGCTCGAACCGGTAGCGGCCGGCGGGGGCGGCGGTCAGCTCGATGGCCTCCTCGGCCTCGGTCTCGGCCGGCTCGGCCATGGCCTCCGGGAGGTAGCTGCCGGACCGGGAGACCATGGCGCGGACCGCCCGGTTGCCCAGGTCGGTGAGCCGGCGTTCGGCCTCCGGGTCCCGCCGGATCACCAGGTCCGCACTCAGGCGGTGCTCGGCGCCGGCCCCCCGGTAGAGCAGTGCGACCAGCGCTGCGACATCCATCCCGGCTCCCCCCGCAGGCCCGGTGGGGCCCTCTGTGGCAGGGGTCTACCCATGCCCGAGGGCCCCGTACCTCGGCGGTACGGGGCCCCCGGGCGGTGCTCGGTCGGGCAGTGCTGCGAACGGTCGGCGTCAGTCGTTCTTGGCGATCTGGTCGAAGGAGAGCTCGACCGGGGTCTCCCGGCCGAAGATCTCGACCAGGCCCTTGACCTTCTTGGAGTCCGGGTTGATCTCGTTGATGGTCGCCTGGAGGGTGGCGAAGGGGCCGTCGGTGACCGTGACCGAGTCGCCGACCTCGAAGTCCAGGACCTGGATCTCGGAGGAGCTGACCTGCACCGGGCGGCCCGCCTCGCGGGCGGCGGCGCGCTCGACCTCGGGGGCGAGCATCTTGACGACCTCGTCCAGGGTCAGCGGGTACGGGTCGTAGGCGTTGCCGACGAAGCCGGTGACGCCGGGGGTGTTGCGGACCACGCCCCAGGACTCGTTGGTGAGGTCCATTCGGACCAGCACGTAGCCGGGGAGCTTGTTCTGGCGGGTCGTCTTGCGCTCGCCGTTCTTGATCTGGACGACCTCTTCCTGGGGCACCTCGGCCTGGTAGATGTAGTCCTCGACGTTGAGCGAGACGGCGCGCTGCTCCAGGTTGGACTTCACCCGGTTCTCGTAGCCGGCGTAGGTGTGGATGACGTACCACTCGCCGGCGGCGGTGCGCAGTTCCTCGCGGAACGCGACGATCGGGTCGACCTCGACCTCGTCGGCCTCCGTGACCTCGGTGACCTCGATGTCGGTGACCTCGGCTTCGGCTTCCTCCGCCGCTTCGAGGGCCTCGGACTCGTCTGCGGAGACCACGGTCAGCGCCTCCTCCTCGGAGGACCCGCCGGCGGCGGCGTCGGCAGCCTCGACCTCGTCTTCGTCACCGTCGGCGTTCTCGACGATCTGCTCGGCGGAGTCGTCGGCCTCGGCCCACGCAGACGCGTCCTGCTCCGCAGCGTCGGCCGACTCGACGGCTTCGTCAGCCTCGGGGGCCTGCGCGGCGTCGTACAGGTGGGACTCAGACACGTTGGCTGCTTCTTCCTGGAGATGAAGGGTGGGACGGTACCGGACCGTCCACAGGGAGAAGCAGGGCTTGGCTGCGGGCGGCTCGGATACTCAACGATACCGACACAACGGTAGCGGAGCGCCCGGACCGGGTTGTCCCACAGGGCTCGGACCGGGCCGACCCGATCGGCGGAGAGCGCCGGTCAGGCGAAGACGAGCTTGGCGAGCGACGAGAAGCCGGTGTCCAGGCCGTACACCAGAGCCATGATCACCACGACGAAGACCACGACGACGGTCGTGTACGTGGTGAGGTCATTGCGGCTCGGCCAGACGACCTTGCGCAGCTCGGCGATGATCTGCCGGTAGAAGAGTGCCACTCGGGCGAAGATGTTGGGGCGATCCCCACGCTTCTTCTTGCCGTCCTTGCCCGCAGCCTTGTTGGCACGCTTGCGGTCACGGCGGGACAGAGTCTCGCTCTGTTCGTCCGCCGCGTTACCACTGTCAGGTGTCGCGGTGGAGCCCACGGTCTCCGTCACTCGTCCCTCACCTGAATCCGGGTACCTGTTGCGAGATCCGCAGTGCTTGCGGTCTCGGGAATGCAGTGCTGACGGTACCGCCTGTTGCCGTTCTGCAACAGGGCGGCCAGCAGGGCCGGAGGGACTTGAACCCCCAACCGCCGGTTTTGGAGACCGGTGCTCTACCAATTGAGCTACGACCCTTTGAATCCGCGACCAGCGGATTCGCGAGGCCCAACCTACCGTATCGGGGTGGCTGCGCGGTGAACGCTGCCCCCTGAGCCTTCGGGCGGGACCATCGAGGCTTGAGTGTAGGGGGTGGAGCGGCGATTGGTCGAATGGGTAGTCCCGGCAGGACCGGTGGTGATCTGCGGACGCGTCGATCCGTGAACGTCGCCGCCCGGGCGGCGCGGCTTCTGGGAGCATGCAGACATGAGCGCTGCGTTTCCCCACCCAGACCCCAGCATCCGTCCGGCCGACCGTCGGGTCTCGGCCCGTATCGGCGCCATCGCGGAGTCCGCGACCCTCGCCGTCGACGCCAAGGCCAAGGCCCTCAAGGCCGCCGGACGCCCGGTGATCGGCTTCGGCGCCGGCGAGCCCGACTTCCCGACGCCGGACTACATCGTGGACGCGGCCGTGGCCGCCTGCCGCGACCCCAAGAACCACCGGTACACCCCGGCCGGCGGACTGCCCGAGCTCAAGGCCGCCATCGCGGCGAAGACCCTGCGGGACTCCGGCTGGACCGTCGAGCCCTCGCAGGTGCTGGTGACCAACGGCGGCAAGCAGGCCATCTACGAGGCCTTCGCCGCGATCCTCGACCCGGGCGACGAGGTCGTCGTCCCGGCGCCGTACTGGACCACCTACCCGGAGTCGATCCAGCTGGCCGGCGGTGTCGCGGTCGAGGTGGTGGCCGACGAGACCACCGGCTACAAGGTGACGGTGGAGCAGCTGGAGGCCGCGCGCACCGAGAACACCAAGGTGCTGCTGTTCGTCTCGCCCTCCAACCCGACCGGCGCCGTCTACACCCGCGCCGAGGTGGAGGCGGTGGGCCGCTGGGCCGCGGAGCACGGCCTGTGGGTGCTCACCGACGAGATCTACGAGCACCTGGTCTACGGGGACGCGGAGTTCGTCTCGATGCCGGTGGCCGTGCCCGAGCTGGCGGACAAGTGCATCGTGGTGAACGGGGTCGCCAAGACCTATGCGATGACCGGCTGGCGGGTCGGCTGGATGGTCGGCCCCAAGGACGTGATCAAGGCGGCGACCAACCTGCAGTCGCACGCGACGTCCAACGTGAGCAATGTCGCGCAGGTGGCGGCGCTGGCGGCGGTCTCCGGCGACCTGGCGGCCGTGGACGAGATGAAGACGGCCTTCGACCGCCGCCGGCAGACCGTCGTGCGGATGCTCAACGAGATCCCCGGCGTGGTCTGCCCCGAGCCCGAGGGCGCGTTCTACGCGTACCCGTCGGTGAAGGGGCTGCTGGGCAAGGAGATCCGGGGCCGGCGGCCGCAGTCGTCCGCGGAGCTGGCCGCGCTGGTCCTGGACGAGGCCGAGGTCGCGGTGGTTCCCGGCGAGGCCTTCGGGACGCCGGGATACCTGCGGCTGTCGTACGCGCTGGGCGACGAGGACCTGGTCGAGGGCGTGTCGCGACTGCAGAAGCTGCTGGGCGAGGCCCAGGACTGAGTGGTTCCGGGGCCTCCCCCGGGGCCTGACACCCGGGGCCCGTCGGCCCGGCCGCGGCCGGGCCGACGGGCCCCTACTTTCACCCGATCGAGCGTCTTGACCTGGTTGTTTTCCGCCATCAGGCTGAATACGCAAAGATCTGTGGATGGAACAGGTACCCACCGCGCCGGCCGTCCGCGATGTTCGTCTGCTGCCCAAGGCCCATCTGCATCTGCACTTCACCGGCTCCATGCGTCCGGCCACGCTGCTGGAGCTCGCCGACAGGCACGGAGTGCACCTGCCCGAGGCATTGAGCTCCGGCACCCCGCCGAAGCTCAGGGCGACCGACGAACGCGGCTGGTTCCGGTTCCAGCGGCTCTACGACATGGCGCGGTCGGTGCTGCGCGACGAGAACGACATCCGGCGGCTGGTGCAGGAAGCCGCGGAGGACGAACGGGCCGACGGCAGCGGCTGGTTGGAGATCCAGGTCGATCCGACCTCCTACGCGCCCAGGCTGGGCGGCCTGATCCCGGCGATCGAGCTGATCCTCGGGGCGGTGCAGGACGCCTCACGGAGTACCGGGGTCGGCATCAGGATCCTGATCGCCGCCAACCGGATGAAGCACCCGCTGGACGCCCGCACCCTGGCCCGGCTGGCGATCCGCTACGCCGACCGCGGCGTGGTCGGCTTCGGGCTGTCCAATGACGAACGGCGGGGCATGGCGAGGGACTTCGACCGGGCCTTCGCCATCGCCAGGGACGGCGGGCTGCTGGCCGCACCGCACGGCGGCGAGCTGGCGGGCCCGTCCAGCGTCCGGGACTGCCTGGACGACCTGGGCGCCGGGCGGATCGGCCACGGGGTGCGCGCCGCCGAGGACCCCCGGCTGATGCAGCGGCTGGCGGACCGTCAGATCACCTGTGAGGTGTGCCCCGCGTCCAATGTGGCGCTGGGCGTGTACGAGAAGCCGGAGGACGTACCGCTGCGCACACTGTTCGACGCCGGGGTGCCGATGGCGCTGGGCGCCGACGACCCGCTGCTGTTCGGCTCGCGGCTGGCCGAGCAGTACCAGTCGGCGCGCACCGTGCACGGTTTCAGCGACGCCGAACTGGCCGAGCTGGCCCGGCAGTCGGTACGCGGTTCGCGGGCGCCGGAGGACGTGAAGAAGGAACTGCTGGCCGGGGTGGACAGCTGGCTGGTGGGCTGAGCCGACTGACGGGCTGAGCCGGCGGGCGGCGTTCGCGGACGAGGTTCGTGGACGAGGTTCGCGGGTGCGGTTCGTGGGCGGCCTTCGCCGGTGTCAGAGCTCCACGCCGACCAGCACGGGTTCGATGACCAGGGTCACGCCGAAGGCGGCCAGGACGCCGCTGCGGATCTCCCGGGCGAGGGCCAGCAGGTCCTCGGTGGTCGCCTGGCCGCGGTTGGTCAGTGCCAGGGTGTGCTTGCCGGAGAGGCGGGCCCGGCCGGAGCCGTACCCCTTGGCGAAGCCGGACTTCTCGATCAGCCAGGCGGCCGAGGTCTTGGTGCTGCCGTCCGCCGCCGGATAGGCGGGGAAGGCGGCCTCCGGGCCGAGCCGGTCGCGGACCCGGGCGGTGAAGGCGGCGAACTGCTCGGGGGCCAGGACCGGGTTGGTGAAGAAGGAGCCGGCCGACCAGGTGTCGTGGTCGTCCGGGTCGAGGACCATGCCCTTGCCGGCGCGCAGTTTCAGGACGGCTTCGCGTGCCGCGGTGAGCTCCGCCCGCTCCCCCGGCTCGACGCCGAGGGTACGGGCCGCCTCGGCGTAGCGGACCGGAGTGGAGCGGCCGCCGGCGTCCTCCAGGGCGAAGCGGACCCGGAGAACCACATAGCGTTCCGGCGCGGCCTTGAACCGGCTGTTCCGGTAGGAGAAGTCGCAGTCGGCCGCGGCCAGGGTGACCACGCGGTCGGTGGCGCGGTCGAAGGCGACGACCTCGGTGACGGTGTCGGCGACCTCCTGCCCGTAGGCACCGACGTTCTGGACCGGCGTGGCACCGACCGAGCCGGGGATGCCGGCCAGGAACTCGATCCCGGCCAGGCCGTGCCGGAGCACCGTCTCGCTGACCAGATCGGCCCAGACCTCGCCGGCCGCCGCCTCCAGCACCGTTCCGTCGAGGCTGCGGCCGAGGGTCGCGATGTGCAGGACCGTGCCCTCGAAGCCCTTGTCCCCGATCACCAGATTGCTCCCGCCGCCGAGGACCAGCAGCGGTTCGCCGGAGCGGTCCGCCTGCCGGACGGTCTCGACGACCTCGGCGTCGGTGGTCGCGGTCACCAGCCTTCGGGCCGGTCCGCCCAGGCGGAAGGTGGTCAGCGGGGCGAGGGGGGCGTCCTGGAGTTCCTGCACGGGACCAGCCTAAGGGTGGACCCGGAGCCGCCCCGCCCGCCCTATCTGGGGCGGACGGGGCGACCGGGCGGATCGGGCGGATCGGGAGTGCCCGGCGGGCAGGGCCGGTCCGGACGGCGCCGTCAGGCGGCGGGGCTGAGGGCCGGCGCAGCGTCCCCGGCGTCCGTCGGGTCCGGGACCGTGGCGGCGGCGCGGCGCCACCGCGGGACGATCAGCGCCGCCACGGTGGCGGCGGCGATCGCGGCCGCGCCGACCCAGATCGCCGGGCCCAGGCCGTCGGCGTAGCGCTGGGCACTGCTGAAGTCCCCGTTGGCGGTGAAGACCGAGGTGAGCACCGCCACACCGAGGGCTCCGCCGATCTCCCGGAAGGCGTTGTTCGCACCGGAGGCGACCCCCTGCTCCTCCGGCCGCACCGATCCCATCAGCACCGTGGTGACCGGGGCGAAGAAGAGCGCCATCCCCACGCCGGAGAGGACCAGAGCCGGGATCTGCGAACCGTAGGAGACATGGGCGGCGGTGATCAGGGCGAACCAGACCAGTCCGCCGGCCTGCAGGGCGAGCCCGGCGGCGATGATGATCCTTCCGCCGATCCGGTCGGCCAGCATCCCGGCCAGCGGGGCGACGAGCATGGGCATGGCGGTCCACGGGAGCATCCGGACGCCGGCCTCCATCGGGCTGTAGCCCTGGGCGGTCTGCAGCCACTGGCTCAGCAGGAAGATCGAACCGAACATGCCCAGCGACATCAGCAGTGAGGCGCTGTTCACGGCGGCGAAGGCACGGTTGCGGAACAGCCGCATCGGCAGCAGCGGGGCGTCGGTGCGCAGTTCCCAGACGACGAATCCGACCAGCAGCAGGATGCCGGAGACCAGGGCGGCCAGCACGGTTGAGCTGGTCCAGCCGTCGGCGTTGCCGCGGATCAGGGCGAAGACGATGCCGAAGAGAGCGGCACTGGCCAGGGCGGTGCCGGGGATGTCGAGGCGGCTGTTGGGACCGCGGCTCTCGGTCAGCCGCAGTCGGGCCAGCGGCAGCAGGGCCAGCCCGATCGGGACGTTCAGGGCGAAGATCCACTGCCAGGAGAGGTGCTCGACCACGGTGCCGCCGATCAGCGGTCCCATGGCGACAGCCATGCCGTTCACCGCGCCCCAGGCGCCGAAGGCCAGACCGCGCTTGGCGGGCGGCACGGCCGAGGTGAGCAGGGTCAGGCTGACCGGGGTGAGCAGGGCGGCTCCGACGCCCTGGGCGGCGCGGGCGGCGATGAGCTCGCCGATGCCCGGCGCCAGCGCCGCGGCCAGCGAGGACAGGGTGAACAGGCCGAGGCCGACGGTGAAGAGGCGGCGGCGGCCGAAGCGGTCGCCCAGCCCCGCGCCGAGCATGAGCAGCACCGCGAAGGTGAGGGTGTAGGCGTTGACGGTCCACTCCAGGTCGGTGATCCCACCTCCGAGGTGGGTCCTGATGGAGGGCAGGGCGGTGGTGACGACCAGGTTGTCCAGCGCGGCCATGAAACCGGCCGTGCTGGTGATCACGAAGGCCCAGACTGCTGGGTTTCCCTTGCGCATGACGGTTCCCTTTGGTTGATGCCCCCCGGCTCGGGGGGAACCTGATGAGTTATTGATCAATAACTTTCGAGGGCGGGAGAGGGCTCGGGAAGGGGGCGGTCCGCGTCGGTCGGGGCAGACCGGCCCTAACAGCCCGGGGCGTCGCCGAAGCCCTGCCAGAGCCGGTGCTCCGGCGGGAAGCCCATCGCGACCAGTGCGTTGATCAGCATGCCGTGGGCGAAGAAGCCGGTGGCCTCCTCCGGGGTCATCCCGGCGGCCGTCGACACGGCATCCCAGAGCTCGACCCACATCGCCCGGACCGCCTCCCCCACCTCGGCGTCACCGGCCGACTCAGCGGCGAAGGTGGAGACGTACATCTGCATCTGCATCAGCAGCCGGGTGCGGTCGGTGATCAACTCGACATAGGCGAGCCCCATGGCCTCGCGTGCCTGCTGGCCCTCCAGCCCCTCGGCGGCCTTCAGGAAGGTGTCCCTGACGTCGTCCATGCAGCGCCGGACAACGGCCTCGAAGAGCGCCCGCTTGCTGGGGAAGAGTCGGAAGAGATAGGGCTGGGACACGCCGACCCGGGTCGCGATCGCCTGGGTGGAGGTGCCGTGGTAGCCGCGCTCGGCAAACTCGACCAAGGAGGCGCGGATGACGCTCTCACGCCGCTCCTCCGCCGACATCCGCACGCTCGTCTTCGCCATGGGTTTAAAGTTAGTGGCTGATTACTAACTCCGCAAGGGCTGACCGGCAGGTCGGGAAAGCGAGAAGCGCCCCTCCGGAAGTCTTGAGTGAAGTCCGGGGGGCGCCTGTATCACCGCCTGCGTCACCGCCTGTATCACCGCCTGCGTCACCACGGATCAGGCCACCACAGGTCAGGCCAGCTGGACCACGGCGCGGGACATGCCGAGCACCTTCTCGCCGGCACTGGTGGCCACCAGGTCCACCCGGACCCGGCGGTCCTCCAGCTTGGCCGCGACCTTGCCGGTTACCTCGATCACGGCACCGGCCTCGTCATTGGGAACGACGACCGGCTTGGTGAAGCGGACGCCGTACTCCAGCACCGCGCCGGGGTCCCCCAGCCAGTCGGTGACCACCCGGATCGCCTCGGCCATGGTGAACATGCCGTGTCCGATCACGTCCGGCAGGCCGACCGAGCGGGCGAACGCCTCGTTCCAGTGAATGGGGTTGAAGTCCCCGGAGGCGCCCGCGTACTGCACCAGCGTGGCGCGGGTCACAGGAAAAGAGCCGGCCGGCAACTGCGCACCGATCTCGACCTCGTCGTAGTTCACCTGTGCGGTCATCGTCACTCCCCCTCGGCGGCGCGGGCCACCAGCATCATGTGGGCGGTCACCACGTGCTCGCCGCTCTCCTCGTGGACGTCGCCACGGACCGTGAGGATGTCGTTCCCGGCCAGGGACTTGATCGAATCAATGGTGCAGGTGACCGAGAGCCGGTCGCCCGCCCGCACCGGACGGGTGTAGCTGAAGCGCTGGTCGCCGTGGACCACCCGGGAGAAGTCCAGGCCCAGCTCGGGGTCGTTCACCACCTGGGCCGCGGCCCGGTAGGTCAGCAGGAAGGGGAAGGTCGGCGGGGCGATGACATCGGGGTGGCCCAGCGCCTTGGCCGCATCGGCGTCCAGATAGGCGGGGTTGGCGTCACCGACGGCCTCGGCGAACTCGCGGATCTTCTCGCGGCCGACCTCGTAGGCCGCGGTGGGCGGGTAGCTCCGCCCGATGAAGGAAGGGTCGAGCGGCATGGGCAGCTCCTCGTCGTACAACACGTCAGTAGGCAAGTCGTTCACGCCGTCCGGATGACATGGCGTCCTGAGGACACGGCGTCCAGGGGACACGCGTTCAAGGGAGACGGCGTTCAAGGAGAAAGGTAACCGGCCGCGACGCAGCGAAGGCCGCCCCCACGGGTGGGGGCGGCCTTCGCCGTTACAGCCTTGGCGATATCGCCGGACGTGCGATGGAACGCAGTGGTCAGCGGGTCTCGCGGTGCGCGGTGTGCGAGTTGCAACGGGGGCAGTGCTTCTTCATCTCAAGACGGTCCGGGTCGTTACGCCGGTTCTTCTTGGTGATGTAGTTCCGCTCCTTGCACTCCACGCAGGCCAGCGTGATCTTCGGGCGGACATCAGTGGCGGCCACAGGAGTGCCTTCCTCGGACAGACAACGTTATGAACACAGACAAGAGTAGCCGACCGGGAGGGTTACCCTACAATCGGCTACACGGCGTGGTAGCGGTGACCGGACTTGAACCGGTGACACAGCGATTATGAGCCGCTTGCTCTACCAACTGAGCTACACCGCCACGACGATTGAGCGCCCCGCCGAAGCGGGGCACCCTCTCATCCGAGCCCCCATGCGGAATCGAACCGCAGACCTTCTCCTTACCATGGAGACGCTCTACCGACTGAGCTATAGGGGCTGGCCGAGGAAGACATTACACGCTCCCCGGCCGATCCGTGAAATCCGTTTCCGCCCCCGCCGATCCCAGGCCTGGAGCGGCATCCCGCCCTTCCGGGCAGTCCACGCTGACGTTGCATCGCAGCTCAGACGTTCGCCCGAGAGAACCCCGGCAACGACCCCGCCGCTGCCTCCCGCCGCGCCCTGGTAACGCTCCCGGAGCGCCCGCGCGCCTCCCTGCCGGGTCCGCACCCGCGGCCTAGGCTCGCAAGCAGCGATCATGAGCCCCGGCGGGAAGGAGCAGCGGATGCCCGCCGAGACGCCCGCCGGTGAACCGACCGCCCCTGTTGGACCTGCTCTGCTGCTCTCCGGTGCCCGGCAGGCCGACGGCCGGGCGGTTGACGTACGGATCCTCGGCGACCGGATCGAGTCGGTCGGGCCGGCGGGCAGCCTCAGCGCACCGGACCGGCTGGACCTCACCGGGTATCTGCTGCTGCCGGCCCCGACCGAGCCGCACGCACATCTGGACCAGGCCTTCAGCGCCACGCCGCCGGTCGAATCGGGTTCCGGAGCACCGTCTGCGGGCGGCCGCGTCGGCAGCCGCGCCGGCGGCGGAGCCGACAGCGACGCCGGCAGCGGAGCCGAGGACTCCGCCGCCGAGGGTACCGAGGCCTTGCAGCGTCGGATCACCGAGGCCGCGCTGAGCGGGCTCGGCTACGGCGCCACCGTGCAGCGCACCCATGTGCGGATCGGCGGGGTCCATGGGCTGACCGCGGTGACCGCCGCGCTGCAGGCGGCCCGTGCCCTGCACGGACTGATGGAGCTTCAGGTGGTCCCGCTGCCGGGCCCGCTGACCGGGCGGGCCGGCGCGGAGGGGCGCGCGGCCCTGCGCGAAGCGCTGGCCATGGGGGCGCACGCCGTCGGCGGCTGCCCCGAGGAGGACCCGGATCCGGAGGCCCACCTGGATGTGGTGGCGGCCCTCGCCGTGGAGCGCCGGAGGCCGGTCGACCTCCACGCCGACCTGGGGGATCCGCTCCGACTGGCGCGGCTCGCGGCCGTGTTCGGCCAGTTCCCGCAACAGGTGACCGTCGGCCCGTGCGCGGCGCTCGACCTGCTGCGCCCCGAGGAGGCGGCGCTGGGCATCGAACGGCTCGCCTCGGCCGGGATGGCGGTTGTGCTGCTGCCGCAGAGCGGGTACTGCGTGGGAGCCGCGCCGGAGCGCGGGCCGGGCCGGGCCAGGGTCCCGCAGCGGGCGCCGGTCCGGCGGCTGCTGGCGGCCGGGGTCGCGGTGGCCGCAGGCAGCGGCGCCCTGCGGGACCTGGCGAATCCGGTCGGCCGGGTGGATCCGCTGGAGTCGGCGTTCCTGCTGGCCGCCTCGGGCGAGTTGGACGAGGCGGAGGCGTACGAGCGGGTCAGCGGTGCGGCACGGTCGGCGGTCGGGCTGGCTCCGGTGCTGATGGCGGCGGGCTCCTCGGCGGACATCCTCGCGGTGCGCGGGGAAACCCTGCGCGGGGTGCTGTCCGGCGGGCACAGCAGAGTGGTGGTGCATGGCGGCCGCGTGGTCAGCCGGACCAGCGCGGTACGGGAGTTCGCCGAGGCCACCGCGCCGGCCGTGCCCCGTCAGGGGCGGGAGGTCAGGTGACCAGCGCGCGGCGGTAGTGGACCAGTAGCTCGCCCCAGTCGTCCACCTTGACCCGGCCGCTGCGGCGGAACCCCATCGCCTTGTACAGCCGGTTGGCCCTCAGATTGTCGGCGTGGGTCCAGAGTTGGGCCTGGTTGAAACCGCGGGCCACGGCGCGGTTGATGGTCTGCTCGACCAGCAGCCGTCCGATGTGCTGGCCCCAGCGGTCGGGGGCGACGCTGAGCAGGGATATGTGCACCAGCCCGGCGATCGGCGGCCCCGCGCCGTCGCTCTCGCGCCCCTGGATGCCCATGATGGTGCCGATGATGCCGAATCCGTGCTCGGACTCCTTGTCGGGTTCCTTCTCGGGCTCCTTGCCCGGCTCACGGTCCGACTCCGGGTCCGACTCCCCGTCATGGGCCAGCAGGACTAAGGCCTCCGGCGACGCCATCCGGTCGTGGACCGAGGTGATGTGAGCCTCCGGCAGGGGCCTGCCGTTGCGCCTCACGACATGCGAAAGCGTCCACAGCGCCACGGCGGCGTCCAGATCCGCGGTTGCGGCCTCACGCACGGTCACTACCTCGCCCATACCGAACCCCCTGCCCCACCCGTCGAGCCCGGCGCTCCCCCACCGGATCACCCGTTTTCTACCACGCCCCTGTGACAACCGGGTTCGGCCATCGGCCATGGGGCTGCTGCGACCCTACTCGCGCCCATCCGCCGCGCACAGAGCCTCCGGGGCAGGCAGGCCGGGAACAGGCGCGGCTCAGGCCGGGGTCGGCCGTCGGAGAATCACTCCGCACGGCCGCCGCCGACCCAGGACCGGCGCCCCGTGGCGGGACCGCGCGTCAGCGGACCAGCGGTTCCGCCGCAGCACGACGAAGCGCCCCTCGCCTGCGTTTCCGCAGGTGAGGGGCGCTCCCGTTCCCTGGTGGCGGGTATAGGGTTCGAACCTATGTAGGCAGAGCCGGCAGATTTACAGTCCGTTCGCCCCGAAGCGCCTTGGATGCCTCTCACCTGCTCGCGAGCACTACATTCGGCTATCGGTTCGTCACCCCGTCCACTGGACGTCCAGATCAAGACCATCGGGCGACCAGGGTGGTGAGTCCGAACCTCCGCCGACGGCAGCACTCTTGCACGCAAATCGCGCATGGAGCCTCCGGCTGCCCTCTACGGTGAGTTCCCGTATCCCCACATGTGAGCATGCAGTCCGACACGCCAACAAGGATGAGGATCTTCGTGAAGGTGGAACGCAAGAAGATCTCCGCCGAGGTGAGACGGCACGTCCGGCAGCGCTGCCACTTCGGGTGCGTCATCTGCGGCCTACCCCTGTACGAGTACGACCACATGTTCGACTATGCAGTGACCGGCACGCACAAGGAGGAGGAACTGACACTCCTATGCGACCGACACCACTCGGAGAAGACCAAGAAGCTGCTACCGCGCGAGACCGTCATCGCCGCGAACAAGGCCCCGTTCAACAAGACCCACGACGTCAGCGAACCGTACGGCTTCCACTTCTCGGGGAGCCGCTGCGAGTTCGTTCTCGGCGGCAACAATCGATTCCTCGCCTCGAAAGCCCGCTTGGTTCCCATCCTGGTCAACGGTGATGAGGTCCTGGTCTTCGACTTCCGGGATGGACACTTGCTGCTGAGTGCCATGATCCGTGACCGGAACGGCCAGAAGATCCTCTCCATCGAGGAAAACGAGCTCACCTACTCCTCGGGTACTTGGGACATCGACTTCGTCGGCCGAGAGCTGACCTTGCGCAATGGCCTGCGTGACTTCCAGTTCCAAGCAACGTTCGAGACGCCCGGGCGCGTCGTCGTCAGCCGCCTGGACATCAGATACGGCGACGTCCGCGTTTACGTCGACCCGAAGGGGATCCATGTGCGCGGTCCGGGTGAGCGGTCTCGCGACCTCAGCAGCGTCACGATGCTCGGCGGCTTCGAGCATGCCGTCGTGCTGGACAGCCACGGAGTTCGCGCCGCTGGCCTGATCCTCTGATCAGCGACAAGGCGGCGGTTGGCACCCCATCTTCAGGTCGCGTCCTCGGTGTAGCTGATCACTGGGTCGGGGTGTGAGTGGACCATCGCAGCTTTCAAGAGCACCACAGCGAGCGGTAGGTGCGGGTACAGCTCCAAGGCGGGGAATCTGGCCACAGATTGGCCGCAGGCACCACCTCCATGCCACGAAGTGACGTCCAAAGGGGACGCCAGGGCACCACGGGTTGCCCGGGCTGCGCAGCAGTCCGCCGCCACCGTGCCCGCGTTCGGTCATGGGAAGCTAGAGGCGAAGCGGTCTGCGCGAGGGTCGCCGCGAGAACCGGGGAAGGGATGGAGCGCGTGCCAGAGGCCAGTCCGCGAGGTACGTACTTGCAAATCTCGAACACTTTGCGCCTGAAAATCGAACAAGGCGCCATCACCGAACGTCTGCCGTCCAAGGCAGAGCTGATGAAAATGTTCGGCGTCGGAGCCAGCACGATCGAGCGCGCGCTCCAGGCGCTCAAATCGGACGGCGTGGTTGAGTCCGTACAAGGCGCCGCCGTGTTCGTAACGGGGACCGGAGATCGCAGGCCCTTGGTGGAGAAGATCCGCGAGCTAATGCGCACCGAGGGCCTGCAGGTAGGCGACGACTTCCCAACCGAGAAGGCGTTGAGCATCCGCTTCGGAGCGTCGCGCACGGCCGTGCGGACCGCAGTCGCCCAACTGGAGGGTCAAGGTCTTATCGCGCGCACAGCGAAGCGCCGACGCATCCTGGCCCTGCCTGTCGGCGAGAAGGGGCAATCCCTGTGACGGAGGTCGAAAGCCCAGCGTTCGACTGTCAGACGGCAGCCTGCATCCTTCGCGAAGCGTGCTCAGCCGTGGATGTCGACCCGAACGGCATCGAGCTGGTGCGATTGGGGGACCACGCTGTCTTTCGTCTTGAAGGTGGCGATGTCATCGCCCGGGTAGGACGTAGTCCGAGCCGACTTCCCTCGGTGCAAACTGAGGTAGCAGTCGCCAATTGGCTGGCTAAGTCTGCGTTCCCATCAGCCAGGCTCATCCCGCACAGCATGCAGCCCGTTGTTGTTGACGGCTACCCTGTGACCTTCTGGATGTCAGCTGGAGACGGCGATACGTACGCCAGCACCCGGGAAATGGGCATTCTGCTGCGTCGCCTCCATGACTTGCCTGCTCCTAGCTTTCCGCTTCCACCACTTCGCCCATTTGACAAGGCAGCGAAGCGCCTAGCGCAGGCCCAAATTCCAGGAGAGACCCGAGAGTTTCTAGAAAAGCGGATCGCAGTTCTTGCCTCGGAGTACGACGAACTTCACTACGCGCTCCCACTCGGCACCCTGCATGGCGACTTCAACATTGGAAACGTCCTGCTCGACAGTGCAGGATGCCCGACAGTCATCGACCTGGACGGCTTCGCGATAGGGCCCCGGGAGTGGGATCTGATGCAGACAGCCATGTACTTCGATAGCTTCGGATGGCACACCGCTGAGGAGTACGCCGACTTTGCCAATGGCTACGGCTTCGACGTGCGGCAGTGGTCAGGGTATCCAGTCCTTCGCAGCGTTCGAGAGCTACTGATGGTGCTCTGGCTGATCCAGAATGCCGGAGTTGACCCGCGCGCAGCCAATGAAGTTGAGCGGCGAGTTGAGTCACTCCGTTCCGGGACATCTCGACGGGACTGGGCTCCGTTCTAGTTTTTCAGGACGCCTTCCCCCACAACCGGAAGTCCCGTGCTCGTTCCGCAAAATCCCGGAATTCAGTCGTCCTCTTCATTCCAGCCGTAATCCTCCCCTGAAATTCCGTCACGTACGACGCGCAACGCGCGGACTTCAGCCCCTCCCCCAACGCCAGTGCTGTCAATGCCCTCTCGCACCCCTCGCCCATTTCGCCCTGAATGAGGTACGCCTCAGCCTGGACCATCGTCGCAAAGAAGTCGCTCCGGTTATTCATACCGTCACCGACGATGGAGGTGACACCGCGCTCCGTCGCCTGAATCGAGCGCCCAAGATCTCTGAAACAGTGCCCGAATTCGGCTGCCAATTCGACCTCATCGAAATATGCGATGTAGGCCGGATCGCTGTCCGGAGTCCGGCGGGCGAGGTAACTCTCCGCCTCAATCAACGCCAAATCCACCCCGCGCGCATCACCAAGGCGAGCCAGAGCCCGTGCCTCCATCGCGCGGAATTGGGCCGTCAGTGTCGGGGTAAGCGCAACGCCCACTCCGGTGAGCGCTGCACGAGCCAGCGTCGCGGCTTCGCGATAGCGCCCGAGGAAGGTGGCCTGGTGGCTCATCGCCGAAAGGACGCTCCCCCCAAGCAGCCTGTCATCTGCGGCATGTGTCATCCGAAGCGCCTGAATGAAGTAACGCTGAGCGATGGCGTGCAAACCGCTGTCGTAGGACATCCACGCTGCGAGCAAGAGCGCTTCCGCGACAGCCGAACGAAGCTGTCTGCCGACTTCATCGCCATGTCGTCCACCGAGCAGGGGGCGGACATCAGTGTGCAGGTACTGGATCAATGCTCTACGAGCATGACCGCCGCCGTACCTACCGTCCAGTGCGCTGAACATCGCAGCGGTTGAACGAACCATCTCTACCTCGGCGCCGCCGACACGCCCGTAACCCGCGCCGGCAGCATCGCCGTCGGGCGGGGAGACGAGCCACTGTACTGAGGCCTCATGCCAAGCTGCGGAGTCGGGCTGTCCACGCATCAGGACGTCGACCTCTGCCAGGTCAGCCCGCCACAGATCAGTGATGGTCGTGGTCGCAGTCGTCGCGCTCTCCGCGAAGTCTAGGCCCAGACTCGCATCCACTGCGGCGACAGCGGCGGCACCCATGCCGATGTCGTCAAGCGTGACGGGTCGCCGCAGTTTGCGACCTACCGCATCCGCAATGAAGCGCGGCATGTCACCTCGGGGAATCGCTCCCCGCAGCCATCGGGTGACATACGTGTGATCACACGGGACGGCACTGCCAGCGCGGGCAGCGACATCTGCCACTGCGCGGGCAAGCGACTTGTGCGAGAAGCCCGCTTCCGCCATGAGCGCCAACAGCTGATCGTTCCGGTCAGCCATGCTCCCTCCCGTTCGCGCGGGCTCAAAACCCGGCTGATTCACCGTCACTCTACGCAGGTCAGACCCGACCTTCAGCAGATTCAGTCTCGCAATCGCACGAGTGCACCCCCAAGTACACCCTGCCGAACTTGCTCTCCATTGGCGACAGTTGAGCCATCAGCACGGGGCACTGAGGCCCTGGCGATAGCCACCAGCAGAGGGGTTGACGCCGGAGCTTCGGTCTGCCAGCTTGAGAGGTAGGTAATACATACCTCGCATGCAGCCGAGGTATTCGGCCGCGCCGTCGGGGTCCAGCGATCCAGAGGAGATAGGTCCGTTGAGAAACATCGTTGCAGGTCAAGAGGTTGTCACGAGGGCGGAGTACCTCGAACTGGCTGCCGGCTTCGACCCCGAGTTGTTCGCCGGGGTGCCCGGTGAGTCCGCTGAAGAGCGGGCCGCGCGGTTGGATGTGGCGGGCGATGTGGTCGCTGAGCTGCGCGAGGAAGACCCCGAGGCGGCCGAGATGGCTTCGGAGCTGATGCGTACTGCTGCGGTTCCGATGGCGCGCCTGTCCTTCCTGCTGGGGAGCATCCCCCGCAGTGGAAAGTCGGGCCTGCGTCGTCCCGCTCGCTCCACCGCAGAGTTCTCGTGGTCTGGGGAGGAAGCGGCATGAACGCCAATGTCCCGCCCCTGGGTCAGGGGGAAAGGATGCTGCTGCGCACCGTGGCCGTCGCTGCCGTGGGTGTGGGCGGAGTGGGCTTCGCGGTCTCGTTTCAGGCGGTTTCCGCTGCTGGGGCCCGGTGGGGTTTCCAGGTTCCGCAGATGCTGCCGATCGGCATCGACACGGCCATTCCGGTGTTCACTGCCGCCTACCTGCTGCTGATCCGGGTGGACACCCCGCTGAGCTGGGTGCGGTTCGTGCCCTGGGCACTGACAGCTGTGACCTGCTGGCTCAACATCGCCGCCGGCACGACCCTGTCCGCGAAGCTGGCGCACGGCACCATGCCGCTGCTGTGGGTAGTCCTGTCCGAGGTTGCAGCCCACGTCTATGCCTCGCGGATCGGCGCGGTGACGGGGCGCCGAATGGAGAAGATCCGCCGCAGTCGCTGGCTACTGGCCTTCCCGTCCACGTTCGCGCTGTGGCGCCGGATGACGCTGTGGGAGATCACCTCTTACGCCGTCGCCCTGGAACGAGACCAGGAGCGGCAGTTGGCCATCGCCGACCTGCGCGAGACCTACGGGAAGAAGTGGCGCCGGCAGGCCCCGCACCGTACCCGCGTCCTGCTACGCCTGGGCAAGACCGCACCCGCGCCCACTCCCCCTATCCCCGCGGATGCGCCCCCCGCCGAGGCCTCGGTATACCGCGACCCCGACCCCGCGCCACTGGCTGAGGTCACTGCGCTGCCGGCCGCGGTCAAGACGGCGGCGGCGAGCGTGCAACGTCCGCGCCGGGCAACCGGCAGTCTGCCCCCGGCTGCCCGCTCCCCGCGTCCGCCTCGCTCGGATGCCGAACTCCTGGACCAGGCCCGCACCCTGACTGCGGACTGGCCGCTGAAGCGGCTGACCGCGGACAGCCTCCGCGCCGCCGTGCACTGCTCCTCTGCCAGTGCCCGCACCCTGCGCGACGCCCTCAAGGCCGAACGCGAGGCCGCGGACCAGGCACCGGAAATGGCGTCATGACCGACACCATCCACTCGCAGGCCGGCGCCGTTCAGGCCTTGGCTGCGATCCTCTCCGCCTTCCCCACACTGCCCACTGCTGGTCTGGAAGCCATGGAACTGGCTCACCCGGACGTCCAGGGGCTGGGCCTGCGGATCAGCACCTACGACACCCCGGTGCATTTCGAGCAGTGGCGCGAGGCATTGGCTGTGAACCCCGATCGGCTGGTCCTGGTCAGCCTCAACAGCTCCGGTCACGTTCTGCGCGGTCACGGCTGCTTCGCCGGCATCCCGGTACAGCTGCTCGGATTCTTCCCCCTGCTGAACCCCGCCGCCTAACCCGAGAGGACACACCACCCATGGACAGCACCATCTACCTGCACGCCGACCCCGACAGCACCGTCACCGCCGAGACCCAGACCGCTGAGGGCTACAGCTACGCGGTGATGCACCTGCACGGACCGCACCTGCACCTGGCCCTGCTCGGCCCACTGCCGACGGAGAGCGCCGCGACGCGGCTGGACTTCGCCCGCTCCCTGGTCCAGACAGCGACACAGTTCCTGGCCATCGAAGAGCAGCACGCCACGCAGGTCATGGCGCTCTAGCTGTGCCGCCGGGGCGCGTCACCGCCTGGCAGCAACTGCCGCGCCCCGGCTTCCTCCCTGCTCCACCAGTCGCACGGACCCGAAGAGACAAGGAAGTGAAAGTGAATCACGCCATGGATGACGAGGGCGCCGAGCGCGACCCCCTGCACCCGAACGAGCACACCCCCGCGGCCGGCGAGGTGGACGGCGGGGAGGTGGTGGACCTGGACCAGGCCCGCACCGACCGCGCCCGGTTCGTCACCGACTCCAAGAACGCCCCGGACTGGGCCCTGTTCACCGGCGCCTCGGTCTACACCGACGGCGACAGCGGGGCGTCTCCGTTCGCGGACCGCAGCGGGGAGCGGCAGGATGCTGGCCCTGGTGAGTGGGTGGTAGAGCTGCCGGACCCGGACCGGGAGGACCCCACCGCGACCGAGGGCGAGAAGGTCGACCTGCCGCCCGAGCACTACCCCGCCTCGCTGGCCCTGGTGATGCACGCCAAGGACCAGGCGCGCCGCCCGATCGTGGCCCCGTGGCTGCGGTCCAAGGCGGAGCGGCACGCCGTGCTGCTGTGGACGGCCAAGCACTACGCCTCCACCACCGCGTTCCACGCGGTGCGCTGCCCCTGGTACGCCACCCGACTGCTTGGCTACGCCCCGCGCGGCCTGGCCCGCCTGATCGGCCGCTGGTCCCGGTGGCTGTGGGACGCCGAGGGCGCCCCGGTCCGTGCCCACGCGGTCAGGGAGGAGGACGCCGGGGAGTACCTGCGGCTGTCGCGTCAGCGCGACGCGAGGGTGCGCCTGCGCAGCGTGCTCAGCCTGGGCTTCGGCTTCAGCGGCCTGGTCTCTGGCCTGGTGGTGTGGGCCATCGCGCCGGTGTGGCTGGCGGATCTGACCCTGGCGATTGCCACCTCGGGTGTCGGGGTGGTCGGCGCGCCGTCCGACCGGCCGATCGTGGAATCGGCGCTGGTCCAGTTCCGCAACCGCAAGCTGACCTCGGATGTCGTCTCCCGGGCGTTCATGGCGGCGGGGCTGACCAAGAAGGATCAGGGCATCAGCTTCCCGCAGCCGATCCGCCAGGACGGCCAGGGCTGGCGCGTGGTGGTCGACATGCCGTACGGCAAGCGCTTCGCCGACGCGCAGAACGCTCACGGCGCCCTGGCCTCGGGCATCGACGTGGCCGCGAACCAGGTGTTCCTGGACAAGGACCCGTCCAGCGAGCGGCGGGTGCAGATGTGGGTGGCCAACGAGGACCCGCTCGCGATCCCCGTCGGGCGTACGCCGCTGCTGAAGATGGAGCGCGTGGACTTCTGGCAGCCCTTCCCGTGGGGCCGCGATGAGCGCGGCAACGAGGTCGCCGCCACCTTGCTGTGGCTGTCGATGCTGGTCGGCGCCGTACCCAGGCAGGGCAAGACGTTCTCGGCGCGCACCTTGGCCCTGGCCGCGGCGCTGGATCCGCATGTGCGGCTGAACGTGTTCGACGGCAAGGCCTCCCCGGACTGGCGCTCCTTCGCCAAGGTCGCCCACCGCATCGGCTTCGGCACCGTGCCGCGCGCCGGCACGGACCCGGCCGATCACCTGGTCGCCACCCTGCTGGAACTCAAGGCCGATGTGGAGGACCGCTACCACCGGCTCTCGGAACTGCCGCTGCACCGCTGCCCCGAGGGCAAGCTCACCCCCGAACTGTCACGCGACAAGACCCTGAACATGCCGCTGACGCTCACCGTCATAGACGAGGTCCAGGAGTACCTTCAGCACCCCGAGCTGGGCAAGCTGATCCTGGAACTCCTGGTCTACCTCGTACGCGTGGCTCCGGCGGTCGGCGCCCCGCTGCTGATCGCCACCCAGAAGCCCGACGACAAGGCCTGCCCGCCCAAGCTGCGCGACCAGTGCCAGGCCCGGTTCTCCCTGCGCGTGGGGTCCTACCAGGTGTCCGAGGTCATCCTCGGCGCCGGCTCCTACGGCGAGGGCCTGGACGCCTCCCGGCTGGAGCGCACCCACAAGGGCGTGGGCCTGCTCAAGGGCATGACCGACACGGACGGGATCGTGCGCACCTACCTGGCCGACGGCAAGGACGCCGAGGTGATCCTGACCCGCGCCCACGCCCTGCGCCAGGAAGAGGGGACCCTGTCCGGCGACGCCGTCGGCCAGGCCCCCGCCAACGACGGCGCGGCCACCCTGCCCGAGGACATCGCCGCCGTCCTGGAGCGCAGCGAGAAGAAGGTGTGGTCCGAGACCATCGTGGACCGCCTGGCGACCTTCAAGCCCGAACTGTACGGAGCCTGGGGCGAGTTGGAAGGGCGCGCCAAGGCCGACCAGCTGTCCACCGCGCTCAAGCCCTACGGCATCGGCACCGTGCAGATCAGCCGGCGCAACCCGGAGACCAACAAGCAGGACAACAAGCGCGGCATCACGGTCGCCGACCTCCACGCCGTGATTACGGAGCGCAACAAGAAGCGGGCCGCGAGCTGACCGAAACGGTCGCTACCGGTAGCACCAGCGCTCGCTACCGGTAGCAACCTCGCTAGCAATCGAAACCCGCACTGATCAGCACGCTAGTAAGTAGCACCCCACCTGCGAAAACCCCGAAAACCGGCCTGGGAGGCCTCTGATGGTGCTGCCCGCCCTCGCTATCGCCTGCCTACTGCTAATCACTCTCAGTTACGCCGCTGTGTGTGCGGGACAACCGTTCGCCACCTGCCGGCACTGCCACGGACTGGGCTTCCAGCTCAAGACCGACCGCAAGGGACACCCCAAGCGCGGCAAGGACTGCCGCCGCTGCAAGAACACCGGCCTGCGGATCCGCAAGGGACGCCACCTGTGGAACCTGTGGACCCGCACCCGCGACAACGGCACCCGCTAAGCCACTGGAACAGCACCACCACTCTGCCCGCAGCAGGGGCCCGCACCGCCCCTGCCGCACCCCTCCCCGACCTGCAAGGAGACCCCGACCGTGGCCGTCACCCTGTCGCTGGCCTTCATCTTCGCCGTCATCACCGGCGCCCTGATCGCCGCCAAGCGCATCAGCGCCCCCGCCGCCCTGTTCGTGTGGCTGTCCGGCTTCACCCTGGCCGGCACCAGCTGGGGCGCCCCGGGCGCCCACTTCCTCGCCTCCCTGATCAGCGCCATCCACCACTGACCCGGAAAGGACAACTCCCCGTCATGGAACGCGACCTGACCCCCAAGACCGCCGCCGACCTGCTCCCCAAGGCCGCACCCGCCCTGGCCACCACCACCGTGCTGACCCTGGCCCGCATCTGGAACGCCAACGGCGCCCACCACTCCACCGGCGACGCAGCCCTGATGACCATCCTGGCCATCGCCGCAGGCGCCGCAGGCGGGGCGACCAGCGGGCACAGCGACACCACCACCTCCACCATCGCGTTCACCGCCTCCGGCGCCCTGGCCCTGGCCGGCGTGGCCGCCTACGCCACCGGGCTGGCGCTGCCGCTGCTGCTGTGGTCGGTGGCCACCGTGCTGGCCTACGTGCTGTCCGCCAAGCACTGGCGCACCGAGCGCCGTGAAGCCGTCGCCCACCAGCGGACCACCGAGATCTACCGCGAGGACCACAGGCACGTGGAAACGGTGGAGTCCATCCGTGCCCGGGCACAGATCGAAGTCGCCCAGCACGCCACCAGCTACGCCCTCGCCCTGGAACAGGCCCTGGCCTCCCGCGCCGCACTGCCCGGCTACAACCCGAACGCGATCACCGCCAACGGGCTGCCCGCCCTGCCCACCAGCCAGCCGGCCGCGATCGAGTCGGGCGAAGCGGCATGAGCGCCGACCCGCGCACCGCCCTGGTCGCCCTCGCCGTCGGTGCCACCCTCGCCACTCTGGCCCGACGCCGACCCGTCCGCGTGATCCGACTCCTCCCCGCCTCCCGGCCCGACCCGGACCCCGACGACACCCCGCCCGTCTCCGGCCTGCGCCGTTCCACCCGGGGCGACCTGGCCACCGTCATCCCCTTCCCGCGCCGCGCCGCATGACCCCGGCCCTCGCAGACAGGACACCGACCATGACCCACACCACCATCTCGCCCGACCGACCGGACCCGGTGCACGGCACCGTCGAGCAGTGGGCCGACTACCTCACCGACCAGTACGTGCGCGAGGCCGCGAACCTGCTGCGCGAGTCGGGCAGCACCGTGGCCGCCGCCGGACTGGAGAACCTGCTCGACTGCCACCGCCACCTGAGCGTCCCCGAGCAGTGCGCGCCCTGGCCGGACATCGCCACCGTTGTCGACTGGCTTAACGACACCAACGGCGTCAGCGAGCAGGAGACCGCGCTGCGGCTGCTCAAGGTCACCGAGGAGGCCGGGGAGGCGGCCGCCGCCTACATCGGTGCCACCGGACAGAACCCCCGCAAGGGCACCACCCACACCGCGGACGACGTCGCCGACGAGCTGTGCGACGTGATCGTGTCCGCGATGGTCGCCCTGCACTCCTTCACCGACCAGCCCGCCCGCCACCTCGCCGCCAAGGTGGACCTCGTCACCGCCCGCATCGAGCAGGCCAAGCGGATCGTGTTCGAGCCACGGCCCGAGGACGTCGACCACTACGGCACGCACTACGGCGTCACCCTTTGCGGCTACGGCGAGGACGGCGACCTGCTCGCCCTGGGCCACGTTCCGGCCCGCCGCGCCCTGGCCGCCGCAGCCCGCGCCCGCCGCACCATCGAGGGCATCCGCATCCGTCCCTCCCCCGGCGACGACCTGCCGCACCTGCGCCACACCTGGGGCTCGTTCACCTACCTCCCCGAGGGCGAACTCCTGGACTGGGAGTGCATCGAGCACCCCGACCAAGTCGACGGCGCCGTACCGATCACCGTCCTGGACGGCGAGATGGGGACCCCGGAGTTCCTCGGCAACCCGGTCCGCTGCCCGGCCTGCGGGCGGATGTCCACCTCCAGCACGCCCACCGGCATCGACCACCGCCGTTGCGCGTCCTGCCACCACCGATGGACCACCCCGGGCACCTACCGCCCCGCCGGAACCGGCGGCGAGCGGTGAGCTCCGCCGACCTGGCCGAACTGCTGGAACGGGCCGAGGCCGACCTCGCCGCCCAGGGCCGCGCCTACCGCACCGAGTCGGACGAGGACGGGTTGTGGCGCGCGTCCTGGAACACCTGGCGCACCCTCGGCGAACTGCTCCCCGCCGTCCGCGACCTGATCGACCAGCCCGCCGAGGACGTGCCCGCGCGCCTGGCCCTGGTGCCGCCGCTGCGCCCCAGCACCCGAGCCGCCTGACTGCGCTTCGGCTGTATGACCCGAACTTCCTTCCGCACCACGGTACTTGACCTGCTCCACCCCTTGTTGTCCTGGGAGGACACCGTGTCCGTCGGAGAGACCACCATCACGATCGTCGGCAACCTGACCGACGACCCCGACCTGAAGTTCACCCCCGCCGGGGTGGCGATGGCCAGCTTCACCGTCGCCTCCACCCCGCGCAGCTACGACAAGACCACCGGCCAGTGGGTGGACGGCACGGGGATGTTCCTGCGCTGCACCGCCTGGCGCGAGCTGGCCGACCACGCCACCGAGTCCCTGGCGCGCGGCATGCGCGTGCTGGTCACCGGGCGCCTGCGTCAGCACAGCTGGAAGAACGACCAGGGCGAGAACCGTTCGATGCTCAAGGTCGAGGTCGATGAGATCGGCCCCTCGCTGCGCTTCGCCACCGCCAAGGTCAGCAAGGCCGACCGCGCCGCCACCAACGGCAGCCGCAACGGCGGCGCGAGCAGGCCCGCGCAGGACGACCCGTGGGCCAGCAGCCCCCCCGCAACCGCCGGAGCAGGCCGCGGATGGGGCAGCACGGCCGCCACGTCCGGCAGCGGCTTCAGCGACGAACCGCCCTTCTAGCACGAGCAGTTGAGCGCGCGACGGCCGGGTCTCCCCGACCCGGGCACGTCCGGCCGCCGCCGCCCCGCACCCCACACCAGCGCTACCGGGAAGGCCATGCCGTGAGCTGCCGCCGCTGCACCGAGCACCCCACCGAACCCCTCAAGTCCTTCGCCGCCGGCGACCCCGCCGCCTCGCTGCGCGCCGCCGCCCGCGCCCGCGCCGCCCGCGACCAGGACTCCCACGCCGACATCCACGTCCACTACGACCAGCGCGCCGACGCGTTCGTGGTCCTGCGCAGTCTCGACACCGCGCAGGTGGCCGCCTGATGGCCGCCCCGCTTCGGCTCGGGTCGCTGTGCTCCGGCTACGGCGGGCTGGACCTGGCCGCCGAACAGGTACTCGGCGCCGAAACCGCCTGGTACTGCCAGTACGAACCCCCCGACGCCAACGGCCGACCCGACAAGAACCAGTACACCGCCCGCATCCTGGCCCGCCACTGGCCCGAGGTGCCCAACCACGGCGACATCACCGCCGTCGACTGGACCCAGGTCGAACCCGTCGACGTGCTCACCGCCGGCTTCCCCTGCCAGGACGTGTCATCTGCCGGCAAGCGCGCGGGCATCGCCCCGGGCACCCGCTCCGGGCTGTGGCTGCACGTGGCCCGCGCCATCGAGGTACTCCAACCGTCCGCCGTCGTGATCGAGAACGTGAGGGGACTGCTCAGTGCGCCAGCCCACAGCGACCTGGAACCCTGCCCGTGGTGCCTGGGAGAAGGCGACGACAAACCTGCTCTGCGGGCACTGGGAGCCGTACTTGGAGACCTGGCCTCCCTCGGGCTCGATGCGGAATGGCACGGCCTACCCGCCGCCACCGTCGGCTGCGCCCACGAACGCTTCCGCGTCATCGTCCTGGCCTGGCCTGCCCACTCCCCGCGCCCGCGACTCCAAAGGCCCCGGCTACCCGGACGCCCTGCCGAACACGGTGGCGCTGCTGCCGACCCCGACCGTCTCGGAGGCCAACGGCACCGGCCCGGCCGACAGCCCGCGCAACGACACCCTGCGCGCACAGGTCGCCCTGCTGCCGACCCCCAGGGCATCGGAGCGGGAGAACCGGCAGACCAAACGCTCACCATCGCAGGAGGCCGGGACGCACGGGAAGTCCCTCGCGGCCGAGGTCGGCACCCTGCTGCCCACCCCGACGGCGACACCGTACGGAAGCAATCGCTCCGCCAGCCCGGGAGCGACGGAACGCCCCTCACTGGAGTCCCTGGTCCCGCTGCTGCCGACGCCGCGGGCCAGCGACACCGGAACGCCAGGGCGTCGGGCGAGCGAGGGCTTCCGGCCGCCGCTGTCACAGGTAGTCCTGCCGCTGCTGCCGACGCCGATCGCTGGGGACTCCAAGGGCTCCCGATGGGCGACAGCCAAGCACCCGCGCACCACCTCGCCGACGCTGACGGACCTGGTGTGGCGTGGGGACCTTACGCCGCCGCCATCGCCCGCTGGGAACACGCCCTCGGACGCCCCGCCCCCGTCCCCGTCGACACAGCCGGACGCCTCGCCCCCGTCTTCGTCGAATGGCTGATGGGCCTCCCGGCCGGGTGGGTCACCGACACCCCCGGCCTGCCCCGCTCCGCCCAGCTCAAGGCCCTGGGCAACGGCGTGGTCCCGCAACAGGCCACCGCTGCCCTGCACCTGCTCCTGGACCGCATCGCCGAACCGCCCGCCACCGCCACCGCCACCGAGAGGACTGCGGCATGACCACCCCGACCCAGACCAGCATCCCCGGCCACTACGCGCCGCTGCGCGTCTCCGCCCGCCTGCACGACACCACCGTCGCCGACCTGCTCGCCGAACTCGCCGAGCTGCCCCCCGAAGCGCACGTGCGCCTCGCCCTGCCCGACAGCGACGACACCGCCCCGTTCTACGCCGTCCACACCCCCGGCCTGCTGGTCCTGCACCCCGAGGTGAGCGCATGAAGCTGACCGTGGACCGTACCGACCTCGCCCGCGCCCTGCACTGGGCCTCGCGCTCCATCCCCGCCCGCCCCACCGCACCGGTGCTGGCCGGGGTCCTGATCGAGGCCGACACCGCCGGCACGCTAACGCTGGCGGGGTTCGACTGGGACGTCTCCAGCCGCAGCGAGGTCGGCGCCGAGGTCGGCGAACCCGGGCGCGCCGTGGTCTCCGGCCGCCTGCTGGCCGACCTGGTCCGCGGCCTGCCCCATACCCCGGTCACCCTGGCTGCCCAGGACAGCCACCTGCACCTGACCTGCGGACGCTCCCGCCTGGACCTGCCCCTGATGGTCCTCAGGGACTACCCCCAACTCCCCTACCTGCCCCCGGTGGTGGGCACCGTGGACGGCGCCGAACTGGCCGCCGCCCTGACCAGGGTCACCCCCTGCGCCGGGCGCGACGCGGCCCGCCCTGCCCTGACCGGCGTCCACCTGACCGCGCGCGGCGACGGCCTGCTGCGGCTGGCCGCCACCGACGCCTACCGCGTGGCCACCGCCACCGTGCCGTTCACCCCCAACGGGCCCGCCGGCGAGTTCACCGCCCTGGCACCGGCGGAGAGCCTGACCGTGCTGGGCAAGGATCTCGCCGACTCCGGCACCCTGACTCTGGCCTGCGACGGGGCGGTGCTCGGGCTGGACGGCGGCACCCGCACCGCCACCACCCGGCTGCTGGACTGCGAGTGCGTCAAGACCGACCCCCTGTTCCCGGCTGAGTTCGGCACCACGGTGCGGGTGGACGCCGCCGAACTGGCCGCCGCCGCGGCCCGCCTGGCCCCGCTACTGTCCCGCGAGGCCCCGGTGGTCCTGGACGTCACCGCCGACGGCATCGACCTGCGCGCGGGCGACCAGGAGCAGGGCACCGGCACGGACGGGGTGGACGGCGAACTGCTGCACGGCGACCCGATCACCATCCGCCTCAAGCCCCGCTACCTCATCGACGCCCTGACCGGCCTGGACGCCGTCCACGCCGACCTGTCGCTGATCACGCCGACCAAGCCCGTGCTCATCACCGCCGCCGACGCCCCCGACCCCGCCCCGTTCCGCGCCCTGGTCATGCCCATCCGCGACCTCCCCACCAAGACGAGCACCCCCGCCGACCAGGCCGCCTGAACCGCCCGGCTGCCCGCCCGCCCCTGTCGGGCGGGCAGCCGTCCCCGCCGACCCCGAGGGAGCCCGCTGTGACCCCGTCCCCGGACCTGACCGCCCACGCCCTCACCGCCGCCGAACGCGGCTGGCACGTCTTCCCGCTGCGCCCCCGCGACAAGCGCCCCGCCCTGCACGGGGAACACGACTGCCCCCGCACCGGCCTGTGCGCCGAGCAGCACCTCGGCTGGGAGCCGCGCGCCACCACCGACCCCGGGCGCATCCGCGCCTGCTGGGCCGCCGGGCCCTTCAACGTCGCGGTGGCCTGCGGACCCTCGCGGCTGGTCGTGCTGGACCTGGACGCCCCCAAGGACGCCGACGACACCCCTCCGCCCGAGATCGCGGGTGCGGGCATCGTGGACGGGCTGGACGTGTTCGCCGCGCTGTGCGAGCGGCACGGGCAGCCCTTCCCCGCCGAGACCTACGGGGTGCGCACCCGCAACGGCGGCTGGCAGCTGTACTACAACGCCCCGCCGCAGGTGGAGTTGCGGAACACCTGTGGCGACAAGGGCCGCGGCCTGGGCTGGCACATCGACACCCGCGCCGCGGGCGGCTACGTGGTCGCCGCCGGCAGCACCGTCGCCCCCGGCAGGTACACCGTCATGCACGACGGGCCCCTCGCCGACCTGCCCGCCTGGCTCACCGCCCTGCTCACCCCCAAGCCCCTCGCCGCAGTGCCCCCGTCGGGGGTTCGGGTGCTGCGGGGCAGTCCGTCGGCCTACACCAGCGCCGCCCTGGAACGCGAGATCGAGAACGTCCTCGCTGCCCTGCCCGGTGCCCGCAACCACACCCTGTACAACGCCGCCTACGCCCTGGGGCGCCACGTCGGCGACGGACGCCTGCCGCGCGACCTGGCCGCCAACGCCCTGCACAGCGCGGGCGAGCAGACCGGCCTGCCCGGGTACGAGATCTTCGCCACCGTCCGCGGGGGCCTTGACCGCGGCGCCCGCGACCCCAAGCGGCTCGCCGCATGACCAACCACGACCCCCGCCCGGAGACCAGCGCCGCCGAGATCCTCGCCCGGCTCGGCGCCGAGGAACGCCTCGCCGCCCTGGACCACGAACCCCAACCCGAACCCTGGGAGGACCCCATCCCCCTGGGCGGCACCCGCACCCTGCCGCCCTTCCCCACCGACGCCCTGCCCCACTGGCTCGCCGCCATGGTCGACGCCGTCGCCGAGGAGACCCAGACCCCCGCCGACCTCGCCGGCTGCATCGCCCTGGCCGTCCTGGCCACCGCCGCCGGCGGACGCGCGGTGGTCAACATCCGCGGACGCTGGCGCGAACCCCTCAACCTCTACATCGCCGTCGCCCTGCCCCCCGCCAACCGCAAATCCGCCGTCTTCTCCCTGATGACCCACCCTCTGCTCACCGCCGAACGCATCCTCGCCGACGCCGCAGGCCACACCATCGCCGAAGCCGAGACCACCGCCCGCGTCGCCCGCGCAGCCGCCGAGAAAGCCGCCGCCAAGGCCGCCGGATGCACCGACGCCGCAGAGCGCGCCAACGTCACCGCCGAAGCCGTCGCCCTAGCCCAAGCCGCCGAATCCGCCACCGTGCCCCCGCGCCCGCAACTGGTCGCCGACGACGCCACCCCCGAAGCCGTCGCCTCCCTGCTCGCCGAACAAGGAGGACGCCTGTCGGTGCTCTCCGCCGAGGGCGGCATCTTCGACACCATCGCCGGCCGCTACTCCGGCGGCACCCCCAACATGGAGGTCTTCCTCAAAGGCCACGCCGGAGACCTGCTCAAGGTCAACCGGCAGACCCGCCGCGAATACATCGAACACCCCGCCCTGACCATGGGCCTGGCCCTGCAACCCGCCGTCCTGGAAGACATCGCCCGCAACAAGGGCTTCGACGGCCGCGGCCTGCTCGCCCGCTTCCTCTACTCCCTGCCCGAGTCCCTGGTCGGCCGCCGAAAGATCCTCACCACCCCCATCCCCGAACCCGTCGCCGAGACCTACGAACGCACCATCGCCGCCCTGACCCTGGCACTCGCCGACTGGACCGACCCCGCCGTCCTGCCGCTGACCCCCGAGGCCAACACCCTGATGGCCGACTACCAGCAGCACACCGAGGACGCCCTCGACCGCGGCGGCGCCCTGGCCCACATCTCCAAATGGGCCGGAAAGCACGACGGCACCACCGCCCGCATCGCCGGACTGCTGCACCTGGCCACCCACCCCAACGACGGATGGTCCCGCCCCATCCACGCCGACACCCTGCACGCCGCCATGCGCCTGGGCGACTACTTCAAGACCCACGCCCTGGTGGTCTTCGACGCCATGGGCGTCAACACCGCCCACAAGGGCGCCCGAACCGTCCTGGAATGGCTGCACGCCAACCCCACCCCCGGCTTCAAACGCACCGAACTCTTCAGCAAGGTCAACCGCGCCGACTTCCCCACCATCCCCGACCTCGAACCCGCCCTCGACCTGCTCGAAGACCACGGCTGGCTACGCCGCCTGGCCACCCCCGCCCGCAACCCCCGCGGCGGACGCCCACCCGCACCGAGCTACCTCACCCACCCCGCCCTCTACGACCC
>NZ_BBPM01000019.1:0-95742 GCF_000787775.1 Streptacidiphilus carbonis | reverse complement strand
CCCCCACGCAGGGCCACTGACCAGCCAAAACACCCCTCAAGATCGCACTCCGCTAAACCTCGCGAAACCTCCGCTAAACCCCCGCCCACGCCGCCGGGCACCGACCGGCCCCGGCGCCCGCCCCGCCGCCGGACCGCACCCACCGAGGTTTAGCGGAGGTTTCGCGAGGTTTAGCGGAAAGCGCGATCACCAGACAAAACAGCAGGCCAGACCCCATACAGCCGAGGTTTAGCGGGTTGTACGGGTTTAACGGCGGCCATCCCCGCCCCAGCTCCACCCACACCGAGCAACGGAGACGCCCCTTGAAGATCCGCATCCGCAACACCGAGCCCGAGTGTCGCGCCGCCGCCAACCCGGAGCGAGAAGCGTCACTCGCGGCGCCGGAGCGCAGCGAGCAGCAGCTCCGACAGCCCCGGATCGTGGCCATCCAACTCCACCAGAAGGTTTCCAAGAGTGACCGCGTTGACCACCGGCACCCACTTCGCCAGCAACTCCATCGCATCCGGCAGCGTCGCAGCGAACACGGCATCCGCCATCAACGACGAATCCAGCTCGATCAGATAGTTCTCCGGACCCTTGGACACTCTGATAGCCAGGTAGTTGAGGTCTGGGTCACCCGTCTTGAAGAACTCCGAGTACCCAGCCTCCTGCGCCTGCGTCCGCCAGTACCCCGCATCATCAGAGAGCGGCGAAGCGATGCGCGTCCACTGCCCCGCGCTGTAGAGCAGAGCCCCGCCCTCGGAGCTGCCCGCATCCGAAGTGCCCGTGCTGTCCGTAGTCATAGCCCATGGCACACCCCACGGTTCCGCAGCGCAATACCGCCGCGCGCCGCTGGACTCCCCGCGCCGCTCCCCGCCGGATCTCCGAGTCAGGAGGGAAATGCATGACCACCCGTTCCGGGCACCACCGCGCCCCAACAGACGAGCTACTTCCGCTGAACGCCGTCTTGGAGGAGATCGGCATTACCCGCGCCTCCTGGTACCGGTGGCGAAACAAGGGCCACGGACCGAAGACCGTTCGCCTGCCCAATGGCCACCTTCGCGTGCGCCGCAGTGACCTGAACAACTGGCTCAACGCGATGGAAGAAGCCGCATAAATGGGCGTCAGCTACAACGTTCAGATCTGGGGCATCCGCAAGCGCCCCTATAGCAAGCCGTTCCAACTCCGCTGGCAGGTAGGGACTTTCCCCAAGGCCGAGTCCTTTCTCACGAAAGGACTCGCCGAGAGCCGGCGCGCACAACTCGTCACTGCCGCGCGGGCAGGAGAGCCGTTCGATGAAGAGAGCGGACTCCCCCTCTCCATGCTCAAGGGCGAAGAGGTCAGCTGGTACCAGCACGCTCGCAACTACATCGCCATGAAGTGGGACGACAGCCCGGCCAAGACCCGGACGACGCTCGCCGAGGCCATGGCCACGGTGACACCCGCCCTGGTTAAGGACACCCGGGGAATGCCCGACGCGTACGCCCTGCGTACCGCCCTCTACGGTTGGGCGTTCAACAAATCCCGTTGGGAGTCCGAGATTCCGGAGGACGTTCAACGGACGCTCGCATGGGTGGAACGCAAGTCCCTGCCCATCTCCGCCCTCGCCGACAGCCTGACGACCCGAAAGGCCCTCACTGCGCTCACAAAGCTGCTGGACGGCACGACGGCCGCGCCAAGCACCACCCGCCGAAAGCGGGCAATCTTCCACAACGCGGTGGGCTTCGCTCTGGAAGCGGGGCACCTGACAGGCAACCCACTGCACCGCATCCAGTGGAAGATCCCTGACGTAATCGAGGTGGTCGAACCAGAGGTGGCGGTGAACCCTGAGCAGGCAGCCGCACTGCTGAGAGCTGTCCGCGAGCAAGGAAAGCGCGGCCGGCACCTGGAAGCATTCTTCGGCTGCCTCTACTTCGCCGGGATGCGTCCCGCTGAGGCGGTCTGGCTCCGCCGGGCGGACTGCACCCTGCCTCGCCGCGGATGGGGCAGCCTGCGGCTGAGCGAGACTCGCCCACGAGTCGGCTCTTCATGGACCGACGACGGAGCATCCCACGACAAGCGGGGACTCAAATGGCGCCCCCGGAAGGCCGTACGGACCGTTCCCATTCCGCCGGAACTGGTCTCACTGCTGCGGTGGCACCTGGAACGCTTCGGCACCGAGCCAGACGGCAGGTTGTTCCGGACTTCCCGCGGCGGCATGGTCCAGGAGAGCGGATACGGCGCGGTTTGGGCCGAAGCGCGGGCCCATACGTTCACCAGCCCCGCTCAGTTCAAGTCGCCGCTTGGGCGACGCCCCTATGACCTGCGCCACGCCGCCGTGTCCCTCTGGCTGAACTCTGGGGTGGACCCGAGCGAAGTGGCCCGCCGCGCGGGGCACAGCCTCGCCGTGCTGCTGCGGGTGTACGCCAAATGCCTGCACGGAGGTGAGGCGGCAGCCAACGACGCCATCTCAGCTCGCCTCAACAGGAACCCGCCGCCGGGCAGTGCCCGATAGCCGTCCAGGAACCCGCCTTCATTCGCAGGTCAGACCCGCAAGTCCCGTCCACTGCTCGTCCAGAGCTACTGGTAGAAGGCGTGCCATAGCGAGGTACAGCGAGACAGTCCGGCACTCCCGCGGGGCTGAAAACGAAGCGCCCCTCGCCTGCGTTTCCGCAGGTGAGGGGCGCTCCCACTCCCTGGTGGCGGGTATAGGGTTCGAACCTATGTAGGCAGAGCCGGCAGATTTACAGTCTGCTCCCTTTGGCCACTCGGGCAACCCGCCAGGGATCGTCTCGCGGTCTCCCGTTCGACGTCGTAAACAATACCTGATCGACGGGGGTGCTCCGCCACTCGGTTGATCCGGCGGGCCGGCGGCCCGCCGGTACCCGGGGAGGACAACGGGCGGGGCCCGCGGTGGCTAGGCTGGATCGGCAGCTCCGCCCGTAGGGGCACTGCGCCATCCGTGTCGTAAGCACCGTCAAGGAGACTCACTGATCATGGCCGACTCCAGTTTCGACATCGTCTCGAAGGTCGAGCGGCAGGAGGTCGACAACGCGCTCAACCAGGCCGCCCGCGAGCTGACCACCCGGTACGACTTCAAGAATGTCGGCGCCTCCATCGAGTGGTCCGGCGAGAAGATCGAGATGCGGGCCAACTCCGAGGATCGTGTGAACGCGATCCTCGACGTCTTCCAGACGAAGCTGGTCAAGCGCGGGATCTCGCTGAAGGCGCTGGACGCCGGGGAGCCGCAGCTCTCCGGCAAGGAGTACAAGATCTTCGCCACCATCGAGGAGGGCATCTCCCAGGAGAACGCCAAGAAGGTCGCCAAGATCATTCGTGATGAGGGCCCCAAGGGTGTGAAGGCCCAGGTCCAGGGCGACGAGCTGCGGGTCAGCTCGAAGAGCCGGGACGACCTGCAGGCCGTGCAGGCCCTGGTCAAGGGCAAGGACCTGGACTTCGCCGTCCAGTTCGTCAACTACCGCTAGCAGCAGGACCGGGAGGGCGGGACGGGAGTGTCGCCTCCTGCCCTCCCGGGTGGGAGAGGTCACGGCCGCTGCCTGGGCCACGGCCGCGGCACAGGTCAGCCCCGGTCCTCGACGCGGGCGGCCAGGCGGCGCAGCGCGCGGGCGTTGGCATGCCGTACGGCCAGGGGGAACAGCGCCGCGCGGCCGGGGATGCGGAAGCCGCCGGTGGCGGCGACGAGAGTGCCGCCGGGGGCCGGGACGGCCGCGACGCCGATCATGAGGAAGCGGCTCTGCATCCAGAGCCAGCCAGGCTCCAGCTCCACCCGGAAGCGGGCGCGCAGGCCCAGTCGGCCGCGTGCGTCGGCAAGGAGCGCCCCGTCCGGACCGCGGCGCAGCCTGATGGTGCGCATATCGGGCTCGAAGGCACCCAGTTCGTGCTCCAGGTCGGCGACGATCTCCCAGACCCGGTCGAAGGACTCCGGGACGGTGCGCTCCGCGACGGCGGCGCCGCTGACGCCGGCGGCGAGCGCGCGGAGGCGGCGCACCTGGTCGAATTCGGCCACGGGCCAGCTCGGCTTCATGCGCTCCACGCCTTTCTGAAGGTGTCGCGGGCCCGGTGCAGCCGGGATTTGACCGTCCCCACCGGCACCGAGAGCAGCGCCGCGGCCCGGACCTCGTCCAGCCCCTCCAGGTCCCGCAGGACGATCACCGCACGGTGCTCGGGGCTCAGCCGCGCCAGGACGTCATGGATGTCGGCGGCCTGCTCCACATCCGCCCGGGAGGGAAGGTGCTCCAGCGACTCCACCGGGGTGCTGCGCGCGGACCGCTTGGCCAGGCGGACCGACTCGCGGACCGCGATGGCGCGCACCCAGCCGCGGCAGGCGGCCGGATCCTGCAGCGAGCGCAGATTGCGGAAGACCGCGATCAGCGTCTCCTGGGCGGCGTCGGCGCCGTCGGCCAGCGCGATCGGACCGCAGACCCGGGCCGCGTAGGGGGCGAGCACGGAGAGCAGTTCGCTCATGGCCATGGCGTCGCCCCGCTGGGCCCTGAGCACCAGCGGCACCAGGTCGTCGGCCTCGGTCACGGTCACGGTCGCCCCCGGCGGTGCGGTCGGGACGGACGCTTCGGTTTCTGATCCACACATACAGGAGGCGGGACGGGACGCAGAGGTTCCCTCGAATCTCAGGACAGTTTTGTGAGGACCGCGCGGAACGCGGGAGCCCCCGGCCGCCTCTTCCCGGTGGAGACCGCCCACCGTGAGGAGTAGCGATGAGGATCAGCACAGCGACGAGGACGAGGAGCAGGACCAGGAGTGCGAGTGGGTCCAGGAAGCGGGGCGGGGGCGGGGCCGCGCTGGTGGCGGCGGTACTGACGGCGGATGCCGCGGTTCACCTGTGCTGGGCGACCGGGGTGACCTGGCCGGCCGGCAGTCCGGAGGCGCTGTCTCGGGCCGTGCTCAATCTCGACGCGAGTTTCACGCCGCCGGTGCTGCTGCCGATCGCGGGGCTGCTGCTGACCGGTTCGGCGCTGGTGCTGGCCAGGGCCGGCGGACGCGGGGGCCGGGTGGCGGCGCTGGGGAGCGCCGCCGTGGGAGCGGGGCTGGCGGCGCGGGGAGCCGCCGGACTGGTCTGGATCACCGGGGTGGGAGCCGACACCGGATCGCCGTTCTACTGGCTGAACCTGCTGGCCTACACACCGCTGTGCCTGGTGCTCGCGCCGGCGGCGCTCGACGTCGCCCTCGACGGGCGGCCGCTCCGGTCGGCCTTGTTCTCAGCGCGCCGTGAAGGGCTGGTCCGAGGGGACGATTTCACGTCCCAGCGGCATCAGTGAGATGGGGATCAGCTTGAGGTTCGCCCAGGCGAAGGGGAGGCCGACGATGGTGACGGCCAGGGCGATGCTGGTGACCAGATGGCCGAGGGCCAGCCACCAGCCGGCGAAGACCAGCCAGATGACATTGCCGACGAAGGAGGCGGCGCCCGCGTCGGAGCGCTCGCGGGTGGTGCGGCCGAACGGCCAGAGGACGTATCCGGCGATGCGGAAGCTGGCGATGCCGAAGGGGATGGTGATGATGAGAATGCAGCAGATGATCCCGGCGACGACATAGCCGATGGCCATCCAGAACCCGCAGAGGATCAGCCAGATGACGTTGAGCAGGAACCTGAGCACATCCATCTGTGACAGCCTTCCGTGCGAGCGGCTCCCCCGGGCGATCCGGGGCCCGAAAAAATTCTGACACTCTTTCGACGGCGACGCCGATCGGTGATCAGCGGTTGCGCCGGTGTCCGGCCATTTCCTCGAGTCGGGCAATGCGCTCCGCCATGGGCGGATGGGTGGAGAAGAGTCGCGCGCCCGCCTCACCGGCGCGGAACGGGCTGGCGATCATCATATGACTGGCCGTCTGGAGCTGGGGCTCGGGCGGCAGCGGGAGCCGTTTGGTGCCCTCGTCGAGCTTGCGCAGGGCGGCGGCCAGCGCCAGCGGGTCGCCGGTCAGCTGGGCCCCGGAGGCGTCCGCCTGGTACTCCCTGGAGCGGCTGACGGCGAGTTGGATCAGCGCGGCCGCGACCGGTCCGAGGATCATCAGCAGCAGCAGGCCGATCAGCCCGGGTCCGTCGTCGTCGTCGCTGCGGCCCATGGGGATCAGCCAGGCGAAGTTGACGGTGAACATCACCACCGAGGCCAGGGCCCCGGCCACCGAGGAGATCAGGATGTCGCGGTTGTAGACATGGGAGAGCTCATGGCCGAGGACGCCGCGCAGCTCGCGCTCGTCCAGGATGCCCAGGATGCCCTGGGTGCAGCAGACCGCGGCGTTGCGCGGGTTGCGGCCGGTGGCGAAGGCGTTGGGGGCTTCGGTCGGTGAGATGTAGAGGCGGGGCATGGGCTGGCGGGCCGAGGTGGAGAGCTCGCGCACGATCCGGTAGAGCCAGGGGGCTTCGATCTCGCTCACCGGCCGCGCCCGCATCGCCCGCAGCGCCAGCTTGTCGCTGTTCCAGTAGGCGAAGCCATTGGTCGCCAGGGCCACGACCAGCCCGACCAGCAGCCCGGTACGGCCCCAGAAACTGCCGATCAGGACGATCAGCGCGGAGAGGCCGACCAGGAGTACGGCGGTTCTCAGACCGTTGTGCCGGCGGTGCACGGGTGCCCTCCAGGACGTGCGATGAGGGGCGTCTGCTGTCTGCTGCCCTTGAGTCCGTTCCTCCGGTTCAACGGCTGGGAAGGACGCCCTGGTTCCCTTGTGCCCTGCTGAGCGGGGCTGCGCAACCCGGCCCGGACCAGCCCGCTCAGCCGAAGAGGGAGCCGCTGGTGATCTGGAGCACCAGCTCTGGTGCGAAGGAGAGCACCACCCCGGTGACTGCCGCGAGCCCGAGGCAGAGCGTTAGCGGAACGGGGATACGGAGCGCTGTGCCCGGGGCTTCCGGGGCTCCCGGGGCCACCGGTGCCGGGGCGGGCTGGAAGAGCTTGGCCGTCCAGCCGAGGTAGTAGTAGAGGGCGACGACCACATTCACAGCCATGATCACGGCGAGCCAGCCGAGGCCCGAGTCGACGGCGGCGCGGAACACCACCACCTTGCCGAACAGGCCGATCACACCGGGGGGCAGCCCGGCGAGGCAGAGCAGGAAGAAGGCCATGGCGAGGGCTGCGGCGGGGCGTGCGGCGAAGAGCCCCCGGTAGTCGTCGATCCGGCCGGCGATCAGGGCGACGACGGCGAACGCCCCCAGATTGACCACACCGTAGATCATCGCGTAGGCGACGGTGGCACCCAGCGGATCGCGGGCGGTGGCACTGCCGTAGCCCGCTGCGGCGATCGGAACGAGGAGATAGCCGGCCTGGGCGACGGAGGACCAGGCGAGCAGGCGGACGGCACTGTGCGGGGTGTCCGACCGCTGGCGCAGCGCGGCTGCGTTGCCCAATGTCATCGTGAGCGCGGCCAGCACCGCAAGCGCCAGACCCCAGGTTCGTCCGTAAGGGTGAAAACCCACCACTGCGACTAGCGCGAGGCCGGAAAGCCCGGCAACCTTGCTCACCACCGAGAGGTACGCGGCCACAGCCACGGGGGCACCGGTGTAGGTGTCGGGAACCCAGAAGTGGAACGGGACCGCAGCCGTCTTGAAGGCGAAGCCGACCAGCGTCAGTACCGCACCCACCAGGGCCAGGGTCTTCAACTGGGTCTGCGCCTGCGGCAGCGCGGCGGCGATACGGGTGAGATGCAGACTGCCGGTCGCGGCGTAGACGAAACTGACGCCGAGCAGCATGACCGCGGTGGCGGTGACCGAGGACAGGAAGAATTTGAGGGCGGCCTCCCCGCCCTTGCCGTCACGACGCAGGCCGACCAGGGCGAACGCAGGCAACGAGGCGACTTCGAGGGCGACCACCAGGGTCGCCAGGTCACGTGCGGCCGGGAGCAGCGCGGCGCCGGCCGCCGAGCTGAGTAGTAGGAACCAGTACTCCCCCGGCGGCAGGGAGTCGTCCTTCACGGTGTGCATCGACAGCAGGGCGGCGAGCAGCGCTCCGGCGAGCACCAGCAGCTGCAGGACCAGGGTGAAGTGGTCGGCGACATAGGAGCAGGCGGTGCGGTCGGCGGCGCCGGTGGCGGTCCTGAGGCAGAAGGTGGCGCGGGTGCCGTCGCGCAGCGGGACCAGGGAGAGCAGGGCCAGTGCCAGCCCTGCCACGGAGATCCAGCCCAGCAGCGGCTTGTGCCGGGTCGGCAGGAACAGCTCGGCGACCAGGACGCCGAGCGCGACGACGGCGGTGATCAGCGGAGGGGCGACGGCCTGCCAGTCGATCGACTGGATCAGCGAGCCGGCCATGGGTGTGGCGAGGGCGGTCATGGCTCAGCTGCCTCCGAGGAGTGCCTTGACGGCGGGGTTGCTGAGGCCGAGAAGCACGGCCGGCCAGAGCCCGGCGACGAGGGTGAGGACGACGAGAGGAGTCCAGGCGGCGGCTTCGTGGGCCTGGACGTCCAGGAGCCCGGACGACGGGAGGGGCGCGGGCCCGGCGGAGGACGGGCGGGGCTCGGCCGACGGCTCCGCCGGAGCGGCGGGGTCGCCCATGCAGACCCGGCGGACGACGCCGAGCAGATAGCCGGCGGTGAGCAGGGTGCCGAGCCCGGCGAGGGCCATGAAGACCAGGTAGGCCGACCGGGAGAGTCCGGCGGCCGGATGGAAGGAGCCGAACATGGCAAGCAGTTCACCCCAGAAGCCGGCCAGTCCGGGCAGGCCGAGGCTGGCGACGGCGGCGAAGGCGAGCAGCCCGCCGAGGCGGGGGGCCCGTCCGTACAGGGCGGCGCCGGTGCCGCCGGCCGAGGCGGTGAGGCGGTCCAGGTCCACCGATCCGTAGCGGTCCTTGAGCGCACCCACCAGGAAGAAGAGCAGGCCGGTGATCAGACCGTGGGCGATGTTGGCGAACAGGGCGCCGTTCACTCCGGTGGGGGTGAGTGTGGCGATGCCGAGCAGGACGAAGCCCATGTGCCCGACGGAGGAGTAGGCGATCAGTCGCTTGAGGTCGCCCTTGGCGCCGGGACGGACCAGGGCCAGGCAGGCCAGTGAGCCGTAGAGGATGCCCACCACGGCGAAGGCGGCCAGATAGGGGGCCAGGGTGGCCATGCCGCCGGGTGCGGACGGCAGCAGCACCCGGACGAAGCCGTAGGTCCCCATCTTCAGCAGGACGCCGGCGAGGAGTACCGAGCCGGTGGTGGGAGCGGCGGTGTGGGCGTCAGGGAGCCAGCTGTGGAACGGCCACATGGGCGCCTTGACGGCGAGGCCGAGGCCGATGGAGAGGATGACCAGGATCTGGGTGGTGTGCGAGAGGCCTCGGCCGTGGCGATGGGCCAGCGCGGTCATGTCGAAGGTTCCGGCATGCAGGCCCAGCAGCAGGAAGCCCAGCAGCATGATCGCCGACCCGAGCAGGGTGTAGAGGATGAACCGGGCCGCGGCGGGGCCCCGGTTCTCCCCGCCCCAGCGGGCGATCAGGAAGTACATGGGGATGAGGACGACCTCGAACGCCAGGAAGAACAGCAGCAGGTCGAGGACGGCGAAGGTGCTGAGCATCCCGGTTTCGAGGAGCAGCAGCAGGCCGGTGTAGGCGCGCGGGCTCGGTGTCCCGGGACCGTCGGGGAGTCTGCGCAAGGAGTAGACCGCACACAGGAAGGTGAGCAGCGTGGTCAGCAGCAGCAGCGGCAGCGAGATGCCGTCGACGCCCAGGTGGAACCGGACGCCGAGCGCCGGGATCCAGGACAGGTCGGTGGTGGCCTGCATCCTGGCCGAGTGGCCGCGGTCGAAGCCGACCGCCAGCACGACGGAGGCCAGCAGGGCGGCGCCGGTGACCGCGGCACCGAAGCGGAGCGCGCGGCGTCCGGCGACGGCCGGGTCCGCTCCGAAGAGGCCGGGCACCAGGGTGACCGCCGCGCCGACCAGCGGCAGCAGCAGCAGGACGATGAGGATGACGTTCATTCGGCGGCCTCCGTGGGAGCGCAGGCGGAAGGCTGACGGCTGTTCACTGGGCCGCCGTTCACTGGGCTCCCATTCACTCGGCTTCCGTTCACTGGGCCACCGCCACCAGTACGGCGAGGACCACGGCGCCGGCGACCAGGGCGCTCAGATAGGTCTGGGCGTTGCCGTTCTGGGCCTTGCGGACGGCGGCTCCGAGCAGCTTCGGGGCCCCCGCGGCACCGGCCAGGTAGGTCTCGATGACCTCGCGGTCCAGGAAGCGCACCAGTCCGGCGGCGGCCAGGACCGGGCGGACGAGGACGGCGGCATAGAGGCGGTCGAGGCCGAAGCCGTTGGCGGCGGGGCCCATCAGCGGTCCGAGCAGGAGTCGGGCCGGGTCCGGGGCGTGCCCGGTGCTCGCGGCGAGGGCGGCGCTGTCGGCGTCCGCGAGGGCCTCGGCGAAGCTGCGGCCGGGGACGGTGGCGAGGTCGGCGGTGATCTCGCGCGGCTCGGCTGCCGTGCCCTGCGGGCGGGTGGACTCGTCGAGTTCATGGGCGGCGCGCCGCGGGGACGCGGTCGCGGCGTCCAGGACCAGCGCGGTGGCCCGGCGCCAGGCGGCGTAGGAGACCAGCACTCCGGCCAGCGCGACACAGGTGCCGAGGATCGCGGTGCTGCCCGAGGGGGTGAGCGAGACGCCGTCCAGGAAGGAGGGGAGCCAGCTGCTGTGCAGTCCGACCAGGCCGAGCGCTACGGCGGGAACGGCGAGCAGCCACAGTGGCCAGCGCATCGCGTTGGGTTCCGCGCTCACCGGAGCGGTACCCGGCTGCGCGGTAGCGGGCAGCGCAGCGGCGGGCTGTGCGGCGCCTGGGGTACGGAAGGCCACCAGCCAGAGCCGGGTGGCGTACATGGCGGTCAGCAGGCCGGTCAGGAGGCCGGCGACCAGGACGATCCAGCCGACGGCGCCGGGAACCGCGGTGGCGGGGGCGAGGCCGCCGGTGAGGGCCTCGCCATGGGCGGCGCGCTCGGCGGCGGTGAGGACCGACTCCTTGCTGAAGAAGCCGGAGAAGGGAGGGATGCCGGCCAGGGCCAGCAGGCCGATGGCCATGGTCCAGTAGGCGTCGGGCACCCGCCGGCGCAGGTCGGGCATGCGGGACATGGCGGTCAGCGAGTTGGTGTGCGCGGCATGGATGACCACGCCGGCGGCCAGGAAGAGCAGCGCCTTGAAGGCGCCATGGGTGAGCAGGTGGAAGACGGCGGCGTCGCGGTCCCCGGTGGCGAGGGCGCCGGCCATGTAGCCGAGCTGGCCGACGGTGGAGTAGGCGAGCACCCGCTTGATGTCGTCCTGGGCCAGGGCGCAGAGGGCCGAGCCCACCATGGTGACCGCGGCCATCACGCCGAGCACGATCAGGGCGGCCGATGAGAGCAGGAATACCGGGAGCAGCCGGGCCACCAGGTAGATGCCGGCGGCGACCATGGTCGCCGCGTGGATCAGCGCGGACACCGGGGTCGGGCCGGCCATCGCGTCCGGGAGCCAGGTGTGCAGCGGGAACTGGGCGGACTTCCCGGCGACGCCGCAGAGCAGCAGCAGCGCGATCAGGGTCGGGTGGTGCAACTGCCCGTTCGCGGCGGCTGCGAGGACTCCGCTGATCCGGAAGGTCCCGGCATCGGCGGCGAGGGCGAAGATGCCGAACAGGAAGGGGATGTCACCGAGCTTGGTGACCAGGAACGCCTTGATCGAGGCGGAGCGGGCGTCGTCCCGCTCCCAGTGGTGGCCGACCAGGAAGTAGGAGCAGATGCCCATCACCTCCCAGCCCACCAGCAGGACGATCAGGTCGCCCGAGTACAGCACCAGGAACATCGCGGCGGTGAACAGCGACACCAGCGCCGCATACGACGAGTAGCGCGGGTCGTCGCGCAGATAGGAGGTGGAGTAGATCTGCACACAGCCGGCCACGACGCCGACCAGGACGGCGAGCAGGGTCGAGAAGCCGTCCAGGTGCACCGCGAGGTCGATGGGGATGCCGCCGGTGGGGGTGAGCCGGGTGGCGGCGTCCAGGTGGCGGCCGGTGCCGAGGTCGCAGGCCACCGCGACGGCCAGGGCGGCGGAGGCGAGGGTGGGCAACACGGCGAGCGGAGCGATCAGCCCGGGGATCCGACGTCCGGCCGCGAGTCCGGCCAGGGCGCCGAGGAAGGGGAGCAGGGGAACGAGCACTGCCAGGGTGAGGGTCATACGGCGCCGGCCTTCCCCTGGGCGGAGCCCGTCAGCGATGCAGGTGATGCGGGTGATGCGGGTGATGCGGTGTCAGAATCGTCCGGCCCGGCCTCGGCACCGGTCGGGCCCGGTGGCAGGCCGTCGGCGGGCGGCTCCGAGAGTTCGCGGAGCCGGTCGATGTCGGCGGTGCCCTGGGTGCGGAACACCATGAGGACGATGGCCAGGCCGAGGCCGATCTCGGCGGCGGCGATGGTGATGGTGAAGAGGGTCAGTGCCTGGCCGGCGTGCAGGGTGTCCCGCAGCCAGACGTCGAAGGCCACCAGGTTGAGGTTGACGGCGTTGAGCATGAGCTCGACGGACATCAGCATCAGCACGGCGTTGCGCCGGGCGAGTACGCCGTACAGGCCGACGCAGAACAGCAGGGCGGCCAGTACCGCGGGATAGGCGAGATGCATCGGGGTCAGCCCTCCTCTCGGTGGCGGCGGGAGAGCACGATGGCGCCGACCAGGGCGGCGAGCAGAAGTACCGACAGGGCCTCGAAGGGCAGCACCCAGTAGCGGAAGAGCACCTCGCCGTTGGCCTGGGTACTGCCGTTGACCGAGGTGCTGCCGCTGGCCGGGAGGTCCATCCAGGTGCAGCGGAAGGCGTCGACGACCAGGGTGACCAGGGTGCCCGCGGCGACCACCGCCAAGCCCAGGGCGACCCAGCGGTTGCCCGAGTCGGCGTCCGGCGAGCGTCCGATCGGGGCCCTGGTGAGCATCAGCCCGAAGAGCACCAGGACGACGACCGAACCCAGGTAGATCAGCACCTGGACCCAGGCGATGAACTCGGCGGTGAGCAGCAGGTACTCGATGGCCAGGCCGCCGAGGGCCACCACCAGCCAGAGCGCGGCGTGCACCAGTTGGCTGGTGCTGACGGTGAGCACGGCAGCACCCAGGACGGCCAGGCCGACCAGCACGAAGACGATCTCGACACCGGTGGGTGACAGGAAGGAGTGGCCCTGGGAGCTCAGCGATGCGGCCAGCGCGGCGGTCACGGGGCGGGCTCCTCTCCCCCGGGCGGAGGGGTGGTGCCGGCCGACTCCTGCGCAGCTGCGGCTGCGGCCTCGGCAGCAGCATCGGCGGCGGCGAGTTTGTCGGCGGCCTTGCGGGCGGCGGCGATCTCCTTGGGCTCCTCGGCGGCGGGGTCCAGCGCGGGCGGCGGGGGAACGGTCCACATCCACTCGCGGAGCTTCTCCCGCTCATGGGTGAGCTCGAGGATGTCCGTCTCCGCGTACTCGAACTCCGGAGACCAGAACAGCGCGTCGAAAGGACAGACCTCAATGCAGATACCGCAGTACATGCAGAGCGAGAAGTCGATGGCGAAGCGGTCCAGCACATTGCGGGTGCGGGCCCTGGCGTTGGGCTCGGCCGCGGGCAGCGTCTCCTTGTGGGAGTCGATGTAGATGCACCAGTCGGGGCACTCCCGGGCGCAGAGCATGCAGACCGTGCAGTTCTCCTCCAGCAGCGCGATGACGCCGCGGGAGCGGGGCGGCAGCTCGGGCTGTGCGTCGGGGTACTGGTCGGTGACGCTGCGTCGGGTCATCGTGCGCAGCGTGACGGCCAGCCCCTTGGCCAGGCCGCGACCGGGGAAACCGCCGGAGCCGCCGGAGCGGCCGGAGTGGCCCGAGCCACGCTGGTGCGATTGGCCGGTGTGTCCGGTGTGCTCGGTGTGGCCGGTGGGACCGACGGAGCCGGAAGGGAGGGGCGGCACTAGGAGATCACCACCTTGACGATGCCGGTGAGGGCGAGCTGGGCGAGGGCGAGCGGGATCAGGAAGGTCCAGGCGAAGCGCATCAGCTGGTCCTCACGCAGCCGCGGATAGGTGACCCGCAGCCAGATCACCACGAAGGCGAGGGCGAATGTCTTCAGCAGGGTCCACAGCCAGCCGAGGTCCGCCGAGAGCGGACCGTGCCAGCCGCCCAGGAACAGCACGGCGGTGAGCGCGCAGAGCACCAGGATGCCTGCGTACTCGGAGAGCAGGAACAGCGCGAAGCGCAGCCCGGTGTACTCGGTGTAGGCGCCGAAGATGATCTCCGAATCGGCCACCGGCATGTCGAACGGCGGCCGCTGCAGCTCGGCCAGGCCCGAGGTGAAGAAGACGAAGCCGCCGACGATCTGCCAGGGCACCCACCACCAGTGGAACGCCCCGAGGATCCCGGTGAGCGACACGGTGCCGGCGGCCATCGCCACCGAGGCGGCGGCGAGCAGCATCGGCAGCTCGTAGGCCAGCAACTGCGCGGCACTGCGGACACCGCCGAGCAGGGAGAACTTGTTAGCGGAGGCCCAACCGGCCATCAGCGAACCGAGGACACCAATGCCCATGACGGCGAGCACGAAGAACAGGCCGGCGTCCAGCGCCTGCCCGACGAAACCGCCCGGACCGACCGGGATCGCGATGAGGACCAGGAGGTACGGCAGCAGGGCGACTGCAGGCGCAAGTTGGAAGATCCGTCGGTCCGCGCCGGCCGGGACGATGTCCTCCTTCTGTGCGAACTTCACCCCGTCCGCGACCAGCTGGGCCCAGCCGTGGAAGCCACCCGCGTACATGGGTCCGAGCCGGCCCTGCATATGGGCCATCACCTTGTGCTCGGTCTGCCCGATGACCAGGGGGAAGGTCAGGAACACCACCAGCACGGCGACACAGCGGAGCAGCGCTTCGAGCGCGGTGGTCATGCGTCGGCTCCAGTCGTTCCGTCCGGGTCGGTTCCGGTGCCGGCCGGGGGGTCCTGCTTCGGCGGCGGCACCGACTGCCAAGGAGCGTCGGGCGTCGGCGCGGGTGCCTCCGGCTTCGGCGCGGGCGCCTCGGGAGCGGGGCCGGAAGCAGGCCCCGGGCCGGGTGCCTCGCGTGCCTCCGGGTCCTGGGAGGCCGGGGACTGGCTCGCGGAGCCCTCGCCCACGCTGCGGTTGCGGCGCGGACGGTCGGCGCGGACCGCGCGTTCGCCCGGAGCGACAGCTCCCCCGGCCGGGTCGGCGGCGCCCGCACGTGGGCCCCGGGCCGCGCCGCGGGCCGGACGCTCGGCCACCGGCGGCAGGGTTCCGGCGAGCGGTCCCCACTCATTGGGGTCGGGCACGCCCGGCGGCAGCATCCGGCGCCGCGCAGCGGGGGCTCCCTCGCCGCCCTGGCCGTGGTCGCTCTCGCCCGGCTCCTTGGCCCCGGGCCACGCTTTGGCGACCCGGGCGGCGAGGACGAACTCCTTGCGGAGCGGGTAGCCCTCGAAACCGTCGGGAAGGAGCAGGGTGACCGGGTTGGGGTGGCCGGTGAAGTCGATGCCGAACATCTCGTGTGTCTCGCGCTCGTGCCAGCCGGCGCCGGCGAAGACACCGGTGGCGGTCGGCAGCACGGCCCCCTCGCGGGGGATGCGGGTGCGGAGCAGGAGGTGGCGCAGCGGGGGGCCCGAGGCCCGCGCCGCACCGCCCACGGCGGCGAGGTGGGCGACGACGGAGAAGCCTTCGGCCAGCTCGTCGACGGCGCTGAGCCAGTCGAAGTAGGACAGCCCGAGGGTGTCGCGGGCCGTGGTCAGCGCCTCGGTCCAGTGCTCGTCCGGGACGTCCACGGTGAGCAGCGCAAACGCCTCGGCGGCGGTGGCCCAGGGGCCGATCGCGGCCGCCGTCGCCTGCACCGGGTCGACTGCACCGGAGTCCGGCTGGCCGGTTGGGGTGGCCTCGGAAGGGTCCCTGTCGGGCGCGGCGGCCCCGGGAGGGGTCCCGTTGGGCGCGGCGGCCCCGGGAGGGGTCCCGTTGGGCGGAGTGGCCTCGGGCGGGGTGGCGTCGGTCACTGGGCCGTGCCCTCCTCGGCATCGGCCGGCGCGGCGTCCGGCGCCGGGGCCGGCAGCAGGGGGCGCTTCAGGGCCGCGGCCGGTACCGGGGCGGCCGGGTACTGGTCCGGGAGGGACTCGTGCGCGATCTTCTCCTGCAGTTTGAGGATGCCCTGCAGCAGCGCCTCCGGACGCGGCGGACAGCCGGGCACGTAGACGTCGACCGGGATGATCTGGTCGACGCCCTTGGTGACGGAGTAGGAGTCCCAGTAGGGGCCTCCGGAATTGGAGCAGGCGCCGAAGGAGATGACGTACTTGGGCTCGGGCATCTGCTCGTAGAGGCGCTTGATGGCCGGGGCCATCTTGTCCGTGACAGTGCCGGAGACGATCATGAGGTCGGCCTGGCGCGGACCGGGCGCGAAGGGGATGACGCCGAGTCGGATGAAGTCGTGCTTGGCCATGGAGGCGGCGATGAACTCGATGGCGCAGCAGGCGAGGCCGAAGTTGAAGCACCACAGGCTGTAGCGGCGGCCCCAGTTGAGCACCACCTTCACCGGGTCCGGCGCCAGCCGGGCCAGCGGGCCGAGGCGGCGCGGCTCGACGGCGCCGCCGGGCGCGGCCGGGTCGGGCATGCCCAGCGGGACCGGTCCTGCGAACGGGTCCTGCCCGTGCGAGTGCCCGTGCGAGTGGGGAGTGGGGGTCACGTCCATTCCAGGACGCCCTTCTTCCAGGCGTAGAGCAGTCCGACGGCGAGGAAGCCGATGAAGACGAACATTTCGATCAGCGTGCCCGCCCCGTAGCCCGGCTTTGCGAAGACCGTGGCCCAGGGAAACAGGTAGATCGCGTCCACAGCGAAGATCACATAGAGGAAGGCGTAGACGTAGTAGCGGATCTGGGTCTGCGCCCAGCCCTCCCCCACCGGGTCCACCCCGCACTCGTAGGCGAGCAGCTTCTCCTGCGTCGGCGCGTAGGGGCGCAGCAGCTGGTTGGCACCGAACGCCGAGGCCACGAACAGCACGCCGATCACAGCCAGCAGGCCGACCACGGCATAGGCGTGGAAGTAGCCCGACTGCTGGGAGGCGGCGACTGCCGCTCGTGCCTCCATGCTGCTCCGACCGCCTTTACGCATCCATGACGTTGGTTACTGCACGGGAGTCTAGGTCCACGGGCCGCCAGTCTGCGCACTCTGTCCACCCTGATCGCACGAGTGGTGGGGTTATCCCCCCTGTCACCATGCCTACCTGCCCCATCGTCATCGGCCCGGCGCGACGGCAGGCTGGGACCCGTAGGCAAGACGCCCCTGCGGCGGCCGGTTGTGACCGAGGATGGACCCATGCGAGACGACGACACCTGGACCGACTCATTTCGGGATCCCGTCAGAGCGCCGAAAGAGACTCCGGCGCGGCGGGGGCGCCCCGCGTTCGACCGCCGGATGTGGCGCGAGGCCGCCTTTCTGCTGGTGAACTTCCCGATCTCGCTGGTGGGCTTCGTGCTCACGGTGGTCGGGCTCTCGCTCGGCGCCGGGCTGATGGTCACCATCGTCGGCCTGTGGGTGCTCGCCGGCGCCCTGTTCGCGATCCGGGGCTACGGCGTCCTGGAGCGCGGCCTGGTGCGTTCGCTGCTCGACGAGGACATCGCCGAACCGCTGCCGGTCGGCGTCGGCCGCAACGCCGGCAGCAGCTGGCGCCGGTTCTTCGACATCTTCTCGGACGGCCTCGCCTGGCGGACCGCGCTCTACCTCTTCATCAAACTGCCCTGGGGCATCTTCACCTTCACCGTCACCCTGGTGGCTCTGCTCGTGCTGTGGCCGGTGCTGCCGTGGATCACCCACGGGCTGTCCAGCGTGGACCGGGCGCTCGCCTCCTCGCTGCTCGCCCCGGCCGACCTGACCGAGCGGGTCAAGGCGCTGGAACAGGACCGCGGCACCGTGGTCGACACCGCGGCGGCCGACCTGCGCCGGATCGAGCGCGATCTGCACGACGGCGCTCAGGCCCGGCTCGTGGCCCTGGCCATGGACCTCGGCCTGGCCAAGGAGAAGCTGACGGAGGACCCGGAGGCCGCGGCCAAGATGGTCGGCGACGCCCACGGCGAGGTGAAGCTGGTCCTGCAGGAGCTGCGCGACCTGGCCCGGGGGATACACCCGGCGGTGCTCACCGACCGCGGTCTGGACGCCGCGCTGTCGTCGGTCGCGACCCGTTGCACGGTGCCGGGCGGAGTGCGCGTCAACGCGGACCTGCCGGGCGGCGCGGACCGGGAGTCGCGCCCCGACTCCGCGGTGGAGGGCATCGCCTACTTCACCGTCAGCGAGCTGCTCACCAACATCTCCAAGCACGCGGGGGCGCGCACCGCGACCGTCGACGCGTGGCGCTCCGGCGACCATCTGATGCTGCAGATCCGCGACGACGGCAAGGGCGGCGCGACGGAGGAGCCCGGGGGCGGCCTGGCCGGCCTGGCCGAGCGGATCCGCGCGGTGGACGGAGTGTTCGTCGTCGACAGCCCGGTCGGCGGCCCGACCGTGGTCACTGTGGAACTGCCCTGGCGGACCAAGAACCGGCAGTGATCTTCGCGACACAGCTCCTCCGGAACTGACTGCCCTGCCCCGGTTTCTGATGGATTGGCCATCGGAACCGGGGCTCGTCCGGACAAGATTGCGCAACACCCCCTACATTGACGGCCCGTCGTCACTAAAGTTCCTCGACCGTTCCGACGCGAACAGACGAGGACCACGATGAGCACCCCTCCCTCCTACGGCCCCCAGCCCGGCGGCGGCCAGTACCCAGGGCAGGCCCCGAACAACCCCTACGCCGGAGCACCGGCTCAGCAGCCCAACCCCTACGCCGGAGCACCGGCCCAGCAGCAGCCCAACCCCTACGCCGGGGGGCCGGCCCAGCAGCAGCCCGACCCCTATGCCAAGGCGCCGGCACAGCCGCAGCAGCCCAGCCCTTACGCGGCGTCCCAGCCCGGCGCCCCGGCCGGCGCCCCGGGCCAGCAGCAGGCCTACCCGGCCGCGCCCGCCCAGCCGTATCCCAACCAGCAGTATCCGAACCAGCCGAACCAGGCCCCCGCCGGCGGCGCACCCTACGCGCAGCAGCCCCAGCAGGGCGCCGGCTGGCAGACCCCGCCACCGGCCAAGCGGTCGCTGGCGTCCAGGTTCGGCGGCAAGCTGGCGATACGCCTCGGCGTCCTGGTGGTCCTGATCATCGGCGGTGTCGTCTGGTCCCAGTTCAACGGCAGCCCCAGTACCGCGAAGGTCGGCGACTGCGTCCAGAACAAGGGCACGGACACAAACCCGGACGTGCACGTCATCAAGTGCAGCGACCCCAAAGCCGCCTACAAGGTCCTGAAGACCAGCAGCGGCAGTGACGACAGTGTCTGCACGGGCGTTGCCGGCACGGTGGTCACCTTCACCGAGACCGGCAGCGACAACTTGGTGCTCTGCCTCGGGAACAACACCCCCTGAGGCACCCCGAGGCATCCTGAGGTACCCCGAGGCACATCCTGAGGTATTCCTCGGGCGCTCGCTGAGGTATTCCTCGGGCGCTCGCTGAGGCGACCGGGGTGGGGTTAACCCCACCCCAAGACGGCCAGTTGCCCCAGCGCGGCCGCGCCGCCTTCCCGGCAGTCTGGAAGTACAGCAAAGGACAGCAGGGACATGGCGAGCACGGCCGACACGGGAGTGTGGACAGGATGAGCAGCAGTAGCGCAGCCAGGATGATCGGTGGCGGCCGCGGCTATGACTACGACGACTACGACGCCGACGGGTTCCCGCGCGAGCGGGGACGCCGGGCCGGGGACCGGGACCCGATGCCGCGCCCCGGTTTCCTCGCCGCGCCGTTCTCCTCCCGTACCTGGCGGGAGAGTCTGCACATGGTGGTCAACCTGCCGGTCGCCATCGTCTCCTTCACCTACGCCGTCACCATGTTCGCCCTGGGCGCGAGCCTGGTGGTGACCTTCCTGGGGATGCCGGTCCTGGCAGCCCTGATCGTCGGCTGCCGGGGCCTGGCCGCGATGGAGCGGGCCAGGACCCGGGCCACGCTGGGACTGGACGTGGCGGTCCCGGCGCCGCTGCGTCCGGCCCGGCCCGGGCTGATGGCCTGGATCGGGGCGGCGCTGAAGAGCGGCGCCGGGTGGCGCTCGGTGCTGTACAGCGTGCTGATGCTGCCGTTCGGCGTGCTGTCCTTCTCGCTCACGGTGACGCTGTGGGTGGCCGGCATCGGCTACGGCAGCTACCCGCTGTGGCAGTGGGTCTTCCCGCACTACGTCAACGTGCCGGGCCTGCAGCTCTACCAGAACAACGGCCACACCGTGTACCTGAGCAGCGTCCCGCAGATCGCCGGCGTCTGCGCCGCCGGATTGATCGTCGTGTTCATCACGCCCTGGGTGGTGCGCGGACTGGCCGGCGTCCAGCGGGGAATGGCCCGCGGGCTGCTGAAGTAGCAGGACAGACGTAGACAGAGAGCGAAGAGCAGCAGCGGGTGACAGCCAGCTGACAGATCGTCAGCGGGTCGCCACCGTACGGGTGTCGCGTCCGGAGCGGAGTACCGTTCCGGGCACGGCGCCCGTCAGTTTGTCGTCCCGCACCGTCTCCACCCCGTTGACCCGGACGCTCACCACGCCCTCCGCCCGCGAGTCCAGCCGGGGGCTGTCCCCGGGCAGGTCGTGGACCAGGGTGGCGGGCCCGGCGTCGATCCGCTCCGGGTCGAAGAGCACCAGGTCGGCGTAGTTGCCCTCGGCCACGGTGCCGCGGTCGCGCAGGCCGAACAGCTCGGCCGGGTCCGCGGTCAGCATCCGTACCGCCTGCTCCACCGGGACCAGCTTGCGCCGTCGCAGGCAGTCGCCGAGGAAGCGGGTGGTGTAGGGGGCGCCGCACATCCGGTCCAGGTGGGCGCCGGCGTCCGAGCCGCCGAGCATCACGTCCGGGTGCTGCCAGGTGTCGCGGCGCAGCTCCCAGCTGCCGGGGTCGTTGTCGGTGGGCATCGGCCACAGCACGGTGCGCAGCTGGTCCGCCGAGCAGATCTGCACCAGCGTGGCGAAGGGGTCCTGGCCGCGTTCGGCGGCGATGTCGCGGACCACCCGTCCGCTCAGGCCGTCGTTCCCGGCCGAGTAGGTGTCGCCGATGACATACCGTCCGAAGTCGGCGAGCCGGCGGAACACCCCGGCCTCAGGACTGTTGGCACGGCGCAGCATCTCGGCGCGGACCTCGGGGTCGGCCAGCCTGGCGATCCGCTCGGGGACCGGCAGGCCCAGGACCTCGCCCCAGCCGGGGATCAGGTTGAGCGCACAGAAGGTGCCCAGGCTCATGTTCATCGGGGTCAGGATGGGCATGGTCAGAGCGATGATGCGGCCGCCCGCCGCGCGGGCCCTGGACGAGGCCAGCAGCTGCCTCGGCACCCGCTCCGGGACGGCGGCGTCGATGGTGAGGACGTTCCAGTTGAGCGGCCGCCCGGCGGCCGCCGACATGTCGACGAAGAGCGCGATCTCGTCGTCGCTGAACTGGTCCAGGCAGCCGGCCACGATGGCCTCGATCTGGGTGCCCTCGAACTCCCCCACCGCCCGGCTGAGCGCCAGCAGCTCCTCGCGCCCGGCGTGCCGGGAGGCGACCGGTTTGCCGTCGCCGTCCGAGTGGGTGGAGGACTGGGTGGTGGACAGGCCCCAGGCGCCTTCGGCCATGGACCGCCGCAGCAGCATGACCATCGCCTCCAGCTGCTCCGGCGCCGGCTGCCCGCCGATCGCGTCCGGCCCCATCACATGGCGGCGCAGCGCGCAGTGGCCCACCATGAAGCCCGCGTTGACGGCGGTGTGCCCGTCCAGCGCCGCCAGGTACTCGCCGAAGCTGGACCAACCCCAGGGCACGCCCTCCTCCAGGGCCGCCAACGACATGCCCTCGACCCTGCACATCATCCGCCGGGTGTAGTCGGCGTCCTCGGGGCGGTCCGGGTTGAGCGGCGCCAGGGTGAAGCCGCAGTTGCCGCCCGCGACGGTGGTGACGCCGTGGCCCAGCGAGGGGGTGGCGTACGGGTCCCAGAACAGCTGGGCGTCGTAGTGGGTGTGCGGGTCGACGAAGCCGGGGCTGAGGATCAGGCCGGTGGCGTCCTCCACCGAGGCCGCGGACCCGGCCGAACCGGCGCCCGCCGCCTCGATGCTGACGATCCGTCCGGCCCGGATCCCGACGTCGGCGGTACGGGAGGGCGTGCCGGTGCCGTCCACCAGCGTGGCGCCCTGGATGAGGTGGTCGAGCATGGTCGGGTCCCTCCAGAGAGCAAGTTGTCGAAGGAGCGGTGCGTCGAAGGAGCGGGTGATCGGAAGCAGCGGGTGATCGGAAGGAGCGGGGCGGGTACGGGGTCGCAGGCCGCCGCTCCCCCGTACCCGCCCGGTCGTCGCCGTCAGGGCAGGGTCACGAACCTGCGGCCTGGCGGAAGCGGGTGGTGCGGTGCACCGGATCGGTGTCGATCTTCGGGATGACGTGCTCGCCGATCAGCCTGATGGTCGTCGCGGTGGCCTCCGGCGGGATGCCGATGGGCAGGCCGAACACCAGTTGGTCCGCCCCGGCCGACTCCCAGCGCTTGCACTGCGCCAGCACCTCGTCCGGATCGCCGCAGATGAGCAGCTCCTCGTCGATCAGCAGGTCGACGAGCTCCTCGGTGTACTCGGGGATCAGCTCCGGCCAGACCGGGATGCCCTCGATCCTGGGGAAGGTGTCGTGGTAGCGGAACAGCAGCGACTGCAGGTAGTTGAGCCCGCCCTCCACCGCGATCCGGCGCGCCTCCCGGCCGGTCTCGGCGCAGATCGCGGTCGAGGTCACCATCACGTTGTCGTTGACGAAGGCGCCGATCGGCTCGGCGTCCCTGACCGCGTTCTTGTAGGAGTCGACCACCCACTCCATGTCGGAGACCTTCTGCACGCTGAAACCCAGCACGCCCAGCCCCTTGCGGGCGGCCATCGCGTACGAGGAGGGGCTGCCGGCCGCGTACCACATGGCCGGGTGCGCGGGGCCGAACGGCTTGGGGAGCACCTTCCGCGGGGGCAGCGACCAGTGCTTGCCCTGGAAGCCCTGGTACTCGTCCTGGAGCCACATCTTGGGGAACTCCCCGATGGTCTCCTCCCAGATCTCCTTGGTGTCGTCCATGGAGGCAAGGTCCGGCATGAAGCCGAGGATCTCGTGGCTGCCGGCGCCCCGGCCGCTGCCGAACTCGAAGCGGTTGCCGCTGAGGTGGTCCAGCATGGCGACCCGCTCGGCGACCTTGACCGGGTGGTTGACCTTGGCCAGCGGGTTGAAGATGCCCGAGCCCAGGTGGATCCGCGAGGTGGCGTGGGTGAGGTAGCCGATGGCCACGTCGTTGGCGGACAGGTGGGAGTACTCCTCCAGGAAGTGGTGCTCGGTGAGCCAGGCGTACTTGAAGCCGGCCCGGTCCGCCTGGACGACGTAGTCCATCTCCTCCATCAGGGCGTGGTGCTCGGCCAGTGGGTCGGCCAGGGAACGACTCCTGGGTACGTAGCCCTGGATGAAGATGCCGAACTCCATCGGTTCACCGTCCTGTCGATGTGGTCCTGCCGATGTGACTGTCCCTCAATAAATCTGACGGCCCATCAGATACGGGTTCGACTCTTTCAGCGGGAGCACGAGCAGTCAAGGGACGGCTGCCCGTCAACCCGGTCCACCGGTTGCCCCGTCAGTCGATCGACACACCGGCCAGCCAGCCGCCGTCGACGATGACCGGCTGACCGGTGATGTAGGAGGAGTCCTCCGAGGTCAGGAAGAGCGCCAGCTTGGCGATCTCGTCGGCCCGGCCGATCCGGCCCAGCGGGATCACCCGCCCGTAGAGCTCGGCGGTGGCCGCCGCGATCGCGGCCCCGTCCTCGGCGCTCATCATCGGCTCCCCGCTGTCGCCGACGAAGACATTGGCCGGGTTGGCCATCGGGGTGTCCACCGAGCCGGGGCAGATGGCGTTCACCCGGATCCCCTTGGGCGCCAGCTCCAGCGCGGCCACCCTGGTCATGCTGAGGATGGCGCCCTTGGTGGCCGCGTACGAGGTGAGCATCGCCATCCCGGCCTGCGCGGTGTAGGAGGCGGTGTTGACGATGGAGCCGCCGCCGGCCGCCTCGATCAGCGGGGCCGCCGCCCGCATCCCCAGGAAGCAGCCGACCTGGTTCACCCGCACCACCGTCAGGTACTCCTGCAGCGGGGTGCTGACCAGCTCGTTGAGCCGCAGGATGCCGGCGTTGTTGACCAGCCCGTCCAGCCGCCCGTACGCATCGGTGCAGGCCTGCACCGCCGCCGCCCAGTCGTCCTCACTGCTGACGTCCAGGTGCTGGTAGCGCACCCGGCCGTCGCCGAACTGCTGGCCCAGCTCCTTGGCCAGCGCCTCGCCGAGGTCGTCCAGCACGTCGGCGACCACCACCTGCGCGCCCTCGGCGGCGAACAGCCGGGCCTCCTGCTCGCCCTGGCCCCGGGCGGCTCCGGTGATGAGTACGGTCCGGCCCGCGAGCCTGGCTCCCTGCGACGAAGGCATGCTGACTCCAACTCTCGATGGGAAGGTAGGAAGTGCATAGGTACAAGGCGCTTGACGTCGCGTCAGATCCGAAACGTCAGATCCGTCGCGTCAGATCAGCGGGACGACCTCGGCCGCGATCCGCTCCAACTGCTCCAGGTACTCGTCGGCGCTGCGGCTGCGCGGGCGCAGCTGCAGATGGGTGGCGCCCACGGCGACATAGGCCCGGAGCGTCTCCGCCAGCTGCTCGGGCTTGCCGCTGACCGAGCGCCGTCCGATCTCCCAGTCCGGCTCGCCGACGAACAGCGCCGGCGGGATGACATTGACCGCGAAGGGGCCGCTACGACCGGCCTGCTCCCTGGTGGCGCGGATCAGCTCCAGCTGGGCGGGCAGCGCGTCGGCCGCGTCACCCTGTGACAGCCAGCCCTCGCCCAGCAGCACCGCCCGGCGCACCGCGCGCGGCGAGGAGCCGCCCACCCACAGCGGCGGGCGCGGACGCTGCACCGGACGCGGGCTGACGGCCAGACCGCTGAACGGGAAGCGCGGGCCCGGGTGCTCCGGGTACTCCTCGCGCAGTGCGGCGTCCAGGGCCACCAGGGTCTCGTCCAGGATCGCGCCGCGCTGGTGGAAGTCCACGCCCAGCGCCTCGAACTCCTCCGGGACATGGCCCGCACCCACGCCCAGCACCAGCCGGCCGCCGCTGAGCAGGTCCAGGGTGGCGTACTGCTTGGCCGACAGCAGCGGGTGCCGCAGCGGCAGCACCGCGACATGCGACATCAGCCGGGTCCGGGTGGTCAGCGCGGCCAGCCAGCCGAGCGTGGACACCGGGTCGTACCAGGTCGCGCCCATCGGGCCGGCCAGCCGCTCGGGGATGGCGACGTGGTCGCAGACCGCGACGTAGTCGAAGCCCAGGCGGTCGGCCGCCTGCGCGGCCCGGGCCAGTTCGGCCGGTCCGGCCCGGGTCTCCCAGGGTTCGCAGTAGATCGTGCTCTGCGACTGGACCGGCAGCTGGACGCCGTACGAAGGAGTGGGCGCGGGGCTGTTCGGGGGGGTATTCGCGGGAGTATTCGAGGGAGCGGGCGCGGCGGCGTCAGACACCGGTGGCCCCCTTCCACAGTCCCTCGGGCGTCAGGTCCAGCAGCCGGATGGCATTGCCGCGCACCAGCTGCTCCACCACGTCCGCCTCCAGATGGCCCATCTGCGACTCGGCAACCTCGCGGCTCCTGGGCCAGGTCGAGTCCGAGTGCGGGTAGTCGGTCTCGTAGAGGACGTTGGCGGCGCCGATCGCGTCCAGGTTCCTGACCCCGTGCGGGTCGTCGAAGAAGCAGCCGTAGATGTGCTCGGCGAACAGCTCGCTGGGGCGGGTCAGCACCTTGTCGGCGACGCCGCCCCAGGCCGCGTTCTCCTCCCACACCACGTCGGCCCGGGCCAGGATGTAGGGGATCCAGCCGATCTGGCCCTCGGCGTACATGATGTTCAGCCCGGGGAACCGGTCGAACTTGCCGCTCATCAGCCAGTCCACCATCGAGAAGCAGCAGTTGGCGAAGGTGATGGTGGAGCCGACGGCCGGGGGCGCGTCCGCCGAGGTGGACGGCATCCGGGAGGAGGAGCCGATGTGCATGGCGATGACCGTGCCGGTCTCCTCGCAGGCGCGCAGGAACGGGTCCCAGGCGTCGGTGTGGATGCTGGGCAGCCCCAGGTGCGGCGGTATCTCGCTGAAGCAGACCGCCCGCACGCCGCGGGCCGCGTTGCGGCGGACCTCCGCCGCCGCCAGCCCGGCGTCCCACAGCGGCACGATCCCCAGCGGGATCATCCGGCCCCGGGCCGCCGGCCCGCACCACTCCTCGACCATCCAGTCGTTGTAGGCGCGCACGCACAGCAGGCCCAGCTCGTGGTCCTTGGCCTCGGTGAAGGTCTGGCCGCAGAAGCGCGGGAAGGTCGGGAAGCAGAGCGCCGACTGGACGTGGTTGACGTCCATGTCCTCCAGCCGCTCGGGTATCGAGAACGAACCCGGACGCATCTGCTGAAACGTGATCGCCTCCAGCCGCACCTCCTCCCTGGGGTAGCCGACGGCGGTGTCCAGCCTGGTCAGCGGGCGGTGCAGGTCCTCGTAGACCCACCAGTCGGCGATGGTGCCCTCGCTGCCGGGCGCCCCCATCCTCGGGGCGAAGCGTCCCCCGACGAAGGTCATCTCGGCGAGCGGGGCTCGGACGATGCGCGGGCCGGTCCCGCGGTACTTGGCGGGCAGGCGGTCCTGCCAGACGTCGGGCGGCTCGACGGTGTGGTCGTCCACCGAAATGATCCAGGGGAAGCTCTCCATGCCCGCCAGGCTAGCGCCGATCTGACGATCCGTCAGGAGTCGTGCAGCAACCCGGTCCGGGACCGGTACGTGGAAGCGTCCCGCTGCTCCGCAGTGCAGCGGGACGCTTCCCCGCCCCGCGCAGACAGGCAGCACATACGCGGGGCGGCGGGGCGGTTGGGCTCAGAGGGCGCGGTGCCCGGGGGTGCGTTGCCCGGGGGTGCGTTGCCCGGGGGCACGGCGCCCGGGGGTGCGTTGCCCGGGGGTGCGTTGCCCCGGGCTGCCGCGCCCAGGGGGTTCGGCGCTCACGGGGCGGCCAGGGTGCCGAGGGTGACGGACGCGGTCCTGGTCGCGCCGTCGCGTACAAAGGTGACCTGGACCTGCAGCCCCGGCTGCAGCCCGGCCAGCACCTCGCTCAGCTCGTTGGAGCTGGCGACTGCGGTGCCGCCGATCTTGGTGATCACGTCCCCGGCCTTGATGCCCGCCTTGTCGGCCGGACCGCCACTGGTCACCGAGACCACGCCGGCCCCGGTCTCGGTGTCGCCGCCGCTGGTGAGCACCGTGCGCGAGGTGATCCCGAGCGCGGCCCGGCCCGAGTTGGTGACCTTGCCGTTCTTGATCATCTGGTCGGCGAGGCTGACCACCGCCGAGGCCGGGATGGCGAAGCCGATGCCCGGCGCCTGGGCGCCGCTCTCGCCGGACGTCGCCGCCAGGGTGTTGATACCGACCACCTGGTCCGCCAGGTTGACCAGCGCGCCCCCGCTGTTGCCCGGGTTGATCGCCGCCGAGGTCTGCACCATGTTGGGGATGGTCGCGCCCTGCGATTCCGCGGTCGCGGGCTCCGACACGGTGCGCCCGACGGCCGACACGATGCCCTGGGTGACGCTGCTCTCCAGGCCCAGCGGATTGCCCATGGCCAGCACGATCTGGCCGACGTCGACCTTGCTGCTGTCCACGAAGGCGGCCGGCCTGATGTCGGAGGGCGGGTTGGTCAGCTTGATCACCGCGAGGTCGCTGGCCGGGTAGGAGTAGACCAGCGTCGCGTCCAGGGTGGCGGAGCTGTCGGCGAGGGTGACCTTGAAGCTGCGCCCGGTGCCGATGACATGGGCATTGGTGACGATGTCGCCCCTGTGGTCGTAGACGATGCCGGAGCCGAGGCTCTCACCTGCGGTGATCTGGACGACGGAGGGGAGGACGGCCTTGACGGTGTTCTGATAGTCCGTCTGCAGGTCGCTGCCGGCGCCGGTCCCGGCGGCACCGCTCGCCGCCGCACTGGCGGTGCCGCCGCTCTTCCACCCGTTGGAGGCGTCCTTGGACGAGCCGCTGCTGCACCCCGCCGCCGCGGCGAGCACCAGGCCGACCGTGAGCACCAGGCAGGGACTGCGGAGCGGCAGTGGACGGGAAGTGCCGGAGCCAGCGCTCTCCATGGGTGCGACCTTCCTGTCGGGCGGCCCGCCGAGCAGAGCTGCCGTGGGAGATATGCACCTATTGTCCTGTTTACTCCCCAAGACAACGGGAGGCGCGCCCCAGCGCTCACGGAAAACCGCACACGGAAAACCCCGGCACGGACGGAAGGACTCCGCCCGTGCCGGGGGTGGGGGTGCGCCGACGCTGCGGACCGGGGTGGGGTCCTACAGGCCGAGCGACTTGGCGATCACGAGCTTCATGACCTCGCTGGTGCCGCCGTAGATGCGGAACACCCGGTTGTCCGCGTAGAGGCGGGCGATCGGGTACTCCAGGATGTAGCCGTAGCCGCCGTGCAGCTGCAGGCAGCGGTCGACCACCCGGGAGCAGACCTCGGTGGTGAACAGCTTGGCCTTGGCCACGTCCGAGGCGGTCAGGTCGCCGGTCTCGAACTGCTCCAGCGCGCGGTCCACGACCGCCTGGGCCGCGTCGACCTCGGCCTCGCACGCGGCGATCTCGAACTTGGTGTTCTGGAACTCGGACACCGACTGCCCGAAGACCTTGCGGTCCTTGGTGTAGGAGACGGCCAGGTCCACCGCGGCGCGGGCGGCGGCGTAGGCGCCGACGGCGATGGCCAGGCGCTCCTGCACCAGGTTGTGGGCCAGGTAGAAGAAGCCCTTGCCCTCCTCGCCCAGCAGGTTCTCGACCGGCACCTTGACGTCGACGAAGGACAGCTCGGCGGTGTCCGAGGTGCGCAGGCCGATCTTGTCCAGCTTGCGGCCGACGGTGTAGCCCTCGCTGGTGGTGTCGACGCAGAGGATGGAGAGGCCGGTGCGGCGGTTCTCCGGGGTGGCCGGGGAGGTGCGGGCGACGACCAGCATCAGGTCGGCCTGGACACCGCCGGTGATGAAGGTCTTGGCGCCGTTGAGGACGTAGTGGGTGCCGTCCTCGGAGAGCTTGGCGTTGGTGGTCATCCCGGCCAGGTCGGAGCCGGTGCCCGGCTCGGTCATGGCGATGGCGGTCATCATCTCGCCGGAGACGAACTTGGGCAGCCAGCGCTTCTTCTGCTCGTCGCTGCCGTACTCCATCAGGTACGGCAGGCACAGCCCGGTGTGCACCCCGGAGCCGCCGAAGCTGACGCCGGCCCGGGCGCACTCCTCGGTGACGATCGCCTGGTACTTGAAGCCGTGCATGCCGGCGCCGCCGAACTCCTCCGGCACCTCGATGCCGAAGACACCCAGCTCGCCGAGCTTCCGGTAGAACTCCTTGGGAGCCCGTCCGGCCTGCTCCCACTCGGGGTAGACCGGTACGACCTCCTTGGTGATGAAGTCGCGGATGGTGTCCCGGAACGCCTCGTGGTCCTCGGTGAATACGGTGCGGCGCACGATGGCGCTCCTCTCCTGAGCCTGACAGGTCCGACTGGTCGAACGAACGTTAAGTTAATCGCCAGTAGCGTGTTCTGTCCAGGGAGGGCGGGTGTGATGTGAGCCGGGCGCAAAGACCGTCCGGCCGCCGAGCAGAACGCTCGATAGGGATCCGGAGGACGCCGCTGCCCCCGCGACCAGGGTCGCGGGGGCAGCGGCGTCCGGAGTGCTTCCGCAGTGCCTGCGGGAGCGGTCGCTAGGAGGTGAAGTACCCGGTGATGTCGGCCACCAGGTCGACCGTCCCGGCGTAGTTGTAGAAGTCCACCACACCGTTCCTCACCGGCACCACCACCAGGTTGGGGATGGTCTGGCCGGCGACGAAGTTCAGGTTGGAGGCGGTCGGCCGGGTGATCCCGTCCGGGTACACCGTCACCACGCCGGCCGTGCTGGGCCCGACCGCCGTGACGTTCATGACCACCGCGGTCACCCCGGTCGACGGCAGCCCGTTCACTCCGGCGACCGTCAGCTTCACCGTGCCGCCCGCGGCGACCCGGGCCTTGGGGACACCGGTGCCGTCCCGGGTGTCCATCACCCGCTTCGGACCGGCGGTGACGTACGAGGCGCCGGACCCCTGGGTGAAGTAGCCGGTGATGTCGGCCACCAGGTCGACCGTCCCGGCGTAGTTGTAGAAGTCCACCACACCGTTCGCCCCCACCGGGACGATGACCAGGTTGGGGATGGTCTGGCCGGCGGCGAAGTTCAGATTGGAGGCGGTCGGCCGGGTGATCCCGTCCGGGTACACCGTCACCACGCCGGTCGTGCTGGGCCCGACCGCCGTGACGTTCATGACCACCGCGGTCACTCCGGTCGACGGGAGCCCGTTCGCGCCGGCGACCTTGAGCTTCACCGTGCCGCCCGCGGCGACCCGGGCCTTGGGGACACCGGTGCCGTCCCGGGTGTCCATCGCCCGGACCGGACCGGCGCTGGAGAAGGTCGAGCCGTTCGTGGCCGTGGTCGAGTAGTAGCCGGTGATGTCGGCCACCAGGTCGACGGAGCCGGCGTTGACGGCGAAGTCCACCTTGCCGTCCACCACCGGGACCACCGCGAGGTTCGGCATCACCGCGCCGGCCGTGAGGTTGAGGTTCGAGGTGGCGGGCTGCGCCACCCCGTCCGGGTAGACCGTGACGAACGAGGCACTGGTCGGCCTGACCGCGGTGACGTTCATGACCACGGCGGTGACCCCGGTCGAGGGGATCCCGTCGGCCCCGGCGATCTGCAGCACCCGCGGCTTGCCCGCCACGACCGGGGCCTGCGCCCCGCCGATGGTGGTCCGGGTGTCCAGTGCGCGGGTCGGGCCGCTCGGGACGAAGGTGCCCTTGGGCGGCGCGGCCGCGGTGACCACCTGGACGTCGGAGGCCTTCACGTACGCGATCCGGTGGTTGTAGCGGATCGGGTAGTACTTGGTCTGCGAGATGATCTCGGTGTTCGCAGCGGGCGCCGGGCAGGTGGCGCTGGAGGTGTCGGTGTCGGCGTAGTAGTCACCGCTCACCGCTGCCTCGGCGACATAGGCCTGACCGACCGGGATGGTGTACGACAGCGGGGCGACGACCTGGTTGGGGCACTTGGTCGGGTCCGCCAGGTAGGCCACCGCCCCCGTGTAGTCGGAGGCCTCGGGGTAGTAGCGCCCGTACACCGGCACCGACGCACTGCCGCTGGGCTGGACGATGAGCTGGCCCGGATGGGTGTTGGCGACCGTGTTGCTGCCGTTGGGGTTGTAGAACCAGGCCTTCTGCCCGCCGTACCAGACGGCGGTCCAGTCACCGCTGATGTCGGCGACGACGAAGCTCTGGCCGTAGACGGCCTTGTCGCTGACGTCGGCGATCTCGGTGGTGCCGCTGGCCATGCCGGTCGCGGTCAGCAGCGAGTCGTTGATCAGACCGGAGCCGGTCGAAGCGCCCTTGTAGAGGTAGACGAAGTTGGCGGCGTGCGCCGGGCAGGCGTCACTGCCGCCCCCGCCGCTGGTGTCGCAACCGGTCAGCGCCGGGGCTCCGGTGCTGCTGTAGGCCGGGGCGATGGTGACCGTGCCGCCCTTGACCAGGGTGCCGCTGCCGGCCGGGGGGGCGCCCAGCAGGCTGAGGAAGTAGCTCCAGTCGAAGTACGCCCCCGGGTCCCAGTGCTGGGAACCCACCGTGCTGTTCAGTGCGTAGGCGGCGTCGTCGTGGCCCAGGATGTGGTCCCGGTCCAGCGGGATGTTGTACTTCGCCGCGACATAGCTCACCAGCGCCGCGTCGGTCAGGTACTGCGGCTGGGCGATCCAGGTGCCGGCGGTGTTGCCGGCGGCGCTGCCGCCACCGGCGAAGCCGACGTTCTCGATGCCCACCGAGTGGAGGTTGATCGACTTGTTGGCGGCGTGGATTGCGGCGTCCTCGAGGGACACCATCTGGGTCACCGTGCCGTTGGCGTCGACGATGTAGTGCGTGCTGTTGCCCGAGGCCTGCAGCTCGGCGATCGCCCCGGCCGTGGTGGGGCCCTCGGTCGTGTGCAGCACGATCGTGGTGATGCCGTTGCCGTCGGTGGGACGGTTGCCGGCGTAGTAGTTGTTGGCGTCGGCCGGAACGAAGGTGCAGGTGACCGTGGTCGGGCACTCGGTCGCCGCAGTGGCGGAGGCGCCCACGGCCGCCGCGCGCAGACCCAGCCCGCTGGTCTGCTGGGTGCCGGTCGCGGCAGCCGGCACGGTCACGGCCGGGCTGGCGGCCAGCGCCACCGTCTGGTTGTCCGCCGTGGTGCGGGAGGCACCGCTGTGGATGGTCAGGAAGACCTGGTCGGCGAAGCCGGTGGCGGCCTTCTGGTCCGAGGCCTGCGAGTAGGCGGCGACCGCGCCGAACCAGTCGGCCGGGTCCCCGGACAGCGGGTGCTTCAGCTTGCTCTGGTACGAGGCCAGCAGCGCGGCCCCGCCGCGGATGCTCTGCCTGCTGTCGCCGCGCAGCGCCGTGGCGGGCTGGTGGATCAGCCCGGCCGCGGTGTCCAGCGTGTGCAGCGCCGGGGACTTGCTCGCGGACCTGTCGTTCACCAGCGCCATCAGCGCCGCGCTCGGCGTGCGCGGCTTGCTGCCGTCGCCCGCCTCGTCCTCCTCGGCCGCGACCTGGGCGACCGTGAGCGGCGCCGCCGTCGACTCAGCGACCTGGGTGAGCCCCATGACGTTGTAGTTGCCCGTGGTGCTCGGCTGACCCTGGTGCGACTCCCACTGGGTCTCCTGGTACGAGACGGCCAGGAGGACGCTCTCCGGCACCTTGAACTCGGCCGCCGCCGCTGCGAAGTCGTCCTGCAGCGTGCTCCCGGCCGAGGTCGCCAGGGCGGCCGACGACGCGTCGACCGCTCCGGGCGCGGGCTTCGTGGGCGCCGCTTCCGCGACCGCTCCCACCACCAGCGCTGCTGCCGCCAGTGCGACGCCGACTCCGGCGCCTATTCGAGATTTCTTCCGACTGTGCCTTGCTGCCACCGCAGTGCCCCTGCCCTGAATCCGAGTAGCGGGGCAGTAACGACATGGCGGACTGCCCCCAATGCGCGTGTCTCGTCAGTCCGCGTCTGCTGTCGCGTCCGACTGAAGTCAAATCCCCCGGCGATCGAACACATGACGAATGATGGATGAGGCTAGCAGTCATGGGGCTGTCCATGACCATTGGGGCCACTGTTCCACGGCTGTTCGTGCAACGATGTGTCCATGGCTGAGAAGACCCGCAGCGAGCACGTCGAATCCCTCTCCCCGACCGGTCCCCAGCAGGTGATCGAGTACGGCGACTACCGCGCGGTGCTCACCGTTGTGGGAGCGGGCCTGAGAGGTCTCAGCCACCGCGGACGTCCGCTGGTCGTGAAGTACCCGTCCGACCAGATGCCGCCCGGCGGCGCGGGGCAGCTGCTGGTGCCGTGGCCCAACCGGGTGCGGGACGGGAAGTACTCCTTCGACGGCCGTGACCAGCAGCTCGACATCAGCGAGCCGGCCACCCACAACGCCAGCCACGGCTTCGTCCGCTGGCTGCCCTGGCGGGTGGTGGCCGAGGACACCGCCTCGGTCCGCTTCGGGCTGCGGCTCTACCCGATGCACGGCTACCCGCACATCCTGGAACTGACGGCCAGTTACTCGCTGGGCGAGGACGGCCTGAGCGTCGAGGTCGCGGCCCGCAACGCCGGGCCGAGCGCCGCCCCGTACGGCATCGGCGCGCACCCCTACCTGACCCTGGGCCTCGGCCCCGGCAGCCTGGACGAAGCGGTGCTGGAACTGCCGGCCGACACCTGGATCCCGGTCGACGAGCGCATGATCCCGACCGGCCGCGAGGACGTGGCGGGGACGGACTACGACTTCCGCAAGGCCCGGGCGATCGGCGCCACCAAGCTGGACACCGCCTTCACCGGACTGCGGCGCGACCCGGACGGACGCGCCACGGTCCGGCTGACCGGCGGGGGCGGCGGAACCGGGAGCGGCAGCGGGGGCAGCGGCAGCGGGCGCGGGGTGGAGCTCTGGGTCGGCCCGGAGATCGGCTGGCTGCAGGTGTACTCGGCCGACGGCCTTCCCGGCGCGTACCGGCGCGCGGGCGTCGCGGTCGAGCCGATGAGCTGCCCGCCCAACGCCTTCGCCACCGGCGAGGACGTGGTGCGGCTGGAGCCGGGCGAGCGGGTCGCCCACCACTGGGGCATTCGCGCACTTTGAGCTTCTGACTTGTGCTTCCATCGCCTCCCTGCCGTCAGCCCTGAGCCGTAGAGTTGGCCCGGAGGGGGTGCGCAGATGCGCGGGTTGCAGGGATGGAAGTCGGCGGGGCCGCAGACCGCCGAGGAGATGATCGCGGAGGCGCGCAAGGCGTTCTTCGTGATGTTCGGCTTCATGGTCGTGATCTGGGCCCTACAGATCGTCAACTGGACCGGCGACTACGACCTGGACCGGGAGTTCGCGGTGATCCCGCAGAACCCCGACCGGCTCGCCGAGATCCTCACCGCGCCTTTCCTGCACTTCAGTTGGCAGCACATCGAGGGCAACTCCGGTCCGCTGTTCGTCTTCGGCTTCCTGGCCGCCTACCGCGGCGTGGTCCGCTTCCTCTGGCTGACCCTGCTGGTCGCACTCACCAGCGGCCTCGCTGTCTGGGTCTTCCAGAGCTCGAACACCGCCAGTGTCGGCGCCAGCGGACTGATCTTCGGCTACTTCGGCTATGTGGTACTCCGCGGGATCTTCGACCGGCGGCTGATCGACACCCTGATCGGGGTGGTCATGGCCGCGTCGTTCGCCTACCTTGTGACGATCGCGCTGCCCGGCACCCCCGGCGTGAGCTGGCTGGCCCACATGGGCGGACTGGTCGGCGGCGCGGTCGGAGCCTGGCTGCTGCGGGACCGCCGGATCCCGGTGGGATCCGGTTCGGAGTCCGGTTCGATTCCGGGCTCGGGCCCCGGTTCCGGCTCGGGCAGGACGATGGTGCCCACGCAGGGTGCACAGGGGGCGAATCCGGCGGTCGACAGCAGCCGAAGCGACCTGCACAAGGAACTCGGGGATCTGGGGCTGCTCTAGCGCCGACCGCAGCGCCCGGCAAAATGCCTGGTCAAACGGATTGATGGGTTCTTGTGAGGTAATTGGCAGGCAAAGCACAGGGTTGCCACAGGTTGACCTCATGCGTTTCTCATGTGGTCGTTGCAGCCTTCTCGCCATGACGACGACGCCCCCTAGCCCCGAAGTGGCCTCCACCGACCTTCGTCGACCTGATGGAAGCCCCGTCCGAGTCCTCGTCGTCGACGACGAGGCCCCGCTCGCTGATCTGCTGTCCATGGCCCTGCGCTACGAGGGCTGGCAGACCGCCACCGCCGGCGACGGCGCCGAGGCGCTGCGCGCGGCCCGGGAGTTCCGCCCCGACGCGGTGGTCCTCGACGTGATGCTGCCGGACTTCAGCGGCCTGGAGGTGATGCGCCGGCTGCGTGCCGACCAGCACGACGTGCCGGTGCTGTTCCTCACGGCGAAGGACGCGGTCGAGGACCGTATCGCCGGGCTCACCGCGGGCGGCGACGACTACGTCACCAAGCCCTTCAGTCTTGAGGAGGTCGTGGCCCGCCTGCGCGGACTGCTCCGCAGGAGCGGCGCGGCCGCGGCGCGGGCGGAGTCGGTGCTGGTCGTCGGCGACCTCACCCTGGACGAGGACAGCCGCGAGGTGTTCCGCGGCGACGACGCGATCAGGCTCACCGCCACCGAGTTCGAGCTGCTGCGGTTCCTGATGCGGAACCCGCGGCGGGTGCTGAGCAAGCCGCAGATCCTGGACCGGGTCTGGTCCTACGACTTCGGCGGCCAGGGCAACGTGGTCGAGCTCTACATCTCCTACCTGCGCCGCAAGATCGACGCGGGACGCGCGCCGATGATCCACACCATGCGCGGCGCGGGGTACGTACTGAAGCCGGCCGACGCGGGGGCACCGGTCCGATGAAGCCGAGCCGGGTCCGGAGCTGGTCCACATGGTCCTTGCGGACCCGGCTGCTGGTGACCACGACGCTGATGCTGGCGGTGGTCAGCGGGGCCATGGCCCTGTCGACCACGCTGCTGCTGCAGAAGAACCTGGACGCTGCCGCACGGACCAAGCTGGACCAGGCGATCAGCCACATCCCCGGCCAGGGCCAGGGCCTGGGCGGCCAGGGCGGGGCGGGGCTCGGCTCCGGAAGGCAGGGCCCCGGCACGTCGACCGTCCTGCCCAAGGAGAACAACCAGTTCGGGGGTGACGTGCTCGGCTTTGCGAGGCTGCTCCCCGACCAGGCCATCGGCGGCACCATCGACAGCGACGGAACGATCTCGGCCGGCTACAACTCAGGCGCCGGGAACACCACGAACAACCGGGCAGCGGCCGTTCTGACGACGAGTGAGGCAGCGGTCTTCGCCGTCGCCGAAGCCAGGGGCGGGGCGCACTACGCCACCGTGTCCGTTCCCGACTACGGGGACTACATGGTCAGCTCGCTGAAATCGGGCGACCAGATCCAGTTCGTGGCGGTCTCGCTCAGCGACAGCCAGTCGACGGTCAGCGAGCTCATCGCCATTGAGGCGGTGGTCGCCGTGGCCGGCCTGCTGATGACCGGGTTCGCGTCGTTCGCACTGATCAGGCTGTCCCTCCGTCCCCTGGACCGGGTGGCCGCGACTGCCCAGCGGATCTCCAGGGTGCAGCTGGACCGGGGCGAGGTCGGTGAGTTGGTGCGCGTGCCGGAGGGCGACACCGACACCCGTACCGAGGCCGGGCAGGTCGGTGACTCGCTCAATCGACTCATCGACCATGTCGCCGACGCGCTGTCCGCCCGCCACGCGAGTGAGACCCGGGTGCGGCAGTTCGTGGCCGACGCCAGTCATGAGTTGCGGACGCCGCTGGCGTCCATCGCCGGCTACGCCGAGCTCACCCGGCGTGGACGCGAGACCGTGCCGCCGGACACCGCCTACGCCCTCAGCCGGGTGGAGTCCGAGGCCGCGCGGATGACCCGGCTGGTCGAGGACCTGCTGCTGCTGGCCCGCCTGGACGCCGGGCGCCCCCTGGACCGCGAGGCGCTGGACCTCGCGCCGCTGGTCATGGACGCGGTCCGGGACGCCCACGCGGCCAGCCCCGACCACGACTGGCAGGTCCAACTCCCGGACGACCCGGTGATGGTGGACGGCGACAGCCACCGGCTGCACCAGGTGCTGGTGAACCTGCTCGCCAACGCCGGCAAGCACACGCCGTCCGGGACCAGGGTGACCGCCGCCGTGCTGCTCTCCCCCGACGGCGTCGGCTGCGAGCTGCGGATCATGGACGACGGCCCCGGCATCCCGCCCGCGCTGCTGCCCTCCGTGTTCGAGCGCTTCGCCCGAGGCGACAGCTCCCGCTCCCGCGCGGCCGGCAGCACCGGCCTCGGCCTGGCGATCGTCGCCGCCGTCACCGCCTCGCACGGTGGCCGGGTCAGCGTCCGCAGCACCCCGGGGAACACCGTGTTCACGGTCCGGCTGCCGCTGTCGGCCGAACCGGCCAAGGATCTGGATCTACTGGCGAACTGACACGTCGAACTGACAGACGGAACCGACAGGCCGAACTGACAGAGCGTTCACAGCATCGGCATACGCGGGCGACAGGCCATCCGGAGAGATTGGTGCCATGTCGTCCACCACCGCCGCCCAGCCCGTCGTGCTGGAACAGCAGTCCCGCGCCGGGGACCCGCGCTGGGTCCGTCCCGCCTTCCTCGGTCTGCTCCTGGCCACCGCCGTGCTCTACCTGTGGGATCTCAGCGCTTCCGGCTGGGCCAACCAGTTCTACTCGGCGGCCGTGCAGGCCGGTACCAAGAGCTGGGAGGCCATGTTCTACGGCTCCTCCGACGCGGCGAACTTCATCACGGTCGACAAGCCCCCGGCGTCGCTGTGGGTCATGGAGGTCTCCACCCGGATCTTCGGTGTGCACTCCTGGTCGGTCCTTGCGCCGCAGGCGCTGGAGGGCGTCGCCACCGTCGCCGTGGTCTACGCGGCCGTGCGGCGGCGGTTCTCGGCGCAGGCCGGTCTGGTCGCGGGCGCCGCGCTGGCGCTCACCCCGGTCGCCGCGCTGATGTTCCGCTTCAACAACCCCGACCCGCTGCTGGCGCTGCTGCTCACCCTGGCCGGCTACGCCGTACTGCGCGCCCAGGAGCAGGCGCGGACCCGGTGGCTGGTGCTGGCCGGCGCCTGCGTCGGCTTCGCCTTTCTGACCAAGACCCTGCAGGCGTTCCTGATCCTCCCGGCGCTCGGCAGCACCTACCTGGCGTTCGCGCCGACCGGGATGTGGCGCAGGATCAGGCAGGTGCTGCTCGCCCTGGTGGTGCTGGTGATCAGCGGCGGCTGGTGGGTGGCGATCGTCCAGCTGACCCCGGCCGCCTACCGGCCGTACATCGGCGGCAGCCAGCACAACAGCTTCCTCGAACTGACCTTCGGCTACAACGGGTTCGGCCGACTGGACGGCTCCGAGACCGGCAGCGTGGGCGGGGGCGGCGGTGGCGCCGGCGGTGCGACCGGGATGTGGGGCAGCACCGGGCTGACCCGGCTGTTCAGCGACGACATGGGCGGCCAGATCGCCTGGCTGCTCCCGGCGGCGCTGCTGCTGCTCGCCGCCGGACTGTGGCTGACCCGGCGGCTGCCCCGGGTGGACCCCCGTCGCGCGGCGTTCGTGCTGTGGGGACTCGCCCTGGTCACCACGTTCCTGACGTTCAGTCTGATGAAGGGCATCTTCCACCCCTACTACAACGTCGCCCTGGCCCCGTACATCGCGATCCTGGTCGGCATGGGCTCCGCGCTGCTCTGGGAGCAGCGGCGCACATGGTTCGCCTCGGTGGCGCTGGCGGTGGTGACCGGGGTGACGGCCGTGTGGTCGTACACCCTGCTGGAGCGCAGCTCGGACTGGTACCCGTGGCTGCGGTACGCGGTGCTGATCGGGGGGATGCTCGCCGCGCTGGGCCTGGTCGTCGCGGGCCGGCTGCCGAACGGCTTCGCCCGCCCGCTTGCGGCGCTGGGCCTGGCCGCGGCGCTGGCCGGACCGGGGGCGTACACCCTGCAGACGGTGGGCACCGCGCACACCGGCTCGCTGCCGAGCGCGGGGCCGACGGTGTCGGGCGGCGGGTTCGGCGGAGGCGGCGGTGGCGGGTTCGGCGGCGGTGGCGGAGGCGGCGTCGCGCTGGCGGCGGGTTCGGCGGCGGCGGGTTCGGCGGCGGGACCGGCGGCCAGGGCGCACCGCAGGCCGGTGGCGGCACGGGCGGCCCCGGCAACTTCCCCGGCCCCGGCAACTTCCCCGGCGGCGGCACCGCGCCCGGCGGGAGCACGACCGGCGGCGGAAACACCGGCGGCGGTGCGCGTGGCGGCTTCGGCGGCGGCGTGGGTGGCGGCGGTGTCGGCACGCTGCTCAACGGCTCCGACCCCGGCACGGCCATCACCGCACTGCTGAAGGCCGACTCCGGCAAGTACACCTGGGTCGCCGCAGCCATCGGCTCCCAGAACGCGGCCGGCTACCAGCTCGCCACGGGAGACCCGGTGATGGCCCTCGGCGGCTTCAACGGCACCGACGCCGCCCCGAGCCTCAGCCAGTTCGAGCAGTACGTCCGCTCCGGCCGGATCCACTACTTCATCGGCGGCGGCACCGGCGCGAACGGTGGCAGCAGCGGCAGCTCGGACTCCTCCCAGATCTCCACCTGGGTCGCCGCGCACTACTCGTCCACGACGGTGGACGGGGTGACGGTCTACGACCTGACCAAGGCGAAAGCCACGAGTACGAGCTGATGGCGCGGGCGCGGGGGGCTTGTCGCGCAGTTCCCCGCGCCCCTGTCTAGGTGCAACTGAACCACTGCGGGCAAGGTGCACCTGCGGTGGCAGCCCGGGCCCAGCGGGAGGCGGCCCCTCGGCCTGGCCGGAGTGCAGCGCCAGGTCGACGCCGATCTCCGCCGCTCCGGCCGCCGGGCACGGCCGTGAAGGTCCTCGGCACCGGTCGCCGGCCCGCGGGCACCCGCTGCCGGCCCCCGGTACCACGTTGACGAACCCCAGCAGGTCCGCGCCGCCGAAGGCGACCCGGATCATGCCGCCGTCAGGACTGCTCGGACCGGAGCAGCAGGCTCAGCCGGGGCTCCACCAGCGCCCGGAACACCCGCCGCACCGGCGTGGTGCAGAGCAGCAGTGCCAGCGCCACCGCACCCGCCGTCAGCAGCAGCCAGCCGGCCGGGTGGCGCAGCGACGACCAGTGGTACCAGCCCCCCAAAAGCAGGGCCCGCTGCACGAACGCATGCAGCAGGAACGCGTACATGGTCCCGGCGCCGAGGACCGTGAACCAGGTCCTGCGACGCGGCACCAGCGCCAGGAAGGCCGCGGTGAGCAGCAGCCCGAGCAGGAACAGCACCGAGGACTCGGTCAGCCAGCGGGCATAGGAGACGTGCAGTGAGCCGCTGGAGCCGCTGCGGTAGAGCCAGTTCACGTCGGTGCCCGGGGCCACCGCCCAGGCGAGGGCGGCCACGGCGGCGAAGGCGGCCAGCGCGTACAGCCGGACGTGCCGCACCGCGAGCATCCGGTCCAGGTGCTCACGGCGCAGGCACAGGCCGATCACGAAGTACGGCAGGAACTCCAGTGTCCTGGCCAGCGAAAGCAGCGGACCGAAGGTGAAGGCGCCGCTGAGCAGGAACACCGCGATCGCCGACGGCACCGGCCAGCGGACCAGCCGCCACAGCGGGGCAGTGATCCGCCACAGGAACAGCGACATCAGGAACCACAGCACCCAGGTGGGAGTGAGCGGCGCCAGCGCGAGGCGCGTTCCGCCGAGCCACTGCACCCACAGCGTCAGCAGCGTGTTCCACAGCAGGAACGGCGCGAGGACGCCGGTGAGCAGCCGCCGGAGCTGGCGCGGCTCACCCCGGAAGCTCTGCGAGAACCAGCCGGACACCAGCACGAACACCGGCATGTGGAACACATAGAGCAGCAGGTACGCCGCCCGCAGGGGCCGTTCCCCCGGAAGCCCGACCAGCGGCTCCCAGGAGTGCCCCAGCACGACCAGGACGATCACCAGCAGCTTGGCATTGTCGAAGAACGGGTCCCTCGCGGTACGCGGGGGCGATTCAACGGCGACGGCAGGACGGGTGAGCAGCACCCATGGATCGTAACTTGACTGCAGGATCTGCCTGGCTGGCCGGGGGCTGCAACTGAACCACCGTGGGAAGTTGCAGCACCCCAGGGGCGCGGGGAACTGCGCGACCAGCCGACTACGGTCCGCACTCGAACACAGACCGGACCCCTACCCCGCGATCCCCACCGCCGTCCCCGACACCCGCACCCTGCGGTCACCGTCCCTCAGCTCCACCCGGAGCACCCCAGGGCGCCCCAGATCCTCCCCCTGATGCAGCGTCAGCGTCCCGCCTCCCCCGCCCACCAACCCCAGCTCCCGCGCGTAGGCCCCGAACGCGGCGGCCGCCGCCCCCGTCGCCGGGTCCTCCACCACCCCGCCGACCGGGAACGGGTCACGCACATGGAACGTGGTCGCGTCCTCCCGCCACACCAACTGCAGCGTGGTCAGCTCGCGGGCCTCCATGTAGTGCGCCAGCCCCTCGAAGTCGTAGTCCAGCTCCGCCAGCCGCTCGCGGCTGCCGGCCGCCAGGACCAGGTGTCGGGCGCCCGCGTAGGCGATCCGGGGCGGCATGGCCGGGTCGAGCTCGTCCGCGCGCCAGCGGAGCAGCCGCAGCGCCTCGGCGACGTCCGCCTCCGGGACGGTGTCGACGCGGGGGTCGACGCTGGTCAGCGTCGCCCGCAGGACGCCGTCCGACTCGGTCTCGACGTCGACCGGGACCTCCCCGGCCCGGGTGCGGAACAGCAGCGGTCCGGGTCCGATCCGCTCGGCCAGGGCGACCGCGGTGGCGATGGTGGCATGCCCGCAGAACGGCACCTCCGCCTTGGGGCTGAAGTAGCGGACGTCGTAGTCGCGTTCCCCGCTCCCGGTCAGGAAGGCCGTCTCCGAGTACCCCAGCTCGGCCGCCACTGCGAGCATCCGCGCGTCGTCCAGCCCGGACGCGTCGAGGACGACGCCGGCCGGATTCCCGCCGCGGGGATCAGTGGTGAACGCCGCATAGCGAAGGATGTTGTCCCTGTTGTCCATGCCCGGTCGAACTCGCACCGCGGTCCGATGGTTCCGATGCCGGTCACCGCAAAGTCCACTCCAATTTTTCGCAAGGACAGGAAAGAACTTTCCTCCGAAGCCTTGACGCACCCCGCCCCCGCGAGCATGGTCATGACGACGACCCCGACCCCCACCCCACCGGAGTCACCATGCGCCCGCGCCCCCGCCTTCGCGCCATGCTCGCATCAGGAGCCCTGCTCACCGCGGGTATCGTCCCGCTCACCCTCGCCGCCACCGCCGGGACCGCGCACGCGGCCATGAACAGCGGCGACGTCATCGCCAACCTCTTCATGTGGAACTGGACCTCGGTCGCCGACGAGTGCACCACGGTGCTCGGCCCCGCCGGGTACGGCGGCGTCCAGGTCGCCCCGCCGGAGGACTCCACCACCGCCTCGGGGCACCCCTGGTGGGAGGTCTACCAGCCGGTGGACTACAACCTCACCAGCCGGATGGGCAACGAGGCGCAGTTCAAAGCCATGGTCTCCACCTGCCGCGCCGCCGGGGTGAAGGTCTATGTCGACGCCGTCATCAACCACATGACCGGCCAGGGCAGCTCCTCCTACGGAGGGGTCACCGGCTACACCAAGTACGACTACCCCGGGCTCTACTCCAGTGCCGACTTCCACAACTACCCGGCGGACTGCGCCGAGTCCGACGACCAGATCCACAACTGGGACGACTACAACGAGGTCACCCACTGCGAACTGTCGGACCTCTCCGACCTCAGGACGGAGTCGGACTACGTCCGCACCGAGATCGCCGGGTACCTCAACAAGCTGATCGGATACGGCGTCTCCGGCTTCCGGGTGGACGCGGCCAAGCACATCGGCGAGACCGACCTCGCCGCCATCGAGGGCAAGCTGGACACCACCGCCGACGGCACCGCCCCCTACGTCGCCCAGGAGGTCATCCCCGGCGGCACCGGCCAGCTCGCGCCGGCCTCCTTCGAGGTCACCGGCAGCCTGCTCGGCTTCGACTACGCCGACGACCTCACCCAGCAGTTCAACGGCAGCATCGCCAACCTGAAGACCTTCGGCTCCAGTTGGGGCCTGCTGCCGAGCAGCGACGAGCTGGTGTTCGTGGAGAACCACGACACCGAGCGCAACGGCTCCACCCTCAGCTACAAGTCCGGGGCGGTGAACAACCTCGCCACCGAGTTCGAACTCGCCTGGGGCTACGGCACCCCCGAGGTCTACGCAGGCTTCGACTTCACCAACTCCGACGACTCGCCCCCGGCCACCAGCAGCGGCATGGTCACCGACACCACCTGCGGCAGCGGCTGGGAGTGCACCGACCGGGTCACCGGGGTGAACCACATGGTGGCCTGGCACAACCACACCGCCGGGCAGTCGGTCGCGAACTGGTACGACGACGGCTCCGACCTGATCGCCTTCAGCCGCGGCAGCGCGGGCTGGATCGCGGTCAACAACGAGAGCTCCGCCCAGACCAGGACCTTCGCCACGGGAATGGCCGCGGGCATCTACTGCGACACCATCCACGGCGCGGTCAGCGGCGGCGCCTGCACCGGCACCACGGTCACCGTGGACGGCAGCGGCAACGCCAGTGTGACCGTCCCGGCCAAGGACTCGGTGGCCTTCGACAGCACCGACCGGGTGTCGGCCGCCACCACCGTCAGCGAGACCTTCAGCGAGAACGCCACCACCGTCTTCGGCCAGAACGTCTACGTGGTCGGCTCCATCCCGGTGCTCGGCGACTGGGACACCGGCAGCGCCGTACTGCTCTCGTCCGCGACCTACCCGGTCTGGACCGGAACGCTGAACCTCCCCGCCGGCACCGCCTTCCAGTACAAGTACATCAAGAAGGACGGCAGCGGGAACGTCACCTGGGAGAGCGGCGACAACCGCAGCACCACCACCCCCGCCTCGGGCAGCGCCACCCTGAACGACACTTGGAAGTAGGCCCCCGGACGGGGTGCGGTCCTGTCCGAACGGGGGGAGCGGAACGGGTGGCCGGGGAAGCGGCCGAGGCCTAATCCCTGCTTCCGCCGCCGAGCAGCAGCTTCCACGGGGCGAGCGCGGACTCGATCTGGACGCCCAGGCTCATCTTGGAGGCGCCCTTGACCCGCTCCTCGAACCTGATCGGGACCTCGCGGATCGTCAGGCCGCGCCTGACGGTGCGATAGTTCATCTCCACCTGGAACGAGTAGCCGTTGCTGTTGACGCTCGGCAGGTCGATGGCCCGGAGGGTCTCCGCCTTCCAGGCCTTGAACCCGGCGGTGGCGTCCTTGACATGCAGCCGCAGCAGGGTGTTGACGTAGAGGTTGGCCCAGGCGGAGAGGGCCTTGCGGTGCCAGGGCCACTCCGCCGCGGTCGAGCCGCCGGGGACATAGCGGGAGCCCAGCACCACGGCGGCGTCCGTGCCGGTGAGGGTCTCGATCATGACCGGCAGCACCGACGCGGGGTGGGACAGGTCGGCGTCCATCTGGACCACGATGTCCGCGCCCTCGTCCAGCGCCCGGGTCATCCCGGCGATGTAGGCGCGGCCGAGTCCGTCCTTCACGGTGCGGTGCAGCACGCCGATCCGGTCCGGGGCGTCGGCGGCGAGCTTGTCCGCCACCTCGCCGGTGCCGTCGGGCGAATTGTCGTCGACGACCAGGACGTGCAGGTTCGCCAACCCCAACTCATCGAGCAGTCCGACCAGGACGGGCAGGTTCTCTCGCTCGTTGTACGTGGGTACGACGACAACGGCCTTGGGAGAAGCCTCTACCATGTTCATTCCCCTGTAGGGTCCTCGGCTGCTGCACGAGGCCCACGATTGTGCGGTACTGGATAACTCTCAGTTCGGGCTCCGCGAGTGTAGCGGCGGCAGGTATGGACGCACTGTGACACTCCGGCGCTCCCCGTGACCGTCACAAAACAGTCCCCGGCAGTTCGTCGGCAACTCCTCGGAGGTTCGCCGGCGCGGCTGAACCGCCGAAGGCGTTGGCGCTGTCCCGGCGGTCGCGTCCCAGTAGCCGGGCCGCGGTGTAGACGAGCGCGGCGAAGGCGGCGTCGGAGAGCAGCATCAGGCCGATCGCATAGGAGCCGGTGCTGCCGTAGACCGAGCCCATGACCAGCGGCGGGAAGTACCCGCCGAGCCCGCCGGCCGCGCCGACCAGACCGGTCACGGTGCCGACCTTCTCCTTCGGGGTGACGATGGCGACCAGCGCGAACACCGCGCCGCAGGCCAGTCCGACGCTGGCGGCCATGATCAGGAAGGCGATGGTGGACCAGGGGTTCAGCCCGGGATGGAACGCCTGCCACACGGCCATCACCCCCAGCGTCGCGAACGAGGCCACCAGCACCTTGGCCGGGCCGATCCGGTCGGAGAGGGTGCCGCCCAGCGGCCGGAACAGCACGGCGACCAGGGTGAAGCCCGCCGCCCGGCTGGAGGCACCGTCCTGGGTGAGGTGGTAGGCCTCCTTCAGATAGGTGGGCAGGTAGACGCCCATGGCCACGAAGGCGCCGAAAGCGACCGCGTACAGCAGCGACATCGGCAGCGTCGCCGGGTGCCGGAACGCGTCGTGGAACCGCTTGCCGAAGAGGTGCTCGGGGATGGTCCGGCCCGGGGCGTCCCTGGCCACCAGCACCGCGACCAGCCCGTAGGCCGCCAATACCACAGCGACCAGGTAGAACATGGTGTTGCTGTTGTCGTACCAGCGCAGGAAGCGGGCGGTGAAGAAGGCGGCGATGGCGGTGCCGCCGGTGCCGATGCCGAAGACGCCGATCGCCATGCCCCGGCGCTCGGGCGGGAACCAGGCGTTGACATAGGGCACGCCCGCGGCGAAGAAGCTGCCGCCGATGCCGAGGAACAGGCCGACGACTACCAGCAGCCAGTAGCTGTGCACCACGCTCAGCGCCAGTACCGGCAGGATGGTGGCGAAGCTGAGCAGCGGGACCATCAGCCGCGCGCCGTACTTGTCGGTCAGCGCGCCGACCGGGATCCGGCCCAGCGAGCCCACCAGCACCGGGACGGCCACCAGGAAGGACTGCTGGAAGGAGCTGAGGCCGAGGTGCTGCTTGTAGGTGGGTCCCAGCGGGCTGATCAGGCCCCAGGCCCAGAAGTTGACGGCGATACCCACGGTGGCCAGGGCCAGGTTGGTCCAGGCGGCAGCGGGTACCGCGGGCTTGGTGTCCGTCATGGTTGCGTTCGTTCCATTCCTCGTCGTACGTGGACTGGCCTGGCCGTCCTCGGAAGGGCTGAGGTGTACCTGGAATGCCTGAGTCGTCCTCGGAATGGCCGAGGTGATGGAGTCAGCGGTCGCGCGGCCCCAGCCACCAGGCGCCGAGGGCGATCAGGAAGGACAGCCCCTCGAAGCCGGTGCACCACCAGGCCGTCCCGGTGCGCCCCTGCATCCAGGCGTCGACGCCGACGTTCAGCGCCCACAGCTGTCCGGCGACCACGCACAGCACGACCACCAGCCGGGCGCTGAGCACCGCCGAGCGCTCCGGCTCCTGCTCGGCGCCCGCGCCGGGGCCGGGGCCGCTGTGCACCACCCGCGGGTCGGCATAGCCGCTGGTGGAACGGATCTGCGGATAGCGCTCGGGCACCGGCCGGTTCAGCCGGGGCTCGTCGCTGCCGGGGCGGTAGTCCGGTGGATAGGTCATGGCCGGTCACTTCCCTCCGCTGTGCGGGCAGCTCGGCACGGTGGTACCGGGACGGATGGCGCCGAGCTGGCGGCAGGCCGCATGGCGCGCGGTCTCGTCCGAGTAGGCCGTGCCGACGGCCCAGACGCTGCCGTCGGCGCGTTCCGCCATCAGCACCTTGGGCAGTCCGCGCGGCGGCGGCCCGCCGGTCACCGCGCCGGTGCGGATGTCGAAGGAGCCCTCGTGGCAGGGGCAGTACAGCTCGCCCTCCTCGCCGCGGTGCTCCTTCCAGAGCACCCCGCAGGCGAGGTGGGTGCAGACGGTGGAGTAGCCGACCACGCTGTCGTCCGCGAGCTTCACCGCCATCGCCCGGTCGTGTTCACCGGGGTAGTTGAAGAGCACGGCCTCGCCCCGGGCCAGCCGGTCGGCGACCCTGAGCTCAGGCACCTCCGCCGCCTCGGCGTCGCCGTGCCGGTGCAGCACTCCGGCCGAGACCGCGATGCTGCCGACCAGCAGTCCGCCGGAGACGGTGGTCATCACCCGCAGGTAGTCGCGGCGCGAGGTGAGCGAGTCGGCGCTGAGCCGGTCCCGCAGCGCCGCGTCCCGCTCGGCGGCCCGGGCCGCGGCGGCCGGGTCGGTTCCGTCCGGGTCGGTCGTGTCGTTCGGTCCGGTCACAGCTGTCCTCCGGCGTCGCTGACGACCCGTCCGCCGGTGTCGCGTCCGTTGACCTGCACCAGCGGGAGCGTCGGCAGGCCGCCGGGCACCGGGTCCCTGGTCCGGTCCGCCGGGACGACCATGGCCACTCCGGTGGTGATCTGCACGTCCCCGAACTCGAACCAGTTGGAGACGTCCACGCCCGGCCGCTCGGCCTGCAGCTCCTCCAGGGTTCCGTAGAACAGGGCGCCGGTCGGGCAGACCGTCGCGCACATCGGGGCCAGTCCGAGCGAGGTCCGGTCGTAGCAGAGGTTGCACTTCAGCTGCAGCTTCGCCGCGAGGTCGATCTTGGGGACGCCGAACGGGCAGGCGTTGACGCAGTTGCTGCAGCCGATGCAGCGGGTCGGGTCGGCCTCGTGGACCACCCCGTCCGGGCTGATCAGGATCGCCTCGGCCGGGCAGACCTCGGCGCAGGGCGCGACCGGGTCCTCGCAGTGCATGCAGACCGTGGGGAGCGAGGCGACCGAGCTGCCCTCGTCCGGGTAGTCCAGGTGGATCATGGACTTGCCCCGGTGCGAGTCGCACTCGCGGCAGCCGGACACGCAGGCCTGGCAGCCGATGCAGCGTCCGGGGTCGATGAAGAGCGTGCGGCCCATCATGGTGTTGCGCTCACCTCACTTCGCCGGTGCCGCGCCCCTGCGGGGAGCTGGGCGGCAGCGGGTCGTCGCGCGAGGCCTGGGCCTCCGGATAGGCCGAACGGCCCGGCGGCATCGGCGGGGCCGGCACCGGGTCCACGGCGGGGGCCGAATCGATCCGGCAGGCGCAGACCTTGTACTCCGGGATCTTGGAGCGCGGGTCCAGCGCGTCGATGGTCAGCGCGTTGGCGGAGGTCGGGAACGGCCAGTGGTACGGGATGAAGACGTGGTCCGGCCGGATCGCCTCGGTGACCAGCGCGGGCAGCACCTCGCTGCCGCGCCGGGTGGTGACCCGGACCGGGTCGCCGTTGCGGTAGCCGTGACTGGGGTGCAGCTCCACCCAGGGGCGCGGGGTCTGCTCCACCAGGGCGCCCAGCCGCCGGGTCTGATTGCCCGACAGGAAGTGCGCCACGGTCCGTCCGGTGGTCAGCCGCATCGGGTACTGCTCGTCGAAGCGGTCGGCCGGCGGGTGCCACTCCACCGTCTGCAGATGGACCTTCTGGTCGGGGTGGTACGTCAGCCCGCCCTCGAACAGCCGGGGCGTGCCCGGGTGGTCCAGGTCGGGGCAGGGCCAGGCGATGCCGCCGGTCTGCTCCAGCCGCTCGTAGGTGATCCCGTAGTAGTCGTTGACCGACCCGGCCGAGGCGGCGCGCAGCTCGTCGAAGACCTCGCGGGAGCCGGCGAAGTCGAACTTGTCCGCCGCCCCGAGCCGCCGGGCCAGCTCGCACATCACCCAGGTGTCGGTGCGAACCCCGGGCGGCGGCTCCTGGGCCTTGTTGTGCTTGACCACCCTGGCCTCGGCGTTGGCCATCACCCCCTCGTCCTCGGCCCAGGTGGTGACCGGGAAGACCACATGGGCGTTGGCCGCGGTCTCGGAGAGGAAGAAGTCGAACTGGGCGTGGAAGTCCAGGGTGTCGTAGCCGTCCTTGACCACGGCGTAGTTGGGCAGCGAGACGAAGGGGTTGTTGCAGATCCCGATCAGGCCGCGGATCTCCTGCCGCTGCATCTGCCAGACCATCTCCATCATCGACGTCCCGGCCTGCGGCAGCTCGGCCTCGTCGATGCCCCAGAACTCGCTGATCCAGCGGCGGTGCTCGGGGTTGGCGATGGACCGTCCGCCCGGCAGCAGGTCGGACTTCTGGCCGTGCTCGCGGCCGCCCTGGCCGTTGCCCTGGCCGGTGATGGTGCCGTAGCCGGCCCCCGGCCTGCCGAGGTTGCCGGTGGCGGTGCAGAGGTTGATGACGGTCAGGCAGTTCTCCACGCCCTGGGTGTGGTGCTCGATGCCTCGGGCGTGCCAGGCCATGGCCTTCTTGGCGGTCCCGAACATCCGGGCGACCTGCTCGATCTGCACGTCGGGGATGCCGCAGATCTCCGCGGCGAGCTTCGGCGGGTACTCGGCGACGGTGGCCCTGAGCTCGTCCCAGCCGGTGGTGTGCTCGGCCAGGAAGGCGTCGTCGGTCAGTCCTTCACGGATGACCACGTGCAGCACCGAGTTGAAGAAGGCGGCGTCGGTGCCGGAGCGCAGCGCCACATGGATGTCGGCGGTGCGGGCCACGGCGGTCTCCCGGGGGTCCACCACGATGAGCTTGGCGCCCCGGTCCCTGGCTCCCCACAGGTACTGGGTCATCACCGGGAAGCACTCGCCGACGTTGGAGCCCGCGATCAGCAGGCAGTCGGTCTGCAGGATGTCGGCGAACGGATTGGCGGCCCGGTCGATGCCGAAGGCCAGCTTGTTCGCCCCGGCGGCGCTGACCATGCAGAGCCGTCCGTTGTAGTCCACATGACGGGTCTTCAGCGCGACCCGAGCGAACTTGCCGACCAGGTAGGTCTTCTCGGAGAACAGGCTGGCCCCGCCGAGCAGCCCGAAGGCGTCCCTGCCGTACGCGGTCTGGATCCGGCGGACCTCGGCGGCGGTGAAGTCCAGCGCCTCCTCCCAGGAGGCCTCCCGGAACGGCTCGTCCCGGCTGCGGCGCAGCAGCGGTGCGGTGAGCCGGTCGGGGTGGTTGACCTGCTGGTAGGCGTTGAGGCCCTTGGGGCAGAGCCGGCTGCGGTTGATGTCGTGGTTGCGCGGCTCGACGCCGAAGACCTTGCCGCGCTCGTCCACCCGCAGGTACATCCCGCACTGCACGCCGCAGAAGCAGCAGTGGGTGGGCACCAGGGTCTGCTTGACCTGGTTGGCGTGCCACTGGTCGGCCGGGATGCCGCCGGCGTCGCGGAAGTTGCGGGTGCCCGGCGGGGCGACCGAGGGGTCCAGGCTGACCGGGACCGGCCCGACGGCGCGGCTCATCGGAAGCATCCCGTCTGACACGCCATCCGACACACCATCTGACACCCCATCATCTGAATCCCCGCTTCACATGCTGCAGGTAGGCGCTGCCGCGCAGGACGCGCTTGCAGCGCGGGCAGTACTCGGCCCACTCGTCGAAGCCGAGGTCGAGATCGCGCATGGTGCCGCGCAGGTTCTCCAGGTACGGGACGGTGTCGATCGGGGTGCCGCAGCGGCGGCAGGCGAACAGCTCCTCGCCCCGGGAGCGGGACTGGAACTTGAACAGCGCCATCCCCACCGCGGCGGGCCGCTGGACGATGTGGAAGAACTTGCCGAAGGGCAGGTAGACCAGGGTGAACACGACCGAGACCATGTGGGTCACGGCCAGGAACTCATAGCCGCCGCCGTGCAGGCAGATCTCGGAGAAGGTGAGCAGCAGCCCGGTGACCGAGATGGTGAGCAGCGCCAGCAGCGGCAGGAAGTCGTAGCCGAAGCGCTGCCCGGTGGTCGCGGCCCGGTCCCTGGTGCGCCGCCACAGGAAGTAGCCGACACCGCCGATGACCAGCACCGCGGCCAGGTCGAGACCGTGGTACATGGCCCAGCCGAAGAAGCTGCTGGAGGAGAAGCCCAGCACCTTGAAGCCCCAGACCCGCATCTCGTAGCCGGGACCGTCCGCGCTGGACGCGGTGAAGGTGAACCAGCCCCAGGTGAGCGGGAAGGTGATGGCCACCGCCAGCAGGCAGCCCCAGAACATCGCCTGGTGGGCGATCCAACGGGCGTGCGAGCGGGCGCCCAGGAAGCGCTGGAAGCCGAGGTAGGTGGCGGCCATCCGGGGCAGCGAGGTGGGCGCGCGGCGGAAGTTCTCCCGGGAGAAGGCGGTCCGCAGCCCCTGCCGGAACAGCCGCCAGGCGGCCGGCGCCGAGATCCACATCAGGTAGCGGTAGGTCACGCCGAAGGCCAGGAAGATCGTGGCCACGGTGTAGGGGATCAGTGCCGAGTCGAAGTCCCGCAGCCCCCGGCTGCCCAGCACGATCGCCAGCACCAGCAGCAGCGACACGGCGGCGGCGACCAGCACGGCCCGCGAGCGCACCCGGCGCCCCACCGCGTCGGCGTCCGCGCCGGGCTGCCGGTGCGCGCCGGGGAGTTCCGTATCGACTTCAACTGTCACATATCGACACTAATCCCCTGTCAGGAACATATCCCTGCACGCCACTTCGCATTGCGCCGGATGGGCGCAGAGGCGCAGGGACACAGGGGCGCAGGGACACAGGGGCGCCCCGCGGCGTCAGAGCCGGACCGGGCCCGGCGTGCGGGACGTCCGGGTTGCCGCGGGCAGGGCGGCGGCCCGCGCGCCGAGGCCGATGGTGCGGGTCAGCAGCATGGCCACGGCCATGAAGATCAGTCCGTCGGTGATGGCCGCGGCGGTGACCTGGTGGGCGATGCACCAGCTGGTCAGCTGGGCGGAGAACCAGTGCGAGGACCCCCAGGAGAAGGCCGCGCGGGCGCCGATGACGACGATCCACAGCATCGCGTAGGGCGTCCCGGCCCGGCTGACCGGCCGGCCCGTCTCCGGGCTGCGGTGGACGCCCATCAGCGCGATGGCGGCCAGGCCGGCGAGCAGCCCCGCGGCGACCCCGGCCAGCTCCAGGGCCAGGCCGGTGCCCCGGGTCACCGGCCGGTCGATGAACAGCGGGATCACGGCGGCCGAGATGAGCAGCGGACGCAGGATCCGGAAGGTGCCGATCTTGCGCTCGGCGCCCAGATCGGAGTGGAGCACGGCCACCAGGACGGCGGCGTTGATGATCATCGCCTGGGTGAGTTCGGACATGACGACGGACTCCTCTGAGAGGTCTGCGGGAGGTCTGCGGGAGATCCGCAGGAGGCCTGCGGGGTGATGTGCCCACTCTCTTCGCCGGTGCCCCGCACCGGATCGGACCCCGGGTTGAGCCGCGGGACGAGCTTGCCGCCGCCCCGGTACCAACCCGCGGACGGGGATCTCCACCCGCCGATCAACCCCTGCGGTGACGCGGTGGTACCAGCGGGCCGCCTAGCCTCGGGGACGTCGACAGCCGCACGGACCCACCGCACGGACCCAGCAGCGGCACAGCCCCAGGAGTGACGACCGTGACTGCTTCGCCGAGGTTCCTGGCACGGCGCGGCGAGGCCGCGAGCGTGCTGCGGTGGGCCAGCAGCCTGATCCGGGTCGTCGGTCTGCTCCTGGTGGGCCTGCTGCTGCTCACCGGCCACCGGTCGGTCAGCCCGGGCACGTGGGTGGTGCAGCTCTCCGTCTACGCCCTGCTCTGCCTGGGGACCGCGGCCTGGTGCCTGCTCGACCTGCACCCGGCCCTGAGGCCCCGCCGTCCACGGCTGCACACGCCGGTGCTGGCCGTGGTCGTCGTCGCCGGAGGACTGGGCTGCGCGCTTCCCGACGGCGACAGCCTGCTGTCCTTCGCGATGATCGGAACGATGATCGCGGCGACCGAGGCCGCGCTGCTCCCCGCCTGCGCCGTGGCCGTCGGCGGGATCCTGGCCGCCTCGATCGGCGCGGTCGCCTACGGCGACAACCTGGGCACCCTGCTGGGCTACCCGCTGCTGGTGGTGGTCGGACTGCTGGTGGGGCGCAACCGGCGCGGCTACCAGGTCCAGGCCGAGCAGTCGGCCGCACTGCTGGCCCAGTTCGAACAGTTGCAGGAGCAGCAGCGGCGCACCGAGGTACTGGACGAACGGGCCCGGATCGCCCGCGAGATCCATGACGTCCTGGCCCACTCGCTGGGCGCGCTGGGCATCCAGATCCAGGTCGCCAGAGCCGTACTGACGGACAGTCGGGACGTCGACAAGGCCCTGGAGACGCTGGCCGCCGCACAGCGGATGGCCTCCGAGGGACTGGTCGAGACCCGTCGGGCGGTCCACGCCATGCGCACCGACCAGCTCCCGCTCGACCAGGAGATCACCCGCGCGGCCGACACCCACACCCGCCGGCACGGCGCCGCCGTCGCCGTCTCGCTCGACCTGGACGGACCGCTCCGGCCACTGCCGCCCGACGCCACCCTGGCGCTCCTGCGCATCGTGCAGGAAGCCCTGGTCAACGCCGCAAAGCACGCCCCCGGGGCGCCGGTCGAACTGCACCTGCGGAGCACCGGGGCCCTCACCGCGGTGACCGTCACCAACCCGATCACCGACCCGGCCGCACTCCCGGTCACCGGCCCGACCCGCACCCCCGCCGGTACCGCTGCCGACCATGGCACCACCGGCGTCGGCGGCAGCGTCGGCGGCGGCTACGGCCTGATCGGGATGCGGGAACGGCTGCGCCTGCTCAACGGCACGCTCACGGCGGGCCCGCAGGGCGACATCTGGACCGTCACCGCCCGACTCCCGCACCCGGCCGTCCCGCACCCGGCCGGTGCGCCGACGGCCGGACCGGGGAGACTGAACCCATGACCGGCGCCACCACCCCCCTCCGCGTGATCGTCGCCGACGATCAGGCCAGCGTCCGCGAGGGCCTGGTGCTGCTCCTCGGCGCCCTGCCCGACATCGACGTCGTCGGCGCCGCCGCCGACGGGGCCCAGGCCCTGGATCTGGTTGCCGAGCACCGGCCCGACGCCATCCTGCTGGACCTGCGGATGCCGGTCCTGGACGGCATCGGGGCCACCCGGCGGCTGACCGCCGAACACCCCTCCGTCGCCGTGGTCGTGCTCACCACCTACGCCGACGACAGCTCGGTCCTGGACGCTCTGCGGGCCGGTGCGCGCAGCTACCTCACCAAGGACGCGGACCGCACCGACATCGCCCGCGCCCTGCACGCCGCGGCCGGCGGCCTCGCGGTGCTGGACCCGCGGGTGCAGGCCACCCTGCTGGCCGCCGCCTCCGCTCCGGCCGCCCCCGGTCCGTCCGTCCCGCCCCCCGCGGCCGCGCGGCCGGGCGCCGTCCCGCTGCCGGACGGGCTGACCCAGCGCGAGGCGGAGATCCTGGCCCTGATCGCCAGGGGCCTGAACAACCCCGAGATCGCGGCCGCGCTCGTGCTCAGCGGACACACCGTCAAGACGCACATCAACCGGATCTTCGCCAAGACCGGCTCGCGCGACCGCACCGCCGCCGTCGCCTACGCCCAGCGCCACCACCTGGGCTGACGGCCCCTCGGCTCGACCGGTCGCTCCGCGCGGTCACTCCCCCGTGGTCCCGTCCACCGCCTCGCGCAGCAGGTCCGCATGGCCGTTGTGGCGCGCGTACTCCTCGACCATGTGCAGCAGGATCCAGCGCAGGCTCGGCGCCCGGCCGTCGGCCCAGACCCGCCGGGCCGGCTGGTCCAGGCCGCCCTGGGCCAGCGCCTGCGCGAGCAGGGAACGCGACCGCGCCACCTCGTCCTGCCAGAGCGCGAGCAACTGCTCCGGGGTGTCCTCGGCGGCCGAGTGCCAGTCCCAGTCCGGGTCGGCCTTCCAGTCCACCGCGTCCCACGGCGGGGTCTGCTCGGCGCCGTGCAGCTGCCGGGAGAACCAGTGGTTCTCGACCAGGGCGAGATGCTTGACCATTCCGCCCAGGGTCATCGTCGAGGCCGCGATCGAGGTGCCCAGCCCGGCCGAGTCCAGCCCGGCGAACTTCCAGGCGAAGGTGGCCCGCTGGTACTCCAGGAACCCCACCAGCGTCGCGCCCTCGTCGGCCGCCAACGGGGGCTCCGGCCGTCCCTGCTCGTCGATCAGCATGTCGGTCATGGGCGCCGACCCTACCGTCCGAGCGCTGTGTAGAGTCCCGAACATGAACGCACCCGTCATCCTCCGTGACCTCTTCCACGCCCTGCAGCAGGAACTGGGAGAGGAGGACAACGGCATCGCGTTCGACAACGGCCCCGGCCCGCTCGCCCGCATCGACATCCTGGTCCACCGCACCACCGACCCCTCGGCCGCCACCGTCTTCACCACGGTCGGCATGTCCGTCGAGCCGATGCCGTCGGCCGAGGGACGCGCCGTCGGCGACCGCGCGGAGCTCCGACTGCGGCGACGCGGCCCGGTCAGCGCCGAGGACGAAGGACGCATCGCGATCCACCTGGCGAACCTGGCCGCCCACCCCTGGACCTTCGGCCGCCCGCTCGGCTGGGGCGAGATCGTCACCTTCGGCTCCGACCTTCCCACCTTCCCGGCCCACCACCACGCCTTCCTGGCCGGCCCCTGGACCATGGACCAGCCGGGCTTCCTGGAGACCACCACCGCCGCGGTCCGCGTCATCAACGTCGTCCCGATCACCGAACCCGAACGCGCCCAGGCCCTCACCACCGCCCCGGAAGCCTTCGTCAGCGACCTCCTGGACGCCAGGGACGTCCTCGCCCCGGCGACCCCGGACGGCACCGCCGCACCGAAGTAGCCGCCCCACGCCCGCAACGGCAGCACCCCTGCCGCGACGCGCTCCACCGTCTCCCGGAGCGCTCTCCGGGACTCCTCAGGACTACTCCGCCTCGTCCCCGTCCGGCGGTACCGGAAGCCGGACCACGACCTTGCCGCCGTCCAGGTCTATCGGCCCTCGGTAGGGGTCGCCCTCCCCCTCGTCGTCGCGGGTCCACTCAAGCCGGTTCCGCTCTTCCTCGCGGTAGCGGCTGCTCGGCATGAACACTTCGCTGATGATCCCGAATCCGCCCACCCCGAAAGAACGCCCCGCCCCCGCACAGACGTTCCCCGGCAGGTCAGGCGTCGAGGTGGCGCAGAACTGCGAGTACGCGGCGGTTGTCGCCCTCCGAGGGCGGCAGGTCGAGCTTGGTGAAGATGCTGGCGATGTGCTTCTCGACCGTTCCGAGGGTGAGCACGAGGGCTGCGGCGATGCCGGTGTTGGAGCGGCCCTCGGCCATCAGGGCGAGCACCTCGCGTTCCCGAGGGGTCAGCGGGTCGAGCCCGCCGGTGCGGTGGCTGGCGGCGAGCAGTTGGCTGACGACCTCGCGGTCCAGCGCCGTCCCGCCGGCGGCCACGCGGGTGACGGCGTCGGTGAACTCCGCGACGTCGGCCACGCGCTCCTTGAGCAGGTAGCCCACGCCCGCGGGACTGCCGTGCAGCAGGCTGGCCGCGTACCGGGTCTCGATGTACTGGGACAGGACGAGGACGGATGTGTCCGGGTGGGTGCGTCGCAGTTCGAGGGCGGCGCGCAGGCCCTCGTCGGTGAAGGTGGGCGGCATCCGGATGTCCGCGATCACGACGTCGGGCCGGTGCTCGACCGCCGCGGAGAGCATCGCGCCGCCGTCGGCCACCGCGGCGCACACGGTATGGCCGTCGTCCTCCAGCAGCCGCACCAGCCCGGCCCGGAACAGGGCCGCGTCCTCGGCGATCACGATGCGCATCAGCGGACTCCTAGGCGCGAAGGGGGAGTACCACGGTGGCCCGGGTCGGACCGCCGGGCGGGCTGGTGATGTCCAGTCTGCCGTCCACCACCGCGACCCGGTCCTTCAGCCCGGACAGGCCGCTGCCGCGGGCCGGGTCCGCCCCGCCGCGCCCGTCGTCCGCGATCCGCAGCACCAGGACCTCCGCCCGTTGGGTCACCTCGATCGCGATCAGCCCGGCCCCACTGTGCTTGGTGGCGTTGGCCAGCAGTTCCGCGGTGCAGAAGTAGGCGATCGTCTCGATCGCCGGAGTCGGCCTGACCGTGATGTCCGCGGTCAACTCGGTGGGGACCGCGTTGCCCGCGACGAGTGTGGCGAGCGCGTCGGCGAGGCCGGTGTCGAGCACCGCCGGATGGATGCCGCGGGCCAGTTCCCGCAGCTCGCTCAGCGCGTCCTTGGCGCCCTGGAGTGCGGCGTCCACCAGCTCCCTGGCCTCGTCCGGGTGCGGGACCGCGCCGCTCTCGCCGAGCTTCCGCTTGGCCATGCCGAGGTTCAGCGCCAGGGTGGCCAGCCGGATCTGGGCGCCGTCGTGCAGGTCGCGCTCCAGGCGGCGGAGCCGTGCGGCGGCGTCGTCGACCGCCAGGGCGCGGGTGTGTTCGAGGTCGGTCAGCCGCTGGGCGAGCGGCCGCGGACCGAGCAGGTTGCGGATGAGCCACCGGTCGCCGGCCACCACGGCCCTGGTCACCCACGGGGCGGCGAGCAGCATGCCCACGCCCGCGCCGAGGGCGGCGAAGGTGCCGGGGAAGGTGGTGATCTGGAAGTGCCCGGCGCCGGACCAGTCGAACGGCGTCACCACGGGCACCGGGCTGAGCCGCGTGCCGTCGGGGTGGTTGCGGAAGGAGTTCCACCAGAACGGGTAGGTCAGGTTCACCAGTCCCGCGCCCCAGAACACCAGGGCGGCATAGGCCTCCAGCAGCGCGGTCGGCAGCTTGAGGAAGAGGTACGCCACCGCGCGCCACGACGGGCCGTCGCCCAGCGCGGCGCGCAGTCCGCCCCCGCCCCGGCGTCCCCGTCCTGACCGCCCCGGGGGCGGCGGCGGAGCCGCGACCTGCTCGCCGAGCAGGAAGCCGACCGCCCACCGGCAGCTCGCGCCGAGCCGCCGCGCGCCGCCCGACACCACCAGCAGCAAGGTCAGCAGCACCACGACGGACACCGCCACCAGCACGGTCCACGGACTCGGGTTGTCGTCGACGGTCCACGGCTGCCGACCCGTCAGCGTCAGCAGCAGGACCACGGCGAAGAAGACCGTGAACGCGTTGAGCACCACGAACGGAAGCCCGAGCAGGCAGAACGCCAGCTCCCGCCGGGCCCGCCGCCCGAACGGGGCCCGCGGGACGGCGTTGACCGGCCCGCTCCTGCTCCCCGGCCCCTTGCTGCCCATGCCGCTGATCCTATTTCCCCGCTCAGGCGTCGCGCCGGGCGAGCAGCCACCCGCCGATGACCAGGACCACCGCGGCGTACAGGCCGAGCATGCCGAGACCCGACCAGGCCGAGAGCATCTGCGGGCACGATCCGGAGCCCGCGCTGCAGGTCGGCGGCCTGGTGGTGCTGAGCGAGTTCGCGACGATCAGAATCGGCATGTACGGCGCCGCCGCGTGTGCGAGCGCGCCGACTACCTGCCCCAGCACGTACACACCCCCGACCACCATGGCGATCGCCGCCGCGGTGTGGCGCACGATGGCGCCCAGGCCGACGCCGATCAGACCGATCAGGGCGAAGCTCATCCCGGAGAACACCACGGCGCGCAGTACGCCCGGCCGGCCCAGCGTGGGCGCCGCGATGCCGTGCCCGAGGGCCGCCCCGCCGGCGAAGAAGGAGGCGAACGAGGCGAGCTCCCCGAAGGCCAGCGCCAGCGCGCCGAACACCGCGGCCTTGGCCGCCAGCGCCAGCGGTCGGCGCGGGATCGCGGCCAGCGTGGAGCGGATCATGCCGGAGCTGTACTCGGCCGTCGTCACCAGCACCCCGAGCACCCCGGTGAGCAGCAGCCCGGGGACCATCCCGACCAGCGCGTTGTTCGTCAGGTCGCCGGAGCCGTCACGGGTGCCGGCCCCGACGCCCACGCCGATGGCCACCGCGCCGACCGCGGTGATCCCCAGGGTCCACCAGGTCGAACGCAGGGTACGGAGTTTGACCCACTCCATCCGGGCGGCATGCCGGAACCGGTAGTGCCCGCCGCTGACGGCGCGGCTCCGGCCGCGTGTGCCGCTCGCGTTGTCCGTGCCGCTCACAGTGATCCCGGTCATGACGACCTCCTCGCCATCGGGTACTGGGAGTATCCGGAGTCTCCGCCCGCCCGGCCGCCGGGGCTGCGCTCTCCGCCGTCCGCGCGGAACTCGGCGCTGGCGGAGGTCAGTTGCAGGAACGCGTCCTCCAGCGACGCCGCCCCGGCGGACAACTCGTCCACCGTGGTGTCGGCGAGCAGCCGGCCCCCGCCGATCACGATCACCCGCGTCGCGGTCAGGGCCATCTCGCTGATCAGGTGGCTGGAGACGAACACCGTCCGGCCCTCCGCGGCCAGCGACTTCATCAGGTCCCTGATCCACCGGATGCCCTCGGGGTCGAGCCCGTTGATCGGCTCGTCGAGCAGCAGCACCCCCGGATCGCCCAGCAGCGCCGCCGCGATGCCCAGGCGCTGGGCCATGCCGAGGGAGAACTTCCCGGCCCGGCGCCCCGCCGCCCCCGCCAGGCCGGTGAGCTCCAGCACCTCGCCGACCCGGGACGCCGGGATGGCGTTGCCGGCCGCCAGGGCGCTCAGATGCGCCCGCGCGCTTCGGCCCGGATGGAACGAGCGCGCCTCCAGCAGCGAACCGACCTCGCGCAACGGCCAGGCCAGATCGCGGTAGCGCCGACCGCCGATCCTGACCGTGCCCCGGTCCGGCGCGTCGAGTCCCAGCGCCATCCGCATCGTCGTGGACTTCCCCGAGCCGTTCGGCCCGAGGAACCCGGTCACCACGCCGGGCCGGACCTCGAAGCTCAGATCGCTCACCGCCTGCACTCCGCCGTACTTCTTGCTCAGGCCACGGGCTTCGATCACCGTGGGACCTCCGATCGGACGGGGGAATCGCAACTCCCCGGGCCACGGGCACGCGGCTGCGTGCCTCCGAAGATCACACTAGGAATCCCGGACACCGTCCGTAATGCGGGAACCACCCAACTCCACCCCGCGGTTACCCCCGGGGTCCCGGGCCCCCGACCCTGGTCCCGGACGCGGCCTCACTTGCCGGGGAGGAAGGTCCCGAAGGTGTTCATCAGGCTCTTGCGGGGGGCGTCGTCAAGGACGCGGTCGTAGTAGTAGACCGCCGAGAGGGCGAGCAGGGTACTGACGCGGTCGTCGTGGAGGTGGAGCGAATAGCGGGGGTGCCCGGTACCGGTCAGCCGGGCGAACTCGAAGCCCTCGGACCCGGGGCCCTGGAACCGGACCCGGTAGCTGAAGAGCATGTCCATGGTTCGCTTCATCGGCACCAGGTTGAGCGGGCCGCTGTAGCGGGCCCGGGTAGCGCCGGTCGGACGGCCGACCAGGGTGGGCAGGCCGTGCTGCTCGAAGGTCCACTGCTCGCCGCCGACCACCCGGCTGTCGCTGTGGTCCACCGTGCCGATCCGGGTCCGCTGCTCATCCGCAGTCGCCGCCCAGCGCGGCGTCACCCACCCCTCCAGCACGTCCAGGCCAGGACCGGTGAGGACGGACAGCGCGTGCACGGAGGTGAAGACATGGTCCTTGTGCAGGCGCGCGACCGGCTTCGGCTGCCCTTCGACGTCGACGGACACCTCGAAGGTGGTGCTGTGCAGGGTGTGCCTGCTGGTGAGCGTGCACTCGCGCAGTTGCTCGATCATCGTCGCCCCCTCCCGACCGAGCGGGCCCGGCTCTTCACTGTCTGCTCCAGTTGGCCGATGAGGTGCCGGACCTGGTCGACGTCGGCACCGGCCTTGAGCTCGGCATAGATGCGCGCGGCGATGGCCCGCTGCTCCGGGCTCTCGGTGGCCGCCTGCCAGGAGTCCGCGACGGTGCCCTGCGGCGGCGCGTCTGCGGGAGGGGCCGCCGGCGGCGCGGACGGGCTGCGCTGCCCGCCCCGTTCACCGAGGGGCCGGCCGCCTAGGCCGCTGCCGTGGAAGGCTGATGACATGGGGCGGTTCTCCGATCGTGGGAAGCGGGGAGCGCGGGGAGCTCAGGCCGAGGGGAGCATCCCGACCCTGACCGCACCGAGGGTGGGATCCCAGGCGCCCTTCTCGAAGTCGAAGCCGCGGTTCTCGACGTCGTTGACCAGGCTGCCGATGGTCGGCATCGGCGAGTTGATCATCTTGGCGACGGCCTGCACACCGTTCTCGATGCCCTTGATCGCCTTCTGGATGGAGGTGAAGATGGTCTCGACAGCGTTGATGATCGTGATGGCCAGGGCTATGTCCTTGTATATCTTGTACATCTTGTAGGCCGTGAACACGCCGGCGACGACATCGGCGACCGGGTCCTCGGGACCGCCCCCGATTGCCTCGATCGCGGCATCGCCCTCCACCATCTCGCCGCCGTCCTCGGCCAGCTTGGGCAGTACGTTGTTCAGCAGCGAGTCCATCTCCCGCAGCGCGGCCTGGACCAGCAGTACGACCGCGTCGTACCCGTCCTTGTAGATCTTCGCCACGACCTTGGCCGCGTCGCCCAGCCCGCCGATCCCCATGCTCCAGCTGAACAGGTAGGAGTCGAAAGCTGTGGCCGCGGATCCGGTCCACTCCTGGGCGAGTCCCCAGGAGCCCTTCCTGATCGTTCCGGCGACCGTGTAGAGGCCGTCGCCGAGCTGGCCGTAGGCGTCGTGCAGATACAGCAACTGCCCGTACTTCCCGGCCAGCGGTTCGAGCAGCAGCCCGACCAGGCTCTGGCCGGTGAAGTACTTGAAGACCTTCTCCGCCGTCGCCAGCGGTCCCGCGCCGAAGCCCTGACGGATGATCATCAGCTGGTGCTCGATGTTCTTGGCCGTGTCCTCGGCACCGCTGGCGGGCTCGGTCAGGGTCACGTCCTGGTCGGTGAAGTTGCCGACGAGCGAGGTGCCGGGAATGGCGCCGACGTCGGGGAAGCCGGTGATCGGCGCCGGGTAGAGCTTGGCCAGCTGGGCGGCCACGTCCTGGTCCGTGCTGAAGTACTCGGCGCTGGTCTGGTTCACCTTGGAGGAGACCAGGGCCATCCCGCGCACGCACTGGCTGATCTTCTCGGAGAAGAAGCCGGAGAACTCCGGAACCACCGGCCGCAGCAGCATCAGCAGCCCGTCCAGTCCGGTGGTCTCCGAACACTGGTTGCCGCACCACTGGTTGAGCGTGGAGAGATGCCCGCCCTGAGTGGTCATCAGCCCCGAGTAGGTGTGGAAGTCGCTCTGCGGAGGTGTCTTGAACCCTGCCATGCCCATGCCCCCGAACTGTTGACCTGACCCGGACGACGGTAGCAAACCGCCGTCGGCCGGGGTCGATCAGATGGCGTCGGTTCGTACGGCGGTCGTGGCCAGGGTGGTGTACGTCATCGTGAAGGCTCCGCCCAGGGAGTCGATGGCGGCGCCGACCGCGTCCAGGACCTCGGTCACCTGCTCGGGGCGGAGCTGGGTGAGGCCGCCGGTGGTGGGGAGCAGCTCCAGCCACGCGTCGCGGGTGTAGGACTTCTCCCAGTCGAAGCGCCACTGCTCGGGTTCGTCGAAGCACCGGGTTCCAGCCCCAGCCCCAACCCCTGCCTCGATCCCGGCCTCGCGGATCCGGTCGGCGACATTCGCGTACATCGCCTGGTACAGGTCGAGCGGACTCCGGGTCTGCGGGCGGTTGAACGGAGAGTCGGGCACCACCCGGCGGTAGACGGCGGCGAAGGCTTCGGCCACCTCGGGCGCCGGCTCGTACACGTGCCCGAAGATCGCCAGCCGACCTCCCGGGCGCAACACCTCCGCCGCTTTCACGGCACCGGCGACCGGATCCACCCAGTGCCACGACTGGGCGGCGACGACCGCGTCGTACCTCCGGCCGCCCGACTCCCAGGCTTCGAAGGACGAGACCTCGACCTGCAGTCCCCGGGCCCGCGCGAACTCCGCCATCCGCACATCGGGCTCGACGCCCAGCACGGTGCAGCCGGCGGCCTGGAACTGACGGGCTGCGATACCGGTGCCGCAGCCGACGTCGAGCACGTCGGTCCCGGGGCTTCCGGCAACGATCCGCGCCACCAGTGCCTCGGGATAGCCCGGCCGGGACTGGTCGTAGCGTTGCGCGTCCACACCGAAGGACTCGGCCATCCGCCTGGCCCGGTGCGACTCCGTCGGGGGCGGGTCCGGTTGCTCTCGCGGTAGAGTGGGCATGCGCCCACCTTAGTGGGCGTTCGCCCACTGGGCAACGATTGCCGACAGGTTCACGTGAGCGAGAGGATCCGCGAGTGCCGACTGGGGTGCACCTCCGCGACGCGCGGCAGCAACTCTTCGACGCCGCCGAACGCGTACTGCTGCGGGACGGCCCGAACGGCCTGACCAGCCGGGCCGTCACCGACGAGGCGGGCTGCGCAAAAGGTGTCCTGCACCGGCACTTCGCCGACTTCGACGCCTTCCTCACCGACCTGGTGCTCGACCGGGCCGACCAACTCGAAACGCATGCGGCTGCGCTGCGCGAGTCCGCCGGCACCGGCACCGTGGCCGACAACCTCACCGCCGCGCTTACCGCGCTCTTCGGCCCGGTCCCGGTGGCGATCATCCCGCTCATCACCTTCCGCGACGAGCTCCGCGCACGCCTGCGGCAGGCCAGGCCCGGAGGCGGCATCGCGATCCTCACCCAGGCCACCGCCGCGGTCGCCGCCTACCTCACCGACGAGCGCGAACTGGGCCGCATCGCCGCCGACGCCGACATCGACTCCCTCACCCTCTCGCTGGTCGGCGGCGGCCACCTCCTCTTCGCCGACCGCGACTCCAGCCCCACCACAGCCGTCCACAACCTGGTAACAACAGTCACCGCCGACGTCGTCCAACGCCGCCCGACCCGGGCGACGTAGGAATCCAGGCGCATGCCCCGGCATTCAGTCAGCCGAGAAGCAATGCCGCGTCCCATTCCGTGCCCGGCGCATCCGGGTCCGTGTAGTGCGTCAGTGCGAGGGCGACTCCGACAGCACCTTGCAGCAGGCCCGGTTCGTCGGCCACGCTGCCATCCGGGCGCTGGAAGGGGAAGAGGAACGCCGACTCCAGGCGCGCACCCGCCAGCACACGCTCCGCGAGCAGGTCGGCGAGTCCGGCAGGTACCGTCCCGGGCACGTCGCGTTCGAAACGCGACAGCACCTGTAGGTGGCCCGCCCAGCCATGACACAGGCCGCAGTCGCCCTCCGTCAGCTCCTGGATACGCGCGGCTTCCGCAGTGATCGCCGCGCTTGCCGCGCCAACCCATTCCCGCTCGTTGAACGCCCGGCCGGCCAGCTGCACCGCGCGCGCGGTGCCGAGACTGCCGTAACACCATGCCGGCCCCCACCGTTTCGGCACACCACGCGGTCCACCGGTACTGGGCCCAGCGGGTGCTCCAGCGACGAAGGCCGGCCAGTAGGCTCCCGCTTCATCGAACCCGCGGTTGTCGAGCAACCAGTCGACGACGCGCTGCACTGCGCGGTCCTGCCCCGGTACTCGTATTCCTGCCTCCCAGGCCAGCGCGAGCAGTGCCAGGGGCCCGGCGATTCCGTGCGCCAGCCCGAGATTCGCATGCTCCCTCGGACCGCGCTCACCGAGGAACGGCGGGTGACCTGCCCACCAGCCCGGCCGTCGCGCTGACCGCCCGTCAACATGCGCTGTGGGCTCGGTCAGCGCCACCAGACAAGCCAGCACTTCCTTGAGCTCGCCCTGACCCGGCCCGCCTGCCAGCAACAGGTAGCGACCCAGGCCGGTGAGCCCGCTGACCGTGTCGTACGTGTGGAAGGCAACCGGCTCCCCGCGCGCCATCCGGTCGGTCTCCGAGGCCACCAGCCGCCTGCACTGCCTGTGGAGCGCGTCGTCCAGCTTCTTGAGGATCGTCGTGTAGGCACCGGCACGGTGCGCGGCCATCCGCAGTGCGAAAGCCAGCGCGCCGATCCCGCCGTGCAGCCCGCCGACCTCGACGCCGGCGCCGAGGCCGGCGACATGTTCGGCAGCTTTCGTGAGATGCCGGTGAGCAACTTCGCGGTACGACGGATCCCGTCGTCCCAGTTCGGCGAAGAGCAGCGCGGCCGCGGGATACCCGGACCCGAAGGACAGGGGGATGAACGCCGGAACGCGCACCCCCTGCGCGTGCTGTACCCACGCACCGCCCTGCAGTACGCCGTGACGCAGCGCCTCCGGGTCGGCCAGTCGGCGTGCGATCTCGTTCACGGCATCCACTGCCGCAGCGTGAGGAGTGGTCATCCGAGGGCACCGGCACCGGCACCGGCAGCGGCGGCGGCGGTGCGCCCGAGGAAGGCGCGCGCGGCTCCATGGAGCAGGGCGTACGAGCGTTCCTCCGCCTCCCGGTCCACGCCCAGCAGCCGGTTCGCATGCATGTGCAGCACGCTGCCCGCGCAATCCAGAACCAGCGCCTCTCCGCCTTGAGCGCGCAGCACCTCGCCATAGCGGATCGCGGCCTTCTGCCGCCGGAACCAGGTGTCCGCCACTCCTTGTGCGCCTGGCAGTGCCAGCAACGCCGCCCCGGGGTCCGCCGGATCCACCAGGCGCAGCGCGAGTCCCCGCTCCTGCCGGAATACGTCGTGATGCTTCATCGGATAGGCGTCGCGCACCCAGCGCGGCCAATCCGCCACACCCAGTCCGTCCAGCAGCGCGCTGTGGTTCGCGGCCGCCATCATGTGGGCGGGCACCGCCGCAGCGACCGGCTTGGGGAGCCGCAACTGCGCGAGTACCGCCTCACTATCGGCGTGGAAGAGCTCCTCCGCCGCGGTCAGCGCCTCCGCGCCGCCGTAGCGGTGTACTTCGGGCTCGTACGCCGCGAGGAGGAGCTCGCTGATCGACCCGGCGTCGATGCACGTCTGCGCCCACTGGTGCAGCAATGGCACCAGGCGCGTGGCCAACGCCTCCGGGTCGCCGTGAAACCGCAGCCGCAGGTGCGGTCGGGGATCGCGGTACCGGATGAAGAACCACCGGTCCACGTCCTCGGGCAGCGCTCGGACCAACTGCGCCACCTGCCGTGCCAGTAAGGCGTCCTGCAGCTCAGGGCTTGCATACGCCTTCGCGTACAGCCATTCACCGCCTACCTGATACCTCGGATGCACCATGCGTGCGCGTGCGGTCGATGCCGCCGACCGGACGGGTATCCGTGGACGCCGCGGCTGCTCGCGTGCCACCAGGGGCACGACGATCTCGTTGGCGTGCCCGGACAACCAGCCGGTGGGCGACAGTCGGCCGCCGGGCGACTCCAGCACGAGCATGTCCGGATGCCGGCGCAGTTCGTGACGGAGCAGCTGCTGGTGCAGCGGCACTCGCAGGTCGAGATCAACCCGATGGTCGCCCAGCATCACCTGGATCCGGTCCGGCACACGCCATCGCTCGCGCCATGCCACCAGGTCCCGTCCCCAGTCAGTGCCGGCGTCCGACGCAGCCGCAGCGATCACAGTGTCGGGCCGCCAGCGCGCGGGAGCGAGGATCGTGCGGCCGTAGCGCACCCGAGGGAGTCGCGGCAACACCTCCAAGGAACCCCACGACCACACGGCCCAATGCCGGAAGCCGCTGTTGGCCACCTCGCTCAGAAAGCGCGCCGCGTTCGGGGCCGCCCGGTCGACCGCGAGAACGTGTGGCATGAGCGGAACCACTTCGCGGCCGAGCTGCATGGACACAACAGAGAGTCGCTCGCGATCCGCCACCACCGCGAGGTCGGCGAGGTCGATGACGGTCGCTCCGGGCGGACCCGCGTACATCCCGACCGTGATCGCGTGCGGAAGCACGGCGGGCACTTGGGCCACGTTCGCCGCTCGGTCGAGCCGCGCCTGGAAGAACAGCTGAGCGAGGAGGGGGTCACGTGTGTCGTCGCCATCGGGCCGGTACGCCGCATCATTGACCGCACGCAAGGAGTCCTCGGCTCCGATCAGCCGCGCGAAGCGTCCGAGCATGGCACCGGGCCGGAACGAGCCGCCGCCTGGCGCAACGGCCAGTTGGAAGTCTCCCGCGTCCAGCGCCGCCGCACTCGGTGCGAACAGCTGCACACACAACTCGGACCCGGCCACGGGCGGCGCCTCGGCCGACTGCGCCAAGCGGTCGAGCAGCGCGTTGTCGAGCACCACTTCGGCATCGCCGGCATCGTGGCTCAGCGAGGCCAGCGCCAACTCGGCGAGCAAGCGTTCGCGTGCGCCTTCGCCGTCCTGCTTCTGGGTCGCGGTGTCGAGCCGACGCCCCCCGCTGGGAAGTTGGTATCCGGCCGGCGGCCCAAGACCGCGATGCTCGTCGAGGACGTCGACGAGGGGGACGTACCTCCCGATGCCGTACTTCTCGATAAAAGCGTCGAGATACTCGCGCAGGTGCGCCGGGCCGTTGCGCGGCGGGGCCATGCGCCACAGAGCCGTCGCGGCGCGTTCCACCTCTCCGGCGACCGCGGCGTTCAGCTGGATCTGCGCGTCAAGCGCGACATCGACCTGGATCGGCGGGCGCTCACTGGGCGCGAGGTCGCGCATCGTGCCGAGTGCCGACCGCCAGGCGCGGATACCCTCGCCCGGCAGCTGGGAAGCATAGTCCGCGAGTAACCGGGCGACCTCGTCGAGCCGACTGCGGCCGTCACCGGCCGGAAGCCTGTCGCGCACATGCTGCAGCGGGTCGTCGCTCCACTGGGCCGGACGCAGTTCGGTCAGCAAGATCTCCCGGCGGATCAAGTCGCGCAGCATGCCTGAGATCGCTGTGTCCGGCGCCTGGGGGAAATCGCTGCGCAGAGCCCGGAGGAGTGCGCCAAAGCCGATCGGCTCGGCGGTGCGTGCGAGCGCGGCGCAGACCAAGGGAGTTGCCCGGACATTGAGCTCACGCATCAGCGTCGCTGTGCCGGACGCCGGCGCAGTACGCTGCGCGGCCGCAGCAGTCGCGTCGCCGCGCACATACGGCAGCACGAGACGGTCGCCGCGCATGAAGCACAAATCATTGTGCACCACCTGCAGTTGTGGGAGCACGACGTCGTCCTGCTCCCACGTGCTGACCAGAGTCGCGATCCAATCGGTGTCGACCCTGACGGCCTTGCGATGGTCGCTGCCAAGACGTACCACGGTGCGATCGCCGAAGCCGGCTTGTGCCACCCCGGCGAACAGGCCGAACGGCGTCGGGCGACCGGACATGCGCAGCAGGTAGCGGGTCAGGGCGAACACCGCGCGTTCGAGCTTGGCCTCGGCGACTTCATCGCCGCGCTCGACTCGGTACACGGTGTTCATGAGTGAGGAACTTGAGACCTCCACTGCCTCGCGCAGCAGAGGATCGCGCGCCAGTCGGCACAGGTACTCCGCGAGCCGCTGCGGGTAGCCGCTCACTCCGGGTGAGAGGTCGACCCGGGTGGCCTGCGCAGCCGCGGAGGGCAGCAGCGGTGTGCGTACGAGCGCGACTTGTGCGGCCTGGAAGATAAGACCCACAGTCATGTCCTCTCTCCTCGTACCATGGGCGGTCCCGTGCGCCCTGGCCGCTGATTCAACAGCGCCCTGTGCGCTGTTGGCAATGCGCTGTGAAATTTTCACGCCAGGGGGCGGACTGCTGACGAACGGAATTGCGCTGGTCTTGGCCGCAAGGCGGTGGAAGTCGCCTGGTCGCGCGATAGCGGCGGAATAGGAGGCACCGCTTCATGAAATGACCGCAATTCAGGGCCGTGCTACAACAGGGCAGCGGCCGCACGGGGCGGTCCTACATGGAGGGGGTATGTCATGAACGCGGTCCTCGGAGAGCCGATGGCACTTGACGCAGCGGACCTGTTCGACCTGGATGTCGAGTTCGTCGCGATGTCCGGAGACACGGACTTGAGCGCGCTGAGCACGCCCACCAGCGACGGCAGCGCGTGCTACAACTCGATGTGCTGCAACTCGAACTGGGGCTGTTGACGGGTCCGAGCCAAGCGACCGTCGACGCCACGGCGGCTGCACTTCGTGTGCAGCCGCCGCTTTCCATCTGACGGTCGCAGTTCCGCATTCGGCCGGGAAAACCCTCCACGGGACACGACCCATGCAGTCCAGCGCTCTATCCGGTCAACTCAAGCCAAGTGGCGTTGACCTTGATACCAAGGGCCAGTCGTCGGCGAAGTCTCCATTGCGGAAATTCCGTCTGCGATTCGCCATCCGGTGCCCGCTTTCCGCCCATCGCTCGGGTCGGCGGCTGGGGCACCCTCCCCGAGCCGCTGCCACTGCAGCCGGCATCGTTCGAGCTGGTCGGCGGGGCCGTCCACAGGCAGGCGCAAGGTTCCTGACGCCCGCTCGCTCTCGCGCAGCGCCTGCGGCCCAGCGGCGACCATGACGATCACCGCGGCGGCCCCAGGATTCGAACCTGCGACGCCGGCTTCAGGAGCGCCTGGAAGTAATCAGGCCCCTGAGCCGGCGCGTGCCCAGGTGGGTGGCCCCGGTGGGTCGGGTGCCCGCCGGTGACCGTGGATGCCCGCTCGTCGCTCCCCCATCTGGCACGGATCTGGCACGGCGAGCGATTCAAACGGAGATCGAGCAGTCGCCTATCCGAGTCGCCTGAGTTCCTCTCGCCAGTCCGCGAACTGAGCTCTGATCGCGCACACCCGCTCGGCATCCACTCCATAGGCAGTGAACTGACGATCATTGAAGCGCCCCACACTGCCGAACATGTCGGCAAGTACGGCGAGGTCGAACCCCGCGTCCCGTTGGGCGGCGAGCTGGATCAGCTGCTGGCGGGTGTAGCCCACGCCCAGCAGGGCATCCACGTCGATGAAGTCACGAGCCTCTGCACGGGTGAACAAGGCTTCCATCTTCCCTGCAGCCACGTCGTCCCGATGCAGCACAGGACCCAACTCTGATGGAACAGGCTCGTACTCGAGGAACTCCGCGACAAGTTCGACCTTGGAGGTTGCACCCGTGCCGAGATCGGTGACCTGGAGGCGGACGTACGTATCCGAGCAGTGACCCCGCTCGACGCGAAAGCCCGCTTGCTCGTACGCCCCCACGATTTCGGTCCGTTGCCGCTGGCATCTCGCTGCGACGATCGATCGGAGTGAACAGGTCCACGTCGTCGCTGAGGCGTTGAACGACGTGATGGGCCTGGATGGCGTACCCACCGGCCAAGGCGTAGCCGAAGTCGTCCGCCAGCGCGTCCAGCCCGATCCTGATCAGGCGATGGTGCAGCTCTTCCACTACGCCGCAGCCGCTCGTCGGGCCAGTTCCGGAAAGCGACCCTCCCACAACACCCTCGCCGGCGCGGGGATGATCAGGCTCGCCCACAGACGTCGCAGCGTGGCTGCGTCCAGGAAGCCGGCCAGGTCTTCCACCGTCTGGGCTTCACGGATCACCCGCTCGTACATCACCGCGAGGTCGGCTTCGTCGGTCAGCTCGTAACCGTAGTCCGGCCCCCAGTCAATGTGCCGAGGCAGCCGGATGACCCCCTCCGTCGGCCCGCCCAGTTCATCGAGCGACAGGGGCACCGTGTACGGCTTCGCCGCTGCATACCTGCTCATGTTCCCAGGATGCCGCATCCACCGTCGGCCCGGCGGCATGGAAGCGGACGGCAAAATGCCCACCCGAGGCCCGGTCCCCAGTACACACCAGTTGACCTGGGCGCTTGTCGTGCATGCCGAAACTCGGCGCGGCGTACCCCAGGAAGGAATCCACCTGTATGGGGTCGGTCCTGCCACCCCGTCATCCAGCGGAGATCTGCGTTGGCAATCCGAACGTCGCGCCCTGCTGCGAACACCCGATCATCGGTTCGCGAGCCGCTGTCCGGCCTTGTTCGGCAGACCGCGGATCTCCCTGCAGTGCTCCTGTCGCGCGTCCTCGTCGATCTCGACCGCTACGGCTTCCCATGTACCTGAAGGTTGTTCCGTGGCACCGGATTTCGACGGCATGCCCGGCCCAACCGAATCGGTCGCGCTGGTGGCTACAGCGGTCGCCGAGCGCACCCTCGGCAGGGAGTGGGAAAGTCTCACTTATCCGAGGTGGGGGATGCGTCGAGAGACCGACCCGCGCGGAGCGACAACGGAACCCTGCGTTTGGATCTGCCCCCACATCTGGCACGGCGCGCCCGCCGCGCCAGATAACCCCGAGAACGGTCAAGGCCCAGGTTTCCGGCTTTGTTCCGGTTGACCTGGGCCTTTGTCGTGCGTGCCGATGTCTCGGCGGCGTGTGCCCTAGGCAGGATTCGAACCTGCGACACCGGCTTTAGGAGAGCCGTGCTCTATCCCCTGAGCTACTAAGGCGGGGATCTGTCGGAAAACCTGTCTGAAATTCCCTCGGAATTCTCCGAATAAATCTCTGTCCAGTTATGCCATCAGATCCAACACGGCAGCCCCCGAGGGAGCTGCACGTGCCACAGTGTAGCGCCTCTGGATGCGGTCGTGGGCAGCAGTAGCGGCCTGTGGTGATCTTGCGGGTGACAGGGGACGTCAGGCGGGTGTGTCGAGGCCAGGCCAGGGGCGGCGCAGGCCTGGCCTCGGGCGGGTGGGTGGCTACTTGCGGAGTCGATGGAGCGCGTGGGTCAGCGCGTTCTGCGCCCAGGCGAACCCGATCACGAGGAGCAGTCCGGCTTTGGAGCCGTACGCCGGCAGCCTCCCGTGGGGGAATGCCTGATCGAGGCGAGAATTTGTAGATTCACTGTCCTGACGGAATCCCAGAAGACGTCGGCCGGCCGGGGTCTCGGGCGGAACCTGGCGGAGGTGCTCGGTCCGGTTGAATTTCTTGGCCTGCCCGGATGCCTCGATTTCTCGATCCTCCTGCGTTTCGTCCACGCGGATCCTCGCGACGTGTCCTCCTCGGGGGCACGGGATCTCAACAAGGTGGTAGAAGCGGATCTTTTCCTTTCCGCGGACTTCGAGTTCGCGTACCGGGAGGGGCGCGTAGTGGGTATTTCCGTCCACGGTGATCCGACGTTCGCATACCCGGCCGGCTGCTGCGTACAGCGAGTGGGTGCATTTTCCTTCGCTGAATTCCACGATTTCGTGGGGCCTGATCCCGTCATGTTGGCGCGTGAAGACGACAACACCTTGGCGGATGAGTGGTGCTCGGTGGACGCCACGAAGTGCCGTGTCGTAGGTGACGGCTTTGACGCCGGGGGCGGCTGCGAGGACCTCGGTGGTCATCTTGACGGCAGCTGCGGCCTCGTCGAGTTTCTCGGGGTCGAGCTGCTTGGAGCGGTGCCGGACGGCGTCCAGATTGAGGATCATCCGGCTGTGCGGGGTACTGGCGAGGCGGGTGGCGATGGTGATGAATTTGTTTCCGTAGACCTGGCGGTCGCCGCCCTCGGTCTGGATGCTGGCGTCGGGGTCGATGTAGTGGTTGCGGATTTCGCCGGTTTCTTGATCCACGGTGACCGCCTCCGTCTGATCAGTGGGGGGTTTCATCACTGTTCCGTCTCCGTGGATTACCTGACTGCGGTGGGGACGGATCCAGGTCCCCCGGGGACCGTCAGCGCTGAGGAGGCCGACGTCGAAGGCTTGCGCGATCCAGGCATCGCGGCTGGCCTCGCGGAGTCCGGGCAAGGTGTCGAGCATTTTGTGGCGGTAGTAGTACCACTGGCTCGAGGTAGGGCCGACGTCCGCGAGGCGGCCGGCTTCCTCGGTGCCCAGGCACGCGGTCACCCCCTCTCTGACGATGTCCCAGTAGAGGGGTCGTTGCAGATGGGCCTGGGTGCTGCGGGCGGAGCCGAAGATGGAGATGCTCGCCGCGAAGAGGAGATAGACGTAGGGCGGGAAGCCAGGAGGTCGCCCACTGCTCCCGTCGGGCTTGTCCGGCAGCACGGTCGTGGCGACCTGGTAGAGCTGCTGATTGTGGGCAAGCGCAGCAAAGCGCCGGTCGGGGGTGATGTGCGGAGCCTGGGGTCCTCGCGGTTCGGGTTTGTCAGCGGCGGATCCGAAGACGTCGTCGGGGATGGGGCCGATCGTGTACGGCTTGGCCCTTTTGGGTTTGCTGCTCGGCGTTTTCGCTGGAGGCTTCGGCTCGGAGGTCATCGCTGCCCCCGGTTCTGGTCCCAACGCAGGCCTGCACGTCGGGCTGCCACGTCGAGCGACGCCACGCCCAGGCGCAGGGCGACTTGAGTGATGTGGCCGGTGTCGGCGAGTGTCTGTGCGGCGGTATATGCGGTGACGTCGCGGGGCTTGGCGCGTCGCCCGCTGGACAGCGCGCCGCTGCGGCGGGAGATGTCCCCGAATGCGGTGCAGATGCTGGCCTGGGTCGTGTAGTCGCTGGAGGCTGCCTGGATGGTGAGCGGAACGGGTTGCTGTGCGCCGGCACGGCGGCGTACGTGGGCTGCCCGCAGGTCCAGAACTGAGCAGGACCATTCGTCCAAGGCGCAGAAGCGGGCGGCGAGTTGCTGGGTTCCGCTCGCCCAGATGCGGCGGTGTTCGAGGTCGAGATCCGCTGTGCTGGCCAGGCCGATCTCTCCAGTGCCCAGTCCGGCGAGCAGGAGTGCCAGGATGCTGGCATGCCGGGTGTGGGGCATGCCGCGTTCGGCGTGGAAGCGCAGGGTGCGGATGTCGTCCGGGGTCAGGTCGCACTGGTTGGGCGAGGGCGTGTGCGCGATGGGCGACGTGTCCAGGATCGGGCACAGGGTGGTCAAGCCCAGGCGTCGGGCTTCGGCGCAGAACAGCGACAGCGTCCAGCGCCTGCTACGTCGGGTTGCCTCGGCGGGTCCTTCGGCATTGATTCGGCCGCGGCGGTCCCGCCCTGGTGCGTCGATGAACGCCTGGAGGAGACGCTCGTCGACGTCCTTCATCTCGAAGATGTCCAGGGCGTCGGCGAAACGGAGGAACCGCTCGCTGACGGTGATCAGCTTGTCCAGACTCTGGCGGCGCAGGAGACCCTGCGATGCCTTACGGTCCCAGGCCCTGGCCACGAGGCAGACCGCGGTCCGAATGCTGCTCGTGTCAGGCATCGGCAACCTCCGGCGCGTTGAGTGTCGTAAACGAGTGACCGTTCGTGATGTTGCGCGATTCCATTCGAAGGTGTGACGCGCCTGGGACGGGCTGGAAATTGCCGCTACCGTGGGGGTGAGCTCTCTTGAACGAGGGCATGCCGAAGCCCCCTTCTACCGCGCGGTGCGTGGTGGTGAGTGGTGGAGGAGGAGGGTCCGGTCGCGCCGAAAACTTGTCTAGGGTCGAGGCGCGCCGGGCCCGCAAAACTTCGCGAGGATCGTCGTAGGGGGCGGTCGGACGGGGCGGAGGTCGAAATGTCTACTCACAGGCGCAGGCTTTCTCCGTTCGGCGCGGCGAGGACAGTGGCGAAGCTGCGCAGGCTGCGGTGCAGTGCGAGCAGTTCGTCTTCGGTCAGACGAATCAGTTCAGGGAGCCGAATCGGCTTGGTTGCGAGTTCCGCGAGTTGCGCGAGTCCACTCAGCTGCGAGGTTGGCGCAGTCGCCTCGGGATGGGGCTCCCGCTGAGGCGGGATATACGCCTCAGCCTCTCCATCAGCCTTGGACTCCTCGTCCGCCTTCGGCTGCGAAGGCTCACTTTCTTTCACCCAGTCGTCTGCAGTCGGCTCGCCCGGCGGCGTGCGAACGGCTTCCGGACTAGCCTCGGTTTCACTCTCGACGTCCTCGAACAAGGGGGTCTCCTGCGGGGCCTGCTGGGCCTGCGGGGTGGGTGTGTGGTGGATCGGGTCGAGGGCCTGCTCGTTCCAGTGCACGTAGCCCTCCTCGGAGCTTGGGAGGAGGAGGCGTGCCTCCAGCAGCCACTCGATGAGCAAATCGACCTCGGCCCGGCGAACCTCAGGCGCCTTTGCGACGCCCATCAGCCGGTTCATGACCTTCGTCCGAGTCCCTGAATCGCCTTCGAGGGCCTTCAGAGTCGCCCTGGCGAACCAGGACTTGCCCAGGTTGCGGGCGAGTTCGACCCGCCCGAGCGACTCGTCCTGGGACCAAGCCGTTGCGACGCGCGCGCCACGCGGGTTCACCAGGTAGATGCCGTGGCCGCTCACCTTGGTGAGGAGCCCGCAGGAGACCAGGAAACCCATGACCAGGCCCGTCCGCTCGTGGGCGATTCCGACGGCGTCGGCGATCTGACGGCTGGTGAACGCAACCTTCTGTCCGCATGCGGCCCGCATGATCACGATCTGATCGGGCATCTTCACGCGAATCGTCGGCAGCGGGCGCGCCAACTGGTCGCGCCTGCCCTGCGCCGGACGAGCCATCACTACTCCTCGCCTACAGGTGGACTCTTTGTGTAACCGTCTGGATCCTAGATCGACAACATGCAGGGCATATCTGTGGGAACGGCAGCTGCACAGGCGCGGGCCCTTTGCCTGGCGGGCATGTCCGACGGAACCCGGTGCTGGCGCAGGCCGCGCCGGTGCCAGTCCCCGTACGGCCGCAACAGGACTCCTGTGCACCCGCGGTGCCACCTTCCGACACCGCGACCACGCACGTGAGTTGGCTGCAACCGCTCCGGACAATCACTCGCGAGCGTGACCCGGAGCAACAGGTCCCAAGTTGACGCCCGACGTCCGCGTTCACCGGTCAGCCCACCGGACCAGGCGGATTCCCCGGATATGCACGCCGGCCATGCTGAATCTCCCTGGGTTTCGCTCCTTTCTGCCCACAGCCTTGCTTCCTCTTGCTATACAAGTAGCATCCCCGGGTCGTGGGCGCACGCCGAGCGCACCTCGGCCACACTGGTAGGCGTGCCTGGAGGAATGAGACGTGGAATCCGACCGTGCGGCTACATCGCCGCCGGCGACTGGCCCTTTGCCCGGATGAAGGCACACCGGGGCGCCCAGGTCGCCCAGGCGGTCGCCCGCGCTCTCGCGGAGGCCATGGAGGCGCAAGGGCTGAGTGCCAACGCGGTAGCACAGCGCAGCGGGGTCAACCGCCAGGTCGTCACCAATGTCCTCAACGGCACCGTCTGGCCCGATCTCCTGACTGTGGTCGACCTGGAGGTCGCCCTGGGCGTGCCCTTGTGGCCGGATCATCTGCAGTGGAACGCCGAAGAACTTCCTGGGCCACGCTCCGACGAGCAGCGCTGACCGCAACACGCCCCCTGCAGCACAGGGCCGCCACCTGCGGAGTCGGCGCCGGGACCGCCTGGCCCCAAGGGCGCGGCTGGACTGGCGCGGCCTGCCGCCGGCCGCGGCAGCCGGGTCCCTCCGGATCTGCGCGCACGGCCCGCCGGGGCCATCCTGCGCGAACAAGCAGACGCTTCTGATTGCCGTTGGCCGCAGTGACCCGTACGTGCTCGGCGTGACCCACCGGCAGCGCCATCGGGGAAGGCGTCGCGGGGTTGGTCTGCGCCGCGGAGCTTGACTAGCGGGACACGATTCATGAATCATGAATCATGAATCGTGTCTTCGAACCATCCGCAGTGGACGAGAGACTTCTCGGCACTCCTGCTCGGCAACCGCTACCGCGCCGAGGTGCTGCTGGCGCTGGCCCGTGCACCGGAGTCCGGCGTCTGCCTGGGTGATCTCGCGCTTGAGCTGGGCGCTCCTGCGAGCGCCTATCAGGCCCCGATGCGGGCTCTGATCGCCGCGGGCCTGGCCGAGCGGCTGCCTCGACCCGCCGGGGAGAGGCGGCAGTGGTACCGGCGTGCCGGCGACGCGGAGCTGTGGCGGCTGTTCCGGGGCCTGTTGGAGCGTTTGCCGGATGCGGTTGCGGTGACAAGAGTTGGATAGTCGGCGAGGCCGCCCGAGGCGGCCGCGATCGGGTGAGGCAGGCAGGCGATGGTGACCTTGGCGAGCCCTGCGGTGGGCAGCTCGGTACGGCAGGCGTCCAGTTCGCTGCTACCCGCCGGCTGCCGGGCCCGCTGCGTCCAAGTCATGGGCCTGGACACCTTGTTGTTCTACCGGGTGGACGAACCCGAGCACGAGCGCCGTACGCGCTCGTCGGCTGCCTCGCTCGACGACCGGGACGCGCTGGACACGCTGTTGACCCTGCCGGTCGGCCTGCCGGTGCAGTTGGCCTCGTTGGACCGGTACGAGCGCGCTGCGGTGCGGGCGCTGCCCGCGGGGGCTGTCACGCTGGAGAGCCGCTCAGTGGTGCGGCAGGCCGTGCGTCCGTTGCGACTGGAGTTGGCGGTGGTCCGTGCGACGGGTTGGCGCAGCGGGCTGGATCTGGCCGGGCGGTTCGCGCCGTTCTGCGCGCGCGCGATGCTCCTGGACCGCAGGCCTGCGCGGCTGGACGAGGCGCTGACGGAGGCGTCCTTCTACGGCGTGGGTGTACTGGCGGGCACAGGCGAGCAGATGGACTTGCTGCTGGAGCCTCGTGTGTACCGGCCCGAGCGCCATACCTCGGCGGCATGGCGCTTCGTCGAAGAGCTGTACCCGCGCCTGACCTGACCCCAGGCAGCTGCGGCGGCCCCGACTGGCTACTGGGGGTCGGCAGCCCACCGCTTGAGCTGTGCGGGGACCTCGAAGCCCTTGCGCTGGTTGAGCGTGGCGTTGACGAGCGGGTACTGGGCGACGGCGGTCCGGCAGCGCTCGCGCCACCAGTCCTGCCGCTGTTTTCCAGGCTGGACCGCGGTCAGGGTACGCAGCCATTCCATCAGGATGGCGACGTTGTGGGCGGCGGCCCATCCGATCCGCGGGTTCTTGTTGGTCGCATACGCGTCCAACGGGCGCCCGTTGCAGGAATTGCACCCGCAGGCCGGGGCTCCGCCGGCCGCGTAGCGGTCGGCGAGGGTGGAGCCGAGAAAGAAGTCCATCAGCTGGGGGTGGAGTACATGCGGGGACTTGGCGAACCCCGGGCTGCTCTGCGCGATCTCGCCGGGCGGGACGAGGTGGCGCGCGGCACTGCTGTGGCCGAAGGCCGTGAAGGCCGCCCCGTGCGCCAGCGCGCCCAGCGCGGCCAGGTCGGTGCGCAGGAGAGCGGTCCCGGGGACCTCGGACAGCAGGCGGCACAGGTTGGCCACGGTGCCCCTGCCGCGGGCAAGCGGGTCCTTCTGGCCGCCGAGCATCACGGCCTTGGGCCCGGGGACCTTGCTCAACCAGGCGATCAGCTGGTCCAGGGACTCGTCGGCCAGCCACATCACGTCGATCGGGGCCGCGAAGACCAGGTTCGGGTCCTCCAGTGCGGCGACCCGCTTGACCGCGGCCTTCAGCGCTCCGGAGTCCTCGGCGCGGATGTAACCGGTGGGAGTGACAGCCGCGGTGGTCCCGGCCTCCAGCTGTTCGGAGACCGAGAGGGCAAGCGGGTCTCCCATCGGCAGCTTGCCGTCATCAAGCCGCGGGAAGGGGTCCTCCTCGGTGGCGACGAGGTTCTGGTAGACGGCGGGGTCCACCATCAGCACCCCGGTGAACGACCTGGCGCGGCGCAGGACTGCGGCCGTTTTGACGGCATCCTTGCCGCACAGCACCAGTCCGGAGCGGCCCTCGTCCAACTGCTCGCGCACCGCGCCCACCTTGCGGGGATTGACCTGGAGCAGCATGCGGCCGGCCAGGGGGGCTATGCGCGTGTCGGACCGGGGCTGCGGCAGGCCGACGGCGATGTCGGTGCCGGGCAGCGCGCCGGACGGGGGCAGGGCGTCGGTCATGGCCTCACCTTCGGGGCGGGTTCAGGGGACGGGGATAACGCGGCGGTGCCTGTGACGTACAGGCGCTCGAAGTCCTCGGGCAGCAGGTAGGCGCTGTCAGCGGCGTCCGGTAGCGGGACGCGGGCCTCGGACAGCAGGGCCCGCACCATGGCGGGCACGCGCGCGGGCCGTTCGCGCGGGGTCTGGACGGGTTCCGCGGTGCGGTAGCCGAGCGCGGACATCTCGATGGTCAGCGAGCGGTGCTGCCACTCGCTGACGGCGCCCAGTTGCTGGGCCCGGCGCAGGAGCGCGGCCATAGAGACCCGCCAGGTGCGCTTGAGCTGGGCCAGGCGGGCCAGGGTCAGGGGGGTGGCGAAGGAGTCGCGGATGTCGTTGGCCGGCATGAGGAACTCGGCCGCGAACGCGTCCGCCTGCTTCTCCTGCTCGCCGCTGGCGCCGGGCTCGTGGTGCAGGACCAGGTGGCCGAGCTCGTGGGCCAGGCTGAAACGGCACCGGTCCCCGGGCGCCCGGTCGTTGAGGAGGAACAGCGGACTGCGGCCCTCGGGCCACTGGCTGACCGCGTCCAGCAGGTCGGTGTCCAGGTCGGCCAGGACCACCAGGGCGCCCGCCTCCTCGACCGTGGCGACCATGTCGACCACCGGTCCCCTCGGCATCGACCAGGCGGCGCGGACATCGCGTGCGGTGTCCTTCGCGGTCGTCCACCGGTCCAGCACGATCCGGGGAACCTGGACGGGTCGGTCCACAATCCCGGCGGCCTCCTGCATACCCGCCAACTGCAGCCGGGTGAAGGCGAGTTGGGCGTGGATGCGCCGCAGCGCGCCAGCCGCCAGCGAGGCGCGCTTGCGGTGGTGGACCAGTCCTACACCGACTCCGTGCACCTGCGGATCCACACACAGGAGCCTGGCCGGGTACCCGAGCGCACGGGCATACAGCTCCAGACGCTGCCCGGTAACGCTCAACTGCCCCTTCTCGGCCTTGCTGACGTAGCCCTGGGACACCGGGGTCTCCCCGCCCGGCGACGCCTTGGTCATCGCCGCAGCGACCTCAGCCTGCGTCAGGGCACGGGAGTCCCGAGCCAACATCAACATCCCTGCATGAGCTTGCATGTCGTCCACGACGCGCCCTCCCCTCATCAGTCCTCAAAATGCTAGCACGGAATATTCCGCGCAATCGTCGACTGACGCCCCTCGCGAAGGCAGACGGTCAGTCAAGCTGGCAGTTCTGCAAGGGGATTGAGTACGTCGACTCCGCAGCACCGAGCTGATGACCCGTTGGATGCGTGCCCCCGGGGGCACCTCGCGGCGGCAGGTGCCGGCACCGTCGACCTCGTCCGACTCGAACCTGGGGACCTGTTGGGCCGCGACCCGCATCGCGGTCATCCGATCCCCTAGTCTGCCCAGATGGACCGTGATTGGATGCGCCAGCGCCTGACAGCCTACGAATCCCTGTGCACCGACTACGACAGGAGCGACCGGGCGAACCGCTACGAGGGAGGGGCCCCCGGGATCCTCCGCGAGCTGCGGCGACTGGAGCCGACGGTCAAGCAGATCCTCAAGGTGCTGGACCCCGAGCTCTCCGACTTCCACCTGGAGGGCATGGCGGGGACATCGGAGGCATCCGGGAAGGTGCAGCGGGGCCTGGGGATCCTCGACGATCAGGACGAGTGGAGTATCCGACTCGCGCCCGATGCCCCGCGCATGCCCGCGGACCGACTCCACCCGTGGATCTGGGAGGCGGCCCGCAGCCTGTGGGAGTCCAAGCACTACCGCGCGGCCGTCCACCGCGGGGCCAGCGCGATCAATGCCAACCTTCAGGACAAGCTGGGCCGCCTCGACGTTGCAGACGACAAACTCGTCCAGGAGACGTTCAGCGACCGGGCGCCCGAGCCCGGCAAGCCGCGACTGCGCGTCCCCGGAGATCCGGACAACCCCACCACCCAGAGCCGACAGCGCGGTGCCCTGCAGCTGGGCCTCGGAGTCTTCTTCGCCATCCGCAACCCCGCCGCACACGAAACCGGCGAATGGGACGAGCAGGAGGCACTGGAGCAGCTCGCCGCACTCAGCGTCCTCGCCCGCCTCATCGACACAAGCACCGTATCGAGGTAGCCGCCCCGCCCGCTCCCGCCGTCTGCGGGCGGGCGACCTCCCAAGCAGGCTGATTTCCTTGGGTGATCTTTCCCAGCTTCACCAAGATCACTTACCAGAGCCTGTCCGGGGCCGCGACCGTTGGCAACGGTTCGGTCGCATGGAACACAATCAGGGAACTGAAATGAGTGGTTCGGACGTAGCTTCCCGCTGCTGTCAGAGGTTGGTGAGAGACTCCCACCATGGCGCTTCGGTCACCCATCTACCTCGACACAGACACTCTGCTCGCACAGGCGGAGTACCACGACATCGACGACGTACCCCGCCAAGCGGACATCGTTGAGAAGACAGTGCGCAAGCGGTCTGGCGGCGGCAAACTGGGCACCTCCGGTATTGGGCTGGAAGGATCCCTTGGGACCGATGTCGAGTACCAGTCGACCTACGCCCTGAATCCGAAGGAGAAGGCCACAGCCAGCAAGGTGATCGACTCCTTGATCAGGACCGGAACAGTCAAGATCAACCCTGGCCCTGACACAGTCCTCAGCAAGGACGACCTGGTTGAGATCGAAGGGCACACACGAATCACCGCAGCCAGCCTGGCCGGCAAGATGTTCTTCATCTTCCGCCGACTGCTGGAGACAGCTGAGGGCGACCTGGAGAGCATTCTCGACTTCGACGTCCATGACTCGCGTGTCGTCGAGCAGCTGAAGCAGGTGTACCTACGCAACGAGCTCCTGCCCATCCCCGTCTTGCTGGAGCTGACAGGTTCACCCCTACCGCTGAAGGTCTACATCAACGTGAGACCGGACCACTTTATCGACGAAGCGTCAGGCAACAGAGTCGAGCGTGAACTGCGGGTCCTGGGGAGCGTCTCGCGGTTGATCCCCGAGAGCAGCGAAGGGTATCTCAGCACCGAAGAGTGGCTACTCCACGACTGGGAGTACATGATCCGGCGCAAGCTCATGCCTGAGGTGGATGGCCTAGTGAAAACACTGGTGGATCAGCTGGACCTCAACCTTCCGACCGAGGATGTGCACGCCTTCATTTCCGGTCCAGCCATTGTCGTCGATGCGATCGCACTCTACTGAGAAGGCGGCGGGCAAGTCGGGTCGGTGCACGTCAGCCGGACGCCGACATAGTCAGCGGACGGAAGCATGGGCGGCGACCGCTATCCCTGCGGCCAGGTTCGGGCGCATGAAGGTGGCAGTTCGGCTGGACAAAGAAGGCTCAGTCTCCCAACGGCATGACAGATCCAACGAGATCGCTGGAACCGCGAGGTACCGGAGATGCATGGTGAACAGGTGACAACTATTGCCGCCCCCGAATGGGCCGACCAACAGCTCGACAAGTTCATCTCCCTCACTGATCTCGTCACCTCCCCCGACAGGGGTGGGCGGCACCATCGGGGCAGCAGTGATGAGATCGTCGTCCAATTCGTCCTTGTGGAACCGATCTTCGACCGGCTCATCCCGGGCTGGCGGGACGCCCTCGAGATGACCATGAACCTAGCCAATCGCCAGTGGGTGAGCCACCGAACACAGGCACTTCGGGCCAAGGCGGTTCTGGCCTCCCAGGAGGAGATCCGCGAGAAGCTGGGTGACAGTGCCCCGCACATGACCGCAGCAGCCCTTCATCCTTGGGCATGGGAAGGAGCGCGTTCGCTCTGGCAGAGCGGCCACTTCCGCGAGGCCGTCACCGCAGCCGCAAGGAAGGTCAACGCTGAAACGCAGAACAAGCTGAACCGCCGTGACGCCTCAGAGACGAAGCTCTTCCAAGACGCGCTGAGTACCAATGCACCGCTGGTCGGCCATCCGCGGCTGCGGATCGTCGCTGACGACGGCAGCGACACGTACAAGGGCACGCAGCGCGGAGTCATGGCCTTCGCGGAGGGATGCTATGCCGCGATCCGCAATCCGAACAGCCACGAAGATGGTCTTCCGGAGCTCCCTGAGCACGAGGCACTCGAGCAGTTGTCCGCGTTCAGTGTTCTCGCCCGGTGGATTGACCGAGCTACGGTGGAGATCGCCGTGTAGCGAAGCTCATGGAGTCACGCTCTCGTAGCTTCACCCGGCCCCCAGCCGGCGGGCCCTGCTCAGGTGGCCTCCGTCATCGTCACCGCACGAACCCAGCGGGTGTAGTGAGCTTGCTCCGCTTTGACGGACACCGTGGTTGTGGTGGTCAGGCCGCCAGGGCGGTCTCGTACTCGGTGGGACTGCGGTATCCGAGGCTGCTGTGCAGCCTGCGTATGTTGTACCAGCCTTCGATCCACTCGAAGATCGCGGTGCGGGTGTTTGCCCGAGGCGACAAGGGCCTGCCCTCGAACAACTCCCGCTTCAACGTCGCGAAGAACGACTCGGCGAGCGCGTTGTCCAGCACTGGCCGGTCCGACCGACCGACAGCCGGACACCCAACTCGCCTGCAAGAAGAGCGAGTTCTCGGCTAGTGTACTGACAGCCGCGATCCGAGTGAAAGATCACCGGGCCGTCGGGCCGACGGTTGTGGCAGGCGACCCGCAGGGCATCGGCGACGAGTGTGGTCCGAAGGTGGTCGGCGGTTGCCCAGCCGACGACGCGCCGCGAGGCGATGTCGATGACGGTGGCCAGGTAGAGCCAGCCCTCCGCGGTCGGGATGTAGGTGATGTCACCGCACCAGCGCGTATCCACGGCCTGCGGATCGGGCTGGAAGTCCCGCAGGACCAGGTCCGGCCGCACGCCGGCGCGCGGATCCGCGACCGTGGTGCGCTGGCCCCGCCTGCGGTGCCGGCCCTGGAGGCCGGCCTGGCGCATGAGCCGTGCGACCCGGCGGCGTCCGCACTGCTCGCCGTCGCGCTGGAGCACGGCATGGATGCGCGGTGCCCCGTAGCTGCCCCGCGAGGTCCCGTGGACCTCGGCGATCTTCCCGGTCAGGTCAGCGTCGCGCACCGCACGGGGTCTGGGGGCGGCGGTGCGTCGGGCGTAGAAGGCGGCACGGGAGACCTTCAGCAGTTCACAAGCGCGCTTGACGTTGTGGCCGCTCTGCTTCTCCGTCTCGATGAACGGGTGCACCGTCACCGGGTCTCCTTCGCGAAGAAAGCCGTGGTGAACTCAACCGGTCAGCGCAACACCCGAGGTAGGAGAGGGTGTGGCGTATGGCAAGGATGGGTCGTCCGGGGATGTCGGACGCGCAGAGGCGTGAGTTGTGGGACCGCTGGAAGGCCGGCGAGTCGATCAGTGAGATCTCCCGGGCCCTGGGGTGGCCACCCGGCTCGGTCTTCACGATCCTCAAGTCGAACGGCGGCTACGTCCCGCCGGTCCGCACGCGTCGGCCCGGTTTCCTGACCGAGGGCGAACGCGAGCTGATCTCCCGGGGCCTGGCCCGCGGGGACTCGATGCGCGCGATCGCCCGGTCCCTGGGACGGGCCGCCTCCACCGTCAGCCGAGAAATCGGCTGCAACAAGGGCGCTGAGCACTACCGGGCCGTCGACGCGGAGGACCGGGCATGGCAACGCGCCCGGCGCCCCAAGCCCTGTCTGCTGGCCTTGAACGAGCCCCTGCGGGAGGTGGTCGCCGCTCGCCTGGCCGACGACTGGTCGCCTGAGCAGATAGCAGGCCATCTGACGAAGGCGCATCCCGATGCCCCTGGGATGCGGATCAGCCACGAGACCATCTACAAATCCCTGTTCGTGCAGGCGCGCGGAGTGCTGGCCAAGTCCTTGCAGCAGCACCTGCGTTCGGGACGTCCGACCCGCCGCAACATCCACAACACCGTCACCGGCCAGTGGCGCTCGCAGATCAAGGAAGCGACTCCCATCCACGAGCGGCCCGCCGAAGTGCGCGACCGCCTGGTCCCCGGGCACTGGGAAGGCGACCTGGTCATGGGCAGTGGCGTCACCCAGATCGCTACCCTCGTGGAACGCACCACCCGCTTCACCCTGCTGGTCCAGCTCGACGGCCGCGACACCGCCACCGTCACCGCACGGGTGTCCGCCACGATGCTGACTCTGCCCGCCCACCTGCGCAAGACCCTGACCTGGGACCGCGGCATGGAGCTGGCCGCGCACAAGGACGTCACCGCGGCCACCGGCCTGGCCGTCTACTTCGCCGACCCCCAGAGCCCCTGGCAGCGAGGCACCAATGAGAACACCAACCGCCTCCTGCGCCAGTACTTCCCCAAGCGCACCACTATGGCCGGACACACCCAACAGGACCTCGACCGCATCGCCGAACGCCTCAACACCCGGCCCAGGAAGACCCTCGACTACGACACACCAACCGATAGGCTCACAGCCCTGTTGCGCTGACCGGTTGAGTTCACCGTGGCACGCCGGAGGATGTCCACGTCCTCCCGAAGGCGCCGGTTCTCCTGCCGCAGCCGGGCCAGCTCCTCGCGTTCGCCGCTGGTCAGGCCCTCCCGCTCGCCGGCGTCGACCTCGGCCAGCCTGACCCAGTCACGCACGGCGGTCTCGGTCAGCTCGAAGTCCTTGGCCACCTGGCCGACCGAGCGATCCCCGCGCCGACACAGCTCGACGATCTCGGCCTTGAACTCCGGCGTGAACGAGCGGCGAGGACGCGGCTTCTTCTTCCCCATGCTCTCCATGATGGACATCATCCTTCTGGGCCCGAAGCCCCGGATCTCAGGTGTCCGTCAAAGTGAGGCAAGCCCATAGTGCCTCTGCCGCACCAGGGAGTCCGACCACGCCACCTGGACAGACGCTTCACGCGACAGAGCGGAGCCGAAACCGGCATCACACCCAGCACGCATGCGCCGCGATCTCCCCGCACTACCCGCGGTCCGGGGCCGGGGCGGTGTTTGGCAGGGTGCTCTGGGATCAGTGCGAGGGCCGAGGGGACATCGACATCGGACGTCAGCGCGGGAATGTGATGTCTACGGAAGGAGGCGCCGGACTGATGCATGATCGGCAAAATCCGCGACGTACACGGTGCCAATGTCGTCGATGCAGACCGCATCCGGATTCTTCAGGCCTGAGGCCACCGTGGTGAGAACGCCCGAGTCGAGTCTCAGGAGCCGTCCCCCGTAGAAGTCCGTCACGTAGACCTCCCCGTCGGGTGTAGCCGCGAGGCTCCCGAGTGTGTTGCTCCTCTGCGGCTCGGTGAGCAGATCCTCGGGCGTGTCCGTGGAGCGCGGATCCAGGCGACAGATCTGCTGCTCCTGCCCGTGACCAGTGAGGGCGAGCAGCTTGCCGGTGTTTGGCTCTGGCGTCAGCCGCTTGATCGGGTTGGGGCTCTGGCCGAGCAGGGTGTGCTGGCCATCGGGGGTGTAACGCCACAGGGTCCGGCTGTGCATGGCGATGATCAGGTCAGTTCCGAGCCAGGCGAACGCGGTGATGGTGTTCTCGGGTTCGGGCTTGGTGACGGTGTAGCTGCAGCTCAGATCCGAGTTGCCTGTGAGGACGAGCAGGTCTGGTTCACCGTAGAGCTGGAGGGCCACGTCCCCGTTCGGGGCCGGTGCCAGCCGGTCTACTCCGCCATACATGGGTGGCTGGAGTTGGGCGCCTGCCGCCGGCCCCAGTTTTCCGGTCTTGGCATCAATGTGCCAGACGGTGGCTTCCCTGGTCGCAAGGAGCACACCCTTGTTCTTGGTAAACACGAGATCGCTGACCGGAGGAAGGGCAGTGACCCAGTCCGTGACCGTTCCTCGCGGATGCGCGACAGCTTCCACGACGGCTTCGGCGTACTGCGAGTCGTGCTCCAGACGCAACGTACATCGGCCCGGTGCCAGGACCCGCGGGCCCTGCCTTTCGTAGGAGACGGTCTTCGCATCGTCCGTTCGAATCGTCGGATTGTCGATCGCCTCCGTCCAGGTTGCTGTTCCGTCCGTCTTCCACACCAGTGCGCGAATCGGCGGTGCCTCACCAACTCGGGCTTTGATGAGGGGCGGCTCCAGGGACACCTTCATCGTGCGGGCCGGGTGGGCCGCAGCCTTCGGATCGCCATTAAAGAGTGTCGAGCTGTTGAAGGCGACGAACGGCGGTTCGTTGCTACGCCCGCGGGCCCAGGCTTTAGGCAGGTGGATGCTGGTATCCCAACGCCAGGTGACGTAGTCTCCGGGCGTGTAGCTGTTCCTGGTTGCCACCAGGCGTTGGCCACGAACCCCGGATTCCCTGGTCGCAAGCCGGATCCCCGTGGCATCCAGAGGAAGACTGCACTCCGGGTCCGAGAAGAGCGGAATGTCGACCTCTTCCACTCGGTACCAATTTTCCTTACCCGCGCCGCGCACCAGCCAGATCGGCTTACTCGGGCTCTGAAGCGAACCGTCGATCAGCACAACATCGTGTTCGTCTGTTGGAATGCCGGCCGTCGACACGGTGATCGTCTCAGCGGTGCGCCGCAGCACGCGACAAGGCTGTTCGTCGATGAGGACCCGGGTCGTGGGGGTGGCACGCACCACCCGCAGAGTCAGGGTGTCATCGTCATGCTGGGCATAGCCGCGGATGGCGGGAGTGACAGCCATGTCTCGGTCGAGGAGGTCAAGCAGGACACAGGCGTGGGCGAGGATCCGAACGCATTCTGGCAGGGTGCGGCACACAAGATTGGGCTTGTTCTTGTGGGCACGGTCCCCGCGATGCAGGCCGATGGCGGCACTGAACATGTCGTGAAGCCGCTGTTGGTCCATCTTCCGCTCCGAGACCCGAATCCTGTAGGGCTCATCCCGGAAGGCCTGCTGGAGGAGTAGTCCGCCGATCGTGTCGTTGAGGCCGGTGCGACGCTGGACCGTGGTCTCAACGTGCCGGAACGCTTCGAAGATCGCATCGTCGTAGCGATTCTGACTGACCGCCACGGTACACAGCTCGATGATGTCGTCCCTCAGCACGGCCATCATCGCCTCGTGAGGACGACGATGGAGCACCACTACCGCGTCCTCACTGCCCATCGTGTCCGTCACTGCAGTGGAGACGTCTACAAGGCTCTCGGCTTCCACCGTGGGCGGCTGAATGGGCGAGGGCGTCGCGTCGCCCTGGAACTGATCCTCGAGCTCGAGGAGATCGGCGCCGGTTCGCGCTCCGCGATAGCGCCGCAGTCGACGCCGGTCGATGAAGAACGTCCAGTCCCAAGGGCCGGCGGGGGAATATCCCGCCGACTGCCAGAAACTGTGCATGAGCATTCCCAGGACGCGGATGCGTGTCATCAGCTCCCGCGCCGACTTCGCATCCGCAGACACCGGCCCGGGTGCTGGGGCCAGCGGGTCCTGCGGATCGGGCAAAGGGCCCAGGTCCAGGCCAAGAGCTTCGGCGTACTCACGACCCGTCACCGCGAAGTCCGCTGCATCGACGGATGCCACCTGTTCACGCTCGCAGGTCCAGGCCAGGAAGGCCGCGAGAGCGTCCAGGTCCTGCCGGCCCCCTTCGGCGGCGTCGACCCCGCGCAGGGTCAAACGCAACTCGTCGCTGTCATTGAACCCAGCCCGCTGCCACGGCTGCAGCAACAGCTGCGCCGGAATGGACAGTAGGGCCGCCTGCGTGTCACTGATGCCCAGGGACTTGTCCATGTGCAGGTCCACCGTGCGATAGGTCGGCCATGCCCCTTCCGGGTAGACCAGACCGTAGATCAAGTCCAGAATCGCCTGATTCTGCATCTCCAGCATCATCCACCCATTCTGGATGTACCGACTCACACCGGCACCCTCTTTTGGAAGGGCCAGTTCTGATCAGCCGTCGGAGTGGAGTTGCCCTCGCTGCGCCTGATCCACGCGCCAACCGTTGCCTGGGTCAGCCGCTCTTCTTCCAAGGTGTGCGGCCGCTTCGCTGCAGTCCCGGCAAGGCAACCAGGGCAGCGACACGGCGGGGCGAGGGCTACAGCCAGCATCTCCTGGTCGCCGGCCGCAGTACCAGGGCGCTGCGCTGGCCGTACCCGCAGATGTGCCTGGGCAGCCCTGAGACCGCTTCGGAATCTCCCGAGGACGGTCGACCTCCCGTGCAAGCGGCAATACCCCGCCCCGGCAGGAGCCCGGGACCTCTCCTGGACCCTGCAAGGGCCAAAACCAACGGGATCCCGCCGATCAGTAGTGATCGGCGGGATCCCGTGAACCGCTCTTGAGCTAGTACAGGCAGTCGGTGGGATCTCACTCGGGTGCGGTGCCGTCATCCGGATCCGGCTCCAGGTCCTGGGGGGTGGCGTGCTGGCGGCTGAGTGCCTCGCCCTCGATGTCGAGGTGGGGCAGGATGCGGTCCAGCCAGCCCGGCAGCCAGGAGACCTTGTCGCCGAACAGGGCCAGGACGGCGGGGACGAACGCCAGGCGCACGACGAAGGCGTCGAACAGGACGGCCACGGCCAGGCCGAACCCGATCATCTTGATCATGGAGTCCTCGGCGGTGATGAACCCGGCGAACACCGAGATCATGATCAGGACGGCGGCGACCACGACGCGGGCGCTGTAGCGGAATCCGGTGGTGATCGCGGGGCCGGACCCGCCGCCGTGGACGTAGGCCTCGCGGATGCGGGAGACCAGGAAGACCTCGTAGTCCATGGCCAGGCCGAAGACGATGCCCACCAGGAAGATCGACATCAGGCTCATGATCGGTCCGGTGGTCGTCACTCCCAGCAGGCTGGCACCCCAGCCCTTCTGGAGGACCGCGACCACACAGCCCAGTGCCGCGAGCACCGACAGCAGGAATCGACGGCGGCCTTGATCGGGATGACGATGGACCGGAAGACCACCAGCAGCAGCACGATCGCCAGGCCGACGACGACGATGAGGTAGGGCACCAGGGCGCCCTGCACCCTCTGCGCGACGTCGATGTTCAGTGCGGTGCTTCCGCTGACCTCGAACACCGCGCCGCCTGCGGCGGCCTGGATCGCGGGACGCTCGCCTCGGATGGTGTGGACCAGGTTCTTGGTCTGCTCACTGGTCGGCGCCTGGGCCGGGACGGCGGAGAAGACCGCGGTGTCGCCAGCGGTGTTGAAGCGGGGTGCGGAGACCGAGACGACCCCTGGGGTGGCGGCGATCTGCTTCTCGATGGTCGCCACCGCGGCCTTGGGGTGCGCGGCGTCCTTGCGTCCACCACGATGGTCAGCGGCCCGTTGAAGCCCGGGCCGAAGCCCCTGGCCAGGTCGTCGTAGGCGCGGCGCTCGGTGGTGGAGGTGGACTTAGCCTCGTCCCCGGTCTGGCCCAGTTACAGACTCAGTACCGGCAGCGCCAGCACCACCAGCCCGGCGACCGTGACGATCAGCACCGGGACGGGGTGGCGTCGCCCGAAGCCAGCCCAGCGGCTGCCCCGGTTGCCCTCCACACCCTGGACGCGGCGCCCGATCTTCTTGAAGCGGCGTGAGAGGACCGCCTTGGGCCATAACCCGACCAGCGCCGGGACCAGCGTCAGCGCGATCAGGACGGCGATGACCACAGCCCCGGCGGTGGACAGCCCCATCTTAGTCAGCAGCGGAATGCCGACCGCCGACAGCCCGGCCAGCGCGATGATGACGGTGAGGCCAGCGAAGACGACCGCCGAACCGGCGGTGCCCACCGCCAGGCCGGCCGCCTCCTGGCTGGTGTGTCCGTTGGCCCGCTCCTCGCGGTAGCACGAGACCACGAACAGGGCGTAGTCGATGCCGCAGGCCAGTCCGAGCATGGTGGCCAGCGTGCCCGTCGACGAGGACAGTCCCAGCGTGCTGCCCAGCGCCAGGATCGCAGCCGTGCTGATGCACACGCCGATGATCGCGGTCAGCAGCGGCAGCCCGGCCGCGGCCATCGACCCGAAGGGCACCAGCAGGACCACCGCGGCGATCAGAACACCGAGTGCCTCCCCAGTTCCACCCGCCGCGGGCTGCTTGGCCGGCGATGCTCAGCTGCTGCCGCCCAGTGGCGGGCTGTTAGCGGTCGAGATCGCCGAGCCGGTCCTCAAGGCCGTAGCTTCGGGCCAGGACCATGGTGTCGATCAGGTTCAGTGCCTGGCGTCCGGTCGCAGTCTGAGGGTCCTTGGCGTAGATGTTGGTGACGATCTCCCCAAGGGTCCACGCCTGAGCGGCACTGGCGGAAGAGAGGTCACCGGCTCTCTGCCCGTGCAGCACGAAGAAGCGTTCAGCCATGTCCAGAACGAGGCCCGGGTGAGTTTGCTGGCAGATTTTCGCCAGGTTGACCAAGGGCTGGGGATTGAGCTCGAAGGCTCGAGTCCCGGGGATGCGCGACAGCAGCGTCTGGACGTTCGGGTGATCTGCGGCGGTGACGTCACGCACGGCCATGCCGGCGCTTTTGGCGACGTCGTCATTGTCGTCGTCGCACAGTTTCAGCAGCACCTCCATCAGCGCCTGGGAGTACAACGTGACGGGTAGCAGATCTGACAGAGCATCGGCCACTCCCAGGCGCTCGGGTGCTGTTCCCGCAGCGAGCCGTTCCACGGCGGCGTTCGCCTTGGGATCAGTGCCAGTGGCGGCGGCATAGGTGGTCACTGCGGCTGCGTTGTGGGCGGCCCACGGTCCGACAGCGGTGAGCACCCGGTGGGGTGCCTTCCCGAGAGAGCGGCCAAGGTCCAGCATGCGGTTGACGAGCGGATCGACGGCGTCGTAATTGCCACGCCCCAGGGCTAGGAGGAGAACGAAGAGGGGCTGACACGCAAGCAGGATCCTGGCGTCGGCAGGGAGCTTAGAGCCGGGCAGGGTCGTGAGCCCGGGAGCATCCAGTGCATCTGTTACGACCTTCATGTGCAGGTCACGGTTAACGACCCCGGCCATGCTCGCGGTCTGCAGAGCCGTCATGCGAAGCAGGAGGTCGGGACCGGCTGCGAGGCGCACGAGTTCGTCCTTGAGCGCCGCCACTGCTTCCGCCCGGCGATCGGCAAGGCTCCGCAGAGCGTCCAGCGCAGCCCACTCACGCAGTTGCCAGACGCAATTGAGCAGCTCAGTGACCATGTCACGGCCTTGTTCCATCAGCGTGAGCACTGCTTGTTCACCAGCGCCTGGCTCAGGGGGCAGTTCCTTAAGGAGCACGGGCGCATCCGGTCCGGGTGGCTTGAGGAGCGATCGCAGGATGGTCACGAGATCGTCGACGGTGCAAGCGGCCTGGGCCAGATCCGCGTCAGTCAGATGCGGTGCCGTTCGCGCGATCAGCTGGGCCAGCGCGTTACTGTGCGCGTCGGCGTGCAGGGCCGCAGCTTTCACGGTGCGCAGCATCTGGGACACGGTGGCATCCGCCGCTGTCGGGGAGTTCGCGCCCATGCCTTGGACTACTGCGGTGACGTGGATGGCCGGCAGGGCGGATTCTCGCTCAAGCAGCGCGGTGAAGCGCCCCGGGTCCTCCCGGGCCGCCGTGGTGATCACCTCCGCGAAGCTGGAGGCTCCGCCGATCAATGTGCCCGTGGGCAGCCAGGTGGGCTGGTCGGACGCATACTGTCCCATCTCCTGGACGAGTTGGTCGTCCGTCATCGCCTGGACGGCATTCAGGCTGACCGGCGACTGAAGTCTTGATGCGATGGCCTGCGGCGGGGCAGCCGCCGTGCCGCTGCTAGTGCCGAGAGCGCGGTCCAGGTCGGACCGCACGCTGAGGACGGCCGGGTCAAGGCGCTCCGCAGGAATGGCGCGCAGCAGGCGTTGGGCGCCGGCTCCCCGCGGGATCATCCCCTGGCTCTCCACCGGGCTCGTCGCGGAGGATGCACGTTGCTGGGCTTTTCTGGTCGCCGAGGGGGGTAGCTTTTCGCTCACTTGGGCGAGGACGTCGGCTGACAGCCCGCGCGGGTCCAGTGACCAGCCCTGGGCGAGAGCGAACTGACCCTGCTCCAGCCAGGTCAGTGCCTCGTCCAGGAGCCCGGGATGCCCTGAGGAGAATCCGGCAGCTGCGAGTACCTGCTCGACGGCCAGGCGGGAGGCGGCCATGTCGCGGACCGCGGCGAGCGTGGCCGTGTCGCCGGCAACCGCCGCCGTGCGTACCGCGCGGACCAGGTTGCTGAGGACGGCATGATTGCCGTGGGCGTAGTGCTGCTGGGCGCGAGCGCCGAACGCGGTGTCCTGTTCTCCGTCATCGGCGATCTCCCCGGTGCGGGTGGCTGTGCCAGCAGCCCGCACGACGGGAAGGACCTGGTGGACGAAGTCGGTTGGGGCATCGTTGGCCAAGGTGGCCAGAATGTCCGGGGCCGACTGACTAGCTCCGAGCAGATCCAGGGGCTCCGCGCCCGACAGTTCCAGCCGGCGCTGCATATAGGCACGGGCGATCCTGGTTCCCACCGGGGCCGATGTGCCGGTGGTGCCGTACAGAAGGTTGAACACGTCGTGGCGGGCCGCGTCGACGCCCCCGGCCTTGATGAGGCTCTCGAACAGTGCGACGGTGCCCTCACTCTTCGACAGCGGCGCCACGTTGATCACCCTTATGATCCGGTCTGCCCAGGCCGGATCGGTCGCATGCGGCTGCAATAGCGGGGCGACCAGATCGGGGTGATTGCGCACCAACATCCCGCACAGCCAGGCACCGAGATCAGCGGTATCCGAGTCGGCGAGGTAGCGCTCGACGACACCGCTGGTGAGGAGGAGTCCACCGAAGGCTGGTGAGCTGGCGATTAGGGCGTGGGCGCGCTCGGCCAGGGAATCCGATCGGGCGTCGCCCAGGCCCATCAGTGCCTGCAACTCCTCCACCGTGGGATCGGGCACACTGGCAACGACCGCGGTCACCAGTTCCTTGATGTGCGGGCGGACGTCGTCGGCCGTGAGCACGTCACGGACGTCACGCAGGTACTGGGGCCGGTCCTCCTCGCGTTCCAGGGCCAAGATCTGACGTACCTGGGAGCGGCGGAACAGGTACTGCTCATCGCTGCGCAGAAGGTCGAGCAGGGACAGGCCAGCACGCATGTGGTGGTAGGCATAGGCGTAGTCGAAGAACGCCTCGTGGGCGAAGCCGATACGGCCAGCCTGGCTGCGCAGCCAGCCGGCACTGATGAGGTGCCTCACGGTGAGCCGGTCGTTGCTCAGGAGCGCTGCGGGGACGTTCAGCTCTTGGCGCCTGCTCAGTTGCTCTGCGAGACGCCCGGTCACGTCCTCGACGGGGGCGTTCGGGCGGAAGCGGTCGACTTCCTCGATGACGCTGTCGAAGAACTTGTTGAACAGTTGCAGTCGGGTGGTGATCCCGGCCAGGTCCAGGACGTTGCGCTGTCGCAGTGTCACGAGCATGCGCAGGTGCAGCGGCGTGCGCAGCAGTTCCCGTAGCGTTTTCGTGAGTGAGCTGGGCGGCACGCCTGCACCATCCAGCACGTTGTCAACTTCCGGCACCGGCAGGGGGCCCAGCTCGAAGGGCAGCCCTGCATCGGCGGGTGCGGAGAGAGCGAGCAGCCGGTCGTCTTCGTTGAAGTCGAAGGTCCGGCATGCCAGCAGGACCCGCACCCCGGCGGCCTGGGCCTGTCCGACGGCCTCGGTGACCGCCGCGGAGCGCTCCGGATGGCGTCCGGATGCGCTACTGAAGGCGTCCACCTGGTCCAGGACCAGCAGCGCTGGTCCCCCGTCCGCCAGCCGTGAGAGCACCACGGCTGGTGACTCCGGCAGTCCCAGCTGGCCCCCGAGAGCTGCGGCGTCCTGGAATGGGCCCACGCGGTCCAGGCGCGCGGCAAGGACCAGGAGTGGCGGGGCGTCAGGGACAGTTGACTGCGCGATGAGCTGTTCGACGACCTGGCCCAGCACATCCGACTTTCCGGTACCCGCAGCGCCCGTGACCGTGACGATGCGTGGTCCCTCGGAGGAGGTGAGCAGCCTCGCGATCCTCGTCGCCTCCGCCCGCGGGATCTCGGCCAGGGGCCCCCGGTCCGCGCGTACGCCATCTGTGTAGCGCTGGTTGGCCGTGTTGACCTTGGCGCGGGTGCTCGGATCGCGCCGCCAATCGCTGGGGACCATCTGCTGGGTAGCCAGGTACTGCCACACCTGCTCGGCCGTCAGCTCCTGGGACAGGTGATCTTGCAGATAGCTGCCGAGCAGACTCACGACTGTCCTGGGGACCCCACTCACCAACACTCGGGCTCGGACATCCAGATAGGACCCCAGGTCACGCTCGCTGATCACACCGGCCTTGATGCGCTTGAGGGCCTGCCACGACTCCTCCGGGTCCCACCAGGTCCACACGCCGCAGGTCTTGTCCCAGGAGGCCTTCTTGTCCTCCGCCTTGGCGAAGACGCTCTCGAATTCCTGGAGGTCTTTGGCCAAGACTGCGCTCTCGGTCAGCTCCTGCAGGTGCGAGGCGGACAGAGTTGAGTAGAACTCGCACTCTGCCGCGGGGTCGTCTCGGAGCTGCTCACCGAACGCCTTAAGCACGCCGTTGGCGACCAGCTTCGACACACTCCAGTGGTCGTCAGTGGACAGTTGGCGTTTGACCTGCGTGTACACCCGGGCGCCGTTGTCGCGCTCGACCCACCACTCGAAGGCGTCCTTGCCGGGGTGCTCGAAGCGCATCCGAACCGAGTCGTGTTCCTCGTCCAAGAGCTCCAGCAGCCGCAACACCGCGAGTCGGCCCTCGTAGCGGTTGCCGATCTTGTCAGGAAGCCCTCCCTTGGGTGGCATCGGCGCCGCGCTCCCTCCGGTGTAGCTGCTGTAGCGACCAAGTATGGCCGCGTGGCTGCCAGCGCACACTCGTGTGCCAGGAGTGTCATCGAAACGGTCATTGCGGAGTAGCCCGAACGAGACTGCACTGGTAGGTGAGGTGGACCGCTAGGCGTGGCTAACGGGCCTCTTGGTAGGAGTGCGGTTGTCGAGACCAACCCTCCCGTCCAGGAGGCCCGTTGCCGTTCATCTACGCCCACCGAGCGGCCAGCACGAACGTTCGAGATTTCCTCAGAGAAATGATGTTTCAGAGCAGTCTGTCGCAGTGGACACCATCACACCCTTGGCGGGATAGCGAACGGGTCGTACTCCTCGGGCATGGAGCAGCCATAGTCCTGGAGTGGCTGCGGATCGTTCAGCACGATCTGCTTGCGCTCGCCCGCAGGTGAGAGCCCGTCTGGGCGGTCCAGAATCCGTTGACCGGGGAGTCCGGTGGACGCCGGTGTGTCGGCTGTGAGTCGGCCGAAGCGGTCCAGCAGAGCCAACACAGCGTCGTAGACATCGCGGATGTCCTCGGTTGCCCTCTCCTCGGTGATTTCAGGGGAGGCTTCGCGGTAGGCCCTGCGGGCCGAAGCGACAAAGCGCTCCGGATCGACGATCACTACATCCTGGCGCATCCGAACGCTGATCGTCATACCCGCAGTCGGGACTGGCATCTCATCCACCGGCCCACGGTACTGCGTCGGAAGCGCGACCGACCGAGGCATCCACAACCCGCCCCCACCGAACACCACCCGGTTCACCACCACGCTCTTAACGGTGACAGCAGGCGGATGGCAAGGTCTCGGGGACGTGATCCTCACCCGCCGCACAGGAGCCGTCACAGACCGACCGCAATCCGACCCTGGTACACCCGCCGAACCTCGCCAGACTCCACGCCTCAGGCGATCCTGCCTCCAGGCCGTCCAGGCCAAGTCACAGATATGCCTGCGGGCTCGACGCGGCACCCACGGCAGCCATCGCCCGCAGGATCTCCTCGGGCGTACAG
>NZ_BBPM01000020.1:105402-135818 GCF_000787775.1 Streptacidiphilus carbonis | reverse complement strand
CAGTTGCTCGAACTCCCCCGGCCACTCCGGCCGGTACTCGACCACTGTGACCTGACCGACCTCATCGGGAAAAGGCATGGTCCCGGACTTTACCCGCCGACGGGCGCCCCCTGGGAAAACCAACCTGCGACGGCGACGCTGAGACCCAGTGGTTCCAACAAGCGTGGCCAGGTTCCAACCATCGTGTCCCGGCTCACTGCCACCGAGAACCCCAGCCTCTGAGATGACAATCATCGTGATCAGATGCCATCCATCTCGAAAAGTCGCATCCCAGGACAGCCGGTCGGGGAACAGGTCTCGGGGGCAATAGGAGCGGCTCACGACCGTCAGCAACCTACACCTGCTATCCCCGGCCCAGGTGCCGCGGCGAACAAGTCGGACAGGCAGCCCGGTCTACGGCAGCAGCCGCAGCAGCGCGGCGGTCTGGGCAATCAGGACCTCTGCCTCGGTCCGGCTGTAGGCGCAGCCCTTGGTGCCGGAATCCCGGTGCAGCGCGCCGCTGGCCTGGTGCTCGAGAGCAGAGCGGACCTTGGACCAGCGTTCTGCGGCAGTCAACTGGTCCTTGGCCTTGCTGTTGGCCGGCCAGGGCCACCCGCTGGCGTCGCCGACCTCCTCCAGGGCGCGGCGCACCTCCAGAATCGCGCCGTCGACGTCGTTGCCGCCCAGGCGGCGCTGCGCCTCGCGCAGAGCGTCGGCAGCCACCTGCTGGGGCCCCTCGCCCAGGGGGAAGGGGATCGTCATCTCCACGCCCAGCGAGCGCCCCAGGCCCTGGAGCTGGGAGCGCCAGCGGCTCTCCGCGACAGAGATGTACTCGATCGCGTGGGTGGTGCCCGGGTACCCGGGCCCGGATCCGAAGCCCTTGGTGTCGGGGATCCCGGGCAGGAACCCGCGCACCTCCAGCTCCAGGGCCAGGTCGCCGACGCGCTGCGCCTCGAGCGCCAGGAGCTGCGCGCCGGTGAGCAGGAACCGCAGGTTCAGCCGCTCGAACGGGCCGTTGCCGAACGCCGCCGACAGCCGCTCCGCGCCCAGGAAGGCCCGGGGCCCGTTGCTCAGCGGCGCGAACAGGTCGGCCTCCACCAGCAGGAGCCGACCGCCGGGCCAGTCCTCGGGGGCGGTCACCGCCAGCTGGACCTCCAGCCAGTGGGCGCCCATGCCCTTGTGGATCCACAGGCTGTCCGCTTGGACGTCGACCATGTACTTCCCTGCGCCCTCGAAGCGGAGCTCGTTCACGCCGCCGCTCCTTTCTGTGATGCGGACCGGTCGCGCTGATTGTCGTCCCAGTCGTGCGCCAGCCGCACCGGGTTTGATCAACCGGCGGCCGGACGCCGACGCATCGGGACCGGCTGTCGACGCTGCTGCTGGCCCTGGGGGGTGCTCAAGGTCGTCAACAGCCCCAGATGCGGCGGCTGCTGCACCCGGACGCGTAGGAGAACAATTTCGCCCGCGCCGTGCTCCACGACTTGGGCGAGGTCGGGCTGGTCACCTCGGACGGCAATACCGAGACCGCTCTGCAGACCTGGCGGCTGACCGAGCGCGGCCGGACCGCGGCCAAGCAGGTCCTGCCCGCCGGCCGATACGTCGGCAGCATCGCCAAGGGCACCGGTTCGCACGGGGCGGCCCAGCGCCCGCACACCCCTGGAGACCAGGCTGGGAGACCTCCTGCCCTCCTGGAGACGAAAGCCGCCGAAGCACGCGAGCGGCGCCGACAAGCCGAACTGGACGCCGAACGCGCCCTGCGGGAATGGCACGAAGCCGTCGCCTGACCCTACCGGCAGCACCCCCGAGCGCATGCTCAGCCGGAGCCGACGGAGATCTACGCACCTGTTAATTGGCTGGCGCTAGAGGAGTTCTGCTTACTCTCCGGGACCGAGTAGTAGTCAAGCGACGCGCTCATGCGGGTGATGATGTGCCCGGGCACCGGCGCCACCGCAGCATCCAGAGCCTCGGCTGAAACGACGTGCACACCTTCGATGGCAGCCCCGAGGTAGCGGTGGCGGGCCACGTCCCAAAGGCTCCGCATCTGTGCGATGACCAGGGAGACCAGCAGCAGTGTCTGCTCGGCGCTCAGCCATCGCGTCGTCGTGTGCCACATCGGGCCGCCGTCACCGCCCTGCTTCTCCAGGAAACTGACGCCCTGGCCGCTGCCGCTGATGGTGCTGCCCGTGACATCGTTCGTCACCGAGAGCCCCACCGGTCTAGCGAGCACCGCGAACCCGTGCTTGGCCGCGTTGTAGAGATGCGCATCGCCAAGGACGCGGCCGGCCACCACCCGCAGGAAGCGGCCCACCGTCGCGGCACTCCGCGTCCACTGCTCGTCGGGAACAGCAGGTGTTCCGCCGAGAAACACCCGGGCGACCTGCTCCTGGGATGTGCGTGAGTCGCGAAGCTGGACCACTTGCTCCTTGAACTGCGCGAAGCTTGTCAGCTTGGCGCACTCCAGCCACGGACAGGGGGCGTTGTCCGCATGGGCGAAGTACAGCCGCAGCAGCGCCTCGGACGCGTGGTGCAGCAACACCTCGGCCTCGGCAGAGACGAATGCCTGATGGGCCTGCTCGTCGAATTCCGTCGCGGCGGAGACGTCGATATGGGCCCTCAGCGAGCCGAAGTGAACGCCGTCGACCAACAGGGCGTCGAGGTCAGCTTTCTTTCCCGCCGACAACATCAGAAGATTCAAGCGCTCCTGGAAATAGCCCGGCGGGTCGGAGGCGTAGAAGCGCTCGTTCAGACGGGGGTACTGCTCGACGGCGAGGTTTTCCTCCGCCGACGGACGACGCATTGGCGACTTGGCCATGCCAGCTCCTCACGTGCTGGCCCGACCCTACGGCACCCGAATTGCCCGGTGCACCGGATATTCGGATCCGGCAACCACCCACCGGCTGGACCGCGCATTCTGCACAGCGGCAGCATGCACCAATTCCTGGAGGACACTCCATCCAGGAGCAGCGCATCGGCGACCGCCGCCCCCTGCCCTCGAAAGAACAACGGGTAGAACTGCAGGCAGCGAACCCGATCAAATAGATCAATTGACAGACAACCAGCAACTTTTCCGAAGCCCCGAGGCGGTAAGGCGCTGCCCGGGGGAAGATGCCGTGCGGGCACGGTACTCCCAAGGATCATGGGCGTAGGACACCTAGCACCCGGATACCGTGCCCGCCAGCTCATTCAGAAGGAACGATCCCAGCCTGAAAACGCCAGCAGCGACGAGCCCGCGGAACGCCATGGAGAGCCGTGACCCGCCGCCCGTCGCGACCCGCAATCCAGCGGTCAGATCACGCGCCACCTTGAGCAAAGCGATGCGGACAGACTCAGGAGCCCGTCCCCCCGCATCTGGGGTGGGGACGGAGGCGGTGCTCGCATCGGATCTCGCCGACAGCTGGCGACCACAGGGGATACTGCCTTGGCGGGACCTCCGCACGTTGGGAGACTACCCGTCGAAGGTCGGCACCAGGTCGTCACGGGTACCCGTACCGTCCCGTATGTACCGGTATCAACAGGGAGAGTGGTCTAGTCGTGAAATACCCCCTGACCTGCGAAAACGCCGGTCATGACTCTTTCCCCGCAGGCCGGTCGGTGAACTTCCAGTTCACCCAACAGAGGGCATACCGGATCAAGGCCGGGAAGCTGGCCGGCCAGGTCAAGGACCTGGCCTACCAGGGCACCACCACCGACTTCTGGGGCTCCCTAGAGGCCGTCGGAGGACCCCAAACCTACCTGCTTGCAGGGGCGTTCAACTGCGGCAAGGCCCAGCCGGGCCAGGTCGCGGCCGTGTCCCACGGCTGCCCCTCGGCCCTGTTCCGCGGCGTCAACATCCTCAACACCTCCGAGGAGTCCGGCCGCCAATAAGGCGGCGACGGTCCCCCAGGGTGGCACCAGGTCTACACCGCTGATCGGTTGAGCGTCATGTAAAACGATCAAGCCCAGTCGTAGTGCAAAATGACCCGCTTTAAGCTGGTGAATTGATCCGAATCTGCCGCTCAGTCTGCGCAGAGTTCGGGGCGGTCCAGGCAGCCAGAGTCGGCTGGCATGGAGGCGCCCGCCCTCCCGGAGGAGGGCGGGCGCTGTGTACTCAGTCGGTGCTCGGCCCAGACCGCAGGGCGGTGGTGGACTCGATCAGCCCGGACTTCTCAAGCTGCAGAAGGACGTCTTCGAGGGTTCCCGGTGGATTCCGCCGGCTGGACGCGATGGCTTCCGCGCAGGCGTAGACGACCCGGTCGTCCATGCCGAGCAGGTCCATCACGAAGTCGTCGGGGCTCTTGGCCTCGATTCCCCACTGGGCGAGCGCGTCGGCGGGGAAGTCCTTCAGGTTCGACGTGACGATGACCTGTGCGCCGGCCTTGATGGCGGCGGCGAGCACGTGTCGGTCGTCTGGGTCCGGGAGTACGAGCCCGTCGATGATGGGCTCGTACCCGGTGACGAGGCAGTCGCGGATTGCCGCGTTCATGAGTTTGCGCCTGGCGGCCATCTTCTCTGGGTCCAGTGGGATGCGGGCAAGGGCCGTGTCCACTTCATCGAGGATCTGGTCCGTCCACTTGGCCTGGAAGAGGCGCCGCTGGCCTACCCGGACAAGCAGGTCACGCAGGGTGTTCGGGTAGAGCACGCACGCGTCGTACACGACTACGAAGGCCATGACTCAGACCAGCCCCAGCTCCTGGTCAAGCTGGGTGAGCTCGCCTGCTGCGTCTTGGCGTTTGCGGTCGTCTTCGCGTAGGTAGTTCATGATGTCCTCGAAGCGGATTCGGCGGTGGCGGCCGACGAGTCGGTGAGGGATCTCGTTGGCTTCGAGCAGGCGGATCAAGTAGGGCCGGGAGACGTTGAGCATGTCTGCGGCCTGCTGGGTGGTGAGCTCGGCGTTGACGGGCATGAGCTGGACGCCTTGACCGTTGGCGAGGGTGGCCAGGACGGATGCGAACATGTCGGCGACTGGGCGTGGGAGTACGAGGACGTCCTTGTCTCCCGTCTCAAAGTGGATCTCTATGTCCGCGTCGGGCTGGGTGGTGTGGTCCAGGTAGTCCCTGATGCGGCGCAGCGCTCGTGCGGCTTCCTCGGCGTCTACGGCTCCTGGGGCGATCTTCCGCCCCTGTGTGGTGGATGCCATGGCGGTGGTACCTCCATTCCCCTATTCGCAGTATTCGCAACAATCGAAGTGATCGCAACACTTCCCCCGTAACAGTTGGACATGTCCGCGCGTGGCGTAAGTTCACCCGTTCGAGTCGGTCGTCGCTCGCCTGTCCAGCAGCACAGCCAGCCCGCAGGTGGCCCCGGCAACTGCCTTCCGCCTCCCCCCGGCCAGCACGAGCTGCAGCTCGATCTCGTGCCCCGTGGCCCCGTGGCGTGCAGGTGTCGAGCGATGGCATCGGGCTTGATGTTGCCGTCACCGTCGAAGTCGCGCTTGACCCCCCGACGCCGGTCGCCAGTCGCCGCAGCGATCTCGGCGTCCCTGAGGCCCACTCGGACGGCAGCACCGCGACGGGCCTGGTCGAGGGGGCCCGGATCGGTCCCGGGGAGTGGGTGCTGGTCGAAGCGGCGGCCGGCGGAGTCGGCAGCCTGCTGGTGCAGTTGGCGCAGGCACCCGGCGCCAGGGTCATCGGGCTGGCCCGCGGGGCCCGGAAGCTCGACCTGATCCGCAGCCTGGGAGCCGAGGCCGCGGTCGACTACTCCGCACCGGACTGGACCGAGCAGGTCCTCCAGGCGACCGGCGGCACCGGAGTCGATGTGGTGTTCGACGGCGTGGGCGGGGAGATCGGCCGGGCCGCGTTCGAGGTGACAGCCCGCCATGCCCGCTTCTCCGTGCACGGCGCCGCCAGCGGTCAACTGACAGTGATCGACCCGGTGGAAGCGCAGCGGCGCGCAGTCGAGGTGATCGGAATCGAGCAGCCGTACGTGTTCCGGCAACGGATGCACCAGTGGGCCGACCAGATCATGGCAGAGGCGGTAGCGGGCCGGGTTCGGCCAGTCATCGGACAGACCTATCCCCTGGAGCATGCCGCGGACGCGCACGCCGCGATCGAAAGCCGAAGCGCCCTGGGCAAGACCCTGCTCCTGATCTGACCGCCCCGCAGCAGCCTCGCGCGCCGACACCCGGCTCGACTCGCCCCGAGGTGGCTGGGCGCACTCCCACACGTCGAAGGACCAGCCGTCCCCGGGAGCCCGGACATGGGTCCTTGTCGCTCGGTGCGGTCAGCTGGTCTTCGAATGCTCGGAGCCGGTCCCGGACCTGGGTCAGGTCGCCTTGGCCTCGGGGACCTGCACGGGGGTGAAGCGGGCGGGACGCCCGGTTCGCTTCCGGTCAACCATGCCCGGCAGCCCGCCGTCTGCGAACCGGTTCCGCCAGGTCCTCACGGTGTCCAGGTGCAGGCCCGTCTCGCGGGCGATGCGCGCGTTGGAGCGCCCCCGTGCTGCGTGCAGGACGATCTCCGCCCGCCGCTGTAACCGGTACGGGGTCTTGTGGCCGTAGGCCATCTTCTTCAACCGCTCGCGCTCGGCAGCGGTTACGACTACCGGGCAGGCCGGGGCAACGGGCATGACAGGCGGGCCGATCGGCGGAAGTGGATCACGAGAGGTGGCATCCTGCCGCGTCCGGCGCCTCAACGATCCGCCAAGATGGCCACCGTGCCCAGGACGCCGGAGTGCACCCGGCTGTCACTCGCCCAGCGGCTGCCCGAGCACGCCTGACCGCAACTGACGGACCGCCATGTGGCTGACCTGGCGGGCAATGTCGGTCCACAGGGCGGCGGGGAGGTCGTGGCCGACGCCCGGGTAGGTCACCAGGCGGGCGCCGTCGATGGCCCGGGCGGTGGCGCGGCCCGCGCTGACGCGCAGGATCGGGTCCTGCTCGCCGTGCAGGACCAGGGTGGGTCGGCGCAGGTCCTTGAGCCCGGGGCCGTGCCACTGGGCGCCGATCTGGCGGCTCTGCGCCTTGGTGTCGCGCGGGCCGCTGTCCACGTCGGCCTCGACCCAGGCGCGGGCCGCGGCCTCGTCGAAGAGGTAGCCGGGGGAGGCGATGCCGCGCCAGACGGTGAGGGCGGCCTCGATGTCGCCCTCGCGGCCCTCGGGGAACTTGGTACGGGCGAGCTTGGCGAGCAGGCCGAACCGCAGGTAGCGCAGGACCCCCAGCCCAGAGACGTCGCTGGGCAGGGCCGCCGAGGAGGTGACGCTGAGCACCCGGTCGGGGTGTCGCAGCGCGATTCGCTGGGCGATCGCGCCGCCCAGGGAGTGGCCGAAGACATGGGCTCGTTCCCAGCCGAGTTCGTCCATCACTGCGATGGCGTCGTCGGTCATGTCCTCGGAGGTGTAGGCGTCGCCGTGCTTGGCGAACAGGGCCTTGAAGGGGTTGTCGGTGGCGGTGTCCGGCATCCGGGTCGACTGGCCGGCGTCGCGCTGGTCGTAGCGGGCCACCGCGAAACCGGCGTCGGCGAAGGCCTGGCACAGTCCGGCTGGCCACCAGAACCGGGCGGTGGCCAAGCCCATGATGAGCAGCAGCGGTTCGCCCTCTGAGCCCTTCAGCTGGTCGAAGGCCACCTGCACGTCGCCGTTGTGCGCATACCGGGTCGGCGTCCACTCCTGCTGCGGCTGCATCTGGGGCATGTCTACTCTCCTTCCTTTACTGCGATCTATGTTCGCAGTTCATATGGCCTAAGATACTGCATACGCCGTTCGCAGAAAAGGAGGGGCCATGACCGAGCCGACCGCCCACAGCATCTGGCTGCGCCCCGAACGCGCCGGACGCGGCCCGACGCCCACGTTCGACCGCGACCGCATCGCCGCCGCCGGGATCGCCCTGGCCGACACGGACGGCCTGCCCGCCGTCACCATGCGGGCCGTGGCGGTCGCCCTCGGGGCCGGACCGGCATCCCTCTACCGCTACGTCGCCACCCGCGACGAACTACTGGAACTGATGATCGACCAGGTCAACGGAGAGATCTCCTACGCCGCACTCGGCTTCGGACACTGGCTCGAAAGCCTGCTCACCCTGGCCCGGCAGAGCAGGGACGTCTACCTCGCGCACCCATGGCTGCTCGACGCGACCGCGACGAGGACCCCGATGGGACCGCACGCGGTCACCTACCTGGAGCACGCCCTGGCCGCGCTGGCCGACCTCGACGTCAGTCCCCGGACCAAGCTGGAGGCCATCGCGATCCTCAATGCCGTCGTCTCCACTCTGACCCGCGCCGAGGTGATCCAACGTCTCGCCGGGCAGACCATCCCGCAGTGGCAGCAGGCCCAGGCGGAATATCTCACCCAGGTCGCCATGGCAGGCCACCACCCGCACCTCGCCACCGCCCTGACCGGGCAGCCGCCCGAGACCCATGATTCGTCGGAATCGCTCTTCGAGCGCATCCTCACCCGAGTGCTCACTGGGCTCCTCCAGCCCGACGACATCGGAGCGACCTCCATGCGCGGTCGCGCGGAGGCAGAGCTACCAGCGGCCAGTCCGGAGTGGACCGCAGCCTCCTGACGCCTCATCGGGAGAGTCATGCCAACAGGGACGGAGGCGACTCATGCATCAGATCTCGCCAACCGTCGGCAGCCACGGAGGGATACTGCCTTGGCGGAACCTCGGCACGCTGAGAGACTGCCTGTCGGAGATCGGCACCAGGTCGTCACGGGTACCGGTGCCGTCCTGTATGTACCGGTATCAACAGGGAGAGTGGTCTCGTCGTGAAACACCCCCTGACCTGCGAAAACGCCGACCATGGCTCTTTCTCCGGAGCCCGGTCGGTGAACTTCCAGTTCACCGGACAGCGGGCGTACCGGATCCGCGGCGGACGGCTGGCCGGACAGGTCAAGGACTTCGCCTACCAGGCCACCACCACCGACTTCTGGGGCTCGATGGAGGCCGTCGGCGGCCCGCAGACCTATCAGCTGGGCGGGGCCTTCGACTGCGGCAAGGCCCAGCCGGGCCAGGTGGCGGCGGTGTCGCACGGCTGCCCCTCGGCTCTGTTCCGAGGCGTCAACATTCTCAACACGCAGCAGGAGGCCGGTCGCTGATGTCTCTCCAGGCAAGGGCCGCGAGCCCTTCGGAGCTGGTCGAGCGGGCGCTCGAACTCTCGCGCGGCGACGGCTGCGTGGTCATCGCGGACGAGGAGTCCAACGCCAATCTGCGCTGGGCCGGCAATGCGCTGACCACCAACGGGGTGACCCGGGGCCGGACGCTGACGGTGATCGCCACGGTGGACGGCCGGGAGGGGACGGCCTCCGGGGTGGTCTCCCGCGAGGCGGTCACCGCGGAAGGGCTGGAGTCGCTGGTCCGGGCGGCCGAGGCGGCGGCCCGTGAGGCGGGCCCGGCCGAGGACGCCCAGCCGCTGGTGCAGCCGTACGGTCCGGCCGCGGCCGACTTCACCGCCGAGCCCGCGGAGACCGGCGTGGACGTCTTCGCCGCTTTCGCCCCGGCGCTCGGCGAGTCCTTCGCCCGGGCCCGGAAGAGCGGCCGGCTGCTGTACGGCTTCGCCAACCACTCGATGACCTCGACCTACCTGGGCAGCTCCACCGGCCTGCGGCTGCGGCACGACCAGCCGACCGGCACGGTCGAGCTCAACGCCAAGACCGCGGACCTGTCCGGCTCGGCCTGGGCCGGCGCGGCGACCCGGGACTTCACCGACGTCGACCCGGCGGCCCTGGAGGAGCAGCTCGCCCAGCGGCTGGCCTGGGGTGATCGCCGGATCGACCTGCCGGCCGGCCGCTACGAGACGCTGCTGCCGCCGTCGGCGCTGGCCGATCTGATGGTCTACCTGAGCTGGTCGGCGGGCGGCCGGGACGCGGTGGAGGGCCGGACGGTGTTCTCCAGGCCCGGTGGCGGGAGTCGGATCGGCGACCGGTTGGCGCAGCTGCCGGTGACGCTGCGCAGCGACCCGGCCTACCCGGGACTGGAGTCGGCTCCGTTCGTGATCACCCACGCCTCCGGCGGGGACCACTCGGCCTTCGACAACGGGCTGCCGATCGAGCCGACCGACTGGATCAGGGACGGCGAACTGGCCAATCTGCTGACGACCCGCCACTCGGCCGGGTTGACCGGCCTGCCGGTCCGGCCCGGGCCGGACAACCTCGTCGTGGACGCGGGGGGCACCGCCTCGTTGGAGGAGATGGTGGCCCGCACCGAGCGCGGGCTGCTGCTGACCTGCCTGTGGTACATCCGCGAGGTGGACCCGGCCACCCTGCTGCTGACCGGGCTGACCAGGGACGGCGTCTACCTGGTGGAGAACGGCGAGGTCACCGGGGCGGTCAACAACTTCCGCTTCAACGAGTCGCCGGTGGACCTGCTGGGCCGGATCACCGAGGCCGGACGGACCGAGCGCTGCCTGCCTCGGGAGTGGTCGGACTGGTTCACCCGGGCCGCGATGCCGCCGGTGCGGGTGTCCGACTTCAACATGAGCTCGGTGAGCCAGGCGTCCTGACGGGCCGCTGGGACGGGCGGGGCGCCCGGTGGGGGAAATCCCGAGAAACCGGCCGCCCCGCCCATGATGCCGCACGTGGCGCGGCGTACCGTGACGGCATGGGGAAGTCCAAGGGCAAGGCCGAAGTCGTACGCATCACCGGGGCTCGTTCGAGCCTCACCGAGGACGTGCGCGGGCGGCAGCGTCGCTACATGATCGCCATGGCGGTGCGCACGCTCTGCGTGATCCTGGCCGTGGTGCTCTGGAAGGAATCCCGGATCGTCGCGATCATCGCGCTGGTCGGCGGGATATTCATCCCCTACCTGGCCGTCGTGGTCGCCAACGCCGGCCGTGAGAACTCGCCGGGCATGCCGGACAGCTACGTCGGGCACCAGCCGCAGCCGATGCTGGAGCCCGGGACGGCCGCTCCGGCGCCGACCGCTACGACGGCGCCGCCGGCGAACTGACTCACAGGATTCTCCCAGGGTCCTTCCAGCATTAACAGAACCCTAAGAGCGGGTCATCGGATTTTCTCGTTTCCCCGTCTCAGCGGCCGTTTGTGCATGCAATACTTCACTCGCGTCCGGCGCTCGCGCCGGAACCGATGGACGGATGCCGGGCAGCTCCCCCCGTGGTTGCCCGGCATCTCCATGTCGTCATTCGGTGGGTCGTGCTTCGGTGGGCCGTGCTTCGGCGGGCCGTCGTTCAGCAGGCCGTCATTCGCTCCAGTCGGCGAACGGGACGACGTCCTTGAGGAAGCCCCGCAGGTCGAGGAAGTCCGACAGGTGCTCCTTGTGCTCCTCGCAGGCGAGCCAGGTCTTGCGGCGCTCGGGGGTGTGCAGCTTGGGGTTGTTCCAGGCCAGGACCCAGACGGCGGCCTGCCGGCAGCCCTTCGCGGAACAGCGCGGGATCTCCTCGGTACTCATCCCTGGAGTATCGCCTGCTCAGCCGCCGATGGCGGACATCGGGCGGTCCGGCTGGTGGAACGAGGGGGCGTCGATGCCGGCCCCGGCCTTCTTGCCCCACATGGCCTTGCGCCACAGCTCGGCGACGGCCTCGTCGCCCGAGCCGTCGCGCAGTGCGGCGCGCAGATCGGTCTCCTCGGTCGCGAACAGGCAGTTGCGGATCTGGCCGTCGGCGGTGAGCCGGGTCCGGTCGCAGGCCCGGCAGAACGGACGCGTGACGCTGGCGATCACGCCGACCCGGGCCGGGCCGCCGTCCGCTCCGGTCCGGCCGTCCACCAGCCAGCGCTCCGCGGGGGCCGCGCCGCGCCGCTCGTCCGGCTCGGGGGTGAGGGTGAAGCGCTCGCCGAGCCGGGTCAGGATCTCCTCGGCGGTGACCATGTCGGTGCGGTCCCAGCCGTGCTGGGCGTCCAGCGGCATCTGCTCGATGAAGCGCAGTTCGTAGCCGCGGTCCAGGCACCAGTCGAGCAGGTCGGCGGCCTGGTGGTCGTTGACCCCGCGCATCAGCACGCTGTTGACCTTCACCGGGCGCAGCCCCGCCGCCTCGGCGGCGGCCAGGCCGGCCACCACGTCGTCCAGGCGGTCGCGGCGGGTGAGGGTCTTGAAGGTCTCCGGGTCCAGGGTGTCCAGGGAGACATTGACCCGGTCCAGCCCGGCCTCGCGCAGCGCGGCGGCGGTGCGGGCCAGGCCGACGCCGTTGGTGGTGAGCGACAGTTCGGGGCGCGGGTCCAGTGCCGCGCAGGCGGCGACGATGCCGACCAGGCCGGGCCGCAGCAGCGGCTCGCCGCCGGTGAAGCGCACCTCGGTCACGCCGAGACCGGTGACGGCCAGGCGTACCAGGCGGACGATCTCCGCATCGGTCAGCAGTTCGGGTTTGGGCAGCCACTGGAGGCCCTGCTCGGGCATGCAATAGGTGCAGCGCAGATTGCAGCGGTCGGTCAGCGACACGCGCAGATCGACTGCGCGGCGCCCGAAAGTGTCGATCAGCATGACGGCCTGCTCCCCTTGACTGCCTTCCAGGGTAGAACCTGAAGCGGATCACCGGCCCCTGGCCTCGGTCCCCAACCCCGGCCCCGGCGAGCTCAGAGCTGCTTTGTCGATGAATTCCTCTACCGATCAAGCCACCAGCCCGATACCGGAGGGCGGGGTGCGTCGTTGTCCAGAGGGAACCCCTTCGAGTGCGCACCGTCCCTGCGGGACAGCTGCGGAGGTCTGCCATGCCCAGGCGCCCCACATCCCGGAGCCGCGGCTCCGAGCCCGAGCCCGGTCCCGGTTCCGATCCCGATCCGCTCCGGCCGCCCTTCGGGACGGTCCGGCTGGAGCGGGCGATCGCACCGGTGCCGCCGCCTGCCAACGTCCGGCATCCGCACGGGCTGCCGCTGGGGCCGTCCGTACCGATGCCGGTGCTGAGTTTCGCCTCGCTGCGGCGGCCGGGCTAGGCCTGGGCTGGGCCCCTGGATCGGGAACTGGCACAGCGGGTCGGCGGCGGGCCAGGTGGCGGATCTCACCGGTCCGGCTGCTGCACCGTTCCCGGCGGGCTTGGAATCATGGCGGTATCCGGCCGCCACGGACGACGGCCAGCTGCGACGACGAGGTTCCGGCATGCCCAAGAGCGCACTCGACCCCCGCGACCCGCTGGGGCTGGACGACCTGTTCGACGCGGAGGAACTGGCGGTCCGCGACACGGTCCGCGCCTGGTGCGCCGACCGGGTGCTGCCGCACATCGCCGACTGGTACGAGCGCGGCGAACTGCCGGAGGTGCGCGAGCTGGCCCGGGAGCTGGGCTCGATCGGCGCGCTCGGCATGCACCTGGAGGGCTACGGCTGCGCCGGGGCCTCCGCGGTCCAGTACGGACTGGCCTGCCTGGAGCTGGAGGCCGCCGACTCCGGGCTGCGCTCACTGGTCTCGGTCCAGGGCTCGCTGGCGATGTACGCGATCCACCGCTGGGGCTCGGAGGAGCAGCGGCAGCAGTGGCTGCCCGGGATGGCGGCCGGTGAGACCATCGGCTGCTTCGGGCTGACCGAGCCCGACCACGGCTCCGACCCCGCCTCGATGCGGACCCGCGCCAAGCGCGAGGGCGCCGACTGGGTGCTGGACGGCCGCAAGATGTGGATCACCAACGGCTCGGTGGCCGGCGTCGCTGTGGTCTGGGCCCGGACCGACGACGGCATCCGGGGGTTCGTCGTGCCGACCGACACCCCCGGCTTCTCGGCGCCGGAGATCAAGCACAAGGGCTCGCTGCGGGCCTCGGTCACCAGCGAGCTGGTGCTGGAAGGTGTCCGGCTGCCCGCGGCGGCGGCGCTGCCGGAGGTCAGCGGGCTGAAGGGACCGCTGAGCTGTCTCAACCAGGCCCGCTACGGCATCGTCTGGGGGGCGTTGGGCGCCGCCCGCAGCTGTCTGGAGGCCGCTCGCGAGTACAGCATCGGCCGCGAGCAGTTCGGTCGGCCGATCGCCGGGTTCCAGCTCACCCAGGCCAAGCTCGCGGACATGTCGCTGGAGCTCAACAAGGGGCTGCTGCTGGCCCTGCACCTGGGGCGGCGGATGGACGCGGGGACGCTCCGTCCGGAGCAGGTGAGCTACGGCAAGCTCAACAACGTCCGCGAGGCGATCGGGATCGCCCGGACCGCGAGGACGATTCTGGGCGCCAACGGGATCAGCTACGATTACCCGGTGATGCGGCACGCCAACAACCTGGAGTCGGTGCTGACGTACGAAGGCACCGTGGAGATGCACCAGTTGGTGATCGGTCAGGCGCTGACCGGGCAGGCGGCGTTTCGGTAGGGCGGGTTCGCTGGTGCGGCTTGAGCAGGGTTGACCGCGCAGTTCCCCGCGCCCCTTGAAGGGCCGTGGGGAACTGCGCGGTCAACCGACTACGGTCCGCAGCCGAACAACCGTCAGAAGGTGATCTTGACCTTGAGCGCCGTGCGCTCGTCCATGGCCTTGTAGCCGCCGGGGACGCCGTCCAGGCCGACCGCTGCGTCGAAGACCGGGGAGGGGTCGATGGTGCCGTTCAGGACGTCGGCGAGCAGTTCCGGGATGTAGGCGCGGGCCGGGGCGACGCCGCCGCGCAGGGCGACGTTGCGGCCGAACATCTGGCCGATGTCGACGCCCGCGCTGCCGCCGTGCGGCACGCCGACGTAGCCGACCGCGCCGCCGTCGCGGGCGATGGAGATCGCGGTGCGCATGGACTCCTCGGTGCCCACCGCCTCCAGCACGGCGTGTGCGCCGACCCCGCCGGTCAGTTCCTGGACCGCGGCCACCGCCGCCTCGCCGCGCTCGGCGACGATGTCGGTGGCGCCGAACTTCCGGGCGATCGCGGTACGGGCCCCATGGCGGCCCATCGCAATGATCCGGTCCGCGCCGAGCCGCCTGGCGGCCAGGACCCCGCACAGGCCCACCGCGCCGTCGCCGACCACCGCGACGGTCGACCCGGGCCGCACCCCGGCCGCGACGGCGGCGTGGTGGCCGGTCGCCATCACGTCGGAGAGCGCCAGCAGCGCGGTCAGCAACCGCTGGTCGGAGGCGGCCTCCTGGGGCAACTGGACCAGGGTGCCGTCGGCGAAGGGGACCCGGACCGCCTCGCCCTGCCCGCCGTCGGAGCCGGGGCTGCCCCAGAAGCCGCCGTGCGGGCAGGAGGTCTGCAGCCCCTCGACGCAGAACTCGCAGACACCGTCCGACCAGACGAACGGGGCCACCACCAGGTCGCCCGGCCTGAAGCCGCGCACGTCCGTGCCGACCGCCTCGACCACGCCCAGGAACTCGTGTCCGATCCGCTGCCCGGGCTCGCGCTCCGCGACACCGCGGTAGGCCCAGAGGTCGCTGCCGCAGATACAGGCCAGCACGGTGCGTACCACCGCGTCCGTGGGCTTCTGTATCGCGGCGTCGGGGACGTCCTCGATCCGGATGTCATGGGGGCCGTGGATCACGGTGGCGCGCATGGACGGTTCTCAATCTCTCGAACGGCAAAAGCGAACAAGTCTCGCATGGCTCACGGACCACGATATTCCGCCCGCCGGGGTACGGCTGCCATGGCGGGAGCTGTCAGGGGTGGCCCGTATTCTGGACGACCATGGAAACCAGCCGCCTGGACGACAGCGACGCGCAGCGCGCGGCCCACCCCTATCCCGACGGCGGCTGGGCCGTGGTGGACGTGGAGACGACCGGCCTGGGCCGCACCGACCGGATCGTCTCGGTGGGTGTCTACCGGCTCGACCCGCGGGGCGAGGTGCTGGACCACTGGTACACCCCGGTCAACCCGGAGCGCGATCCGGGTCCGGTCTGGATCCACGGTCTGACCAGCGAGCACCTGGAGGGCGCGCCCACCTTCCCGGAGATCGCCGACCGGCTGGCCGAGCAGCTGTCCGGGCGGGTGCTGGTCGCCCACAACGCCCTTTTCGACTGGTCGATGATCTCCCGTGAGTACGCCCGGATGGGTGGCCGGGCCCCGGTCGAGCAGCGGCTGTGCACCATCGTGCTGGCCCGGGACCTGCGGCTGCCGCTGGCCAACCACAGGCTCGGTACCCTGGCCGGCCACTTCGGGGTGATCCCCCGTCAGGCGCACCACGCGCTGGACGACGCGCGAGTGCTGGCCGAGGTGTTCCGGCCCAGCCTGCGGCTGGCGGTGGAGGCGGGCCTGCCGCTGCCGTTCCAGCCGTGCGTGGCCCCCGCGCTGGTGGACCACCTCGCGGACGACGGGACCGACACGTCCGGCGGCGGCATGCGCGGCGGCTCCGCCCGCGGCGCCGGCTGGAGCCCCTACCGTCCGGCCCGGCGGCGGCCGGCCTGCCCGTACCCGAACCCGGGCCGGTGGGCGCCCGAGCAGCCGCTGGTGCAGGGGATGCGGGTGGCGATCAGCGGCGACACCGCCACCGACCGCGAGCTGCTGGAGGACCGGCTGACCGAGGCCGGGCTCCATGTGGCCGGTTCGGTGAGCAGCCGGACCAGCCTGCTGGTCACCAATGAGCCGGGCGGCTGGACCACCAAGGCGCGGCGCGCCCGCGAGGTCGGCACCCCGGTGGTGGACGAGGCCGCGTTCCTGCACCTGCTGCAGGCGGTCGTGCCGCAGCAGCGGCAGGGCTGAGCGGGCGGAGCGGGCGGAGCCGACCCGGCCCCGGCGGCCGGAGCCCGGTACCCGCCGTAAGGGGGCAGATCGGGCGGGGGTACCTTCGAAGGGTGCTCCGCATCCTGCTGACCCGGCGCTGGGTGATCCTGACTCTGGTCTTCTTCGTACTGATCCCGGTGATGTACCTGCTGGGCATGTGGCAGTTCCACCGCTACCAGCAGACCAACGACGGCAACCGGCTGATCTCGGACAACCTGGCGTCCCAGCCGGTCGCGGTCGAGTCGCTGACCCGGCCGGGCAGCACCGTGCCCGGGAGCGAGCGCTACCGGAACGTCTCGGCCACCGGCCACTACGACACCGCGCACCAGTTCGTGGTCCGGCACCGCACCGACGCGGCCGGCGACGCCATCGGCTACTACGTGGTCACCCCGCTGATCCTGGCGGACGGCGACGCGGTGCTGGTGAACCGGGGCTGGGTGGACCCGGGGAACACCACCGGCGACCAGTACCCCAAGGTGCCCGGTGCGCCGGGCGGCACCGTCACCGTCACCGGTCTGCTGCAGCCCGACGAGACCACCGCCGTCAGCGGCATCCGCGACGTCAAGGGCCTGCCGGGCCGTCAGTTCATGCTGATCGACAGCGCCCAGCAGGCCGCGCACCAGCCGGAGCCGGTGCTGGCCGGCTATCTGCAGCTGCTGCACACCACCCCGACCGCCCCGGCCGCCGACTCGGCCGAGCTGGTGCCGCTGCCCGACAGCACGAACAGCTACAGCATGGCCGTGGTCGGCAAGGGCGTGCACCTGCCGTACGCGGTCCAGTGGTGGCTGTTCGCGCTGCTGGTCCCGGCCGCCTGGGGCGCGCTGCTGCGCCGGGAGGTCAAGGACAAGGAGCGCAAGGCCCTGGTCGCCGAGAGGAAGGCCGCTTTCCTGGCCACGCAGGCGGCCAGGACGACCGGGCCGACCGCGGCGACCGGCGCGGCCCGAGGTGACGAAGTGCCGGGTGATTCCGGCACGGACACGCCACAGGAGTCGGTTGCCGCCCCTGCCGGGGCGGCCGGGGAGTAGCGTCCGAGCAGGAGTTGCCGGCCTTTCGGAGTGAGGGGGAACGCACACATGCCCGGACGTATCGAGGACTATGCGCTGATCGGGGATCTGCAGACAGCGGCCCTGGTCGGCCGGGACGGCTCCATCGACTGGCTCTGCCTGCCCCGGTTCGACTCCCCCACCTGCTTCGCGGCCCTGCTCGGCGACGAGCAGCACGGCGCCTGGCGGTTGGCGCCGGAGGGCGCCGAGGAGTGCACCAGCCGCTCCTACGTGGGCGACAGCCTGGTCCTGGAGACGGTCTGGGAGACCGGCACCGGCACCGTCAAGGTGATCGACTTCATGCCGCAGCGGGACCGCACCCCTGATGTGATGCGGATCGTCGAGGGCGTCTCGGGCAGCGTGCGGATGCACGCGGAGATGCGGCTGCGCTTCGACTACGCCCGGGTGGTGCCGTGGATGCGGCGCACCGACCACCACCGGGTGGCCGTGGCCGGACCCGACTCGGTGTGGATGCGCGGGCACTCCTCGATCCGCACCTTCGGCAAGGACTTCGCCACCTTCGGCCACTTCGACGTCAACGCCGGCGACCGGATCCCGATAGTGCTGAGCTGGATGCCCTCGCACCACTCGACCCCGCCCCGGCAGGACGCCGAGAAGTCGCTCCAGGAGACCCTGCGGGGCTGGCAGGAGTGGGCCTCGGTGAGCAGGTACCGCGGCCCCTACCGGGATCCGGTGATGCGCTCGCTGATCGTGCTGAAGGCGCTGACCTTCGAGCCCACCGGCGGGATCGTCGCCGCCGCCACCGCCGCGCTGCCCGAGGAGATCGGCGGCGAGCGCAACTGGGACTACCGCTTCTGCTGGCTCCGCGACTCCACCATGACCCTGTCCGCGCTGCTGCGCAGCGGCTACGTCGAGGAGGCGTCGGCCTGGCGCGAGTGGCTGCTGCGCGCCATCGCCGGTGACCCGGCCGACCTGCAGACCATGTACGGGGTGGCCGGCGAGCGCAGGCTGACCGAGTTCACCGCCGACTGGTTCCCCGGCTACGAGGGCTCGGCCCCGGTCCGCTTCGGCAACGCGGCGGTGGACCAGTTGCAGCTGGACGTGTACGGGGAGGTGATAGACACCCTGTACCTGGCGCTGACGGCCGGCGTCCCGATGGAGCGTCATGTCTGGGCGCTGATCAACTCGTTCATGCGGTTCCTGGAGGACCACTGGCGCGACCCGGACGAGGGCCTGTGGGAGGTGCGCGGCGGCCGCCGCCACTTCGTCCACTCCAAGGTGATGTGCTGGGTCGCCTTCGACCGGGCCGTGAAGATGGCCGAGATCACCGGGATGGCCGCGCCGGTGGACCGCTGGCGCGAGGTCCGCGACACCATCCACCTGGACGTCTGCACCCAGGGGTTCGACGAGGAACTGGGCAGTTTCACCCAGTACTACGGCGGCAGGGAGCTGGACGCCTCGACCCTCTTCGTCGTCAAGACCGGCTTCCTGCCGGCCGACGACCCGCGGGTGGTCGGCACCGTCGACGCCGTGCAGAAGGGCCTGGACCACAACGGTTTCGTGCTGCGGTACTCCACCGGGGAACCCGAGGACGCCCAGGTGGACGGGTTGCAGGGCACCGAAGGGGCGTTCCTGGCCTGCTCGTTCTGGCTGGCGGACGCGCTGATCGCGATCGGGCGGAAGGAGGAGGGCAGGCAGCTGTTCGAGCGGGTCGCCGCCATCTCCAACGACCTCGGCCTGATCTCCGAGGAGTGGGACCCCAAGGCGCAGCGGCAGCTCGGCAACACCCCGCAGGCCTTCACCCATGTCGCCCTGGTCAACACCGCCTTCGCGCTGGAAGAGCCGAAGAAAGCACGACAGGAGGAACTCTGATCCATGGATCTCGGACTTGAGGGACGGGTCTACGCCGTCACCGCGGCCACCCGGGGACTCGGCTTCGCCGGCGCGGAGGCGCTGGTCGCGGACGGAGCGAGGGTGGTGCTCACCGGGCGCACCGAAGCCTCGGTGGACGAGGCGGTCAAGCGGCTCGGCGGCGCGGCGGTGGCGGTCGGCGTGGTCGCCGACAACGCCGCGGCGGACACCGCGGAGCGGGTGATCGCCGCGGCGACGGAGCGGTTCGGCCGGATCGACGGTGTGCTGATCAGCGCGGGCGGCCCGCCGGCCGGGTCGATGCTCTCCGCGACGGACGAGGAGTGGACCGGGGCGTTCGAGTCGGTCTTCCTCGGCGCGGTCCGCATCGCGCGACGGTTCGCGGCGGAGCTGGGCGAGGGCGGCGCGATCGGGTTCGTCCTGTCGGGCTCGGTCCGCGAGCCGATCGGTGGGCTGGCGATCTCCAACGGTCTGCGGCCGGGGCTGGCGATGGCGGCGAAGACGCTGGCCGAGGAGCTCGGGCCGCGGGGGATCCGGGTGTTCGGACTGCTGCCGGCCCGCATCGACACCGAACGGGTGCAGCACCTGGACGCCCTGGGGGGCGACCCGGAGGGCGCCCGCTCCCGCGCGGTGGCGGCGATTCCGCTGCGGCGGTACGGGACTCCTGCGGAGTTCGGGAGGGTGGCGGCGTTTTATCTTTCACCGGCGGCGTCGTATTTGACGGGTGTGATGGTGCCGGTCGACGGTGGGGCGCTGCGCGGGATTTGAGCGGGCGTTCGGTTTTGCGGGTGCAGGTGGTGCATGGTTTCTGTTCGCGCAGTTCCCCGCGCCCCTATGTGGCAACCGGCTCGGTTGCAAATGCTCAGGGGCGCGGGGAACTGCGCGAACAGAAACCCCCAAAAGCGTTCACCGAACCCTCGGCACCGGCCCCGGTTCCACCTTGAGAACGGCCTCGGCGGGGAGAACTGCCAAGCCGGCGGAGGTCCGCGCGTGAGTCAGCGGACCCGCCGAGAGGTCCCGGAGGACGGGGCCCGGGGCCGCCCCCGGTTCGAGGGTGAGGGCGAGGCGGGCGCGAGGGTGGCGCGCGCTGCCGAGCAGCCGCACGCGGGCACGGGACACGCCCGGGAGTTGTTCGGCCTCCTCGGCGACGGCCCGCGCCAGCGCCGCGCCGCGGACCCGTACCGGGATGTCGTCGGTGTCCGGGACGGCGATCCGGTCGACCGCCCCGCGCCGCAGTTGGGCGAGGAGCCACCACAGCGACAGCAGGGTGGCCGCCGCGAGCCCGGCGAGGACACTGGGCCACCACCAGCCCGCGTCGCGCCACCGCACCCGGTCGGCCGGGGCCAGCACCGCGTGGTGGGGGTCGGTGACGGTCCAGTCGGACGGGAGGCCCAGGTGCCAGCGGTGGTTCAGGTCGAGGCCCCCGGCCAGCAGCAGCGCTCCCCCGGCGAGCAGTACCAGACCGACCAGTGCCAGCAGGGTGCGGTTGACCGCGGTACGGCTCACGACTTGCCCTTCACCTTGACGTTGACCATGGGCGGCCGGACCAGGCCCAGCCGTCCCCGTTCCGCCGAGAGGTGCTCGGCCAGTGCCGCCTTCACCTCGGTGGGGTCCCCGAAGCCGACGACCGCGCGCACCCGGGCCTTGCGCCGGCCGACCTCCGCGTCGGCCTCGCGCACCCCCGGCGTCTCCAGCGCGGCCCGGCGCAGCATCGCGGCCGCCGCCCGGCGGCTCAGCCCGGCGCGCAAGCCGTCGGTGTCGGCGGTGGCCAGCGGCAGCAGTCGGCGCAGACCGGGCGTGGCGGCGAGCAGCAGCAGCCACAGACCCAGCGCGCAGAGCACGGCGGCCCCGGCGATCGCCCAGGCGTCGTCGAGGTGACGGTTCGCCAGTTGGTCGCTGATCCAGGTGCGCCAGGCATGGGCCCGGTGCCCGCTGCGGATGTAGCTCTCCTCGTACAGCAGCGCGCCCGCCGCGGCGACCACGACCAGCGCCACCAGTGCGGCGGTGTTGCGGCGGGAGGACCAGAACCGGCGGACCCGCGCGGCCTCCGGCTGCTCCGGCACGGCCGGGGCGACCGCCGTCCCGGCGGGGGAAGCGACGCTCATCGAAGCCTTCCGCTCGGTGCCGCCGGGACCAGGCGCTCGACCACCAGCGAGATCCTCGGGTCCTCGGCGCCTGTGAGCCGGACCACCCGCTCGACCACCCTGCCGTGCACGGCGCGGGTGACCGCGGCGATGTCGAGCGGGTAGGGCAGGTCCAGGCGCACCCTGATGCTGACCCCGCGCCGCCCCTGGGACGCGGTGGCCCGGGGCGACTCGACCCGCTCGGGATCAGCGTCGGCCCCGAAGTCGGAGTCGGAGTCAGCATCGGAGCCGGGGTCGGTCAGGTGCTCGGCAAGGGCCTCGGCGGCGGCGCGGGCGGCGATCCGGGCGAGCACCCGGTCGGCGAGGCTGGTGCTGCCGCGCTCGCCCGGGGCGGGCAGGGACGGGGCGGGGACGGCGCCGAATGCCATCGGCGCTACCGGTCCCTGGCCTTGGTGCTGCGGATCAGGTCACCGATCTCCAGGTCCCCCTCCAGCAGCCGACCGGCCACGAAACCGACCGCGCCCAGGGCCGCGACCAGCAGGAACGCGGCAAAACCGCCGAAGTACCCGGCGAAGCCGAGGGCCATGCCCACGGCCAGGCCGATCAGTGCCATGCTCACAGGACCCTGCTCTCGGTGGATTCGTCGTCGTCCTGCTCGTCGGGCAGATGGACGTCGTTGACGGCGATGTTTACCTCGACTACCTGGAGGCCGGTGATCCGCTCCACCGAGTTGATCACGTTCTTGCGCACCACGGCCGCCACCTCGGCGATGGGGACCCCGTATTCGACCACCAGGTCGATGTCCAGGGCGGCCTGGCGCTCGCCGACCTCGGCCTTGACGCCCCGGCCGACATTGGGCCGGCTCCCGGGGACGCGGTCGCGCACCGCGCCGAAGCCGCGCGATCCGCTGCCCAGGGCGTGGATGCCCTCCACGTCCCTGGCCGCCATGCCGGCCACCTTCTCCACCACGCCGACGGCGATGGTGGTCCGCCCGCGTTCTCCGCTGGGCGGCAGCTGGACGGCGGGCTTGGGGGCACTGGGCTTGTTCATTTCCGTCATGGCGTGGGCTCCCTCGTAGGGTGCCCGGCATCAGCAGTCACATTCTGCATATACCGGGCATATCACCTCGACCCTAGGGGAGCCTCACGACACGCACACCGCCGTGGCATCGAACGGGTGAGCAGTGCCGGGCCCGGGCCCCGGCGGCGACTACTCGCCCAGGCCGGCCAGGTCGCGCAGGCGCCGCAACTGGGCGGCGCGCTCGGCGGCGCGCTGCTCGTCGTAGCCGCGGCCGCCCGCGCCCTGGAGCAGCGCCTTGGTCTCGACCAGGGCGTCCCGGGGGGCGGCCAGCAGCGCCGCGGCCAGGTCGGCGGCGGCGGGGTGCAGTTCGGCGGCGGGCAGGGCGGCGTTGGCCAGGCCGATCCGCACCGCCTCGTCCGCGCCGACCCAGCGGCCGGTGCCGCAGATCTCCAGCGCCCGGGCCGGACCGACCAGGTCCACCAGCGGCTTGGTCCCGGCCAGGTCGGGGACCAGGCCCAGCGCGGTCTCGCGCATGGCGAACTGCACGTCCGTGGCGACCACCCGGAGGTCGCAGGCGAGGGCGAGCTGGAACCCGGCGCCCACCGCGTGGCCCTGCACCGCGGCGATGCTGACCAGGTCGGGGCGGCGCCACCAGGTGAACGCCTCCTGGTAGCCGGCGATGACCTGCTCGCCCTCCTCGTCCTTGGCCAGGTCGAAGAGGCCGCGCTCACCCGGGATCCCCTCAGGGGTGAACGCGGCCCGGTCCAGGCCGGCCGAGAAGGACTTGCCCTCGGCGAGCAGCACCACCGCGCGCACCGTCCCGGGCAGGCTGCGCCCGATCGCGGCGAGGGAGCGCCAGAGCGCGGGCGACTGGGCGTTGCGGCGCTCGGGCCGGCACAGCATCACCGTCGCGACGGCACCGTCGCCGGCCAGGTCCAGGCGGACCCCGGCGCCTTCCCACTCGGAGGGGTCGGCGCCGGGGCCGGAGTGCATGGTGGGCGCGGAATGAGACACAGGGACCTCCAGCAGCGGTACGAACTCGGGCTACTGAAGAGTAACCACTCCCGTTCGCCGCTCAGCGGCCTCCCTCCCCACCCGCACCTGCTGCGGGTTTCGTGGGGGTACGGGGGGTCGCTCCCCGGAATGCTGGAGCAAAGTAACGCGACGATCGGCGACCGGGTGGGAGACCTGTGGTGCGGGACTCCCCCAGCCGCCGAAGCGTCAGGGACGGTTCAGTGAAAGCGGTTCAGGACGTGGCCGCAGCGGTCGCCTTGGCCTTACCGCGCGTGGCGCCACCGCGACCGCGGAGGGAAACTCCGGACTCGCTGAGCATGCGGTGGACGAATCCGTAGGACCGGCCCGTCTCCTCCGCCAACGCCCGGATACTCGCACCGGAGTCGTACTTCTTCTTCAGCTCGGTCGCGAGCTTCTCCCGTGCGGGGCCCGTTACCCGGCTGCCCTTTTTCAGAGTCTCGGCCACCCGTGCCTCCTCGTAGCAAGTGCTCTGTCGGAATCCCATGATCACCCATGGGTGGCCTCCTGGCCACCCATTCCGCAAGGTCGGCAACGGAAATCCGGGCGGGCGGCAGCGTGCCGCGCGGCTGACCAGCGCGCGGTTTGCCGCCGCACGCCGGGGAAGGCCGCCGTGACATGGCGTGAAAATGCTGATCAGCACCGGTGAATGGGCAATGCACGGGATTCCCGAATGAGGAGAATCGGTGTCAGTTCACTCGTACAGGTGGCGGCCGCGGCGATATGAACTCTTCTGGTCCAGATGCATGATCCAGCGACTACACCGGCCGGTCAGGCGAGGGACACCAGATCCGCGTAGCCCTCGTTCCAGAGGTCCTCGATACCGTCCGGCAGCAGGATGATCCGCTCCGGCTCCAGCGCCTGGACCGCGCCCTCGTCGTGGGTGACCAGGACCACCGCTCCGCTGAAGGAACGCAGCGCGCCCAGGATCTCTTCCCGGCTGGCCGGGTCGAGGTTGTTGGTGGGCTCGTCGAGCAGCAGCACATTGGCGCTGGACACCACCAGGGTGGCCAGGGCGAGCCGGGTCTTCTCGCCACCGGACAGCACCCCGGCCGGCTTGTCCACGTCGTCGCCGGAGAAGAGGAAGGAGCCGAGGATCTTGCGGACCTCGACCAGGTCCATGTCCGGGGCGGCCGACCGCATGTTCTCCAGGATGGTGCGGTCGTTCTCCAGGGTCTCGTGCTCCTGGGCGTAGTAGCCGATCTTCAGCCCGTGCCCGGGGACGACCGAGCCGGTGTCCGGCTCCTCGACGCCGGCCAGCATCCGCAGCAGGGTGGTCTTGCCGGCACCGTTCAGGCCCAGCACCACGACCTTGGAGCCCTTGTCGATGGCCAGGTCGACGTCGGTGAAGATCTCCAGCGAGCCGTAGGACTTGGACAGGCTCTCCGCGGTCAGCGGAGTCTTGCCGCAGGGCGCCGGGTCCGGGAAGCGCAGCTTGGCCACCCGGTCGCTCTGCCGGACCGCCTCCAGGCCGGACAGCAGCTTCTCCGCGCGGCGGGCCATGTTCTGCGCGGCCACCGTCTTGGTGGCCTTGGCCCGCATCTTGTCGGCCTGCGAGTTCAGCTGCGAGGCCTTCTTCTCGGCGTTGGCGCGCTCGCGCTTGCGGCGCTTCTCGTCGGCCTCGCGCTGCTGCTGGTAGAGCTTCCAGCCCATGTTGTAGATGTCGATGCAGGTGCGGTTGGCGTCCAGGTAGAACACCTTGTTGACGACCGTCTCCACCAGGTTGATGTCGTGGGAGATGACGATGAAGCCGCCGCGGTAGGTCTTCAGGTAGTCCCGGAGCCAGAGGATGGAGTCGGCGTCCAGGTGGTTGGTTGGCTCGTCCAGCAGCAGGGTGTCGGAGTCCGAGAACAGGATCCGGGCCAGCTCGACCCGGCGCCGCTGGCCGCCGGAGAGGGTGTGCAGCTGCTGGCCGAGGATCCGGTCCGGCAGCCCCAGGCTGGCGGCGATGGTGGCCGCCTCGGCCTCGGCCGCGTAGCCGCCCTTGGTGAGGAACTCGGTCTCCAGACGGGAGTACTTCTTCATCGCGTCGTCGCGGGTCTGACCCTTCCCGTTGGCCATCCTGTCCTCGGCGATACGCATCTTGCGCAGCACCGAGTCCAGCTCGCGGGCGGACAGGATGCGGTCCCGGGCCAGCACGTCCAGGTCGCCGGTGCGCGGGTCCTGCGGCAGGTAGCCGACCTGGCCGCTGGTGGTGACCGTGCCGGCGGCGGGGGCGCCCTCGCCGGCCAGCACCTTGGTGAGCGTGGTCTTGCCGGCCCCGTTGCGGCCGACCAGGCCGATCCGGTCGCCGGGGGCGACCCGGAAGCTGGCGGACTCCAGCAGGATGCGGGCACCGGCACGCAGTTCGATGGCGTTGGCGGCAATCATGGCGAAACTACTCCCGGGACGGCGTGGCGCTGGCGCGGGCCGTCGAGCGGGGCCCTGCTTGAGGCGGAGAGGTCCAGTCTAACGGGGGCCGGGCAGTTGCCTGATCGGCAAGGCGGCCGCGGGGCGGCCGGTGGCGCGCTGGAGCACCAGGGTCCTGAGCCAGGGGACCTCGCGGATGCCCACCGTGGTGGTCCCGGTGGCGACCGGCATGGCCAGCGGGGTGGCCCCGATCTGCCAGAGCCTGCCGGTCCCGTCGAAGGCCTCGACGGTGCTGCGCTCGTCACAGGGACGGGCCAGCACCAGCAGGTCGTCCAGGGCCAGCGCCTGGGCCGGGGCGTAGGAGCAGCCGGCCTGCGGCAGGGTGTCGCTGCGGATGGAGCCGTCGGCGGTGTTGTACTCCATCACCACCTGCGGGGTGGGCACCAGGAAGACCTTGCCGTGGCCCAGCGAGGCGACCAGCACGCCCGTGTCGGCCGGGTACTGGCGGAGCCGGTCGGCCAGGCCGGGGACGAAGCGGTGCCAGGCCACCTCGGGCGCGGAACCGCTGCGGACGCCGGTGAGCATCCCGTCGTCCCAGACCGCCACGGTGATCCCGGCCAGCGGCACCACGCTCACCGGCTCGCTGCCGGGGCGCTTGTAGGACCACAGCGTGTGGCCGGCGTCACTGCCCTTGGTCGCGTACACCTGGACCGAGCCGTCGGCGCCGATCCGGAAGGCCCCGCCGTCCTCGCTGGAGACCGTGTCGTTGCTGTGGACGACGACCGCGTCGCCGAAGGGGGCGGGTCGGTGGTCGCGCGCAGCGGCGCCCACGCCGACTGCGGCGAGGATCACGATGAGGGCTGCGAGCGCGGTACGCATGGTGACTACCGTAGGTCGGAGGGGCCGGGAAGGGGTGCAGGGTCGGAAAAAATGGCGGTCCCAGGAGCGTAACGGTTCTCTCTCCGACCGCCGCCAGCGGCCTCAGCTGCGTGGCTGGTAGATGATCAGAGCTGCTCCGACCAGGCAGATCGCGGCGCCGGAGAGGTCCCAGCCGGTGGGACGGAATCCGTCCAGCAGCACGCCCCAGGCCAGCGACCCGGCGACGAACACCCCACCGTAGGCGGCCAGCACCCGGCCGAAGGACGCGTCCGGCTGGAAGGCGGCGACAAAGCCGTAGGCGCCGAGCGCCAGCACGCCGCAGAGCGCGTACTGCCACCCGCGCTGCTCCTTCACCGACTGCCAGACCAGCCAGCAGCCGCCGATCTCGGCGAGCGCCGCCAGTACGAACAGCAGGATCGAACGCGTGACGGTCATCCCCGCACGATATGACGGATCACCGGTGAATCAGCGGCGGCACCAGGTGTGTCCCGTCACGCTGGACGGCAGCGGGACCTAGCGTGAGTCCCGGTCGGAGGAGTCGGCGGAGTCGGTCCGAGGGGCCGGTCGAGGGAGGAGTCCGATGGTGCGCCGCCGGAGGGTGACGCTGCTGGTCACGGCGGTCGTGGTGGCGGCCGCGCTGGCGCTGGGGCTGCTGTGGCGGCCGGGCGGGATCGGCGGCGGGCCGGGCCCCGGCGGCGACCCGACCGCGGTTCCGCCGCACCCGGTGCCGTTCGGCGCCTTCCTGGGGTCGACCGAGTCGGACGACTCGATGGCGCAGCTCTCCGCGTGGCTGGGCGGGGCGCCGGTGCGGGTGGGCCACACCTATCTCCCCGGCGGCTCCTGGTCGGACATCGAGGGCAGCGCCACCCTGCTCGGACCGTGGGCGGCCTGGCGGGACGCGGAGCAGGACCGGCTGCTGGTGCTCGGGGTGCCGATGCTCCCCGACAACGAGGGGCAGGTCCCGGACGACCAGGTCCGGCAGCTGCTGCAGCAGGGCGCGGCCGGGCGGAACGACGCGCACTTCACCGCGCTGGCCCGGGCCCTGGTCGCGCTGGGCGCCCCGGACACCGTGCTGACCCTGGGCTGGGAGATGAACGGCACCACCTACACCAGCCGCTGCGGTCCCGACCCCGCCGCCTGGAAGCAGTACTGGCGCCGGATCGTCACCGCGATGCGCGCGGTTCCCGGACAGCGTTTCCGCTTCGATTTCGCACCGACCAGGGGCGCCGACGCGCACCCCTGGCCGGACTGCTACCCCGGCGACGACGTCACCGATGTCATCGGCATGGACAGCTACGACCTGGCCGGCTCCGACCCGGAGCGGACCGCCCCCTTCTCCAGTTATGTGCACGAGCCCTACGGGCTGCAGGCCCAGGTCGGCTTCGCCGCCGCCCACCACAAGCCGGTGTCCTACCCGGAGTGGGGCATGTACGACCGCGGCGACGACCCGGACTACGTCCGGGGGATGCTGCACTGGGTGAGCACCCACGACACCCTCTACCAGACCATCACCGACTACTGCCCGCACGGGGTCTGGCGCTGCACCGCCAATCCGCGGTCAGGACGGGTGTTCCGGGAGGCGCTCAGCGCGCGACCAGTTCCCTGAGCTCCCTGGCCCTGGTGCGGACGGCGGCCAGCCAGGGCGCGCGTGCGCGCAGCGAGCGGACCGCGCGGGACCGCAGGCCGATCGCCGCCGCGTACACGGCCACCGCCGGCGCCCCGCCCAGCAGCAGCCGCTCGCTGCGGGTCTGCTCGGGCCGCCAGCGCTGCTTGTAGGGCTCCTCCCCGCGCAGCAGGCTCAGCTCGCCGCAGCCGGTCGCCGCGGCGTGGGCCGCGCTTTCCCGGAGCAGTATTCCGGCGACGTCCACCCGCTCGCGCAGCTCCGGGCGCACCCCGTAGAGGTAGAGCGCCGACAGTCCGTTCAGTTGCAGGGTCAGGTCGCAGGCCACCAGTTCGCCGTCGAGCCGGTACTGGCGGACCAGGGCACGGTCGGCGGCGGCCATCCGCTGGGCCGAGCGGGACAGGTGCTCGGCGAAGCGGGGACGCAGATGCTCCGGGGTCACCCCCCGGCCGCGCCACTGCAGTTCGTGCAGGGCCAGCAGCTCGCCCAGGGCCCCGGGCACGTCCGCGGACGGCACCAGCCTGGTCTCGATCCCGGCCGCCTCCAGCTTGCGCAGCTTCACCCGGCTGCGCTGCGCGGTCCGTCCCGGCAGCCTGGACAGCAGTTCCTCCACCGGCACCGCGGGCAGGTGGAGGCACAGCGAGTCGGGCAGCCGCCGGACGGCCCCCGGCCAGTGCTCGGCGATCCGGTGGGCGGCCGACCCCGGGCGCAGCTCGCGCAGGTCGAGCGCGGCCCACGGCCGCCGCAGGCCCAGCTGCACGGCCATCGCCCCGGCCAGCGCCGCCGCGGTCTGCTCGGCACAACCGTCGTCCAGCAGCACGTCCAGGAAGTCGGTCAGCCCCTGGCCGACTCCGGCCAGCAGCGGCAGCGCGCGCCGACGGAGCATCAGCGGGGCCGCGCCCACCAGGACGCCGTCCCGACGGACCGTCACCACCCGCAGCCGTCCCGGCCTGCCGTAGCTGTGCCACCAGGAGGAGAGCCAGGCGTGGCTCTGGAACGGGGTGGCCGCCGCGCAGCGGTCGACCAGGGCGTCCCAGTCGGCCGCCAGCGCGTCGAAGCCGGCCGCGTCGCGTACGGTGCGCACCTCGATCGCCGGGGCCTGCGCCGACCCTCCGGGCGGTGCCGCCCCGTGCCCTCGGTCGGCCCCGCGGGCGATGGCGGTGGCAGCGGTGAGCTGGGGTGCCGTCATCGGCGGGCCCGGGCCGCGGACTGCCGGGAGGGGTCGGCGTCCACGTCGTCAGCGGCGCCGACGGGGACCGGGGCCGGGGCGGGCTCGGGGGTCCCGGCAGGGGCTGGAGCGGGGTCGGGGGCGTCGGCGGGCAGGGTGTCCACGGGCGCGGCCTCGGCTCCGCTGTCGGCGCCGCCGTCCGAGCGGGGCTGCGGCAGCGGGGCCGGGCCGCCGCCCGCCCGGGACTGACGGGCCATCATGCCCAGGCCGCCGACCAGCACCCCGGCCGCGGCGCCGACCGCCACGTCCAGGGTCCGCGACGGCGAGCTCGGGGCGGCCGGCCTGGCCGCGGCGGCGAAGGTGATCAGTCCGACCCTGGTCTGCTTGGAGGCGGCATTGCCGAAGGCCACCAGCGAGCCGGCCACCGCGTTGGCCTCCTTGGCCGCCCGGGTCGCGGTGGGGGCGCTGCCGGTGATCTGGACCATCGGCGCGTCCGGCGAGGTCACCGCCTGCACCAGCGGGGCGAGTTTCGCCATCGGGACGCCGGTGCTCGCCGAGGCGGACTGCAGGATCTCCGGCTGGGCGATCACCCGGCCGTAGGCCTGGGCGAAGTTCACGGCGGTGGCACTGTCACCGCTCACCTGCGGTACGACCATCACATAAGCGTTGGCCTGGTACTGCACCGGCGCGGCCAGCGCGTAGGCGCCACCGCAGGCGGCGCCGAGCGGGACGGCGGCGAGGACGGGCCAGCAGCGGCGCAGGAAGCTGCGCACGGCGTTGCGGCTGTTGTCGGACATGGCTGCGGGGCTCCTTGGGTTGTCGGGTCGGGTCATCGAGAGGTCTTCGCCGGGGCCACGGGCACAGGCTGCCGGGGCGGAACGGCGGGGGCCGCGTCGGCGGGGTCGGCGCGGGCTGCGGCGGCGGCGTCGGTGGCAGCGGCGGGATCGGTGGCTGGGG
>NZ_BBPM01000020.1:102188-105145 GCF_000787775.1 Streptacidiphilus carbonis | reverse complement strand
GGCGGGAGGGGTGGCGGTGCGGGCGAGCGGGGCCGGGCCGAGCCGGTCGTAGAGCTCGGCCACCCGAAGGGCGAGCCGGGCGATGTCGTAGCGCCGCACCGCCTCCGGCTGCGGCAGCGGGGTACGGCGCCGGCGCAGCTGCGCCAGCTCGGCCGCGTAGGCGGACGGTTCGGAGGGGATCCGGCGGGCGCCCGGTGCCGCCTCCGGCGGCAGTTCGGACAGCGCCGGTCCGGAGGACCAGCGCACCGGCAGTCCGGCGGCCAGCGCCTCGATCAGCGCCATCCCGAAGGTCTCGTTCCGGGACGGGGCCGCCAGCACGTCCATCGCCGTGAGCAGGTCCGGGACGTCGTCGCGCTCGCCGGCGAACACCACCCGGTCGGCGACGCCGACCGCGCGGGCCCGACGCTCCAGCGCCGGGCGCTGCTCCCCGTCGCCGACCAGCAGCAGCCGGGGGGCCGGCTTCCCGTCGCCGGCCGGCATCAGCGCCAGCGCGTCCACCAGCACCTCGAACCGCTTGCCGGGCACCATCCGGCCCAGACCGCCCACCACCAGCGCGTCCTGCGGCAGGCCCAGGCCGGCCCGGACGAACTGCCGGGTGGCGGCGCGGGTCGGCGCGGGCTGCGCGTAGCGGGCCGCGTCCACGCCGTTGGGGATGGTCACCACCCGGTGTGCGGGGACCCTCCAGTCGGCCAGGTGATCGGCGACCGAGTCGGAGACCGCCACGGTGCTGTGGCCGAGCCTCTCGGCGGCCAGGTAGAGGGCCCGCACGCCGAAGGTGGTCCGGCGCCCCTCGATGATCCCGGGCAGCAGCGAGTGCTCGGTGGCGACCACCGCGCCGACCCCGGCCAGCCGGGCGGCCAGCCGCCCGTAGACGCAGGCCCGGTAGAGGTGGCAGTGCACCAGGTCGTAGCCGCCGTGCCGGATCAGCCCGGTCAGCCGGGGCAGCGCGGCCAGGTCGCGGTTGCCCCGCATCCCCAGGTCGACCACCCGGACGCCGTCCGCACGCAGGCCCTGGGCCACCGTGCCCGGGTTCTCCAGGGTCACCACATCGCTGTGGTGACGGTCCGGCAGATGTCGTAGCAACAACCGTAGTTGCTGCTCGGCGCCGCCGGCGCCGAGGCCCGTGATCACGTGTAGGACCTTCATCGGGCACCCTCTCCGTCCAGACCGACACGCAGCCCGCGCAGCCGGTGCCGGGCGCGCTTGGCGCGCAGCCGCAGCCCGTTGTCGCGTTCGCCGACATAGGAGCGCGGCAGCGCCCAGCGGCCGGTGAGCGGGCCGTGCGCGATCGCGGCCCCGTAGTCGTAGCCACTGTCGCGGACGGCCGCGGCCGCGGCGGCGTCGACCGCGCCGTAGGGGTAGCAGAATCCTCCGACCGGCTCACCGAGGAGGTCCCGCAGCAGCTCGCGACTGCGCCCGGTCTCCTCGGCCAGGGTCTCGGCGGCGATCCCCGGCAGCGAGCGGTGGTACATGCCGTGCGAGCCGATCTCCACCCCGCAGTCGTGCAGCCGGAAGATCTGATCTGCCGTCAGCAGTGGTTTGCGCGGGCCCTCGTCCCAGACGTTGTGGCCGCCCAGGCGGCCGACCACGACGAAGGCGGTGGCGGAGAACCCGTACTGCTGCAGCACCGGCAGCACCCCGCGGGTGAGGTCGGCGTAGCCGTCGTCGAAGGTCAGTCCGACCAGGTCGCCGGCCCGGCCGGCCGCCTGCGCGCGCAGCAGCTCGCCGAGGCCGACGCCGCGCAGGCCGCAGGAGTGCAGCCAGGCCATCTGCCGGGCGAACCGGGCCGGGGTGACGGTGACCCGGTACGGGTCCTCCGTGTACTCGTCCACCGAGTGGTACATCAGCGCCCAGGGCGCCTGGGCGGGCCGGATCGCGGGGCCGGCGCACAGCTCCTCGCCCGGGGGCAGGGTGTCCGGGAGGCCGGTGTCCGGGAGGCCGGCGTCCCGGGAGCCTGCGTCCGGGGACCCGGCGTCCGGGGGGTCCGAGGGTGCCCTCCGCTCCCGGTGCAGAGGCTCAGCCACCATGGTTTCCCTCCCTTTCGGCTTCGTCGTCACGGCTGCGGGTCCGCAGCCTGGCGGTGGCTCCTGCGAGCGGTCCGGTGACCACCGGCGCCCTGAGCGCCACGGCGGCCAGTGCGAAGGCGGCGACGCCGACCACGGCGCCCAGCAGCACCGCGGGCAGCGCATGGGCGCCGATCGGCCGGGCGGCCGTGTAGGCGGCCGCGGCGGCGAGCGCGGCGGCGGCCAGCAGCCTGGCCTGGTCCAGCAGCACCGTCCGCAGCCGCAGCGCCACCCCGCGGGTCCTGATCCCCACCAGCAGCAGCACCGCGGTAAGGGTGATGCCGGCGGCGTTGGCGGCGGCCAGCCCGATCGCCCCGTAGCGGGTGACGGTGGCCAGCCCCAGCAGGGTGGTGACGAGCAGTCCGGTCGCCATCGCGGCCAGCGGGAACCAGTCGCTCCGCGTTCCCGACCTGGTCGGGGCGGCGCCGAAGGCCACCACCGGGCGGGTCGAGAAGAACGGCCGCACCAGCGCGCCGACCATGGCCTGGCCGAGCAGGCCCAGGCTGTAGACGCGCATCACCGAGGCGGTGGCGGCGGTGTCCTGGGCGGTGAAGGCCCCGCGCTGGAACAGCAGCGCGACCACCTGCGGGGCGCAGGCCATCAGCACCGCGGTGCCGGCCAGGACCAGTGCGCCGATCAGTCCGAGGTCCTTCTGCACCCGGTCCCTGGCCGCCTCCAAGTCGCCGTCGGCGAGGGCCCTGGCGACCACCGGGAAGGTGACGGTGCACACCAGCACGCCGAGGGTCATCGCCATCTGGGCGACCTTCTCGGCGTAGTTGAGGTGGGAGATGGTGCCGGGGGCGAGGGAGGAGGCGAGGTAGCGCTCGACGAAGACCTGGGACTGGCGGGTGAGGGTGAAGGTGGCGATGGGGAGCAGGGCCAGGGGGCTCAGGA
>NZ_BBPM01000020.1:101551-102151 GCF_000787775.1 Streptacidiphilus carbonis | reverse complement strand
GAGCAGGGCCAGGGGGCTCAGGACGAGGGCGGGGGAGGCGGGGGCCGTCCGCGGCTTCGGCCCCGGGCCGGAGTCGGACCGGGGCCCGGGCCCGGGCCCGGGCCGACGGAGGGTCAGCCGGGCGCAGTGGCGGGTGAAGGGGGGCAGCAGGACGGTGGTCATCAGGACGCTGCCGAGGGCCACACCGGCTGCGGCGGCGCGGACGCCCAGGGGGGCGTGCAGCAGCAGCATGACCAGCAGGATGCCGGTGTTGTAGGCGATGTAGACGGCGCCGGGTGCGGTGAACCTGCGGTGGGCGCGGAGGCCGGCGCTGAGGTAGCCGGTGAGGCCGAACGGGAGGATGGTCAGGGCGGTGAGGCGGGTGCAGGTCACTGCGAGCGCCGGGTCGGCGAGGCCTGGGGCGAGGAGGGTCACCAGGTAGGGGGCGCCGAGGACGGTTGCTGCGGAGACTGCTGCGAGGAGGAGGGAGAGTGGGGGGAGGGTGGCGGCGATGAGGTCGGAGACGGCGGGGACCGCGGTGCTGTCGGGTGGGGCGGTGCGGGTTGTGGGGGGCTGGTCGCGCAGTTCCCCGCGCCCCTTTCGCGGCTGCCGGGGCCGGCG
>NZ_BBPM01000020.1:95948-101071 GCF_000787775.1 Streptacidiphilus carbonis | reverse complement strand
GGGGGGGGGGGGGGGGGGGGGGGGGGGGGGGGGGGGGGGGGGGGGGGGGGGGGGGGGGGGTGGGGGGGGGGGGGGGGGGGTTGGGGGGGGCTGGTCGCGCAGTTCCCCGCGCCCCTTCGCGGCTGCCGGGTCCGGCGTGGTGGGGATGGTGCGGGTGATGGGGCCGCGCAGTTCCCCGCGCCCCTGCTCGGCTGCCGGGTCGGGCTCGGTGGGGGTGGTGCGGGTGGTGTCGCTGGCGCGGACCAGTCTGGTGCGGGGGGTGGGGACTTGGGGGGTTTCGGGCTCCGGGGGGTTCTCGGCGGAGAGGGCGAGGCTGAAGGCGGGGACCATGAGGAAGGCCATGGCGTCCTCGATGAGGAGGGGGGCCGCGGTTTCGGGGACGGTCCAGGCGACCAGGAAGGCATCGGTGCCCTGGCCGGCGCCGAAGTAGCGGGCCAGCAGGAGGTCGCGGAGCAGGCCGAGGAGGGAGCCGCCGGCGCTCATCAGGGCGGTGATGCCGAACGCCTTTGCCAGGACGGAACGGGCCCCGCCGCGGGTTTCGGTGGGGCGGGGTGCGGTGAGGGTCATCGCACCGCCTTCCGGTCCGCACCAGAGGTGCCGAACGCGCCGAAGGTGCCGAACGCGGCCAGGCCGAAGACCACCGAGACCAGCACCGTGGTGGTGCCGCCGATGTCCGCGTAGAGGAAGTCGACGAGCTGCCAGACCAGCAGCCCGAGCATGGCCGCGCCGAGGCCGCCGCGTTCACGAGCGGTCCGGCGGACCGTGCCCACCAGCAGGGTCAGGAAGAAGACGGCGAAGGCGGTGAGTCCGACCAGGCCGTCCTCGCTGAGCAGCAGCAGGTACATGTTGTGCGGGGAGAGCAGCGGCTCACGGGAGTACGCGGCGCCGGCGCCGCCGGTGTCGCTGCCCGAGGAGAGCCGCAGCGGCGCGTGGGCGTCGCGGAACTGGGGGAACTCCTTGGGGCCGATCCCGGTCACCGGGTGGTCCTGCCAGATCCGCCCGGCGGTGGTCCACAGGTCGTAGCGGTCGCTGACGGAGTGGTCCGGGGCGCCGGCGACGGTGGCGATGCTGCCCAACCGGGCGGCGACGCCGGCTCCGCCGAGACCGAGGCCGCCGACCAGGACCACGGCGGCGGCGGTGGCGAACAGGGCGCCGCGAAGGGCCAGCCGGACGTCGGTGAGCACCACCGCGACCACCACGGCGCAGCCGGCGGCGATCCAGCTGCCCCGGCTGAAGGAGACGGCCAGCGGGAAGACCAGCGCGGTCGCGGTCAGGCCGAGCAGCCGGGCCGCCCGGCGGCGGCCGGCGCGGCGGGCCTCCAGGGACAGGCCGACGGCGGCCAGCAGGCCGTAGCTGACCACGGCGGACATGGCCATCACGTCCTGCGCGCCGAAGGTCCCGACCGCGCGGGCGCTGCCGCCGTCGTAGGAGGCGCCGGTGCCGGTGAGGAACTGCTCGGCGCCGACCGCGCCCTCGATCAGCGCGGCGCCGACCATCGCGCCCAGCACCAGCACCAGGTCCCGGCGTTCGCGCAGGGTGAGCAGCACGGCGAGCGGGACCAGGACGAACACCTGGATCAGCCGGACGAAGCCGGACAGGCTCTCGGACGGGTCCCGGGAGGCGATGGTGGAGGCGGCCACCGCGACCGCGATCACGCAGAACAGCACGGCGGCCCGGGTCGGCATCAGCGCCCGGCCGGCGCGCAGCTCGGCGAACGCGCGCAGTCCGCAGACCGCCACCAGGCCGACCGAGGCCACGTCGGCGGGGGTGATGTGGACGGCGGCGGTGACGTCCTGGCTGCCGAGCGGCACGCAGACGAGCAGCACCGTCAGTGCCGCCAGGGCGCTGGGCCGCCGCAGCAGCGCCCGCAGCGCCGCCCCCCGCCCGGGGGGTGCGCTGGGTTGTGGATTGGCCTGCCGCGGCTGCGGCACGCTGAGAAGGGTCACCGCGGAGTCAGCTCCCGTCGGACTGGAGCACCGAGGAGATGGTGCGCAGCAGGATCTTGACGTCCTGCCAGAGGCTCCAGCTCTCGATGTAGTAGTTGTCGAAGCGGGTCCTGTCCTCGATGGAGGTGTCCCCGCGGAGGCCGTTGACCTGGGCGAACCCGGTGATGCCGACCGGCACCCGGTGCCGGTCGCGGTACTGCGGGTAGGCCTGGGCGAAACGCGTCACGAAGTAGGGACGCTCGGGGCGCGGGCCGACCAGGCTCATCTCGCCGCGCAGCACGTTCCACAGCTGCGGCAGCTCGTCCAGCGAGGTCCGGCGCAGGAAGCGGCCGATGGCGCTCATCCGCTGGTCCTGGGAGATGTTCCAGCGGGTGGCCGACTCCTGTTCGTCGGCCGGGCGCAGGCTGCGGAACTTGAGCACGGTGAAGACCTGGCCGTCCAGGCCGATCCGCTCCTGACGGAAGATCACCCCTGGGCCGCCGTCCACCCGTACGGCGATCGCACAGGCGACCAGGATCGGCGAGACCAGCAGCAGGCCGAGGCCGGCCAGGCCGGCGTCGACGGCGCGCTTGACCGCCCAGGCGGGCCGGCGCATGGCGGTCGGTCCGAGCCGCAGACAGGGGAACCCCCAGAGGTGGTCGCCGACCGCGGTGCGGCGGTTGCCGTACTCGAATGCGCCGAACTCCGGGAAGCCGGGCACGAACCAGACGTCGCAGCCGTGGTCGGCGCTGGTGCGCAGGATCTGCGCGACCTCGGCGTCGTCGGCGCCGCCGGAGGTGAGGATCACGTCCCGGACACCGTGCGCGGGGATCTCCAGGTCCAGCACGGCGGGACCGCCGAGCACCGGGACGGCGGAGTCGGCGGGCAGGAAGAGCGGTTCCGGGTCGACGAAGCCGACCGGGCGCAGTCCGTACTCGGGATGGTCCAGCAGGGCGGCGGCGATCCGTTGGCCGATGTGTCCGGCGCCGGCCACCAGGGTCGGCCGGGGGCGGCGCCGTCGTCGGCGGCGGACCAGGGAGTAGACGGCGCCCCGCCCCAGCACGTCCAGGCCCAGATGGCACAGCACCAGGGCGACCAGCAGCCGCAGGTCCACCGGGACGACGGAGAGCCAGCGGCCGTGCACTCCGCGGTCGAGCGTCAGTGCGAGCGAGACCGCGACGGCCGTGCGCGCGGAGAGGGAGGGGATCTCGTCCAGGACCGAGGGTGCCAGCCGCAAGCGGTAGAGGCCGCCGTAGGAGTTGAGCAGGACCAGCACCGGCAGGATGACGCAGGCGGCCCCCAGCAGCCGGGCCGGCTCGCCCGAGCCCAGCAGCGCCAGCGCCAGCACCGGGGCCAGGGCGTCCACCGCCAGCAGCGCGGCCGGGATCCCGGTGCCCGCACGCCGGCGTCGGCGCGCGGCGGCCGCCGAGCGCGCGGTGGCGGCCGCCGCGCGCTCCACGGCGGATGGCGGGGACGGGAGTTGGGCCGTGCTCATGGACCCGGTGGTGGTCGGCCCGTTCGGAGTCGGCACAGCGGGACGCGGCATCTCGTTGTTGTCAATGGTGGTCATCCGCGCACGTACTCCTCTGCTGTGTGCCCATGAGGACGGGGCCCTCCCGAAGCCCGGGCTCGGTCGAGGTAGCACCTGCCGCCGCGATCGACGACTCGGCCCGATTGCGACAAAAGGAATGAAGCAGGCAAATACGACAGTACAGAATGTCTCCAGTCGTGTTCTCAGCCGACGTGCTCATTCACACCGATGAGCATTAGTCAGATTTACCCGGCGGTACGGGGGGTCGCTCCCCCGAGAGTTGGAGTCCGGCTGGAATTGCGGTGGCCGTTCCCCCTGCCGCCGGTCCTGGAATGCGCCGCTCGGCGAGGACGTCCTGATAGACCGCCAGCACCGCGGCGAGCGTGGTGCGCACGTCATGGTGTTCGACGATCCGCTCCCGTGCTCGGGCGCCGGCCGCGAGGCAGGCCACCGGATCGGCCAGCCTTGCCGCGAGGGCCTCCCGCAACGCCTGCGGATCGTCCACCGGCAGCAGCGTCCCGCCCGGCTCCAGGCACTCGCGGGCTCCGGCCACCTCGGTCAGCAGCACCGGGCAGCCGCAGGCCATGGCCTCCAGCGGGACCAGCGCCATGCCTTCCCAACGCGAGGGCAGCACCAGCAGATCCGCCGCCGCGTACCAGTCCCGGGGGTCCTCGGAGCTGCCCGCGAACACCACACTGTCCGGTTCGGGCAGGGCCGCCGCCATCGCCTCCAGGGCGGCCCGGTCGGGACCGTCGCCGACCAGGGCGAGACGCGCCCCGGGGATCCGGGCCGGGACCGCGGACCAGGCCCGCAGCAGGACGTCCTGTCCCTTCTGCCGGCACAGCCTGCCGACGCAGACGGCCAGCGGGGCGTCGGCGGGCAGCCCCAGCACTTCCCTGGCCCGCGGCTGCGACGGCAGCCGGGCCGGGTCGAAGCGGTCCAGGTCCACGCCGTTGGGGGCCTGCGCCCAGCGTCCGCGCAGCCCGGCGGACTCGCCCTCGGCGCGCTCCTGGTCACTGACGCAGAGCAGCCGGTCGGTCCAGCGGACCGCCCGGCGCTCCCAGAGCCGGGCCGCCGCCGCCAGCGGACCGCCGACGGCGGCGAAGGACCAGGCGTGCGGCTGGAAGACGGTCGGGAACACGCCGCGCACCGCGAGCCGTCCGGCCAGGCCGGCCTTGGCGCTGTGCAGATGCACCAGGTCCGGACGGGCCTCGGCGACCAGCCGCCGCAGCGAGGCGATCTCGCCCGGCAGGCCGGGGCCCGGGGCGCGCACCGCCGCCCAGGGCAGCACGGTCGCGCCCACCACCGCCGCCGCGTCGGCCAGCGGGCTCTGCGGCGGGCAGGCCAGCAGCACCCGGTGGCCGTCCTCGGCCTGCCCCCGGAGCAGGTCGACGACGACCCTGGCGACGCCGCCGTCGACGGGTTGGGAGACGTGAAGAATGGTCAGGGGCACGACGCGCAACCTACGGGCCGCGAGTCGTCCGTGCGGCATTCCCTCACCCCCAGGAATGAGTAACTCCACCCGGGAGAGTGACGCGCCGCATTGCTGCGTAACTATTTGACGAAGGGATTACCGGGGCTTTCCGTTGGCGGGGGTCCGCGGTGAATTGACGGTCCGTTCAGGTTCGCCGGGCAGTGTCCGCCCGCCACGCGCCCGCCGCCCGGGG
>NZ_BBPM01000020.1:54909-95809 GCF_000787775.1 Streptacidiphilus carbonis | reverse complement strand
GTGTAGGGGGGTGGCGTGGGGGTCGGGGGTTCGCGCCTCGGAGAATCGGAGCCTCAGTCGTCCAGCCGGTGCGAGAGGTGGAGGTCGCGCTCGGTGTGGCCGTCCTCGATCCGGAGCGCGGTGGCGACCGGCGGGTAGCCGCTGGCGATCACGGTGTACTCCCCCGGCTCCAGGTCGGTGAAGCGGAACTGGCCGTCGGCGCCGGTGGTCGCGGCGGCGACCACGGTCCCGGTGGAGTCCAGCAGGGTGACCCTGGCGTCCTCGACCGCGTGCCCGGCGCTGGTGCGCACCGTCCCGCGCAGGGTGCCGCTGCCGGCCATGGCCACGTCCTGGCGGGTCTCCCCGCTGGCGGCGACGTCGACGGCCAGCGCGGCCGGACGGTACGCGCGGGCGCTGACGGCGAGGGTGTAGCGGCCGCAGACCAGGTCGCGGAAGTGGTACGCGCCGTCGGAGTCGGCACGGGTGCTGGCGGCGACCTCGCCGCGGGCGTCGGTGAGGGTCACCGTCGCGTCGGCGACCGGGGCGCCCTCGGCACTGCGGACCGCGCCCGAGAGCCGTCCGGTGCCGCCGAGCACCACGTCGAGGTCGACCGGGCGGTTGCCCACCGTGACGGTGACCGCCTGCGGCTGGTGGCCGGGGGCTGCGGCGATCAGCACGTAGTTGCCGCCCCGGGGCGCGGCCAGGGCCCAGCGGCCGTCCTGGCCGCTGCCGGCCCGGGCCACCTGGCGGCCGTCCATGTCGATCAGCGTCAGCACCGCCCGGGGCACCCCGGTCCGGTCGGGCTCCAGCACCGCCCCGCTGACCGGGGTGCCGGGCGCGCCGGGGACGCCCGCGGTGTCCAGCGGGGACGAGGGGGACTGGTGCGGCACGGGGACCTCCTGCGGCGGGGCGGAGTGCGGTGCCGCCCCGCGGGGGAGGCCGTCGTCGGTACCGGCCTGCGAGGCCGCGTGGGTGACCAAGGGTTTCTCCTTGAGCAGGAAGGCGAGCAGGAATCCCAGCGCCAGGACCGGCGCCAGGTAGAGGAACACCCGCGGCATCGCGGCCGCGTAGGAGTCGACATAGGCCAGCCGCAGCGGCGCCGGCAGTGAGCGCACCAGCTCCGGGGTGATCGAGTCGGTCGGCGGCGCCGCCCCGCCTCCGCCGCCGACGTGCGGCAGCCGCTGCTGCAGCTGGTGCGTCAGTCGGGAGTTGAACAGGGTGCCGAAGACCGCCGCGCCGACCGAGCCGCCGATCTGGCGCAGGTAGTTGTTGGCGGAGGTGGCAGCGCCCAGGTCGCGGGGGTCCACCGAGTTCTGCACCGCCAGCACCATCACCGGCAGCGCGAGCCCGACGCCGAGGCCCAGCACCGCCATGCCGGCGCTCTGCACCAGGTAGGAGCTGTCCGTGTGCAGCAGGCCCAGGCCGGCCATCCCCACCGTGGACAGCGCTCCGCCGACGATCGGGTACAGCTTGTAGCGGCCGGTGCGGCTGATCAACTGCCCCGAGGCGACCGAGGCGAGGACGATGCCGCCCATCATCGGCAGCATCTTCAGCCCGGAGACGGTGGCGCTGGCCCCGTCCACCATCTGCAGGAAGCTGGGCAGGTAGCTGGCCGCGCCGAACAGCGCGACGCCGACCACGACGCCGATGGCGCCGGAGACGTTGAAGACGCCGTCGCGGAACAGCCGCAGCGGGATCACCGGTTCGGCGGCCCGGCGTTCGGCCGGCGGGAAGAGCAGCAGCGACAGCACCGCCCCGCCGATCAGCCCGAGGATCACCGGAGAACTCCAGGCGTACTGGCTGCCGCCCCAACTCGTGGCCAGCACCAGGCAGGTGCCGGTCACGGCCAGCAGCAGCGAGCCCAGCACGTCCAGCCGGGGCCGGCGCTCGCCCTCGGCCCGGCGCCGCCGGGGCTTGAGCACCAGCGAGGTGACCACCAGGGCGGCCAGTCCCAGCGGCAGGTTGACGTAGAAGCACCAGCGCCAGCCGGGACCGTCGGTGAACCAGCCGCCGAGCAGCGGGCCGGCCACCGAGGAGAGTCCGAAGACCGCGCTGATCAGACCCATGTAGCGGCCGCGGGCCCGGGGCGAGACCACATCGCCGATGATCGCCTGGACGCCGATCATCAGGCCGCCGCCGCCGATGCCCTGGATCGCCCGGTAGGCGATCAGCTCGTCCATGCTGTGCGCCCAGCCGGACAGCGCGGATCCCACCAGGAAGACCGCGATGGCGAACTGGAACACCGACTTGCGGCCCAGCAGGTCGCCGAGCTTGCCGTAGACCGGCAGCCCGATGGTGGAGGCCAGCAGGTAGGCGGTGACCACCCAGGACATGTGCTGCAGGCCGTGCAGTTCGCCGACGATCCGCGGCAGCGCGGTGGCCACGATGGTCTGGTCGAGGGCTGCGAGGAGCAATGCCATCATCAGCCCGGCGAACACCAGCCGCAGTTGACGCGGGGTCAGTTCGGCATCGCCAAACTGAGCCGTGGGACTCCGCGGCGCGGGGGCGGATGGAGTCGGGGCCGGACGGCTCGTCTGGGTCACGGACATGGCACGGATCATTGCATTGACCACGCACCGCCCTCGAACTGGTCATACGATCAGTTCGAGGGCGGTCGAGGCACACAGTTCGTCAACCCGGCGCGATTACCAGCGAAAATGTGACGCCATGTCGATTAATTGCGAAACCTGCTTCATCGACATTCGGATCAGATTCACTCCTGCGGGAATTCCGTCGTCCCTGTGTTCCCCTCCGGGGACCCTTGCAGGAGCAGCTCGTCCCGGTGCCCGTCCGGCCAGCGGACCATCACCCGTCCGTCCTCGACCTCGGCCTGCGGCGCCGGTCCGGCGGCCTCCGCCGAGCGGCCCAGGGCGATGGCGGCGACGAAGAGCTCGCCCCGGTGGACCGGGCCGCCGCTCTCCAGGTAGGGGACGGCGGCGTGCGGGGCGTACGACGTGCGCCCGGTGGAGGTCCTGACGGCGGCGCGCAACCCGTCCCCGTGCAGGGCGGTGACCACGCCGCGCAGTCCGTCCGGCGCGACGGCCTCGGCACGTCCCCCGGCCGCCGTGGTCGCGGGCGGTTCCGCGCCGGCCACCGCCCAGCCGCCGATGCGCAGCCGGGTTCCGGGGGCCGGCTCGCCGTCGATCAGGACCGCGCGCACCTCCCAGGGACCGCGGAGCACCGATCCGGTGCTGAGCCAGGGACCGTCCGGGGTGTCGGCCTGCGGCCAGCGGGCCCGGTGCCGGGAGCGGCTGGCGCCCGTGCGGTGCAGCGGTCGGCGGTGCGAGGGCCGGCCCCCGGCGTCGAGCAGGGCGACATGCGAGTCCAGCGGGCCGCCGCCCGGCAGCTCCAGATCGGGGGCCGAGGGGCTGGTGACACCGTCCGCGTCGGCGCCGGGACCCACGCCGCCCAACTCGGGTCCGGTGGCGGTGGAGTAGGCCCAGCGGCAGTAGAAGGGATCGTATGCGGCGCGGCCGACCGATCCGCGGTCGGCGGTGGCGGCGTCGGCGGCGCTGTCGGCGAGATCGGCGCGGTCGGCGAGATCGGCGCGGTCGGCATGGTCGGCGCCGTGGTTGGCGATCCGGACGATGCCGTCGGCGCGGGTGCCGCTGGCCGTCCAGCCGGGCGCGTGCAGGGTGCGGACGAAGTCGCCGCGCTCGACCGGCAGCGGTTCCTCCACCGCGGTCCAGACCGGGTGGTCGGCGGGCAGCAGCAGCCCGGCGAAGCCCTTGCTGGCCCAGTACGGGGAGGCCGGACCCGAGTAGCTCTGCCGGATCGGCGGATGCGCTCCGTACCAGCCCAGCGGCAGCAGCCCGTTGGCGTCCAGGCAGCCGCGGTCGGTGAAGTGCCGCAGCATGCCGCTGCCGATCCGCCGGGTCAGACCGGGGGCCAGTCCCTGCGCCCCGAAGATCTGGTCGGCCCAGAAGGGCGCGGCGACCGCGTTGCGGTAGGTGAGCGAACGGCCCTGGTACAGCGGGGCCCCGTCGGCGCCGACCAGGTGCTGGATGTCCCGCACGTAGTCGCGCAGCCGGTCCCGGTAGCGGTCCGCCAGAGCGGGCCCGTCCGGGTCGTCGGCGCCGGAGATGCGGCAGTACCAGAGCGGGTAGAGGTGCATGGCCCATCCGCTGTAGTGGTCGAAGTTGCGCAGCGGCCGGTCGGTGTCGGCGCCGTCCGCGTACCAGCCCCCGCCGACGTACCAGCTCTCGGTGAGGGCGACGGTGTGATCGAGGTCGGACTGCTTCCAGGGGCCGCCGACCGAGCGCAGGAAGGCCTCGACCACAGCCTGGAACCAGACCCAGTTGTTGTCGGGGACCCAGGCGCCGACCATCTCGCTGAGCCAGTCCACCACCCGCGCCTGCACGGCGGGGTCCAGCCGGTCCCAGATCCAGGGCCGGGTCTCGTGCAGACCGAGCGCGATGGAGGCGGCCTCGACCTTGGCCTGGTTGCACGCGGACATCCGCGGCCAGCGGTCCCCCGCCGCAGGGTCGGTGCCGGCCGCGAGCCCGTCGGCGTACCACTGGGCGAGCGCGGCGACGCCGTCCGCGCCGGCGCCTCCGAGGCCGCCATGGGCCCCCGCGATCCGGAAGGCCGCCAGCAGGAAGGTCCGCGCGTACCCCTCCAGTCCGTCGCTGCGCCGCCCCGAGCCGCTGGGCGGCCCGGGGAGATGGATCAGCGCCCGGCCCGGGGTGGCGTACCGGTGGGCCGCGCCGAGCATGGTGTCCGCCAGCTGCTCCCAGTGCGAACGGGCCCACCCGGTGTGCGGGGACAGCTCACGGTCCTCGTCCAGCAGTTGACGTTCCGTCATCGGAGTCCTCCCTCGGCCAGCCCCCGCCGCCACCAGCGCTGCAGGGTCAGGAACAGGATCAGCAGCGGCACCACCGACACCGCCGAGCCGACCACCACCATCCGCAGGTAGTCCGGGTTCTGCGAGGTGGACGAGTTCCAGGTGAACAGGCCCAGGCTGGTGGTGAAGAGACGGGAGTCGGTGAGCATGACCAGCGGCAGGAAGAAGTTGTTCCAGATCGACACGAACTGCATCAGGAAGATGGTCAGCGCCCCCGGTCCCATCAGCCGCAGGCCGACGGTGAAGAAGGTGCGCAGCTCCCCCGCGCCGTCCATCCTGGCCGCCTCCAGCAGTTCGTCCGGGATCGAGCCGGCCGCGTACACCCGGGCCAGGTACACCCCGAACGGGTTGGCCGCGACCGGGACGATCACCGACCAGACCGTGTTGGTGAGGTGGACCCCGGAGAACAGCAGGTAGAGCGGCACGGCCAGGGCCGTCCCCGGCACCAGCACACCGGCGACGACCAGCCCGTAGAGCTTCTCCCGGCCGGGGAAGCTGTACTTGGCGAAGGTGTATCCGGCCATCACCGAGGCCAGGGTGCCGAGCCCGGCGCCCGCTCCGGCGTACAGCACGCTGTTGAGCAGCCAGCGCGGGTAGGCGCCGCCGTCCTGCTTGAACAGGTCGCGCAGGTTGGCCCACAGGTGGAAGCCGGAGGGCGCGAAGCCGTTGCTGCCGTAGAGGTCGGGCAGGGTCTTGGTGATCGCGAACAGCAGCCACACCAGCGGCAGCAGGGTGTACAGCCCGGCCACCGCGCACAGGCCCAGGTTGACGCCCCGGCCCACCGAGCGGTGCCGCACCGGACGCAGGCGGCCCGGAGCGGGTGGGGTGGCCCGGGCCGAGGGCGCGGGGGGACGCGCCGGCGGGTTGAGGGTGGTCATGAGTCCGCCTCCTGGGACGACCGGTCCACCCGGCCGACGAGCTTCATGGCGAGCAGCGACAGCACTCCGGCCACCGCCGCGAGCAGCAGCGAGATGGCCGCCGCATAGCTGTAGTCGTTGGAGTTGAAGGCCTCGGAGAAGGCCAGCAGATTGGGCGTCCAGGAGGCGGTGACGGTGCTCCCGGCGCTGCCCTGGAGGATCTTGGGCTCGGTGAACAGCTGCAGCGAGCCGATGACGGTGAACAGCCCGGACACCACCAGCGCCGGACGGATGTGCGGGACCTTGATGCTCAGCGCGGTGCGGATCTCCCCGGCCCCGTCCAACCGCGCGGCCTCCAGCACCGACGGGGAGACGCTCTGCAGAGCGACGTACAGCAGCACCGAGTTGTAGCCGATCCACTGCCACAGCGAGATGTTGATGATGGATCCGAGCACGCTGCCGCTGGAGAAGAAGTCGATGTGCAGTCCGATGTCGTTCAGCCAGGAGGTCAGCGGGCTGAGCCCCGGCGTGTAGAGGTACACCCAGATCAGCGCGGCGATCAGGCCGGGGACGAAGTGCGGCAGGAGCAGCAGCGCCTGGAAGAAGCGGCGCGCGGTGGTCAGCGCGCTGTCCAGCAGCAGGGCCAGGACCAGTGCGATCGCCAGCATCAGTGGGACGTCGACGACGGCGTAGAGCAGCACCCGGCCCAGGCCGTCCAGGAAGCGGGAGTCCTGCAGCGCGCGGGCGTAGTCGTGGAACCCGGCGAAGACCAGGTGCGAGCCGTTCCAGCCGAGCCCGGTGAAGCGCTCCCGGAACAGGCTCAGCACCAGTCCGTAGCCGAGCGGGGCGACGAAGGCGACGGCGAACAGCAGGTAGAACGGCGCGAGCAGCAGCGCGATGTGCAGCCGCCGGCGTCTGCGGGCGGGTGGCGGGGACGCGGTCAGCGCGGACAAGACTCCTCCTTGGCTCCTTGGCTCCACGGCATGTGCGGCGGTACGGCGATGCGGGTGCGGCCGCGGGACCTCAGCCGCTGACGTTCATGCCTCGTTCGCGCAGGTCGGCACGGGTGGTCCGCTCCCACGAGTCCATCGCGGCCCGGAGCCCGCCCGGGCCGGTCATCGACCCGGCCAGCGCGTCATTGAGGTCGCTGAGCGACTGGGCCATGTCGGGACCCCACTGCCAGCCGGTGCCGACCGTGGTACTGGCCTGGGCCGCGACGTCGAAGAGGGAGGTGCCGGTGTAGTAGGTCTGGGTGCTGTCGAAGACCTGCTTGGCGACCGGGATGTCGGCCAGCGCCGCCGGGTACGCGCCCGGGCTGACCGGTTCCACGGCCTTGATCGAGTCCGGGCTGTTGGACACCCAGTCGAGGAACTCCATCACCTGCTTCGGGTGCTTGCTGCCCTTCAGCAGCACCATCGTGGAACCGCCGTTGGTGCCGTCCCCCGCCGCCTGCCCGGGCCACTGCGGCATCGGCGCGACCGCCCACTTGCCGGCCGCCTTGGGCGCCAGCCGCTGGAGGTAGGCGGCGCTCCAGGGGCCGCCGATGGCGGTGACCAGGTTCCCGGCCTGCAGGTCGGCGGTCCACTGCTGGGCATAGGCGGGCTCGTTGGCGACCAGGCCGCCGCCGACCAGCGGCTGCCAGAACGCGGCCACCCTGCTGCTGGCCGCGTCCTGGGTGGAGACCTTCCAGGAGTCGCCGGGGGTGCTGAACCACTGCGCTCCGGCCTGCCAGGCGAGCCCGGCCAGCAGCGCGCTGTCCCCGGTGGAGAAGGCGCCGATGACCGCCTTGGGGTCGCGCCGGTGGATGGTCCGCGCGGCGGCCGCGTACTGCTCCCAGGTGGTGGGGACGGTGAGGCCGTACTGCGCGAGCAGGTCGGTGCGGTAGTAGAGCACCATCGGGGCGATGTCGCGGGGCAGGCCCCAGACCTTGCCGCCCTGGTCGACCATCCCCCAGACCCAGGCCGGGTACCTGGACCTGAGGTCCGCTCCGCCGTAGGGGGTCAGGTCCTGGATCGCGCCCTGGGTGGCGAAGGCGGGAAGCTCCGGGTACTCCACGGTGGCGGCGTCCGGCGCGTTGCCGGCCCGGACCGCGGTGAACATCTTGGAGTACCCGCCGGAGGTGCCGGCCGGGATCTTGCTGAGGACGACGTGCACATCGCTGTGGGTGGCGTTGAAGCGGTCCACGACCTGCTGCATCCCGCCGAGCCAGGTCCAGTAGGTGATGGTGGTCGGACGGTTCCCGCCGATGCTCGCGGCACCGGATCCGGATCCGCATGCGGCGAGCAGCAGACAGCAGACGGCCGACAGTGCCGCCGCGATGCGGCGGCGGGCTGCCGGTTGCGTGTCGCTGATGTGCATCGGCTCTCTCCCCTCAAGCCCCTGAGTAGCCGCTCACGATGCCCAGCAATCCGCAATGCGTCAACAGCTTCAACCAAAAAACTCAAGAACCTGCTATTTTCCGTAACGGGGCAGAAGTTCAGGCAGGGAACGAGCAGGATCAGTCCCGGACGGGATGGAGGGAACGTGCTCGCACAGCAGCGGCATGACTATGTACTGGGGCAACTGCGCACCCATGGGGCGGTCCGGGTCACCGATGTGGTCGCCGGGCTCGGGGTGTCCGACGGAACCGTCCGCAGGGACCTGGAACTCCTGGAGCAGCAAGGGCAGTTGACGAGGGTTCGGGGCGGCGCGGTGCTGCCCGCAGGGTCGGCGGCGGGTGCCGCCCCCGCCGCCGAGGTCCGGGCGGGCGCCGCCCCGGCGGAGCCGCTGCCCGCCGAGGGGGCAGTCGTCGGCATGCTGGTGCCTTCGGCCACGTATTACTACCCCGAGGTGATCAGGGGAGCGCGCAGCGCCGCCGCCCGCGCCGGGGCCCGGCTCGTCCTCGGCGTCACCGACTACGACCGCGGCCGCGACCTGGAGCAGGTCCGCGACCTGATCCGCTCCGGCAGCGGGGGGCTGCTGGTCACCAGCTCGGAGGGGCCGGTCGTCCCGGCGCCGCTGCGGGAGTTGCTGGAGGGCTCCGGACTGCCGTACGTGCTGGTCGAGCGCCGATCGGCGGCCGCCTTCGACCACGCGGAGTGCGTGCTCAGCGACCACCGCCAGGGCGCCTACCGCGCGATGGAGTACCTGGCCGGACTCGGCCACCGACAGGTGGCCCTCTTCGCCGCGTCCACCCCCACCGCCCACCCCGTGACGGAGGGTCATGCCGAGGCGGTACGACTGCTCGGACTCGACCCGTCGGCCCCGCGCTTCTCCGTCGAGGCGGACGCCGACCGCATCGCCGCGGTGGACGCCTTCGTCCGCGCCTGCCGCGCGTCGGGCGCCACCGCCGCCCTGGTCCACTCCGACCAGGAGGCGATCCTGCTGGTCCAGCGGTTGCGTTCGCACGGGGTGCGGGTGCCGGAGGACCTCTCGCTGATCGCCTACGACGACGAGGTCGCCGCCCTCGCCGAGGTGCCGCTGACGGCGGTGGCACCGCCCAAGTTCGAGGTCGGCCGCAGCGCGACCGCGGCACTGCTGGACCGGCTGGGCAGCCCCACCGACCTGCCGGTCCGGCAGACGGTGCTGCAGCCCCGGCTGCTGGTCCGGGACTCCACCGTGGGTCCGCCGGGGGCCGGGGCCCGAGCGGGGGCCGATCCGGTGGCTGAGGCGGGAGTCGGGACCGGGGCCGCGGCGGCTGCGGTATGACCCGCCCGGTCGCCGCCCTCGCCATGCGCTCCGGCATAGCCCCGGTCCTCTTCGACGCCGAGGCTGGGCAACGCCTCAGCCGCCTCGTCGAGTTGGGTCACGATCCCGAGCTGGTCCTGGACGAGTTCGACTCGCCCCGGGCCCGGGCCGTGCTGGCCGACGTCGAGGTACTGGTCACCGGCTGGGGCTGCCCCCGGCTGGACGAGGAGTTGCTCCGGCACGCCCCCCGGCTGCGGGCCGTGGTGCACACCGCGGGGACCGTCAAGAACCATGTGACGGACGCCTGTTGGCGCCGCGGCCTGCAGATCACCTCGGCCGCGGGGGCCAACGCGGTGCCAGTGGCCGAGTACACCCTGGCGGCGATCCTCTTCGCCAACAAGCAGGTGCTGACCACCCGCGACGGCTACCGCAGGTCCCGCGGGCGGAGCACCGACTGGCACGCCAGGCTCGCGGGCGCGGGCAACTACCGGCGCCGGATCGGCGTCGTCGGCGCGTCTAGGATCGGCCGCCGGGTCGTCGAACTGCTGGGCCCCTTCGACCTGGAGGTCCTGCTCAGCGACCCGTTCCTGGCCCCGGAGGAGGCGGCCCGGCTCGGCGCCCGGCTGGTGCCGCTGCCCGAACTCTTCCGCGGCTGCGACGTGGTCAGCGTGCACGCGCCGTGGCTGCCCAGCACCGAGGGGCTGGTGTCACGCAGCCTGCTGGCGTCCATGCCGGACGGGGCCACCCTGATCAACACCGCCCGCGGCGCGCTGGTGGACCAGCCGGCCCTGGAACGGGAGTTGGTCTCGGGCCGCCTGAACGCGGTGCTGGACGTCACCACCCCGGAACTGCTGCCGCCCTCGTCCCCGCTCTACGACCTGCCGAACGTGCTGCTCACGCCGCACATCGCCGGCTCCATGGGCGGCGAGCTCCGCCGAATGGCGGACTTCGCCCTGGACGAGCTGGAGCGGTGGACCCGGGGGGTACCCTTCGTCGACCCGGTGCATCCGGACACGTGGGACCGTACGGCGTGACTGCCGGGTGCGGCGTGTGCGTGGCTTGTCGCGCAGTTCCCCGCGCCCCTATGGGTCTGCAACTGGCCCGATTGCACAACCAGGCATACGCCGCACCCGGGCTCAGACCGGATCCGACGGCGCCAGTTCCTCCAGGGCGCCGGTCACGATCCCCCGCATCGCCCGCTCCGCCGCCGCACCGTCCTGCGCGCATACCGCCTCTGCGACCTCCCGGTGCAGCGCCACCGCGTACTCCGCAGGGTGGTGCGGCATCAGTTCGTGCTCGGTTCGCCCGGCGAGCACCGCGCCCACCGCGTCGGCCAGGTGGGCGAACATCTCATTGCCCGAGGCCCGCAGCACCAGGGCATGGAAGGCCATGTCATGGCGGAGGAAGGCCCGCAGGTCACCGCTGCGCGCAGTGACCGTGAGCTCCACCGCCAGCGCGCTCAGCTCGCGGCAGTGGTCGGCGGTCGCCAGCCCGGCCGCGAGGCCCGCTGCCACCGGCTCCACCGCGATCCGCAACGCCCCGAGCGAGCGGAGCTGCGCCCCCCGGTCGGCACCGGCCAGCCGCCAGCGGATCACCAACGGGTCGAACACGTCCCAGGCCTCGCGCGGCTGCACCGTGGTGCCCACCCGGCGGCGCGAGGCGACGAGTCGCATCGCCTCCAGCACTCGGACCGCCTCCCGGACGACCGTCCGGGACACCCCGTACCGTGCCTCCAGCTCCTCGCTGCGCAGCACCGAGCCCTCGGGGATCTCGCCGGAGGTGATGGCGGGGCCGAGGTCCGCGAGAAGGCGCCCGTGCAGGCCCTGGATCTCCATGACGCAAGGGTATCCGGCACCTCCTCAACCCAACTCATATGACGATTGCATTTCGGTGGCTTGAATAAGTCATACCTTTGGGGTCATAGTCGTCCCATGGCTTACAACGTCGTCGTCATGGGCGTCTCCGGTGTCGGCAAGAGCACCGTCGCCCGGCTGCTCTCCGAACGACTCGCCCTCCCCTACGCGGAGGCCGACGACTTCCACCCGCCCGCCAACATCGCCAAGATGGCTGCGGGCACGCCGCTCGACGACTCCGACCGCCGGCCCTGGCTGGAGGCCATCGGCGCCTGGCTGCAGCAGCACGACGACGCCGGTACCGGTGGCGTGGCCACCTGCTCCGCGCTCAAGCGCCGCTACCGGGACACCCTCCGCGCCGCCTGCCCCGACCTGTGGTTCCTGCACCTGGCCGGCGGTCACGACCTGGTCGCCGACCGGATCGGCCACCGCACCGGCCACTTCATGCCGCCGGCCCTGCTGGACTCCCAGTACTCGGCGCTCGAACCGCTCGCCGCGGACGAGTGCGGTGCCGTCCTGGACGTCGGACCGCCCGCGGAGGCGCTGGTCGAGGAGGCCGTCCGCCTGCTCACCACCCCTTAGCCGGACCCGTCCCCCTCTTTCCCGCACTCTTCGCCCACACACTCTTTGTCAATGGAGACAGCGCGTGACCCTCCTGCTGGCCGCCGATGCGGCCCTCCCCCACAGCGGCAGCGACGCCAGACTCGTCACCGCCATGCTGCTCGGCATCGCCGTGATCGTGGCCCTGATCAGCTGGCTCAAACTGCATCCCTTTCTCGCCCTGACCGTCGGCTCGGGCGTCCTGGCGGCCGTCGCCGGCACCCCCTTCGACAAGCTGATGACCAGCTTCTCGACCGGCTTCGGCGCAACCGTCACCAGCGTCGGCCTGCTCATCGGCCTCGGCGCCATGCTGGGCAAGCTGCTGGCCGACTCGGGCGGCGCCGACATCATCGCGGACACCGTGCTGGCCCGCTCCGGGCCCCGTTCGATGCCGTGGGCGATGGCGCTGATCGCCGCCGTGCTCGGGCTGCCGCTGTTCTTCGAGATCGGCGTGGTGCTGCTGGTCCCGATCGTGGTGCTGGTCGCCCGGCGCGGGAACCTCCCGCTGATGCGGGTGGGCATCCCGGCGCTGGCCGGGCTCTCCGTCCTGCACGGACTGATCCCGCCGCATCCGGGACCGCTGGTGGCCGTCTCCGCGCTGCACGCCAACCTCGGGGTCACGCTCGCCCTCGGCCTGCTGGTCGCCGTGCCCACGCTGGTCGTGGCCGGCCCGCTGTTCGCCCGGGTCGCCGAACGCTGGGTCGGACCGCTGGTGCTGCCGCCGACGGACGAGGCGGACGATGCGGACAGGGCCGCGGAAGCGGCGGAGCGCCCGAGGCCCAGCTTCGGTGCGACTCTCGGCACCATCCTGCTGCCCGTGGTGCTGATGCTGGGCAAGGCGCTGGTGGACATCACCGTCGACAACCCCAAGGCCACCCCGCAGCGGATCCTCGACTTCGTCGGCTCACCGCTGATCGCACTGCTGCTGGCGGTGCTCGTGGCGATGGTGACCCTGGGCCGTGCGGCCGGCTTCGACCGGGGCCGGATCTCGGCCACCGCGGCGGCCTCGCTCGGCCCGATCGCCGGAATCGTCTTCATCGTCGGCGCCGGCGGCGGCTTCAAGCAGACCCTGGTGGACGTGGGCGTCGGCAATGTGGTCAGCAGCTGGGCCACCCACCTGCACATCTCCGCACTGCTGCTCGGCTGGCTGATCGCGGTGCTGATCCGACTGGCCACCGGTTCCGCCACGGTCGCGACCATCACGGCCGCGGGGATCGTCGCCCCGCTGGCGACCGGCATGAGCACGACCCACACCTCGCTGCTGGTCCTCGCCATCGGCGCCGGATCGCTGTTCTTCTCGCACGTCAACGACGCCGGCTTCTGGCTGGTGAAGGAGTACTTCGGCATGAGCGTGGGTCAGACGCTCAAGTCCTGGTCGGCGATGGAGACGGTGATCTCGGTGGTGTCGATAGCCCTGATCCTGCCGCTGAGCCTGCTGATCTGACGCGTCGAAGGGCGTGGGCCCAGGGGCGAACCCCTGGGCCCACGCCCTTTGCCCATACCTCGGACCTCAGCCGACGGACGACGCCAGCCGCTCCAGCACCTCGTTGTTGATCCGGTTCAGGCCCTTCGGGGCGAAGGTCCGCTCGAAGAAGCCGCCGATGCCGCTCGCGCCGGACCAGGTGGTCTCCACCACGACCTTGGCCTTGCCCTCGCCGGCCGGGGTGACCGTCCAGGTGACCACCATGGTGGAGTTGGCGTCGGTCTCCACCAGCTGCCCCGGCGAGGGCTCGGTCACGGTGAACAGGCAGTCGCGCACCCGCTTCTCGGTCGCCTGCAGCTTCCAGTGCACAACCGTGCCCGCGCCCTTGCCGCCCTCGCGTACCTCGTACTCGCTGTACTGGGCCGGGAGCAGCGCCCCGCGGGACGACTCGTAGTCGGCCAGCACGTCGAAGACCCGCTCCGGCGAGGCGTCCAGCACCCGCTCGGTGACCGCGTAGACCTGGCCCATGGTTGTACTCCTCAAGCTCACTGTCAGTTCCTGCTCGTCCTGCTTACATGGCAAGGGAACCACCGCGCGACCTGCCGTCCAAACCGGACCGGCCGCCCTGCGATGATGTCCGCCATGACGACCACCTGGGACGCGGCCGACTTCGACGCCTTCGAGCGGTCCGGCTGGAAGGGCCGCGGCGAGGCCTACGCGAGCGGGTTCGCCCGGCTCACCGCGCACACCGTCGAGCCGCTGCTGGACGCGGCCGGCGTCACCGCCGCGAGCGCCGTCCTGGACGTCGGCACCGGCCCGGGGGTCGTCGCCGCGGCGGCACTGGCGCGGGGCGCGCAGGTCACCGCGGTGGACGCCTCCCCGGAGATGGCCGCGCTGGCGGCCGCCGCCTGCCCGGGAGCGGCGGTGCACACCGCAATCCTCCCCGAACTCCCTTTCCCGGACCACTCGTTCGATGCCGTGGTGGGCAACTTCGTGATCAACCACCTCGGCGACGCGCAGGCCGGCCTGGCGGAGCTGCAACGGGTGCTGCGGCCGGGCGGCCGGATCGCGCTGACCTGCTGGGAGCGGGAGGCGATGCGCGCCACCGCGGTCTTCGGCGAGGCCGTCACCGCCGTGGGCATCCCGCAGCCGGACGACCTGCCCTCCTCAGGCCCGTTCCTGGCCGGATCGGACGACCGGACCGCGTCGTTCCGCGAACTGCTCGCCGACGCCGGGTTCACCGGGGCACAGGCCCGGCGCGAGTCCTGGACCCACCGGGTCGACCCGGACGCCTGGTGGTCCGCCGTGGTCAGCGGCACCCCGCTGACCGGCTCCCTGATCGCCCGGCAGCCGGAGGCGGTGACCGCCGAGATCAAGCGCCACTACGACGCCCTGGTCGCCCCCTATGCCGGGGAGGCGACCGGGACGGTCGCCCTGCCCGCCGTCGCGCTCCTCGCCACCGGCCGCAAAGAGCCCCGCCACCCCCTCAGCACCGACGAGGTGCTCGACATCGTCGATGCCGAGGACAACGTGATCGGCCAGGCCACCCGCGGCGAGGCCACCGCGCGACGGTTGCGCCACCGCTGCGTGTTCATCCTCGCCCGGGACGCCGACGACCGGATCTTCGTCCACCGCCGCACCCCCGAGAAGCTGGTCTTCCCATCGATGCACGACATGTTCGTCGGCGGGGTGGTCGGCGCCGGCGAGGGCTACGACGAGGCGGCGAAGCGCGAGGCCGAGGAGGAGCTGGGCGTCTCCGGCCTGTCCCCCGTCCCACTGTTCCGCTTCCTCTACGAGTCCCCTGAGCACACCTGGTGGTCGGCCGTGTACGAGGCCGGGGCCACGACCGCGGTAGCCCCCCAGGTCGAGGAGGTCGCCTGGCACGCCTTCCTCACCGAGGCCGAACTCGCCGACCGCCTGACCGAATGGGAGTGGGTCCCGGACGGCCTCGACGCCTGGCACCGGCTGAACGCCTGGCGCACCGGGCGCCCGACGGCCGACTGACCGTCAGCCCTCTCCCGTCAGGCCCAGCGCCGCCCGTACCAGCGCGCGGCAGCCGGACAGGTCGCCGAGGGCGTCCGTGCTGTCGACGAACTGGTCGATGCCGCCGACCGGCGGCATCGCCCGGACCGCCGGGTCGGTCACGGCGTCCCGCAGGGCAGCTGTGAAGCGTTCCGCGTGGACGACCGGGAACGGACGGCCGTGGTAGCGGCGGACGGAGGGGTCGACCTCGTTGCAGACATCCAGCCGGTTCTGCCAGGCCCCGGCGAGGCTGCACGCCTCTGCCAGGGCCCGCCCGCGTTCTGACGGCCAGTCGGCCGCCAACGACGCGCGCAGCAGGGCGGCGATCGGGGCCGCCTCCGGCAGACGGCCGAAGGCCGTCCCCAGCCACTTGCCGTAGGGGGCGTAGCGGCGGGCCAGCAGCAGGCACAGCCGCATCAGCTCCCGCGCGAGCCGGGCCGCGACCACCCGGCTGCCGAGGTCGTCGCCGACCTCCGCGGTGCGGCCGACGAAGGCCTCCTCCTGGGAGATCCGCTGCCACTGGCAGGCCAGCAGATAGCGCCATACGTCGTCCGGGTACCAGGACAGCGCGGCGCGGGCAGCGGTGAGCCCGCCGAGGCCGTCGTGGTAGACGGCGCCGGAGACGACCTCCAGCAGCCGCTGGCCCGGGGTGGCCAGCCAGTCCAGCAGGCCGACCGGGCCGTCGAGCGGGTCGAAGCCCAGCGCCCCGCCGAGCCAGTCGGCCGTGCCGACGACATCGATGCGGTGGTTAACCGGGCCGGCGGTCGGCGTCATGACCTGGACCCGCTCCCCCGGCGGGGCGAAGTTGGTGGGCCAGCCGCGGACCTCCTTGGGGAGCCGTTCCGCGAGCAGCCTGCTCAGGTCCGAGGCATACGCGGCTGCATGCTCTGGTCGGAGGAGGAGCTGCAGCCGTGGACCCCACTCGTGGTCGGGAGACCGCTCAGTGTCGAAACCCAGCACCTCCGACCCCGACCCGATGCGCGCCGCCGTGTACGGCATCCCCGGATACACCTCGTCCAGCAGCGGGCGGACCGCCTCCTCGTAGAGGATTCCGCACAGTTCGAGCCCGGGCCGGAAGATCGCAGTCATGCCCGGAAGCGTAGGCGGCGCGGGCACCGTGCGCACGAGGGTTTCCCAGCTGGGACGAGCCGCCCCACTACCTGATCGTCGATCCGCGCGACGGCACCGCGCAGCACTACTGGCAGATCATTCGGCGCAACGGCCGCGCCGTGTACGACGCCCATGTGCCCTATGTCTTCGGCGACGGGATTCCGGTCGGTGACTGGGTCGTCGACACCGCCGAACTGCCCCGCTACGGCGAAGCCGCGCAGTAGCCCCTTCCTACCTGCGGGTAACGCCGGTACAGTGTCCGCACCAGCCCAGTCCGCGTCGGGAGCCGCAGCGACGGGTTGGCTGTCTGATGCAACGGCACGCCGTCCCATCAACGGACCGGGCAGTGCCGCTTCTCCGCACGGTGACCTCAGTCGCGCCGTGTACCCCCCCTCATTCTCTGCCGCGCGACCCTGCCGGACTCTTCCGGCGGGCGCGGCGCTCCCCGAGGAGTACCCAGCCATGACCCTGACTGAGCACACCCCCGAACCCGCCCCCGGCCTCGCACCCTTCCCCGTCGTCGCCGTCGTCGGCCTCGGCACCATGGGGGCCGGCATCGCCGAGATCACCGCGCGCAGCGGGCGCCGCGTGATCGGCGTCGAGCTGGACGCCGCCGCGGCCGAGGCCGCGCTGCGGCGGATCGAGGAGTCGACGGCGCACTCCGTGGAGCGCGGGCGGATCACCGCCGGGGAGCGCGCCGAGCTGCTCGGACGGATCAGCGTCGGGCACGATCTCGCCGCTGCCGCCGGGGCGCAGCTGGTGATCGAGGAGATCCCGGAGCAGTTGGAGTCCAAGCGTGAGCTGTTCGCCGAGCTGGACCGGATCTGCCCGGCAGAGACGGTGCTGGCGACCGGCACCACCGCGCTGTCGGTGACCCGGATCGCCGCGGCGACCCAGCGGCCCGAGCGGGTGATCGGGCTGCACTTCTTCAACCCGGCCCCGGTGATGGAGCTGGTCGAGGTCGTCCGCACGGTGCTGACCGGCGCCGAGGTGGCCGAGGCCGCCGCCGCGTTCAGCCGGGACCTGGGCAAGTCCCCGGTCGCCGCAGGCGACCGTCCCGGCTTCATCGTCAACGGACTGCTGTTCGCCTACCTCAACCAGGCGGCGGCGATGCTGGAGTCCCGCTACGCCACCCGCGAGGACATCGACGCGGCGATGCGGCTCGGCTGCGGCCTGCCGATGGGCCCGCTGGCGCTGCTCGACCTGATCGGCGTCGACGTGGCCAAGACCGTGCTGGAAGCGATGTACGCGCAGTCGCACGACCGGCTGCACGCCCCCGCGCCGATCCTGGGCCAGCTGGTGGCCGCAGGCCTGCTGGGACGCAAGACCGGCCGCGGCTTCTACACCTATGCCGCGCCGGGCTCGTCCCAGCCGGTGCCGGAGCAGCAGTCGGACGGCGCCGCCGTCCGGGCGGCGGGACGCCGGATCGACAGAGTCGGCGTCTGCGGGTCGGGCACCATGGCGACCGGGATCTCCGAGGTCTTCGCCAAGGCCGGCTACGCCGTCACCCTGGTCGCCCGCAGCCAGGAGAAGGCGGACCAGGCCAAGGCCGCGATGGCGAAGTCGCTGGAGCGGATGGTGTCCAAGGGACGGCTCAGCGAGGCGGACCGGGACGCGGCGCTGGCGCGGGTGGTCGCGTCCGCCTCGCTGGAGGACCTGGCCTCCGCCGATCTGGTGCTGGAGGCTGTCGCCGAGGACCTGGCGGTCAAGCAGGAGCTGTTCGCGGCGCTGGACAAGATCTGCCGGCCGGGTGCGGTGCTGGCGACCACCACCTCCAGCCTGCCGGTGATCCAGTGCGCGATGGCCACCGGACGCCCGCAGGACGTGGTGGGGATGCACTTCTTCAACCCGGCCCCGGCGATGCGCCTGGTGGAGGTGGTCAGCACGGTGCTGACCGGGCCCGATGTCACCGCCACCGTGCTGGAGCTGTGCACCGCGGTGCGCAAGCACCCGGTGGAGTGCGGCGACCGGGCCGGCTTCATCGTCAACGCGCTGCTGTTCCCCTACCTCAACGACGCGGTGCGGATGATCGAGGAGCACTATGCCTCGGTCGACGACGTGGACACCGCGATGAGGCTGGGCTGCGGCTACCCGATGGGCCCGTTCGCCCTGCTGGACGTGGTCGGCCTGGATGTCTCGCTGACCATCGAGAAGGTGCTGCACGGCGAGTTCCGCGAGCCCGGGCTGGCCCCGGCCCCGCTGTTGGAGCACCTGGTGGCGGCCGGATGCCTGGGGCGCAAGACCGGGCGCGGCTTCCGTGACCACGCGCGCCGGTGACGGCGCCGCTGCGGGGACGCGGGAACGGGCCGTTCAGGGTGCCCGTCCGGGCGGCCCCGGCGTGTAGCGTTCCGGTCATGAGCGGGGAAGACAACGGCGGGACGGTAGTGGCGGTCGAGCAGGCCAACGGCAGTCCGCGGCGGGTGACCGCGCAGCGGCAGCAGATGCGCCAGGACCTGGCGGCGGCGGCCATGGAGCTGTTCGCGAACCAGGGCTACGAGGAGACGACGGTCGACCAGATCGCCGCCGCCGCCGGCGTGGCCAGACGCACCTTCTTCCGCTACTTCCGGTCCAAGGAGGAGGCGATCTTCCCGGACCACGACGACACCCTGGTCCGGGTCGCCGACCTGCTGGCCGGCGCCGATCCGGCGGAGCATCCGCTGGACGTGGTCTGCCGGGGCATCAAGGAGGTGCTGCGGATGTACGCGGCCACCCCCGGCGTCTCGGTGGCCCGGTACCGGCTGATCCGGCAGGTGCCGACGCTGCGCGAGCGCGAGATCGCGGTGGTGGCCCGCTACGAGAGGCTGTTCACCCGGTACCTGCTGGGGCGCTTCGACACCACCGGGCAGTCCTCCGGCGGCTGGGAGCGCGGGGTCGGCGACGACGCGATGCTCGCCGAGGTGTCGGCGGCGGCCGTGGTCGCGGCGCACAACCATGTGCTGCGGCGCTGGCTGCGGTCCGGCGGCCGGGGCGAGGTCGAGCCGCAGCTGGACCACGCCTTCGAGGTGATCCGGCGGACCTTCTGGGGGAACGCCCCCTCGGCCGGGGCATCGCAGCTGGCACCCAGTGCCACCCATGGGGTCGCCGAGACGCTGAGCAGCGCGGTGGAGAGCGCGGTGAGTGCCACCCCTTCGGGTGAGGTGCTGATCACCGTGGCCCGTACCGATGCCCCGCTGGACGAGGTGCTGCAGAGCATCCGCACCGCCCTCGGGGCCAAATAGGCGGCGTAGCCGCAGGTCAGAGCAGAATCGTCAGGCCCCTCCGGCGTGCCGGGAGGGGCCTGACGCATGCCTTGGGGTATGTGTTGCCAGGTGATGACGCTCACGTCTACTGATGAGAAATTAGTGGCACGCAGTGTCTTTACGAGTGGCACAGGGTGCCAGTACGTTGTTACCCACTGGTCGCGGCGCCGCGGCTCCCCACCCTGGCGCGCCATGTCCAGGGCCCGCGCAACACCCTGGTGCGGGCGGTCGGCAGCAGCAGCCCCACCCGTACGCGACTGAGCGACTGAAGCGCAGCCCAGCAAGCAACAACCACACCCTCAGCACCGGTGTCCGTTCCCGGTACCCCCAACAGACGTCCCCGCACCCCTCAAGCGGGGAAGCCGCCGGAGGCAACCATGAAGGCTCCTGCCATGAAGAGCATCCTCGAAGCGATCACCAGCCGGGACGCCAGTTCGGCCGATTTCGCCGCGCTCGACGTCCCCGAGTCCTACCGGGCGGTCACGCTCCACCGGGACGAGGAGCAGATGTTCGCCGGCCAGGAAAGCCGCGACAAGGACCCGCGCAAGTCGCTGCACCTGGACGAGATCCCCGTGCCCGAGCTCGGCCCGGGCGAGGCCCTGGTCGCGGTGATGGCCAGCGCGGTGAACTACAACACCGTGTGGAGCTCCATCTACGAGCCGGTCTCCACCTTCTCCTTCCTGGAGCGCTACGGGAGGCTCTCGCCGGAGACCGCGCGGCACGACCTGCCCTACCACGTGCTGGGTTCGGACCTGGCGGGCGTGGTGCTGCGCACCGGCCCCGGGGTGCACGCCTGGAAGCCCGGCGACGAGGTGGTCGCGCACTGCCTCAGCGTCGAGCTGGAGAGCGCGGACGGCCACAACGACACCATGCTCGACCCGGAGCAGCGGATCTGGGGCTTCGAGACCAACTTCGGCGGCCTGGCCGAGATCGCCCTGGTGAAGTCCAACCAGCTGATGCCCAAGCCGGCCCATCTGACCTGGGAGGAGGCCGCCTCCCCGGGCCTGGTGAACTCCACCGCCTACCGGCAGCTGGTCTCCCGCAACGGCGCCGGCATGAAGCAGGGCGACAACGTGCTGATCTGGGGCGCCAGCGGCGGCCTCGGCTCCTACGCGACCCAGTACGCGCTGGCCGGCGGTGCGACGCCGATCTGCGTGGTCTCCAACGACGCCAAGGCCGACATCTGCCGGGCGATGGGCGCCGAGGCGATCATCGACCGCAGCGCCGAGGGGTTCAAGTTCTGGAAGGACGAGAACAACCAGGACCCCCGGGAGTGGAAGCGGCTCGGCGGCAGGATCCGCGAGCTGACGGGCGGTGAGGACGTCGACATCGTCTTCGAGCACCCGGGCCGGGAGACCTTCGGCGCGAGCGTGTACGTGACCCGCAAGGGCGGCACCATCGTCACCTGCGCATCGACAAGTGGCTATATGCACCAGTACGACAATCGCTATCTCTGGATGTCGCTGAAGCGCATCGTCGGCTCGCACTTCGCCAACTACCGCGAGGCCTGGGAGGCCAACCGGCTGATCGCCAAGGGGAAGATCCACCCCACCCTCTCCAGGACCTACACCCTGGAGGAGACCGGGCAGGCGGCGCTGGACGTCCACCACAACAAGCACCAGGGCAAGGTCGGCGTGCTCTGCCTGGCCCCGAGCGAGGGCCTGGGCGTCCGCGACGAGGAGCTGCGGGCCAAGCACCTGCCTGCGATCAACCGCTTCAGGGGTGAATAGCCGATGACCGAGCGAGACCGTCCCTGGTTGATGCGGACGTACGCGGGGCACTCCTCCGCGACCGCGTCGAACGAGCTGTACCGCAAGAACCTGGCGAAGGGTCAGACCGGCCTCTCCGTCGCCTTCGACCTGCCGACGCAGACCGGCTACGACCCGGACCACGTGCTGGCCAAGGGCGAGGTCGGCCGGGTCGGCGTGCCGGTCGGCCATGTCGGCGACATGCGGGCGCTGTTCGACGGGATCCCGCTGGAACGCACCAACACCTCCATGACGATCAACGCCACCGCCATGTGGCTGCTGGCCATGTACCAGGTCGTCGCGGAGGAGCAGGGCGCGGACATCGCCAAGCTCACCGGCACCACCCAGAACGACATCATCAAGGAGTACCTGTCACGCGGGACGCACGTGTTCCCGCCCGGGCCCAGCATCCGGCTGACCACCGACATGATCGCCTACACCGTGGCGAACATCCCCAAGTGGAACCCGATCAACATCTGCAGCTACCACCTCCAGGAGGCCGGGGCCACCCCGGTCCAGGAGCTGGCCTTCGCGATGTGCACCGCGATCGCGGTGCTGGACGCCGTCCGGGACAGCGGCCAGGTCGCCCCGGAGCAGATGGGCGAGGTGGTCGCCCGGATCTCCTTCTTCGTCAACGCGGGCGTCCGCTTCGTCGAGGAGATGTGCAAGCTCCGTGCCTTCGGCCGGATCTGGGACTCCGTCACCCGGGAGCGCTACGGAATCCAGGACGAGAAGCAACGTCGTTTCCGGTACGGGGTGCAGGTCAACTCGCTGGGCCTGACGGAGGCTCAGCCGGAGAACAACGTCCAGCGGATCGTGCTGGAGATGCTGGCGGTGACGCTGTCCAAGGACGCCCGGGCGCGCGCCGTCCAGCTCCCGGCCTGGAACGAGGCGCTGGGCCTGCCCCGGCCCTGGGACCAGCAGTGGTCGCTGCGGATCCAGCAGGTGCTGGCCTATGAGTCGGACCTGCTGGAGTACGGCGACCTGTTCGACGGCAGCCATGTCGTCGAGGCCAAGGTGCGGGAGCTGGTCGAGGGCGCGACCGCCGAGATCGACAAGGTGCTGGGCATGGGCGGGGTCACCCCGGCCGTGGAGTCCGGCTACCTCAAGGCCGCGCTGGTCGGCTCGCACGCCGAGCGCCGGGCCAGGATCGAGTCCGGCGAGGACAGGGTGGTCGGCGTCAACTGCTTCGAGACCACCGAGCCCAGCCCGCTCACCGCCGACCTGGACACCGCGATCATGCAGGTGGACCCGGATGCGGAGCGAGCGGTCGTGGAGGCCTTCGCGCAGTGGCGCAAGGAACGCGACGAGGAGGCGGCGGCGGCCGCGCTGGCCGAGCTCAAGCGCCGGGCGGCCACCGAGGACAACCTGGTGCCGGCCACCCTGGCCTGTGTCAGGGCCGGGGTGACCACCGGGGAGTGGGCCTTCGCGCTGCGCGAGGTCTTCGGCGAGTACCGCGCCCCCACCGGCGTCGGCGGCGCCCCGGTCACCGGCTCGGTGGAGGGCGGGCGCGGCGCGGAGCTGCTGGCCGTTCGCGAGGCGGTGCGGGTCACCGCCGAGCAGATCGGCGCCGGCAAGCTGCGGCTGCTGGTCGGCAAGCCGGGCCTGGACGGCCACTCCAACGGCGCCGAGCAGATCGCGGTCCGGGCGCGCGACGCCGGCTTCGAGGTGGTCTACCAGGGCATCAGGCTGACGCCGGAGCAGATCACCTCGGCTGCGGTCGCCGAGGACGTGCACTGCGTCGGCCTGTCCATCCTCTCCGGCGCGCACGCCGAACTCGTCCCCGACGTGCTGCGGCGGCTGCGCCGGGCCGGAGTGGAGGACGTGCCGGTGATCGTCGGCGGGATCATCCCGGCGGCGGACGAGCAGGACCTGCTGGCGCAGGGCGTCGCCGCCGTCTTCACACCGAAGGACTTCGGAATCACGCACATCATCGGCCGTATTGTCGACGAGATCCGTCGCGCACACGGACTGTCCCCGTTCTCGGACCTCACCTCGGACCTCAAGGAAGAGACCCTCACCGCATGACTTCTGCTTCGGCGAACCGCCTCCGCCCCCGCCGCTCCTGCCTCGCCGTCCCCGGCAGCAACCCGCGCTTCCTGGAGAAGGCCCAGGGGCTGCCCGCCGACCAGGTCTTCCTGGACCTGGAGGACGCCTGCGCGCCGCTGGCCAAGGAGGGCGCCCGCCACACCATCGTCGACGCGCTGAACCAGGGCGACTGGACCGGGAAGACCCGGGTGGTCCGGGTCAACGACTGGACCACCCACTGGACCTACCGCGACGTGGTGACCGTCGTCGAGGGCGCCGGCCAGAACCTGGACTGCATCATGCTGCCCAAGGTCCAGGACGCCCAGCAAGTGGTCGCGCTGGACCTGCTGCTCACCCAGATCGAGAAGACCATGGGCTTCGAGGTCGGGAGGATCGGCATCGAGGCGCAGATCGAGAACGCCAGGGGCCTGGTCAATGTGGACGCCATCGCGGAGGCCTCGCCCCGGCTGGAGACCGTCATCTTCGGCCCGGCCGACTTCATGGCGTCCATCAACATGAAGACCCTGGTCGTCGGGGAGCAGCCGCCCGGCTACGGCGCCGACGCCTACCACTACATCCTGATGCGGATCCTGATGGCCGCCCGGGCCAACGACCTGCAGGCCATCGACGGCCCCTACCTGCAGATCCGCAATGTCGACGGGTACCGCGAGGTCGCCGGGAGGGCCGCCGCGCTGGGCTTCGACGGCAAGTGGGTGCTGCACCCCGGCCAGGTCGACGCCGCGAACGAGGTCTTCTCGCCCTCGCAGGAGGACTACGACCACGCCGAGCTGATCCTGGACGCCTACGACTGGTGCACCTCCGAGGCCGGCGGGAAGAAGGGCTCGGCGATGCTGGGCGACGAGATGATCGACGAGGCCAGCCGGAAGATGGCGCTGGTCGTCTCCGGGAAGGGCCGTGCGGCCGGCATGCAGCGGACCACCAAGTTCGAGATCCCGGAGGCGTGACCATGCAGTTCGGGCGCACCTACGAGGAGTTCGAGGTCGGCGCGGTCTACAAGCACTGGCCCGGGAAGACCGTCACCGAGTACGACGACCACCTGTTCTGCCTGCTGACCATGAACCACCACCCGCTGCACCTGGACAGCAACTACGCCGAGGAGACCACCGACTTCGGCAGGAACGTGGTGGTCGGCAACTACGTCTACTCGCTGCTGCTCGGGATGTCGGTGCCGGACGTCTCGGGCAAGGCGATCGCCAACCTGGAGGTCGAGTCGCTGCGGCACATCGCGCCGACCTTCCACGGCGACACCATCTACGGCGAGACCGTGGTCCTGGACAAGACGCCGTCGAAGTCCAAGTCGGACCGGGGGATCGTGTACGTGGAGACCAAGGGGTACAAGCAGGACGGCACGGTGGTGTGCGTCTTCCGGCGCAAGGTGATGGTTCCGACCGAGCAGTACATCAAGGAACGGGGCGGGGAGCAGCCGGGGCGGCCGGTTCCCCTGGCGTGACGGTGCGGACCGCAGACGGTTGTTCGCGCAGTTCCCCGCGCCCCTAGCAGTACCCGACCTCCAGTTCTTCCCTCCCTCAGACGGGGTGCCCTGCGGCTGCTGCCACAGTCGCGGGGCACCCGCACCCCCTCAGGAGCCAGCCATGGGACGCCTCGCTCAGACCGAAGGCCTCACCGAGATTCAGCAGGACATCCTCAGCACTGTTCGGAGCTTTGTCGACAAGGAGATCATTCCGGTCGCAACCGAGCTGGAGCACCGGGACGAGTACCCCGCCGCCATCGTCGAGGGCATGAAGGAGATGGGCCTGTTCGGGCTCATGATCCCGGAGGAGTACGGCGGGCTCGGCGAGTCGCTGCTGACGTACGCCCTGGTGGTGGAGGAGATCGCGCGCGGGTGGATGTCGGTGTCCGGCATCGTCAACACGCACTTCATCGTGGCGTACATGATCGCCCAGCACGGCACCCAGGCGCAGAAGGACCACTTCCTGCCCCGGATGGCCACCGGCGAGGTCCGCGGCGCGTTCTCGATGTCGGAGCCGGGGCTGGGGTCGGACGTCGGCGCGATCCGGACCAAGGGCGTCCGGGACGGCGACCACTACGTCATCAACGGCCAGAAGATGTGGCTGACCAACGGCGGCACCTCGACCGTGGTCGCGGTGCTCTGCCGGACCGACGAGGGGCATCCCGAGGGCACGGCGCCGCACAGGTCGATGACCACCTTCCTGATCGAGAAGACGCCGGGCTTCGGGCCGAACGAGAGCGTTCCGGGGCTCACCGTCCCCGGCAAGATCGAGAAGATGGGCTACAAGGGCGTCGACACCACCGAGTTGATCCTGGAGGACGTCCGCGTCCCGGCGGACATGGTGCTCGGCGGGGCCTCGGGCCGCGGCTTCTACCAGATGATGGACGGCGTCGAGGTGGGCCGGGTCAATGTCGCGGCCCGCGGCTGCGGCGTCGCCCAGCGCGCCTTCGAGTTGGGGATCCGCTACGCCCAGCAGCGCAGCACCTTCGGCAAGAAGATCGCCGAGCACCAGGCGATCCAGTTCAAGCTGTCGGAGATGGCCACCAAGGTCGAGGCGGCGCACCAGATGATGGTGATGGCCGCCCGCAAGAAGGACTCCGGCCAACGCAACGACCTGGAGGCCGGAATGGCGAAGTACCTGGCCTCCGAGTACTGCAAGGAGGTGGTCGAGGACTCCTTCCGGATCCACGGCGGCTACGGCTTCTCCAAGGAGTACGAGATCGAGCGCCTGTACCGGGAGGCGCCGATGCTGCTCATCGGTGAGGGTACTGCGGAGATTCAGAAGATGATCATCGGGCGGCGGCTGCTCGAGGACTACCGTCTCGGGGAGTGAGACACCCTGCCTCGGGCAGGGTGAAAATCGGCCGGAACCACAGAGTTTCGGCCGATTTCCTCATTCTGCCTTCGATACTCCGGAGTAGGTGCTTCGGGCCCCCGATCGGCCGGGCGCGCGGGATCCTTCGCACGCCCCCCTTCGCCCTCGGCGAGCCCCTGACCATTCCTGAGAGAGTTGTCACCGATCCGGCGAAACGCTTGGCCCCAGGGGGTCGGCACCTCTACGTTCGTAGTAAGGGGCAAGGCCGTGGAGCGGTTCCCGGCTTCCTGGAGGTTGCCTAGTGACCGTCTGCTGCCGATAGCATCCACCCCTGGACAGATACGTCCCCGAACCCCTCGATCACGCGGCCCCTCGCGCGGTCACCGTACGCCGGTACCCTCGGCGTCCATACCGTTCCCGGGCCCCCGCGACAAAGGTCTTCGATGCCCCTCAGTCCGTCCCACCGATCCGCGAGCCGTCCCCGTGTCACGCTGGCACGTGGTTGCTCGCCCTGGCTTGCCCCCACGGTCCTCACCGCGGCCGCCTGCACCGCCCTCACCCGGCGCAGCGGCAAGTGGGCCCTGGCGGCAGTACCGGCCTCCGCGCTCAGCGCGGGGATGCTGTGGTTCTTCCGCGACCCCGAGCGCGCCATCGGCCAGGGGCGGGTGATCTCCCCCGCCGACGGCGTGGTGCAGAGCATCGACGCCTGGCCCGACGGACGCACCCGGGTCGCGATCTTCATGAGCCCGCTCAATGTGCACGTCAACCGGGCGCCGCTGCCCGGCACCGTCACCTCGGTCGAGCACGTGGCCGGCGGCTTCGTCCCGGCGTTCAACAAGGACAGCGACCGCAACGAGCGGGTCGTGTGGCACTTCGACACCGAGCTCGGCGACATCGAGATGGTCCAGATCGCCGGGGCCGTCGCCCGCCGGATCGTCCCGTACCTGCCGGCCGGGACCAAGGTCGAGCAGGGCGAGCGGATCGGCCTGATCCGCTTCGGCTCGCGGGTCGACACCTACCTGCCCGCGGGCGTCGAGCCCGGTGTGCAGGTCGGCCAGAAGACCACGGCTGGGGTGACTCGCCTTGACCGTGACTGACCCGGAGACGCTGCAGGAGTCCGACGACGACAGGGACGGCGCGGCCCGGCGGCTGCGCTGGATGCGGGACCGCGAACTGCGTGCGCCCCGTTCGCCGCAGCACCTGTCCACCGCGGACATGTTCACCCTGGGCAATGCCATCTGCGGCTTCCTCGCCGTCTACTGCACCACCACCGGGGTGCTCATCCCGCACCTCACCGGGGTCGCCACCACCGGCGACCGGCGCAGCGCCGCGACCGCGGTGATGCTGCTGCTGATCGGCTCGATGTGCGACCTGTTCGACGGCCTGGTGGCGCGCAAGCTGCGCTCCTCCGCGCTGGGCGCCGAACTGGACAACCTGGCCGACCTGATCAGCTTCGGCATCGCGCCGGCCTACTTCGTCGTGGTCTGGGGCATGGTCGCCGACGGGGCGCACCAGCGGGTGTCCGCCGGGATCGCGATCCTGGTGCTGCTCGCGGTGGTGCTGCGGCTGGCGAGGTTCTCCTGCACCACGATGCGGCCCGGGGTGTTCCAGGGGATGCCCTGCCCGATGGGCGCGCTGACGGTGATCTCGATCGTGCTGCTCAACCCCCCGTTCGTGCTGGCCGTGCTGGGCATCGTCGCGGTGGCCGGACTGATGGTCAGCAGGGTCGAGTACCCCAAGCCGCACGGGGTGCTGGCGACGGCGACGCTGTGCTGGATCGTGGTGACCATGGGCTGCCTGGCCGCCTGGGCCACCGGCGTGCCCGGCGGCGAGACGCTGCTCAGGATCGGTGCGACCCTGCAGGTCGCGCTGGCGCTGATGGCGCCGCTGATGGTGATCCGCCGCAAGGTCGGCGACGTCCGGGCCCGCCGCGCGGAGTCCCGCGTCAGCTGACAGCCCTGCACCGCCCCGAAGCCCCCGGGTCCGCGGACTGCGGACCCGGGGGCTTCGGCGTGCGACGGGTCAGGACACCTTGCTGGGCTGGGCCGCCTCCGTCTGGTCCCCGGCCGGCTCCGGCTTGCGCTCCCAGGGCGCCGGCTCGCCGCGCCGGACCAGGGCGAGGACCAGCAGTCCGGCGACGATGCCGGTGACGCCCGCGATCAGGTAGACCCGGTCCAGTCCGGCGGCGAAGGCGGAGTGCACCAGCCCCTGCACGGCGTCCCGCCGGTCCGCCGGGACCCCGGCCAGCACGGCCTGGGCCCGGCCGCCGCTGAGCGCGGAGGCGGTCCCGTGCGGATCCGCGAGGTGGCCGTGGCCGGTGACGTAGGACTGCACCCGGTTGGCGAAGAAGGTGCCGAGCACCGCGATGCCGAGGGCGTAGCCGAGCTGACGGCCGGTGTTGACCACCCCGCTGGCCATGCCGACCCGCTCGCGCGGCACGCTGCCCAGGGCGGCGGACATCATCACCGGCATCGCCGCGCCGACGCCGAGACCGCTGACGATCAGGCCCGGCAGCGCGGCGGTCCACGAGGAGCCCGGCGAGACCAGCGTCATCAGCAGCGCGCCCGCGCCGACCAGCAGCAGTCCCAGGCCGATCGCCAGCTGCGGCGGCGCCTTGCGGAAGATCCGGGCGTTGTTGCCGGAGACCACGAAGGCGGCCAGCGCCAGCGGGCAGATCGCCAGGCCCGCCTGGATCGGGCTGAGGCCCAGCACCGACTGCATCCAGATGCCGGTGTAGGTGAGGTGCGCGAAGGCGGCGGCGTTGATCAGCAGCGCGGCCAGGGTCAGTCCGACGAAGCTGCGGTTGCGCAGCAGCGACAGCTCCAGCAGCGGGTGGGGGACCCGCAGTTCGACCAGGACGAAGGCGACCAGCGCCAGTGCGGCCACGCCGAGCCAGGTCAGCACGGTGCTGCTGCCCCAGCCCTGGTCCGCGCCCTCGATCAGGGCGTAGACCAGCGCGCCGGAGAAGGCGGTGAAGGCAATCGCTCCGAGGTAGTCCAGGCGGCCCCGGCCGTGGCCCTGATCACTCTTCAGATGACGCAGGGTCATCACGATGGCCAGCGCGGCGATCGGCAGATTGACGTAGAAGATCGCGCGCCAGTCGATCTGCCCGGTGAGCAGACCGCCGAGGACCGGGCCCACGGCCGCGGCGCCGCCGCTGACGGCGCCCCAGATGCCGAAGGCGGTGCCGCGGTCGCGGCCCTGGTAGGCGGCGTTGAGCAGGGAGGTGGTGGAGGTCAGCATCGCGGCGCCGCCGACGCCCTGGGCGGCGCGGGCCGCGATCAGGGTGGCGGCATCGGGCGCCAGCCCGCAGGCGAGCGAGGCGAGGGCGAAGACGGCCAGCCCGGCCAGGTAGAGCCGGCGGTGGCCGAGCCGGTCGCCCAGGGCGCCGACGACCATCAGCAGCGCGGCCAGCACCAGCGCGTACATGTCCACCACCCACTGCAGGGAGGTGAAGGAGGAGTGCAGGTCGGAGGCCATGTCGGGCAGGGCGACATTCACGATGCTGACATCGACCAGCAGCATGAAGGTGCCGAGGCAGATGGCGATGAGGGGTATCCACTTACGCATGGCACCAGCATCAGGGGCCGACCGGTCGGTGCCCCAATCAGCGGCCCGTTATCGGCGGATCTCGACATTGCGTAGGCTGTGACGGTGAAATCCCACGAGTACGACCGGCTGGACCGGCAGCTGGTGCGCGCCCTCGAACTGGACGGACGGGCCCCGTTCAGCCGGATCGCGCAGGCCCTGGGGGTCTCCGACCAGACCGTGGCACGCCGCTACGCCCGGCTCCGCGGCCGGGGCGCGCTCCAGATCATGGGCCTGACCAGCCCGGCCGTACTGGGCGAGGTCCAGTGGATCATCAGGGTGCAGTGCACCCCGGACGGGGCCGCCCCGGTGGCCGAGGCGCTGGCCCGCCGAGACGACACCGCGTGGATCAGCCTGATCTCCGGCGGCACCGAGATCACCTGTGTGAGCCGCTCCGGCAACGACCGCGGCGACTCGCTGCTGCTGCAGCGGCTGCCGAAGACCCGCAGCGTGGTCGGGGTCACCGCGTACTGCGTGCTGCACACCTATTTCGGCGAGTCGCTCAGCCTGGTGAGCAAGCTGGACACGCTGACGGCGGAGCAGGTGCGGCAGCTGGCCCCGGAGCCTTCCACGGCCGCGCCGCGGCCCGCCGAGGCGGTGGACGAGGCGGACGACCGGATGCTGGCCCTGCTGCAGCAGGACGGCCGTGCCGGGCTGGCCGGACTGGCGTCCGCCAGTGGGCTCTCGCAGACCTCGGTGCGGCGGCGGATGGCCGAGCTGACGGCGAGCGGGGTGCTCTACCTCGACGTCGACTTCGACCGGCGGATCTTCGGGCTGAACACCGTCGCCATGCTCTGGCTGTCGGTGTCCCCGTCCGAATTGGCCCGCACCGGGCGCGACCTGGCCGCCCATCCCGAGGTGGCCTTCTGCTGCGCCACCACCGGGCCGACCAATCTGCACGCGGTGGTGGTCTGCAAGGACATCCCCGCCTTCTACACCTATCTGACCACCAGCATCTCCGCGCTGGACGCGGTCCAGCACGTGGAGACCGGGCCGGTACTGCGCCGGCTCAAGGCCGCCGCGCCCTACCCGAGCGCGCCCGGGGACGTCCGCTACTGGAGCGGCCGGAACACCTGACCGCGGCTCGGCCGAGGCTCGGCGGCGGCTCAGCCCAGCGGGGGCAGCGCCTCCAGGGCGTGGTGGCTGAGCCGGTCCAGGCCGTCCACCACCGCGCCGGCCTGCTCGGCCGGGAGCACGCCGAAGACATGGCGATCGAGTTCGCCGACATGGCTGCGGGCCGCCCGCACCAGCCGGGTGGCGCCCTCGGCGGTGAGGGTGACCACCTGGACCCGCTTGTCGGCGCTGGAGCGCTGCCGCTGGACCAGTCCGGTGGCGATCATCCGGTCGATCAGCCGGGTGGCCCCGCCGCTGGTGAGCACCAGTCGGCGGGACAGGTCGCCCATCGGGGCGCCCTCGGGCTTGGCGGCGAGCAGCAGCAGGACTTCGAACATGGGGTGGCTGAGACCGCTCTCGTGCTCCATCGCCGAGCCGAGCAGCCGCTCCAGCCGGTTCGCGGCGGTCAGCAGCACTCCGAAGGCCTGGATCCGGGAATCGGCGACTGCGTCAGCGGGCGAATTGATCCGTCCTTCGGCTGTCATGTCCACTCTCCTCACCGGAATGCTGCCACACACCGTACCCGTCGGCGGAGGCTTCCGGTGCCCAGGCCGGAGCCCGCTCTCAGCGCCCGCCCTCGTGCACGCTGAAGGCGCTGCGGCGGGCCGCCCGGGCCACCCCGGGGTCGGGGTGGGCGGAGGCCACCGCGGCGAGGACCTGGCCGGCCCGGGGGTGGCCGATCCGGCGAGCCAGCGCGAACAGCCGGCCGGGGTCGCCGTCGGTGGCGCCCTGGACGTGGCGGACCAGCATCGCGGTGTCGCCGTGCTCCAGCACGGCCGCACCGGTGTCCACCCACAGCCAGGCGGCGTCGACCTGGTCCAGCACGTCCGAGGGCAGCACCTCCTCGTCGGTCTGCTCGGCCAGCCAGAGCAGCGCGTAGGGGCGCAGCAGCGGCTCCTCGGCGCTGTCCCTGATGGCCGGCTCGGCCGGGTGCCCGGCGACCCGCAGCGCCTCGAACGCGAGCCCTCGCAGCAGCGCGTCCTCGCCGCGGGCCACGTCCAGCAGGTCCGCGACCGCGCTCTCGGCCTGCCGGGCCGCCAGCCAGGCCCGGTACTCGGCGCGGGCCGGGCCCGGGGAGTACTGGGCGCAGGCGGTCAGCAGCTCCAGCGCGGACTGCTCGATGTGGCCGGCCGCGGTCTGCGCGACGGTGCAGATCTCCTCCAGCTTGGCGCGCACCGCCCAGTGGCCCAGCGGGGTGAGCTCGGCGCAGACATCAGCGTCGGGGGCCTCCCGCCGGACCACGGCGCCGACGGCCGCGAAGCCGTCCAGCATCCAGTCCAGCACCCCGGCGACCTCGGCCGCGCCGGGCGTGAGCGTCAGCGCCAGCGCGCTGTCGCCGCGGACGGCGCTGACGGCCCAGGCGGCGTGCGGTACGGGGGCGCCCAGCGCGGGCGGCACGCCCCCGTGCCACTGCTCCTCAAGACCGCGGCGCAGCAGCTCCAGCAGTTCGGTGAGCGGCACCGGGCCGTCCACCAGGTGCAGGAAGGAGAGCAGTTGCGGGGCGTGGTCGACGGCCAGCCCGGCCAGCGAGGTCAGCGTGCGGTCGGGCACCGGCACCAGCAGCGTCCAGGCGTCGAACAGCGCCGCCCAGCCGCGCAGCACCGCCTCGTCGTCGTGCTCCCAGGCGTGCAGCCGCCAGCCGGGCCCAGCGCCGCTGCCGCGGAGCTCGACCAGGCCGGCCAGCCGGGCCCGCTCCCAGGAGGCGACGGCGGCGTCATGGGTCATCGCCAGGGCGCGCCCGGCCGAGACCACGTCGCCCTCCAGCAGGTCCCCGCGCCGGTCCACGTTGGGCAGTTCGCCGGCCCAGCGGGCGATCCGGACCGCGTCGGCGAGCAGCCTGCGGGCCAGCGGGGAGAGTTGGGCGGGGCCGGGCAGCCCAGCGGGGGGCGTGCGGCGGGCATGCGTGCCGGAGCGCGCTGCCGCGCCGGTGCTGCCCATGCCGCCTGAGGTGGCCGCGCGTGGCTGCGGCGGGCGGGCGGCGGTAGGCAGCCGGGTCACCCTCGCGGGCGCACCCTCCTGTCGCCCGCCGACGGTGTCGGGTCGGCCAGAAATCTCGGATCGGCCAGTACGGTCACGCGAATTCCGGGACGTCACGCCGTGCAGTCTTCCCCGTCCGCGGGCCAGTTGTCACATCCCCAGGCGCGGCGGGGTCCGGAGGGTCCCGGAATGGTGACGGAAGGGTCACAGGAGAGGGGTGAGGAATCTGAGCAGGGTCGCCTCGTAGCGCTGCGGATCCGCGTTCCACAGCGCCTCGTGCTCGGCGCCGGCGTACTCCTCGTAGACGACGAGCTCCTCGCGCCGCCGGGCCAGCGCCCGGGCCGGGCCGACGGCCGCGACGGTGTCGTCGGCGCTGTGCAGCAGCAGCACGGGGACGGTGAGGCCGTCGCCGAGGGCGATCCGGTCGAATTCGGCCGGGTCGACCGAGGAGCGTCCCTGGGCCGCCCGCATGCCCAACTCGGCCAGCGGTCCCGGCACTCCGCGCCGGGTGGCCTGCCGGCGCACCGTGTCCTGCCAGTCCAGCACCGGAGAGTCCAGTACCAGGCCGCGGACGGCCTCGCGGTGGTCGGAGCGGGCCGCCGCCTGCAGCGCCATGGTGGCGCCGACCGACCAGCCGTACAGCAGGATGCGGCGGGCGCCGCCGTCCACCGCCAACCGGATCGCCGCCTCCACGTCGCGCCACTCGGTCTCGCCCAGGTGGGTGAGGCCGTCGGACGAGCGCGGCGCGCCCTCGTCGTTGCGGTAGGTCACCACCAGCACCGGCGCCTTGAGCCGGGTCAGCATCGGCAGCAGCGGCAGCGCCTGGCGGCGGTCGGCGCCGATGCCGTGGACCGCGATGACGCACAGGTCGCGCACACCGGCCAGGTACCAGGCGGGCATGGGACCGAGCTCGCCGCGGACGTGGATCTCGGAGAACTCGAGGCCCAGGGCGGAGCGCGGGTCGCCGGTCAGGACCTGCGGGGTGATCCGCACGGTGGTGCCGACGGACAGCGGGTCGGCGCCGTCCGTCCCGGCGCTCTCCAGCCGGCGCACCACCGTCTGGGCGGTGGTGCCGACCACGTCGCCCACCACGGCGTGTCCGTCGCTCCACTCCAGGGCGTAGCGGCCGGGCCGCTGGGTCTCCCAGGAGCGGGTGAGCTCGACCCGCCCGGCGGCGAGGGAGTGCACCCGCAGACCGCCGGCCGCTGCCGGTGCCGCGCCGCGGGGACGGACCGAGAAGTCGGAGACCACCCGTCCGGCGAGCAGCGCCGCCGCACCGGCGCCCACAGCGGTGACCGTGGCGAGCACAGCCGTTCGTCCCCAGCGCATCTCGCTCCCCACGGTCGGTCGGTCGAGCCGGTACGACGTCCATACCCGCTGGGCCCCATCCCAGTACTCCGGGGCGGCACGCGCCAGTGGTGCGCGGCCATCCGACGGAGTGTCCGGGTCGGCGGCACACCTCTGACACAGTGCGCATTGCCGCTGGTCCGGGGCGTGGGTAGCGTGCCGGGCACTATCCGCAGCCACCCGCAGCATGGAAGCAGGTCTCCCGTGGGCACGTCCGCCACCGCCAACGGCGGTGTCTCGTTCTGGTACTCGGCCATCGGGCTCCCCACCCCGCGCGGACCGCTGGACGGTTCGGCCGAGGCCGACGTCTGCATCGTCGGCGGCGGCTACACCGGTCTGTGGACCGCGTACTACCTGAAGCAGGCCGATCCGAGCCTGCGCGTCACCGTCCTGGAGCAGCGCTTCTGCGGCTACGGCGCGTCCGGCCGCAACGGCGGCTGGCTCTACAACGGCTTCGCGGGCCGCGGAGTCTTCGCGCGCAGGTACGGCAAGCCCGGCGCGATCGCGATGCAGCAGGCGATGAACGGCGCGGTGGACGAGGTCATCGCGGTCTGCGCGGCCGAGGGCATCGACGCCGACATCGCCGAGGGCGGAACGATGGAGGTCGCCCGCACCCCCGCCCAACTGGAGCGGCTGGGCGCCTACGTGGAGAACGAGCACTCCTTCGGCGAGACCGACCTGGAGCTGCTGAGCCCGGCCGAGGCCGCCGCGCGGATCGACGTGGACGGCGTCCTGGGCGCCTCCTGGACCCCGCACGGGGCCCGGATCCAGCCCGCGAAGCTGGTGGTCGGCCTGGCCCGGACGGTCGAGGCGATGGGCGTGTCGATCCACGAGGACACGGCGGTCACCGCCATTCTTCCCGGAGGCCGCAGCGTGCCAGGGGATTCCGGCACACCGGCGAAGGCGGTGACGGCGCGGGGCACCGTCTCGGCCCGGTTCGTGCTGCGGGCCACCGAGGGCTTCACCTCGGCCCTGCGCGGGGAGCGGCGGTCCTGGCTGCCGATGAACTCCTCGATGGTGGTCACCGAGCCGCTGCCGCCCGCCTTCTGGGAGGCGGTCGGCTGGTCCGGCCGGGAGACCCTGGGCGACATGGCGCACGCGTACATGTACGCGCAGCGCACCGCCGACGACCGGATCGCCCTGGGCGGACGCGGCGTGCCGTACCGCTTCGGCTCGCGGACCGACAACGACGGGCTGACCGCGCAGAAGACGGTGGACCAGCTGCGGGCGATCCTGGTGGACTTCTTCCCCGCCGCGGCGCAGGCCCGGATCGACCACGCCTGGTCGGGGGTGCTCGGGGTGCCCAGGGACTGGTGTTCGACGGTGGAGCTGGACCCGGCCACCGGTCTCGGCCTGGCCGGCGGCTATGTCGGCAGCGGGGTGACCACGACCAACCTGGCCGCGCGGACCCTCCGTGACCTGGTGCTGCGCGAGGTCTCGGCCGGTGCGTCCGACACCGGTCTGACCGCGCTGCCCTGGGTGAACCACCGGGTCAGGCGCTGGGAGCCGGAACCGCTGCGCTGGATCGGGGTGCACGGCATGTACGCCGCCTACCACGCGGCGGACCGGCAGGAACGCGGCGGCAGGGCGACCACCTCGCCGATCGCCCGGGTCGCGGACGCGGTGTCCGGGCGGCACTGACGCGGGCGGCACCCACGCGGGCGTGGCGTCTCACTGTCCGCAGTCGGTTGCGGACTCCCCGAGATGCGGAACGGGTGGCGGTGGCTGACGCTGGGATCCGGGGGTAGTCGGAAGACCGCAGCAGCACTGACCGCCTGGGGTGCCCATGTCTGTCCTTCTCTGCGTCGTCATAGCTCCGATCGGCCTGCTCGTCATCCTGGGCATGTCGTGGTTCGAAGACCATGTCCTTCGCCCGCCCACCAGCCCCGGTGAGCAGGTCGTCCTCAGCCAGGTCGTCCAGGGGCAGGTGCTCCCGGGACCGGTCCTGGGCCCGCTCCAGGCACCGGCGCCGGCGTCGTCCGACTCCGGGTCGCCCACCGTCGAACTGCTGCGGATCGTCCGCACCCCGCAGCAACTGCCCCCGAGCAAGGACAACGCCGCCTGAGGAGGGTGTTGTCAGTGGGATGTGATCGGATGGACTCCGTCGGACCGGACCGGTCCGGCGGAGTCGTTTCGGGGGGTGCCGTGGGAGCTCTCAACGAGCGGGCCGCACAGGAGGAGTGGCTGCAGCGGGTCCTGCGGTCCGGGGAGCGGGCGCCCGAGGGGCCCGGGGCCGCGGAGACCGCGGCCGCCGTGCGGGCCTCGCTGGAGGCCCCCCGGCAGCCGCAGCTCGGCAAGCTGGTCGCGGCCGCCAGGGAGGCCGGGGGCCTTGACGCCCAACTGGCCTCCGAACTGCTCAGGGAGGCGCGCCCGGCCCGGCTGGTGCCGGGGATGCTGGCCGGGGCCGACGATCCCGAGGGGCTCCTCGACGCCGAACTGCGGGCGCTGGTCGCCGAGTTCCTCGGCACCGACGCCGAGCACTGGCAGGGCCTCCAGGAGAAGCTCTCCGGTTACCGAGGCACCCTGCCCGACCTGCTCGCCGCCCGGTCCCGACCCGCCGTCGGCCCGGAGGAGTGGTACCCGCCGAGCCCTGGCGTGCTGACCGCACTGGCCTTCCTGCTGGACCGGCTGCCGCCCGAGGGATTCGGACGATTGCTGCCCACGCTGCCGGACGCACTGGTGCAGCAGTTGCTGGGCTCGGGGTCGACGGCCTCACCGCGGCTGGTCGAGGCCGGGATCGCACACGGCGACACCCGGGCCAGGGCGGCGCTGGCCGGCCGTCCCAGGCTCGGCGTCCGACTGCTGAAACGGCTGGCCGACCTCGCCGACCCGGAGGTGGACGCGGCCCTGTTCGCCAATCCCCGCAGCACCCCGTCGCTGCGCCGGCTGATCGCACGGCGGCATCCGCAGAGCGTGCCGGCCGGCGGCGACGACCGGCGGATCCTGGCCCCGCTGATCGGCTGCGGCGATCCGGTCCTCACCGCCCGCGGCCTGGCGCTGGGCGTGCGCGGGGTGGCCGAGCAGGTCGCCCTGCTACGGGTGTGGGAACGGCACGGCGCCGACGCGGTACGGGCGATGACGGCCGACCCCGGGCTCAGGCGGCGGCTGAAGGACCGGGTGCTCAAGCAGGTCGACGCCGCGCTGGAACTGCCGGACGAGCAGGGCGCCGAGCTGCTGCGGAGCTCCGGCGAGCAGTACCAGGACCCGGCCGCCCTGGTCCGCAGACTGCAGACCACCACCGGCTCCGACACCGCCCGCGATCTGCTCAACGAGCCCTACGCACAGGACTTCCGGGCGATCGTGGCAGGCCATCTGGCCTCGCCCTACTCCCCCTACGCACTGGAGGAGCTGCTGCGGCACGAGGAGGCCACCGACGAGGACCGGGCGCTGTTCCGGCTCACCCTGGTCAACTGGGCCTGGCCGGGCGAGAACGGCGGCTGCCGGGAGGGTCGGCGGACCCTGTTCACCCCGCCGGCCGAACGGCTCGCCACCGAACCCCTGGCCCCCGGCTCCGCCGGCTGGGCCGTCGCGGCGGTCGAGGAGGGCCTGCTCGACCCGGCCGACCTGTTCGCGGTGGCCAGGCCGGCCCGACGGGCGCTGGACGTCCTGCACCGGTGCACGGACCGCCAGTTGGTGCCGGACGAGCTGCTGCGGGACTTCGCGGTCGAGACCGAGCAGGGCCTGGGCGGTGGTCCGGAGCGGCATCCGGAGGCCTGGGCGGTGCTGCGGGGGCTGCTGCCCGACTTCGCGGGGTCGCTGCGGGAGCTGGTGCTGACGGCGGGTCGGGTGGCCGGGCCCGCCCCCGAACCGCCGGCGGGGGGCGGTCCGGTCAGCGGTCCGGTCAGCGGTCCGGTCACGGAGGCGGCCGAATCGGAGGAGGGGTCGGAGCGGGGATCGGCGGAGGAACCGCAGCGCGATCAGCAGAACGCGCCCGCGCGCACGCCCGGTCCCACGCCCCGGCGGCCGCAGCCCAGGGTCGCGCAGTCGGCGCTGATGGCGCTGGACCTGCTGCGCCGGGCCTGCGGCGACGCCCAGCCGCCGCTGCCGGCGGACCGCGAGGTACTGCACGCCCTGCTGGCGACCGACTCCTACGACCTGCCCAACTGGACCACCCCGGCCTGGCTGCTCGACGCCTGCGACGCGGTCCGCCTGCCCCGGCCGGACCAGGTCTACGGCGGCCACACCAGGGAGCTGGTCACCAGCACCTTCCGCCGGTACTGCACCGACGCGTCCGCCGCCGGCCCGGACCAGGACGTCGCCGACTACGCGGACACCGCGCTGGCCCGCGGTCTGGTGCGCGGCCCGGACCTGCTGGCGGTGGTGCCCGCCCGCTACACCCTGCCGATGAGCTACAAGCTCCGGAAAACGGCCCTGGCCCTGGCGCTGGAGCCGCTGATCGCCGACCTGCTGGCCCGGGAGCTGGGCCAGGACGCCGAGGCCTGGCTGCGGCTGCTCACCGCCGCGGGCGCCTGCGCGGGCACCGCGGCGGCCGGTCGGGTCCCGGCCGCAGGCGATGGCGATGGCGGCGGCGACGCGCTGCCGACCTGGGCCGAGCTGCTGCAGCGGGCCGCCGGGACGACGGTGGATCAGGATCTGGTGGTCCCCTGCGACCGGGACACCCTGCGCAACACGGTCTGCTACGAGTGGGCGGCCGGCGAGGCGCTGCTCCACTACGCCCCGGCCGGGGTCAGGGCGGCCGTGCTGGCGCGGCTGCCGGAGGGCACCGCCGAGCTGCTGACGTACTACCAGGAGCAGTGGCAGCGCTGGACCGGCACCCGGACCGCGCCCGAGGGCGTCGCCCCGTACCGGTCCCAGGACCCGGATGAGATCGAACGGTGGTTCGCCACCGGCCCCAGGGCGGAGCTGCCGTACCAACTGCTGGGCTGCCTGGGCCTGCTGCGCCAGGGCGACCCCGAGCGGCTGGCGCTGCTGCTGCGGTCCGGGCGCGTCTCGACCTCGCTGGTGCAGGACTGCCGGAAGGCGCTGGCGTCCCCGGACCCCTTGGCGACACTGCAGGCCAGGGCCGACGCCGAGTTCGGCGCGGAGCGGCTGGTGGCCCGGATGCGGCGGATCGACGCGCAGCGGTGGCCGGGTCCGTACAACCGGCTCTTCGACGAGCTGCCGTTCGAGGTGGACTGGGACCTGCTGGAGGCCGAGCACGCCGCCCGGCCGTTCACCTCCTGGGCCCGGCTGATACAGCGTCCGCAGACGCCGGAGGACGTGCTGCAGCGCAACCTCGCGCTGCTCCGGCCCGCCGACGACCTGGAGCTGCTGGACGGCCCCGGCCGGCTCCTGCGGGCCCGGAGCACCCAGGGCTTCGGGAGGCTGAGCGACGGCCTGGTCGCCCACCTGCTGGACGGCGCACTCGGGGCAGGTCTGCTCGACGGTGCGGACCTGCTCATACGCACCGCCCCCGCGGCCCGGGTGCTGATGTACCTCTCCGGTGCGCTGGAGCGCGACGACCTGCCGCACGCCACCCGCGTGGCGCTCGCCACACTGGCGGAGCAGGCGCCGCTGATCCTGGGGACCGATCCGGTGCTGTGGGGCCGCCTGGGCGCGGCGCTGACGGGCCGTGACCCCGGCTGGGACGGCCACGGCAGCCTGACCGACCTGCTGGAGCACTGCGTCGACGGGCCCGCCGCCGGTTGACGCTCGGTCCGGCGGCGTGGTGGTATCAGCAGGCCAAACGGAGGCATGGAGAGGAAGCCGGTGAAGGGGGAGACCCCCAGTCCGGCGCGGTCCCGCCACTGTCACCGGGGAGCGCTCTCGAACGACGGCCACGGCGGCGGTCGCACCTGGTCCAGGTCGCGGCAGCTGCGGGAAGGCCCGGGAGCGCGTCGATCCGGAAGCCAGGAGACTCTCGCCCCCGGTTCGTCGATCCAGGGCGCGGACCCTGAGTGAGGACATCCACCGCCATGCGCGCTTCCGTCACGTCACCACCTCCAGCTGTCGTCCCCGCCGCTGCCCAGATCTTCGGCTGACGGCGGTGCGGGCGACGACCGCCCTGGGGCTCGCAGCGGGCTACGCGGCCGACGCTGCCTTCGGCGATCCCAGGCGCGGACATCCGGTGGCCGGGTTCGGGCGGGCGGCCGGGGCGCTGGAGCGGCTGGTGTGGCGGGACCGGCGCGATGTCGGCGTGGTCTTCACCGCGCTGTGCGTGAGTACCGTCGCCGTCGCGGCGCGGTGCACCGACCGCGCTCTGCGCTCCACCCCGGCCGGGGCGGCGCTGTTCACCGCCGGGGCCGCCTGGACTGTGCTCGGCGGCGCGTCCCTGGTCCGCGAGGCGCGGACGATCGGCGAAGCGCTGGAGTCCGGCGACCTGGCGGCCGCGCGGGAGCGGCTCCCCTACCTCTGCGGCCGCGACCCCCGGGAGCTGACGGAGCAGCAGATCGCCCGTGCGGTGGTGGAGTCGGTGGCCGAGAACACCGCCGACGCGGTGGTGAACGCGCTGGTGTGGGGTGCGGCGGCGGGTGCGCCCGGACTGCTGGCGTTCCGCGCGGTGAACACCCTGGACGCCATGGTGGGCCATCGCTCGCCCCGCTACCTGCGCTTCGGCTGGGCCTCGGCCCGGCTGGACGACGTGGCGGGATGGCCGGGGGCCCGGCTGACCGCGCTGCTGACGGTGGCGGCGGCGGGGCGCGGCCGCCGCCGCGGCGCCTGGCGGGTCTGGCGGGCGGACGCCGCCGGCCACCCCAGCCCC
>NZ_BBPM01000020.1:47578-54509 GCF_000787775.1 Streptacidiphilus carbonis | reverse complement strand
GTGCGGCAGGAAGGAGGGGGCGCCGATGAACGGGGCGCTGCTGGTGGCGGGGACGACCTCGGACGCCGGAAAGAGCGTGGTCACCGCCGGTGTCTGCCGCTGGCTGGCGCGGCAGGGGGTCTCCGTCGCGCCGTTCAAGGCGCAGAACATGTCGCTCAACTCCTTCGTCACCGCCGACGGCGCCGAGATCGGCCGGGCCCAGGTGATGCAGGCGGCGGCGGCCCGGATCGAGCCCGAGGCGGCGATGAACCCGGTGCTGCTCAAGCCCGGCGGGGACGGCCGCAGCCAGGTGGTGGTGCTGGGTCGGGCCGTCGCCGAGGTCGGCGCGCTGGACTACCGCGAGCGCAAGCCCGCGCTGCTGCGGATCGCCCTGGACTGCCTGGCCGATCTGCGCAGCCGCTACGACGTGGTGGTGTGCGAGGGCGCGGGCTCCCCCGCCGAGATCAATCTGCGCGACCGGGACATCGCCAACATGGGCCTGGCGGTCGCGGCGTCGCTGCCGGTGGTGGTGGTCGGCGACATCGACCGGGGCGGCGTGTTCGCCTCCATGTACGGGACGCTGGCGCTGCTGTCCGCCGAGGACCAGCGGCACCTGGCCGGATGGATCGTCAACAAGTTCCGCGGCGACGTGCGGCTGCTCAAGCCGGGGCTGGACATGCTGGAGCAGCTGACGCACCGTCCGTCCCTGGGCGTGCTGCCGATGCTGTCCGGGCTGTGGCTGGACGCGGAGGACTCGCTGGACCTGGCCGGGCTGGTGGACCGGGCGCCCAGCGGCGGCGCGGCCGGGGAGGAGGTGCTGCGGGTCTCGGTGGTACGGCTCCCCCGGCTGTCCAACTTCACCGACATCGACGCACTGGCCCAGGAGCCTGGCGTGCTGGTGCGCTGGGCCACCCGGCCCGAGGAGCTGGCCGACGCCGACCTGGTCGTCCTGCCGGGCACCAGGGCGACCGTCGCCGACCTGGCCTGGCTGCGCGAACGCGGCCTGGACGCGGCCCTGGCGGCGCGGGCCGCCGAGGGGCGGCCGGTGCTCGGGGTGTGCGGCGGCTACCAGATGCTGGCGCGGACCATCGTGGACGAGTTCGAGTCGAAGGCCGGAGCCGTCCCCGGGCTGGGGCTGCTGCCGGTACGGGTGGAGTTCGCGGCGGCGAAGACCCTGGCCCGTCCGGTCGGCGAGGCCTACGGCGAGACCGTGGCCGGTTATGAGATCCACCACGGGGTGGCCGCCGTCGACGGCGGCGAGCCCTGGCTGGACGGCGTGCGGGAGGGCTCGGTGTGGGGCACCACCTGGCACGGCGCCCTGGAGAACGACGGCTTCCGCCGCGCCTTCCTGCGCGAGGTGGCCGCCACCGCCGGTCGGCGCTTCACCCCGGCCCCGGACACCTGCTTCGCAGCCGCCCGTGAGGAACGGCTGGACCGGCTGGGCGATCTGATCGAGGAGCACGCCGACACCGGCGCGCTGCTGCGGCTGATCGAGGGCGGGGTCCCGGCCGGGCTGCCCTTCGTCCCACCGGGTGCGCCATGACCCCGCCGGCCCCCACCAGCCAGTCGAACCGATCCACCGACCGAGAGGGCACGACCGTGACCACGGTGCTGCTGCTGTCCACCTCCGACACCGACCTGCTGGCGGCCGGTGCCGCCGACGCCGGGTACCGGGTCGCCAACCCGACCAGGGTCGAGGTCGGTGAGGAGCTGGACCGGCTGCTCACCGGCGCGGACGTGGTCGTCGTGCGGCTGCTCGGCGGCCGCCGCGCCTGGGAGGAGGGGCTGGCCGCGATCGCCCGCTCCGGGCTGCCCGCGGTGCTGCTCGGCGGCGAGTCGGTGCCCGACGCCGAGCTGATGGGGATGTCCTCGGTCCCGGCCGGAGTGGTCGCCGAGGCGCTGGCCTACCTGGTCGAGGGCGGTCCGGCCAACCTGGCCGAGCTGGCCCGGTTCCTCTCCGACACGGTGCTGCTGACCGGCGAGGGCTTCGCCCCGCCGCAGCCGATGCCGCTCTACGGGGTGAGCGGCTCGCGTCCGGTCGTCGAGGGCCGCCCGACCGTGGGGGTGCTGTTCTACCGGGCCCATGAACTGTCCGGCAACACCGCCTTCGTGGACACGCTCTGCGACGCGATCGAGGAGCGCGGCGGCAACGCCCTGCCGGTGTTCTGCGGCTCGCTGCGAGGCGCGGACGCGGAGCTGTTCGCGCTGCTGGGCCGCTGCGACGCCGTGGTGGCGACGGTGCTGGCCTCCGGCGGCACCGTCGCGGCCGACGCCAGCGCGGGCGGCGCCGAGGAGGCCTGGGACATCGGCGCGCTGGCCCAGCTGGACATCCCGGTGCTGCAGGGCCTGTGCCTCACCTCCACCCGTTCTGCCTGGGAGGTCTCGGACGCGGCGCTGTCGCCGATGGACGCGGCCATGCAGGTCGCCATCCCCGAGTTCGACGGGCGGCTGATCACCGTCCCGTTCTCCTTCAAGGAGCTGGGCGCGGACGGCATCCCGGTCTACACCGCCGACCCCGAGCGGGCCGGCCGGGTGGTCGGGATCGCGCTGCGGCACGCGGCGCTGAAGCACAAGCCCAACGCCGAGAAGAAGATCGCCGTGGTCTTCACCGCCTACCCCACCAAGCACTCCAGGGTCGGCAACGCGGTCGGCCTGGACACCCCGGCCTCGGCGGTGCGGCTGCTGGACGCCCTGCGCGGGGCCGGCTACCGGGTCGCCGACTACCCGTCAGGAGGCGACGAACTGATTCATCGACTCATCGCCGCCGGCGGCCACGACGTGGAGTGGCTGACCGAGGAGCAGCTGCGGGCCGCCCCCGCCCGGGTGCCGCTGGCCGACTACCAGCGCTGGTTCGCCACCCTGGACCAGGAGTTGCGCGAGGGCATCCTGCGGCACTGGGGCGAGGCCCCCGGCAGCCTCTATGTCGACAACGGCGACATCGTGCTGGCCGCGCTGCAGTTCGACAACGTGATGCTGATGATCCAGCCGCCGCGCGGCTTCGGCGAGAACCCCATCGCCATCTACCACGACCCCGACCTGCCGCCCTCGCACCACTACCTGGCCGCCTACCGCTGGCTGGAGCAGTCCTGGGGCGCCGACGCCGTGGTCCACCTGGGCAAGCACGGCACCATGGAGTGGCTGCCCGGCAAGGGCCTCGGCCTGTCGGCCGGGTGCGCGCCGGACGCGGTGCTGGGAGAACTGCCGCTGGTCTACCCGTTCATCGTGAACGACCCCGGCGAGGGCACCCAGGCCAAGCGGCGCGGCCACGCCACCATCGTGGACCACCTGGTCCCGCCGATGGCCCGCGCCGACACCTACGGCGACCTCGCCAAGCTGGAACAGCTGCTGGACGAGTACGCACTGGTCAAGGACCTGGACCCGGCCAAGGCCCCGGCGGTGCGGGCGCAGATCTGGACCCTGGTGAAGGCCGCCGAGCTGCACCACGACCTGCATGTCGACGACCAGCCGGACGAGGAGGCCTTCGACGAGTTCGTGATGCACATCGACGGCTACCTCTGCGAGATCAAGGACGTGCAGATCCGCGACGGACTGCACATCCTGGGCGGCGGACCGGTCGACGAGGCCCGGGTCAACCTGGTACTGGCAGTCCTGCGCTCGGCCCAGGTGTGGGGCGGCAAGGCGGACGCGCTGCCGGGGTTGCGGGCGGCGCTGGCGGCCGAGTTCGGGCTGGTGGAGAAGGAGTTGCTGGCCGAGCCCGGCGCGCCGGTCAAGGTCCCGGCCGAGCTGACCGCGCTGGTCCAGGGCCCGGCCCGGAGCGCGGCCGACGCGGTGGACCTGCTGGAGCAGCTGTGCCGCAGGCTGGCCGAGGGCATGGAGCAGACCGGCTGGACGGCGGGCGCCGCCGAGCCGCTGGTGCGCGAGGTGCTGGGCCACGACAACGCCGATGCGGCGGCGGTGCTGCTGTTCGCCGCCCAGGAGGTGGTGCCGCGGCTGGAGCGGACCACCGACGAGCTGACCCACATCCTGCGGGCGCTGCGCGGCGGCTACGTCCCGGCCGGACCGTCCGGGTCGCCGACCCGGGGGCTGGTGAACGTACTGCCGACCGGTCGGAACTTCTACTCGGTCGACCCCAAGGCCATTCCCTCCCGGCTCAGTTGGGAGGTCGGGCAGGCGCTGGCCGACTCCCTGGTGGCCCGCTACCTGGCCGACACCGGTTCGTACCCGCGCTCGGTGGGCCTGACCGTGTGGGGCACCTCCTGCATGCGCACCCAGGGCGACGACATCGCCGAGATCCTGGCGCTGCTCGGCTGCCGCCCGCTCTGGGACGACGCCTCGCGCCGGGTGACCGGCTTCGAGGTCGTCCCGGCGGGCGAACTCGGCCGTCCTCGGGTCGATGTGACGGTCCGCATCTCCGGCTTCTTCCGGGACGCCTTCCCGCACGTGGTGGCGCTGCTGGACGACGCGGTGCAGGCGGTGGCGGCGCTGGACGAACCCGAGGAGGCCAACTACGTCCGGGCCCACGTCGAGCAGGACACCGCCGAGCACGGCGACCGCCGCCGGGCCACCGCCAGGATCTTCGGCTCCAAACCGGGCGCCTACGGAGCGGGCCTGCTGCCGCTGATCGACGCCCGCAACTGGCACTCCGACGCGGACCTGGCCGAGGTCTACGCGGTCTGGGGCGGCTACGCCTACGGCCGCGGCCTGGACGGCCGGGCCGCACGGGGCGACATGGAGCAGGCCTTCCGCCGGATCTCGGTGGCGGCCAAGAACATCGACACCCGCGAGCACGACCTGGTCGACGCCGACGACTACTTCCAGTACCACGGCGGCATGGTGGCCATGGTCCGCCACCTCACCGGCGCCTCCCCCGAGGCCTATGTCGGCGACAGCGCCACCCCCGACCAGGTGAGGACCCGCACCCTGGGCGAGGAGACCCACCGGGTCTTCCGGGCCCGGGTGGTCAACCCCCGCTGGATGGCGGCCATGCGCCGGCACGGCTACAAGGGCGCCTTCGAGATGGCCGCCACCGTGGACTACCTCTTCGGCTACGACGCCACGGCGGGTGTCGTGGACGACTGGATGTACGAGAAGCTGGCCACGGAGTACGTCTTCGACCCCACCAACCAGGAGTTCATGAAGCAGTCCAACCCGTGGGCGTTGCGCGGCATCACCGAACGCCTGCTGGAGGCCGCCGACCGGCAGCTGTGGGCGGAGCCGGACCCGGACACCCTGGACCGGCTGCGCGCGACCTACCTCGAACTCGAAGGCGACCTCGAAGGGGACGACCAGTGACCGACTCCCGCTATCCCTTCACCGCGATCGTCGGCATGGACGACCTGCGCCTCTCGCTGCTGCTCAACGCGGTGTCGCCGCAGGTCGGCGGGGTGCTGGTGCGCGGCGAGAAGGGCACCGCCAAGTCCACCATGGTGCGGGCGCTGGCCGGGCTGCTGCCCTCCATCGCGACGGTCGAGGGCTGCCGCTTCGCCTGCGACCCGGCCGCGCCGGACCCGCAGTGCCCGGACGGCCCGCATGCTGACGGTACGTCCTCCGCCGAGCGGGCCACCCGGCTGGTGGAGCTGCCGGTCGGGGTGTCCGAGGACCGGATCGTCGGCTCGCTGGACCTGGAGCGGGCGCTCGCCGAGGGCGTCAAGGCCTACGAGCCGGGGTTGCTCGCCGCCGCACACCGGGGCGTGCTCTACATCGACGAGGTGAACCTGCTCAACGACCACTTGGTCGACCTGCTGCTGGACGCCGCCGCGATGGGCCGCTCCTACGTCGAGCGGGAGGGCGTCTCGGTGCGGCACGCGGCGCGGTTCCTGCTGGTCGGGACGATGAACCCGGAGGAGGGCGAGCTGCGGCCGCAGCTGCTGGACCGATTCGGCCTGACCGTCGAGGTCGCCGCCACCCGGGAGCCGGCCGAGCGGGCCGAGGTGGTCCGCCGCCGACTTGCCTACGACGCCGATCCGGACGGTTTCGCCGAGCGCTGGGCGCAGGAGGAGAAGGAGCTCGCGGTCCGGATCAACGCAGCCCGCGCACTGCTGCCCTCGGTCGTGCTCGGGGACGCGGCGCTCCGTCAGATCACCGCCGTCTGCGCCGCGTTCGAGGTGGACGGGCTGCGCGCTGACATCGTGATGGCCCGCACCGCCGTGGCCCTGGCCGCCTGGTCCGGACGCACCGCGGTCACCGCCGAGGACGTGCGCACCGCCGCACAGCTGGCCCTCCCGCACCGCCGCCGGCGCAACCCCTTCGACGCGCCCGGCCTGGACGAGGAGAAGCTGGACCGGACCCTGGAGCAGTCGGCCGGCGAGGAGCCGGACGGCGGTCCTGACGACGGGCCCCGCCCGGACGGCGGACCGGACGGTGGGCCCGACGACGACGGTCCCGATGACGGCGGACCCGACGGACCGTCCGGCGGCGGCCAGGACGCGCCCACGGAGCAGGAGGCGTCCGGCGCGGAGGGCGAGGCGTCCGCGCAGACCCGTACCGCACCGGTCCCGCCTCAGCCCGCCGCGCCCGCGGCCTCCCCCTACCGGACCCGGCTGCTGACCGTTCCCGGGCTCGGCGAGGGCGCCGGGGGGCGCCGCTCGCGGGCCCGTACCGACAGCGGCGGCCACACCGTCCGCGCCACCCGGCCCACCGGCGCGCTGCAGCGGCTGCACCTGGCCGCCACGGTCCGGGCGGCGGCCCCGCACCAGCTCGCCCGGGGCCGGGACGGTCGGGCACTGGTGCTGCGCCGGGACGACTTCCGCCAGCAGGTGCGCGAGGGCCGGGAGTCCAATCTGGTGCTGTTCGTGGTGGACGCCTCGGGATCGATGGCGGCGCGGCAGCGGATGTCGGCGGTCAAGGGCGCGGTGCTGTCGCTGCTGATGGACGCCTACCAGCGCCGCGACAAGATCGGCATGATCACTTTCCGCGGCTCGGACGCCGTGCTGGCGCTGCCGCCGACCTCCTCGGTGGAGGTCGGCGCCGCCCGGCTGGAGCAGCTGCCGAC
>NZ_BBPM01000020.1:41226-47292 GCF_000787775.1 Streptacidiphilus carbonis | reverse complement strand
CCGCCCGGGGGCCGCACGCCGCTGGCCGCCGGGCTGCTGCGGGCGCACGAGACGCTGCGGTTGGAGCGGCTGCGCGACCCGCGCCGGCGTCCGCTGCTGGTGCTGGTCACCGACGGCCGGGCCACCGGCGGACCGCGGGCGCTGCCCGACGCCCGGCGGGCGGCGCAGCTGCTGGCCGCGCAGGGGACCGCCGCCGTGGTCGTGGACTGCGAGAGCGGACCGGTCCGGCTGGGCCTGGCCGCCGAGCTGGCCCAGCACCTGGCCGGCCAGGCGGTCCGGCTGGAGGAGCTGGCCGCCGACAGCGTCACCCACCTCGTCGGCGACCTCATCGGGACCGACCGGACGCGCAACCTGCAGAGCCGGAACCAGCAGAAGGAGGCGGCGTAGCCATGCCGCAGGGACAGCCCACCACCGTTCCCGACGACGGCCTGACCACCCGTCAGCGCCGTACCCAGCCCGTGCTCGCCGTCCACACCGGCCCCGGCAAGGGCAAGTCGACCGCCGCCTTCGGCCTGGCCCTGCGGGCCTGGAACCAGGGCTGGCCGATCGGGGTGTTCCAGTTCGTCAAGTCCGCCAAGTGGAAGGTCGGTGAGGAGCACGCACTCCGGGTGCTGGGCGCCAGCGGCGAGGGCGGCAGTGTGGCCTGGCACAAGATGGGCGAAGGCTGGTCCTGGGTCCAACGTGACATCGAGGACAGCGAGGACGCGGCCCGCGAGGGCTGGGAGCAGGTCAAGCGCGATCTGGCGGCGGAGACGTACCGACTCTACGTGCTGGACGAGTTCACCTATCCGCTGCACTGGGGCTGGATCGACACCGACGAGGTGCTGGCGGTGCTCAAGGACCGTCCCGGCAACCAGCATGTGGTGATCACCGGCCGCAACGCTCCGCAGGCGCTGGTGGACGCTGCGGACCTGGTGACCGAGATGACCAAGGTGAAGCACCCGATGGACGCGGGCCGCAAGGGCCAGCGCGGCATCGAGTGGTAGCGCTCCCCCGGATCGTCCTGGCCGCGCCCTCGTCCGGCAGCGGGAAGACCACCGTCGCCACCGGGCTGATGGCCGCGCTCTCGGCCCGGGGGCTGCGGGTGTCGCCGCACAAGGTCGGCCCCGACTACATCGACCCCGGCTACCACTCCCTCGCCACCGGGCGTCCGGGCCGCAACCTGGACGCCTTCCTGTGCGGGCCCGAGCGGCTGCCCGGGCTGCTGCTGCACGGCGCGGCCGGGGCGGACCTCGCGGTGGTCGAGGGCGTGATGGGGATGTTCGACGGGGCGGCCGGGCGTGGAGAGTTCGCGTCCACGGCGCATGTCGCGAAGCTGCTGCGAGCACCGGTGGTGCTGGTGGTGGACGCCTCCTCGCAGAGCAGGTCGGTGGCGGCGCTGGTGCACGGGTTCGCCTCATGGGACCCGGAGGTGCGGCTCGGCGGGGTGATCCTCAACCGGGTCGCCTCGGACCGGCACGAGGACCTGCTGCGGGACGCCCTGGAGTCCGCTGGCGGGGTGCCGGTGCTGGGCGCGGTGCGGCGCAGTGCCGAGGTGGTGACGCCCAGTCGGCATCTGGGGCTGATCCCGGCGGTGGAGCGGGACGCCGAGGCGCTGAACGCGGTGCGGGACATGGGCGAGCTGGTCCGGGCCGGGGTGGATCTGGAGGCGCTGCTGGCGCTGGCCCGCAGCGCTCCCCCGCTGGCGGCCGAGCCGTGGGACGCCGACACGGAGATCGCCGCGCTGGGCGGACCGGTCGTCGGACGCCCGGTGGTCGCCCTGGCGTCGGGCGCCGCTTTCTCCTTCTCCTACGCCGAGAACGCCGAACTGCTGGCCGCCGCCGGGGCGGAGGTGGCCCCGTTCGACCCGCTGCGGGACGAGAAGCTGCCGGAGGGGACATCCGCGCTGGTCATCGGGGGCGGCTTCCCCGAGGTCTACGCGGAGCGGCTGTCCGCCAACACCGCACTGCGCGAGTCGGTACGGGCGCTCGCCGCCTCCGGCGCACCGCTGGTGGCCGAGTGCGCCGGGCTGCTCTACCTGGCGCGTTCGCTGGACGGCGCCCCGATGTGCGGGGTGCTGGACGCGGAGGCCCGGATGACCGAGCGGCTGACGCTGGGCTACCGCGAGGCCGTGGCCCTGTCCGACAGCCCGTTGGCGGTCGCCGGGACCCGGCTGAACGGCCACGAGTTCCACCGCACCGTGTGCGAGCCCGCCCACGGACCGGCACCCGCCTGGGGCTGGCGCGCCCCGGCCGGTCCGCGCACCGAGGGCTTCACCTCGGCCACCCTGCACGCCTCCTACCTGCACCTGCACTGGGCCGGCGCGCCGCAGCTGCCGCACCGGCTGGTCACCCGGGCAGGCGGCAGCTGAGGTCCGGTCAGCAGATGGGGACCCGTCAGCGCTTGAGCCGAGCCCGCTCGCGACCGTGGGCGAGGACACAGCCGCCCCGGTTGACCTGGCGACAGCGCACGTGGTGGGATTTTGGAGCCTTGTACGGCGGCAATGATGAGGAAGTCCGGTGAAAGTCCGGCGCGGTCCCGCCACTGTCACCGGGCGGCGCGCCCCCATCGGGCGCGGTCGTCCGCGAGCCAGGAACTCTGGCCGCCGTCACCACGAGCCGGGGCGCGGACCCCGAGTGAGGACTAGTGCCATGCGCTGCTGCGCCCCCCTGCCCTGCGGGCTGCCCTCATGCCTGCCCCCAGCATGCTGACCCCTCGTCTCACCGGCGTGGGCATGGGCCCCGGCGATCCCGAACTGGTCACGGTCAAGGCGGTCCGGGTGCTGCGCGAGGCCGCGGTGGTCGTCGTCCCGGTGCTGGACAGCGGTGAGACCGGACGGGCCGAGGCGACCGTCCTGCACCACCTGGACGGGCCCGACGGCCCGGACGGCACCGCCGCCAAGGTCGAGCGGGTGGTCTTCGCACTGAACGAGCGCGAGGACCGGTCCCGCCGCGAGGCCGCCTGGGACGCGGCCGGCGCCCGGGTCGCCGAACTGCTGCGGGAGCACGGCAGTGTCGCCTTCGCCACCATCGGCGACCCCAATGTGTACTCGACCTTCACCTATCTCGCGCAGACGCTGGCCCCGCTGGTCCCCGGCCTGCTGGTGGAGACCGTCCCCGGCATCACCGCCATGCAGGACCTGGCCGCCCGCAGCGGCACCGTCCTCGCCGAGGGCACCGAGCCGCTGACGCTGGTCCCGGTGACCGCCGGCTCCGAGGTGCTGCGGGACGCCCTCGCCGGGCCCGGCACCGTGGTCGCCTACAAGTTCGGACGGCTGGCCGAGCAGGTCGCCGCCGCACTGCGGGAAACCGGCCGGGACGGCGGCGCCGTCTGGGGCTCCGCGCTCGGCCTGCCGGACGAGCAGATCCGCCCGGCCGGGCATCCGTTGACCGGACCGCTGCCCTACCTCTCGACCCTGATCGCGCCCGCGACCCGCACCCGCCGTGGAGGCAAGCTGTGACCGGCACCGAGACCGCCACCACCCCTGGCAAGGTCACCTTCGTCGGGGCCGGCCCCGGCGCCGCCGACCTGCTGACCTTCCGCGCGGCCAAGGCGATCGCCGAGGCGGACACGGTGATCTGGGCTGCCAGCCTGGTCCAGGCCGAGGTGCTGGAGCACGCCCGCCCGGACGCCGAGATCCTGGACTCCTCGCTGATCCCGATGGAGGACGTGCTGGCGGAGTACCAGCGCGCCGCCGACCAGGGCCGACGGGTGGCCAGGATCCACTCCGGCGACCCCTCGCTGTGGGGCGCGGTCCAGGAGCAGCTGGACCGCTGCCGGGAGCTGGGCCTGGAGACGGAGATCGTCCCCGGTGTCTCCGCCTTCTCCGCCGTCGCCGCGATCGCCCAGCGCGAGCTGACCATTCCCGAGGTGGCCCAGAGCGTCATCCTGACCCGGCTCGGCGGGGGCAAGACCCCGATGCCGCCCGGCGAGGAGGTGCGCGACTTCGCCCGGCACGGCACCACCATGGCGGTCTTCCTCTCCGCCGCCCGCGCCAAGCAGCTGGTGGAGGAGCTCACCGCGGGCGGCTACCCGCCGGAGACCCCGGTGGTGATCGCCTATCAGGCCACCTGGCCGGACGAGCTGGTGCTGTACGGGACGCTGGAGACACTGGAGGCGACCGTCAAGGAGCACCGGCTGTGGAAGCACACCCTGTTCCTGGTCGGTCCGGCGCTCGCGGCGGCCGGCACCCGGTCGCACCTCTACCACCCCGGCCATTTCCACACCTTCCGCAAGGCCGACAAGGCGGCCCGACGCGCCCTGCGCAGCACCGGGGCTTCGGGCGGCGCGGTCTCGGGCAGCGCGGTCTCGGGCAGCGGAGCGTCGTGACCGTTCCGCACCGGATCACCGTTCTCGGCGCCGGCCAGGCCGCGGCACACGCCGACCTGATCGACGGCGCCGCACTGGTGCTGGGCGCGCGGCGGCACCTCGACGCCGCCGGAGTGCCGCCGGAGCGGGCGGTGGTGCTCGGCCCGCTGGCGCCCGCCCTGGACGCGCTCACCGCAGGCAGCGGTCCGGCGGTGGTGCTGGCCTCCGGCGACCCCGGCTTCTTCGGCATCGTCCGCGCCCTGGCCGAGCGCTTCGGCCCGGACGCCCTGGACGTCCGACCCGGCGTCAGCAGCGTCGCGGAGGCATTCGCCCGGCTGGGCCTGCCCTGGGACGACGCGGTGGTGGTCAGCGCCCACGGCCGCGACCCGCGCACCGCGCTGAACGTCTGCCGCGCGCACCGCAAGGTCGCCGTGCTGACCGCGCCGGGCGCCGGTCCCGCCGAGATCGGCGCGGCGCTCAGCGCCTTCCCCGGGCTGCGGCGACGGCTGGTGGTGGCCACCGACCTGGGCGCGGACAGCGAACGGGTCGAGGAGGTGACGCCGGAACAGGCCGCCGGACGGGACTGGCCCGGCGTCCACGTGGTGCTGAGCCTGGGCCCGGGGGCCGACCACCCCGGTCCGATGCGCGCCGTCGCGGGAGGAACGGACGTCGCCGAGGGCGACTGGGGGCTGCCCGAGGACGCCTTCGCCCATCGCGACTCCATGGTGACCAAGGCCGAGGTCCGAGCCCTGGCCCTGGCCCGGCTCGGTCCGCGCCGGGGTGAGCTGGTCTGGGACGTGGGCGCGGGCAGCGGCTCGGTCGCGGTGGAGTGTGCGCGGCTGGGGGCGGCGGTCGTTGCCGTCGAGAAGACGGCGGACGGCGTGGAACGGGTCCGCGCCAACGCGGAGGCGCACGGAGTGGACGTCGCCGCGGTTCATGGCGAGGCTCCGGCAGCACTGGCCCAACTCCCCGACCCCGACGCGGTGTTCGTCGGCGGCGGCGGTGCCGGCCTGGCCGGGGTCGTCGCCGTCTGCGCCGAACGCGCCCGGCGCACCGTAGTGGTGACCCTGGCCGCCCTCGACCGGATCCCCGCCGTTCGCGCCGCGCTGCTCGCGGCCGGCTTCACCGCCGAGGGCGTCCAACTGCAGTCGTCCCGGCTGGCCCCGCTGCCCGGCGGAGTGGTCCGACTCGCCGCCACCAACCCGGTCTTCGTCCTCTGGGGCAACCGACTTGATCCATCGTCAGGAGACATACAGTGATCGGCTTGATCGCAGCGACGTCGGCCGGCCGTTCGGCGGCCGCCGAACTCGCCGAGGCCCTGGGCGGCTGCACGCTCTACCAGGAGCCCACCGTCGGTGAGTCGATCGCCCGCGCCTGGTCCGAGTGCGAGCAGTTGGTGTGCTTCCTGGCCGCCGGCGCGACGGTGCGGCTGATCGCGCCGCTGCTGACCGACAAGCACAGCGACCCCGGGGTGGTCTGTGTCGACGAAGCCCGGCGCTTCGCCGTCTCGCTGACCGGCGGGCACGAGGGCGGAGCCAACGCGCTGGCCGAGCGGGTGGCCCAGGCACTGGACGCCCGGCCGGTGGTCACCACGGCCACCGACGCCACCGGCGTCCCCGGCCTGGACACCCTCGGCTGGCACACCGAGGGCGCGCTCGCCGCCGTCAGCCGCGCACTGCTGGACGGTGCGCCGGTCCGGCTGGAGTCCGACGCGGCCCACCCGCTGCCCGCCCTGCCACCCCGGGTCAGCGCGGACGCACCGGCGGACGCGCCCCCCGT
>NZ_BBPM01000020.1:0-40716 GCF_000787775.1 Streptacidiphilus carbonis | reverse complement strand
GGCGCTCGCCGCGGTCCCCGTGCCCAACCCCTCCCCCGCCCCGCAGGCTGCTGTGGGCACCCCCAGCGTCGCCGAGGCGGCCGCGCTGCTCAGCGGCGGCCAGGGCGCCGAACTGCTGGTGCCCAAGCGGAAGTCCGCCCCCGAGGGACGGGCCGCCATGGCCACCGTCGCCATCGCCAGGAAGCGCCCGCGCGGACGGCTGGCGCTGGTCGGTCTGGGGCCGGGGGCGCGCGATCTGCTGACCCCGCGGGCGCGCGAGGAACTGCGCCGGGCGTCGATCGTCGTCGGGCTGGACCAGTACCTGGACCAGATCCGCGACCTGCTGCGGCCCGGCACCCGGATCGAGGAGACCGGGCTCGGCGCCGAGGAGGAGCGCGCGCGCAGCGCCGTACGCCTCGCCGAGCAGGGACACGCCGTCGCCCTGATCGGCAGCGGCGACGCCGGCGTCTACGCCATGGCCTCCCCCGCGCTCGCCGAGGCCGGTGCGGACATCGACGTGGTCGGCGTCCCCGGCGTGACCGCCGCGCTGGCCGCCTCCTCGCTGCTGGGCGCACCGCTGGGCCACGACCATGCGTCGATCAGCCTCTCCGACCTGCACACGCCCTGGGAGGTGATCGAGCGCCGGGTGCGCGCGGCGGCCGAGGCGGACCTCGTGGTCACCTTCTACAACCCCCGCAGCCGCGGCCGCGACTGGCAGCTGCCCAAGGCTCTGTCGCTCCTCGCCGAGCATCGAACCCCGGACACCCCGGTCGGGGTCGCCCATGCGATCTCCCGCGCCGACGAGTGGCACACCGTCACCACCCTGGCCGAACTGGATGTCACCACCGTCGACATGACGACCGTCGTGGTGGTCGGCAACACCGCTTCCCGCACGGTAGCGAACCGGATGGTCACCCCGCGCGGATACCGGTGGCAGTCATGACGGCGCGCCAGGTGCACCCCATCGAGCGTGAGTCCTACCGGCGTCTCCGGGCCCGCGCCGACACCAGTCAGCTCCCGCCGCTCACCCGTGCCGTGGCCGAACGGGTGGTGCACTCGAGCGCCGACCTCGACTACCTCGCCGACCTGGTGATCGCCGAGGAGTCGGTGCTGCGGGCCGCCGCCGACGCGCTCGCGGCAGGGGCGCCGCTGGTGGCCGATGTGGAGATGGTCGCCGCAGGCATCACCACCCGCCGGGCGCTGTGCCGGCTCCGCGACGCCAAGGGCGACCCGGCCACCGGGCTGACCCGCTCCGCCGCCGCCGTCAGGCTGGCGCTGGAGGAGGTCGGCCACGGTGCGGTGTGGGTGATCGGCTGCGCCCCGACCGCGCTGGAGGAGCTGCTGCTGCTGGACGCCCGCCCCGCGCTGGTCATCGGCCTGCCGGTGGGGTTCGTCGGCGCGGCCGAGTCCAAGGCGGCGCTGCGCGCCTCCGGACTTCCGGCCGTCAGCAACGTCTCCGAGAAGGGCGGCTCGGCGGTCGCCGCCGCTGCCGCCAACGCGCTGCTCTACCCCGATCTCTACGAGGAGACAAAGTGACACCTCCCGCGCTGCTCATCGTCGGCCACGGCACCCGCGACGAGGCCGGCGCCGAGGCGTTCCGCTCCTTCGTCGAGGGGCTGCGCGACCGGCTGCCGGACACCCCGGTCGGCGGCGGCTTCATCGAACTGTCCCCGCCGCCGCTGGCCGACTCCGTCGCCGACCTGGTCGCCGCCGGCGCCCGCCGCTTCGCCGCCGTCCCGCTGGTGCTGGTCTCCGCCGGCCACGCCAAGGGCGACATCCCGGCCGCCCTGGTCCGCGAGCGCGAGCGTCACCCCGGCACCTCCTTCTCCTACGGGCGGCCGCTCGGCCCGCACCCCGCCCTGCTGACCGTGCTGGAGCGGCGGCTCGACGAGGTGCTGGCGCCCGAGGACCGCGCCGACACCACCGTGCTGCTGGTCGGCCGGGGCTCCACCGACCCCGATGCCAACGCCGAGGTGGTCAAGGTCGCCCGGCTGCTGTGGGAGGGGCGGGGCCTGGCCGGGGTGGAGACCGCGTTCGTCTCGCTCGCGGCGCCCGACGTGCCGACCGGGCTGACCCGCTGCCGGCTGCTCGGCGCCCGTCGGATCGTGGTGCTGCCCTACTTCCTGTTCACCGGCGTCCTCCCCGAACGGGTGGAACGGCAGGCCGCCGACTGGGCCGCCGGCCACCCGGACACCGACCTGCGCCGAGCTGCGGTGATGGGTCCCACCGAGGAGCTGGCCGAGCTGGTCCTGGCCCGCTACCGCGAGGCCCTCGCGGGGGATCTTCGGATGAATTGCGACACCTGCGTCTATCGTGTGGCCATGCCAGGTTTCGAGGACCGCGTCGGCGCGGCCCAGCGCCCGCACCACCACCCTGACGACCCTTCACACGACCACGGTCACGGTCACGGCTCGCACACGCATGTCCACTGATCGGGGCGGCAGTTCCGACCGCCACGACCGGAGCGGCCACGGCCGGGCCGACCGCCACGACCTGCGCCACCACGGCGACACCGAGGTCGGCGGCGGCCTGGTCGACCTGGCGGTGAACGTACGGGCCGGGACGCCGCCGCCGTGGCTGCGGGAGCTGCTGGCGGACACCCTGGGCGGCCTGGCCGCCTACCCCGACGGCGGCTCCGCCCGCGCCGCCGTCGCCCGCCGGCACCGGCGCCCCGACAGCGAGGTGCTGCTGACCTCCGGTGCCGCCGAGGCGTTCGTGCTGCTGGCCCGATGCCTCGAGCCGCGCAAGGCGGTTGTGGTGCACCCCCAGTTCACCGAGCCGGAGGCGGCGCTTCGGGAGGCCGGGCACCCGGTGCAGCGGCTGCTGCTCCGGCCCCGGGACGGCTTCCGGCTCGACCCGGCGGCCGTTCCCGACGACGCCGATCTGGTGGTCGTCGGCAACCCCACCAATCCGACCTCGATCCTGCACCCGGCCGCGGATCTCGCAGCACTGGCCCGTCCCGGCCGGACCCTGGTGGTGGACGAGGCGTTCGCGGACACCGTGCCGGGCGAGGCGGAGAGCCTGGCCGGGCGGCGCGACCTGCCGGGCGTGGTGGTGCTGCGTAGCCTCACCAAGACCTGGGGGCTGGCCGGGCTGCGCATCGGCTACGTCCTCTCCGACCCGGGCACCGTCGCCGCCCTGGAGTCCGCCCAACCGCTGTGGCCGGTGTCCACGCCCGCTCTGGCCGCCGCCGAGGCGTGCAGCACCCCCGCCGCGCTCGCCGAGGCCGAGGCGGCCGCCCGGGCCACCGCCGAGGACCGTGACTACCTGCTCTCCCGACTGGCCGAGCTGCCCAGCATCCGGACCTACGGTCAGCCGGCTGCATCGTTCGTCCTGATCCGGACGCCCGGTGCGGCCGGCATCAGGCAGCGGCTGCGCGGAACCGGCTTCGCCGTCAGACGCGGGGACACCTTCCCAGGTCTGGGGCCCGACTGGCTGCGCATCGCGGTCCGCGACAAGGCCACCCTGGACGCCTTCTGCGAGGCGTTGACGGCGCTCCAGCTGTGATGCGGCTTTGCTTCAGTAGCGTTCATATCCTTGAACTTTGTCCAGCATCTTGACTCGGGTCGGCAGCGGGTCTGTCATGTCTTCACCTGACCCCACGTCACCGAGGACGCACGCATGGACGACAGCACGCCCCTCGCCGCACCACTGCGCCGCCGCCACCTCCTCGGCGCCGGCGCCGCCGTGACCGGAGCCGCACTCATCGGCGTCGGCGGCACGAGCCCCGCGCACGCCGCGACCCCGACCGCCGCTGCCGCGACCCCTACTGCGGCGGCGGCCTCCCCTGCCGGCGCCGCCCCGGACGCCACCGCGGACGCTTTCGACCAACTCCGCGGCGTCTGGTCGGACATCCTCACCGGCGGCAGCGCGGTCGACCCGACCGACCCCGACTATGCGGCGGCCATCGCCACCATCGACGCCATCGCGGCCGCCGCCATCGCGCTCTACGACGACTCCGCCACCCCGACCGCCGTCTACACCGACCTGCCGTTCACCCATGTCGAGAACGCCAGCGGCACCTACTACCGGATCCGCGACACCGCCATCGCCTGGGGGACCCCGGGCTCGGCCCACTACCAGGACGCCGCCGTCGCCGCCCGCCTGGTCGCCGCGCTCCGACTGATCGGCGCGGACTACTACAACCCCTCCTCCGCCGAGGTGGGCAACTGGTACCACTGGGAGATCGGCGCCCCGCAGGCCCTGGTCAACACCTGTGCGGTGCTGGGCAGCCAGGTCCCCGCCGCCGACCTGGCCAGCTACCTGGCCACCGTCGCCCACTTCGTCCCCGACCCCACCCACCAGCAGTCCGGCACCGTGCTCACCACCGGGGCCAACCGCTCCGACATGTGCCAGATCACCATCCTGCGCGGCATCCTGGCCAAGGACGGCACCCTGATCGCGCTCGGCCGCGACAAGCTCTCCGACATCTACCCCTACGTCACCGCCTCGGACGGCTACTACCGCGACGGCGGCTACATCCAGCACGGCACCATCCCCTACAACGGCCACTACTCCTACGTCCTGCTGAACGACCTCAGCCAGCTCTCACTGCTGCTCAACGGCTCCGCCTGGCCCATCGACGACCCCCGGTTCTCGGTCATCCTGGACTCGGTGGACCTCACCTACGCGCCGTTCATGTACGACGGCCTGGTGATGGACGTGGTCCGCGGCCGCTTCCTGTCCCGACAGGGCGAGACCGACCACGACGCCGGGCACGCCATCACCGAAGCGGTGCTCCGGCTGATCCCGGTCGGCTCGCGGGACCAGCAGAGGCGTTGGAAAGCGCTCGCCAAGGGCTGGATCGAACGCGAGACCTTCACCACCATCAGGGCCACGGCCACGCCCGCGCGGATGGCCCTGGTGAAGTCCGTCCTGGACGACACCAAGGTGCACGCGGTGGGCCAGGGGCCGAACCACGTCCAGCAGCCCTCGATCGAACGTGCCGTGCACCGCCGCCCCGGCTGGGCCTGGACGGTGGGCCTCTCCAGCAGCCGGATCGCCCGGCTGGAGGCCATCAACGGCGAGAACCAGCGCGGCTGGCACACCGGCGACGGCGCGACCTACCTCTACAACGACGACAACGGCCACTACACGGACGCCTACTGGCCCACCGTGGACTGCACCAGGCTGCCCGGGGTCACCGCCGACACCCTGCCGCTGGCCCCCAGCGCCGGCAACGGCACCCTGCCGCCCACCACCTGGTCCGGCGGGGCCGTACTGGCCGGCAGTTGGGGCGCGGTCGGCCTGGACCTGGTCCCCTACGGCTCGCCGCTGCGGGCCAAGAAGTCCTGGTTCTGCCTGGACGACTGCGTGGTCGCGCTCGGCGCGGGGATAACCGGGAGCTCCGGCCACCCGGTGGAGACCACCATCGAGAACCGCAACCTGCGTGCGACGGGCCGCAACAGACTGACCGTCAACGGCCGTCCTACACCCACTACTCCGGGCTGGTCCGGCAGCTTCGCCGCCTCGGGCTGGGCCCATCTTGAGGGCGTCGGCGGCTACATCCTCCCGTCCGGGGCCGCCTCCGGGGCAACCCTGCGCGCCCTGCGCGAGCAGCGCACCGGCGCCTGGGCCGACATCGACAACGGCCCCAGCACCGGCGGTACCACCACGCCCTGCACCAACACCTACGCCACCCTGTGGCTCGACCACGGCGTCGACCCCGGCGGCAGCGGGTACGTCTATCTGCTGCTGCCGGGGGCGAGCGCGGCGGAGACCGCCCGCAGGGCGGGGCGACCGGACCTCACCGTCCTGTCCAACACCCGGGCCCTGCAAGCGATCCGCTCCGCGCGTCTCGACCTCACCGCTGCCAACTTCTTCACCGCCGGCGCCCTCCCCTCCGTGGGCGTCGGCGGTCCGGCATCGGTGCTGCTGCAGAGCCACGGCGGCCGGCTGACGCTGGCGGTCAGCGACCCCACCTGCGCGCAGACCTCACTGACCGTCACCCTCGGCGGCCGGGCCCGCTACCGTCGCGGCTTCAGCGACGACCCGGGCGTCACCGTCGACCTCAAGGGCACCGCCCCGGTGGTCACCCTCGACCTCACCCAGGGCCTCCCCGGCACCACCAGGACGGTGCACTTCTCCTGAACCCCTGCTCTCCTGCTCACCGGCTCTCAGTGCCGGCGCCGCCGCCTGCGGGTCGTCCCCATGGCCGCGGCGCCCGCACCGACCAGCACCAGCGCGACCCCGGCGATCACCGGGGTGTTGCTGCCGCCACCGGTCTCCGCGAGGTCGGTGGTGGCAGCGGCAGGCGAGGCCGGCACGGCGGAGTCCGAGGCCGACACCTGCGATGGCGGGGGCAGCGCCGCCCCGCCCGTCGAGGCGGAACCGCTCGGCGCACCCGGACCGGAGGCCGGACCCGACGGCGCGGACGACCCGGTCGCCCCGCCGCCCCCGCCGCCCTTCCCCTTGGCACAGTGCACCGCCGCCAGCTCGATCCTCCCGCTCACCTCGGCGACATTCAGACTCAGCGGATTCACCTGGACGTCGAGCTCCAACGCCGTCGCGGCGGCCGTGGTCGAGGTCACCGTCTTCTTGGACAGCTCCAGGTCCACCACCCCGATTCCGGGCACGCTGACCCTGCTCGGCCCGGCCGCGCTCAGCGAGACCCCGTGGCCCAGCACGTTCAGCGTCCCGAGGATATTGACGTCCGCGCTGGGCCGACCGTCCAACGGGCAGTCCGCCGTGGCGTGCACCTCCTTGAGCCCCACCAGCTGGGTCAGCAGCCCGGGGACATTGATCGCCGCTTGCACCAGGTCGACCTCGGCATGCGCACCGTGCTCGTCCACGGTGGCGGCGCTGTGGCCGAGGGTGGCGTCCAGCAGGGTCAGTCTCCGCCCCTGGTCGACCCCGCCGATGGCGGTGGTCAGCATCGACCCGTCCACGCTCCTGGGCGCGTGCACCGCGTTCAAGGTGAGGTCCACCGGGACGTCCACGGCGCCGTTGATCAGTTTCACGTCCAGCGACAGCCCGGCGGTGGTGGCTGACGCCGTCCCCCACGCGGAGCCGTCGGCATGGGCGGGCTGGGCCGCCGCGAGCAGGGAGACGGCGAGTAAGGCACCGAGGGCGGAGCCGGTGCGGCGGATAGTCATCATTACGAGCCCCCACAAATGTTCGTCGATCACAGACGGCAACGGGACAGCACCGGGCGCTCACCCCCAGTTACGGAGCGCCCGGACGCAATCTTGGATGCGGCCTATCCTTACGAACCATGCGTCACTCTGGAGACACACAGAGTGCATTCACCCGAATGAGTGACAGAACCTCAGGTGTCGCCCCCGTCCCACCAGTTCAGGCCCGGAGCCCGTCAATCGGCACCGTCGCCCGATGCGCTACGGCAGGCGCCAGTCCACCGGCTCGCTGCCCTGCCTGACCAGCAGCTCGTTGGCGCGGCTGAAGGGGCGGGAGCCGAAGAAGCCGCGGTCCGCCGACCGGGGGCTGGGGTGCGGGGCCTCCAGGCAGGGCGCGGGCCCCAGCAGGGGGCGGAGGTTGCGGGCGTCACGCCCCCAGAGAATGGCCACCAGCGCCGGCCCGCGCTCCACCAGCGCACGGATCGCCTGCTCGGTGACCGCCTCCCACCCCTTGTCCCGATGGGCATTGGGATTGCGCGGCGCGGTGGTGAGCGACCTGTTGAGCAGCAACACCCCCTGCTCGGTCCACGGCGTCAGATCGCCGCTGCCCGGCGCGGGCAGTCCGAGGTCCTGCTGGTACTCCTGGAAGATGTTCACCAGGCTCCCCGGCAGCGGCCGCACCTCCGGCGCCACGGAGAACGACAGCCCCACCGCGTGCCCCGGCGTGGGATACGGGTCCTGACCCACGATCAGCACCCGGACCTGCTCGAACGGCTGCTGGAACGCCCGCAGCACCTGCGGCCCCGGCGGCAGGTAGCTCCTCCCGGCGGCGATCTCGGCCCGGAGGAAGTCGCCCATGGCGGCCACCTGTCCGGCGACCGGCTCCAACGCCTTGGCCCAACCGGGCTCGACAACTTCATGCAACGGACGTGCGGCCATGGTCCGTCACTCTAATGCCACACTGGCCCTGTGCTCCACGTCCGCGACAAACTCCGCAAACCAGGACACAATCGTCGTATGAATGCGCAGTCGGCCCCAGCAGAGGCCGCCCCGGAGCCGCCGCAGCCCGCGGCCCGGGCGTTGGCCGCTGCCTGGGCCTATGCGCGGCGTGCGCCGGGGACGTACCTGTGGCTGCTGGCGCTGCTGGGGACCACCGTGGTGATCCGGCGGATGGATCCGGCGTTCCACGACCAGTTCCTCCGGCAGCGCTCGACCAATCTGCACCAGCTGTCGACCGACCCGGTGCGGGTGCTGATCGCCAGTGCGTTCTGGCTGGACGGCGGCGGGTGGATCGTCTACTTCGTGGTCTACAACATCTTCCATGTGCCCGCCGAGCGCTGGCTGGGGACCTGGCGCTGGCTGACCGCCCTGACCATCGCCCACGTCGGCGCCACCTACATCAGCGAGGGCGTCCTCTACTGGGCCATCCACCAGGGCCGTGCACCTGAGTCGGCGGTCAACACCCTGGACGTGGGCGTCAGTTACGCGCTGGCCGGGATCCAGGGGATCCTCTTCTACCGGATCGGCGGCCCCTGGCGCTGGGTCTACCTGACGGGGGTGCTGCTCTGGTACGGCTCCGCGCTGGTGCACGGCCGCACCTTCACCGACGTCGGCCACTTCACCGCCACCCTGCTCGGCCTGGCCTGCTACCCGCTGACCCGCGGCCGGGGCGAGCGCTGGGACCCGATCGCCTGGTTGCGCAGTCGGCGCCGCCGCTCAGCCCACCGCTGAACCGCCTGCCGCCGAACCGCCTGCCACTGAACCGCCGAGCACCGCGCCCCGCAGCACCACAGCCCGCGGATCCGCCAGCACCCGTACGTCCGCGCGCGGATCCTCGCGGTAGACGACCAGGTCGGCCGGGGCGCCCTCGGTCAGCCCGGGACGGCCCAGCCACTCGCGGGCGGACCAGCTCGCCGCCGCCAGCGCGGCCAGCGGCGGCAGCCCCGCGACGACCAGTTCGGCGACCTCGTCGGCCACCAGACCGTGCGCCAGCGAGCCGCCGGCGTCCGTGCCCGTGAAGACCTGGATGCCCGCCTCGTGGGCCGCCGCCACGGTGGCGTACCGGCGGCGGTGAAGCTCCCTCATATGCCGGGCGTAGTCGGGGAACTTGCCCTCGGCGCCGAGCGCGATGTCGGGGAAGGTCGCGATGTTGACCAGGGTCGGCACGATCGCCACGCCCCGCTCGGCGAACAGCGGCAGCGTCTCCTCGGTGAGGCCGGTGGCGTGCTCCACGCAGTCGATCCCCGCCTCCACCAGGTCGACCAGCGACTCCTCGGCGAAGCAGTGCGCGGTGACCCGTGCGCCCTCGGCGTGGGCGGCGGCCATCGCCTCGTCCAGGGCCCAGCGCGGCCAGCACGCCGACAGGTCGCCGGTCTCCCGGTCGATCCAGTCGCCGACCAGCTTCACCCAGCCGTCGCCGCGCCGCGCCTCCTGCCGGACGTAGGCGGCGAGGTCGCCGGGCTCGATCTCGTAGGCGTAGTTGCGGATGTAGCGGCGGGTACGGGCGATGTGCCGGCCGGCCCTGATGATCCGGGGCAGGTCGTCCCGGTCGTCGATCCAGCGGGTGTCGGACGGCGAGCCGGCGTCACGCAGCAGCAGCGCGCCGGCCTCACGGTCCGTCAGCGCCTGCTTCTCGGCGGTCGCCGCGTCCACCGCGCCATGGCCGTCCAGGCCGACGTGGCAGTGCGCGTCGACCAGCCCCGGCAGCACCCAGCCGTCCACCGCGACGGCCTCGGCCGCGCCCGGCGGCCGGGAGTAGGTCACCCGGCCGCCGACCACCCAGAGCTCGTCCCGCACGTCCTCGGGCCCGACCAGCACCCGTCCCCTGACGTGCAGGGGCTGCGCCGCCCGCGCGCCCGCCTCCCCCACGGCCGCCGCGCTCACTTCGCCACGGCCTGCCGGGCCCGCACCGCGCGGCGCAGGTCGTCCACCTGGTCCACCAGTCCGCGCCGCAGCGCCGCCGTGAGATCCGTCCTGGCCAGGCAGGCCTCCGCGGCTCCGACCGTCTGCTCGGTGGCGTGGTAGGCCGGGAAGGCGTAGCGGGCCAGCAGCCGGCCCACCGCGGGCCCGCGCCGCTGCGCGGTGCCGACCACGGCCTCGAAGTAGCGCTGCGGACGGTCGCCCAGCAGCTCGGCCTGCTCCGGCTGCCAGAAGCCCTGGGAGGTCGCGGCGATCAGGTAGTTGGACAGGTCGCTGTCGAACAGCGCCTCCCAGGCGGCGTCCTTGGCCTGCTGGTCGGGCAGTGCCGCCCGGCAGCGGGCCGCGCCCTCCTGGCCGGTGGCGCTGGTGTCCCGGACCAGCTCGGCCGCGATCTCGTCCTCGCCGGCCGCGCCGAGCACGCACAGCCGCAGGAGCAGCTGCCAGCTCAGCTCGGGGTCGAGTTCCGGCCCGCCGGGCACTCCGCCCTCCTCCCGCCAGGACTGCAGCACGGCCAGCTCGGCCGGGGTGGAGGAGGCCGCGATCAGGCTGCGGACCGCGAGCAGCCGAAGCCCGGTCACGTCGTCGGGACCGCCCTCGGTCCGGCGCAGCAGGTCCCGGCCGACCCCGGCCAGCAGCCCCAGCCCGGCCGGGCGCTGCTCGGGCGTCAGGTACTGCTCGGCGAGGGTGGACCGGGCGAAGCCGAGCACCGACTGGATCAGGTGCGCCGAAGTCTCCCCCGGCAGATGGGCGGCGACCAGCTCCAGGTAGCTCTGCGGGTCCAGGTCGCCGTCGCGCACCATGTCCCTGGCGGCGCCCCACAGCACCGCCCGCGCCAGCTCCTCCGGGATCCCGCCCAGCGAGTCACTGACGGTCCGCCAGGAGCGGTCGTCCAGGCGGATCTTGACGAAGCCGAGGTCGGTGTCGTTGAGCAGCAGCAGATCGGGGTCGCCGGCGCCCACGCTGTCCAGCTCGTGGTCGGGCTCGGCCGGGAGGTCCAGCGGTCGGCGGGCCCGCAGCACCAGGTGGCCGTCGGCGGCGCGGTCGTAGGTGGCCGCGGTGATCAGCAGCGGACGCAGTTGGCCGTCGACCGAGCTGTGCACGATCCGCGCCCCGCCCCGGCCGACGCCCTCCTGGCCCCCGTCGGCCCCGCCCGCCCAGGTCCCGTCCGCCTGTGCCTCGTCCGCGCGTGCCTCGTCCGACCGGGCCGGCTCGACCCGCAGGGTGTCCACCCCGGTGGTGCGCAGCCAGCGTTCGGCCCAGCCGTGCACGTCCCGGCCGCTGCTCGCGGCCAGCGCCTGGAGCAGGTCGGCGAGCGCGGCGTTGCCGAAGGCGTGCTGCTGGAAGTAGGAGTTGACACCCTTGTAGAAGGCTTCCTCGCCGAGCCAGGCGACCAGCTGGCGCAGGGCGGAGGCGCCCTTGGAGTAGGAGATGCCGTCGAAGTTCTGCAGCGCCTCCGCGGTGTCGTCCACGCTCTCCGGGGCGACCGGGTGGGTGGACGGACGCTGGTCGGCGTCGTAGCCCCAGGACTTGCGGGCGGCGGCGAACCCGGTCCAGGCGCCGGAGAAGCGGGTGGACTCGGCGACCACGGTGTAGGCGAGGTACTCGGCGAAGGACTCGTTCAGCCACAGGTCGTCCCACCAGCGCATGGTGACCAGGTCGCCGAACCACATGTGGGCCATCTCATGGGCGATGACGATGGCGCGTTCCTCGCGCTCGGTGTCGGTGACCGCCGAGCGGAACACGAACTCGTCGCGGAAGGTCACACAGCCGGGGTTCTCCATCGCCCCGGCGTTGAACTCGGGTACGAAGCACTGGTCGTAGGAGTCGAAGGGATAGCGCTGGTCGAAGACCCGGTGGTAGTGGTCGAAGCTGCGCCGGGTGGTGTCCAGCATCTCCTCGGCGTCCGCCTCCAGGTACGGGCCGAGCGAGCGCCGGCAGTGCAGGCCGAGCGGGATGCCGTCGTGCTCGGAGCGCACCGTGAACAGCGGCCCGGCGACGATGGCGACCAGGTAGTTGCTGATCGGCGGCGTGGGCGCGAACTCCCAGCGGCCGCCCTCCTGCCGGGTGACCAGGCCGTTGCCGACGACGGTCCAGCCCTCGGGCGCGGTGACGCTCACCTCGTAGGCGGCCTTGAGGTCGGGCTGGTCGAAGCTGGCGAAGAAGCGCGGTCCGTCGTCCAGGAACGCCTGGGTGTAGACGTAGGCCTCGCCGTCGGCCGGGTCGACGAAGCGGTGCATGCCCTCGCCGGTGCGGGAGTAGGCCATGGTCGCCTCGACCAGCAGCTCGTTCTCCGCCGCGAGGCCGTCCAGCGGGAGCCGCCCGTCCACCAGCGCGGCCGGGTCCAGCTCCCGCCCGTTGAGGACGGCCCGCAGCAGGGTCTGCGGCTTCACGTCGACGAAGCTGCTCGCGCCCGGACTGGAGCAGGCGAAACGGATCACCGCGACCGACCCGAAGACCTCGTCCCCCTGGGTCAGGTCGAGGTCCACAGTGCTACTGCGGACCTCCAACAGTCGACGGCGTTCAACGGCTTCAGCACGAGTAAGAGCAGGCATGCAGATCATGCTGCCACCGACCCGCCCACCTCAGCCAGGCAAACGAAAGGGGCGCGGGGAACTGCGCGACCAGCCCACCCCTCGTCGTCACCGTTCCAACACCCCGTCCACCCGCCTCGGCACGCCCACCCCACCGTCCCGCAGCTCGACCGGAAGCAACCCCTCCGGCACCCCCTGATACGCCACCGGCCGCAGCCACCGCTCGATCGCCGTCCCCCCGACCGACGTCCCGGTCGAGGTGGTGGCCGGGTACGGCCCCCCGTGCTGCATGGCCGGCGCCACCGCGACCCCGGTAGGCCACCCGCCGAACAGCACCCGCCCGGCCAGCGGCGTCAGCCGCGCCAGCAGTTCGGCGGCGTCGGCCTCCCCCGGCTCCGCGTGCAGCGTGGCCGTCAGGTTGCCGCCCAAGCGGGCCAGCACCGCCTCCACCTCCGCCGCGTCCCGGTACCGGGCCACCACCGTCACCGGTCCGAAGCACTCCTCCAGCAGCAGCTCGTAAGCGTCCTCGGCGAGCCGGGCCGCGGCCACGCTCAGGTACCCGGCGCGCACCGCGTACCCGTCCTCCCCGGCCGCCACCGGCACGGTCACCCCCGGCAGCGCCGCCCGCTCGGCGAACCCGGCCAGGAACCCGGCCCGCATCCGCGCGTCCAGCAGCGCCCCGGACGGGCTGTCGGCCGCGCCCGCGGCCAGCGACTTCTCCAGCCGCTCGCCGCTCGCCCCCTCGGGCACCAGCACCAGCCCGGGCTTGGTGCAGAACTGACCCATGCCCAGGGTGAACGAGCCGGCCAGCCCGGCCCCGATCTCCTCGGCGCGTCCGGCCGCGGCCTGCTCGGTCACCACCACCGGGTTGAGACTGCCCAGCTCGCCGTGGAAGGGGATCGGCACCGGGCGTGCCGCGGCCAGGTCGAACAGGGCCCGGCCGCCCGGGATGGAGCCGGTGAAGCCGGCCGCGCTCAGCAGCGGGTGCTGGACCAGGTCGACCCCGGCCTGGCGCCCGTGCACCAGCGCCAGCACGTCCGCGGGAAGCCCGACCGCCTTGGCCGCCTCCCGCAGCGCCGCTGCGGCGAGCTCACTGGTGCCGGGGTGGTCGGGGTGGGCCTTGACCACCACCGCGCAGCCGGCCGCGAGAGCGCTGGCGGTGTCCCCGCCGGGCACGCTGAAGGCGAAGGGGAAGTTGCTGGCGGCGAAGACGCCGACCACCCCCAGCGGCACCTTCCAGCGCCGCAGGTCCGGCCGCGGCGCGGGCGCGGCCTGCGGGTCGGCGTGGTCGATCACCACGTCCAGGAAGGCGCCCTCGTCCACGATGTCCGCGAAGGAGCGCAGCTGGTAGGTGGTCCTGGCCAGCTCCCCGGTCAGCCGCCCGGTGCCCAGCGCGGTCTCCCGGTCGGCGGTCGCGATCAACTCCGCGCCGTGCGCCTCCAGCCGGTCCGCGGCGGCTCGCAGAAAGGCGGCGCGCACCGTGCGGTCGCCGAGCGCGGGCTGCGCGGCGTGGGCCGCCCGTACGGCCGAGGCGACCGCTGCGGTGTCCGCCTCCACCGCGACCTGCCCCGTACGGTCACCGGTACGGGCATCGACACTCCACACTGGGGTGGTGTTCATTGGGGCCGCCTCCAGACGCAAGCTTTGAGCGCAAGCATTCCATATGCTGAACGCCGTCCAGTATGCTGAACACTCTGACGATACGTCTCTTACAGAAAAGGGGTCAACCCAGATGGCCCAGCCTCAATCCGACGCGGGCGGAGCCCAGGTCAAGTCGGCTGTCCGCACCGTCGAACTGCTCGAGTACTTCGCGGGCCGGCCCGGCATGCACAGCCTCGCCGAGGTGCAGGAGGCCGTGGGCTACCCCAAGAGCAGCCTCTACATGCTGCTGCGCACCCTGGTCGAGCTGGGCTGGGTCGAGACCGAGTCCACCGGCACCCGCTACGGCATCGGCGTGCGCGCGCTGCTGGTCGGCACCTCCTACATCGACGGCGACGAGGTCGTGGCCGCCGCCAGGACCACCCTGGACCGGCTGGCCGACGACACCACCGAGACCATCCACCTGGCCCGCCTCGACGGCTCGGACGTCATCTACCTGGCCACCCGCCAGTCCCAGCACTACCTGCGGCCCTTCACCCGGGTCGGCCGCCGGCTGCCGGCCCACTCCACCTCCCTGGGCAAGGCGCTGCTCGCGAGCTACTCCGACGAGGAGGTCCGCAAGCTGCTGCCGGCCCGGCTGGAGCCGCTCACCGAGCACACTCACACCGACATCGACGCCCTGATCGAGGACCTGCACGCGATCCGCGAACGCGGCTACTCCGTCGACGCCGAGGAGAACACCCTCGGCCTGCGGTGCTTCGGCATCGCCATCCCCTACCGCACCCCGGCCCGCGACGCCGTCAGCTGCTCGGTCCCGGTGGCCCGGCTGACTCCGGGGCGCGAGCAGATGATCCGCGACGCCCTCTTCGACGCGCGGGACCGGCTGACGCTGGCTACGCGGCACCTCTGAGGGTTCTCGGGGTACGTCGGCGAGTGCGGCTGAGCGGTGGGCTTGTCGCGCGGTTCCCCGCGCCCCTGAGGTTCTGCAACTGGCTCAGTTGCACATGCAAGGGGCGCGGGGAACCGCGCGACAAGCCACCTACTGTCGCAAGCTCCTCCGCACCGCCGCAAGGTCCTCTTCGGAGGCCAGCCCGGCATGGTAAAGCCGCAACTCCGTTGCCCCGGGAGGCGGCGTGACCGCAGGGTCGCCCCCCATCCCCCGCACCACGGTGAAGTTCGCCGCGTACGTCCGCCCCGGGATCGACGGGAACGCCGCAGGCGTCCCCGTGCACGGCAGCACCAGCCCGTCCGCGCCGCCCTCCCCCAGCAGCCACTCCGGCTCCACCCCCACGTTCGCACCGACCCGGTGCGCGGCCGTGTCCGCATGCAGCAGCACCGAGAACGCCGCCGCGCCCGCGGCCCCGGCCGCCCCCCGGACCGCGTCCACACAGGCCCGCTGCACCGCTCGGGCCCGCTCCTTCCGCCGGCGCAGCGTCACCGCCGCGAGGTCCGCGCCCAGCAGCTTCTCCACCCCTGACCACTCGTCAGCGAAGCGTTCGGCCCGCCCCGCCCACACCGGCTCCAACGCGGCCCGCACCGCCCCCGCCAGATCCGGGACCCCTGCCTCCGCATACCCCGCGGAGCACACCTCGCAGAAGCAGAGCGACATCAGGTACTGCGCCGCAGCGTCCAGCCCTACGCCGCCGATCTTGTCGTGCGCGTGCAGATGGGCCAGCCCGTACCACCCGCAGGACTCCAGCTCCGTGCCCACCGCGCCCGGCCGCGCCCCCGCCTCCCCGGCCAGTGCGGCGCAGTACTCGACCACCTCCGGACGTGCCACGCACAGCGCCCAGGGATACCGGTCGCCGTAGGCGTTCAGCACCGTACTGTCCGGATTCTCCCCGCCCAGGCGGGAGTTGTGCGCCAGCACCACCCAGGTGGCCACCTCCAGGCCGACCGCGGCCAACCGCTCCGCCGCCTCGCCCCAGGCGTCCTCGGCATCGATCCACCGCTGCCGCCGCGGCCGCAGCGCCCGTCCCGCCCAGAGCTCCTCGGACGGCGGGTAGTAGACCGCGGCGTAGGGCGCCGTGACGATCCGGGTCCGCGGATGACGCGGGGTCAGCGCCCGGGTGCTGTGGTACGCCGAGGCCAGGGTGACCGCGTCCACGCCCAGGTCGGCGATACGGGCCGGGGCGTCCGGGTCGCCGAGGACGTCCCAGGGATACAGGAAGGCAGAAGTACGCATCAGCAGCCCCTTCTCAGTCGCGTTCAGTTGCCTGCGAGCAGCGCGCGCCCGCGGGCGATCAGTTCGGCCAACTCCTTGACGTGCTGCGGAGCCGGGTCCGACAGTGGCGGCCGCACCCCGCCGGCGTCCAGCCCCTCCAGCCGCACGCCCGCCTTGACCAGCGCCACCGCGTACCCCCGTCCCTGGTTCCGCAGCTCCACCAGCGGCCGGTAGAAGCCGTCCAGCAGGGCGTTGACCAGCGTGTCGTCGCCACCCAGCAGCGCCCGGTGGAAGGCGAGGGCGATGTCCGGGGCGAAGCAGTAGACCGCGGAGGAGTAGAGGGTGATGCCGATGCCGCGGTAGGCGAGGCCGGTGAGCTCGGCCGTGGGCAGGCCGTTGAAGTAGAGGAAGCGCCGGTCCGGGGCCTCGGTCCGCATCGCGCTGATGATCCGCTGCATCAGGTCGAGGTCGCCGCAGCCGTCCTTGATGCCGATCACCTGCGGCAGCCGGGACAGCGCGACCACCGACGCCGGGGTGAGCACGGCGTTGTCGCGCTGATAGACGATCAGATCGAGGTCGGTCGCCGCGGCGATGGCGGCGAAGTGCCGCAGCAGCCCGTCCTGGTCGGCGCTGACCAGGTAGGGGGGCAGCACCAGCAGTCCGTCCGCGCCGGCCCGGCGGGCCCGGGCGGCGAACTGCTTGGCGAGCGCGGTACCGTGGCCGACCCCGGCCACCACCGGGACCCGGCCGCCGGTCGCCGAGACGGCCGCGGCGACCACCGCCTCGTACTCGTCCAGGTCGAGGGCATGGTACTCGCCGGTGCCGCAGGCGGCGAAGACCGCGCCCGCGCCGCCGGCGACCCCGGCGGCGACATGGGTGCGGAGCACGTCGAGGTCCAGCGAACCGTCGAGGGCGAACGGCGTCACCGGGAAGAAGAGGAGTCCGTGCAGCCGGTCGGCGAGGGGCGGTACGGCGTGGTCCGGCATGGGGGATCTCCTGATGGCTCTGCTGGGCTTATTGACTGCATCATGCAGCCGCTCCTAGGCTAGCTATATATGTGAATGCGATCCACATTCTTGTTCAATCTTCTTCGGAGGCCTGATGCCCACCCCGCACCATGTACTCCTGACCGGTGCCGCCGGCGGCGTCGGCACCTTCCTCCGCGAGAGCCTCCCCGGTTACGGCTACGCGCTGCGCCTCAGCGACATCGCCCCGGTGCCGGGCGCGCCGGAGGCCCTCGCCGTGGACCTGCACGACCGGGACGCGGTACAGGAGGCCGTCCGCGGCGTGGACGCGGTGATCCACCTCGGCGGGCTCTCCCTGGAGAACACCTTCGACCGCATTCTCGCCGCCAACATCGAGGGCGCCTACAACCTCTACGAGGCGGTCCGTGCCGAGGGCGTCCGCCGGGTGGTGCTGGCCAGCAGCAACCACGCGGTCGGCTTCACCCCCCGCCCCGAGCACCCCGAGGACCGCAAGCAGGACCTGCCGATCGGGACGCCGTTCCGGCCGGACACCTTCTACGGCCTGTCCAAGTGCTTCGGCGAGTCGCTGGCCTCCCTCTACGCCGACAAGTACGGCGTGGAGACGGTCTCGATCCGCATCGGCTCCTGCTTCGCCGTCCCGGCCGACACCCGGATGCTGGAGACCTGGCTCAGCCCCGCCGACTGCGCCCGGCTGATGCACGCGGCCCTCACCGCGGACGTCGACGGCCACACCGTCGTCTACGGCGTCAGCGCCAACACCCGCGGCTGGTGGGACCTGGCCCCGGCCCGCGCCCTCGGCTACGAACCCCTGGACGACTCCGAGGCCTTCGCCGAATCCGTGGTCGCCGAGCACGGCCCGCTGGTGCCGGGTACACCCGAGTACCGGTACCTCGGCGGGGCGTTCACCACGGTCCAGCCCGAGGGATTCCGACCGGTCGGCTCCGGAATGTGAGGTTCTGCGGTTACGGTGGGTCCCGTAGGCGTCCGGATCCGGATCCGGCCATCGTGCGAGCCCTGGAGACCCCTGTGACCGCAGTCCTCACGCCCGGCGGCAACACGCCGCTGACCAGCACGCGCGTCAGCGTGGAGGTCGCCGCCGCCAAGCTGCTGGACGTCTCCGCGCTGCTGCTCACCACGGCCGGGAAGGTCCGCTCGGACAACGACCTGATCTTCTTCAACGCTCCCAGCGGACCCGGGGTCAGCTACAGCCAGGCCGGGATCTCCGTGGACACCGGCGGCGTTCCGGCCGACATCGACAAGATCGTGATCACCGCCAGCCTGGACGACCAGCACGCCACCTTCGCGGGCACCGAGCCGACCGCCACGGTCAAGGACAGCGCCAGCGGCACCGTCCTGGCGACTTTCACCCCGCCGCGGCTCACCACCGAGACGGCGCTGATCGTGGTCGAGCTCTACCGGCGCGGCGCGGAATGGAAGCTGCGCGCCGTGGGCCAGGGCTACGCCAGCGGGCTGGCGGGCATCGCGACGGACTTCGGCATCTCGGTCGAGGAGGAGCCCGCGGCGGCGCCCGCCGCGCAGCCCGCCTCCGTCCGTCCGCCGCAGCCCGAGCCCGACGACTGGCACCTGGCCTCCCCCACGCCGACCCCGGCGCCGGCCGCCGACCCCGCGCCGGCCGCCGCCGCTCCCGTCGGCCCGGCCAAGATCACCCTCGACAAGGGCCGCGTCTCCCTCACCAAGGGCGGCTCGGTCTCGCTGGTCAAGGACGGCAAGCCGTTCCTCTCCTCGGTCAAGATGGGCCTCGGCTGGGAGCCGGCCCACCGCGGCCGCGCCGTCGACCTGGACGCCAGCGTCATCGCCTTCGACAGCCACCGCAAGGAGCTGGAGAAGATCTACTTCATGCACCTGCAGGGCTTCAACGGCGCCATCCAGCACATGGGCGACAACCTCACCGGTGCCGGCTCCGGCGACGACGAGGTCATCACGGTCCACCTGCAGAGCCTCCCGCCGCAGGTCACCGGCCTGGTCTTCACGGTCAACTCCTTCTCAGGACAGAAGTTCACCGACGTCGCCAAGGCTTACTGCCGCCTCATCGACGCCAACACCAACGCCGAACTCGTCCGCTTCGACCTCACCCACGCCGAACCCCGCACCGGCGTCATGATCTGCAAGCTCATCCGCATGAACACCGGCGAATGGGTCATGACCGCCCTTGAGGAGTACGAGGACGCCAAGAGCGCCCGAGGCATGGTCAAGCCCGCCTCCAAACTGCTCTGACCGCGGCTTGAGCGGGGTCAGTTGCGGGTGGCCAGGGCCCGGAGGAAGAAGGCCAGGTTGGCCGGGCGTTCGGCCAGGCGGCGCATGAAGTAGCCGTACCATTCGCCGCCGTAGGGGAGGTAGATGCGCATGGTGGCGCCGGTGTCGACCAGGCGCTGCTGCTCGTCGGGGCGGATGCCGTAGAGCATCTGGTACTCGAAGGTGTCGGCCTTGCGGTTGTTCCACTGGGCCAGCTGCCCGGCGATGCGGATCATCCGCGGGTCGTGCGAGGCGACCATGGGGTAGCCCTCGCCGCGCATCAGCTGCTTGAGGCAGCGGACGTAGGAGAGGTCGACCTCGTGCTTGGACTGGTGGGCCACCGACGCGGGCTCCTGGTAGGCGCCCTTGCAGAGGCGCACCCGGGAGCCGGGGCCGGAGAAGTCGGCGCAGTCGGCCTCGGTGCGGTGCAGGTAGGCCTGCAGCACCACGCCCAACCAGGGGAAATCGGCCCGCAGTTCGCGTGCGATGCCCAGGGTGGAGTCCGTGGTGGTGTGGTCCTCCATGTCCAGGGTGACCGTGGTGCCCGCGTCCGCCGCGGCCTCGCAGATGCGGCGGGCGTTGTCGAGCGCCACCCGCTCGCCGTCGGCTCCCAGGAACTGGCCGACCGCCGAGAGCTTGACCGAGACCTCGGCGCGGTCGGCCAGCCCGGTCTCCTTGAGCGCGCTCAGCAGCCGCTCGTACGCGGCGGCGGTCCCCGCGGCCTGGGCCGCGTCGCGGGTGTCCTCGCCGAGGTGGTCCAGGGTGATCCGCCGCCCCGCGCCGACCAGCTCGTCGGTGACGGCCACGGCGTCGTCCAGTTCCTCGCCGGCGACGAAGCGCTCGACCAGGGCCCGGGTGGGCGGAAGCTGCTGCACCACCGCGCGGGTGCGCGGCGAACGGGAGGCAGCGAGCAGGGAGGTGCGGAGCATGACGACTCCAAGCAATGAAAAGGTGGTGGCAGGGGGTCGGTGAGGGAGCGTCAGCCCATGTGCGGGTAGCGGAAGTCCGTCGGCGGGGCGAAGGTCTCCTTGATGGACCGGGTCGAGGTCCAGCGCAGCAGGTTCTGCGCCGCGCCCGCCTTGTCGTTGGTGCCGGAGGCCCGCCCGCCGCCGAAGGGCTGCTGGCCGACCACCGCACCGGTCGGCTTGTCGTTGATGTAGAAGTTGCCGGCCGCGAAGCGCAGCTTCTCCATGGTGGCGGCGATGGCCGCCCGGTCGCGGGCGACGACCGCGCCGGTCAGGGCGTAGGAGGAGACCCGGTCGAGTTGCTCCAGCACCTCCTCGTAGCGCTCGTCCGCGAACACGTGCACGGCCAGCACCGGGCCGAAGTACTCCTCACGGAAGTACTCGGCCTCCGGGTCCTCGCAGACCAGCACCGTCGGACGGACGAACCAGCCGACCGAGTCGTCGTAGCTGCCGCCCGCGAGCACCTCGACCCGCGGGTCGGCGGCGGCGCGGTCGATCGCGCCCTTGTTCTTGGCGAAGGAGCGGGCGTCGATGACGGCGCCCATGAAGTTGCCCAGGTCGGTGACGTCGCCCATGGTGAGCCACTCCACCTCGTCCCTGAAGCCGTCCTTGATCTGCTCCCAGAGCGAGGCCGGGACGTACGCGCGGGACAGCGCCGAGCACTTCTGGCCCTGGTACTCGAAGGCGCCGCGGGTCATCGCCGTCTTGAGCACAGCCGGGTCGGCACTGGGGTGGGCGACCAGGAAGTCCTTGCCGCCGGTCTCACCGACCAGGCGGGGGTAGCTGCGGTAGCCGCCGATGTTGGCGCCGACCGCGGCCCACAGCTTCTGGAAGGTCGCGGTGGAGCCGGTGAAGTGAATGCCCGCCAGGTCGCGGTGGGTCAGCGCGACCTCGGAGACGGCCAGGCCGTCGCCGGTGACCATGTTGATGACGCCGGCCGGCAGCCCGGCCTCCTCCAGCAGGTCCATCAGCAGGTGCGCGGCGAACTGCTGGGTCGGCGAGGGCTTCCACACCACGGTGTTGCCCATCAGCGCCGGCGCGGTCGGCAGATTGCCCGCGATGGCGGTGAAGTTGAAGGGGGTGATCGCGTAGACGAAGCCCTCCAGCGGCCGGTGGTCGCTGCGGTTCCAGACGCCCGGCGAGGACTGCGGCTGCTCGGCCAGGATCTCCCGGGCGAAGTGGACGTTGAAGCGCCAGAAGTCGACCAGCTCGCAGGGGCTGTCGATCTCGGCCTGCTGGGCGGTCTTGGACTGGCCCAGCATGGTGGCCGCGGCGATGGTCTCCCGCCAGGGCCCGGCCAGCAGGTCCGCGGCCTTGAGGAAGATCGCGGCGCGGTCGTCGAAGGAGAGCGCCCGCCAGCCGGGGGCGGCGGCCAGAGCGGCGTCGACGGCTTCCTGCGCGTCCTCGCGGGTCGCGTTGCGCAGGGTGCCGAGCACGGCGGCGTGGCGGTGCGGCTGGACCACGTCCATCGGCTCGCCTCGGCCGAGCCGGCGGACCCCGCCGACGGCCATGGTCAGCTCGACCGGGCCCTGCTCGCCGAGCCGCTTCAGCTCGGCCTCCAGCCGGGCCCGCTCGGGGCTGCCCGGCGCATAGCTGTGCACCGGCTCATTGACCGGCGCGGGAATCCGGGTCACAGCGTCCAACACGCGCGCTCTCCTCCTGTGGCAACGACGGGGGCAGGGTCTCTGCCGTTGTGCAGCACGCTAAGGCTCGGCGGTGGGCCCCGGATTTGGCCGAGCGGATAACATCTGGGCAGGTGGACTGGTCGATCGGACAACGAGGTGGGACGAATGGGGCAGGGAGCTTTGCCGGACGCCGACGGCGTCTCGCTGCGCCAGCTGCTGATGTCCTTCGGCGAGCCGCTGGCCGAGCTGCAGTACGCCCCTGACCTGGACGCCCTGGTCACCGGGGTCGCTCTGCTCGACCCGGAGGACCCGCCGTCGGCCCGCCCCGGCGACCTGGTGCTGGCCCTGGGCGTGCGCGGCCGCTCCGCCCTGCCGGTGCTGCGCGCCGCCGCCCGGGACGGCGCGACGGCCGTCGCGGTGAAACCGGCCCCCGGCACCCCGCCGGAGGCGCTGCGCGCCGCTGCCGAAGACGCAGGGGTTGCTTTGCTGTCGGTCCACCCGGAGGCCCGCTGGGGACGGCTGGACGCGCTGGTCCGGGCCGCCCTCGCGGCCGGTCGGCCGCAGCTGAGCAGCGCCGACGCCCAGGAGGGCGACCTGTTCGGGCTGGCCCAGACCACAGCGGTGCTCACCGGCGGCATCGTCAGCATCGAGGACACCGCCAACCGGATCCTGGCCTACTCGCGCTCCGCCGACTCCGACGAGGCGGACGACCTGCGCCGGCTGACCATCCTGGGCTGGCAGGGACCCGAGCCGTACCTCTCCAAGCTGCGCGAATGGGGGGTGTTCCAGCAACTGCGCACCCTGGACACGGTGGTGTCCATCGACCCGCACCCCGAGCTGGGGCTGCGCCGCCGCCTGGTGGTGGCGATCCGGTCCGGCGAACGGCAGTTGGGGACGATCTGGGTGCAGGAGGGATCAGCCCCGCTGGCCGAGCGGGCCGACCAGGCGCTGCTCGGCGCGGCCCGGGTCGCCGCGCTGCACCTGGTCCGCCGCCGCAGCGAGGTCAGCGCCGACCTGCGGCTCACCCGCACCCTGCTGGCCGGGCTGCTGGACGGGGCGACCGGGCCGCAGACCCTCGCCGGGCACCTGGCCCTGGACGTCCGCCGCCCGGCCGCCGTACTCGGCTTCGCCCTGCCCGGCGGTCCGGAGCCGAGCCGCAGCGAGACCCTCAACGTCATCTCGGTGCACGCCGCCGCCCGGCACCGGAGCGCCCTGGTCGCCCCGGTCGGCGACCGGGTCTATGTGCTGCTGCCGGAACTTCCGCGCGGCGTCTCCCCGGAGACCCTGCGGGGCTGGGCCCAGGACATCGCCGACGCGGCCCGCCGGCACACGGCCGGGCCGCTTCGCGGGGCGGTCGGCCGGGTGGTCCCCGACCTCGGCGCGGTGGCCGCGTCCCGGGCCGAGGCGGACCGGGTGATGGACGCGATGGCGGCCGGACGGATCACCGCCGACATCGCGGCGCTGCCCGACGTCAGGGCCCAGGTGCTGCTCGGCGAACTGCTGGAGCTGCTGGCCGCCAACCCCGAGGTCCGCGACCCCCGACTGACCGCGCTGGTGGCGCACGACGACCGGCACGGCGGCCGGCTGGCGGCCTCGGTGCTGGCCTGGCTGGACGGCCTCGGCGACGTCCGCGAGGCCGCCGCCGGGCTGCACATCCACCCCAACACCCTGCGCTACCGGGTCCGCCGCGCCCAGCAGCTCACCGGGCTGGACCTGAGCAGCCCCGAGCAGCGACTGCTGGCCATGCTCCAACTGCGGCTTCCCCCTGTCGAGAAGTGACGTTTCACCAACTGAGGACCGATCAGTTCCCGGACTCGGAACGCTCCATGAGCCAGGTCTGCCACTGCTCCAACCAGGCCGCGTCGGCAGCGAGGTGCTCCTCCAGCCTGCGCCTGCGCTCGCCGTTCGTCGCCGCGCTCAGGGAGGAGTTCCAGCCCCACTCGGCCTGCCAGGCCCGCTGGGCACCGATGCTGGGGACGTCGCTGTCGAAGACGGTGTAGCGGATGCTCTCCTCCACCGCGGCCCGTGCGTCCTCCGTGCCGGGGAACCAGTCGGCCCGCTGGGCCAGCTTCGCCATCTGGTTGACCAGGGCCGTCACCGCCTCGTTGGCCTCCATCCGGTCCTCCCCCGCCAGCCGCATCTGCTGGCGAACCGCGCTCTCCCACAGCTCGGCCCGGTCGTCCGGCGTCCTCGACAACCGGGGCTTGTGCCCCGACTCCAGCGACGCCTCGATCCGCAGCGACTCCTGCACCGAGTGGTCGATCAGTCGGCGGTGCGCCTCCAGCCCCTGGACCTGGGGCAGTTCGCGCTCACTGACATGGGGCTTGGGTGTGCCTCGCCGCTCGCGAAGGGACTGCAGCAGCAGTTGCCGCCCCGCCGCGTAAGGCTGCAACTCCTCGACCGTACGCAGGGCGACCCGCTCGGGGGCCACGCCGCGCGCCGTCACCGTCAGCACCACCGGATCGCCGCCGCGCCCCCGCAGCGGGCTGTCGGGGCCGCCGACGGCGAACCTGGCCGCCCACAGCTTCCCCTCGACCCGCAGCCGGGCCCGTACCGGGATGCCGTCCACGGTGAACCAGGGCTCGGACTCCTCTGCGGGATCCGTCCCCGCAGCCTCGTCGATCCCGGCGTGCTCGTACAGCCGTTCCCGCTCGTCCTCGACCAGTTCCTCCAGCGGGTACTGCCACGGCCCAGGACCCTCCACCTGGGTCCGGACCTCGACATAAGGACCGTCCGGTTCGAACAGCGAGCCGTGGCAGAGTACGACGACGGCGAGCTTGCCGTTGTGCTGCTCCCAGGACGTCAGCGCGGGCGAGCCGAGCAGCGGCGCGATCGGGCCGTAGACCCGGAAGGTACGGTGCCCGAGGGACTGCAGATCCGCCTCGGCCAACTCACGGACGATGTCACGAGGCCCCTCGGAGCCGGAGCCGCCACCCCTGTACTGCACGCAGAATCCCCCTTCGGCACAGCCGCGGTCGCCGACCACCAGCCTACGGAGCGGTGCGCCTCCGGGGCAGCGGGTTGACCGGCTCCGGTACTCCGTCCGGCGTAGCCGACTGGCGCGGGGCCGGGTCCGTGCGGATGGTGACCGCGTACCGCGATTCCCCGGCGGTCACACAAGGAGAAGCGAAGTGACATTTCCACCGCGGCGGGTCTCCGCCGTCCTGCTGACCGCTCTGACCTCGCTGGCCGCGGCCGTGCTGCCGCTGACCGTCCCCGCCTCGGCGCTGACCCGTGCGAATCCGCGCCCGGACCTGTGCGCTCCCCCGGCGGCGCCGAGCGCGACCGGGCCGGTGCGGATCGCCCTGGACTGGTCCACCGACCCGATGCCGCCCGGCAGCCGGCCGACCATGACGGTCCATGTCACCAACACCGGCGACCGGCCGACCGCCGACCCGACCCTGGTCGTGGTGCACCTGCCCTCGCCCAATGAGGTGAGCGGGCCGCCCGGGATCGGCTTCACCTTCTTCGGGACCGGCGGCTCGTACACCGTCCCGGCCGGGCTCGCCCCCGGCGCCGAGGCCACCACGGTGCTCACCCTGAGCGTGCACGGCGAGGACGCGCCGAACAGTGTGATGCACTGCGATGTCACCTCGTTCACCGGGAACGACCACGACACGGTGCTCTACGACGTGGTGACCGGGGACCCGGTGGTGAAACTGAGCGTGCTGATGCCGCAGACCGTCGAGGCGTCACCCGGACAGACCGTCAGTTTCCTGGTCTCCGAGCACAATGCCGGGCCCTCTATCGCCTACGACGACAACCCGACGGTGATGACCCTGACCGCCCCCGGACACACCCGCTGGACCGGCGACGCCCCGTACCGGTGCACCGTCGACGGCGCCGGCCGGATGATGACCTGCTCGGAGCCGGGCTCACCGCTGACCTGGAGGGACAACTTCCGCTACCCCACCCTGACGGTCGACTCCTCGGTGCGGCCCGGCACCGTGCTCGCCGGCGGGATGAGCACCATCAGCAACCACTGGGACTGCGGCGGCGACCACCCGACCCCCTTCACCGTCACGGTCGTGGCGCCGGCCACGCCGTGACGCACTCGGCCCGGGTCACTGCTGCCGCTCGGAGCCCATCCGCGACCGGGCCTTGTAGGCGGCCTTGCGGGCCTCCTTGGCGGTGGCCTTGTCCGGGTGCCGCTCACCGACCGCCTCCAGCACGGCCATGGTGTAGGGGTGCTCGATCCGCCACAGCTCCGCGAAGAGCTCGGCCGGCCGCTCCTCGGCCGAGAGCTTCGCCACGAACTCGGTGAAGCCGCTCTCCCCCGGACCCGCCTCGATCAGCTGGGCGGCCAGGGTGTCCACCATCGTCCACAGCATCACCGGCCGGCCGGGGAGCTCGAAGTCCCCGACGCCCCTCTCCGCCAACCAGGTGGTGGCCAGCCCGGCCAGCTCGGGGTCGTCCAGCACCCCGCGCAACGACGGCTCGGCCGTGTCGTCCAGTCGGCTCAGCGCCGACGCGCAGAGCAGCCGGCGCATCGGGCCGGTCAGGTCGTTGCCGCGGGCGGCCGTGAGCAGCTCGGCCGCGGCCGGCGCCGGATCGCGGTCGGTCAGCCACTCGGTGATCTCCTCCTCCGGCAGCACGTTCACCGCCGCGCAGATCCCCTCCAGCAGTTCGGCCGCGGTGCCCCGGGCCAGGTCGCCGATGAGCGGCGCCTCGTAGCCCTCCTCCAGCAGCCACTGCCGGACCTGGTGCACGCCCAGCGCGGTGAGCCTTGCCAGGCCGAACCGGGCCGCCTCGGCGTCGTCCACCTCGCCGTCCGGATCGAAGGCGGGCAGCGAGGGGGCGTCCTCCTGATCCTCCCCCTCGGACTCCTCGAAGAGGGTCGGGTCGATCGGCCGGTAGTCGAGCACGCCGATGTCGGCGAGGTCCTGCAGCATCGGGTCCAGCGCGACCATCACCGCGGTGATGTCGCCGAGCATCTCCTCGGTGGGCTCCTCACCGTCCGGCACCACCAGCAGCGCGGCCAGCACGCCCAGCGGGACGGTCTGCTCCGTCTCGGTGTCGGCGAAGGCGCGGGCTTCGTAGAGCACCTGCAGGGCGTCGTCAAGCAGCCCGGATGCCTGTTCGCGCGCCGCTTCCAGGCGCTCGTACATGGCCTCGGACTCCTCCTCGTCCTTGCCCTCGGCCGCCTCCTCCAGCGCCGCCAGCTCATTGGGGTCCAGGTCCGCCTCGACGACCACGTCGGCGATGGTGGTGGCAGCCAGCTGCCAGGCCTCCAGCACGGCCTCGGGGTCGTCGCCGGTGAGCGCCGTCAGCGCGGCGGTGGGACGGGCGGTGTCGCCGCCGTCGGTGTCCGGCTCGCCCAGCTCGACCAGGGAGAGGTCCATCGCCAGGGTCCAGGCCCGGGCCACCGCGAGCGCGCCCTCGTCCCCCTCGCCGAGCGCCAGGTCGGCCGCGGCCAGCTCCTCCTGCTCCCGGCCCAGCTCGCCGAACTCGTCCACCGGACGTCCGGAGCCGACCCAGCCGGCCAGCCGGATGGCCTGCTCGAACAGCGGCACCCGGAGCGCCTCGGCGGCCAGCTCCTCGCGCGGCAGCAGCCGCACCGGGGGGACGATGATCAGCTCCTCGTCCGCCTCGTCGTAGTCCTCCGACTCGACTCCGTCCCCGTTCCCGGACGCGCCGTAGAGCGTGTTCAGATCCAGGTCGGCCGGGAGCGGGAACTCCGCCGGCCCACCCTTCTTCTTACGGCTCGGACCTGCCATGATCGGACGCTCGCTCTCGCCTGGTTGAGGGTGCGGCGGACCTGGTCCGCCTGCATTGCTGACCCTATCCGCAGCGGCGGGCTCCGGCCGGACAAAAGGCCGCCGCCCGGTTCCTTCCCCCAAAGAGGTGAACCGGGCGGCGGTCGTACGTCACCATGCCTGACAATGCCTCAGACGTTGAAGCCCAGCGCGCGCAGCTGGTCGCGGCCGTCGTCGGTGATCTTGTCCGGGCCCCACGGCGGCATCCAGACCCAGTTGATCCGCAGATCCTGGACCAGGCCGTCGGTGGCGGTGCGGGCCTGGTCCTCGATGACGTCGGTCAGCGGGCAGGCCGCCGAGGTCAGCGTCATGTCGATGGTGGCGACGTCGCCCTCGTCGATGTGGACGCCGTAGATCAGGCCCAGGTTGACCACGTCGATGCCCAGTTCGGGGTCGACGACGTCCAGCAGCGCCTCCATCAGGTCGTCCACGGCGACGGTGCCCGCCGTGGTGCCGACGAAGGTGCTCTCTGCCTCGGCCGCCTCGGCCTGCGGTGCTTCGGTCTCGCTCATGCGCTCTCCTTGACAGGTGCCTCGGCCAGCGCCTGCGCGGTGGCGTCCTTCCAGGCCATCCAACTGAGCAGGGCGCACTTCACCCGCGCCGGGTACTTGGAGACACCGGCGAACGCGATGGCGTCCTCCAGCAGCTCCTCGTCGCCCTCGGACTGGCCCTTGCTCTGCATCAGTTCCAGGAACGCCTCCTGGACCTGCTGCGCCTCCCCGACCTGCTTGCCGACCAGCAGGTCGTTCAGCACGGACGCGCTCGCCTGGCTGATCGAGCAGCCCTGCGAGTCGTACGAGATGTCGGCCACGGTGCTGCCGTCCAGCCGCACTCGCAGGGTGATCTCGTCACCGCAGGTGGGGTTGACGTGGTGCACCTCGGCGTCGCCGTCCCGCAGGCCCTTGCCGTGGGGGTGCTTGTAGTGGTCCAGGATGATCTCCTGGTACATCGAGTCCATCTTCATCGCGTCGTCATCTCCTCTCTCAGCCGAAGAAGGCGCGGACCGTGTGCAGCCCTTCGATCAGGGCGTCCACCTCCGCCTCGGTGGAGTACAGATAGAACGACGCCCGCGTGGTCGCAGGAATTCCGTAGCGCAGGCAGACCGGCCGGGCGCAGTGGTGGCCGACCCGGACCGCGATGCCCTGCTCGTCCAGTACCTGGCCGACGTCGTGCGGGTGGATGTCACCCAGGGTGAAGGAGATCGCCGCGCCCCGGTCCTCGGCCGTGACCGGGCCGATGATCTTCAGGTCGGGGACCTCCTGCAGCCGGCGCACCGCGTACTCGACGATCTCCTTCTCGTGCGCGGCGATGTTCTCCATGCCGATCGCGGTGAGGTAGTCGATCGCCGCGCCCAGGCCGATGGCCTGGGAGATCGGCGGGGTGCCGGCCTCGAACTTGTGCGGCGCCGGGGCGTAGGTGGACGAGCTCATCGACACGGTCTCGATCATCTCGCCGCCGCCCAGGAACGGCGGCAGGTCCTCCAGCAGCTCCTGGCGGCCCCAGAGCACGCCGATGCCGGTCGGCGCCAGCATCTTGTGCCCGGTGAAGGCGACGAAGTCGGCCTCCAGCGCCTGCACGTCCAGCGGCATGTGCGGGGCGGCCTGCGAGGCGTCCACCACGACCAGCGCGCCGACGTCCTGCGCGCGCCGGACGATGGCCTCGGCCGGGTTGACCGTGCCCAGGATGTTGGAGACCAGCACGAACGAGACGACCTTGGTCTTCTCGGTGATGATCTCGTCGATGTTGGAGAGGTCCAGCCGGCCGTCGTCGGTCAGCCCGAACCACTTCAGCTTGGCGCCGGTGCGCTGCGACAGCAGCTGCCACGGCACGATGTTGGAGTGGTGCTCCATCTCCGTGATGACGATCTCGGCGTCGGCGTCCACCCGGTACGGCTCGTCGGCCCAGCCCAGCATGTTGGCGACCAGGTTGAGCGACTCCGAGGCGTTCTTGGTGAAGATCACCTCGTCCCGGCTCGGCGCGTTGATGAAGGACGCGACCTTGTCACGGGCGCCCTCGTACAGCGCCGTGGCCTCCTCCGCCAGCGTGTGCACGCCGCGGTGCACATTGGCGTTGTGCTGCTCGTAGTAGGCGTTCATCGCGTCGAGCACCTGGCGGGGCTTCTGCGAGGTCGCCGCGCTGTCCAGGTAGACCAGGGGCTTGCCGTCGTGCAGCACCCGCTGCAGGATCGGGAAGTCCTTGCGGATCGCGTCGGTGTCGAGCGCGGACGCCGTGCCGGCGCCGGGACGAGGGGTGTGGATCACGCTGCAGCGCCGCCCTTCACGTACTTCTCGTAGCCCTCGTTCTCGAGCTCGTCGGCGAGCTCCGGGCCGCCCGACTTGACGATCTTGCCCGCCGCGAAGACGTGCACGTAGTCGGGCTTGATGTAGCGCAGGATGCGCGTGTAGTGGGTGATCAGCAGGGTGCCGACCTCGCCGGTGCCGCGGACCCGGTTGACGCCCTCGGAGACCACCCGCAGCGCGTCGACGTCCAGGCCCGAGTCGGTCTCGTCGAGGATCGCGATCTTGGGCTTGAGCAGCTCCATCTGCAGGATCTCGTGGCGCTTCTTCTCGCCGCCGGAGAAGCCCTCGTTGACGTTGCGCTCGGCGAAGGAGGGGTCCATCTGCAGGCCGGACATGGCCTCCTTGACCTCCTTGACCCAGGTGCGGAGCTTGGGGGCCTCGCCGCGGACCGCGGTGGCGGAGGTGCGCAGGAAGTTGGAGATCGAGACGCCGGGGATCTCCACCGGGTACTGCATGGCCAGGAAGAGGCCGGCGCGGGCGCGCTCGTCCACGGACATGGCCAGCACGTCCTCGCCGTCCAGGGTGACCGTGCCACCGGTGACGGTGTACTTGGGGTGGCCGGCGATGGAGTAGGCGAGGGTGGTCTTGCCGGAGCCGTTGGGGCCCATGATGGCGTGGGTCTCGCCCTGCTTCACCGTCAGGTCCACGCCGCTGAGGATCTCGCGGGGGCCGTTCTCGGTCTCGACGGTGACGTGCAGGTCGGTGATTTCAAGGGTTGCCATGAGGCTCAGGACTCCTGGGTGACGGAGACGAGCACATCGTCCCCTTCGATCTTTACGGGGTACACGGGAACGGGCCGGGTCGCGGGCAGTCCGTTGGGCTTGCCGGTGCGCAGGTCGAAGCTGGACCCGTGCAGCCAGCACTCGATGGAGCAGTCCTCCACCTCGCCCTCGGACAGCGAGACGTTCGCGTGCGAGCAGATGTCGTTGATCGCGAACACCTCGCCCTCGGCGCGCACCAGCGACACCGGGGTCTCGCCGACGGTGACCCGCTTGGGGGTGTCGGCCTCCAGCTCGCTGAGTGCGGCGACTCGAACGAAGCTCATGCGACCGTCGCCTCCAGCTCGGCGTCGATCCGCTCGATCAGCCGCTCCTGCAGCTCGGGCAGGCCGATCTGCTGGACCAGCTCGGCGAAGAAGCCGCGGACCACCAGGCGGCGCGCCTCGTCGGCCGGGATGCCGCGGGACTGCAGGTAGAACAGCTGCTCGTCGTCGAAGCGGCCGGTGGCGGAGGCGTGTCCGGCGCCGACGATCTCGCCGGTCTCGATCTCCAGGTTGGGGACCGAGTCGACCCGCGCGCCGTCGGTGAGCACCAGGTTGCGGTTGAGCTCGTAGGTGTCGGTGCCCTCGGCGGCGGCACGGATCAGCACGTCGCCGATCCAGACCGCCCGCGCGTCCTTGCCCTGCAGCGCGCCCTTGTAGGCGACGTTGCTGCGGCAGTGCGGGGTGTCGTGGTCGATGAAGAGCCGGTGCTCCAGGTGCTGGCCGGCGTCGGCGAAGTACAGCCCGTACAGGTCGGCCTCGCCGCCGGTCGCGCCGTAGACCACCCGGGGGTGCAGCCGGACCAGGTCGCCGCCGAAGGTGACCACCACGGACTTGAACGAGGCGTCCCGGCCGACCAGCGCGGTGTGCTGGGCGACGTGGACGGCGGTGTCGTCCCAGTCCTGCACCGAGACCACGGTGAGCTTGGCGCCGTCGCCGATCAGGTACTCGACATTGGCGGCCAGCACCGCGTCGCCGGTGTGCTCGATGACGACCAGCGCCTCGGCGAAGGCGCCGACCTCGATCACCTGGTGCCCGTACCCGGTACCGCCCTGGCCCTGCACGGTGATCCGGATCGGCTCGGTCAGCACGGTGTCGCGCGGGACCGAGACCAGACCGGCCTTCTCGAAGCTGCTGAACGCCTGGGCGGCGATCCGGTCGACCGGCTTGCCGGCCTTCCCGACCCGGGGGTCGCTCCGGTCCAGCGCCCCGACGACGACCCCGGCGGGGGCGCTGACGTCGACCTTGACCGCGCCGTCGGTCGCCTCGGCGCTGCCGTCGTGCAGCCCGCGCAGCCGGTTCAGCGGGGTGAACCGCCAGTTCTCCTCGCGCCCGGTGGGCACCGGGAAGTCGGCGACGTCGTAGGAGTCGACGGCGTCCAGCCTGGCGTCGACGGGCTGGACGGCGGCGACGGTGTCACGCCCGGTGCCGGGTCCGGCCAGTTGCGCGCCGGAGCCGGCGGTGCCGACCTCGATGGAGCCCGACGTGGTCGACCCACCGGCCGTGTTGGTGGCCTCAGCCATTACTAGAACTGCTCTCTCTCGTACGGAAGCGTCGGTGTGCAGGGAGCGGGGGCGGCCGGTCAGCCGACCGAGCCCTCCATCTGCAGCTCGATCAGCCGGTTGAGCTCCAGCGCGTACTCCATCGGGAGCTCCTTGGCGATCGGCTCGACGAAGCCGCGCACGATCATCGCCATCGCCTCGAACTCGGTCAGACCGCGGCTCATCAGGTAGAACAGCTGGTCCTCGCTGACCTTGGAGACGGTCGCCTCGTGGCCCATGGACACGTCGTCCTCGCGGACGTCCACATAGGGGTAGGTGTCCGAGCGGGAGATGGTGTCCACCAGCAGCGCGTCGCAGAGCACGTTGGACTTGGCGCCCTTGGAGCCCTCGCCGATCTCGATCAGACCGCGGTAGGAGGTCCGGCCGCCGCCTCGCGCCACCGACTTGGAGACGATGTTGGAGGAGGTGTTGGGCGCCATGTGGACCATCTTGGCCCCGGCGTCCTGGTGCTGGCCCTCGCCCGCGAAGGCGATCGACAGGGTCTCGCCCTTGGCGTGCTCGCCCATCAGGTAGACGGCCGGGTACTTCATGGTGACCTTGGAGCCGATGTTGCCGTCGACCCACTCCATGGTCGCGCCCTCGTAGGCCACGGCCCGCTTGGTCACCAGGTTGTAGACGTTGTTCGACCAGTTCTGGATGGTCGTGTAGCGGCAGCGGCCGCCCTTCTTCACGATGATCTCCACCACGGCGCTGTGCAGCGAGTCCGAGGAGTAGATCGGCGCGGTGCAGCCCTCGACGTAGTGGACGTAGGCGTCCTCGTCGACGATGATCAGCGTCCGCTCGAACTGGCCCATGTTCTCGGTGTTGATCCGGAAGTAGGCCTGCAGCGGGATGTCCACGCGCACGCCCTTCGGCACGTAGATGAACGAGCCGCCGGACCACACCGCGCTGTTCAGCGAGGCGAACTTGTTGTCGCCGACCGGGATGACGGTGCCGAAGTACTCCTGGAACAGCTCCGGGTGCTGCTTCAGCGCGGTGTCCGTGTCGAGGAAGATCACGCCCTGCTCCTCCAGGTCCTCGCGGATCTGGTGGTAGACGACCTCGGACTCGTACTGCGCCGCGACACCGGCGACCAGGCGCTGCTTCTCCGCCTCCGGGATGCCGAGCTTGTCGTAGGTGTTCTTGATGTCGGCGGGCAGGTCCTCCCAGGACTCCGCCTGCTTCTCGGTGGAACGCACGAAGTACTTGATGTTGTCGAAGTCGATGCCGGTGAGGTCGGAGCCCCAGGTCGGCATGGGCTTCTTGCCGAACAGCTTCAGGCCCTTGAGGCGAAGGTTCAGCATCCACTCCGGCTCGGACTTCTTGGCCGAGATGTCGCGGACGACGGCCTCGGACAGACCGCGCTTGGCGGCCGCGCCTGCGGCGTCGGAGTCGGACCAGCCGAACTCGTAGGTGCCCAGGCCCTCAAGCTCCGGGTGAGCGGTGGTGGTCATTCGGGGTTCCTCCCGGAGACTGGTGAACTTGAGACTGGTGAACTGGTGTCGGTAACGGAAAGCGTGTGGGCCGGTACGGCCGGGGTGGGCACGAAGGTGGTGCAGACCCCGTCGCCGTGGGCGATGGTGGCCAGCCGCTGCACATGGGTGCCCAGCAGCTGCGAGAAGACCTCGGTCTCGGCCTCGCAGAACTGCGGGAACTGCTCGGCGATGTGCGCGACCGGGCAGTGGTGCTGGCAGAGCTGCTCTCCGAGAGGCGCACGCCGCACCGTGGCAGCGTACCCGTCGGTGGACAGCGCCCCGGCGAGCTTCTCGGTGGGGGTGAGCTCACGATCGCTCCCACCCTCGCCGAGCCCGTCGCCGAGCGCTTCGCGGTAGCGGTCCGCGTCGCGGGCCAGCCGGGCCCGGGCGAAGGCGGCCAGCGCCTCGCGGCCCGCCTCGCCGCCGCCGGCGGCCTCGGCCAGGAAGCGCAGCGCGTCGGCGGCCAACTGGTCGTAGGCCTGGTAGAAGGCGTCCCGCCCTGAGTCGGTGAGCAGGAAGACCTTGGCGGGGCGGCCGCGGCCGCGGTGCCCGTAGACCTTCTGCTCGCGGGCGGCGACCAGGCCAGCGGCGAGCAGCGAATCCAGATGACGGCGGACGGCCGCCTGGGTGACGCCCAGCCGCTCGGCGAGGTCGGCGGCGCTGCTCGGCCCGTGGTCCAGAATGGAGCGGGCGACCCGCTCCCGCGAGGAGACGGCGGAGGGCATGACGGCCGCGGCGGTCGCATCAGCGACTGCCTCGGGTCCCTCCTCGCGCTCCCGCATGTATTTCACAACGCCATTGTTGCGTAATTCATTCCGTCGGGACAACTCTCTTCAAGAGCGTCCGCTGTCTGATCTATCACTAAGGATTGCCTAACTTGACCTGCGCTTTCGATCCCGCGCGCGGTCCCGATCCGTCCGCTTCGTAGACTCTTCGCCATGCAATCCGAAGCGGTCGCGGTCACCGGCCTGGTCAAGCGGTACGGCGACAAGACGGCGGTGAACGGCCTGGACCTCACCGTGCGCCGGGGCGGCGTCACCGCCGTGCTCGGCCCCAACGGTGCGGGCAAGACCACCACCATCGAGACCTGCGAGGGCTACCGCCGCGCCGACGCCGGCACCGTACGGGTGCTGGGCCTGGACCCGGGCGACCCGGCGCAGGCCGCTCAGATGCGCCCGCGGATCGGGGTGATGCTCCAGTCCGGCGGCATCTACCCCGGCGCGCGCGCCCTGGAGATGCTCCGGCACACGGCAAGACTGCACGCCCACCCGCTGGACGTGGACGAGCTGGCCGCCCGCCTCGGCCTGGACTCCTGCGGTCGCACCTCCTACCGCCGGCTCTCCGGCGGCCAGCAGCAGCGGCTCGCCCTGGCCATGGCCGTGGTCGGCCGTCCCGAGCTGGTCTTCCTGGACGAGCCCACGGCGGGCCTGGACCCGCACGCCCGCCGCGCCACCTGGGACCTGGTCCGGGACCTGCGCCGGGACGGCGTGACGCTGGTGCTGACCACCCATCACATGGACGAGGCCGAGCAGCTCGCCGACCGGGTGGCCATCGTGGACGGCGGCCGGGTGATCGCCGAGGGCAGCCCCGAGGAACTGTGCCGCAGCGAGGCCGCCGACACGGTGCGCTTCCGCGCCCGTCCGGGCCTGGACCTGGGCGGCCTGCTCAAGGCGCTGCCGGACGGCACCGCCGTGGCCGAGGCCACCCCCGGCGCCTACCTGGTCGAGGGCTCGGTCGACCCCCAGTTGCTGGCCACCCTCACCAGCTGGTGCGCCCAGTCCGGGGTGATGCCGGAGCAGCTGGCGGTGGGCCGCCGCACCCTCGAAGACGTCTTCATCGAACTCACCGGACGGGACCTCCGCGCATGAGCAGCACCAGTTACGCCCCGCAGCCGGGCGCCGCGCCCATCGGCGTGATGCTCAGGGCGCAGACCGGCCTGGAGACGAAGATGCTGCTGCGCAACGGCGAGCAGCTGCTGCTCACCGTGGTCATCCCCAGCGTGCTGCTGGTGCTGTTCAGCGCGGTCGACATCGTCAGCACCACCGGCCCCGGGGCGCGGGTCGACTTCCTCGCGCCGGGGCTGCTCGCCCTCGCCGTGCTGTCCACCGCCTTCACCGGGCAGGCCATCGCCACCGGCTTCGAGCGCCGCTACGGCGTGCTCAAGCGGCTGGGCGCCAGTCCGCTGCCGCGCTGGGCGCTGATGACCGCCAAGACCGGCAGCGTGCTGGTCACCGAGGTGCTGCAGGTCGCCCTGCTGTCGGTGATCGCGCTGCTGCTGGGCTGGCACCCGCAGGGCGACCCCGCCGCCGTGCTGCTGCTCCTGCTGCTGGGCACCGCAGCCTTCTCCGGGCTGGGCCTTCTGATGGCCGGGACCCTGCGGGCCGAGGCCACCCTGGCCGCCGCCAACCTGGTCTTCATCCTGCTGCTGCTGGCCGGCGGGGTGATCGTGCCGCTGTCCAGGTTCCCCGGGGCGGTGCGCCCGGTGCTGGAAGCGCTGCCGATCAGCGCACTGTCGGACGGGCTGCGCGCGGTACTGCAGCAGGGCGCCGGAATGCCCTGGGGCGACGTGGGCGTCCTCGCCGCCTGGGCGGTCGTGGCGCTGGCCGCGGCGGCCCGGTTCTTCCGCTGGGAGTGAAGGGCCGCAACGGCGGGTCGTAACAGCCGTGGAACAATTTCCGCGGTCTGCCCGCCGTTCGCTCCGCATTCCCCGGCAATTGTCTGTTTTTTTGTGAATTGACAACACTGCAGGGAAAATTGAGCATGTGTGATGCTCCTGAGGGGGAAGAGGGGGAACGTGCATCCACTCCGGTCCTCGCCGGCCGCCCTCGGGCGTGCCACCTGATCCAGGCTCGACCGGAAAGTAAAGGGAAGACGTGTCCCACACTCGTCGTACCGCAACACTGCTGCGCATAGCCGGTACCGGCTCCGCGGCCCTTGCCCTCGGCCTCGGTGCCGCGGGCACCTCGTTCGCAGCCGGCCAGGGCTGGAGCGGCCACCAGACCGGCTTCAGCTCCAGCCACTCGCAGTCGGTCACCACCGGCTCCCACGGCGACTGCTCGATCTCCACCTCGGACTCGCTGGTCCCGACCGCCGCCGGCACCGTGCAGATCACCGTCAAGACCGACGGCCACGGCAGCTGCGACGTCTCGCTGGCCTCCTACGCCACCGAGGGCGCCACCTGGGCCACCTCGGGTACCCAGACGCTGGTCGACGTCGCCCACGCCACCGTGCAGGCCGGCCACTCGGCGCAGCTCTCGGTGAAGGTCCCGGACGTCGGCTGCTTCGGCCAGATCGACCTCTACAAGGGGTCCAAGGTCTACTCCGGGGACAACGCCCCGCACTACCCCAACGGCGTGTTCTCCGGTGACAGCGGTCTGATCAAGTCCTGGAACGGCGGCAGCAAGACCTGCTCGGCCGCCCCCAGCACCTCGGTCAGCGCCTCCGCCAGCACCTCGGCCTCGGCCAGCACCTCGGCCTCTGCCTCTGCCTCTGCCGGCACCTCGGTGAGCCCGTCGGCGAGCGACTCGGCCACCACGACCCCGTCCGACAGCGCTTCGGCGTCGTCCTCGGTCGAGGCCGCCTCCGGCTCGGCGTCCGCCTCGGCGTCCACCACTGAGGTCGCGGCGGTCAGCGCCGGTGCTACCTCCGGCGGCGGCACCGGCCTGGCCGAGACCGGCAGCGACGGCACCGGCACCATCGCCGGCATCGCCGGCGCGCTGGTCGTCGCGGGCGGTGCGGCGGTCTTCGTGCTGCGTCGCCGCGCTGCGGGCAACCACAGCTGATCACCGCTCCACTGTTCGACCCGCGGCCCGCACCGGCACCTCCGCCGTTGCGGGCCGCGGTCGTGGCCGCGGTCGTGTCAGCGCCGGGCGTGTCACCGGAGACCCGCCCGGAAGATCCTCAATCGTGCAATCTACGATGACTGGCGTGCGTACACCCTTCTCCCTCCTCGCCGAGCGCGTCACCGTCCCCGACCGGGTCATCCGCTGGGCGGCCTTCGCGACGCTGGTGATGAGCGTGCTGGTCGTGGTGACCGGCGGCGCGGTGCGGCTGACCAGCTCCGGCCTCGGCTGTCCGACCTGGCCGACCTGTACCGGCGGCAGCATCGCCACCACCCCCGCGATGGGCATCCACGGCATCATCGAGTTCGGCAACCGGATGCTCACCGACGTGCTCTGCGGCGTGATCGGACTGGCCATCATCGCCGCGCGCTGCGGCCGTCCCTGGCGGCGCAGCCTGACCCGGCTCGGCTGGGCGCAGTTCTGGGTGACGGTGGCTCAGGCGGTCCTGGGCGGGATCACGGTGCTGACGCACCTCAACCCCTTCATCGTGGCCTGCCACTTCCTGGCTTCGACGGTGCTGATCCTGACCGCGCTGGCGATGTGGCAGCGCAGCCGGGAGGGCGACGGCGAACCGGTGCGCACCGTGGGCAGGCCGGTGGTCCAGCTGTCGCGGCTGACCATCGCGGTGACCTCGGCGCTGATCGTGGCCGGCACCCTGGCCACCGGGACCGGCAAGCACTCCGGCGACGGCGCCGCGGTCAAGCGGATGCCCTTCGACGCCGAGAAGATCACCCAGTTCCACGCCGACTTCGCCATGGTCACCATCGGCCTGGCGCTGGCGATGGTCTTCGTACTGATGGCGGTGGACGCCCCGGCCGAACCGCGCCGCCGGGCCCGCGAGTTCTTCCTCGTACTGATGTCGCAGGCCGTGATCGGCTTCGTGCAGTACTTCACGCACACCCCTGAACTGCTGGTCGCGGTGCACCTGCTGGGCGCGGCCCTGGTCTGGGTGGCGGTGCTGCGGCTGCACCTGTCGCTGCGCACCCGCCCGGAGGTCGGCGCGCTGCCGCGGCCGGCCAACATCGAGGCGGTGGCCGAGCGCCTGGCGCAGGTCTAGCGGTCGAAGCAAGCAGGTACGGCGCAGGCAGGTACGACGCAAGCAGGTATGCAGAAGGGGGACGGTCCGTAATCACGGACCGTCCCCCTTCTGCATACCTGCCTCAGGTCTGGCTCCCGCCGAGCTGCAGTCCGGCCATCCGCTTCCACTCGTAGGCGCCGGTGCGGACCTTCAGGCCCAGCTCGCCCTCGAAGGACTCGTGCACGGTGATCCCGGAGAGCTCGACCGCCCGCTCGGCCACCGCGACGCTGGGCGCCACCTGGTCGCCCCAGGCGCCGTCCGCGCCGACCAGGGCGATCCGGGTGGAGATCACGCCGACGTACTCGACGACCCCGTCGGCGCTGCCGCCGTGGGCCGCCGCGAAGGCCTTGATGTGCTTGGCGATGCGGGCCGCACGGCGCTCGTCACGAGCCGAGGGGGCGGCGGGAGTGGTCGTTTCGCTCATACGGCTGATGCTACCCACGGGTAGGCCGCAGCACGACAGCGCCCCGGTGTGCCGCGTGGCACACCGGGGCGCTGATCCCTGGCCGACTGCTCGAAGCGGCCGACCACTTGAGACGACCGCTCGAGGCCGACTACTTGAGGAAGGGGTCGACCGCGATCTCGACGAACAGCAGCGTCAGATAGGTGATGGACCAGTGGAACAGCCGCATCTCCTTCAGCTTGGCGCCGACCACCCCGGCCTTGGCGCGGGACAGCAGCCCGTGCGCCTCCTTCAGCCAGAAGGCCCCCAGCAGCACCGCCGACACCGGGTAGAGCCAGCTGGTGTGGCCCAGCGGCCACAGCGCCAGCGACACCGCGACCATCACCCAGCTGTACGCCACGATCTGCTTGGCGACGGCCTCGTTGGTGGCGATCACCGGGAGCATCGGGACGCCGGCGTTGGCGTAGTCGTCCTTCACCTTCATCGACAGCGGCCAGTAGTGCGGCGGCGTCCAGAAGAAGATGACCAGGAACAGCACCACCGGCGCCCAGCCGAGCGAGTCCCTGACCGCGGCCCAGCCGATGAAGACCGGCATGCAGCCGGCGATGCCGCCCCAGACGATGTTCTGCGAGGTGCGGCGCTTCAGGCCCAGGGTGTAGACGAAGACGTAGAAGAGCAGCGCCGCCAGCGACAGCGCCGCCGACAGCGGGTTCACCAGCGCGGCCAGCCAAGCCGTGGAGGCGACCGCCAGCGCGATCCCGAACACCAGGCACTCGCGCGGCGACACCATCCCGGTGACCAGCGGACGGCGCTCGGTACGGTGCATCAGCGCGTCGATGTCGCGGTCGATGTACATGTTGAGGGCGTTGGCGCCACCGGCCGACAGGTAACCGCCGACCACGACGTACAGCACCAGCAGCAGATCGGGGACCCCGCGCTGCGCCAGGAACATCACCGGGACGGTGGTGATCAGCAGCAGCTCGATGATCCGCGGCTTGGTCAGTGCGACGAATGCCCCGAGACGGGCCGGCAGCGGCCGTTGCCCGGGGTTCGCCTTGACCAGCCCCGCTGGGCGGGTTTCGACGGCGGTCACGAACACCCCTGGTTGATGGAGAGCCGCAGGACCGGGACGAGCCTCCCGGCGGTCCTGCGCGTACCACGCCACCTTAGACGTTGCATATGTCGGCTTCTGCGCCGGGTCCCGGTTCGGGTAACCGTGTTGCACCGTTCAGCGGGCGGTTCCCCGGACGATCCCTCAGGCTGCCATAGAGGAGTAGTGCCGGGAGTGGGCTGCCGGTTGCCGGGAATGCGCCCCCGGTCCGCACCGTTGGGGCGGGGTGGCTGACCACGGTCCGGAACGGAGAGAACGAGTGAACGCATGAGCGGTAGGCTCGCCTCGTACAGCGGGTCAACGCTCTGTGACCAGGGTCCGCCACCGTCGACGGTCCACGGCACCGGGTCGAATGA
>NZ_BBPM01000021.1:120186-130194 GCF_000787775.1 Streptacidiphilus carbonis | reverse complement strand
CACTGCGGCTGCCGCCGGTTCCCGGGGTGCCCGGGGACCGGCGCAGCCGCGCCCGGCCTGCCCCTGACCACCCTGGGGGACTAGGCAAATCCTGTCTTACCAGTAACAATCGCTCCACGGGCACCGGCGCAACGGGCCGGCCCGGGAGTCAAGCGGTGAGAGACGATGTTCGCAAGGAGAGCACGGCAGAGCCAGCGGCGCAGGCTGTCCACCCGGATCCTGGCCAGCCAGGTGGCGATCCTGGCGGTCACCAGTGTGATCGGCTTCGTCCTCTTCGCCTGGGCGCAGCGGGCCCAGCTGGACCGCGAGTACGAACAGCGCGCGCTGTCCATCGCCGAGGTGGCCGCCTCTGATCCGCAGATCCTCCAGGGCATGGCGCACCCGGCCGACGGAGCCCTGGTGCAGACCGCGGCCGAGCGGATCGCGCGGGCCACCCACGCCTCGTACGTGGTGGTGATCGACCTCAACGGCACCCGGCACTCCCACCCCAATCCCGACCTCATCGGCCAGCGGGTCACCGAACCGATCATCGTGCTGGACGGGCGCGGGCACGTGGGCATCGACTCCGGCGTCACCGGGCGTTCCGCCAACGGGAAGGCACCGCTGCTCAGCCCCGCCGGCGGCGTCGTCGGCGAGGTCTCGGTCGGCATCCCCGAGCGCAACGTCGCCGGCCAGCTCTGGCGGGAGCTGCCCACCTTCGCGCTGTACGCCGGCATCGCCCTCGCGGTCGGCTGCGCCGCCTCCTACGGGCTGGCCCGGCGCCTCAAGCGGTCCACGTTCGGCCTGGAACTGGAGGAGATCGCCGGACTGCTGCAGGACCGGGAGGCGATGCTGCACGGGATCAGGGAAGGCGTGATCGCCCTGGACCCGCACGGCTGCATCACCGTGGTCAACGACGAGGCCCGGCGGCTGCTGCAGATCGACGAGGCGCTGGGGCTGAAACCGGAGGACGTCCTGCCGGAGGGACGGCTCCGCAACGCCCTGGACGGCACCCTCACCGGGACCGACATCACCGTGCTCACCGACCGGTACTGCCTGGTCGTCAACCGGATGCCGGTTGGGCTGCACGGCCGCGAGCTGGGAGCGGTGCTGACCGTGCGCGACCGCACCGAGATGGTCGGGCTGCTGCACGAGCTGGACTCGGTGCGCGGGCTCACCGACGCCCTGCGGGCCCAGCAGCACGAGTTCAGCAACCACCTGCACATCCTGGCCGGGCTGCTGGACCTGGGAGAGCACGAGGCGGCGTTCGAGTACGCGGTGGAGACGGCAGGAGCCGAGGCCGCCCTGACCGAGTCGGTGCGGCAGCAGGTCGGCAACCCGCTGATGGTCGGCCTGATCGTCGCCAAGGCCACGGTCGCGGCCGAGCGGGGGGTGAAGATCGCTCTCGCCGAGGGGTCGCAGCTCGGCGAGCAGCCGCCGCATCTGCGCGGACTGCTGACCATCGTCGGCAACCTCCTGGACAACGCCGTGGACGCCGCGGTGGCGGCGGACGCCGGGCCGGGAGAGGCACGGGTGAGCCTGGCGTTCCACGAGACGCCGTCCGCCGTCACCGTCCAGGTCGCCGACTCCGGTTCGGGGGTACGGCCGGAGGACGCCGAATCGATCTTCGAGGACGGCTGGTCGACCCGGCCGGACCGGGGAACCGCACGCCGCGGCCTCGGGCTGGCCCTGGTCAAGCGACTGGTCCAGCAGCACCGCGGAACGGTATCGGTGAGCAGCTGCCCGGGCGCGGTGTTCACCGTCACGCTTCCGCTGTCCGACGCCGACCCGACCCCCGCCCGGTGGACCGCCGAGGAGAACCCGTTCGAGCTCGCACCGCTGGGAGGCGATCGCTGGTGATCAGAGTCCTGGTGGTGGACGACGACTTCCGCGTCGGCGCCATCCATGCCCGCTATGTCGACCGCACCGACGGATTCGAGGTCGTCGGCCAGGCCTCCACGGTCGAGACGGCCGTCCAGGCCGCTCGCGAACTCCAGCCGGACCTGCTGCTGCTGGACATCTACCTGCCCGACGGAAGCGGCCTCGACGTGCTGCACCGCCTCAGCGGGGAGACCGGGGGCGCCCGGCCCGACGCCGTCGTGATCACCGGAGCACGCGACGTCGCCACCGTCCGGGCGGCGATGAAACTCGGCGCGGTGGGCTACCTGGTCAAGCCCTTCGGCTTCGCCGAGTTCACCGAGCGGCTGACCGCCTTCCGGGAACTGCACCACCGGGTGCACTCACTGGGGCCGGCCGCGGAGGCCGACCAGGCCCAGGTCGACGCGCTGTTCAGCATCGCCAGACCCAGCACGGCACCGCAGCCGCCGGCCAAGGGGCTCTCCGCCCCCACCCTGGCCCTGGTCTACGAGGCCGTGCGCGCGCGCGACCTGTCCGCCGCTGAGGTCGCCGAGGCGACCGGCGTCTCCCGCCCGACGGCGCAGCGGTACCTGTCCTACCTGGTCCGCGACGGCCGCGCCCGCCTGGAACTGCGCTACGGCGCCGCGGGCCGCCCCGAGCACCGGTACCGCGTGGTGGTCTGAGAACCTCACGGCCCCGTCCGCCCGCCGGGTGTCACCAGTCCGCTCTCGTAGGCGACCACGACGGCCTGGGCGCGGTCGCGCAGGGCGAGCTTGGCCAGGATCCGGCCCACGTAGGTCTTGGTGGTCTGCTGGGCGATCACGAGCGCTTCGCTGATCTCGGTGTTGGACAGGCCGCGGGCGATCAGACGCAGCACCTCGGTCTCCCGCTGGGTCAGCGCGGCGAGTTCCGGTGCGGGCGGCTGGTCCTGGCGCGGCTGCCGGGCGAAGTCGGCGATCAGGCGCCGGGTCACCGACGGAGCGAGCAGCGCCTCACCGTCGGCCACCACCCGGACCGCGTTCACCAGTTCGGCGGCGGTCGCATCCTTGAGCAGGAATCCGCTGGCCCCGGCGCGCAGCGCCGAGTAGACGTAGTCGTCGAGGTCGAAGGTGGTGAGGATCAGCACGCGCGGCCAGGCCTGCCCTGCCGTGCCGCGCAGGATCTCCCTGGTGGCGCGGAGCCCGTCCATGACCGGCATCCGCACGTCCATGAGCACGATGTCGGGCGACAGTCGCCGCGCCTGCGCCACCGCGTCGGCGCCGTCGGCGGCCAGGCCCACGACTTCGAGTTCGGGCTGCGCGTTCAGCACCGCGGCGAAGCCCTCGCGCACCATCGCCTGATCGTCGGCGATCAGGCAGCGCGTGCTCGCGGCAGCGGCGGCGCTCACGCGGTCCCACCGAGCGGAAGCACCACGGACACCACGAACCCGCCGGTAGGCGTCGGCCCGGCCGACAGCGACCCGCCGAGGAGCCCGACCCGTTCGCGCATCCCGGTCAGACCATGGCCGATCCCGCTCTCGGGCCGCGCCGGGGCAGCGCCGCTCCCGGGACCGTTGGCCACCCGCAGCCGGACGGCGCGGGCCTCGCGGCCCTCGCGGTCACTACGGTCATTGCGATCATCGCAGTCCACCGGCGGCGACACCGACACGGACACCGACACCGCGGCCCCCGGCGCATGCCGGCCCGCGTTGGACAGCGACTCCTGCACGATCCGGTACGCGCACACCCCGACCCCGTCGGGCACCCGGCCCAGCTCCTCGGGCACCGACAGCTCGACCCGCACACCCGCCCGCCGGGCCGCGTCGACCAGCGCGGGCAGGTCGTTCAGCCGGGGCTGGGGCGACAGGCCGGCCGAGGCCCGGTCCTGACGCAGCACGCCGAGCAGCCGACGCATCTCCGTCAGCGCCTCACGGGCCACCTCGCTCAGCGAACCGAACTCGGCGCGGGTCGCCTCCGGCAGTTCCCCCAGTCGGTAGGGCGCGGTCTCGGCCTGGACCGCGATGAGCGACAGGTGATGGGCCACCACGTCGTGCAGCTCCCTGGCGATCCGGGTGCGCTCCTCCAGTACGGCGCGCCGCGACCGCTCGGCGTCGGTGCGGACGGTCTGCGTGGCCAGAGCCTCCTGGGCGCGCAGCCGGGATCCCGCACCGTCCACCGCGATCGCGACTGCCGCGAACACGACGGTGGCAGCGACCGGGCCGTTCAGGTTCGCGAGGTCCCTGACCAGCCACACCCCCCACGGAACGAGGGTCAGCGCCCCCATCCACCACAGGACGGGACGCTGCTGCCGGACCCCCGCCAGGCAGAAGGCCCAGAGCAGCGCGAGCAGTTGCGGCACACCCCACGGCCAGCCGCCCCACCAGGCCGCCGGCAGCAGCGGCGCGAGCACCAGCGCGAGCCACCCGGCCCGCCAGGCCGCCATCGGATGCCTCGCCGCGAGAGGCAGCGGAAGCACCACGGCGAGGGCGAGCAGCACCTGCCACCCGTCGCCCGGCCGCTGGGCGCCGTGGGGCGCCGTCCGGTACACATGGGTCGCGTTGACCAGGCACAGCAGCAGCGTCGCGGCAGCCGTCACGACGTACTCCGCCCGGCCCTCCGTCCGCGAGCGCCGGGGGCCGGCCGGCTCAGGGCCGGTCAGCACCTGGACCAGGGCGTCCCGGACGGTCCCTGCCGTTACCTGAAGCCGCGTCAGGCCGACCGGCCGAGCGGCCGCCCGCTGCGGGCTCGCCACCTGCCGGTTCCGTGGGGGTTCGGGGGGTCGCCCCCCGGAGTACTGGAGCACCGTCCCAGCGTAGGCGGCCGAGGACCGCCCCGGCATCACCCCTGGACGGTCATACCCGGGTACTACTCACGGCGCGTCAGGGCCGGACTGCCCCCCTGGTAGCACCGCGGATCGTGCTCCCTGGTGTGACGACCCGGGCCCGGGCCGGCGCGCAGCCTTGACCCGTCCGCCGATCCGGAGCGGTCAGCTGCGGTCGGACGGGATCAGGATCAACAGGGAGGAGCGTGATGAACATCGAGATCGACGGACTGACCCGGTGCTTCGGCTCGGTCGAAGCGGTGGCCGGGGTGGACCTGAAGGCGGGCCCCGGCGTGTTCGGACTGCTGGGGCCGAACGGAGCGGGAAAGACCTCGCTGCTGCGGATGATGGCGACCGCCGTGCCGCCGTCGTCGGGGCGGCTGCGGCTGCTCGGCCGTGATCCGGGCGGGTACGGGCCGCGCCGCGAGATCAGGCGCAGGCTCGGCTACCTGCCGCAGAACCCGGGCCACTACCCGGGGTTCACCGTGGCGGAGTACGTCGAGTACGTCGCGCTGCTGAAGGAGGTGCCGCCGGCCCGGATCCGCGCCGCCGTCGCGACCGCGATCGAACGGGTCGAACTCGGCGACCGCAGGAAGTCCAGGATGCGCACCCTGTCCGGCGGCATGCTGCGCCGGGCCGGGATCGCCCAGGCGATCGTCAACGAGCCGGAGCTGCTGCTGCTCGACGAGCCGACCGCGGGCCTCGACCCGGAGCAGCGGGTGGCGTTCCGCACCCTGCTGCGCGACCTGGGACAGCGCGCGACCGTCGTGGTCAGCACCCACCTGGTCGAGGACGTCGCGGCCGCCTGCGCGCAGGTCGCCCTGATGGACCGGGGCAGGATCGTCTTCCACGGCACGCCGGACGGACTCGCCGCGCGCGGCGCCGGGCAGCACGCCGGGGACACCCCGATCGAGCGCGGGTACAGCGCCGTCCTCGCGCAGGCGCGGTCATGACCGCGGCGACGGCCGCCCCGGCCGCGGGCCGGACCCGGCCGACGGCGGGACGGGCGGGACAGGCGGCCCTGGCAGGCCTGCGGATGCTGCGGCTGGAGCTGCGCCACAACGCGATGGCCTGGCTGCTGCCGGTCGCCATCGGGCTGTTCTGGCTCACCACGTACCGCAGGGACATGGCCGGGCCGCCGCTGTGGAACCTGCGCGCGGCCGGGCTGCAGACCGGTTCCGTGCTCGACTTCGCCGTCCCGGTGACCGGCGCCGCGGCCTGGATGGCGTCCCGGGAGGCCCGGCACCGGGTCACCGACCAGGTGACGGTCACCGCCCGGCCGCGGTGGGTGCGGCTGCTCGCCGTCTGGGCCGCCACCACGGTCTGGGCCATGGCTGCCTACCTGGGCTGTCTCGCCGTCCTGTACGGGGTGACGGCGCATCAGGTGGGCTGGGGAGGCCCGCTGTGGTGGCCCGCCGCGGTGGCCGGGGCGAGCGTGCCCGCGTTCTCGGCCCTCGGCTTCGCGGTGGGGACCCTCCTGCCCAGCCGCTTCACCGCGCCGTCGGCGGCCATCGCCGCGTTCTTCCTCCTCGCGCTCAGCACCGATCTGATCAACGGCAGCCATTCCGCCTGGCAGATCGCACCGATCGTCACCGGGCCGTGGGACCAGGGCCCGGCGGGCGGCGTCGCGACCTTCTACCCGTTCGCCCCCGACCTGTCCATCGCGCAGGTGATGTTCCTCGCCGGGATCACCCTGGCACTGCTCGCTGCCCTGGCACTGCCCGCGGGGTCCGCCGGCCGGCGGGTGCGGGCGGCCGCGGCCGGCCTGGTCTGCACGGCCCTGCTGGCGGCCGGAGCCGCGGTCGGACTGGCCTCGACCGGGACCATGAACGCCCAGGGCGTGATCGACATCCCGGCCCTGCACAATGCCGCCGAGGACCGGCCGATCCGGTTCACCCCGGTGTGCAGCCACACGGCGATCCCGGTCTGCCTCAACCCCGCCTACTCCGGCTACCTCTCCGTCACGGCCGACGCCCTGGCGCCACTGCTCGACCAGCTGGCCGGCCTGCCGAGCGCGCCGACCCGGCTGCTCCAGGAGGCCGTGACGTTCCGGCAGGACTCCGGCAACGAGGTCGAGATCCGCCCGGCCGGGCCAGGGATCGGCGGTGCCGCCGGGTCGGCCTCCTTCGTCCTGCCCGTCCAGTTCCCAGGGCCTTCCCGGACGCCGGCACAGCTGGCGGGCCAACTGGTCGGGGCGTACGCCCCGGACCTCGTCGCCCGCGTGGTCGAGGACCGGGCCGGTGCGTCGCAGGCACAGAACGCGGTGGCCAGGGCGCTGCTGACGGCAGCCGGCCTGCACGATCCCGCGGACGCGTCCGCCGCCGGGAACGGCCCCCCGACCGGCGGCCCGGACGCCGGCCCGTGGCCGGTGGTGACGCCCGGGACCCCCGCCTACGCGGCGTCAGAACGCTTCGCCGCGCTGCCGGAAGCGGCACGGCACGCCTGGCTGGTGCGGAACCTGGCGGCGCTGCGGGCCGGTCGGATCACCCCGGAGCAGCTCCCGTGACCGGCCCCCGCCTGCTGCGGCTGTACGCCGCGGGCCGCCGGGTTCCCCTGGCCCTGTTGTCGACGGCGGTCTGCGCCACCGGGCTGCGGATCGCGCTCCTCAGGCACTGGGACGCCTACGGCGCCCTGCAGTTGCCGCTGATCTTCGAGGCCGCCGCCGCGGTGAGCGTCACCGCCACCGCGGCCAGCCCGTTCGGCGAGCCGGAGCGGGTGGCCGGCCGGCTGCTGCCGTACCTGCGAGCAGCCGTCACGGTGGCGCTGACCGCGGCGGCGGTCGGCCTGCTGACCGCCGCCGGCACCGGCGGACACCTGTCCGGCGGCACCCTGGACGTGCTGCGCAACGTCGCCGGGATCACCGGCATCGGACTGCTGTGCGCCGCCGTCCTCGGCGGCGGCCTGTCCTGGACCGGGCCGACCGGCTACCTGGTGGCGGCGGTGTACGCGCTCTACACGCAGTGGCACCCGCCGGTACTGGCCACCCCGTGGCTGTGGCCGGCCCGGCCCCCGCACGACCTGGGCGGCGCCCTGTGCGCCGGGCTGCTGTTCGGTTGCGGGCTGGCCGCCGTCACCGTGCGCGGAGCCCGTGACCGGATCGGCGATCCGGCCGCGGCCTGACTCCGGCTCACACCGTTCCGCCGCCCCGCCGCACTTGCACCAGCCGACCTGGGACGGACATCATTCGTCATTGCACAGCGTCCACATTGCTGTAGTCGAGGACTCCGAGGGCCCATCAGCAACAACACGCGCCCTGACCAGCCCGGTTGACGGCTGGTCAGGGTCGGCCATGTCCTCGTTCCCACTGCCGCCGCAGGATGGCGGAGCCGTCGGCGGCAGCCGCTGTTCACTCAGTCGTTAGGGCGCGTTTGTGTCAACTGTTAGATCCACTGCTTAACCTGCGTTGACCAGACCTTGCGCACGCAGCCGAACGTGCGCGACAGCTCCGCTGCCTGCTCATCCGTGGGATGGAAGCGGTACTTGAACGCCCGCTTCACCTGCTGCGCCATACCTCACATCCTACCGCCTTCCTTGTGACACTTGGGGGCTGGTTGACCGTCAGAACATCCGAGTGGACTCCGCCGCTGCGCGGCTCCGCGCTGAGGATTCGTTTCCTCCCCGGCCGAAGGCCGGGGTATCCATGCCAGGAGTCGAGATGAAACGCGCAACCAAGACCTCCGTTCCCGCACCCTTCAGCCCCCTCTCCAGGAGCGTTCCGATGCCCTCCCGCCTCACTCTGGCCATCGCCGCCGGCGGTGTCCTGTCCGGCCTTCTGCTGGCCCCCGGCACGACCGCGACGGCCGCGCCCGCATGGCACGGCGGATCCCCCGGCCACCACGGCGTCCTGCTCCCCGGCCATCTCGTGCTCTCCCGCACGGTCTACACCGCCGGCAAGGACTCGGTCGTCCCCGGCGTCACCCGGCTGCCGGCCGGCTGCACCACCGCCTGCGTCACCGCGGTCGCCGACGGCGGCTACCCCGAGGTCTTCAACAACGAGTCGGTCGACGCGAGCTTCGGCGTCTCCTCGCCGATCCTCCTCGACGCCCTCACCCAGTCCGGCCGCACCACCGGCACCCTGAACGTGCCGACCGGCCTCAACGGCGACCACCTGGTCACCAGCTTCCCGTCCAAGTCCGAGCTCGGCCTCAGCCTCTCCAGCAACGGCGGCGCGCTGACGTTCATGGGCTATGTCGCACCGGTGAACTCCCCCGACGTGTCGAACTCCAACACGCCCGGCGTCGTCGACCCGACCAACCCGGTCGGCACCTCGTACTACCGCGCGGTCGCGGAGCTGCGCTCCAACGGCTCCCTCGGCTTCACCGAGACCAACGCCTACAGCGGCAACAACGGCCGCGCCGCGTTCCTCGACGACGCCGACGGCCGGTTCTTCATGGCGGGCAACGCCGGCAACGGCGGCAACCCGCAGCCGGTCGGCGTGATCGCCGGCGCCGGGGCGCAGACGGCCACGCCGTCCAGGCTGCCGGAGAGCAGGCAGCAGGTGGGCCCCCCGACCCCGGTCGGCGGCTTCAGCGTCACCGAGCTGGGCGACAAGGCCGACAAGGTCGGCAAGGACACCAACTTCCGCGGCCTGACCGTCCACGACAACGTCGTCTACCTGACCAAGGGCAGCGGCGGCAACGGCGTCAACACCGTCTACTTCATCGACACCACCGGCCACGCCTGCCCGACCGGCGTCGGACTCCCGGTGCCCGGCGCGCCGCTGCCGACCCGGGCGCTCGCGTACGACCCCGCGACGCTGCAGTCCACCGGCCTGCCGCAGAACATGTGCGTCCTCAAGGGCTTCCCCACCGCGCTGAAGTCGACGACCTCCTTCCCGTTCGGCATGTGGTTCGCCGACAGCACCACGATGTACGTCGCGGACGAGGGCAACGGAAGCAACACCTACGACCCGGCCACCGGCCGCTACACCGACGCCGCCGCCCAGGCCGGCGCCGGCCTGCAGAAGTGGGTGCTCCGCGACGGCGCGTGGACCCTGGCCTACACGATCCAGCACGGGCTGGACCTCGGCTCGCCGTACACCGCCGCCGGCTACCCGACCGGCGACAACGCCGCCACCGGCCTGCCGTGGGCCCCGGCCACCGACGGCCTGCGCACCATCACCGGCAAGGTCGGTCCCGACGGCACGGTGACCGTCTGGGCCGTCACCTCCACGGTCTCCGGCGCGACCGACGAGGGCGCCGACCCCAACCGCCTGGTGCGCGTCACCGACCGCCTGCACGCGACCAGCGCGGCCGGCGACACCTTCCGGACCCTGCGCACGGCGCGCTCCGGCGAGGCCCTGCGCGGCATCGTCTACGTCCCGGGGAACTGACGCGATCACCTGAACGGAGGAGGGGCGGGTCCATCCGGACC
>NZ_BBPM01000021.1:65331-119715 GCF_000787775.1 Streptacidiphilus carbonis | reverse complement strand
GGAGGGGGGGGGTCCCATCCGGACCCGCCCCTCCGGCGTGGCGCGCACCGGTCGTCCTCCGTTCCACGAACGTTCAACTGTCAGCCTGTGGCCGTGCTGTGCGGAGTCCCTAGAGTCCGTGGAGGCTTTTGTGAGAAGGGTGACTTATGGATGCACGCCTTGCCGTCCGGGCTCGTGGGATCACCAAGTGCTTCGGCGACATCGTCGCGCTCGACAACGTCGATCTGGATGTGGCGCAGGGTCAGATCCACGGTCTGGTCGGACCGAACGGCGCCGGCAAGACCACGCTGCTCGGTCTGCTGCTGGGCCTGTCTGCGGCGGACAGCGGCGAACTCGACATCCTCGGCACGACCGTCCGCCGCGCCCTCGACGCCCCTGACGGCGTCACCGGATTCGTCGACGGACCGGGCCTGTACCCGTCGCTCACCGCCCGGCAGAACCTCGCCGCGCTGGCCGCGCTGCGCGGCCGCGGCTCGGCGGCCGCACGGATCGACGACATCCTCGCCGAGGTCGGCCTCACCGACGTCGCCGACGACCGGGCCCGCGGCTTCTCCCTCGGCATGCGCCAGCGGCTCGGACTCGCCGCGGCCCTGCTCTCCGGGCCGCGACTGCTGGTGCTCGACGAACCCGCCAACGGCCTCGACCCGGCCGGCAAGCGGCACGTCCACGGGGTGCTGACCCGGCTCGCCGCCGAGGGCACCGGCGTGGTGCTCTCCAGCCACCGGATGGACGACCTGGAGGAGCTCTGCTCCGAGGTCACCATCCTGGCCACCGGGCGGGTCGTCTTCTCCGGGCCGCTGGGCAAGCTCGCCGCCGAGAACCGAGAACTCGACTACCGGCTGCTCACCTCCGACCCCCGGGCCGCCCTCGGCGCGGCCGCCGGCACGGCCGGGATCCGCGTCGTCGAGTCCACCGTGGCCTGGCGCGGCGCCGAGGCGTTCGTCGTCCGCGCCCTGGTGCCCGCCCTCGACGAACTGGTGGCGCGGCTGGCGCGCGACGGCGTCGCGGTGCGCGAACTCGCCCCGGTGGTCTCCCCGTTGGAGGCCGCGCTGCTCGCCCTGACCGAACCGCAGGACCAGGAGGCCGCCCGATGACCGCCACCGCGACCCCGACCACGACGCCGCGCGAGGACACCGCGGCCACTCGCGCACACCCCGTCCCGTTGGCCGGCGGCTACCGCTTCGAGCTGGTCAAGCTGGTCTCCCAGTGGCGGATCCGGCTGCTGGTGCTGGTCTGCTGGATCGCGCCCGCGCTCTTCGTCGCCGCGGTGAGCCAACAGAGCACCCTGCCCGCCGACACGCTCTTCGGCCGCTGGATGCACGCCACCGGGTGGGCCGGATCGCTGGTCGTGCTCGGCTTCTCCGGCAGCTGGGCGCTGCCGCTGCTGATCTCGGTGGTGGCCGGCGACGTCTTCGCCGCCGAGGACCGGCTCGGCACCTGGCGCCACCTGCTGGTCGCGGTCAGGTCGCCCCGGCGGATCTTCGCGGCGAAGGCACTGGCCGCCCTGACCCTCATCCTGCTGCTCGTGGCGGGGCTGGCCTGCTCCAGTGCCGGCGGCGGGCTCATCGCGGTCGGCAACCGTCCGCTGGTCGGCCTCGACGGGCACCTGCTGACGCCGTCGGACGCGGCCGTCAAGGTGCTGCTCGCCTGGGTCTGCGTACTGGCGCCGACCCTGGCCCTGGCCGCGATCGGGCTGCTCGGCTCGGTCGCGCTGGGGCGCTCCCCGATGGGCCTGCTGCTGCCCGCGCTGGTCGCGCTGGCGATGGCGCTCGCCCAGATGCTCCCGCTGCCCGTGGCGGTACGCGTCGCACTGCCCGGCTACGCCTTCATCTCCTGGAACGGGCTGTTCACCGGTCCGACGCAGCTCGAACCGCTGCTGATCAGCATCGCGGCCGGTCTGGTGTGGGCGGTGGCCGCGACCGCGGCGGCCTATGCGGTCTTCGTCCGCCGCGACTTCACCAACGCGGCGTACGACGGCACCGGTCGCCGCAGCGTCACCTTCGGGCTGCTGCCGCTGGCCGGGCTGCTCGCCGTGAGCGTCGCCGGTGTAGCGGTCGCGACCCCGTCTACCGGTTCCGGCATCGACCAGGACAAGGTCCAGCGCTCGCTCGCCACCGCATTCGCGCACCTCTACCGGATGCAGACGGACGAGCTCAACCGCCCCGCCGTGACCGAGGCGCAGCTCCAGGTGTCCGCGTCCTGCGACAGGGGCGGCGGCCAGGGCGACAACGAGGGCCCCGGCAACGACTGGCGCTGCGTGGTCACCTGGCACCTGCCCGGGGTGCAGGTCAGCGGAAGCGCCGTCTACCAACTCGACATCTCCGCGAACGGTCGCTACGTCGCCGACGGCGACGGACCGAAGGAAGTGAACGGCTACTTCCTGGTGCACACCCGCTACGGGGACGCGCCGAACCCGTTGTGGCAGTTCGACGGCAACGTCGAACTGCTCTCTGCCTCATCGAAGGGATAACACCGTGCAGGTCAAGCGGCAGCGTCGGATCAAGGAACAGGCCCCCCAGCTCAACGTTCTCGGCCGGAGAGTCGGTCGGCGGAGCGCCCTGGTCACCGCGGGTATCACGGTCGCCCTGGGCGTCACCGGCACCGCAGTCGCCTCTACCCAGCAGTTCGGCACCCAGCAGGTCGGCCAGGTCACCGCCAAGGGCCAGGTCGTGTCCGACGACCAGTACCTCAACCCCTACGGCAGCCGCACCGTCATCAACGACGGCAAGATCATGTCCTCGACGGTGAGCCCCGACGGCAGCACGCTGGCGGCCGCGGTCACCGACGGCGACGCGGCGCTGGTCATCATGGACCTGAAGACCGGTCAGGTGAAGCAGAGGATCGGCACCGGCACCGCGGACGGCCTGCGCATCAAGAGCGCCTCCGTGGGCCAGGAGGGTCCGACCTACTCCCCCGACGGCACCCAGCTCTGGCTGGGCCAGAGCGACGGCTACACCAGGTTCACGGTGAACCCGGACGGCACGCTCGCCAACCCGGTGGTCGTCTCCATCCCCGTCGACGGCACCAAGCACGCGCTGGTGGGCGCGGCCGTGTTCTCGGCCGACGGCTCCACCGTGTACTCCGCGGTCAACGGCCAGAACCGGGTCGTCGCCATCAACGCGGCGACCGGGACCATCGTGCAGAGCTGGGCCACGGGCATCGCGCCGCGCGGCCTCGCCATGGTCGGCAACAAGCTCTACGTCAGCAACGAGGGCGGCCGCCAGGCCAAGCCCGGCGAGACCACCATCAACTCCTACGGCACCGACGTGCCGGCCAACCCCGTCACCGGCGCCTCCACCACCGGCACGGTGAGCGTCATCAATGTGGCGGACCCGGCGGCGGCCGTCGGCTCCATCGACGTCGGTCTGCACCCGACCGCGGTGTACGCCAGCAAGGGCACGGTGTTCGTCACCGACACCGCCGACAACAAGGTGTCGGTCATCAGCTCGGCCCACGACCGGGTGGTGCAGACCATCACCACCCAGCCGTGGCCGGAGGCGTCGGTCGGCTACGAGCCCAACGCCGTGACGCTCACCGACGACGGCCACCTGCTGGTGACGCTCGGCCGCGCCAACGCGGTCGCCGTCTACCGCTACTCCGGGGCGCAGGAGCCGGTCAGCTACATCGGCCTGCTGCCGACCGACTACTTCCCGGCCCAGATAGCCACGGTCGGCAAGAAGATCGTGGTCTCCAACACCCGTGGCGTCGACGCCCTCCGCCCCACCACCGCCTCCGGGCACGGCACCCACGACACCACGTCCAGCCTGACCACGTTCACGCTGCCCAGCGACCGGGTCGTCAGGGAGCAGACGGTCAAGGTCTTCCAGCAGAACGGCTGGACCAACGGCTCGGTCAGCACCGCCGCCGCCACCGCCAAGAAGACGAAGGCCGTGCCGGTCCCGACCCGTATAGGCGACCCGTCGACCATCAAGCACGTCTTCCTGCTGGTCAAGGAGAACCGGACCTACGACCAGGTCTTCGGCGACCTGCCCCAGGGCAACGGCGACCCGGCGCTGACGCAGTTCGGTGAGAACGTGACTCCGAACCAGCACGCGCTGGCCCAGCAGTTCGGGCTCTACGACAACTTCTACGACGTCGGCACCAACTCCGCCGAGGGCCACAACTGGCTGATGCAGTCCGACAACCCGGAGTACACCGAGTCGTCGGCCGGCGAGTACACCCGCAGCTACGACACCGAGAACGACGTCCTCGGACACCAGAAGACCGGCTTCATCTGGACCGGCGCCCAGGCCGCCGGGAAGTCCGTCAAGGACTACGGCGAGTTCCAGTCGCTGGAGAGCAAGCCGGCCGGCGCGACCTGGCAGAACCTGTACTGCGACGCCAAGACCATGGCCGCGACCGGGGCGTCGACGGCCTACCCGATTCAGACCGGCTCGGCGATCCCGTCGCTCAACAAGGTGTCGGTGCCCGGCTTCCCGCTGTTCGACCTGAGCGTCCCGGACACCTACAAGTACCAGATCTGGAAGCAGGACTTCGAGAAGAACGGTCCGGCGAACCTGAACATGTTCTGGTTCTCCAACGACCACACCGGCGGCCCGGCCAGCCCGGCCGCCGAGGTCGCCGACAACGACCTGGCGGTCGGCAAGATGGTCGACGAGATCTCGCACAGCAAGTACTGGAAGGACTCCGCGATCTTCGTGGTCGAGGACGACTCCCAGGCCGGCCTGGACCACGTCGACGGCCACCGCGCGCCGGTCCAGGTCATCAGCCCGTACGCCCAGCACGGCGCCGTCGACAACCACTACTACTCGCAGATCACCATGGTCCGCACCATCGAGCAGATCCTCGGGGTCCAGCCGATGAACCAGAAGGACAGCGCGGCCACCCCGATGTTCGGGGCGTTCACTTCGAAGCCCAACTACACGCCGTTCACCGCGGTGCCCAACCGGACCTCGCTGACCGACGGTCTCTCCACCCCGCCGCCCTGCGGCGTGGACACCCCCGCGCCGCAGGACCCCACCGCGGCGCTGGTCCCGGCGACCACCGCGCCGCCGGCGGCCGAGAAGCAGGTCGCGGCGCAGTGGAACAGCTGGAAGTCGCACCAGCGGCTCACCGGCCCGAGCGCCGTGCCCGACTACGCCAACCCCGAGCAGATGAACCGCTTCACCTGGTACCAGACCCACAACTGGACCAAGGCGTACCCGGGTGACAGCAAGATCCTCGCCCCGAACGACGTGCCCGGCGCGTCCATCCCGTCGGCGGAGAACGACAACTGACGGAGCCCGACCGCATCACAGGATGCCCCGGCCGGCGGTGACGCCGGCCGGGGCATCCTGCGTCCCCTCGGCTGCGAACGGCCCGGTCGCGGTGCGTCCGCGTCCGGCCCGCACGGCTACGCTGATCAGGTAGGTCGCGAGACCGGTCGTCGGAGGAGTGCAGGTGGCGCAGACAGTGGGACAGCCCGGTCCGAAGGGCGACGCCGGGCGGGCGGACGGGCACCTGGCGGAGGGTTCCGGGGTGCGCTGGCTGGTCCTGGTCTACAAGGTCCCGGCCGAGCCGACCCGGCTGCGGGCCGGGGTGTGGCGCAAGATCAAGGGCCTGGGCGCCATCTACCTGCAGAACTCGGTGGCGGCGCTACCGCAGGGCCCGGGCGCGGAGCGGTCCTTGCGGGTGCTGCGCAACGAGATCGTGGAAATGGGCGGCAGCGCGCTGCTGCTGGGCTCCGAGGTGCTGTCCGGCAGCGCGGAGATCGAGCAGGCCTTCAACGCGGCCCGCGACGACGAGTACGAGGAGATCGTCGACCGCTGCCAGGACTTCCTGGGGCAGATCGAGAAGGAGTACCGGGCCGAGCACTTCACCTACGCCGAGTTGGAGGAGAACGACGAGGACCTGGTGAAGCTGCGCAACTGGTTCGCCAAGGTGGAGAACCGGGACGTGCTGGCGGCGTCCGGCAAGGCCGAGGCGACGGCGGCGCTGGCCAGGTGCGAGCAGGTCCTGGACGAGTACGCGGCCCGGGTCTATGCCGAGGAGGGGGAGGGCCGCTGACGGGCCGTCCCCCGTCTCACCCCCGTCCCACCGCGCGCTTCACCCCCGCCGGGCCGACCGCACCGCCCGGCGCAGCGACAGCCCCAGCAGCAGGACCACCGCGACCGGCGGCAGCCACCAGGCGTCGACCCCGCCCCGGACCAGGCCGTAGGTCGCCGCCAGGGCCAGCACCACGCCGACGGCGACCCGCCAGTCGTCGCCGACGATGAAGTCGTACCAGAACATCGCGAACGTGCGCAGCAGGGTCACGTCAGGCTTCCTTCCACGGGGGCGCCGGAGGGGGTGCCCCCGGAGTTCTTCGCGCCGGGGCCGCTGCGGCGCAGGACGGCGGTGCAGCCGAGCGCGACCAGGGCCACCACCGGGACCAGCACCAGCAGCGAGGTGTCCGAGCCGGGCCAGTGGGCCCCGGTTCCCTCGGTGGCCCAGAACACGCCGAAGGCGGTGAGCATGGTGCCCACCACGAACTTCATGGTGTTCTCCGGGACCTTCGCCAGCGGTGCGCGGACCGCGACGCCGACGGCGGCGACCAGGACCACCGCGGCCAGCGCGCCGAGTACGGCGACCGGCACGTCCTTCTGGTTGTTGCCGAAGGTGACCACGATGAAGGCCACCTCCAGGCCCTCCAGGAAGGTGCCCTTGAAGGACAGGGTGAAGGCGTACCAGTCACGCACGGCGCCGCGCCCGCCGCCCGCCGCCGCGCGGGCGGCTTCCACCTCGTCGGCGAAGGCCGCCGTCTCGTCGTGCAGGGCCTTGTGGCCGGAGCCGCGCAGCACGGCCTTGCGCAGCCACTGCAGGCCGAAGACCAGCAGCAGCGCGCCGACGACCAGGCGCAGCCCGTTGATCGGGATCAGCGAGACGGCCGGGCCCAGGACCGCGACGGTGGCGGCGAGGGCGACCAGTGCGGCGCCGGCCCCCTGGAGGGCGGAGCCCCAGTGCCGGGCGGTCCCGGCGGCCAGGATGACGGTCAGCGCCTCGACGGCCTCCACCGTGCAGGCGAGGAAGACCGTGAGGAAGAGAACCCAGGAGCTCACGTGGCGGCTCCCGGGGCGGGCACGGGCGGTGGGGTGGTCATCGGACCTCCGTCGAATTCCATCACACTAGAAGTGTAACGACGGTTAGATCCATAGAGCCACAGCTGAAACGGAGCGGATCTGCCTCAGGCGTGGCAGCGCAGCATCTCGAACGCCGGGTTGGCCCGGTAGTCCTCCCAGAATCCGTCACCATATGCGGCGGTCCCGGCGGGCGACACCTCGGTCGGCACCCAGGTGATCCCACGGAACCCCGCCCTGGCCAGGGACGTCTCGAACACCTCGCGGCGTGCCAGACCGGAGGTGAACGTGATCGGCGCCCCCTCCAACAGAGCGGTGACCCTCACCCGGGGCCCCGTGCCGGCCTGCTCGCCGGTCAGCTCGGTGAGGAACCCGTACGGGCGCGGCGACGGCCCGGAGAAGTCGTAGTCCGGCGTCTGGTGGAGCATGAGGAACTCACCGCCGCTCTTCAGGCTCTGGTGCACCTTGCGGCAGAGGTGCTCGAATTCGGCGACGGTCTCCGCGTAGTTCAGCAGCATCACCGCGGTCGCCATGTCGAACCGCTCCCCCGGCAGCGACAGGTCGGCCACATCGCCGACCTGGTAGCGCACCCCCAGCGGGTCGGCCTGCTCGATGCCCTCGGCGGCGCGGATCATCTCACCGGAGATGTCGACGCCGAGCACGTCCGCCGCTCCGCGCCGTTTGAGCTCACGGCTGTAGAAGCCGGTGCCGCAGGCCAGGTCGAGCACCTTCCGGCCGGTGACGTCCCCGACCATGCCGAGGAAGCTGGGCGCCTCCACGTACCGGGCCAGCGGCAGGCTCTTGAAGCCCTCGAACGCCTCACCGATCTCGTCGTACGTCTGCTGCGCACCGCTCACCGCGGACTCCCTCCGTCGTGGTGTCCCGGCCTGGGACACCCGGGCAGTCTCTCCGCGCCCGGCGTTCGGCCCGTACTGGCAGAAGCCACAAAGATCGGGGGGCCTGCGACCGCGTCGTGTGAAGGATGTACGGGCTCTGCCTGCTCCCGGGGCTGCCGCCGCACCGGACCTGACCTGGCGTCACCCTCTCGCCCGCCTCGACGTGCCCCGCGAACGGAGCACCCCTGGCGTGAACGATCAGCCCCTCCGGCTACGCCACCTACGGCCAGATGGCCGTGGTCCTGCGCTGAGTCCGCTCCGGCCGGGGCCTTGTGGCGCCGCGCCCTCCCGGTCGACATCATGGGACCCGTCAGTCAGTACTCCAGGGGGACGGCCGCCATCGTGAGCATCATCTACACACTGATCCTGTTCGCCGGGATCGCGCTGCCGGCCCGGCACGCCGACGACCAGGCCACCGCCCACTGGTGGCAGCCCCTCGTCGCCGCCGTGCTCATCGGCGCCGCCGCGGCCGTCGCGGGACGCATGCGCCCCCGGCCGGTGTCCTACTTCGCGATCGGCACCGCCGTCGGCTGCACGATCGGCATCGTCGGAGCCCCGTTCTGGCACCACGCCAACCAGGAGCCGGCGCTCGTCGCAGGCCTCCTCCTCTCCGGCGCGGTGCTGTTCCTGTGCGCCGGAGAGATGAACCGACGGCGGTACGACACCCGGATGATGCCGGTCCGCGCGGACGTCAGGCGTCGCGCTTCTTGAACAGGACCGCCCCGGCGACGATGACGGCCGCGGCATACGCTGCGAAGACGGCGAACCCGGTCCAGGGTGACAGCATCGGGATGCTGCCGTCGCCGAGCTTGCGCAGGCCCCACAGCTGGCCGCCGGCGAAGAACGGCACCCACTTGTCGACGTGCTTGGCCCAGTCCGAGGGCAGGAACTGCGCCATGATGAAGGTCACGAACAGCACGCCGATGGCCGCGGTGATCGCGCCGGCCGTGTGCCGCAGCAGCGCCGCGAGGCCGAAGGCGAGCAGGCCGCTGACAGCGAGGTAGAGGCCGCCGCCGATCACGGCCTGCAGGACGTGCGGTGCGCCGATCGTCGTCGACAGGTCATGGATGGTGATGACCGGATGGCCGGCCGGCCCCGGGCCCTTGGCACCCACCGGCCCCCGGAAATCATGGACCGACACCTTGGCGAAGAACGCCTGGCCGATGAAGAACGAGGTGAAGCTGCAGAACAGGCCGGTGACCAGGGCCACGCCGGTGAAGACCGAGAGCTTGGCGCCGAAGACGACCCCGCGGCGCGGCATGGACGTCAGCGAGGTGCGGATCATCCCGGTGGCGTACTCGCTGGACATCGTCATCGCGCCGATCACCACGATCACCAGCTGGCCGAAGACGATGCCGAACATCGCACTGCGGACCGGGTCGAAGGTCGGCACGTCCTGGATGTCCGTGTGTCCCGACGAGCCCCAGGCGAACAGCGTGCTGATGCCGATGGTGACGATCGCGGTCGCCAGGAGGGTCCACACCGTGGACCGCACCGAGCGGATCTTGGTCCACTCCGAGCGCAGGGCGCCGCCGAAACCGGCCCGGCCGGTGGCCGGCGGAAGGCCGACAGCGGTGAGAGTCGTCATGATCCGGCCTCGACCTTTCCGTCCGCCGACGCGAGCTGCGCCGCCGGGACCGTCGCGTGGAACTCCACGCTGTCCTTCGTCAGTTCCATGAACGCCTGCTCCAACGAGGCCTGCAGCGGCGACAGTTCGTGGATCCGGACGCCGTTGTCGAACGCGAGGTCGCCGACCTGCGTCAGGTCGAGACCGCTGACCAGCAGCGTCCCGTCGGCGCCGGGCTTCGCCCGGCCGCCCGCAGTGTCCACGAGCTCGGCGAGCTTCTCCGGCTCGGTGGTGCGCACCCTGACCTGGAGGGCGGAGTTGCGGTCGATGAACTCCTGCACCGTGCAGTCGGAGATCAACCGGCCCTGGCCGATGACGATCAGGTGGTCGGCGGTGTTCTCCATCTCCGACATGAGGTGGCTGGAGACGAAGACCGTGCGGCCCTCCGAGGCCAGTCCCTTCATCAGGTTCCGGATCCAGAGGATGCCCTCCGGGTCCAGCCCGTTCACCGGCTCGTCGAACATCAGCACCTTGGGGTCGCCCAGCAGCGCGCCGGCGATGCCCAGCCGCTGGCCCATGCCCAGCGAGAAGCCCTTGGACCGCTTCCTGGCGACGTCACTCAGGCCGACCAGCTCCAGGACCTCCGCGACCCTGCTCTTCGGCAGGTCGTTGGTCTGCGCCAGGCACAGCAGGTGGTTGTAGGCCGAGCGCCCGCCGTGGATCGCCTTGGCGTCCAGCAGCGCGCCGACCTCGCGCATCGGATGCGCCATCGCGGCCAGCGGCTTTCCGTCGATGGTGACGCTCCCGGCGGTCGGGGCGTCCAGACCGAGGATCATCCGCATCGTCGTCGACTTGCCGGCCCCGTTCGGCCCCAGGAAGCCCGTGACCTGGCCCGGCCGGACGGCGAACGTCAGCTGGTCGACGGCCAGCCGTTCGCCGTATCTCTTGGTGAGGCCTGATGCCTCGATCATGACTTCTACGCCCTCTCGCGGTTGACCTGCTCCCGACGCGGCGAGAGTAGCGCCGTCCGTCCGGCGGCACGTCAGCTCCTGTGCTGAGCCGGGGTACATCTGAAGGATGACCGCAACGGCACGCCGCCCGCGCACGGGCCCGCCGTCGGCGCAGCCCCTGCCCGGCGCCACGACCCCCGGGGCGCCTTGACGCAGCTGATCCACACCTGGGTAGTCTTCACGCCCATGACCTGGCTGCCCGAAGACTTCGTCCACCCCCTCCGCGTCCCCGTGCTCGACGGCTACCACCTGCGTCCGATCCGGGCCACCGACACCGAAATCGACTACCCGGCCGTGATGGGTTCGCGGGAGCGGCTCTGGTCGATCTTCGGCGAGGCATGGGGCTGGCCCGCGGCCACGATGACCGAGGAGGAGGACCGCAAGGACCTGGCCCGGCACGAGCGCGAGGCCGACGCCCACCAGTCCTTCAACTACGCGCTGTTCGACGCCGACGAGACGGCGCTGCTGGGCTGCGTCTACATCGACCCGCCGGAGAAGCAGGACGCCGACGCCGAGCTGTCCTGGTGGGTGGTGGACGAGCTGGTCGGCACACAGGTCGAGAAGGCACTGGACGCCCTGGTCCCCGACTGGATAGCCGCCGACTGGCCGTTCCGGCACCCCCGCTGCATCGGCCGCGACCTCTCCTGGCAGGAGTGGCTGGCCCTGCCCGCCAGGAAGTGAACCGGGCAGCCCGCAGGCGCCCGGGGAGGTCGGCCGCCAGAATGGTCGCATGGACAGGGAAGCGCAGCGCTACATCGACGGAATCCCCTCCGAGCACCGCCCGCTGTTCGACCGGGTGAGCGGGCTGATCCTGGAGGCGTACCCCGGGGCGGCGCCCGTGCTGTCCTACGGGATGCCGACCTACCGGGTGGGCAAGCGGAAGCTGCACGTCGGGGCCTGGAAGCACGGCATCTCGATCTACGGGTGGGGCGCCGGTGCGGATGCCGAATTCATCGCCCGCCATCCAGCACTCCTCCACGGCAAGGCGACCATCCGGCTCCGTCCGCAGGACGCGGCCGACGTCACCGACGACGAACTGCGGGGGCTGATCCGCGCCGCACTGGAGTCCTGACGACGGCACGGACCATCGGCCGGCCCCGCAACCGGCGGACACGCCCGGCCGGCTGACTGCCGGTCATTTCGGCCCTGTGCGGCATATAAACGACGCACATGGCCGAAATGTCAGGGAGCAGACTCCGAGGTGTGCCACTACTGCGGTTGCCGCGACATCCCGCTGATCAGGGAGTTCATCGCCGAGCACGAGTCGGTGACCAACCTGGCCGGGGACTTCCGGCGCGCGCTGCAGCGGGGCGGGACGGCGACGGCCCGGGTGCTGGTGGACCGGATCTCCGCCGAGCTGTCCGCGCACTGGCGCGGCGAGGAGGACGGCCTGTTCGCCGTGATGGCCCAGGACCCGGAGTACACCGCGTACATCGACGACCTGGTCCGCGAACACCGCGAACTCCACGCCCTGCTGGCCGCCGCCGACCTCGGCGACCCCGGCGACGCGGACCTGGTCCTGACCGCACTGGACGGTCTGCACCAGCACATCGCCAAGGAGGAGGACGGCCTCTTCCCCGCATCGCTCACCGCCCTCAGCGGTCCTGAGTGGGACTTCGCGATGGCGGCCTGGCGCGAGACCCCTCGACCTGCGAAGGAACCCGGGCACGAGCCCGGAACCAACCGCGGCTGACAGCCCGTGAGACCGGCCGCGACCGGCGCATCAGCTGCTGGCATAGTCCGATCGTCCGCTGTGGCAGGTTCACCCCCGGCACCGGCTGACAGGTGGTCACCCACGTCGCAGGATGGTCTCCATGAACCAGATCCAAGAGGTGGAAGTCGGCGCGGCTCTGCTGCATGAATGCCCCCAGTGCGGGCAACTCCCGCACCAGTCCTGCATCACAGCGGGCGGCAATCGCGCGGACAAGCCGCATGACGTCCGGCTGCGCGCGGCCGCCCGGTCCCGGACCCCGGTCATCCGGGTCGCCCCTGCGGTCACCGCCGTCGCCGCCGCCGAGCGGCGGGCCACCATGATCTACTGCTGGGCCCCGACCGTCGTCCCGCTGCTGATGCAGACCGGCGACTACACCATGGCCCTGCTCTCCGGGCCGCTGGGCCAGCCCACGCCGGAGGCCGTCGCCGCGTACCGGGAGGTGCACGAGGAGCGGAAGGCACGGGCCCGCGGCGGCGTGCCGGTGCAGGCGGTCATCGGCGAGGCCGCGCTGCGCTCGGTTGTCGGCGGTCCCGAGGTGATGCGCGGACAGATCGGGCAGTTGCTGGCTCTCCCGGAACGGTTCACGGTGCGGGTGCTGCCGTTCACCGAACCGGCCCAGGGACGTGCCGCGTTCATGGCGCTGGACCTCGAACGGCCGGTCGAGCGACTGGTGTTCGTCGAGGGGTACCGGGAGGGGTTCGAGAGCGTCCCAGAGGTCGTCGAGGGCCACCTCGAACGCTTCCAGTACCTGTCCCGGCGTTCGTTGGACGCCGACGAGTCACGCGGATTCCTGCAGAGCCTGCTGGACGACGTAAGCGCGTGGGGGTAGCGGCACCAACGCACCGCGCAAGCCGGGCGGCACCTCAGCCGTTGAGGATCCTGGCCTTCTCGCTCTCGAACTCGGCTTCCGTCAGCACACCCTGGGCCTTGAGGTCGGCCAGCGCGGTCAGCTGCGAGACCCGGTCCTGGGCGGGCGCCGCCGGAGCCGGCGGGGCAACCGGCTGCTGGGCCATGGCCTGCTGCTCGGCCAGCGCCTGCTGCCCGGCGCTGCGTTCGGCCGCACCCCGCTGGACCCGGCCCGAGACCGCGCTCGCAGTTCCGGCCACCACGGCCGTCCGGGCCACGGTGCCGAGCAGGCCCGGGCGTCCCATCCTTCTGCGGATCATGACCGTCTACTCCTCTTCCAGGGATTCGATCGCGGCGACCACCGTGTCGCGCGGAATGCGTTCCAGCAGCGCGACCTGGCCGCCCGACCCGCGCAGTGCGGCGGTCAGGCGCGCGGCCCAGGTGTTCTCCCAGACCACCACCAGGGCCGAGGACTCCGCCGGCAGCGACTCCGCCACGGAGTTCAGGTCCTCCGCGCTGAGCAGGTCGAACTCGCGCACCGCGACCCTGTCGAAGGCATCCGCCAGGCCCGCGTCCTCCAGCTCCACCACCGCCGTCGAACCGTCGGCGCCCTTGCTGACGAAGGTCAGGTCGAGGATCCGGACGGTCCCGCTGTCCTGCAGTTCCCGCAGCGCGGGGGCGACGTCGCCGTTGAACCGGTTTCCCGGGAACGCGACGGCGGCCACATCGACCGGACCGACTGTGTCCGCCCTGAGTCCGTCTGGCATCGGCGTACCGCCCTTCTGCTCATTGACGATCACTAATAGGAACAAAGCCCCTATATCGGGCAGCCTAGGGGCCGGACTCGCCTGTCGCATCCCCACGCGGCCGCCTCAGCACGTGGCCGCCTCAGCACGTTGTCGCCTCACCACAGGTCGACTTCCACAGGTGGAGGGGCCGGCGTCAGGGAGTGACGATCGCGAAGTCGGGGTCGGGGGCGCTCAGACAGCCCAGCAGTTCGGCCAGCCTGCCCGGGTCGCCGGAGACCCGCGCCCGCCCGGTCAGATCCGCCGCCGGGACCACACCGAGCAGGACCGCCCGCAGGTCGGCCTCAGCGAGGGTGATCTCCACATCCGGGTCGCCGGCCGGCCTGCTGTCACCGAAGGCGTGTGTCAGCACGCCGTTGTGCAGACGCATCGTGATGCGTTCGCCGCCTTCCAGGTTCCAGCGCACGGTGATGGTCTTGTCCCAACTGCGCGGGCCGTCGACCCGGATGGCGAGGGCGTCGAACAGCTGGTCCAACGTCAGCGCGGCCATCAGGTCCGGCGAGGCGGCAACGGTCGGGGTGCCGACCGGGCCGTGACGCAGTTCCAGAGCGCCCATCAGGAAGAAGTTGCGCCAGGGACCGTTCTCACTGCCGTAGCCGAGCTGCTCCAGGGCGTCCGATTGCAGTCCGCGCGCCTCGGCGTTGTCGGGTTCGGCGAACAGCACATGGTTCACCACCTGGGCCACCCAGCGGAAGTCGCCCTCCGCGAAGGACTTGCGGGCACTCTGCAGCACCTGGTCGGAACCGCCCATGAAGGCGAGGTAGCGGGTGGCCGCCTCGACCGGAGGGTGCTCCCACAGGTGGGCCGGATTGCCGTCGAACCAGCCCAGGTAGCGCTGGTAGACAGCCTTGGTGTTGTGACTGACCGAGCCGTAGTAGCCGTGGGTGTGCCAGGCGCGCTCCAGGGCCGGCGGCATCTGCATCCGCTCGGCGATCTCCGATCCGGTCAGCCCCTGGTTGAGCATGCGCAAGGTCTGGTCGTGCAGATAGGCGTAGGTGTCACGCTGCTCGGACAGGAACTCCTGGACCCGCTCCCGACCCCACACCGGCCAGTGGTGGGAGGCGAAGGCGACGTCGGTACCGTCCAGGAACAGCTCGACCGCCTCGGCCAGGTAGCGCGCCCAGACCCGGGGGTCGCGGACCTCCGCGCCGCGCAGGGTCAGCAGGTTGTGCAGGTTGTGGGTGGCGTTCTCGGCCATGCACAGCGCGGACCGGTCCGGGAAGTGGATGTTCAGCTCGGCCGGGGCCTCGGTGCCCGGGGTCAGCTGGAAGACCATGCGGATGCCGTCGACCGTCTCGGTGTGCCCGGTACGGGTGACCGTGAGCGTGGGCGGGATCAGACTCACCGTGCCGGTGGAGGTGGTCTGGCCCAGACCGGTGCCGATCTGTCCCTGCGGACCGGTGGGCAGGGCCGCGCCGTACATGTACGCGGCACGCCTGGCCATCGCGGTGCCCGCGTAGACGTTCTCGCGGACCGCGTGCTCCAGGAAGCCCTCGGGAGCGATGACCGGGATCCCGCCGGCCACGTCCTCGTCACTGACCACGCCCTTGACGCCGCCGAAATGGTCCACATGGCTGTGCGTGTACAGCACCGCGGTCACCGGCCGGTCGCCGCGGTGGGCGCGGTACAGGGCCAGAGCCGCCGCTGCGGTCTCGGTGGAGATCAGCGGGTCGATGACCAGGACCCCGCGCTCGCCCTCGACCACCGTCATGTTGGACAGGTCGAACCCGCGGATCTGGTAGATGCCCTCGACGACCTCGAACAGGCCGTGACCGGAGGAGAGCCGGCTCTGGCGCCACAGGCTGGGGTTGGCGGTGGGCGGGCAGTCCTGGTCCAGGAAGGCATAGGCGTTCAGGTCCCACACCGGCTTCCCGTCGGCACCGGGGATGAGTCCGTCCTCCAGGGTGCCCAGCAGGCCCCGGGCGGCATCGTCGAAGTCGCTGGTGTCCTCGAAGGGGTACTGCTTGAGTACCGCTTCGTTTCCGGCGGCGATCCCCGCCTGGGCTTCCTTCGACCGGTCGTCCTGGGCCATGTCCAGCTCCCCTTTCCCGGCCTTCCGGCGTTGCGACCGACCGGACCATGGTGCGGTGCCGCGCACTGCGGCACTCCCGGCCACTCTCGCGGGACCGGGCCGCGCCGACCATCCGAGTGCTCCGTCCGGTGGACGGCGGCCGACCCGAGGCCGTGTTGACGGCGACCCGCTCAGGCGGCCGAACAGGGCCATGCCCTGGGGAACCATCAGCTCGGGCTCGGCGATGCCCTTCCGGTCACGCTGCCACGCGCCCGTGCGGCCGCTGCTGGCAGTCGCGTTCGTCCTCCTGGCTGCACCGGTCGCCGCGATCGTCGGCTTCAGCACCCACTGAAACGGTCCGTCAGCAGGATCTCCCAACGGGTCAACCCCGCTCGCTGCTTCCGGTACGGGCCCGTTGACTGGATCTCTGCCGGGTACGACGACGGATCGGAGGGCACCGTGGACGGGCAACCCGGACGCGCTGACGAGGCGGAGCTCGATCGGCTGCGGCACCAGGTGGCCGAGCTCTCCCGTCCGCACCACCGGCTGCGTTCGACCGGAGCAGGGATCCTGCTGGCGCTGGTGCTCATCCTGACGCCGCTGGCGGTGGTCGCCTCCTGGACCGCGAGCATCATGGGTGACACCGACCGCTACGTCGCCACCATGGGTCCGCTGGTGGAGAGCCCGGCGGTCCAGGAGGCGATCGCCGCCCGGGCCGGCACAGCAGTCTCCCAGCACCTTGACCTGAACACCCTGCTGGAGCAGGTGGCGCCGACCGACCGGCCGCTGCTGACCCGGGCCTTGGGACGGCTGGGCACGCCCATCGAGAGCGCACTGGCCGGCTTCGTCCAGAAGCAGACGCTGGCGGTCGTCTCCAGCAGCTGGTTCCGGACCTTCTGGACCGACGCCAACCGTCGCATCCACACCAGCATGGTCAAGGCCCTCACCGGCAAGGGCGGCGGCGCGGTGCGGCTGACCGACAACAGCGTCACCATCGACCTCGCACCCGTCATCGACCAGGTCAAGCAGCGACTGGTCGACTCCGGGGTGACCATCGCCGCGAAGATCCCCACCGTGCACACCTCCTTCACCGTCTTCGACGCCGAACACATCAGCGCCGCCAGGACCGGGTTCCGGCTGCTGCAGCTGCTCGGCGACTGGCTCGGCGTACTCACCGTCCTGCTGGCCGCACTCGCGGTCTGGCTGGCCCGGCGCAGGCGTCGGGCATTGGTCACCGCCGCCGTGCTGGTCGCCGCCGGGGCGCTGCTGCTCGGCCTGGGCCTGGTGGTCGGGCGCGCGATCTACCTGGACAGACTTCCGGCCACGGTCGCCTCCGACGCCGCAGCCGCCGTCTTCGACCAGCTGGTGCGCTTCCTGCGCACCGCGGTGCGCTCGGTCGCGGTGCTGGGCATCGCCGTCGCCCTAGGCGCCTGGCTCTCCGGGCCCGGCCGCCGGGCAGCACAGCTGCGGTCGCTCTGGTCCGCGGGTATCGGCGCCACCCGCGACGCCGGGGAGCAGATGGGTCTGCGGTTGGGACCGGTGCCCGGTTTCGTGCACCGCTGGAAGCGCTGGCTGGTGTGGACCGCCCTCGCGGCCGGCGGCCTGACCCTGGCGTTGTGGTCCTACCCCACCGGCTGGGTCGTGGTCGGCATCGTGCTCGCCGTGCTGTTCGCCGTCACCGTCATCGAGTTCCTGGACCGGGAGCCCGAAGCCGACAGCCCGTCAGGAGACTCCGTCCCGGGCCTCGGCGGCGCCGGCTGATGCAGGTGGACGCCGCCGCGGTGCGGCGGATGACGTCGTCATGCGGAGTCGACTCCTTACGGGGCGCGAACGGATATGCGATATGCCGTATTTGTCGCGATACTACGCCCTGATCCGACCTAGCGTTGCGGTCAGTCCACACTGCCGTTCCAGCTACGGAGATTGATGATGACTCCCGCCCGTACCGCCCGGATCACCGCCGCAGCCGGCGCCGCGCTCGCCGCCGCCGTCGGGCTCGCCGCCCCCGCCTCCGCGGCCACCCCGTTCCACACCGGGTCGCACAGCTCCGCGGTCTTCGTGCAGACCGACAACCCGGGCGGCAACACCGTGGTCGCCTACGACCGGGCCGCCGACGGCTCCCTCACCGCGGCGGGCAGCTATGCCACCGGCGGCCTGGGCGGCGTCCTGGCCGGCTCGGCCGTGGACCACCTCGCCTCCCAGGGCTCGCTCGCCTACGACCGCGAGCACCAGTTGCTCTACGCCGTGAACGCGGGAAGCAACACCGTCACCGTGTTCGCGGTGCACGGCGACCGGCTCCGGCGCACCCAGCAGATAGCCTCCGGGGGTTCCTTCCCGGTCAGCGTCGCCGTCCACGGCAACCTGGTCTACGTCGCCAACGCCCTGGGCGGCGGCTCGGTGCAGGGGTTCGTGCGGATCGGTGACCGACTGGTCTCCATCCCCTCCTGGAACCGGGGCCTGGGACTGGACCCGTCCGCCACTCCCCAGTTCACCCACACGCCGGGTGAGATCGCCTTCACCCCGGACGGCACCCGGCTCGTGGTCACCACCAAGGCGGCCGCCAACAGCATCGACGTGTTCCGGCTGAGCGCCTCCGGAGCCCCTGCGGCCACCCCGGTGGTGAACACCGAGCCCGGCGCCGTGCCCTTCGGCTTCGTGTTCGACAGTGCGGGCCGGCTGCAGGTCACCGAGGCCGGCGGCAACGCGGTGGCGACCTTCACCGTGGGTCGCGACGGCAGGGTCACGGCGTTGGGCGCCCCCGCCGCCACCGGGCAGGCCGCGACCTGCTGGATCGTCAGGGACGGGAACCACCTGTACGCCTCCAACGCGGGCAGCGGCAGCCTCTCCGGCTACACGACCGGTGCGCACAGCAGCCTCACCCCGCTCGGCAACACCGCCACCGACGGCGGAACCGTCGACGCGGCGGCCTCCTCGGACGGCCGCTACCTCTACGCCCAGACCGGCGCGAGCGGCGTCGTGGACGAGTACCGCGTGGGCGCCGGCGGCTCGCTGACCCCGGTCGGCTCGGTCACCGTGCCCGGCGCGGCCGGCGGCGAGGGCATCGTGGCCCAGTAGCGGCCACCGCGCAGTGCGGACCGCCCCGGCCGGCACCGGTCGGGGCGGTTTCCGTGCCCAGCGCTACCGCTCAGGGCGAGACCCCGCCGAACCCGATCTCGTTGCCGTCCGGATCGTGGAAGGTGAACTTGCACATGCCCTCCGGATAGCTCTGACGGGTCGTCGGCTCCAGTCCGCGCTCGGCCATCTGGGCGATCCGGGTGTCGATGTCGTCAACGATGACGGTGTGCATCGCGCTTCCCGCCCCGTCCGGCCGCTGCACGATGTACAGGTAGCGGTGTTCCGCGAGTCCCCAGACCGCCTCCGTGTCGTGCGGAAAGAAGGTCGGTGGAGTGCCGAGCAGCCTCTCGTACCAGGCCAGGGCAGCTGTGTAGTCGGTGACCGGGATGCCTGCGAAAAGGTCGAGTGCCATACCCCCAGCGTAGGCCGCTCACCAGGCCGGGTCCGCTCGGCCGGGCCCGGCCTCCGCCGACAGCGGAACGACTATGTCGCCAAGATGCGCGGCTATCCGGCCGTGGGCATCCCGCACCACCTGATCGTCGATCCCCGTAACGGCACCGGCCTGCACGCCTACCAGATCGAGACGATCGAAGGACGCCCCGCCTACAGCATCCAGATCCCCTACAAGTACGGCGACATCGTCCCCATCGGCGACTGGACCATCGAGACCGCCGACCTCCCCCGGTAAGACCAGGAACCCCGGTGAGCGGCTGCGCACACCTGGCGGCTGGTCAGGCTGCGGTGTGCGGCGCGCTCCACTCCACGTCGGGCCTGGCGCAGACCGGGTTGCCCTTGGCGTCGGCCATCCGGACCCTCGCGAGCAGCAGGCCGGTCCCGGCCGCCGCGGCCATGACGTCCGGCTCGACGCCGGACAGCAGCAGCTTGGCCCGGCGGAACATCCGGAAGCCGCCGTCCGTGCCCACCTCGCCCCAGGACAGGTAGACGAAACGGCCGCCCAACCGGTTCTGGATGTAGCGGCCGCGCAGCGTCAGCAGGCCCTCCGAGTCGGTGAACGGCTCGCACTCCAGATCCCACGACACCGCGTCCGCGTCGCCCGGCTGCAGGTCCAGCAGCTCGCCCGGCTTGTCCTTGCGCTGCACGGCGACGTGGACGTTCCCGGCCCCGGGGAAGTCCGGTCCGGGTCCGCAGTGACGTCCCGGCAGGTCGTAGCCTTCGATACGCAACAGCACCCGCCCATCGTCCCACGGCGGGTACTGGTCTCCCACCACGACCGGGAGACGGGCCCCTCACCTGTGCTCGCCCCGAACCGTCAGAGATTCACGGAAACCCCCAAGGGACGCGGCGCCGGGGGACCCGGCGCCGCGTCGGTCCGTCAGCGGGAGACGGGAGCCAGTGGGGCGACCGGTGCGACGCACAGCGGTCCGCCGTCCGAGGCGCCCTTGGCGTCGCTCGCGGTGCTGCCGTTCGGTCCGACCGCCTTGGTCAACGACGTGCCCGAGCCGCAGCCGTGGCTGCCGCCGGGGGACGCGGCGTAGACGGCACCCGCCCCGGCCAGCACGCTGACCAGCACGGCACCGCCTGCGACCGCCGCCCTGCGCTTGATCTTGCTCATTTCGTACTTCCCTTCACTGCGGGACCGAGGTCCACCGGGACGGCGCGTTCCGCCCTGGTGGACCCATTCAGTCAGCGCCGGGGTTTCGTCCGCGTTCGGTGCCGCTCCGACGGCCTGCGTCATCGATATGGACCCCCGAATATGAACTGACATGACGCACCATCGGGTCGGCCGTGCCACCCGCCCCGACCCGGACGCGCGCATCCAGGGCAGCACCGCCAGCGCTGCCGCCAACCCGCCCCGAGTGGACGCCTGCGCCCTGCGCCGCGTCAGCGTTCGGTGCTCGACGGCGCTGGGAAGCGGACGCTGACGGTCAGTCCGCCGCCCGGATTGGCCTGCGCGGTGACGGTGCCGTGGTGCGCCTCGGTCACCGCACGGATGATCGCCATCCCGAGTCCGTGGCTGTCCCGGCTGCTGCCCCGGGTACGGGGAGCAGCGCGGACGAACGGCTCGAACAGTCCGTCGACGAGGCCGGCCGGAACCTCCGGGCCGGTGTTGGACACGGCGAGCACCGGTCCGTCCTGGTCCGACACGACATGGACCAGGACCCGACCGCCGTCGTGGTTGTGCCGTACGGCGTTGCGCAGCAGGTTGACGGCGAGGCGTTCGAGGAGCGCGGGATCTCCGTCGACGCGGACCGGGGCGGACCTCACCTCGATCGCCAGGTCCCGGTCCTTCGCTTCGGCGCGGGTCTCCGCCAGGGCCGTCTCTGCGGCCGCGGCGAGATCCGCCGGTACGGCGGCGGCGATGCCGTGCTCGGCGCGGGCCAGGTCGAGCAGGGTGTCCACCAGGTGCTCGCTGTGGCTGTTGATGGCCAGCAGGGTGTCGGTGAGGACGCCCACGTCGCACTTGCCTGGTGTGGCGGCGGCCACTTCGAGGAGGGTTCTGCTGATGGTCAGCGGGGTCAGCAGCTCGTGCGAGGCGTTGGCGGCGAAGCGGCGCTGGGCCTGGAAGGTCCGCTCCAGCCGGGCCAGCATGGTGTCGAAGGTGTCGGCGAGTTCCTTGATCTCGTCCTGCGGACCGTCCAGCGCGACCCGTGCTTGCAGGTCGTGCGAGGCGGTCTCTCGGGCGACCGCGGTGATCCGCCTGATCGGCGCGAGCATCCGGCCCGCGACGGTCCAGCCGAGGACTGACGCCACGGCCATGCCGAAGACCAGCGCGACCACAGCCGACAGGAGCACGCCGTGCCAGGTGTCCGAGGTTTGCCCGGACCCGGCCGCCGGCCCCGTCGCCGGCACTGCGGGCGTGGGCGCAGCGGTCAGGACGGTCGACGTCAACAGGTACACCCCCACCGACAGCAGGGTCACCGCGAGCGTGAACGAGACGCCGTAGATCAGGGTGAGCCGCGTCCTGATGGTCAGCCCGGCCCCACGCGCGGTCACCGGTCCGCCAGCCGGTAGCCGACTCCGGGTTCGGTGTGGATCAGCGGTGGATCCCCCAGCTTGCGTCGCAGCCAGTAGATCGTGATCCGCACGGCGCTGGTGAACGGGTCCGCGTTCTCGTCCCATGCCTTCTCCAGCAGCTGCTCCGCGCTGACGACGCCGCCGTCGGCCGCCAGCAGCAGCTCCAGGACGCCGAACTCCTTGCGGGTCAGGCGGATCTCACGCCCCTCGCGGACCACCTCGCGACGGTGCGGGTCCAGTCGCACGCCGGCTGCCTCAAGGGCGACCGGCCTGCCATTGGGCCCCCGACGGCACAGGGCGCGGATGCGCACCACGAGTTCGGGGAACCGGAACGGCTTGGCCAGATAGTCGTCGGCGCCCAGCCCGAAGCCGGCGACGGTGTCGTCCAGGCTCCGGGCCGCGGTCAGCATCAGGATCCGGCAGGTCGCTCCCGACCGGGTCAGCTGCCGGCACACCTCGTCCCCGTGCACGCCCGGCAGATCCCGGTCCAGCACCACCACGTCGTAGTCGTGGACGGCCAGCCGCTCCAGCGCCTCGGCGCCGTCGCCGGCGACGTCCACGGCCATGGCCTCCTCACGCAGCCCCGCAGCGACCGTACGGGCCAGCAGCGGCTCGTCCTCCACGATCAGAATCCGCATTCCGCGCCCCTCCTGGTTCCCCTGCCGAACAGCACATGGTGCACGGCGGGCTGTTTCGCCGGCGTTGCGACACCCCGGTCGGCGCCGTCACGGTCGGACCAGGCCGCCGCCCGGCGGCGGGGGGACGGTCCGCGTGACCACCGCTCTCCGCGCACAGCCGCCCGGACCAGGTCCAGCATGCACCGCCGGCTGCTCAGTTCCAGTTGCCTGTCCCGCTGCTACTGCGGCAGTTGGTCGAACTGCAGCAGCTGGACCTCGGCGAGGTCGGTGTTGCCGCCGTGGTCGTCCAGGACCCGCAGCATGGGTACCGACTCGTGCTGCGGCGGGGTGAAGGTGTACCACTGCTGGTCGCTGGTCACGCCGGAGATGGTGACCAGCGTCTGCCAGGTGGCGCCGCCGTCGGTGGACCCCTGCACGACCGTGCCGTTGGCCCGGCTCGGGTAGGTGGCCCGGGCGTGGATCCGCACCGCGTCGAAGCTCAGCGAGGAGCCGTCGGTCGGGGTGACCGTCACCCAGCCGTTGGAGGCGGTGGTGTCCGTGGAGGTGGTGATGTCGCCGTCGAACATCCGCCAGCCGTTGGCGGCCGCCGTGCCCGTGCCCGGCCACTGCGGGGTGGACGCGACGACCCAGGACGGCGAGACGGCGGCGACCCTCACATGGGTGTTCCACAGTTGCAGCGCGGATCCGTCGGTGCTCTGGAAGACGGTCGCGCCGATCCGGCCGTCGGCGGTGGTGGAGTCGACGGTGAACTGCAGGGCGCGTCCGTAGGCCACGTTCTCCGGCAGTACCGCCGTGGCCTTCCAGTGCTCGGCGTCGGTGCTGGTGACCGTCGCGGCGACGCCTTCGACGGTGGCCTTCAGCGCGGCCAGCGGTTGTGCGGCCACCAGGTCGAGGGTCACCGTGTCCCCGTTGACGGCCTGGCCCGCCACCGTGTCGTCGGACGACAGGTGCACCGAGGAGATCGTCTGGACCGCCTCGGCCCTGACCCCGTGGATCCGGAACTCGCTGAAGGAGGAGATTCCCGGATAGTTGGGGTCGGTGGCCACGCCCGGGTCGTCGACCTGGACCTTGAAGAACCGATAGGACTGGTTCTGCACCTCGCTCCGGACCGGGATCGTCTCCATCGCGAAGCCCGGGGTGGTGTCGGTGGTCTCCTTCGAGGTCAGCTGGGTCCAGGTCCGGCCGTCGTTCGAGCCGTAGACATTGGCGCCCTGCGAGCGGTTGGCGAAGTTGTAGCGGGCCCGCAGCCCGAAGGCACTGGCCGTCACCCGGAACCCGGCGCCGAAGTCCACCGTGAACGGGGCCTTCAGGTCGCCCGAGTAGGTGTTGACGTCACCGTCGACCATGTTCCCCAGGGCGGTCGAGGGCAGCGACGAGGTCACCAGCGCCGGGTAGTCGAGCGAGCCGTCGTCGGCGAGGGTCGGGTTGAGCAGTCGCAGCGCCTGCACCGCCCGCTGCACGGTGGCCAGGCCGGCCAGGAACGTGCTGTCGTCGGCGGTGCCGATGGTGGACCGGACTGCGGCGACCGCGGCATGGAACGCGTCGAGCGTCGTGCTGACATAGGTCGCCTTGGCGTCGAATCCGGTCTGTGCAGACGTGAGCGCGCTCTGCCGGTCGCGGGCTACCACCAGGGTGACGTTGAGGACGGTGTCGACCGTGCCGTCGGAGGCGACGACCGTCTGCTGCGCGGTGCCCGCCTGCGAGGCCGTCGGCGTCCAGCTGAAGGCCCCGGTGGCGGTGTCGACCGTCGCTCCCTCGGGCAGCGCGGGGGCCTCGTAGCTGAGGACGTCGCCTCCCGCGTCGGTCGCGGCGAGCGACCGGCTGAGGGTCTCGCCGGCCACCCCGATGAGCGTGGTCTGCTGCCCCTGCGCGAAGGCCGGCGGGGTGAGCTGGGCCTTGGCCTGCAGGTTGACGCTGTCGATGTCGACGTTCACATCGGAGGCGCCGACGACGGTGTAGTACGCCAGGTTCGCGCCCCCGGTGCTGCCGGGGACCACCGCGTAGTCCATGTCGTAGACGACATAGCGCCACTGGCCGTGCGTATCAGGCAGGCTGACGGTGTGGTAGGGGGCGAGTGACATGTTCTTGCGGATCTGGAGCGTCGCCGGGCCGGTGGTCCGGATCAGCACCCCGACCGGACTGTAGCCGTTCTGGCTGTCGTACATCAGCGTGCGGACCGCGATGCTGGTGCCCTTCCTGGACGCCTGCATCCGGACCACGTCGTGCCCGTCGACCGAGTGCACCTTGGAGCGGCTGTCCAGCGGGATGCTCCGGTCGGCCACCTGCACCAGGGCGTTGGGCTGGGTGGGCCGGACCTGCCCGGCCACCTGCTCGGGCAGCGAGAGCCAGTAGTCGGGGTTGTAGTCCGGGTTGCTGTTCCAGAAGTTGTAGAGGCTGGTGCCCCAGTAGAACTCGGGTCCGTCGGCCTGCTGGGCCATCTTCGCCACGTTCGGGGCCTGCTTCTGGACATTGACGCCCAGGCTGTACCTGTAGATGTTGTACAGCTCGTCGATGGGGTCGAACTGCCGTCCCCGGTACGCCTCGGAGGGCTTTCCGGGACCGCCGGTGGTGTCGATCCAGGGGATGGTCCTCCCCATCATGTAGGCGTAGAAGGTGTCCGTACCGGCCAGCAACCGGTCGCTGCCGAAGGCGTACGGGGTCACCGCGTTCTTCTTGGTGGACACCGTGCCGGCCACCGGGTCCAGCTTGGTGTTCTGCACCGTGAGCAGTCGGGCGATCTCGGTCAGGGCGTTGATGCCGTCCCAGGCGTGGGCCTGGTCGCGGCCCATCTCCTGCTCCTGGACGAATGAGTAGCCGTAGGGGTTGCCTGGGTCCTTGGCGCTGATCCTGGGGATCAGGTCGATCAGCGACCCGTTGGTGTCGGTGTCCGGGTTTCCGGAGTTGACGGAGAACCACTCGACGCCCTGGTCGTAGCCGGCCCGATCGTCGCTGAAGATGTAGCCGGCCAGCTCGCCGACCAGCGGGTAGGACTGCTGGCTCATGAAGAAGGTGTTGCCGTACAGCAGGGTCTTGATGACGGGGGTGATCAGGTTGGTGGTCAGATTGCCGGTGTCCGCGTCGGTCCAGCTGGTGTCGTAACCGCCCGCGGTGGGATTCACCGTGGAGTAGCGGAAGATCTCGGCCGCGGCGAGCATCCGCATCAGCGGGATGCCGGCGTGGATGTGCGCGTCGGCGTAGGCCGCGTACTTGGCCGGGTCCATGTGCGACCAGGTCCGGATGATGTGCATGCCGTTCTCGCGGTACACCGGGTTGCCGGTGATGTAGTACTGGATCGCCTGGGTGTACGCACCGAAGGCGTCCGCGATGAACTTCGCCTCGACCCCCTGCGAGTTGAACGCGGTCGTTCCCGGGGTGTCGACCTGTGAGCTGTGGTTCACGGGGGTCAGGGTGGCCGACGCGTACGAGGTGCCGACCATCGCCGCGTAGTAGGAGGCCCACGGCTCCTGGTTGTCGAGCACCTCCTGACGCGCGAGTCGGAGGTTGGACGCGCTCACAGCGATCCCCGGATGGACGAAGCCGGCGCTACTGGTGACCTGGTTCAGTACGACGGCGGGAAACGCCGTCGCCACCGGTGCCGCCGCCACGGTCGACGCCGCCGCCGGAAGCGCCGGCACCAGTGCCACCAGCAGGGCGAACAGTGCTGCTGCGGCCGCCCACCAGCGGGCTCTTCCGGGTCTGGCCGTCGGATCTTGCCACATACGAATTCTCCCTGGGGTCATGGTTACTTGAGGCTTCCGAGGGTGATCCCGGAGCGCCAGTAGCGCTGCAGGGAGATCATCAGGATCACCATCGGCAGCAGCGAGACGATCGAGCCGACGACGACCATGCCGGTCAGGTCGGTGGAGCTGTCCGTCTTGACCTTGAGCCAGGAGTAGAGGCCCAGCATGACGGTCCATCTGCTCTGGCTGCGCAGGAAGATCAGCGGTCCGAAGAAGCTGTTCCAGTTGGCGACGAAGCCGAGCAGGAAGACGGTGGCGGCGCCGGTCGACATCAGCCGGCAGCCGATCCGGAAGAAGATGCGGTACTCCCCCGCGCCGTCGATCCGGGCCGCCTCCAGCAGTTCGGGCGGGATCGCCCCCTCCGCGTAGACCTTCGCCAGGTAGACCGAGAAGGAGTTGAAGCAGCCGGGCACGATGATCGCCCAGGGGGTGTCGATCAGTTGGAGGTCGCTGTACAGGAGGAAGGAGGGGATGGTGAGCAGGGCGCCGGGCACCAGGAAGGAGCCGATGACGCAGCCCATCAGCACGCCCCGGCCCCGGAACTGGTACATCGCCAGCCCGTATCCGCAGGCGACGCAGATCACCGTCATACCGGTAGTGCTGACCAGGCCGTAGACGACGGTGTTGCCCATCCAGCGCAGGAAGATCCCGTCCTGGTAGGTGAACAGCTGGCGCAGGTTGTCGCCAAGGCTCAGGTGCGCGAACCACAGGCCGTTGGTGGTGTAGAGGTCGTTCTGGTCCTTGGTGGCGGCGACGATCAGCCACCACACCGGCGCGAGCGCGTAGACGGTGAAGAAGGTCAGTCCGGTCAGCAGCAGCACCTTGGTGCGTCGGCCGTGCCGGACCGCTCCGGGTGCGGTGCGCCGGCGCAGGGCCCGCACCCGGGCGGTGGGGTCGGCGGCGGTGGGTGGCGGCTGGAGCGTCGACGTCATACCGGGGCCCTGTTCGTGAGCTTGTAGAAGACGGCGGACACGGTGCCGACCACCGTCGCGAGGATGATCGAGAGGGCGGCGGCGTAGTTGAACTCGCCCTGCTGGAAGGCCCAGTCGTAGATCGCCATGATCGGGGTGAAGTCGCGGGTCACGGTCTCCGGCGTCATGGTGCGGAACAGCATCGGGTCGCTGAAGATCTGCAGCGTGCCGATGATGCTCAGCACAGTGATCAGCACCAGCGACCGGCGCACCAGCGGGACCTTGATGGACCAGGCGATCCGCCATTCGGAGGCCCCGTCCACCCGGGCGCTGTCGAAGATCTCCCGTGGCACGGCCTGCAGCGCCGAGTAGACGATGAGCATGTTGAAGCCGATGCCGCTCCAGGCCAGCAGATTGCCGATGGAGATCCAGACCATGCTGCCGCTGTAGAAGTCCGCGTTGATCCCGAACAGGTGGAAGAACGGGGTCAGCGGGCCCACCACCGGGCTGTAGAGGTAGATCCAGATCAGCACCGCGACGATGCCCGGGATCATGTAGGGGATGAGCAGCGGCACCCGGAAGCGTCCGGCCAGGCGGGTTGTCAGTGCGTCCAGCAGCAGCGCCATGGCCAGGCTGAGCACCATGATGGTGGGGATGGCGACAACGGCGAACAGGGCGACGCGCAGGATCGCGGACCAGAACGCGGTGTCCTGGAAGCCCCGGGAGAAGTTGGCGAAGCCGCTGAACCTAGTGGTCGCCGGGCCGAAGCCGAGCCCTGCGCTCTCCTTGGTGTAGAGGCTCTCTCGCAGCGCGAGCACGATCGGCGCCAGCGTGAAGACGGCGAACCCGAGGAAGAAAGGGGCGGTGAAGGAGGCTCCCTTCAGCGCCATGATCCGTTTCCACGGGAGCCTCGGTGCCGTCGGGATTGCACTGCGGACGTCGGCTACCACCGCGTCAGCCCTCCACATTGATGTGCTTGCTCGTCAGGTCGGCCACCGTCCACTGCTGCATGTGCTGCAGTGCCGCCTGCAGGGTGGTCTGCTTGGTGACGACCTTCGCCCACTGGTCCTGCAGCTCGGCGAACATGCCGGTGTAGTCGGGGCCCGCCACCCAGGTGTCCCTGCCGCTCCTGGCGGCCTTCAGGATGACGCCGCCGGCCTCGGACTTGTGCGTGCCGAAGAGCTTGTCGGGCACCACCGAGTCGACCCACGGCGAGGGGTCGGGGATGGCGCCCGGCCAGGTGTACTGCCCGGTGTCCTGTTGGTAGGAGGCATTGATGGCGTCCTTGGAGGTGTTCAGCCAGACCCCGGCCTCGACGGCCTCCTTCACATGCGCGCAGCCCCTGGGAACGATCACCCCGCTGGTCGGGGAGTGGCTCGGGGTGACGAACTTCGTGGCACCGGTGAACTGCGGCAGGTCCACCGGCTCCCAGTCGCCCAGCGACTTCTTGTAGTTCAGCTCGTAGGACGCCAACTGCCAGGTGGAGGTGGGCAGCGAGACCATCTTTCCGGAGTCGAAGTAGCTGATCAGCGCCGGCTTGTCGGTGTAGGTCTGATGGGCCACCAGGTTGTCGTCGATCAGCTGCTGCACGACCGAGGCGGCCTTCAGGGACTCGGGCGACAGGAAGTCGACCTTCCACTTGTCGCCGTCGATCCGGTACCAGCTGCCGCCGGCCTGCTGGACCAGGTTGATCAGGGTGCTCGGGTCCTCGCCGGCCAGGTTCATCACATAGATGCCGTGCTGCTTGAACACCTTGCCGGCCGCGATCACGTCGGCCCAGGTCTTGGGGACGGCGACGCCGTACTGGTCGTACAGCTTTCGGTTGATCACCATGAACGCCGGCGTGGAGCCGCCGGGAACCGCGTAGTACTTGCCTCCCGCCTGGGCCGAGGCGAGCGCCGACTGGGCGAACAGGCCCTGCTTCAGGTACGGGTCCAGGTCGGCGGTGATGTCGTCGGCCAGCCCCTCGGAGGCCAGCGACGGCGCCTCGCCGAAGTTCTGCACCAGGCAGGGCACGTTCTTCTGGGCGGCCACCGCGTTGCGTACGTTCTGCTGGGTGCCGGGGTTGTCGGCCTCCTTGACGAACTTCAGCTGGACGTCCTTGTGGGTCGCGTTGAACTTGGCGACCACCGGATCGACCGTAGGCGACTCCTCCCAGCTCCAGTACTCGATGGTGACCGGACCACTCGACTTGGCCGTCTTGGCGCCGCTGGAGCAACCCGCCAGGACCGATATCGAGAGCAGCACTGCGGTTGCGGTGGCCATGGCGGCCGGTCTGCCGTTCATCGAACTCCTCCTGGAGGTGCGATAGAAATCGGTCTCTACGCAAGTTAGGGGTGGGCTGCCGGTCGGGCAAGATGTCGTACAGCGAAAACTCCCGGGTCCCGGCCCTGGGAATGGCCACGTGACCACCATTACCGCTGCTCACCAGCCGTTCGACCGCTTCCCTTGAGATCTTCCGGGACCGCCCCGTTGACCCGCAGTGGCCGTCTCGCTAGCTTGGAAAGCGATTTCTGAACGTTCCCCTTCCCGGTTCGAAGACCGGGCCCGCAGCTCAGGAGCGCGATGACCCCCCTGCCCAGCTTCGGTCCGCCCGGCTCAGGCCACCGTCCGTACCACGCCGGGAAGCAGGGACCGTGGCTGAGCGACCGCGCTGTTCGCCATCGCGCCCGAGCACCTCTCCGGACTGTTCCCGCTGCGGCTGATGAACCGGCTGAAGGAACTGGTCGAGGTCGACGACTCGTTGGTGGTCCGCGACTTCCGCCGGTCCGCCGCGGCCATGGCGCTGGAGGGCACCGAGATCCTGGTCACCGGCTGGGGCTGCCCGCAGCCGGACGCGGAGGTACTGGCCGCGGCCCCCCGGCTGCGCGCCGTGCCGCACGCGGCGGGGAGCATCCGCAGCCTGGTCACCGAAGGCTGCTGGGAGCGCGGGCTGCCGGCCGACTCCCCGCTCTTCACGCTGCCCAACGTCCTGCTCACCCCGCACATCGCCGGCTCCCAGGGCAATGAACTGGAACGGCTCGGCCGTACCGTCGTCGAAGAAGTCGAACCCCTGGTCGAGGGACTGCCGCTGCAGCACCAGATTCTCCTCGCCGACCTGGAACGGGTGGCCTGAACACTGCAGGGAGGTACTGCTCCGCGGTGCCGCACCTCCTACGATGCAGCGACGGAGCGGATGAGCGGGCGGACGAGCGGGAAGAGCGGCGACACCATGGCGAAGCGTGGGACACGGCGGGACGACGGCCCGGGACACGAAGGAGGGGGCCGGCCCGAGGGCGACGTGAAACACGAGGGAGACGCCAAGCGCGAGGGAGACGCCAAGCGCGGCAGCGAGATCAAGCGCGGCACCATCAAGGAGGTCGCGGCCAGGGCCGGGGTCTCCCCCGCCACCGTCTCCCGGGTCATCGGCGGCACCTACCCGGTCGCCGGCTCCACCAGGTCCCGGGTCCAGCGCGCCATGCGCGACCTCGACTACGTCGTCAACGCCTATGCCCGCGCCCTGGTCGCCTCCACCTCCAACACCGTCGCCTTCGTCGTCAACGACATCACCGGCGCCTTCTTCGCCCATATCGCCATGGGAGTGGAGCAGCAGGCCACCGCCGAGGGCCGGCTGTGCCTGGTCTGCACCACGCACGGCGACCCGGCCCGCGAGCTCGCCGTCATCAACCTGATGCGCGAGCAGCGCGCCGAGGCGGTGGTCCTGGTGGGCGGCGCGCCGTCCACCCCCGGGTACGGCGAGCGCATGGTCAAGCTCGCCCGCGCGCTGGACGCGGCCGGCTCCCGACTGGTCCTCGCCGGACGCCCCTCGCTCGGCCCGGACGTGCCGGAGACGGTGGTCGAGTACGACAACGAGGGCGGCGCCTTCGCCATGACCAGCTATCTGCTCTCGCTGGGCCATGAGCGCATCGTGCTGCTGGGCACCCAGCCCGGCCTCTCCACCTCGGACGAACGGGTCCGCGGGTACGAACGGGCGCTGCTCAGCCGCGGGCTGACGCCCGATCAGTCACTCATGGTCCCCGGGGAGTTCTCCCGGGAGTCGGGCTACGAGCAGACCCTCCGACTGATCGCCGACGGGGTCGTCTTCACCGCGGTCTACGCCATCACCGACATGGTGGCGGCCGGTGTGCTGCACGCCCTGCGCGAGGCCGGCCGGCGCGTCCCGGAGGACGTCTCGGTGGTCGGCAACGACGACATCCCACTGGCCCAGGAGCTCTACCCGGCCCTCACCACCGTCCACATCCCGCACGAGGAGTTGGGCCGCACCGCGGTCCGGCTCGCCCTCAACCGCGCCGACCACCCGGGCGCCCAGCAGCGGACGAAGATGGGCACCCACGTCGTCGTCCGCGACTCGGCCGGCCCGGCGCCCCGCCCTGCCTGACCACCGGTCGCTCGCGACGGACCGACGCCACGCCGGCCGGAGACGCCCGGCCCGCTACAGCACGCGCTCACCGTGGTTCGTACCGCGGATGAGGCCGGTGCGTTTGGCGGTGGCGAGCAGCGGGGTGGTCTCGATGGCGGTGATCCCGCCCAGCGGGCCGATGGTGGTGACCAGGAAGGTGTAGAGGGCGTCCAGGTCGGTGGCGGCCAGGGCGATCAGGAGGTTGGCGGGGCCGGTCGTCGCCGCCGCGAAGCGGACCTGCGGGTGGGCGGTCAGGGCCTCGGCCGTGGACTCCAGCGCCCCGGGTCGGACAGTGATCCACAGCAGGGCCTCGGCGTGCACACCGAGCAGCGCGAGGTCCACCTCGGTGGCCAACCGGACGGCCTGGCCGCGCACCAGGGCGTCCAGCCGCCTACGGGCCGTGAGCGGGGTGGTGCCGGCACGGAGGGCGAGGTCGGTGTAGGTGGCGCGGCCGTCCTCGGCGAGGGCCGCGATCAGGGCGGTGTCGAGGTCGAGGGGCGCTGGTGGCGCGGTCGGCGGAACCGCGGCGAGACCGGCCGTCTCCTCGGGTGAGAGCAGGCCCGCGGTCCAGCGGAAGGCGGCGAGGTAGACGCGCAGCAGGGTGTGCGCGACCCAGGAGTGCACCGCGTCGGTGGCCGGCAGGTCGCGCAGCAGCAGGGTGTTGCGGGCGTCGGGGCCGTCCAGGAAGAAGATGGCGGAGATCTCGTCGCCGCCGCCGAGGATGTCCACCCAGACGGTGTCCGCGCGGCGGGAGAGGGCGCCGGCCACCTGCCGAATCTTGTTGGGACGGCAGCGGATCCGCAGCGCGACCGGGACCAGGCCGGGAAGCCGGGCCGGGTTGCGCACGGCGGTGGCACGCAGGGTCCCGTCGGCGTACAGCGGCGCGGCGCGGCGTACGACGGTGCGCTCCGACAGCCCCAGACAGCGGCTGACGTCGCGCCAGGAGGCACGGGGCGAGGCCAGCAGGACGGCCGTGATCCGACGGTCCGTCTCGTCGAGTTCCTGTCTCATGATCTGCATGGTAGGCGGTATCGATGGCGTTGTTCCTGCGTTTATGGCCCCGATGGGTATGTCTTCCTGCGGCGAGTCCGTAGAACAGTGGAGGTAGAGCGAGAGTGCCGAGCTGACGTGGGAGAAGACGATGACTGATCATGGAGCCGACCTGCTGGTCCGGGCCGCTGCGGTGCACACCCTGGTGCCCGGCCAGGCCCCGCAGCGGGCCCTGGCGGTGCGTGGGGAACGCATCGCCGCGCTGTCCGCCGACCCGAACGGCCTGGACTCCTGGGTGACCGCCCGGACCACCGTCCTGGACCTGCCGGGGTCCACCGTGCTGCCGGCGTTCGACGACACCCACACCCACCTGATCTTCGCGGCGCTCGGCGCCCATGACGTCCCGGTCCACCGGGCCCGGAACATCCCTGAGTTCCTGGACCTGATCCGGCAGCGGGCCGCGGTCACCCCCGAGGGCGAGTGGATCCGCACCACCACCAACTGGCAGGAACTCAATCTGGCCGAGCGCCGCATGCCCACCGCGGCGGAGCTCGACCAGGCCACCGACCGGCACCCGGTCCTGGTCAAGCGCGGCGGCCACAACGACGTCGTCAACACCTTCGCGCTCCGTCTGGCGGGCATCACCGAGGACACCCCCGTGCCGCCCGGCGGCACCATCGGCCGCGGCGCCGACGGCAGGCTGGACGGCAGGCTGATCGACAACGCCCTGCGGTTGGTGGAGCGCCTGGTCCCGGCCCCGGACCGGACCGAGCGCATCGACGGACTGCGTCTGGCCGGCCGCGACTACGCCGCCACGGGCATCGGGACCGTGCGCGACTGCGCGGTCACCCCTGAGGACTACGCGGTGCTCCTGGCCGCCCGTGCGGCGGGGGCGCTCGGCACCCGGGTGCGGGCGCTGGTCTCCGCGCTCGGACTGACCAGCGCGGCCCAGGTGGAGAACGTGCTCGACGCCATGGAGGAGTGGCGTGACGACTCCGACCCGTGGCTGTCGGTGTGGGGCGTGAAGTTCGGCCTGGACGGGGGCCTGGAGGCCGGGGCCACCGAGCAGCCGTACGCCTGCGACCACACCTTCTCCGGGATGCTGACCTGGGAGCCGGACGCGCTGGTCGAGGCGGTCGAGGCAGTGGTCCGCCGCGGTTGGCGGGTCGGCACCCACGCCTACGGCGACCGCGCGGTCCGCGTCCTGCTGGACGTCTACGAACGCGTCCTGGACCGCAACCCCGGTCTGCCCGCCGGCACGCTGGTGATGGAGCACGGAGGCCTGGCCGGGCCGGAGCAGCGCGCCCGCGCCGTCGCCCTGGGTGTCCCGGTCACCATCCAGCAGCCGCTGCTGCACGACACCGCCGAGGTCGAGGAGGGCTTCTGGGGCCCGGAGCGGGTCGCCCGGCTCTTCCCCGCCCGCGGCTGGGTCGACCTGGGCGCCCAGGTCAGTGCCGGATCCGACTTCCCGGTCGGCCGGTTCGGGGCCATGCGCTCGGTCTGGGGCATGACCACCCGGCAGACCGTCATCGGCGTCAAGGGCCTCGAGCACGCCATCACCTACGACGAGGCCGTCGCCCTGCACACCGTCAACGCCGCCCGCCTGACCGGCGAGGAGCATCTGCGCGGCACGCTCACCCCCGGCCGCCTCGCCGACCTCACAGTCTGGGACCAGGACCCGGCCCGCTGCACCGGCGACGCCCTGCGCGACCTCAAGCCCACCCACACCCTGCTCGGCGGCCGCCCCGTCCACAGCCCCGAGCTGACCGACTCACTCCCGGTCAGCCGGTCCGCCGAAACCATCGCGGATCTGTGAACCACCGTCAGTTCCATCCCTGCCCCACCGCCACAGCGCACCCCCCGGACGGTCCGCCGGCGGCCTGCCGCACCGAGTGGAGCCGGCACCCGCACATCGCGGGGGTGTGCGGCAGCGCCGGGTACGGCAGAGTGGGCGCCTGTCGTCGAAGACAAGGACTCCAGCGCGATGGGTACCAGCATTCCCAGCCATCATGCGATGCAGGCGCGGGACAACCTGCGGGAGCTGACGGCCGGTCTCGCCCACGGCGACACCGGCTTCAGTCAACCGAAAGACCTCGCACGGACCCTGGCCGCGCTCGCCGAGCTGGCTGAGCTGCTGTCCAAGAGCCTGCTTCTCAGCTTCGCCGGCCTGGGCGCAATGGCGCTTGACCCGGCGGCAACGGTGGTGGGACGGCTCATGACCGAGACGGCGACGACTGCCACGGACCTCGCCGTCCAGCTCGAGCAGATCCACGAACTCGTGGGTCGTCTTCCCCGCCGACGCTGACGCGACGAAGTCGTCGGGTTGTCCACCCGGGCGCACGGAGCGGTCGGCCGCGACGCGGACCTCCGCCCGAGCGAGCAGATTTGTGTTATCGCGACGCCGATCAGAGGCCCTCCATAGTCATGACCCAGTTCTCACGCAGTGGACAGCACCGGCCGGACGGGCCGTGGACACCGGTCGACGTGGTGCGGGCCGCTCGGACCGGCGACCAGCAGGCGCTGGACGCGCTGGTGGCCGACTACCTGCCGCTGGTCTACAACATCGTGGGCCGGGCGCTGAACTCCCCCGCCGACATCGACGACGTCGTGCAGGAGATCATGCTGCAGATGATCCGCGACGTGCGGAAGCTGCAGGACCCGGAGGCGTTCAGGTCCTGGCTGGTCGCGATCGCCATGCGGCAGGTGCGCAAGCACTGGCGGATCCGTCGCGGCGAGCCGGCCACCGCACCGATCGAGGGCCTGGAGGAGACGGCGCTGCTGGCCGATCCGGGGGCGGACTTCGTCGACCTGACGGTCACCGAGCTGAGCCTGTCCGACCAGCGCCAGGAGGTGGCCGAGGCCACCCGCTGGCTGGACGCGGGCGACCGGCAACTGCTGTCGCTGTGGTGGCTGGAGGCCGCGGGCCAGCTGACCCGCAGTGAACTGGCCGCCGCGATGGACCTGCCGATGCCGCAGACCGCGGTCCGGGTGCAGCGGATGAAGGCCCAGTTGGAGACGGCACGGGCGGTCGTCCGCTCGCTCAAGGCGGTGCCCCGGTGTCCGGAGCACGACACCGTGCTGCGCGGCTGGGACGGCCGACCGGCCGGCCTGTGGCGCAAGCGGATCGCCCGTCATGTGCGCGGCTGCGCGCAGTGCGCCGGGCTGGGTCGGCAGACGGTGCCGGCCGAACGACTGCTGTCCGGGCTGGCGCTGACACCGGTGCCGCTGGTGCTGCTGACCCTGGCGCGGTCCGGGGTGGTCGGCGCAGCGGCGGGCGGCGCGGCGATCGGCGGCGGCGGAAGCGCGGCGGCGGGCCGGACGGTCGCTCGTGGCGCGGGCAGAGCTGCACGGACGGGAAGCCGTTCGGCCCATGCCTGGGGTGGTGGCGTGTCCCTGGGCAAGGCCGCCGTCCTCGCCTCCGCCGCCTCGGTGGTCCTTGTGGGCGGAGCAGTGGCCTGCACCGGCGGGGCGTTCGGGCACGATGCGAAGAACGCCCCCCAGGCCGCTCCTTCGGTCCGAGCGGCGGCGACGGCCCCCGAGTCCGCACCGGTCGCCAAGCCGCCGTCGCCGAGCAAGCCCGCGCCGTCCGCGAAGGCCTCCGCCCCCAAGCCGGTCGCACCGGCGAAGGCGCCAACTGTCAGCAGTGCCAAGCTGCCTGTGCGGGCCGCCTTCTACTACCCGTGGTACAGCGAGAACTTCGCCAACGGAGGCAGCAAGTACAAGCCCTCGGCCGGCTACTACTCCGTCGACGACCCGGCCACGGTCGACCGTCAGATCAAGGACATGCAGTACGGCGGGCTCGAAGCCGGCATCTCCTCCTGGTGGGGCGCGGGCAAGCGCGAGGACAAGCGGCTGCCGCTGCTGATGTCCGAGGGGGCCAAGCTCGGCTTCTCCTGGACCGTCTACTACGAGGAGGAGGCCTACTCCAACCCCTCGGTGGCGACGATCACGTCGGATCTCAGCTATCTGCGCAAGTACTCCGACCAGCCGACCTGGCTGCACATCGACGGGAAACCGGTCGTCTTCGTCTACGCCTCGGGCGACGACGGCTGCGCCATGGCCACCCGCTGGGCGCAGGCCAACCGGACCGAGGGGTACTACGTCGTGCTCAAGGTGTTCGGCGGCTACCGCAGTTGTGCCGACCAACCACAGGGCTGGCATCAGTACGAATCCGGCCTGGACATCCAACAGGGCTACTCGGCGGTGCTCTCCCCGGGCTTCTGGAAGAACGACGCCGCCACCCCGACGGTCCCCCGCGACCTGGCCCGGTTCCGCAGCGACGCCACCGCGGTCGCCACTTCGGGCGCGCCGTTCCAACTCGTCGTGACCTACAACGAGTGGGGCGAGGGCACCGCGGTGGAATCGGCCACCGCCTGGCCCAGCTCCAGCGGCCACGGCGCGTACATGGACATTCTGCACCAGGTCTTCGGCGCCCATCCGGGGTGAAGAAAGTTTCACATGATCCACCGGGTTCCGGATTGGTCCAGACCTTGACTCCGTCAGGTTTGAAGCAGTTCAATCAAGTCTCGAAGCAAATATTTGACAGCACAGGGCAAATTGCGAACTGATCGCGATCGATTGGTTCACTTCTCAAACACGATCCTGCCCTCGCGCGGCTCACCACCCCCAGCCGCAGGGCCAGTTGTCACCGTGTCAGGCCCCTGTCGTCACGCAGCCCAGCCAGCCCTGCCCTGCCCTGCCTCACCCTGTTCCGCCCGACCCTGTACCGCTCCGTCCTGCGCATCGACCAGGTCGCCTCCCGTCCCCAGGAAGGATCCCGTTGAACACCGCCTCCCGCTCCCGCCACAAGTACCGGCCCGGACTGCGGGCCCAGGCGCTGGCCGGAGCCACCGCCCTGGCCGCCGCCACCCTCGGGTTACTTCTCACGACCTCCCCGTGGGACCCGGCAGGCGCCGCCGTCGTTCCGGGCACGGCCACCGCCGCGGCCGCCGCGAGCACGAGCGGGGCCGCCGTCCCCGGCATGGCCGAGTACGAGGCCGAGGGCGCGCAGGCCGCCACCGACGGCAAGGTGATCGGTCCCGACTACACCCAGGGAGACCTGGCCACCGAGGCCTCGGGCCGGCAGGCCGTGCAGCTCACCGCGCAGGGCCAGTACCTGCAGTTCACCCTGTCGTCCGCAGCCAACGCGCTGGATCTGCACTACGCCGTCCCGCAGGGCGCCTCGGGCAGGCTCTCCGTCTACGTCAACGGGACCAGGCTGGGCACGGAACTCCCGCTCACCTCCGCCTACAGCTACATCAGCACCGGCATCACCGGCAGCAGGACCCACAAGCTCTACGACGACGCCCGGCTGCGGCTCCCCTCCACGGTGGCCGCCGGATCGACCGTCAAGTTCCAGGTGGACGCGGGCGACACGGCCCTGCCCTACACCCTCGACGTCGCCGACTTCTTCGACGTCGCCGCTCCGGCCGCCCAGCCCGCCGGCTCCGTCTCGGTGGTCAGCGAAGGTGCGGACGCCAGCGGCAGCGGCGACTCCACCAACGCCTTCCGTACCGCCATCGCCGCCGCAGCGTCGGCGGGCGTGCCGGTGTGGATACCGCAGGGCACGTTCAGGATCACCTCCGCGCTCCAGGTCGCCAAGGCCACCTTCGTGGGCGCGGGCAGCTGGTACTCGCAGCTGGCCACCAACGAGTTCATCAACAACGGCTCGGCCGTGTCCGGCCCGGTCAACCTCAGCGGCTTCGCGATCCTCGGCTCCACCGTGGGCCGGCACGACGACAGCTCCGCCAACGCCGTCAACGGGTCGCTGGGCAGCGGCGCGACAGTGGACGGGCTGTGGATCCAGGACACCAACGTCGGCTTCTGGCTGCAGTACGGCAACAGCGGAATCACCGTGAAGAACTGCGTCGTGCTGTCCACCGACGCCGACGGCCTGAACTTCAACGGCAACGCGAGCAACGACACCGTCACCGGCAACTTCCTGCGCAACACCGGCGACGACGGACTGGCCCTGTGGTCCATGCCGTCGCCCGACACCGGCATCACCCTCAGCCACAACACCGTCGTCCAGCCGACGCTGGCCAACGGCATCGCGGTCTACGGCGGCTCCGGCAACACCGTCACCGGCAACACCATCGCCGACACCAACGCCCTGGGCAGCGGGATCGCCGTCTCCAACCAGGCGTTCCTGTCCCCGTTCACCCCGCTGTCCGGAACCACCACCGTCTCCGACAACACCCTGATCCGCACCGGCGCGCTCAACCCCAACTGGGGCCACGCGATGGGCGCCATGCGCTTCGACTCGTTCAACTCGGCCTTCACCGACGCGACCGTGAACGTCAGCGGCAATGCCGTCTACTACAGCCCCTACGAGGCCTTCGAGATCGTCTCCGGCGGCGGCTCCGGCTACGCCGTTTCCGGTCTCGTCTTCAGCAACAACACCGTCAACTGGACCGGCACCACGGTATTCCAGGCCGAGACCACGGGCTCCGCCTCGGTCAGCGGGCTCACCGCGTCGAACGTCAAGGTCGCGGGCGCGTACAACTACGGCTACCCCAACAACAGCGCGGGCACCTTCGCCATCAACCAGGGCAGCGGCAACAGCGGTTGGAGCACCGCACCTGTGCTCACCGCCTTCCCGACGCCGACCGGGCTGCCGCCGACCGGCCCCGCCCCGACCGGCGGCGGCACCCCGACCACCGCCCCGCCGACCACTGCGCCGCCTACCACTGCCCCGCCGGCCGGCACCGACCTGGCGCTGCGCGCGACGGTGTCCGACACCGGCCACACCCAGAACTACACCGCCTCCAACACGGTCGACGGCAATGCCGACACCTACTGGGAGAGCACCGACAACGCCTTCCCGCAGAGCCTGACCGTCGACCTCGGCGCCACCCACGCAGTGGGGCGGCTCGTGCTGACCCTTCCGCCGGCCACCGCCTGGTCCGCCCGCACCGAGACCTTCTCCGTCCTGGGCAGCACCGACAACGGCACGTACACCACGCTGACCGCCTCGGCGGGCCACACCTTCGATCCCGCCACCGGCAACACGGTCACCGTCACCCTCCCGTCCGGCACCGCAGCCCGGTACCTGCGGCTGACCTTCACCGGCAACACCGGGTGGCCGGCCGGACAGCTTTCCGGATTCGGGGCCTTCGCCTCCTGACCCCCCATCACCCCCGGTCGCCCATCGCCCCTGACCTTCATCACTTCGGCATCACCTACCGAAACCCACCACCGATCCCTGGAAAGTGAACCCACATCATGGGCATGACTCGTCGTACATTCATCGGCATCGCCGTCGCCGGGACCGCCGTCGGCGCACTGCCGGCCTGGGACGCGGCCAGCGCCGCCGTGTCCGCGCAACCGGCCGCCAGCCCGGCCGGGGACGTGGTCGGCAAGATCACGGTCGGCTACCAGGGCTGGTTCGCCTGCATCGGCGACAACTCCCCCATCAACGCGTGGTGGCACTGGAGCCCCAACTCCTCCCAGCCGCCCTCCCCCAGCAACAGCGGCATCAAGGCCTGGCCGGACATGTCGGAGTACAGCAAGAGCTACCAGACGGGCTTCGCCGCCCTCGGCAACGGCGCTGCCGCCAAGCTCTACTCCAACTACGACGCCCAGAGCACCGACACCCACTTCGCCTGGATGTCCCAGAACGGCTGCGACACCGCCGCCCTCCAGCGCTTCAACCCGACCGGCGGCGAGGGGCCGATCCGGGACGCCGTCACCGCCCTGGTGCGCACCTCCGCCGAGAGCCACGGCGTGAAGTTCTACATCATGTACGACGTCAGCGGCTGGACCAGCATGCAGGCGGAGATCAAGGCGGACTGGACCAACAAGATGTCCGCCTACACCTCCTCCTCCGCCTACGCGCACCAGAACGGCAAGCCGGTGGTCGGCATCTGGGGGTTCGGCTTCAACGACAGCAACCACCCGTGGGACGCGGCGACCTGCCTCGACGTTGTCAACTGGTTCAAGAGCCAGGGATGTTACGTGATGGGCGGGGTGCCGACCTACTGGCGCACCGGCGTCAACGACTCCCGGGCCGGCTACCTGGACGTCTACCACGCCTTCAACATGATCTCGCCCTGGATGGTCGGCCGGATCGGCACCGCCGCGGACTCCGACAGCTTCTACACCAACGTCAACACCGGCGACCAGGCCGACTGCAACGCCAACGGCATCGACTACCAGCCGTGCGTGCTGCCCGGCGACCTGTCGGCCCGTCAGCGCGCGCACGGCGACTTCATGTGGCGGCAGTTCTACAACATGAAGCGGGTGGGCGCGCAGGGCATCTACATCTCGATGTTCGACGAGTTCAACGAGGGCAACCAGATCGCCAAGACCGCCGCGACCGCGGCCGGCGTCCCCACCGGATCAGGGCTGCTCGCCCTGGACGAGGACGGCACCGCCTGCAGCAGCGACTACTACCTCCGCCTCACCGCGGACGGCGGCAGGATGCTGAAGGGCCAGATCGCGCTGACCGCCACCCGGCCCACCCAACCCGTCGTCAGCAGCGGCGGCACCACGGTCATCAGCCTGCGGTCCCGCGCCAACAGCATGATCGTCACCGCGGACAACGCGGGGGCGGACCCGCTGATCGCCAACCGCACCGCGGTCGGCCCCTGGGAGCAGTTCGACCAGCTCGACGCCGGCAACGGCAACATCGCGCTGCGGGCCCACGCCAACAACATGATCGTGACGGCCGAGAACGCCGGGGCCAAGGCCCTGATCGCCAACCGCACCTCGGTCGGCGGTTGGGAGACCTTCAAGCTGGTGCACAACTCCAACGGCACGGTCAGCCTGCTCGCCCTGGTGAACAACTGCTACGTCACCGCGGACAACGCCGGCGCCAGCCCGCTGATCGCCAACCGCACCGCCATCGGCACCTGGGAGCAGTTCGACCTGCTCTGACGCTCCGACGCGCCGGTGCGGGGCCGCGGCACCTGCCGCGGCCCCGCACCCGTGGGACCCGCTACACCGCCTCGGCCTCGACCGGGGTGGCCCGGGGCCCGGGCTCGTGCGCGGAGTCGACGGCCGGGGCCCAGTGGATCCGGGTCGCGCACAGCGACACGATCAGGGCGCAGGCGGCGACCGCGCCCATGCCCCAGACCAGGCCGCTCGCGTTGGCGATGAATCCGATCACCGGTGGCCCGGCCAGCAGGCCGACCGTGCCCATGGTGGCGACCAGCGTCAGCGCGTCCGACCCCTGGGCCGCCGCCGCCACGTAGACGCAGGGCGTGACCGCGGCGACGCCCAGGCCCACGCAGGCGAACCCGATCAGCGCCGGGACCAGGCCTCCGCTCAACAGGGCCAGTGCCAGGCCCAGGGCAGCCAGCGCGCTGCCGGTGCGGACGATCCGGCCGTCGCCCCAGCGGTCGCGCCGGCCGTCGGTGAGCAGGCGGGCCAGCACCATGGTGACCGAGACCACCGCGATGCCCATGGGCGCCAGCCCGGCCGACGCCCTGGCGACGTCCTTGAGGTAGAGCGAGGACCAGTCGTTCATGGCCCCCTCGGTGACGGTGCCGAAGGCCATGGCCAGGCCCATCCACAGGGTCAGCCGGGCCGGCAGGGTCAGCCTGCGCCGCCGCTCCTTCGGCTCCTTCACCTCGCCGGACGCACCGGGACCGGCGGCTTCGGCGGCTTCGGCCGCTCCGGCGGGCTTGTCCTGCGTCAGCAGGCCGGGCCGGGCGTAGGCGACAGCGAGCAGCAGCAGGCCCGCGGCGACCGTGAAGTGCAGCAGCACGGACGAGGTCAGCAGGCTGATGCCGGAGGCGATCAGCGCGGCCACCAGCGACCCGCCGCTGAAGGTGGCGTGCAGCGTGGCCATGGTGTTCCGCCCGAACCGCACCTCCAGCGCCGCGCCCTGCGCGTTCATCGCCACGTTCAACGCGCCCACCAGCACACCGTCGGCGCACATCACCACCAGTGCCGTCGGATAGTCCGGCAGCTCAGCCATGGCGAACAGCAGCAGGGCCAGGCAGAGCGCCGACAGCAGCGAGAGCCGGCGCGAGCCCAGGCGCTTCATCAGCAGCGCCACCAGCGGGAACGACGCCACCGCGCCCACGCCGGTGGCCATCAGCAGCAGGCCCACCTCGGCCGCGCTCAGACCCAGGTGCGCCTTGATCGCGGGTATCCGCGAGGCCCAGGTGGCGTACTGGAAGCCGAGCGAGCAGAACAGCGCCACCACCGCCAGCTGGGTCCGGCGGAACTCGTCCTGGACACGGAACATGGGCGTCAGTCTCCTTCGTGGTGCGGGGGTGAGCCGTGCGGCGGGGCGCCGAGCGGTTTGGACATGTAGACGGCGCGGGCGCCGTAGTGCCGCTCGGCGGCGACATCGCGGTGGACGGCGAAACCGTGGCGCGACCAGAAGGACTCGCTGCCGGCGACCGCGACCAGGGAGACATGCCGGTGCCGCTGCGTCCGGGCGACCACCTCCAGCCGGGCCAGCAGCCGGGCGGCCAGCCCGCGGCGGCGCAGCTCCTCGGCGACGACCAGGTCGTGCAGATGCAGGTTGCCTGCGCGGAAGGCCTCCTGCTCCGGCTCGCCCAGTCCCGGATACCGGAACCTGGGATAGGGCAGAGCCAGCGCGTACGCTGCGACGCGACGTCGCAGCGGCGCTCTCGACTCGAACTCGACCACGAAGCACGTGGCCGGGGAGGCCCGCGCCCGGGACTCCAGCGCCGCCCGCTGCTCCGACAGGCCGAGCGGGGCGTAGGCGCGGGACTCCAGGGCGACGATGCCGTCCCAGTCGTCCGGACGGATCCGACGGATACTCAACTCCTCAGCCACGCGGCCTCCCTGCGCTCTCTGCGCTCGCAGCGGGCAGCCCGCTGCCGCGCACGCAGGTGTGGCCGAGCGGCGGGAAGCCGTTGAACCCCTGGGTGAGGTAGCTGGTGGCGTAGGCGCCGGCCGAGAGCACCCAGACCGGATCGCCCGAGTCGAGGTCCCGGGGCACCGGGACCGGGCTGTGCCCGCGCGGGTAGGCGTCGTCGCCGTCGCAGGTGGGACCGGCGACCACGGCGGGCACCCGGGGCGCGTCCGGGCTATGGGTGGGGAAGACCAGCCGGTACTGCAGCGCGTCCATCTCGTACAGGCCGTTGAACTTGCCGCAGCTGAGGTAGAGCCAGTGCTCCCGTTCCCCGCCCGGCTGCTGACGGGCGGTCAGCCGGGCCACCTGGGCCCGGATCGCGCCGTGGTCGGCCACCAGGTGCCGGCCCGGCTCCATGATCAGGTCCAGCGGCCGGGCCGACACCTCCCGGAGCCGGGCCGCACCCTCGCGGATCACGGCCAGGATCTTGTCCAGCGGCGGCTCCAGGGGCCGGCCGTGCCGGTCCAGGTAGCCGAGGGCCGGCAGGCCGCCGCCCAGGTTGACGTGGTCCGGGTGGATGCCGCGCCGGTTCAGCGCGGCGAGCGTCCCGGCCAGCGAGTCGAAGGCGTCCCGCCAGGCCCCTGCGGTCATCTGCTGCGAGCCCACGTGCACCGACAGGCCCGCCGGGGTCAGACCCGCCGCCCGGGCCGCCGCCAGCACCGCCGGCGCTTCCCGGGCCGAGCACCCGTACTTCCTGCTGAGACCCCACAGCGCGCCCTCGCCGCTGGTGGCCAGCCGGCAGAAGACCCGCGCGCCGGGAGCGTGGCGCGCTATCGCGGCGACGTCCGCGACGCTGTCGGTGGCGAAGTCGCGCACACCCAGCCGGTGGGCCTCGGCGATGTTCCGATCGGACTTGACGGTGTTTCCGTAGTGGACGGAGCCGGCGGGTAATCCGGTCCGCAGCGCCTGGACGATCTCCTGCGGGGACGCCGCGTCGAAGCCGGCGCCCTGTCCCGCCAGGCAGGCCAGCACCTCGTCCACCGGGCAGGCCTTGACTGCGAAGCGGATTCCCACCTGCGGCAGTTCGCGCCGCAGGGCGGCGTAGCGCGCCTCGATCCCGTCGAGGTCGAAGAAGATGCGGTCCCCGGCGGCGGCGGACAGGGCGTCGGACAGTACGTCGGACAGTGCGTCGGACATGACTCCGGACAGCGGCTCGTTCCGGTGCGTCATGTGCGGCTGCGCTCCAGCTGCCGTCCCGGCGCCGGAGACGTGCGCGGGTCGAGGGACGTGACCGCGGCAGCCCGCATCAGCGGACCCCAGACCTCGGTCAGCAGGGCGAAGTCCTCGATGTCGCGCCGGGCCTCGTCCAGCAGCCGGGGGCCGCGGACGGCCAGCAGGTCGGCGAAGGCCGCGTAACGGCCGCCCAGTCTGCGGTAGGAGCGGTCCAGGCTGCGCAACCGCTGGACGTTCTCGCCCCGGTCGAGTTCGGCGCTCTGCCGCAGGAACCGGGCGATCAGATCGGGCCGCACCCGGTCCTGGTCGTCGAGCAGCGACTCGCCGGCCGCCGCCATCCGGGCGTAGACGTCGTTGAAGTAGAGCATCGACAGGAAGAACTTCACCAGCCGCACGTGGTAGGCGGCGAACCCGGCGTCGGTGCGCCGCTCGGGGGTGTAGTAGTTGACGATGTGCCGGTTGTGCAGCACACCGGGCAGTCCGGCGTCGTGGACCAGATGGATCAGGAAGTAGTCGCTGCCGATCGTCTCGGTCCCCGGCGGCAGCGGGACCAGCTCCTGCACCTGGTGGAAACTGATATTGCTCATGTCCACCCGCATCGGGTCCACCACGGTCAGCGTCGCGCGGTCTCCGCTGAACGTCTCGCTGCCCGCGCCGCGGAACGACTCGGCGACCAGGTCCCGCTTCTGCTCCGCCGACCAGTCCGCCGGCGCCCACAGGCTGACGAGGTCGTGGTAGACCTCCGGGTCCAGCCGCTCGACCTCGCCGATGTCGACGGAGAGCTCGCCCACGAAGGAGGCGCCGACCATGGACACCGGCCGGTGCGCATACGCCGGGTCCAGGTCGATCTCGTCGACACCCGCGGCCGCCTCGCTCGCGCGCCTGCCCAGGGAGGCCAGTTCGTGCCGGACCGGATGGACCGGGACGCCGTCCAGCAGCTGGTAGCGGAGGTCGGAGTCGCGGCGGTGGACCGACTCGCAGCCCAGCGCCCTGGCGATCAGGAACGCCCGGTTGGTGCAGGCGCCGTAGGAGGACCGGCTCGGCAGCATCAGCGCCAGCACCAGGTCCGGCTGGAGCACCTCCGCCCGGTCGATCGCCTCGCGCAGGAACGCGCGCTGCGCGGCCTCGTCCAGATGGTGCACCACCACGTTCGGCACCGTCGGCGCCGCGCGGACGGCTGCGGCGTGCTCGGCGAAGGTGCCCGGGTCGGAGGAGTCCAGCACCAGCAGGTGCACCTCGACGTCGAAGTTGGCGGCCGCCCAGGCGGCCTCCTGGTGCACGGCACCGATCGTCCCGGCGCAGGCCCGGTCGGTGGGCAGGGTCAGACAGACACGGCGCATGCGTGCTCTCCGCTCATGAGGTCGGACCCGCGCTCGTCCGCGGCAGCGCCGTGGCTGTCGCTGTCGCCGTCACCGCCGTCGTGCCAGGAGTCGAGGCCCAGCAGCCTGCGCCCCAGCCCGTTCAGCTCGGCCGGCCCGTAGCGCAGCGACTCGTGCCTGACCGCGTCGCCGACCAGGGTGCCGTTCCAGTCCGGGGTGCTGAGGGTGCGCCAGGAGTCGATGCGCGAGCGGCGCAGCTCCGTGTGGGACTCCAGGGCGGGCATCATCGACAGGTACTGCACCGAGCGGACCCCGTTCGCCGAGGTGTTCCGGGCCACTCCGTGGGCGAGCAGCCCGTTCCAGATCAGCAGGTCGCCGGCGCGCAGCTGCGGGCGCACCACCGGCATCAGCTCGCGGTCCACCCGGGGCCGGATCGGGTCCCGGCCGGGCGGCTGCACCGCCTTCCAGCGGTCGAACTGGCGGAACAGTTCCGGGTTGCACTGGAACCCGCCCTCGTCGGGGCCGGTGTCGTTCAGCGCGATGAGGCCCTGCACCCGCTGCGGCAGCACGCCGAGCGTGGTGTCCACGTCCCAGTGCAGTTCGATGTCGAAGCCGCGCTCGGTCGGCGCGATCAGGGCCCGGTCACGGTTCCTGACGTTGGGCGGGTTGAGGTTGAGCCGGTCCAGGCTGACCCAGAGCTCCTCGCAGTCCCACACGTCGACGAAGGCGTCGTAGACCCGCCGGCTCTGCCGGCTGTCCCAGATGAGCTGGTGCTGGTAGGCCTCGACGAAGCCGTAGATGTGCAGTTCCCGGTCCAGGTCGGTACGGAACGGGCGGTCCTGGTACCAGGTGTCCGGGCGGGCGGGGTCCAGGCCCTGGAAGTCCCAGGCGAAGTCGAGCAGCCGGGCGGCCGCCGCGGCGGGGATCGCCTGGGGCACCACGACGTAGCCGTAGGTCTGCCAGAAGGCGAAGTCCTCCTCGGAGAGCACCCGCAGCGGGCGGGACTTCTCCAGGTCCCGCAGGGGGGTCAGGGCCAGGTACTTCTCGCCGTCGGAGCTGAAGTACGGCAGGTCCGAGGGCGCACGGAACAGGTAGGGGTCGGGCGTCGGCATGGTTTCGCTCCAAGTTTCGAGACTCGGCGGGGCACGCGGAACGCACCCGACGGCCGTGTCGGGGGGTTCGCTGCGGCCTGCGTCGGGCCCGGCGCGGTGGAACCGCCGGGGTCGACGCGGAATCGGCATGGGTGCGAGGCGCCGGGCAGCCCAGGACGGGCTGACGCTGCGGCGGGGCATGCGCTGCGGGTCCAGTTGTGTCGCTTCCTTCACTCGGTGAACACCCGCCCCTTCAAATTGGACTAGACCAAGTGGGCATGTCAACAGGTGGCTTATGGAGATTATGTGTGCAGGGTTGGTGAACACCACTCGCCGAGCGGGTCCTTGACAGCTCTGACCAGCTCAAGTCACCATGCAATGGCCAGGACCACTCCTCAGACACTCCCCCGGACCGACAGACAGCGAGGCTTCCGCCTGTCGAGTCCCGGCGCAGGACGCCGTTCCCAAGCACGCGGAAGCCTCATCTGTCGCTTCGTCAGGTGGCCTCACCAGGCCACCTGACGAAGCGCCACCGGATGGTGTCCGGCGGAGTGTCATGCGGTAGAGATCGCCGATCGTGCAGGCGACGCCGGCGCGGCCTGCGGAGGCAGGCTCTCCACCTCCGCTCCTACGATCACACCCCGGATACAGCGAGCTGGCCTGCCGAGAAGCGGCGCCCCTCGAACGCTGCCCCGGCCCGGAGTCCGGACGCCGGACCGGCGGACCGGGCGGACCGGGCGGACCGGGCGGACCGGGCGGACCGGGCGGACCAGCGAGGCTCCAATCGGGCCCGTGCGGGTCGCCAAACCGGTTGAATGCGCTGGCGGCGGCCCGTTACGATCATCCGCATGTTCTAGAGACGGCACAGGTCGAGACACCTCATCCGGCGTGCGACAGCGGTCGATTCCCCGACGCTGCGTGCTGAACGCTGCCTGTGTTTCCCATGCCGTCGACCACCGCTTCCGCAGCGGCACCTCTCCCACCTCGATCGACGTCGCGTTGGGCGGTCGGCATGCCATCGAGAGACCCTCTTCGAGGAGAATGCTGATGTCCCAACGCTGTGACGTGTGCGGCAAGGAGCCGCATTTCGGCAACAAGGTCGCCCGGCTGGGGCGCAACGCCCAGAGGCGGCGCGTTTTCGGACGCTCGGCGCGAATGTTCCGTCCGAACATCCAGCCCGTGAAGGCGGTCGTCGACGGCCGACCGGTCAAGCTCAAGGTCTGCACCGCCTGCCTGAAGGCCGGGAAGGTCCAGCGCCGCACCACGTAGCGCTCCGCCTCCGCCCATGCTCGCGCGGGGCCCGCAGCTGCGGGCCCCGCGCGGTGGCCACTCCCATGACCGGCCGGACTCGGCCTAGTTGGCGAAGTCCTGGGTCAGCCAGACCGTGCCGGAGCTGTCGCGGTAGACCGCTATGCCGACGCGGGTGAAGCTGCTGCTGAGGATGTTCTTGCGGTGGCCGTCGTCGGGGGCCTTCTCGTCCAGCATCATCTGGGTGAGGCCGACCGCGCTGGTGGCGATCGCGGCGTCGGAGGAGTCGACCCCGCCGCCCTCGCCGATGTTCTCGCCGGCCGAGGTCCACTGCACACCGGCGGCGTTCTCGCGGTCACCGAAGGCGGGCTCGCCCGGGCACTGGTGCGAGAGGCCGCAGCCGGACGCCATCACCTTGTTGTGCGCGGCGGCGCTCGCGTTCAGTCCGGCGGTGAGGGTGTACGGGGAGAGTCCGGCTGCGGCGCGGGCCCTGTTGATCAGGGCGAGTACCTGCTGCACCGCGTCGCCGTTCGCGGCTGTGGTCGACGTGGCGGTCGGAGCGGACGCCGGTGCCGCGGTGGTCGGCGCGGCGGTGGTGGGCCGGGCGTCGGGGTGCGCCGAGGGCGAGGCGGAGGGCCTCGCCGAGGACTTCCCGCTGGGCTTCGCCGTCGGGTGGACGCTCGGCTTGCCGCGCGCCGGCGCGATCGTCGCCATCGCGGGGGCGGCGGCGGTGCGGCTGGGCCGGGCGCTCGCGCCTGCCGCACCGGACCCGCCGGCGTGGTGCGTCCCGTGCCCGCTGCCGACGCCGAAGGCTGCGGACACCTGCGGCACGTCCATGCAGGCGAAGGCCGTGCCGCCGCCGATCACGGCGAGGGCCGCGGCTCCGGTCAGGGCCAGCCGGAACCTCGGCTTGCGCCGCGAACGGTGCTGCCCGGACCGGGAGTTGTGCGGTCGGGCACGGCGGGAAGAGCTCATCGGGGGCACCTCGTGGTTCGAGTCGACGCAGCGGTCGGTCCGGCTGCGGCGGGCACGACCCTAGGGCCCTTCCGGCCTCCGGAGCCGCTGTGAGCACCAACTTCAGGTTGCGCTAAGGAACGCCGCAGGGTCCGTTGCGGTGCGCCGGACGGGTCACCAGGAGACCTCGCGGGTGACCTCCTGGGCCTGCGGCTGAAGGCTCGCGGTGAGTTCGGAGCGGTGGTGGGCGCCGGTGAAGGTGACCGTGAGGGTGTCCGGGGCGGACTGCGTGGTGCTGGTGGTGAAGCCCAGACCTGGCACCGCCGAGACCAGGCAGACGGCGTCCGCGCCGAATCGGACGGTCACCTGGCCGCCGGCCGACTCGAAGCTGTGCGCCCCGGCCCCGCCGGAGCAGTCCGCGGAACCGGAATGGTGCGGCGGCGCGGCCGAGGGCGACTGCGAGGCCGGGGCGGACGGCCGGGACGGCTGCTGACGGTGCGACGGCGACGGCGCCGGAGAGCTCGGCGCGGGGGCCGGGGATCCCGTCACCGCCGAGGGCGCGGCCCCTGCCGAGGCCACCGCCGCGCCGGTGGCCAGCACCGTGGACACCCCGCGCGCGGTGGGCGGCAGCGGAGTGGTGGAGCCCACCACGAAACGCACGGTCAGCAGGACCGCGGTGGCGGTCAGCGCCGTGCACGAGAGCCATATCAGGAAGTAGTGGAGAGGCCGGGGCACGGCCCCATCATGGCCGATCGGTTACGGTGTGCGGCATGGCCAGCGTCCTCGTCGTGGAAGACGATCCCGGCATACGTGCCGAACTGATCGACATACTCACCGGGGAGGGCCACGTCGTGCGCAGCGCCCCGGACGGCTTCGGCGGACTCCGCGAGGTGACCCGGGGACCGCTGGACGCGGTGATCCTGGACCTGGGCCTGCCCGACCTGGACGGCGGCGACGCGCTGCGCATGATCCGCGGCATCTCCCGGGTGCCGGTACTGATCGTGACCGCCAGGGACGAGGACGCCGAGGTGATCCGGCTGCTCAACGCGGGCGCCGACGACTACCTGGTGAAGCCCTTCTCCGGCGGCCAGCTCACCGCCCGGCTGGCCGCGGTGCTGCGCCGATCGGGCCCGGCGCAGGCCCCGTCCGGGCCGTCGGCGCCGCTGCAGGACGGGCCGCCGCTGCTGCGCGAACCGGTCGCGGTCGGCCCGCTGCGGATAGACCCGGGATCCCGTACCGCGCATCTGCACGGCCGGGAGGTGCCGCTGACCCGCCGTGAGTTCGACCTGCTGGCCTTCCTGGCCGCCAACGCCGACCTGGTGGTGTCCAAGCGGCGCATTCTCGCCGAGGTCTGGCGCGAGCCGTACGTCGAGGACCAGACGGTCGACGTGCACCTGTCCGCGCTGCGCCGCAAGCTCGGCGAGAGCGCCGCGGCGCCGGTGCTGCTGCGCACGGTGCGCGGGGTGGGCATCAAACTGGTGACGCCCCGATGAGACGGACCCTGGCCGGGGTCGCCCTGGCGGTCACCTCGATGGTGGCGCTGTCCTTCCTCATCCCACTGGCGCTGCTGGTCCGCTCGGAGGCCCGGAACCAGGCGGTCACCGGAGCCGAGCAGCGGGCCGCCGCGCTGGCGCCGGTGCTGACCCTGACCGCCGACCCGGCCGAGCTGCGCCAGGCCGTCTCCGGGCTGGACCCGAACGGACGGCTCGGCGTCCATCTGCCGAACGGTCAGTCGATCGGTTCGGCCCGGGCGCCCGCCGCGATGCTGCTGCGGGCGCAGCAGGAGGGTGAGTCGCTGGCGCAGGGGCTGCCGGACGGCGGCTGGGTGTATCTGCAGCCGGTGGTGCTGGGCCAGGGGCGGGTGGCCGTGGTCGAGGAGTCGCTGCCGAAGGCGGCGCTGGCGCAAGGCGTCACCGTCTCGCTCACGGTGATGGCCCTGCTGGCGCTGGGGCTGGTGCTGGGCTCGGTGCTGGTGGCCGACCGGCTCGCGGCCCGGGTGGTGCACTCCTCGCGCGGACTGTCCCGGGCGGCCCGGGCGCTGGGACGGGGCGACCTGGAGTCGCGGGTGGAGCCGAACGGGCCGCCGGAGCTGTTGGAGGCCGGCCGGGCGTTCAACGCCATGGCCGAGCGGATGCTCGAACTCCTGGCTGTCGAACGGGAGTTGGTGGCCGACCTGTCGCACCGGATGCGGACCCCGCTGACCGCGCTGCACCTGGCCACCGACCGGATGCCGCCCTCGCCGGACGCGTCCAGGATCACCGCGGCGGTGGCTCAGCTGGAGTCGGAGCTGCATGCCGTGATCACCGCTGCCAGGACACCGCTCGCGGTGGGGCACATGGGCGCGGTCGCCGCGGGGGACGGCGGTCCGGCCCGGGCGGCGGTGCTGTGCCCGGCGCCCGAGGTGGTGCGCCGCCGGGCCGGTTTCTGGGCCACTCTCGCCGAACAGCAGGAGCGCCGCTGTCTGGTGGAGGTGACCGGCGAGGACGCCCCGGTGGACCTGCCCGAGGACGACCTGGCGGCCGTGGTCGACGCCCTGGTCGGCAATGTGTTCCGGCACACCGCCCCGGGCACCGCCTTCGCGGTCCGGCTGACCCGGGCGGCCCAGCTGGTGCTGCTCACCGTCGAGGACGCCGGCCCCGGCATCAGCGACCCGGACGGCGCCCTGGTGCGCGGCGTCAGCACCGAGTCCACCGGCCTCGGCCTGGACATCGCCCGCCGCGCCGCGGCCGCCACCCGCGGCACCGTCGCCATCGGCCGCGGCCCGATGGGCGGCGCCCTGGTCTCGGTGACCTTCGGCCTGTCCGCCCCACCCCCGCGCCGAGGCGCGCTCAACCGCCGCCGGGGCCGGGCACGGAGGGCCCGGGGATAGCACCGTGCCGCACCGCGGACTCGTGCTCCTGGGCCATCCTGCGCAGTGCCAGCAGGGCCGGCTCCAGAAGGACCGTCAGCAGGACGGCCCGCTCGGCTCGCTCCAGGGCGTCGTCGGTGTCCTTGAGCTGGTCGAGGTCCAGCACGGCAGTCCGCTGGGCGAGCTCGGCGTACGGGACCAGGGCGCGCCAGCTGAAGTCCGTGCCCAGGGAGCGCAGGGTCTCCAGGGTCTCGGCGATCACGCCGCGGGCGGGGGTGTGCTCCGAGAGCTGCCACCCCAGCCGTGCCACCAGCGCGTCCACGTCGGACATGCCGGGCTGGGTGTCGGGTTCCCCGTCCTGGTCCACCCGCTTGGCGCCGAGTGCGAGCCCGAGCACCTGGTGTACGTCGGCCTCGTGTTCGGAGACGGCGCTCAACACCTCCCTGGTGGCGTTCACCGTGAGGCCTCGAACGCTGATCAGGGCCCGGATCAGCCGCAGCCGCCGCAGGTGGGTCTCGTCGTACTCGGCCTGGGTCGCGGCCGTGGCGCGCCCCGGGGGCAGCAGCCCCTTGCGCAGGTAGAACTTGATCGTCGCGTTCGGCACCCCGCTACGGCGGCTCAACTCAGAGATTCGCAATTCGTCCTGCCTCGACCGGCCAACGGCTTCTGCCACTGTTCGCTGTCACTGCGCCTGCTGTCACTCTTCCAGTTGTAGATACTCCCACTCGCCAAACGTGACCGGACCCCGGGGGCGGGCTCACCCCATTGACAGACATTAGGAACCATGACTATCTAGTATGGATACTGCCACTCTCCAGTCATGAAGGCGAGCGTACGATGCCAACTCTTCCCTGGACGGTTCCGAACCCGGCCCCGCCGAACACTCAGGCGTTCGTCATGGCCTCCCGCTTCGAGGTGCGATCCGCCAGGAACGTGCCGGGCTTCTTTGTGAAGGCGCTCTCGGCGTGGCGCCAGGTGCGCTCCGCACCGGGCGCGTTGGGCGCCTCGCTCATCGCCCAGCCGTTGAAGCGGACGTTCTTCACGCTCTCCGCCTGGGAGGACCGTGACGCTCTCTATGCGTTCGCTGCCACTGAGCCGCATCGGAGCATCATGAACGGCCTGCGCCCCACCATGCGGGAATCGACGTTCACCTTCTGGGAGGTGCCGGTGGCGGAGTTGCCGATCACCTGGGCGAACGCCAGGCAGCACCTCGCCGATCAGGCCCGGCTGGACGCCACCGAAGCCGGCGCCGCCCGCTGACCTGTGGGCGCGTTCGTGCCGTGGTCCACGACAACTGACCGCTCAAGCAGCGGGCTGCGTCCCCTCCAGCATCCGCTTCAGCGTGGCGGGGTCGGCGCGGACGGCGTCCGTGTCGCGCCTGAACGATGTGCGTGCTGATGTGCTGGGAGCCCGAAGAGCCCGACGTCGTAGTCTCCTGGAGGACGACACTATGGGGCCGCTGCCGTGGCGGTCCCGAACGACTCGGCCGCGAGGAGCAGTGCCCGCCCGCCGTCCGGGTGGTCGTGATCACCGGACGGCGGGCGGACGTCAGGGGCTGCTAGCCGAGCGTCAGGTCGTCGGCGTAGACGTCGGCCTGGCCGTACCAGCCGTGGACGAAGACGGTCACCGTCCCGCTGCTGCCGGTGGTGAAGGGGATGGAGAGCTGGTTCCAGCTGGAACCGTTGGACCAGGTGCTGGCGCTGGCCCCGCCGCTGACGCCGACGTAGGCGTAGGGGCCCTGGACCCAGGCCGTCAGGGTGTAGCTGTGGTTGGGCGAGAGGGTGACGGTCTGGTCGCACTCGCCGGTGGTGCTGGAGGTCGGCGTGACCTGCAGCGCGTGGCTGCCCGAGTGGACCGGGGTGGAGACGACGGCGCTGCCGGACTGGCAGGTCCACGGGCTGAGGCTGCCGGTCTCGAAGCCGGCATTGGTGAGCGAGCCGCCACCGCCTCCGCCTCCGCCGCCCCCGCCGCTGGTGGTGACGGTGAGTGAGTAGGTCGCGGTGTGGCTGCCGGTGGCGGCCGTGCCGGTGACCGTGATCGGGTAGGTTCCGGCCGCGACGGAGGAGCCGACGGTGGCGGTCAGTGTGGAGCTGCCGCCGGAGCTGACCGAGGCCGGGCTGAAGGAGACGCCGACGCCGGAGGGCGCACCGGAGGCGCTGAGGCTGACCGATTCGGCGCTGCCTGAGGTGACGCCGACGGAGACCGCCGCCGTGGCCGAGCCGCCCTGGGCCACCGAGGCCGAGGAGGGCGCGAGCGAGACGGAGAAGTCGCTGGTCCCGCCCC
>NZ_BBPM01000021.1:7976-65311 GCF_000787775.1 Streptacidiphilus carbonis | reverse complement strand
CCCGCCCCCGCCCCCACCGCCGCCCGAACTGCCCTCATAGGGAACGAAGGCGTCGGTGAAGGCCAGCGGGTTCTGGCTGATCTCACTGCAGGTGGACAGCGAGTTGGCGGAGCCGCTGCAGGCCTGGTCCCGGTCGACGGACCAGAACGCCAGTCGGCCGACGCCGTGCGAGGCCGCGAAGGACTCGACGGTCTGCGCGTCGGCGAGGGTGAAGGTGGAACCGTCGTCGTTCTTGCCGATCATCGGCGTGATGCCGAGGTTGGCGTAGGTGTAGCCGGAGTCGACGGACTGCATCTGAGCCATCGTCGCCTGGGCGGCGGCGACCGAGCCCTGGCCCATCTCGGTGCCGGTGCCCGCGTAGTAGTCCATGGTCATGATGTTGACCACGTCGATCCGGATGCCCGCGTTCTTGGCGGCCTTCAGGATGTTGACGCCGTCGTTGGTCAGACCGCTGGCCACGACCGGCAGGGTCATCGAGAACTGCAGGTTGGGGTTGGACGCCTTGAGGTCCTTCATCGCCTGCATCTGGCGTGCGGCCGCTGCGGTGTCCGCGATCGCGGCGCCCTCGATGTCGAAGTCCAGCTGGGTGACGCCGTAGTCGTTGATCAGGGCCTGGTAGCCGGCGTCGATGCTGCTCTGGGTGGAACAGGTCCAGGCGAGTGCCAGGCCGCTGGCGCCGCCGGAGGAGATGATCACCGAGGCGCCCTCGGACTTGGCCTTGGCGATCTCGGGATCGGTGTAGGAGTCCGCGCCGATCGGGAGGGTGTCGCCCCAGATCTGGGAGCAGCCCTCGCCGAGCACGAAGGCGGCCGTGTAGGCCTTCAGCCTGTGCCCGGTGACGGCGGTGTCGAGCATGCCCTCCTGACCGTTCGACATGTCGACATAGGGGGCCACGGAGTAGACGCTGGTCACGGCGGCGGCACTGGTGGGGGCCAGCGTGCCGACGGCTCCGGCGGTGACCAGCGCGAGTGCGCAGGTCGAGGCGGCGAGTCTTGCCACGTGCATGACAGTTGCCCCTTTCGGGGATGCCCGTCGGGCGTGGGGGATGTGGGGGTGGTGCGCCACTCAGGCCTGAGTCTGGTATGTACCAAACAACCTCGGGCCGCTCCCGTCAAGAGGACTAGACCAAATAACCCGACCGGCCGTCAGTCGCCGTCCTGCCAGGTCACCGTGAGGCCCTCGCGGACGCCGAAGCGCTCGACATCGGCCGCGACGATCCGCCGCAGGCGCGCGAGACCGTCCGGGCTCGCCGCTTCGAGCGCGAGCAGCAGGCAGTCGGGTTCCGCGGTGATGCGGCAGGCGCCCCCGCCGTCCGGGAACTCGATCACGCCGCTGGGCGGGGTCCAGTGGGCCTCGGACGTCATCCGGGCGGCATGGCTGCACAACTGCTTGGCGTAGCGCTCGCTCCGCTCGGTGCGGACCCGGGCGCGGCAGCGGTACTCCCCCACCGGCTTCGCGCCCGTGCGCGGCCTGCCGAAGGCGGCGCGGACGTGTCGCGCGATTGCGGCGGCGTGAGAGGGCGGACGGTGCATGTTGGCCTCCGGGTGTCGAGGACTACTCACTTGCCGCAGTTTTGCGATACAAAGTGTCGCTGTCAACCCATCATGTCGCAGCACCGTCGTCATGACTCCTTCGGGCCTCCCGCGGGGCGCGCAGCGCGTACCAGCCGGCCACCGCGGTGCCCAGGCACAGGGCGGCCGAGCTGAGGCCGAGCGACCAGTGCACCCCGATCGCCGCCCCCAGCAGGCCCACCGTGAAGCCGCTGCCGGCCCGGAGCCCGTTCACCGACATGCCGAAGACGCCCACGACCCGGCCCCGGTCCGCCGCCGGGGCCAGCAGCTGCACAACGGTCTGCCCGATCGACATCGCCGCCAGATTGGCGACTCCGCCGACCACCAGCATCAGCAGTGCCAACGGATAGCTGGTCGAGATGGCGAAGAACAGGCTGGTGGCGCCGAAGACCGCGGTGCTCACCACGGCGGCCGCCACACTCGGCCGGATCCACCCGGTGGCCTCCAGCACGATGCCGCCGAGCACGCCGCCGGCCCCGTTGGCGAACAGCAGCACCCCGTACGCGGTACCGGCACCGGACGCCCCCAGGTCGTGGGCGAAGACCGGCATCGCCGACTGCAGCGAGGCGCCGACGAAGAACGACGCCAGCCCGCCCAGCACGATCATGCTGACCAGGGTGCGGTCGGCGCCCACCTCGCGGATGACCCGGATCGATGCCAGCGCCCCCACCCGGGGCCGGACCACCGCGCCGTCGCGGGTGTGGCCGGTGAAGCGGGTCCGGAAGAGGAAGAACGTCAGCGGCAGGTAGAAGGCGACGTTGACGAAGATCCCGGCGGTCGGGCCCAGGCCCAGCAGCAGCGCCGAGCCGACCACCGGGCCGAACAGCACACCCAGGCTGCGGAAGGTCGCGTTCAGGCGCACCGCGCTGGGCAGTTCGGACGGGCCGACGAAGTCGTGCAGCATCAGCTGCTCGCCGGGCCCCCACAGCGAACCGGCCACGCCGTGCAGCACCAGCAGCAGGCAGGCCTCCCAGATCTGCAGGCTCCCGGTGAGGATCAGCACTCCCCAGGCCGCGGACACCAGCATGAACAGCCCCTGCGCCGCCTGGATCACCCGCCGGCAGTCGTACCGGTCGGCGAGCCCGCCGAACCAGACGGAGAAGAACAGGAACGGCAGCCAGTGGCTGATCACCTCGAACCCGGTCAGCGCCGGTGAGTGGAACTTCTGCCAGAGCACCCAGTAGGTGATGACGTGCTCGATGTTGTCCCCCATCATCGACAGCGCCGCGCCGAACAGATAGGGACGGCAGTCCCGGTTGTGCAGCGCGGCGAACCGCCGCGGCGCGACGGCGGTCTCCCCCTCCGTCACCGCCTCGGGCACGTGCGTGGCTATCCCGCAGGCGGCACACATATCTCTGCTTCAACTCCCCGGTGGTCAGTACTGCCCCGCATACCCTAGAGGCCGCGCTGACCTGGCAGGTCACCGGAGTGCCGCGGGTGCCTCCCGGGCGGTGCCCCCGGGGGTTCCGGACGCGATCGTCAGACCGGCGACCAGAGCCGCGAGCAGAAGGCTGCCGACCGCCCACCAGAGCGTGGCGGTGAATGCGATGGTCGTCGGATCTCCATTGATCAACTGGTCCACGGGAGCAAGATAGTCGAACACCCCGAAGACGTGGAGCCGCTGGTCCAATCGGTGACGATCAGCGGGCCGGCGCCGGGCTCGTCGAAGCCCGGGCCGGCGCGGAGCCAGAGGGCGGTGCGGAGGCGGGGGCCGAACCCGAGGGCGACGGCGTGGGGGTCGGGGTGGGGAGGGAGTCCAGGACCCGCTGGTCGGCCAGGGCGATGGCCAGTTCGCCCGCCGCCGTCGGGTGCAGCGGGGCCTGGTCCGCGGTGTTCTGCACGAAGGGCTGCTCGGTGCAGAGCTCATGGCCGTCGAACCGGGGCTGCACCGAGACGAAGTGGAAGGTCTGCGCCCCCTGGTTCAGCACCGAGTTCAGCGTCGCCAGCCGAGAGCGGAGCACCGCGGTCTTGGCCGTGGTCAGCCCGTCCTGCTTCAGGCAGTCGGTGTTGGCGCCGAAGGGCTCGAAGTAGTCGTTGATCAGCACGGCCGGGTGCTCCGGCAGCGCCGCCAACTGCTGCAGCAGGTCGAAATAGTTCTGAGTGAAGGTCCCCAGCAGCTCCTGGAAGTAGGCAGTGCTGGCCTTGTCGTCGCAGACCGGGGCCGCGGCGCAGAGCCCGGTCAGCACGGACCAGTTCATGTCGTTGGCGCCGATGCTGACGATGAACGCCTTCGCCTCGGCGGCCCGCTTCGCCGTGGCCAACTGCGGTGGCGCGACCTGCTCACCGCGGATCTGCACGCCCAGGATGCCGTTGCCCATGGTCGCACCCTGGCAGGCCAGGTTGAGCACGTTCCAGCCGTTCGCCGTCGCCAGGTCGGCGGCGTAGGCGTCGGCGCTGCGCCCGCAGGCCTTGTCCAGGGCGTCGGCATGGGCCACCGGCCGGTTACCCAGCCCGGCCGCGGTGGAGTCTCCCAGCACCACCACCCGCACCCCGGACAGGTCGGGCCCCTTCGCGGCGGGCACCGGCTCGAACGGCGCGATCCCCACCAGGTCGTCGATGCTGCTCACCTGCTGCAGCGCCCGCGGCGTGCCGGAGGCCAGCAGATAGATCCCGACCGCGTCGAGGGCGACGACCGTCACCACGCCGACGGCGAGCATCTTCAGCAGGGTGCGCCTGCTGGAGCGGCGCACCCCGGCGACGGCCACCACGATCACGGCGGTGCAACCCGCCGCTATCACCGTCTCCCAGGCGCAGTAGCGGGTCCAGCCACCGGCCAGCCGCCGACTGACCGTCAGTTCGAGGGTGTCGTGCCCTTCGGACCGTACGATCTGGTCGACCTGCGAGTCGATGGTGATCCGGCTGAGTCTCAGCCGCGGCCGGATCGGCCCCTGGAAGTGCGGCTCGGTCGGCATCGCCTGCCCGAACAGGTCCAGCTCACCGGGGCCGGACAGGCTCAGCCCCGGCTGCACCGCCCCCACCTGCATGCTCTGCCCGGCGACGGTGACCGTCTGCACCGGCGTGATCCGCACGGCCAGCCAGATCGACCCGGCACAGACCACCAGCAGCGCCACCAGGGCCAGGAGCACTCCGGCCACCCTCCCCGGCCGTATCCGTATCGCTGACCGGGCCCGCAACCAGCGCAACCAACCCACCCTCGGAACACCTCCGGCCTCGGCGTCTCTCCTCCACCAAGTCCGGCCCCTACCCGGAATCCCCGGTCGAACCCGCCCGATCCCGGCCGGACCGGGTCACGTCCACGGCCCGCCGGTACGTCGCTGCGTCAGTCCTCGCCCAGGATGATGTTGTCGGCGATCGGAGGCACCCGGTCGCCGCCCGTCTCCGCGCCGAACTCGGGCTCGGACAGGCGCGTGGGGGCCGGGCGCTGCTGTGTCCGCGGCGCGGTCCTCACCTGCGGGGCGGCGCTGGTCTGGGTCGTGGGCGTATGTGTCGTGGACTGCATGGCGAATCCTCTCCTCTTCTTCCTCGGGGTGTCGCCAATTGTTCGCCTGCCCCCGGGAGGGGGCGCGCAAAAGTCGTCCGAGCCGCACCGCGCTTCACCCGTTCGAGGGATCGTCACCGGTTCGCCGGACCGGAACGGCGTTCGTTGGTCGATGCTTGGGACAAGGCGCAGGCGGCAGGGGCGTCGGTGCCGTCCGGGTCGCCGTCGTCCGAGGAGATCGACCATGGTCGCGCTGCGTATCGACCCGATCGAGGGCGGTCTGCTCGTCGGGCTGCCGCCCGAGTTCGACAGCGTCCATATCGGCCAGCTCACCGCGCCCTTACGGGAGCAGGTGCTGAACCGCGACCCGCGACCCGGCCGGGTGGTGCTCGACCTGTCACCGGTGCAGTTCATCGACACCCCGGGGCTGGCCCTGATCTCCCGGGCCCGTCGACTGGGCGCCGACCTGGGCATCGAGGTCCTGGTGGTAGCGCCCACCCCGGCGCAGCGCCGACTGCTGGGGGCGATGGGCCTCGACCCCGGCGCCGTCCACGCCACCGTGCCCGCCGCGCTGGCCGGCAGCCGTCCCGACGGGCGCCGTCCCGACGGGCGCCGTGCTGACGGCCGGCCCGACGGCCGACCCGACGGCAGAGGGCCCGGTCCGGGATCCGGAACCCTCCTGGGCGGGTTTCGGCATAGTCGGGGCGATCGCGGGTAGCCGGGACTTCGGCCCGATGGGTCGACCCTCTGCCCGGGTGAAATGGAGTCTGTGGATGTCGACTTCTCCGACGCGTGCACGCTCACTGGTGTACAGCGAGGTGAACTGTTCCACGCCGCACCTGGTGCGCTACCTGACGGCGCGGGCGAGCGCGGTGGGTATCCGGCTCCGGCGCCGACTGGTCCGGCGCGGCCACCGGCAGCACTGACCGCGCGGGCGGGTCCTCGGCCGCAGACCGTGACCCGTTTCGGACGCCACCCGCCCGGCTGATGCGTATCCTGCAGACGTAGCAGGTCGACACCCGTCGGACGAGAGGGCTCGGATGACCATCGGCTCTCCGTCCGGCCCGGCCCTGGAGCGGCTGGGCGAATGGCCCGACCACGCCGACCTCGGCGTGCTCGCGGTGGACGACGGCGGCCACATCCTCGCCGCGAACGCCCGCGCGCTGGAGCTGGTGCGGCGCGACGAGATCGACGTCCTCGGCCAGGACCAGCACGAACTGCTGCACCGCGCCGAGGACGGCGGCGCCCTGCCCCGCGCCCGGTGCCCGATCATGCACGCGCTGCTCTCCGACCGTCCGGTCCAGGGCGGCACCGTCTGGTTCGAACGCGGCGACGGCACGCTGCTGCCGGTCGCCTGGACCGCGGCCCCGTGCGTCTGGGAGCCCGGTACCGCAGGGATGACGGTGATCTTCCACGAGGCCGCGGCGGAGCAGGTCGGACGTCCGTCGCCGTCACTTGCCGAGTTGGAGCGGCTGGCCCTGCTCGCGGAGACCACCTCCACCCTCACCTCGACGCTGAACGAACAGGAGTGCGTCGCCCGGCTCGTCGAACTGGTGGTGCCGCGGCTGGCCGACTGGGTGGTGGTCGACCTCGCCGACGAACAGGGCGAGATCTGGCGCACCGCCGTCGTGCAGCACCAGGAGGGCCGGCTGGTGCACCGGGACGACCTGGAGGGGCCGATGCCTCCGGTGTCCCCGCGGTCGCAGATGCCGCTGTCGCGCGCCCTGCGCGGCACCGCGGCCTCGGTGACCGGTCCCGAGGTCTACGAGGGTGCGCCGGACTCGGGCATCGCCGTGGTCCAGCGCGAGCTGTTCGCCGCCACCGGGATGCGCTCCGCCGCGATAGCCCCCATCCGCGGCCCCCGCGAGGTCCTGGGCGCGCTGACGCTGGGCCGCACCGCCGCCGACGCCCGGTTCGACGTCCGCGACCTGTCGCTGCTTGAGGACATCACCCGCCGGGCCGGGCTGGCCCTGTCGAACTCACGGCTCTACCAGCAGCAGCGCCGGGTCGCCGAGACCATGCAGCGGCACCTGCTGCCGCAACTGCCCAGGATCCCCGGCCTGCAGATGGCCGTCCGCTACCTCGCCGCCCCGCACGCCTCGCAGGTGGGCGGCGACTGGTACGACGCTTTCACGCTGCCGGACCGCAGCACCGCCCTGGTCATCGGCGACGTGGCCGGGCACGACCTGGACGCGGCGGCCGGCATGGCCCAGGTCCGCAACATGCTCCGCGCGCTGGCCTGGTCGCACCAGGAGCCGCCCGGGGCCATCGTGGACCGGCTGGACCGGGCGATGACCCACATCTCCGACGCCACCATGGCCACGCTCATCCTGGCCAGGGTCCAACGCGGCGACGACGGCACCTGGCGGCTGCGCTGGACCAACGCGGGGCACCCGCCGCCGCTGCTGGTCACCCACGACGGCCGGGCCCGCTACCTGGACTCCGGCAAGGTCCTGCTGCTCGGCACCGGCACGGCCTTCACCCGCGGCGACACCACCGAGCCGCTGCCCCCCGGCGCCACCCTGCTGCTCTACACCGACGGGCTGATCGAGTCCCCGGCGCACGGAACCGACCCGGGGATGGCCCTGCTGCGCCGCCACGCCGCCGCCCTGGCCCACCGACCCCTGGACGCCTTCTGCGACCTGCTCCTGGAGCGGGCGCGACCGCACGACAACTCCGACGACGTCGCCCTGCTGGCGCTGCGCACCCCTGAGGCATGACCTCTGCGGCATGACCCTTGAGGCATGACCCTGCGGCTACCCCGCCGTTCGGGCCGCGTCGAGGATCCCCCGGGCGGCGTGCACGATGCTGTCGCTGGAGATGCCCGCCGCAGCCAGCAGTTCGGCCGGGGCACCGGAGCCGGGGAGGTTGCGTACCGCGAGGTGGGCGAAGGGGGGAACCTCGCCGAGGGCGGCGAGTCCGGACAGCACGGCCTCGCCGATGCCGCCCTCCGGGTGGTGGTCCTCGACGACGACCAGCCCGCCGGTCTCCCGGGCCGCCCGCAGCAGTGTCACCGCGTCCAGCGGCTTGACCGAGTAGAGGTCGATCACCCGTGCGGGGACGCCCTGCGCGGCCAACTCGTCGGCCGCCCTGAGGCATTCGTGGAGGGTGACCCCCGCCCCGACCAGGGTGACCCGGTCGCCCTCGGCGCTGGTGCGCAGCGTCTTCGACCCGCCGACCGGGAACTGCTCGTCGGCGTCGTAGAGCACCGGGTAGCCACCGCGGGTGGTGCGCAGGTAGGAGATGCCGTCCAGGTCCGCCATGGCCAGGGTGAGTGCGGCGGCGGAGGCGGCGTCGCTCGGGTAGAGCACGGTGGAGCCGTGCACCGAGCGCATCATCGCCAGGTCCTCCAGGCCCATCTGGGAGGGGCCGTCCGCGCCGATCTCCACTCCGCAGTGCGTTCCGCACAGGGCCATCGAGACCTGGGAGACGGCCGCCATCCGGATGAAGTCGTGGGCCCGGGTGAGGAAGGCGGCGAAGGTGGTGGCATAGGGGCGGAAGCCGCGCACCGCCATGCCGACGGCGGTGGCCACCATCTGCTGCTCGGCGATGTACATCTGGAAGAACCGGTCCGGGAACTCCTTGCCGAAGTCCTCGGTGTGGGTGGAGTTGCCCACCTCGGCGTCCAGCACCACGACCTCCGGGCGCGCGCCCAGCGCCGCCAGCGCCTTGCCGAAGGCGGAGCGGGTGGCCACGGACTCACCCACCTCGAACCGGGGCGGCTGCACCGGCCCGGCGGCCTCCGTCCTCGGTCCGGCGGCGGCCAGCCGCGGCTGCGGCCCACGGACCGTCAGATGCCGCACCCCGCCCAGCTCCTGGACCGCCCGGTCGGCCAGGTCCTGGGGCAGCGGCTTGCCGTGCCAGCCCTCGGCGTCCTCCACCTCGCCGACGCCCTTGCCCTTGACGGTCCTGGCCACCACCACCGTGGGCTGCTGCCCGTCGGCCGCGGTACGCAGCACCTGGTCCACGGCGTCGAGGTTGTGGCCGTCGACGGCCAGGGCGCGGCAGCCGAAGGCCTCGGCGCGGCGCACATAGGCGTCGGTGTCCCAGCCGAACTCGGTGGGCCCGCTCTGCCCGAGCCGGTTGACGTCGACCAGGACCACGAAGTTGCCGAGCCGGTGCTTTCCCGCCTTGTCCAGGGCCTCCCAGACCGAGCCCTCCGCCATCTCGCTGTCGCCGCAGAGCACCCAGACCCGGTAGTCCTGGTGCTCCAGGTCGCGCCCGGCCAGCGCCAGGCCGACCCCGTAGGCGATGCCCTGGCCCAGCGACCCGGTGGCGACGTCCACCCAGGGCAGCGCCGGCGTCGGGTGGCCCTGCAGCCGGGAGCCCGCGCGGCGGTAGCCGGTGAGCAGTTCCTTCTCGTCGACGGCGCCGGCCGCGGCGAACATCGAGTAGAGCAGCGGCGAGGCGTGCCCCTTGGAGAGGACCAGGTGGTCATTGGCCGGATTGCCCGGATCCTGCCAGTCGTACCGGAGATGACGGGCCATCAGCACGGCCGCCAGGTCGGCGGCCGACATGCTGGACGTCGGATGCCCGGATCCCGCGGCGGTGCTGGCCCGGACCGAGTCCACCCGCAACTGCTGCGCGAGTTCGAAGACGTCCGCCAGGTCCGAGTCGGGGCCGATCACGGTGCCGGGGGTGCCGGGGGTCGGTGCGGCGGTCATGGTCCTCCTCCAGGTCCGGTCTTCAGGTCCGCTCTTCAGGTCCGGTCAGGTCGTTCCGGGTCACGGATGGTCGAGGTCGACCGGTGGGAGGTCTCCCACCTGCGCCTTGGACAGCTGCACCCGTACCGAGCCGCCGCCCACCCGGGTGACCGCACGGATCGGGATGGCCACGGTCTTCTTACCCCAGAAGTGCCCCTCCTGCAGCAGCACATGGGTGACCCCGTGGTCCGCCGGGTCGATCACCAGACCCTGGACCCGGCCGATCTCGCCGTCGTTCGCCTCGACCCGCTCGCCCCTGCGGATCTGCACCTCGCCGCTGGGCACCCGCTCGTAGGTCTGCTCTCTCGGCTCGCCGACTCCGGTCGGCAGGATCCCGGGGGCACCCGCGATGCCGCCGGTGCCGCTGACGCCCAGGCCGAAGTACGGCCAGGCGATCAGCTGCTCGGTTCCGTAGCCGAACCGGTCGTCGTCGTAGCCGGACAGGAACTCGGTCTCCTCGGCCGGTTCCAGCGCCTCGAAGGCGGCGGTGTCGCACCGCAGCACGATGACGCCGGCGTCGTGGCCCCGGCCCTGGACCGGGCTCTCCACCAGGTCGAGCGGCACGAGTCGCCGGGTGCCGCTGCCGGGGTCCACCACCAGGTGGGTGAGGGTCCGGGCCACCGGGTCGACCACCACTCGGTCCAACCGCCCGCAGGTGCCGTTCGCGCAGTGGACCTCGGTTCCGATGGCGTACTTCACGGTTGCCTGGGCTTCGGTCATGGCGATGTCCTCTCGCTCACTCAGCGTTCGATCGGCTACCCGCGACCTGCGGGTACAAACCCTCGATCAACTCGGACGCGTACCCGCCGGCCCGCTGGAACGACCCGCCGTCGCGCCCCGGTGCCGGTCCCGGTCACCAGCCTGCCTGCCGTCCCTGCCGTCCCTGCCGTCCCTCCCGTCCCTCCCGTCGAGGCCGCCGCGGCTGTCGCGCCGCTCCGTCCGCCGCTGGATCTGTGCCCGCCGCTGGATCTGCCGCCGCTCGACTTCGTCCCGGCCGCCCCAGATGCCCGACTCCTGGCCGGTGCGCAGCGCCCAGTCCAGGCAGTCCGCCGCCACCGGGCAGCGTGCGCACACCGCCTTGGCCCTGGCCTCCTGAACGGCGGCGGGCCCGGTCCCGGTGAGCGGGAAGAAGAGTTCGGGGTCGAGGTCGGCGCAGGCGGCGTCCCACCACCAGCCCTGGCGTGCGCCGGTCGGCGGAACCGTGCGCCGGAACCTGGCCCGGCCCACCGGCTCAGCCCCCCGTTCCACGGCCGCGGGTGTGTCCGTGGCGTTCGTCGTCGAGCATTCGGGTCGCCCCCTAGGGTCGGGTCCGGTGGCACGGGTGCCGTTCAACCCCCGTATGACCGGTCCGCCGAAACGCAAACGACTCCGTGCCGTCGACCCCGGCGACGGCGGTGCGACCGGGTTACGATCAGCCGCATGGCAAAGACCACCGCTGAGAAGCTGGGCGTCAGGGAAGGCTCGGCGCTCCTGCTGATCGGGGCGCCGCAGGGGTGGTCGCCGGGACCGCTGCCCGTCGGCGCCGTGCTGGCCGATGACGCGGACGGCCCGGATCTGGCCGTTCTCTTCGCCTCCGACACCGCGGCCGTCGACGCCGGGATCGGGACGGCGGTGGCCGCCCTCCCCCTGGACGGGCTGCTCTGGGTGGCCTACCGCAAGGGCGGGGCCGAGGCGGGCACCGATCTCAACCGCGACATCCTGCAGGCCCGGCTCGCCGGGCACGGGCTGACCGGCGTCACCCTGATCTCTTTGGACGACACCTGGTCCGGCATGCGGGTCCGCCCCACCAGCCACGTCGGACGCCGCTGACCAGCCCTACAGGGGTGGGGAAGGGGCGTTTCGGGCAGAACCGAGGGGTAGGCGAATCTTCCCGGCCGGGGCGTCACGTCAGCGCTCGCTGACCCGCCGGCCGAGGCAGAGGAGGCGCTGTCATGCGGATCTACGAGATGCGTGCCGAGTACGTGACGGGACCGGCCGGCCGGCGGATCGGCCAGTGGCACATGATCAAGGACAACGGCATCACGGCTCTGTGCGGGTACGACACGGACCCGGCCGCGGAGAAGATGTCCGACCTGGCCTGGGGGCACACCGAGGAGAAGTTCTGCCACACCTGCGGCGCCATCTACCTGCGCGAGGTCCCCTGAGCCGAGGTCCCCTGCCCCCGCGAGGGCTGTCCCGCCAGGGCCGGGATGACCCCGCCGGCCAGGACGTTGGCGCGCTGCCGCGGTGAGAGGCGGTGCCTGACCGGGTAGTCGTCCCCGGTCGTGGTGTTGTGGACGACGAGTTCCCGGCTGTCGCGGTCCGCGCCGAGCTGCTCGTGCAGGTGTTCCAGACACAGCTCGTCACCCCGGCTGATCCGCCCGTGGTCCTCCGGATCGGCGAACTCCAGGGCCAGCACCCCGAAGTTGGCCAGGTTCTGCCAGTGGATCCTGGCGAAGGACTTGGCCAGGACCACCCGCAGCCCCAGCAGCCGCGGGGTGATGGCCGCGTGCTCCCGCGAGGAGCCCTGGCCGTAGTTCTCTCCGGCGACCAGGAGATGCGTCCCCGCTTTCCGCGCCCGGTCGGGGTACTCGGGGTCGATGCGCGTCAGGGTGAAGTCGGCCAGCTTCGGCAGGTTGGACCGGTACGGCAGCGCCCGCGCCCCGGCAGGGGAGATCTCGTCGGTGGACACATTGTCACCCATGGTGAGCAGGACGGGTCCGCTCACGGTGTCGGGCAGCGGGTCGAGGTCGGGCAGGGCCGAGATGTTGGCGCCGCGGACCAGCTCCACCTCGGCGGCCTGCTCCGGCGGCAACGGCGCTTCGAGCATGGCGTCGTTGACGCTGGCCCGCGCGGGGAGGTCCAGCCGGGGCGGCTCCATCCGCTCCCCCGCGGCCCAGTCCCGCGGGTCGGTGATCGCGCCGGTCAGCGCCGAGGCGGTCGCGGTCTCCGGCGAGCACAGCCAGACCGAGTCGTCGGCGGTGCCGGAGCGCCCGGGGAAGTTGCGCGGGAAGGTCCGCAGCGAGTGCTGGCCGCTCGCCGGGGCCTGGCCCATGCCGATGCAGCCCAGGCAGCCGGCCTGGTGGATCCGGGCTCCGGCCGCGATCAGCTGGAAGGTGCCGCCCAGCCGGGTGAGGTCCTGCAGGATCTCCCGGGAGCTGGGGTTGATGTCCAGGCTCACCCCGGGCGCGCTCTGCCGCCCAGCCGCCATCGCCGCGGCGACGGCGAAGTCGCGCAGGCCCGGGTTGGCCGAGGAGCCGATGACCGCCTGCCCGATCGGAGTCCCCGCTGCCTCGCGCACCGGTACGACGTCGCCCGGCGAGTGCGGTCGGGCGATCAGCGGCTCCAGCGCGGAGAGGTCGATCTCCTCGGCCACGTCGTAGCCGGCGCCGTCGTCCGCGACGATGCGGTGGAAGTCCTGCTCCCGGCCCTGGGCCCGGAGGAAGTCCCGCACCGCCTCGTCGGCGGGGAACACGCTGGCGGTGGCGCCGAGTTCGGCGCCCATATTGGCGATCACATGCCGATCCATGGCGCTCAGCCCGCCGAGGCCGGGGCCGTGGTACTCCAGGATGCGGTTCACGCCGCCCTTGACCCCGTGCCGGCGCAGCAGTTCCAGGATTACGTCCTTGGCGCTCACCCAGGGCGGCAGGGTGCCGGTCAGCCGGACGCCCCACAGCTGGGGCATCGTCAGATGCAGTGGTTCCCCGGCCATGGCCAGCGCCACGTCCAGGCCGCCGGTGCCGATGGCCAGCATGCCCAGCGCCCCGGCGGCGCAGGTGTGCGAGTCGGAGCCGACCAGGGTCCGTCCCGGCCTGCCGAAGTGCTGCATATGGGTGGGGTGCGAGACCCCGTTGCCCGGCTTGGAGTACCAGAGTCCGAACCGGCGGGCGGCGGAACGCAGGAAGGCGTGGTCCTCGGCGTTGCGCTCGTCGGCCTGCAGGATGTTGTGGTCCACGTACTGGACGCTGACCTCGGTCCTGACCCGGTCCAGGCCCAGGGCCTCCAGCTCCTGCATGACCAGGGTGCCGGTGGCGTCCTGGGTGAGGGTCTGGTCCACCCGCAGGGCGATCTCCTCCCCCGGCACCGTCCGGCCGTCGACCAGGTGCTCCGCGATCAGGCGCTGCGCCACCGACATCGGGCCGCCGCTCATGAGGTCCACCTCCGCGCTCTCGCACACGCTGCCGTCGGATGCGTCTTCCCGCCCTGGTCGCCCGCTAACGCCGTCGGCGGAAGCCGGGTCACCTGAGTGCGGTGAACACGACCAGCAGCACTCCGACGCCGGTGGCCAGCCAGGCGACGTTGTCGCCGAGCCGTCCGGAGTGCAGTCGGCGCAGCGGCAGCACCAGCCGGTGCGATCCGGTCGCGGCCAGGTCGCGCAGCCTGCGGGCGCCCCGGCCGCCGAGCAGCGGCCCCCACAGCGCCGTCGCCGCCAGGGCGAGCGCGACCAGGGTGGAGACCAGGCCCAGCAGCGCGCCCTCGCCGGTCCACCCGGCCAGGGACGGGGCGCTCAGCGGCGGGAACGCCGTCGGCGGGCCCTGGCCGGCCGCGGCGAAGTAGTCCGCCCTGCTGGTGAACAGCGTCCCGGCCCGGGCCAGCCCCGCGGTCAGGCCCGGCAGTACGCCGCTCGCCAGGCACGCGGCGAGCAGCGCGGCGGGAACCGCCAGCATCGGCCGCGGGACGGGTCGCCCCGGGTCGCGTACCTCGGGCTCCTCGTCGTCGCCCCGGGTCTCGGCCTGGTGGCTGTCGTGCGGGACGGCCCCGGCGCCGGCGAAGACCCGGGCCGCCGTGCGCAGCACCGCACCGCCGGTGACCGCCGAGGTGACCACGAAGACCGCGGGCAGCCAGCCGAGGAAGTCTCCCGCCGCGTGCTCGGACAGGGCCTTGCCCAGCCCCGCGCCGAACGGCGGCAGCCCGGCCACGGCCAGGCCGCCGAGGGCGAACATCACACCGGCGCTCCACCGCAGCTCCCGGGCCCTGCCGTACAGCCCGTGCTCGTCCACCGAGCCGTACTGGTCCAGCAGCACGCCGGTGAGGCCGAACAGCGCCGCCTTGGCGCCCGCGTGCCCGAGCACGTAGAGGGCGGTCGCGGCGGCGCCGTGGGCGTCCAGGAGGGCGGTCCCGACCAGGAACAGTCCGACATGGCTGATGGTGGAGAAGGCGAGCATCCGTTTGATGTGCCGCTGCTGCCAGCACATCAGCGCGCCCAGCAGCGCGGTGAGCACCCCGGCGGCGACCAGGACGCCGCGTACGGCCCCGGCCGGGATCCCGCCGGGGCCGGCGAAGACCGTCCAGTAGACCCGCGCCGCTCCGTAGACGCCGAGCTCGACCATGACCCCCGACAGCAGCATGCACACGGGCGTCGGTGCGACCGCGTGCGCGTCGGGCAGCCAGAGGTGGAAGGGGACCATCGCGGCCTTGGTCAGCAGCCCGGTCAGGACCAGCACGAACGCCGTGACGGTGAGCGTGTCGGTGCGGTGGGCGGCCAGGTGCCGCCCGATCTGCGCCATGCCCAGCTCGCCGGTGCGGGCGTAGAGCAGCGCGATGCCCATCAGCGAGCAGTACGCGGCCAGGGAGTTGACGACGCCGAAGGTCAACGCGCCCTGCAGCGGGCGGGGGTCCTCCACCCGGTAGCCGGTGAGGGCGTAGGCGACCGCGCCCATCAGCTCGAAGAAGACGAAGGCGTTGAAGAGGTCGCCGGTGAGCGCGAACCCGCACATGCCCGCCTCGAAGAGCAGCACCAGCGCGGGGAACGTGCCCGGACTCCTGGTCGGCGGCTCGGCGAAGTAGCGCCACGCGTACACCACCGCGGCCAGCACCAGCAGCGACACCAGCAGCGCCAGCCCGACCCCGAGCGGGTCGCCGACCAGCACGATGCCCACGCTCTCGCCGTTCCTGGGCCGCCAGCCGCCGACCCAGGAGGCGAACGGACCCCGGTTGGCCGCACGCCAGAGCGCGGCCAGCAGCACCACGTCGGCCAACGCCCAGACGGTGACCAGGACGTCGCAGGCGCGCCTGGGCAGCAGCCGTCCGACGGCGGCGAACAGCGCCGCCCCCAGCAGCGGGACGGCGACGGCCAGCGGAAGCAGGTCGGGTGCGGTCATCAAGGATCCGTTCCGCTATCCGCGCAGGCTGTTCAGCCGGTCGGGGTCGACGGTGGCGTGGCGCTTGTGGAGCTGCATCACCAGGGCCAGCAGCAACGCGGTGACCGTGGCGCCCACCACGATGTCGGTGAGGGTGAGCGCCTGGACGACCGGGTCGACGACCACGGAGTGCGGCGAGGCGTCGGAGAACACCGGCGCGGTGCCGCCGCGGCGGAAGCCGACCGACAGCAGCAGGACGTAGGTGGCGGACTGGGCCACCGCCAGGCAGCCGACCGCATGGACCAGATTGCGGCTGGTCACCAGCCCGTACATGCCGACCAGCAGGATCCACCCGGCGACCAGGTGGGGCACCAGTCCGAACAGCCCGCTCATGAGGACCCTCTCTCCGTCGTCGTCCGCTCTCCCCTGGTCGCCAGGGCCTGGTCCAGGAAGTGGGCCAGCAGCACGATGACCCCCGAGGCCACCTCGACGCCCACGGCCGCGTTGATGACCGGGACCAGGCCCCCGGACGAGAGCGTGTTGAAGGTGCCCAGCGGCAGCACGTTCTGCAGGTAGGCCGCTCCGGTGATCAGTCCGGCCAGGCCCAGGGTGGTGAACGCGCCGGCGGCCACGGCGTCGACGCCGTCCAGCAGTTCCCTGGGCCGGATCTCCTTCAGCGACCGGTAGTCGGCGGCCACATAGGCCAGGTGCAGGGCACTGGCCAGCACCACCCCGCCCTGGAACCCGCCGCCGGGGCTGAGCTGCCCGTGGGCGACGATGTAGACGCCGGTCAGCAGCGCGACCGGGAGCAGCAGGGTGCCGAACAGCCGGGTGGACGGCAGCACCCGGACCTGACCGGGTGTGAACTCCTGTTCGTCGTCGGTACGGCGCAGCAGCGCGGTGGCACCGAGGACCGAGCCGAGCAGGATCGACTCCTCCCCCAGGGTGTCGAAGGCCCGCTGGTCGAAGTTGATCGAGGAGACGGTGTTGGCGGTGTGCTGCCGCAGCGTGGCGGCGACCGCGCGGTCACCGTAGGGATGGGCAGCCGTGCCGAAGTGCGGCAGCCCGGTGCAGGCGAGCACATAGAACACGGCGATCGCCGCAGCCGCGCCGAGGAACAGCCGCACCCGTGCGCTGCGGCTCAACGGTCCTCCCCCTCGGGCGCCGACTCCTTCGTGCCGGTCTCGTCGGGGGCGTCCCCGCGCCTGATCCGACGCAGCGTCAGCATGATGAGCAGCGGCGTGATCGCCGTGCCGACCCCCAACTGGGACAGGGCCACGTCGGGGGCCTGCAGCACGGTGAAGAGCAGCGCCAGCGTCAGCCCGAGCACGGCCAGCACCACGGCCTGGCGGGCCGGGTCGCGGGTGAGCACGGCGACCGTGGCCACGACCGCGACCACCAGCAGCACCACCAGCGCCAGTACCTCGGTGACATCGGGATTCATCCGTCGGCCTCCTCGTTCGCGCCTTCGCCGGTGGCCGCGGTGCCGCCGGTGGCCGCGGCGACCCGGGCGACGGCCATCGTGGTGACCGGTCCGGCCACGGCCAGCAGGCCACCGATGAACAGCAGCTTCACGGCCGCACGCCCCGGGCCGGTGTCCACCGCGAGGGCCAGTGCGATCAGCGGCGCGCCCAGCGAGGTCGCCGGAGCGAGCGCGTGCAGCCGGGCGAACGGCGCGGGCAGGACGACCAGCGCGACGGCGGAGACCACCAGTGCCGCTGCGCCGAGGGCCAGCAGCACCAGGGCGACGACGTGCCGCGGACCCATCTCAGCCCTCCCCGGGTTCGGGGGCCAGCAGCCGGGTGAACACCAGCGTGCCGACCGGGCCGAGCACGGCCAGCACCAGCGCGAGGTCGGTGTACGAGGAGGAACGGCCGAAGCCCTGGGCCAGTAGCAGGAACAAGACGCAGGTCAGCACCGAGGCAAGGTTGGCGCCGACCAGCCGCCGCACGGCCGGCCCCCGGCAGGCCGCCCAGACGCAGGGGGCCAGGCCCCCGGGGATCAGCACCGCGGCAGCGACCAGCCAGGCGTTCATGCGCCGTCCTCCTCGGTGAGCACGTCCTCCAGCCGCGAGCGCCCCGGGAACAGCGCGTGGATCCGCACCAGCGGCGGCGCGCCGTCGGTTCCCTCCACCTCGACCACACAGCCGCCCGGCGTTCCCGACACCAGCGCGCAGGCCCAGGCGGCCCCCACTCCCGGACGCAGCCGGACGGTCCGGAACCGGCCCGCGGCGTCCCGTCCGCGCAGAGCGGCCACGGTCAGGCCGGCCAGCCGCACGGTCTCGACCACCAGCGTCCCGGGCCAGGTCCACAGCGCGGCGCCGCACTGCGCGGCGGGTCCGGCTACCGGCCGCGCCGCACGGTGCACCGCCCACGCGCCGACCGCCGCCAGTCCGGAGCCCCCGGCGCCGACGGCCAGTTCGAGGACGGACACCGTACTGATGAACACCAGGTACAGCGCGAACAGCAGGGCCCACCAGGAGAGCAGTTCGACGAGCACACGCGGCCCCGTTCTCGGCATCGGTTCCCTCCTCGGTGCGCCCCTTCCCGGCGGTGCGGGCGGGATGCGTCTTCCCCGCGCCCCGGAACCAAACGCCGCAGCATGAAGCTAACGGACCGCGACCGGTCGGCCGCGCAGCCGCACAGTGTCGCCCCGGACTTCGGCCATACGGAGGAGTCGGGATGCTTCCGGTGAAACCGGGAAGGCGACCGCGACAGGACCTTCACCGCACAGAGAGCGAAGCGAGATGAGCACTCCCCGGTACACCGTCCCCGGTATCACTCCCGCCGACGCCGGCCAGGTCATCGACCGGCTGCAGCAGCGGCTGCACGCGCTCAACGACCTGGCGCTGACCCTGAAGCATGTGCACTGGAACGTGGTGGGGCCGCACTTCATCGCGGTCCACACGATGATCGACCCGCAGGTCGAGGCCGTGCGCGCGATGGTCGACGAGACCGCGGAGCGCATCGCCACCCTGGGCGGCTCCCCCGACGGCACCCCCGGCACCCTGGTCGCCGAGCGGACCTGGGACAACTACAAGCTGGGCCGCGCCGACGCCCAGGAGCACCTGGTGGCGCTCGACCACGTCTACAACGGCATCATCCAGGACCACCGCAGGGCCGCCGAGGCAACCGGGTCCGCCGACCCGGTCACCCAGGACATGCTCATCGGCCAGCTGCACGGCCTCGAACAGTTCCACTGGTTCGTCCGCGCCCACCACGAGACGGCCGGCGGCGCCCTGACGGACGCCCCGGCGAAGAACCCCCCGGCGGCGAAGCGGACGACGACGGCCTCGAAGGGCCGCAAGAAGTGACCGGGGCGGCGTCCGGAGGGCGCGACCGCGCCGTCCTCCTCGACGTGGACGGCACCCTGGTGGACACCTCCTACCTGCACGCGGTCACCTGGTGGGAGGCGCTGCGCCAGGCCGGGCACGTCGTCCCGATGGCCCGGGTGCACCGGGCGGTGGGCCTGGGCACCGAGCAGCTGTTGGACCGGCTGCTGGGCGAGGAACGGGACAAGGACCGCGACACCGCCCTGTCCGACGCCCACAGCGCCCTCTACGCCGCCTACTGGCCCTCGCTGCAGCCGCTGCCCGGTGCGGCCCGGCTGCTGCGGGCCTGCGCCGAGCGGGGCTGGACCGTGGTGCTGGCGACCTCGGCGAAGCAGGAGGAGCTGCAGGTCCTGCGCAAGGTGCTGGACGCGGACGACGCCATCGCCGACGCGGTGAACGCCGACGACGTGGACACCGCCAAGCCGGCACCCGACCTGGTCGAGCAGGCCCTCGCCAAGGCCGGGGTGCCGGCCGGCCGCGCGGTGTTCGTCGGCGACACGCCGTGGGACGTGGAGGCGGCGCACCGCAGCGGGGTCCGCTGCGTCGGCGTGCTCACCGGCGGCGTCAGCCGGGCCGAACTGCTGGAGGCGGGAGCCGACGAGGTCTACCAGGACCCGGCCGAACTGGCGGCCCGCCTGGACGCGAGCGCGCTCGGTCCCGCCGAGGGATAGTGTCCCTGTGCACCAGGACACCGCCGTCATCGTCATCGACATGATCAACACGTATGAACACGCCGACGCCGAAGCCCTGGTCCCCTCGGTCCGCGAGGTCCTGCCCAACGTCCGCACGCTGATCCGGCGGGCCCGGCACAGCGGCGTGGACGTCATCTACGTCAACGACAACTTCGGCCGCTGGCGTTCGCAGCACGACGAGATCCTGGAGCCCGCCCTCCACGGCCGCCACGCCGACCTGGTGGAACCGGTGCGCCCGGACGAGCAGTCGCTGTTCGTGGTCAAGGCCCGCCACTCGATCTTCTTCCAGACCCCGCTGGACTACCTCCTGCAGCAGAACGGCATCCACCGTCTGGTGATGTGCGGACAGGTCACCGAGCAGTGCGTGCTCTACTCGGCCCTGGACGCGCACATCCGCCACTACGAGGTGACCGTGGTGCGGGACGCCGTGGCCCACATCCACGCCGACCTGGCCGACGCCGCCCTGCGGATGATGGAACGCAACATGGACGCCCGCCTGGAGACGGCCTCGGAAGTCAAGCTGTGAGGCGTCAGGCTGTGAGACGTCAAGCTGTGACCGGGCGTCGGCGCCGATCAGGCCGCGCGCAGCGATGCCACGTCGCGCGCGTCGCAGGTGCCGCAGTGACCGTCGGCGAATCGCACCCGCAACCGCCCGTCCCTCCGCACCCCCACCACGGTGCCGCGTTCCGCGGCCCGCTCGGCCGACTCGCGGTGTACGACGACTTCCTCACCCGCTGAGGGGTTCTCCCGCGTCACTGCCCTCATCCTCCACTGTCGGAGCTGTATGCCACCGACGCCTACCCTGCCGACGCCGATCCATGGGCGGGCAGCAGCCGTCGCAGGGCCTCCGCGGCGCGCTGCGCCTCGCCCGCGCAGCAGGTGTTGAGCACCGCGTGGACCTCGTCGGCCTGCGCCGCCAGTTCCGAGAGCCGGTCGGCCCAGAGCGCGAGTTCCCGGTCCGAGTAGGTGTAGCGGAACCGGTCCTCCTTGCTCCCGCCGATCCAGTCCTCGCTGTGCCCGTGCAGTCGGACCACGGCCGTCGACGAGGTCGCTGCGAGGAGCGGCGGGACCGCTCCCGGATGCCCCTTCGGCATGTCGACGCAGACATGGGCTGCGTCCCGCGACCGCAGGTACTCGAGCGTCCTGCCCCGGCGCTGCGGGTCCGCGAACCAGGACGGGTGGCGGAACTCGACGGCGGCGGGCAGCGGACGACAGCGGTCCAGGGCCTCTCCCACCCGCTGCTCCCAGTGCGGTCCCGCGGTGCACCAGGGCGGGAACTGGAGCAGCACCCGGCCCATCCTGCCGGCCGTCCGCAACGGCGCCAGCGCCTCGTGGAACCGCTGCCAGGCGAGCTCGGGGTCGCGCGGATGCACCCGGCCCGGATGGCCGGTGAGCGCCGAGAACGCCTTGACGTCCATCACGAACCCGTCGGGGGTGCTGTCGGCCCAGCGCTGGACCACGGCGGGCGTGGGGATGGCGTAGTACGGCGAGTCGGCCTCCACCAGGCCGAAGCGGCTCGCGTAGTGGGCCAGCCGCTGCGCCGGGGTCCGGGTCCCCGGCGGGTACCAGCCCGACGCGGTCAGCTCACGGTCCGCCCAGCCGGCGGTGCCCACCAGAATGATGCCCATGGGCGGCGCGTGCCCGATCCGACCCGTCCGATGCACCCGAACGGACCATGGTTCGCGCGGCTGCGCGGGGTAGACGCCGACCATGAACACCGCCATGAGTGCAGACGCCGTCCTTGCAGCCTCCACCAGCGGTTCCGGCGGGATCATCGCCCTGATCATCGGAATCGTCGTCGTTGTCATTCTGATCGGCGCGTTCGTGTGGGGCTCCCGCCGGCGTGAGCGCGAGCCCGCGCCGCTCCCCGTCGCACGCGACCTCGGCGAATCGCCGTCGGCGACCGACCCGGAAGCGACCGCGGACCGTGCCGCCCCGGACTCCGGCTCCTGGGCCGCCCCGCCCGGCACTCCGGGCGAAGCCCCTCACGGCCGGTGAGGTTTCCGCGGGCCGGATCGCGGCTAGCCGATCCGTGAAGGCTGTGGGCCGAGTGAGAGGTGCTGCGATGACTTCCTTCGGATTCTTTCTCTCCTGCGAGGAGTTCACCCCCTACCAGCTGCTGGAACAGGCCCGGCTGGCCGAGCAGGCCGGGTTCACCGGCCTGGCGGTCTCCGACCACTTCCATCCCTGGAACGACGAGCAGGGCAGCAGCCCCTTCGTCTGGTCCATGATCGGGGCCCTCTCGCAGGCCACGGACCTGCCGGTGACCACCCTGGTGACCTGCCCCACCGTGCGGCTGCACCCCGCGGTGACCGCCCAGGCGGCGGCCACGTCGAGCGTGCTCACCCGGGGAAGGTTCGCGCTCGGTGTCGGAACCGGTGAGGCGCTCAACGAGCACATCCTCGGCGACCGCTGGCCCGAGTACGACGTCCGCGCCGAGATGCTGGAGGAGGCCGTCGAGGTGATGCGCGCCCTGTTCAGCGGCGAGCGCATCAGCCACCACGGCCGGCACTACACCGTCGAGGACGCCCGGCTCTACACCGCGCCCAGCCGGCCGGTGCCCGTCCATGTCTCCGGCTTCGGCCCGAGCAGCGCCGAACTGGCCGGGCGGATCGGCGACGGCTTCGTCACCATGCAGCCCGACACCGACCTGGTCGGCGCGTTCCGCGAGGGCGGCGGCACGGGCAAGCCGGTGCTCGGCGGGCTGAAGGTGTGCTGGAACCCGGACCGCGACACGGCGGTGAAGACCGTGCACCGGCTGTGGCCGACCGAACTGCTGCCCGGCGAGCTGGCCCAGGTGCTGCCGACGCCTGAGCACTTCGAACAGGCCTCGCAGCTGGTGACCGAGGAGCAGGTGGCCGACGCGGTGGTGTGCGGCGACGACGCCGAGCAGCATGTCTCCGCCGTGCGGGAGTACGTGGACGCCGGTTTCGACGAGGTCTTCGTCGGCCAGATCGGCCAGGACTACCACGGCTTCTTCGACTTCTACCGGGACCGGGTGCTGCCCCGGCTCACCGCGGCCTGAGCCGCCGTCCTGAGCCACTGACAGTTCCTCCCCGGAACCGGGGTTTCGTCTTCCCGACTGCGGCTAGGCGATCAGTTGAGTCCATGTCGACATGTCCGAGCGAAGTGGAGTCTGCCGTGGCAGAGAAAGTGTCCGACCAGGTACTGGACCGACTGCGGGACTGGGGCGTGGAGCAGGTCTTCGCCTACGCGGGGGACGGGATCAACGGCCTGCTGGCCGCCTGGGGCCGGGCCGAGGACCGGCCGCGCTTCATCCAGGCCCGGCACGAGGAGATGGCCGCCTTCGAGGCCGTGGGGTACGCCAAGTTCTCCGGCAGGGTCGGCGTCTGCGCCGCGACCTCCGGGCCCGGCGCGATCCACCTGCTCAACGGCCTCTACGACGCCAAGCTCGACCATGTGCCGGTGGTGGCGATCGTGGGTCAGACCAACCGCAGCGCGATGGGCGGCTCCTACCAGCAGGAGGTCGACCTGCTGAGCCTGTACAAGGACGTCGCCTCCGAGTACTGCGAGATGGTGACCGTCCCGGAGCAGCTGCCCAATGTGCTGGACCGGGCGATGCGTACCGCCTACGCCAAGCGCACCGTCACCGCGGTGATCATCCCGGCGGACGTGCAGGAGCTGGACTACGAGGCCCCCGCCCACGCCTTCAAGATGGTCCCCTCCAGCCTGGGCCACCCGCACTACACCCCGGTCCCCGACGAGCAGGACCTGCAGCGGGCCGCCGAGGTGCTGAACGCCGGTGAGAAGGTCGCGATCCTGCTGGGCCAGGGCGCCAGGCGGGCCCGGCCGCAGGTCGAGCAGGTCGCCGAACTGCTGGGCGCGGGCGTGGCCAAGGCGCTGCTCGGCAAGGACGTGCTGCCGGACACCCTGCCGTTCGTCACCGGCTCCATCGGGCTGCTGGGCACCCGCCCCTCCTACGAGCTGATGCGGGACTGCGACACCCTGCTGGTGATCGGCTCCAGCTTCCCGTACACCCAGTTCCTGCCGGAGTTCGGGCAGGCCAGGGCGGTGCAGATCGACATCGACCCGTTCATGGTCGGCCTGCGCTACCCCTTCGAGGTGAACCTGGTCGGCGACTCGGCGGCGACGCTGGACCGGCTGGTGCCGCTGCTGGAGCACAAGGAGGACCGCGCCTGGCGCAGCACGGTGGAGAAGAACGCAGCCCGCTGGTGGGAGGTGATGGAGCGGCGCGCTGCTCTGGAGGCCGACCCGGTCAACCCGGAGCACGTGGTCCACGCCCTGGACGAACTGCTGCCCGAGAACGTGATGCTCAGCGCCGACTCGGGTTCCTCCGCCAACTGGTACGCCCGGCACCTGCGGCTGCGCGGCGACATGCGCGGCTCGCTGTCCGGCACGCTGGCCACCATGGGCCCCGGCGTCCCGTACGCCATCGGCGCCAAGTTCGCCCACCCGGACCGCCCGGCGATCGCCATCGTCGGCGACGGCGCCATGCAGATGAACGGGCTGGCCGAGCTGATCACCGCCGCCAAGTACTACCAGGACTGGGACGACCCCCGGCTGGTCGTCGCCGTGCTCAACAACCGCGACCTCAACCAGGTCAGCTGGGAGATGCGGGCCATGGAGGGCGCCCCGCAGTTCCTGCCCTCGCAGCAGATCCCCGACGTCCCCTACGCCCGGATCGCCGAGAACTTCGGGCTGCTGGGCATCAGCGTGGACAAGCCCGACCAGGTCGAGGCCGCCTGGCGGCGGGCCCTGGCCGCCGACCGGCCCTGCGTCGTCGAGTTCCGCACCGACCCGGCCGTCCCGCCGATCCCGCCGCACGCCGACTGGGACCAGGCACTGGCCACCGCCTCCTCCATCCTGCACGGCGACAGCGACCGCGCCGGGATGGTCAAGCAGGGCGTCAAGGCGAAGCTGCAGGAGTTCCTGCCCGGGAACGGCAGGGGGAAGGACGCCGACCAGAAGGACGACGGGCAGTGACCGGCCTGAACGGCACCGGCGCGCACACCGCCGGCGCGGACAAGGTCCGCACCGGGAAGCCGGATCCGGCGATCGACCGGATCGACGTCGCCGTCTACACCGTCCCCACCGACGCCCCGGAGGCCGACGGCACCATCGCCTGGACCAGCACCACCATGGTCCTGGTCCAGGCGGTGAGTGGGGGCACGGCCGGACTGGGCTGGACCTACGGCGCGCCGGCCACCCGCGAGGTGGTCGGCGGCGAACTGGCCCCGCTGCTGCTGGGCCGCTCCGCGCTGGACGTCCCGGCCGCCAACGAGGCCATGCACCGTTCGGTCCGCAACGCCGGCGCGCCCGGACTGGTGGCCGGCGCCGTCTCGGCGGTGGACATCGCCTTGTGGGACCTCAAGGCCCGACTGCTCGGTCTGCCCCTGGTGCGGCTGCTGGGCGCGGCCCGCGAACAGGTCGCGGTCTACGGAAGCGGCGGGTTCACCAGCTACGACGACTCCATGATGGACCGTCAACTCCGCGGCTGGGCGGACGGGCAGGGCATACCCCGGGTGAAGATCAAGGTCGGCGAGTCCTGGGGCGGCTGCGAGCGCCGCGACCTGGACCGGATCCGCCGGGCCCGCGAGGCCGTCGGCCCGGACTGCGAGCTCTATGTCGACGCCAACGGCGGCTACACCGGCAAGCAGGCGGTCCGGGTCGCCGCGGCCTTCGCCGACCAGGACGTCCGCTGGTTCGAGGAGCCGGTCTCCTCCGACGACCTGCCCGGGCTGCGCGCGGTCCGCGAGGCCGTGCTGCCCGACGTCGCGGCCGGGGAGTACGGCTACGACCTGCCCTATCTCACCCGGATGGCCGCCGCCGGGGCCGTCGACTGCCTGCAGGCCGACGCCACCCGCTGCGGCGGCATCACCGTCTGGCTGCGCGCCGCGGCGGTCGCCGAGGGCCTCGGGCTGCAGCTGTCCGGCCATTGCGCCCCACACGTCCACGCCCACGCGGCGGCCGCCGCCCCCGCGTTCCGGCACCTGGAGTGGTTCCACGACCACGTCCGGATCGAGAACCTGTTCTTCGACGGCACCCTCGACCCCCGCGGCGGTGTGCTGACGCCCGGCGCCGACGGCCGTCCCGGGCACGGCCTCAGCCTGGTCGAGGAGCGCGCCGTGGCCTACCGGGTCGCCTGAGAGCGGTCCCGTCCAGTGCCGCCCAGTCCCGGTTCGCCCGGTTTGCCCGGGCCGACAGCGGCAAGGCGGGAGGGGTACGCGCGGTACGAGAGCCCACTGACGAGAGCCCACTGAGAGGAACGATTCCCATGGTCACCCTGCAGGGACGGACCGTCGCCTTCCTCGTCGCCCCGGAAGGTGCCGAGCAGGTCGAGCTGACGGACCCGTGGCAGGCCGTGCTCGAAGCCGGCGGCACCCCGCGCCTGGTCTCCACCCGGTCCGGCCAGGTGCGGGCGTTCAACCACCTGGACCGCGCCGACACCTTCGAGGTCGACGACGTCGTCGGCAAGGTGTCCGCGGCCGACTACGACGCCCTGGTACTGCCAGGCGGCGTCGCCAGCCCCGACGCCCTGCGGCAGGACCCCGAGGCCGTCGCCTTCGCCCGGGACTTCTTCGAGGCCGGCAAGCCCGTCGCGGCGATCTGCCACGGCCCCTGGACCCTGATCGAGGGCGGCGTGGTCAGCGGCCGCACCCTCACCTCCTGGCCCAGCCTGCGCACCGACCTGATCAACGCCGGCGCCCACTGGGTCGACGAGCGGGTCGAGGTCTGCACCGCCGGCCCGAACACCCTGATCACCAGCCGCAAACCGGACGACCTCCCCTCCTTCGACGAGGCCATGGTCACCGAGTTCGCCCGGGCCGAGGGGCGAGCGGCATGACCGACACGGAGATCGAACCGCAGGGCGACCACGAGTACCTGGTCCGCCTGGACGACGCCGAGACCCGGATCCAGGTCACCCCGGACGTGCTGCGCCGGATCTCGGCCGCCGTCACCGACGAGCCCCGGGTGGTCGACCTGACGGTCCAGTGGCTGCTGGAACGGCAGTCGGCGGCGGACCTGCCGCCGATGCTGGACCTCGACGACATCGCCGCCGGCTACCCGGACTTCGTCCCCGACCTCGACAGGCGGCTGGCTGCGGCGTCCTGAGCCACGACCTCGTCGACCCACAACCTCGACCACGACCTCGACCCTCGGACCTGACGTACGGAGGGACATGATGAGCACCGACATCCTCGACGACCTGGAGTCCGACCACACGGAACTGCGCCGCATCTTCAGCGCCTACACCGGGCTGCCGTTCCACGACCCCGAGCGCAAGGAACTGGTCGACCGGGCGACGGCCCTGCTGATGCACGACATGCGGATCGAGACGGGCCTGCTGTACCCGCTGGCCCGCGAACTGCCCGACAGCGGGTACCCGATCGAGCAGGCCAGGGCGGAGAACGCCGAGATCGAGGCCCTGCTGCTGGAACTCGGCCGCAGCGACCAGGACAGCCCCGGCTTCGACCGCCTGGTCGCCCAACTGGTCGAGCGGGCCACCGGCCACGCCAATCACGAGGAGGCCCAGTTCTTCCCGGCGCTGCGCGAAGGACTCGGCTACCGCGATCTCGCCGAGGCCGGAGAGCGGGCCCAGGCCATCCGCCGGCACGGCTCGACCGCACCCCGCCCGGAGACCGTCTCGGCCCAGCCCCGCGACGACCTGCCGCCGGCGGAGCGCGGCGTCCGTCAGCGGGTGCGCGACCTGTTCAGCCCTGCCGGCTCCGGACAGCGGCCCGGCTACTCGGCCGACACCGTGAAATACCGCGAGGACCCGGTGCACCCGGACCGCGAAGGGAACGAGTAGCCCGGACGGCAGGTGGCCGGGAAGGGCAGGGCGCCGGACCATGCGCGAAACGAGCGGAGGACCGCACGGCGGCGGCCCCGGGCGGTCGGAGACGCCCGAGCAGCGCGCCGACCGGATGTGGAACGAACTGCTCCAGGAGGTGCGGGTCTCGCAGACCGGAGCGCAGATTCTGTTCGGCTTCCTGCTGAGCGTCGCCTTCACACCGCGGTTCGCCGCCCTCGGCACCTTCGACACGTACCTCTACGTGGTCACCGTGGTGCTGGGCGCCTGTGCGACCGGGGCGCTGATCGCCCCGGTGGCCTTCCACCGGTTCCTGTCAGGGCACGACCTCAAACCGCAGCTCATCCATGTCGCCGTCCGGTTGATGGCCGTCGGGCTGGCGCTGCTGGCCCTGACCATCGGCACGGCCCTGCTCCTGCTGCTGCGGACCGCCACCGGCAATCCGGCGCTGGCCGCCGTGCTGGCGGCGGCGGTGTCGGCCTGGTTCGCCGTCGCCTGGCTGCTGCTGCCGTACACGGTGCTGCGCCGCGCCGAACGGGCGGAGAGGACCCACCGTCCCGGGCCGACCGGTCCGTCCGATCCGACCGGCCCATCCGGCCCGACCGGTCACGGCGAGGGCTGAAATCGCCCCACATACCGCTTCGCCGCGCGGGTAGCCGCAGCACATGAGCGATCACCGCGCCGCAGCCCCCGCACGGCAGCGCAGCACCCTGGTCACCGTCGGCGTCGCGCTGGCGGCGAACCTGGTGATCGCCGTGGCGAAGACAGCGGCCGGCCTGATCGCCTCGTCCCCGGCCATGCTCTCCGAGGCGGCCCACTCGGTCGCGGACAGCCTCAACGAGGTGTTCCTGATCGCCTCGCTGCGGCGCAGCAGGCGCGCCCCGGACCGCGAACACCCCTTCGGCTACGGCAAGGAGCGCTTCTTCTGGTCGCTGCTGGCCGCCGTGGGCATCTTCGTCACCGGCGGCTGCTTCTCGTTCTTCCAGGGGCTGCAGGCCTGGCGCCACCCCGAGAGCGAGACGCACACCGGCTACCTGGTCTCCTTCGTGGTCCTGGGCGTCGCCCTGCTGGCCGAGGGCGGTTCACTGGCCAGGGCGCTGTTCCAGGCCCCGGCGGTACGCCGCGGACGCGGCCCGTCGTCGGTGCTGCGGGCCGCCGGCGACCCGGCCCTCCGTACGGTGCTCGCCGAGGACGCGACCGCGGTGGTCGGCGTGCTGCTGGCCGCGGCCGGTCTGGGGCTGCACGGGCTGACCGGCGACGGTCGCTGGGAGGCCGGCGCGTCACTGTGCATCGGCCTGCTGCTGGTGTTCGTGGCCTACCGGCTGGGACGCCAGGCCGAGCACGAGCTGATCGGCCGGGCCGTCGACCCGGAGCTGCAGGGCGAGCTGCGCGCCTTCCTGGACCGGGAGCCCGACGTCGACACCGTGGCCGACCTGCTCACCATGCAGCTCGGCCCGGACTCCACCCTGCTGGCGGCCCGGCTGGACATCCACGCCGGCCGCGACAGCGAGGAGGTCGAGGAGATCTGCATGCGCATCAGAAAGGCGATGCGGGACCGCTGGCCGCAACTGGACCAGATCTTCCTGGACATCACCGACGCGTCCCCGGAGCAGCGCAGGCGCGCCGAGGGCGAGCTGAACCGCCTGCACGGCGGCCCCCGCAACGGCCTCCAGGCCACTGCAACCGAATCGGAGGCGGAATGATCGGGCACTGGTACAAGCAGGCCGTCGTGTACTGCGTCGACGTCGACTCCTTCCAGGACTCCGACGGCGACGGGGTCGGCGACTTACGGGGCCTGATCAGCAGGCTGGACTACATCGCCCGGCTGGGCGCGACCTGCCTGTGGCTCAACCCGATCCACCCCTCGCCGATGCGCGACGGCGGCTACGACGTCACCGACTTCTACAACGTGCACCCGCGGCTGGGCACGCTCGGCGACTTCGCCGACCTGCTCCGGGCCTGCGACGACCGCGGCATCCGGGTGGTGATCGACCTGGTGGTCAACCACACCTCGGACCGCCACCCGTGGTTCCGCTCGGCGGTCTCGGACCCGGAATCGCCCTACCGGGACTGGTACGTCTGGTCCGGGAAGGAGCCCGCCGACCGCAGGCAGGGCATCGTCTTCCCGGGCGAGCAGGACGAGACCTGGACCTGGCAGGAGGAGGCCGGGGCCTGGTACTACCACCGCTTCTACGACTTCGAGCCCGACCTGGACATCGCCAACCCGGCCGTCCGCGAGGAGATCAAACGGATCATCGGCTTCTGGACCCAGCTCGGGGTGGCCGGCTTCCGGGTGGACGCCGCGCCCTTCGTGATCGAGCTGACCCGGCCCGACGTCCCGGACCCCGAGGAGGACTGGGGCTTCCTCACCGAGCTGCGCGAGCACCTGTCCTGGATCCGCGGCGACGCCGTCCTGCTCGCCGAGGCCAATGTCGAGCCGGACCGCCTCACCGACTTCTTCGCCGACGCGGGCGGCTCCGACGACCGGATGCACCTGCTGTTCGACTTCCCCCTCAACGGCCGTCTGCTGCTGGCCCTGGCCACCGGCGACGCCGCGCCGGTCACCGAACTGCTCAGGAACAGCCCGCGGCTGCCGGAGCCGGCCCAGTGGGCGTCCTTCCTGCGGCTGCACGACGAGGCCGACCTCAGCCGGCTCGAACCCTCCCAGCGCGAGGCGGTCTTCGCCGCCTTCGCCCCCGACCAGGACATGCGGCTGTACGGCCGCGGCATCCGCCGCCGGCCGGCCCCGATGCTGGGCGGCGACCGGCAGCGGCTGCGCCTCGCCTACTCGCTGCTGCTCTCGCTGCGCGGCACCCCGGTGATCCGCTACGGCGACGAGATCGGCATGGGCGACGACCTGCGGCTGCCCGGACGGGAGTCCATCCGCACCCCGATGCAGTGGTCCGGCCATCCCGGCGGCGGCTTCAGCACCGCCCCGCGCCGCGGCCGCGCCGCGCAGCTGATCAAGTCCGGACCGTACGACTACCGCGAGGTCAACGTCACCGAGCAGCGGCGCAACCCGGACTCGCTGCTCGCCTTCCTGGAGCGGGCGATCCGGATGCTGCGCGAGTGCCCCGAAGTGGGCCGGGGCAGCTGCCGGGTCGTGGACGCCGAGGTGCCGCCCCCGGTGCTGGTCCACCGCGCCGACTCCCCCACCGGCGCCGTGCTCTTCGTGCACAACCTCGGCGACCGCGCGGTCACCGTCGACCTGGGCGAGCAGGAGGGCACCGGCCCCGACTTCGGCGAGGTGTTCGGCGACCGCCGCTACGAGGAGCCGGAGCCCGGCCTGACCGGCCTGGAACTGGCCGGACACGGCTTCCGCTGGATACGCCTCAGCCGAAGAACGGAATAGCCGCCCGGTGGCGGGTAGGCGCTTGGACAGAGCGTCCCGACCGACTTGGAGGATCCGCCATGTCCGACCACGAGATCCCGCCGACCACCCGGAACGTCGTCGTCACCGGAGCCTCCGGTGGCATCGGCCGCGCCGTCGCCCGCGCGTTCGCGACCAGGGGCGACCGGGTCGCGCTGCTGGCCCGCGGCGACACCGGGCTGGAGGCGGCCAGGCTCGACGCGCTGAAACTGGGCGCGCCCGAGGCCGTGGCCGTGGAGGTGGACGTCGCCGACGCCGACGCGGTGGACGCCGCGGCGGAGGAGGCCGAGAAGCAGCTGGGTCCGATCGACATCTGGGTCAACGACGCCTTCACCTCGGTCTTCGCGCCGTTCATGGAGACCTCGCCGGACGAGTTCCGACGGGTCACCGAGGTCACCTACCTCGGCTACGTCTACGCCACCAGGGCCGCCCTGGCCCGGATGCTGCCGCGCGGACGGGGCACCGTGGTCCAGGTCGGCTCGGCGCTGGCCTACCGGGGCATCCCGCTGCAGAGCGCCTACAGCGGCGCCAAGCACGCCATCCAGGGCTGGCACGAGGCGCTGCGCTGCGAGCTGCTGCACGACGGCTCCGGGGTGAACGTCACCATGGTGCAGATGCCGGCCGTGAACACTCCCCAGTTCGACTGGGTGCTCTCCCGGCTGCCGCGCCGGGCGCAACCCGTCCCGCCGATCTACCAGCCCGAGGTCGCCGCCCGCGCCGTGCTGTACGCGGCGGACCACCCCGACCGGCGCGAGTACTGGGTGGGCGGCAGCACCGTCGGCACCCTGCTCGCCAACGCGGTCGCCCCCGGGATCCTTGACCGCTACCTGGCCCGCACCGGCTACTCCTCGCAGCAGGACCAGGGCAAGGCCGACCCCGACGCCCCGGAGAACCTCTGGCAGCCGGTGGACGCCGACGTCGACGAGGGCGCCCACGGCCGCTTCGACGACCGCTCCAGCTCCCGCAGCTACCTGCTCTGGGCCTCCCAGCACCACGGCGCCGTAGCGGCAGCCCTGACCGCCGCCGCGGCCGGCGGCGCCGTCGCCGGCATCCGCGCGGCCCGCCGCTGACGCCCGGTCAGCGGCGGCCGTCTCGCTGTTCCCACCCGACCCACAGGTGCGCACCGGAACCATGGACGACGTGAACTCGTCAGAATGGAGCAGGAATGGATCAGGCGTGACAGATGTGGGGGCTACGACATGGGGGGACCTCTTCTCCCAGGGGATCCTCGGCAGTTGGGGGACTTCTACCTCGACGGCAGGCTCGGCGCAGGCGGCCAGGGCGCCGTCTTCGAGGGCTACGCCCCCGACGGCAGGCGCGTCGCCGTCAAGGTCCTGCACGAGGTGGACGCCGAGAGCCGCGGGATGCTGCGCCGGGAGCTGCGCGCCTGGCAGCTGGTGGAGCCCTTCTGCACCGCGCGCCTGCTGTACACCGACCTCGCCGGGCCGATCCCCTTCGTGGTCAGCGAGTACGTGGCCGGACCCAATCTGCGGCAGGCGATCCGCGCCGCCGGACCCCACGCGCCGCAGGAGCTGCGGCGACTGGCCGTCGGCATGGCGGCGGCCCTGGTGGCCGTCCACCGGGCGGGGGTGGTCCACCGGGACCTGAAGCCCGAGAACATCCTGCTCGGCCCGGACGGCCCGCGCGTGATCGACTTCGGTATCGCCCGGGTCGTGGAGGGCACCGCCACCACCGGTCTGCCCATGGGCACCCTGCGCTACATGCCGCCCGAGCGCTACCGGGGACTGCCCGGGGACGGCAAGGTCGACGTCTGGGGCTGGGGCGCACTCGTCCTGTTCGCCGCGACGGGCCAGGACGCCTTCGGCGGCGAGAACCTTGCGGAGATCGCCTACCGGGTCGCCACCCACCGGCCGGACGTCTCCGGCCTGGAGGAACCGCTCCGTTCACTGGTCCGGTCCGCGCTCTCGCACGACCCGGCGGAGCGGCCCAGCGCCGAGCAGTTGCTGCTGACGCTGGTCGGCCGCGCGGATCTGGCCTCGGCGGTCCGGGAGGCGGGCGCCGGCGGTCCCGTCAAGGACGTCCCGGCCGACTCCGTCGGCCCGTCCCGCGGCGAGGTGGCGGAGGCGGTCTTCTCCCGGCTGAACGCCGCTGCCCAGGACGCCGTCCCGGCGGTGCTGCTGCGTCTGGTCGCGGCGGGGGAACGTGCCGAGGACACCCTCCGTTCGGCCCACCGGGGCGAGTTCTCCGACGGCCGGACCCCCGAGCACGTCCTGGACTGGGTGCTGCGCGCCTTCACCGAGGCCGGGATCCTGGTATGGCAGGGCTACACGGCCACGCTCTCCTCCGCCGCGCTGCTGCGGTCATGGCCGCGCCTGCACGACTGGGTGGAAGCCGAGCGCTCAGGCCTGAGCACCCATCAGCGTCTGACCGAGGGGGCCAGGACCTGGACCGAGCACGGCCGCCGCAGGAACGACCTGGTCCAGGGAAGCACGCTGGACCGGATGCGCGACTGGTCCGCGACCGGACGGCGCCACCTCGCGCTGAACCTGGCGGAACAGGCCTTCCTGGAGGCCGCCGCCGAGCTGGGCCGACGACGCGGTCGACTGCGCATGCTGCTCAGTGCCGTGCTGGCGTTCCTACTGGTCGTCGCGGTCGGCGGCGCAGCGGTCGCATTCGACCAGTGGCGGACCACGGTCGCCCAGCGCGACCAGGCGGCCTCCGGCCAGGTGGCCGCCCTCGCACTCTCGCTCCGGGTCACCGACCCCCAGCTCGCCCGGCGCCTGGCGGTCGCCGCAGCGCAGTTGGGCGACACACCGCAGGCCTGGTCGGCCCTGCTCGCCGTGCGCTACCAACTGGAGCACGACGCCTTCAAACTGGAGGCCCCGACGACCGCCGGCGCCGACGACCTCGACGGCACCGGACAGACCTTCGCCGTCGCCGCAGGTGCCCGCGTGGACTTCTGGAACGTCCGGACCCGCGCCAGGACCGGCAGCTACACCGCACCCGCGAAGGTCCGCAACGTCATCCTCTCCCAGGACGGCACTGTGGCGGCCGTCGTCGGCGACGACGGTGTCGTCCGATTCGTCGGGGTGACCGCCGCCAAGAACGGCGCCATGGCTCAGGTCGCCCCCGCCCTGAGTGCCCCGAAGAGCTCCCAGGGGAACTGGCCGGCTCTGCAACTCAGCCCGCACGGCGGCTTCCTGGTCGTCGAGACCAGTGACACCAGGTCCACGATGACCGTCCGTGACATCCACACCGGTCGCGCCGTCGCAAGCCTCGACGCGGGGGGTTCCTCGACCCCCATCTTGGACACATCGTTCTCCCCGGACGAGGGCGTCCTCTCCCTTCCCGTCCCGAGCGGCGGTCAGCCCTTCACCTGGATCGACCTTCACACCGGCAGGCACCTGCCGGTCCCGGTCATGAACGTCCAGGCCAAGAACGTCACCGGCGCGGTGGCGTTCAGCCCTGACGGCAAGTCGGCAGCCGTGGCCACGCTCAGCAACACCGTCAGCCTGTTCGCCCGGACGCAGGACGGGGCGTCCGATACCCTCACCGGCGCCGACCAGTTCTCGCCCTACCCGCTCACCTTCAGCCACAACAGCCGGTACCTGGCCCAGGGCGCGACCGTCTGGGACGCCGAGGCCACCACCCCGAAACTCGATCCCGTCCTGACGCACCCCACCACCCGGACCGACTGCTCCGCAGGCACGTTCTACCGCTTCACGGCCGACGACAAGGCGTTGGAGTGCGTGGGGATCGACGGATTCATCCGCTCCCTCGATGTCAGCGCCTTCACCGCACCGCCCGGATGGGAAACCGACGGCAACGTCGACCAGGCCGCGGTGAGCCCCGACCGCTCCGCCTTCGCGCTGCTCCACCAGAACAGGCTGGAGATCTGGTCGGCGCAGTCGCGGACCAGCCGTCTCAGTGTGGAGGCGCTGGCGAAGACCGACCCTCCGACCTCGACGCCGGACAAGATCCAGATCGGCCCTGGCGGGCAGCTGGCAGCGGTGCTGCGCGGTACCGGTATCGAAATCTGGGAGCCGGCGAAGAAGGACGGTGCCCTGCTGGGCACCTTCCCGTTCATCGACCCGACCAGGGTCAGCAACGCGGTCACGTCCTTGGCCTTCTCCCCCGACGGCAGCTCGCTCGCGGCCTTCGTCACCACGACGGACGGGACCGACACGCTCACCTTCTGGAACCTGCGCACCATGAAGCAGATCCACTCGGTGAGCGCCCACCTCGGCAATCCCGGCAACCCGGGATCGCTGCTCTTCGCCCCCGACGGCCGGTCCGTGGTCTCACCCGAGTTCGGCAAGGTCGCCTTCCCCTCCGGACAGACCCTTCTCGCCGGCTCCTCGGACGTGCAGTTCGACGCGATCAGCACCGACGGCACCACCCTCTACTCCTACCCGCACGCCTCCCGGCCGTCCCTCCAGACCTGGAACGCGGCGACCCTGCGTCCGCAGGGAGACGACCTGTACACCGGCACGCTGAACGAACCGTTGTTCAATCCGGTCTGGGACAACGCCGTCTCCCCCGACGGGCGCCTGCTGGCCACGGCGCAGCAGCAGGGAACCGACTTCCAGTTCGCCCTGTGGGACACCCGCGACCGGACCCAGCTCGGCGTCCCGCTCATCGGACCCACCGGCGACATCGAGGCCGTCGCCTTCTCCCCGGACGGTGCGACGCTGACCGCGGTGGACAAGTACGGCAGGTTCTACGCCTACCCGCTCGCCCCGACCGCCCTCGCCCACTCCCTCTGCACCGAGTCCGGCGCGCTGACCAAGGCCGAATGGAAGGCCTACATTCCGGACGTCCCCTACCGCCACGACTGCTGACAGCCACCGGGTCCGCTGCTTGACGTAGATACTTGTACATCACACAATAGTTATCATGACTACAATCAATCAGGAGTCCGGCAGGCGTGTCCTGCTGATCGGCGCGTCCCGCGGCCTCGGACTGGCATTGGCGCAGGAGTGGCTGTCGAGCGGGTGGGACGTGGTGGCGACCGTGCGCGGCCAAGGGCGTACCGGCCTGCATGAGCTGGCCGAGGCGCACGGCGACCGCGTCGGGATCGAGGCCCTCGACGTCACCGAGCCCGCGCAGATCGCGGCGCTCCGCGAGCGCCTGGCGTCGCGCAGCTTCGATCTCCTCTTCGTCAACGCCGGCGTCACCAACCAGCCCGAGGGCACCGTGGCCGAGACGTCGACCGAGGAGTTCGTCCGGGTCATGGTCACCAACGCGCTCAGCCCGCTGCGGGTCGTCGAGGCGCTGCAGGACCTGGTCACGCCGACGGGCACGATCGGGGTGATGTCCTCGGGCCAGGGCAGTGTGGCCGACAACGAGAACGGCGGACACGAGGTGTACCGGGGCAGCAAGGCGGCCCTGAACACCTTCATGCGCAGCTACGCGGCGCGCCACCGCGACGATCAGCGCACGCTCGCGCTGATCGCCCCCGGCTGGGTACGCACCGACATGGGCGGACCCGGTGCCCGGCTGGGCATCGACGAGAGCATCCCTGGCGTCGTCAAGACGCTCGACTCGCTCCAGGGCCGCACCGGACTCCACTACGTCGACTACCTCGGCCGGACCGTCGCATGGTGAGCCCCCCGCCGACGACCGGCCCCGTCGAACATGTCTGGTCCCTGATGTACGCGTTCGTCGAGGCCAACAGCCGTCGCGGTGATCTCGCCGAAGCACTCGGGTTCCGCCTCGGCGCTGGACGGGGCAAGATCCTCTTCCGGCTGCGCCACGAACCGCTGACCCTCAGTCAACTCGCGGAGTTCCTCGGCGCTGACGCCCCCTACACCACCCTCGTGGTGGACAAGCTCGAAGCGCACGGGCTGGTGGAGCGCCGACCGCACCCCGACGACCGCCGGCGCAAGCTGGTCGCTCTCACCGCCGCCGGGCGGCAGGCCATCGAAACAGCCGACGCCATCCTGCTGCGCCCGCCGCAGGCATTCAGTTCGCTTCCGCCCGAGGACCTTGACGAGCTCACCCGGCTGCTCACCCGCCTCGTCGGCGCGGACCGGGCCGCCCGGCGGGACGACCGACGCCTCGGACCGGAACAGTAGCGAGCACGCCCGTGTACTCCGACGCAGGCGGTGGCGTGCGGGCCCGGCGGCCGCCGAAGCGGGGGATCAGAGCTGCGGCTGCCGGGGGTGGATCCTGGCGGCGAGGACGGCGATGTCGTCCTCGGGCTCCTCGGTCACCAGCCGGGCCATCAGGGTGTCGAGCAGCGTTTCGAGGCTGCCCGCCACCGGCGGGCTTAGCGCGGCGAGGCGGCCGAGCGAGTCGTCGATGTCCTCGCCTCGGCGTTCGACCAGGCCGTCGGTGTACATCAGCAGCACCTGGCCGGGACGAAACGGCACGCTCGACGACTCGTAGCCGCCGAACCCGGTGCCCAGCGGCGGCCCGACCGGCAGGTCGACGAGCTCACCGGGACCGTCGGCGCTGAACAGCGCGGGCGGCAGATGGCCCGCGCTGGCGAAGGTTATCCGGCCGCGCGCCGGGTCGAGCAGGGCGAGCAGGCAGGTCGCCGGGCGCCCGGAGTCGGCCTCGGTGATCATCGTGTCCACCTGCCGCAGGATGCGGTGCGGGGGCAGGTCGCTGCCGGCCAGGTAGCGGATGAGCGAGCGGTAGCCGCTCATGTCCACGGCCGCCTCGACGCCGTGGCCCATCACGTCACCGATCACCAGCAGGGTGCGTCCGTAGGCCAGCCGCACGGCCTCGGACCAGTCGCCGCCGACCACTGTGCTGGTGCCGGACGGCGCGTGGCGCGAGGCCAGTTCCACGCTCACATGCGGACTGCCCGGCTCGGAGAGCAGCGCGCGCTGCAGCTGCATGGCCGTGGTCTGCGAGCGCGAGTAGCGGACCGCGTTGTCGACGGCGACGGCGGAGCGGCGGGCGAGGTCGGTGGCGACGGTGAGGTCGTGCTCGGTGAAGGCCGGTCGCCCGCCCGGGCGCCCCAGGGTCAGGGCACCGACCAGGCGGCCCCGCACCTGGAGCGGCACTGCGAGCACGGAGTCGAACCCCGCCGCCGCAGCATGTGCGGCCAGCCCTTCGGAGCCGGCCGAAAGCTCCTGCTCGACGCACTCACCGGTCGCCAGGCAGCGGACCACGGCCGACCGCGGGCCGTAGCCGGTCTCCCGGCCCGGTTCGAGGGGCGTCAGGACGTCCGCCAGCGCCGGTGCGGAGGTCACCAGCGCCACCCTGCGCAGCCTGATTCCTTCGGAGGCGAGCCGGCCGCGCTGGGTGAATCCGGTCGGCACCAGCTCCACCAGTGCCGCGTCCGCCAGCTGCGGAACGGCGAACTCGGCCAGCTGCTGGCAGGTGAGGTCAGGGTCCAGGGTGGTGCCGACCCGCTGCGTGGCGGCGTCCAGCAGCGCCAGCCGGTCCCGGGCCTGTGCGAGCTCGCCGTCCGGCGCCGCGGGCGCGATACCGGTCGGGACCGCGACCCCCACCACGCCTTCGGTCCGGCCGTCGATCTCCAGGCGGTGGTACATGACCCGCCACGATTCGGTTCCGCCCGGCGCGGCGATCGTGGCAGCGCGCGGACGCCCGTCCCGCAGCACCCGGCGCGGCAGGTCGGGGGCGCTGCCCTCCGCACCGCCGCTCCCCTTGCCACCCAGCAGCTCCCCCACCGGCCGACCGACCAGCCGGTCACCGGACCGGGTTCCGAGCATCCGGGCGAAGGCCGCGTTGGCGAAGGTCAGGCACAGTTTCAGGTCCAGGACGACGATCCCCGCACCGGTGCCGTCCACGACGGACCGCAGCACAGCGTCGCCACCGGCTGCGGAGAGCGCGGCTGCCAGGTCCGGGACGAAGTCGTCGAAGCTGCCGCGGCTGGAATGGTCGAGGTGCACGTGCCGCCCTGTTCCTCCGGGAGGGCTCCACCGCCGTAGAGGGTTCCGGCGAGGGACCAGCGCCGTCAGCCTAACCCGCGACCGCCCTCGAACGGGAGTGACGCCCGGGTAAGGACTTGCGAAACGGTTCCCCCGCCCGGGCCGGCGGCGACACCGGGCCAAGCCCCGTCCCCGACCGGCCGTTCCCACACGACCGAAACGTAGCCGGTCACAACCAGCAGCCAGGCGGCGCCGGCGATCCACGGAGGGACCGCTCCCAGCGTGGCCCTCACCGGAAGCTGCACAGCGCGATGGCGGCAGCCGTGAACGCGCCGCCGGACGTCGCCGACCCCTTGGCGAAACCCGCTGCCGGGGATCCCGAACTGCTGGACCAGCTGGAACGGCTGGCCGCACTGCGTGCCTCGGGCGCCCTCGACGACGTCGAATTCACGGCGGCCAAGCGGCGGCTACTCGGCCTCTGAAGGACTCCGGCTGCGGGCCGGGTCAGCGCCGGTGGTCGGCCAGCACTTCTTCGACCACCCGCCGCTGCACCGCGGCCTGCCGCTGGTCGGTGTCGATGCACTCGGACAGCACCAGCAGCGCCTTCCACAGCGCCCAGCCCCTGGCCCGCGCCCACATCGCGCCGTCCTGCCCGACGGCGCCGCGGAACGCCTCCCGGTCCGCGCCGGCGAAGAACGTCCAGGCGATCACCAGGTCGCAGGCCGGGTCGCCGACGCCCGACGTGCCGAAGTCGATGACGGCGGTCAGTTCGCCGTCCACGACCAGCAGGTTTCCGGAGGCGATGTCGCCGTGGAACCATACCGGCGCCCCGCGCCACTCGGCGGCCAGGGCGGACTCCCAGACCTCCGCCGCCCGCTCGGTGTCGACCCGGCCCTTGAGCACGGTCAGGCACCGCCGGGTCTCGTCGTCGTAGTGGGCAGGCGACGCACCGCGGTAGAAGCTGTGCTCCGCTGCCAACGGCCCGCCGGCGGCGTCGCAGCGCTGGAGGGCGAGGATGAACTCCGCCACTGAGATCGCGAACCGCGTCCTGTCGGCGACCCCGGCGCGGGCCACCGTCTCGCCCTCGATCCAGCCGCGCACGGACCAGGGGAACGGGTAGCCCTCCCCGGGCACGCCGCTGCCCACGACAGCGGGAATCGCGACCGGCAGCGACGGCGCCAGCCGGGGCAGCCAGCGGTTCTCCTTGTCGATCGCGGGCACATAGCCCGCAGCGGTGGGCAGCCGGACCGTCATGGCGTCGCCCAGCCGGTAGGTGCGGTTGTCCCAGCCGTCGACCTCCACCGGCGTGACCGGCAGGCCGCGCCACTGCGGGAACTGAGCAGCGATCAGGCGTTCCACCAGGGCGGCGTCAATACCGGCCCGTCCGTCCGGAGCAGTCGAAACCATCGCACGATCATCGCCTCCGGCGGACCGGCCCCGCAACGCGATATCGGCCGCACGTTCCAAAGGGGTTCGGCGCGTTTCCGCATACCCCTTCTACTGGGCCGCCCGAGCCGACCTGGAACGACGGGACGGCCGCGACGCCACGGCCCGGGAGGACTACCAGCACGCCATTGGGCTGGCCCGCAGCCGGGTCGAGCGCCGGGGCCTGTGGGCCCTCAAGGGCAAGGCCGACGCGCTCAAGGACGTCCGGGCGGGGCGGGTGTTGGGGCAGTGTTCGGTGCTCGGTATCCGCCGCGCAATCCGGTAGTAGCGCCGCGGTGACTGGATGCGGAGGGTTCAATTCCTCACGCCTGGAGGGCCCATGCACGACACCCACGACCCCGCCGCGCAGTCCGCGGACTGCGGCTGCCCGCGCACCGCCGACCTCGACGGCGACGGTCACGCCGCTTCGAGCCGCCGTACCTTCCTGCGCGGCGCCGGTGTGCTCAGCGCGGGCGCCGCCGCGGCCGGTCTGCTGGGTGCCACGCCGGCCCTGGCGGCCGGCAGCGACGGGCAGGGCGGAAAGGGCGATCCCTACGGACAGACCACGCTGGCCCCCGCGCCGCGGGGAACCTGGCGTCCGGACCCGGAGAGCCCGCGCTTCACCGTCGTCGTCATGCCCGACACGCAGTACATGTTCGACGAGGACCGGATCCACCCGAGGCCGATGGAGGCCTCCTTCGAGTACGTCCTCGACCCGGCCGGGCGCGCGGGCGGCTACGACGAGAACATCGTCTTCCTGTCCCACCTCGGTGACGTCACCAACAACGGCCAGGCCGAGGAGTACGCCGCGGCGACCAAGGTCTTCGACCTGCTCGACCGCGCCGGCGCCGCATACAGCGTGCTGGCCGGGAACCACGACGTCAGCGGGGACGACCAGCGCGGCAGCACCCCCTACCTGGACACCTTCAGCACCGCCCGGGCCAGGAAGACCCCCGCCTACCACTCCTCCAGCCCGGACGGCTACAACACCAGCCACATATTCCGGGCGGGCGGCCGCAGGTGGATGGTGCTCGCGCTCGACTGGCGGATGTCGGCGGCGGGCTTCGCCTGGGCCAACGCCGTCATCAAGGCCAACCCCACCCTGCCGGTGATCGTGACCACCCATGAGATCGTCGGCTCCTACGACGACGGGACGGCCGGGCTCTCCGGCTACGGGCAGCAGTTGTGGGACGGTCTGATCAAGGACAACGACCAGGTCTTCCTCACCCTGAACGGCCACTACTGGCCCCCCGGCAGCACGGTGATGAAGAACAGCGCCGGCAACGACGTGCACCTGCACATCACCAACTACCAGGACCGCTACTACGGCGGCGCCGGAATGATCCGCTCCTACCGCTTCGACCTCGACCGCGGCGCGGTCGACGTGGCGACCTTCTCGCCCTGGATCCGCGAGCTGGCCGCCAAGGACGAGCTGAACCCGCTGGCCGCCCAGGAGATCGAACTGACCTCCCCGGTCGACTACTTCTCCATGTCGATCGACTTCGACCAGCGCTTCGCCGGCTTCGCGCCGGTCCCGCAGCGGGGGCCGCGTCCGGCGAAGCAGCTGGTGGTGCCGGGCACCGTGGCCTACTGGCGGTTCGACGGCGGCGGGTCCGCCGGCAGCGACGTGTCGACCGGCGCGGTGGTCCGCGACCAGACCGGGCACGGCAACGACCTGATCGTCCGTCAGGTCGCCGGCGCCCCGGCGGACGCGCTGAAGTGGGACGGCGCCCACCACCCCGACCAGCCCGGGCACGGCAGCATGGTCTTCGCCGGCGAGGGCGGCCCGGTGGGCGGCGCCTACCTGCAGACCGTCGACAAGGCGCCGATCAACGCCGAGACCTTCCGCAACGGCTACACCTTCGAGCTCTTCTTCAAGGTGCCGGACGACTGGGACGGCGGCCGCAACGGCTGGTCCGCGATGCTCAGCCGCGGCGGCAGCGCCGGCCAGGCCGGCAAGAGCGGCCCGACCACGACCGCCGAGGAGCCGATCCTCAGCTTCGGCCTGAGCAGCTCGATCGAGATCCAGTGGAACGCTTACCCGCTCAACCTGGTCGGGGCCACGACCGCCTGGAGCCATCTGCTGCAGAAGGACGCGTGGTGGCACGTGGCCGTGGTGAACGACGGCAAGGTCAGCAAGCTGTACGTGAACGGCTGTGAGGAGGGCCGCAACCCGTCCACCCCGGCCGTCGGCCTGACCACCCTGAACCAGCCGTTCCTGATCGGCGGCTACGACTGGGCCGGGGCGATCAACCAGGTCTTCCACGGCTCCCTGGGCGACATCCGCATCGTGAACCGCCCGCTGCCGGTCCGTCAGTTCATGATCGGCTAGAGCCTGTCGTTCGCCCGTTCGCCCGTCCGCCCGTCCGTCCGCCCGTCCGCCCGTCCGTCCGCCCGTCCGCCCGTCCGCCCGTCCGTCCGCCCGTCCGAACCGGCAGCCGCCGCCCGCGCGCCATGCGCTGTCGCGGCGGCTGCTACCCGGTCGGAAAGCCACTGCGAGGCGTCGCCGTCGCCGTTGGACCCGCTCAGCGCTCCAGAGTGACGGAGCGCCAGACGTGTCGGGCCCATGGGAGCAGCTCGGCGTCGCCGTAGAAACAGCCGAGCATGACCGCGGCGCCGGGGCTGACCGCGTAGCCGTAGAACTGGTGCCGTTCCTGGCCGTCCACCGTCTCCGACTGCCAGAACGCGTGACGCAGCACCCCGCCCGGGGTGTGCTCGGTCAGTCGCTGAGCCGCTGGGACTTCGGGTGCGCCTTCGAGGAGGGCGGCCAGGAACTCCTCAGGTGTTCGGTCGCGGTCGTCGTTGAGACGGTCGATGTAGACGGCCCGGTCCGGTCCGCTGAACTCGGAGGTGCCGTCGACCACACGCCCTGACAGGCCCGCGCTGCGCTCCACGGACCACTGCCGGTCCAGCGGGGTCCGGATCGCGACCGGGAGCGGGTGGCCGAAGCAGCGGAGTACCTCGTCGCGCTGCCAGGTGTCCTGCAGGATGCGGTTGAGCAGGCCGTCAGCCGAGGCCGAGGAGTCCACCCAGGGGATCTGGTCGCGGCTGCGGACGAGGGCCGTGGCCGGTGCGCCGAGCAGCTCGTCGCCCCAGGGTCTGATCGCGTTGGCCAGCGTCCCCGCCACGACGAGACCGGCGTACGCGGGGGTCTCCCACACCTCCCGTGCATGCTCGAAGTCGGACTCGTCGATCCGCATCCAGGTGCCGAGCACGAACTCCAGGTCTCCGGTCAGGCGTACCGGGAGCAGGCAGCGGACGTACGTCCCGCCGCCGGCGAGCCGCAGCAGCCCGCCGCCGTTGGACAGTTCGCGGTCGCTCTCGGGCAGTTCGAAGGCGACGTCGGGGAGGCCGAAGCGGACGTCGATCCGATCGGTGTCCGCGATCGGCGCCCCACAGCACGTGCAGGCCGCAGCGGGAGAGATGGTCACCCGGGAAGGTTACGCCGTGCTGTGCGCCGGGACGGCCCAGCGGGCCTTGTAGAGGCTGGAGCCCTGGACGGTCTCCTGTCCGGCGGGGCCGACGAGTTCGACCGTGGACGTGCACCAGGTGCACGGGTTGTCGGCCGCCGGGGTCGCCAGCAGGATGCGTCCGGTCACCGGGTCCGTGCCCACGCTCTTCACCTGGGGCCGGTCCACCAGCCCATGCTCCGGGTAGGGCACGAACACTGCCTGGGACGTCGAGAACTGGTGGACGTGCGCGTTGGTGGTGACCCACAGCCGGTCGCTGCCCGGTCCGGCGGCCGCCAGATCGTGGCCGCCCGGATCCGGCAGCGGGTAGCGGGCAGTCGCGGCCAGCGACGCCAGGCCTCGGACGTCGCCAACGGTCAGGCCGACCGTCAGTGCGACCAGATCATGGTCGCCCAGCGCCCAGAGCACTCCGCCGCGCTGGTCCCAGTGCAAGCCGTGCGCGCCGGGCAGTGCGAACTCGGTGTACTGGCCGCAGCGGGGCCCCAGCGCCGCCGCGTACACCCGCACCCACCCCGCCGTGCTGGCGCACACGGCGACGCTGCCATCCGAAAGCAGCTCCACCGAATGCAGGTTCGCGTGCGGCACGGCGACGGCCCAGCGGACCGCGCCGTCAGCGAGGGCAACCAGGGCGGCCAGCCCCTCCGAGGCGCAGCACAGCACGCCCGCGCTCCCGGGCAGCCCGACCCACTTGGCGTCGCTGACGTTGCGCCAGGTCAGATCCGGCCGCAGGTCCGCCAGGCCGTCACCCGGCGCCCACGACCAGCGCGGTGCGAGCAGCGACCGCGTCGCCACGGCGGCCGGGTCCAGCAGCAGTACCCTGCGCGAGGCCTGGTCGGCGGCGATGATCCGGCTGCCCGGCGGGTCCGAGACGCGCACGGCCCTCGTCGCTCCCACGAGCCCCGGCGCCGCCGCGGCCGCCGCGACGGCGGCCAGGAAGCGGCGGCGGCCCACGTGAGCGGTGGTCATCATCGCAGCGGCCCCTGCCCCTTGTTCAACGCGTCGGCGACGAGTTCGAACCCTACGGCGGGGGCCGCAGCGACACGGGCGGGCGCGAGTGCGCCCGTGTCGCTGCCACCCGAACGGAGTCGCCCGGCGCCGCGCTCAGTCGAGCAGGGCGAGCGGGAGGTGGGCGGTGACCACCCAGTTCGGGGCGTCCACGATCTCGGAGATCTTCAGGTCCGCGGTGACGCTGGCGAGCAGGTAGGCGTCCTCGGGGGCGAGCCCGCTGCGGGCGACGATCTGGTCGACCAGGGCGCGCACGGCGTCCCGGGAGGCCTGCATCAGGTCCGGGCCGATGCCGGTGGTCGCCAGGGCGCGGCCGGTGCGGTGGGTGCGGGCGTCGGTCTCGACGAAGGGGGTGGGCGGGGCGGCGTCGCGGAGCAGGTCGACCCGGATCCGTACGGTGGCGTCCGTCTCGATGCCGGTTCCGGCGACCTCGCCGTCCCCCATCGCGCCATGGGCGTCGCCGAGCGAGAGCAGCGCGCCGTCCACCCCGACCGGCAGCACCAGCCGGGCGCCGGGGCCGATGTGGCGGATGTCCATGTTCCCGCCCCAGCGGCGCGGCGGGATCATGCCGTGCGGGCCCGGCTCGGGCGGTGCGACGCCGATGGTGCCGAGCATCGGCGCCAGTGGGATCTCCAGGCCCGGGAGCAGTTCGGCGGACCGGTCGCCGATCTTCGAGATGCGCAGGTGCGGCGCGGTGAAATCGTCCGCCAGCAGCCCGAACCCCGGGATGCAGGCGGTCCAGCCCCAACTGCCGACGCTCATCTCCAGGATGTCCACCACCACGGCGTCCCCGGGCCGCGCCGAGGCGATGCTGAACGGTCCGGTGACCGGGTTGAGCTGGGAGAAGTCGAGGGCGGTGAGGTCCTGTGCCCCGGAGCCGGCGTCCAACTGGCCGCCGCTGGCCTCGGCCGTGTCCACGACGGCCTCCTGGCCCGGCGCCAGCTCTGCCAGCGGCGGAAGGGTCCGGTCCCAGACGGTGTGGGTGCTGGTACGCGCGAAGTGCATGGCTTGGTCCTCCGGGGCCGATGGGTGGATCAGTTGACGCGGGTCACGACTGCGGTACCGCCGACCCGGACGAGCGGACCGGACCGGACCGGCCGCGCGCTCGCGCTCGCGGTCGACGTCGCCGTCGCGGTGACGGCCGCGGGGCTGCCGAGGGCGTCGCCCATGTCGACGGTGATACCGGTACGGCCGTCGGCCTCCGCGAGCCGGGCCATCAGGCAGGCGGTGCTGTTGGCGTTGGCGATGTCCTCGGGGACGCCGATCGAGGGGGCGAACATCCGAGCCGCGGCCCGGCCGTCGTCCGTCGGCACCGAGTGGACGTAGCAGCCCAGCAGCCCGAGCCCGTCGCAGGCCTCGCGCAGCCGGTCCTGATCCGGGGTCAGCCCGGCGAGCGCGGCCCGGGTGCGCACCGGGACGAGCAGTCGCGGCCGCCCCAGCGAGGCGACGCAGGCGCCGGGGGCGAGCAGGTCGGGGGTCACGCCGAGGGCTCCGAGGACCGGAGCGAGCTCCGCCGCGGCCGGCTCCCGGAGCTCGACCGGCCCGGGATCGAACGAGGCCCGGAACCGGTCGCCCTCGCGAACGGCGCTGCCGGAGAAGTCACGCCCGGACGCCCGCAGCGTGACCTCGTACTCCTTCTCCCCGCTGCGCTCGGCGAGCAGGGCGAGGGCGGCGACGGTCCCATGGCCGCACCCGGGCAGCTCGCCCTCGGAGGTGAAGAAGCGGAGCGAGACCCTGGGACGGAGACGGGGACGGCCGGGTCCGTCGTCCCCGGGCGAGACGAAGACCGCGTGCGAGGTCCCCGACGCCACCGGCACGCCCCGACGCTCGGCATCGGTCAGCGGCGTCTCGTCCAGGACCGCGGTCGGGCTGCCGCCGCGGCCCTCGCGCAGACAGGCGTTCACGACGGTGAGGCCCCGCAGGGCTGCGGTATCGGACACGGAGAGGATGCTACCGCCGCCCTCCCCCGCGGCGTCACGGCTCAGAGATCCAACTCGTACACCTGGCCGAGGATCTCCACACCGAAGTCCCGGTGCGGCTGCTCCTGCACGAGCCGGAAGCCGGCGGCGAGGTAGATGCGGCGGGCGGAGGCCAGGGGCTGGTTGGTCCACAGGCGCATCCGCCGGTAGCCGGCCGACCGGGCGAACTCCAGGCACTGGTCGACCAGGCGGGTGCCCAGCCGGTGGCCGCGGGCGGCCGGGTCGACCAGCAGGAGCCTCAGCTTCGCGGTGGTGTCGTCCTCGCTGACGCAGAAGACGCAGCCGACCCGGCGGCCGTCGAGCTCGGCGATCCAGCCGGCCTCGCGGGCCGGGTCCTGCGCGGCTGCGAAGTCGCCGACGATACGGGCCGTCAGACCCTCCATGCTCATCGCGTCCCAACCGTACTCGGCCGCGTACTGCTCGCCGTGGGCCTGCACCACCCACCCCAGGTCACCCGGCTCGCCGACCGACCGCATGACCGCTTCCCGATTCTGCATGGCATCCCCACCGCGAGTGCACTGAAACAACTGTTTCAGTGAAGCACAATGGCGGCGTGACCGCATCAGCCACCGCAGATTCCGCCCGCAAGCGCCAACTCCTCGAACTCGCCTACGCCTATGTCCTCGACCACGGACTCGCGGACATGTCGCTGCGGCCGCTGGCCGAGGCCGTCGGCAGCAGTCCGCGCGTTCTGCTCTTCCTGTTCGGCAGCAAGGAAGCGCTGGTCCAGGCGCTGCTGGCACGGGCCCGCCAGGACGAACTGCGGGTCCTCGACGCGGTACGTTCCGACCAGGACGGCAAGCAGGACGGCCGGCAGCACGACCTGGCCCGGGTCGGCGCCCTGGTCTGGGAGTGGCTCGCCGCTCCCGAACACCTCAGGCTCAACACGCTCTGGGTGCAGAGCTATGCGCGCTCCCTCACCGACGACTCGGGCCCCTGGGCCGACTTCGCCCGACGCACCGTCACCGACTGGCTCGACCTGCTCGCCGCCGCACAGCCCCCGGCCCACCGCGACTCCCCTGCCGCTGAGGCCGAACGCGCCCTGCTGCTGGCCGTGCTGCGCGGCGCCCTGCTCGACCTCCTCGCCACCGGCGACCGCCCCCGCAACGACGCCGCCGTCGCAGCCCACCTGGCCGCGATCGCACCGGGCCGGGACTGAGTGCCCTGCCGGACGCACCGAGTGGAGCGGGCGTTCCGGCAGGCGTCGATGTCGCTGTCGGTCTTCGCCATCGAACAGCGCTACCTGCCCTGCAGTTCCACCTCCCCGCACCTGCGCAGGGCCCGGATCTTCGACGAGGGCGGCCGGGGCCTGCTGCTGGTGGCCCAGATGACCACCGGCTGGGGCACCCGGCACACCCCCACCGGCAAGACCATCCGGACCGAGCAGGCGCTGAACTGACCCCGTGAACTCACCGGGTGGGTCCGGTCAGTTGACCCCGTACTCGGCGTGCACCAGCTCCAGCAGCTCGCTCACCGAGGTCTCCTGGGACGCCCGGTCCAGGGTGATCTCACCGTGCTGCAGCAGGTTCACCCGGTCGCAGATGTCCACGATCTGGGCGTAGTTGTGCGCGATCAGGATGATGGCGATGTCCCGGCGCTCCTTCAGCCGCTTCAGCAGCCGCAGGATCTGACCGCCCTCCTTGGCCCCCATCGCAGCCAACGGCTCGTCCAGCAACAGCAGTTGGGTGGACTCCGCGTACACCGACCGGGCCACCGCGATGGCCTGGCGCTGGCCGCCGGACAACTGTCCGACCTCGGTGTCCACCGAGGGGATGCTGATGCCGATCGAGTCCAGCGCCTCGCGGGCCCGGCGCCGCATCTCGGAGCGGCGCAGGACGGGCAGCGGGCGGTGGGTGAGCTCGCGGTTGAGGAAGAGGTTCAGGTAGACCGGCAGGTCGTTGATCATGGCCAGGTCCTGGAACACGGTGTCGATGCCCAGCGACCGCGCGTGCACCACCGACCGCAGCGCCGTCTCGGTCCCGTTGAACAGCAGCCGGCCCTGGTCCGGGCGGTGGAACCCGGTCAGGGTCTTGATCAGGGTGGACTTGCCGGCGCCGTTGTCGCCGATCAGCCCCAGGATCTCGCCCCGCCGGACGTACAGGTTGACGTCCTTGAGCGCCTGGACCGCGCCGAACCGCTTGCTGATGTGCTCGGCCCGGATCACCTCCGGCGCCGTCTCGGCGCCTCCCGCCGTCACGCTGCCCTCCTCCTGCGCCGTCATCGGCTCGCCTTTCTGCGCAGCACACCGAGGTACACGTTCAGCAGCATGGCGGCGATGATCGCGATGCCGAGGACCACGTCGAAGGCGTTGGCGTTGACTCCGGTGAGGTTGAACCCGTCGTAGACGATGCCCAGCAGCAGCGCGCCCAGCAGGGCGCCGATGATGGTGCCGGAGCCGCCCAGCAGGGCGGTGCCGCCGATCACCGCCGAGGCGACGGCCAGGAACATGGTCTCGTTGCCGCCGTTGGTCGGGTCGAAGGAGCCGACCCTGATGCCGTCCAGGATCCCGCCGAGGCCGGCCAGCCCGCTGCACAGCGCGAAGTTGACGATCTTGATGCGGTTGATCCTGATGCCGGCCTCCGCCGCCCCGATCGGGTTGCTGCCCACCGCCTGCGTATTGACCCCGAATTTCGTGGTGGAGAGCAGCGCCTGCATCACCGCGACGATCGCCAGCGCCCAGATCAGTTCCGACCAGCGTGCGCGGCCGAACACCTGGGCCACCCAGCCGTTGGCCGGGGCCGCCTCCGGCTGGGCGTTGGACGCGATCAGCGACATGCCCTCCAGGAAGAAGGCCATCCCGAGGGTGACGATGAAGGACGCCAGGTTGAACAGAGTGTGGATGAGTCCGTTGACGACCCCGACCAGGGCGCTGATCGCCACCGCGCAGACCAGTGCGAGCAGCAGCGGCATGCCGTCGCCGGTGAAGGAGGTCAGCACGAACGGTGCCAGGGTGAACACGAACCCGGCGGACAGGTCGATCTGACCGCAGATCAGCAGCATCACCTCGCCCGCGCCGATGATGATCCACGGAGCCACGTACTGGGCGATGGTGTGGTAGTTCTCCGAGGTGGTGAAGCCCGACCCGGTGACCGCGAAGTAGATCGCGGCCGCGACGCACACCACGAAGATGCTCAACTCGCGCCGACGGACCAGCCCGCGCCCGACGGCGGTCGCGACCTGTTTCGCTTCCATGCGCTCCCTCACAGGGTGGCGGTCGAGGCCGGCGGCAGCGGGATGGAGCCGGGCATGGTGATCAGAGCCTTGTTGGAACCGCCCTCGAAGCGGCTGTTCGCGCTCACATACAGCGCCGCGTTGTCCTTGGTGACGAAGGTCAGGCCGGTGTCGGTGCTCGGCGGCACCACCAGCGTCCCGGACAGCCGGTAGAGGTAGAGGTAGAGCACCGGCAGGAAACCCTGCAGGTAGGCGGACTGGTCGATGGTGAAGTCCAGCGCACCCGACTTCACCCCGTTGATGGTGTCGGTCAGGGTGTCGAAGCCGCCGCCGTGCACCTTGCCGGTCAGCCCGCGCTGGGTGATCAGCTGGGCGATCGCCGCGGTGCTGCCGGCGTCCACCGCGTACAGGCCCTTGGCGTCGCTGTGCCCGGAGTAGGCGGCGGTCATCGCGTTCAGCTCACCGGCCTGGGCGGCCCCGGTGTTGATCGAGGTGACCTGCACCGACGGAGCGGCCGACTTCAGCGCCGCCTTCAGCCCGTCCAGCCGCGGCTGCACATTGTTGCCGCCCGGCTGCGAGATACCCACCAGGATCTGTCCGGAGGTCACGTTCTGGGCGATCCGCTGGCCCATCTCGAACCCGGACTGGTAGAGGTCCTGGCCGACGTAGGTGAGCGGGAAGTTGCCCGGCGCGGTGGCGTTGTAGGCGATCACCGGGATGCCCTTTGCCAGGGCGTTCTTGGTGGGGGTGACGAACGCCGAGTTGTCGGTCAGCGGGATCGCTATGCCGTCCGCGCCGCCGGAGATGGCCGTGTCCATCGCGCTGACCATCTGCGACACGTCGCCGGTCTCCGAACCGGTCCACTGCGGAGTCGGCAGACCCAGCACCGACGCGGCGTCGGCCAGGCCGTAACGCGTGGGCGTGAAGAAGGAGTTGGTGGTGACGTGGTTGACGAAGACGAACTTCCACTTCGGCGTGGAGGGGAAGTCCCCGGTCCCGCCCGCGGTCGAACCGTTCCCCGAGGAGCTCTTGCTGCTGGTGCAGCTGGACAGCAACGCGGACGCGGCGAGCACGCCGCCTCCCGTCCCGGCCAGCCCCAGCGCCCTGCGTCTGGACAGCGACGGTACCGCCGCCGGGTTCTGCGCATCACTCATGACGTCGCCCCGCATCCTCTGGTCAGTGGATCTGATGCACCCTCAACTGTGAGCGTTAACAAAAGCGTCGGCACCGATGCTCCGCCTGCTCTGACGGTGAGTCAAGAGATCAGTCCAAGGCGGCGCGAACCAGTGCCGCGGGTCGGATTGGCGATCGCGGCCTGCGGCGGTCGCCAGGGCGCCGTCGACACCGGTGGTGTTGGCCGGCACCAGCAGCGGGGGCCGCCTCCGCCGTGCCGCCGCCCAGGCCGCGGACGGCCAGCGCACCGCCGCCGGCCGCCAGGGCCAGCGCCAGCACGGCGCCCACCACCTTGTGGCTGCGGCGGATCCGGATCCCGCTTCGTCCGGTCCGGTGCGGTTCAGCGGCGGTGGCTCTCGCCGTAGTGCCGCCACTGCTCGCCGATCCCCCGCCCCCGCTGTTCGGCCTCGCGACCACGCTCACGTCCGCGTTCCTCGGCCTCGCGCCCCCGGTCCCGTCCGCGCCGCTCGTCGGCGTCGCGCGGGGTGGCGGCCGCGGAGGAGGGCGACGAGGAGGGCGACGACGGGGTGGACGGCACGGCGGACGGAGTCGTGGCCGGGGTGGTCGCGGGAGTCGAGGCGGGAGTCGTCGCCGGTGCCACGGAGTCCTCGGCCCGGTCGCTCGCGCCGCAGGCGGCCAGCGGGACCGCCGCTGCCCCGAGCAGCAGGGCCACCACAGCCGACCTGCGGATTCCTCTTCTGTACATACGCATGCCATAAGGCTCCACCCGGCTGCGGCCCGCAGGAGCCGCCGAAGGTCACCTCTCCCGGGACGAAGGGCCCGCGCGGGCCAGGAAGGAAGATTTCCCGATGCCGGTACTGCGAGCACAGTATTTCGGACAGTCAGCAGGCGCATGACGACGTCGGAAGCCCTGCCGGGAGACTCTTGAGCGGTATCCGAGACAGATACCGAAAGCAGGGCACTGATGAGGAACCACCTACGGACCGGCGTGGTCTGCGTACTGGCCTGCGGCGCGCTGGTCGCCGCGGTCGGCCTGACCCAGAGCAGCCGGGACGACGGCACGGCCCCGGTGGGGCCCTACGTTGCGCTGGGCGACTCCTACACCTCCGGCCCCGACATCCCGGACCAGAACGGCACGCCGCTCGGCTGCGACCGTTCCAGCCAGAACTACCCGGCCCTGGTCGCCGCCGCGTTGAAGCTGCAGCCGGCCCAGATCACCGACCGCTCCTGCAGCGGCGCCACCACCGCCGACCTCGCCGGGCAGCAGTCCACCGGCAACGGGACCAATCCGGCCCAGTTCTCCGCACTGACCTCCGAGACCAGGCTGGTCACTCTGGGCATCGGCGGCAACGACATCGGCTTCAGCTCGCTGCTCACCCGCTGCGTGGAAACCGGCGTGCTGTACTACGCGGTCAGGTTCGGCGCGAACGGCAGCGGGGATGCGCCCTGTCGTGCGCAGTTCGTCGCCGACGGCACCGACCAGGTGCAGCAGCGGATCGACGGGGCCGCGGACAAGGTGTCCGCGGCGCTGGCCGAGATCAGGAAGCGCTCGCCGAAGGCCAGGGTGTACGTGGTGGGCTACCCGGCGATACTCCCCGACGGGGGCGAAGGGTGCGCGCGGGCGCTGGGGCTGGCGCCCGGTGACGTGAGCTATCTGCGGCAGAAGGAGCAGGATCTCAACGCGATGCTCCAGCGCGAGGCGAAAGCCGCGGGCGCGGGGTACGTGGACACGTTCGGCCCGTCGACGGGACACGACGCGTGTTCGGCGGAATCCAGCCGGTGGATCGAACCGCTGGTGCCGTCCTCGCCGGCGGCGGCCGTGCATCCCAACGCGCGGGGGGAACAGGGGATGGCCGGCGCGGTACTGAAAACGGTCAACGGCTGAGCAGGGGCGTCTGCCGGCCGGTTTCCGGACGGCCGTCAGGTAGTTGTCAGGCGGCGGCGGATTCGGCTTCGATCATTGCGATTTCCGCCTCCTGCTCCTGCTTTCCACCCAGCAGGGCGACCGTCACCAGGCAACAGACCAGTGCCGCGATTCCGCAGATCAGGAATCCGAGCGAGTAGCCGCTGTCGAGTGCCTTGACCGCGAGCGGTGCGGCCTTGCTGAACGGCACGTCGGGCGGAACGGAGTTGGTCGCGACCGCACCCGCGCCCTCGGCCGCCGCCTTGACCGCGGACAGTGAGGGATCACCGGCGAGAGCGTTGTTGAAGTTGGTCGCGGCCCTGCTCAGGGCGATGGCGCCGATCAGCGCCGGGCCCATGGCGAAACCGAAGTCGCGGACCATGCTGGTGGTGGCGGCGGCCATCCCGGCCAGCTTGCTCGGCACCGTGTTGACCACGGTCGCGGTCACCGAGGACACCGCGAAGGAGAAGCCGACCCCGACCAGTCCCATCGGCAGGATCAGTGAGGGCAGCGAGGTCTCCGTGATCGACAGCCCGGAGGCCAGGAACTGACCGACCGCCATCAGCAGGAAGCCGCCGCCGAGGATCCAACGCGGCTGGTAGCGGGCCATCATGAAGGAGGTCAGCGGCAGCAGGAAGATGGTGAGCCCGCTGAGCAGGATGAAGGCGAAGGCGGTGCGCATCGCGCTCTGGTGCTGGATGACCTCCATCCGGATGCTGATGGAGTAGGCCGTGCCGAGGAAGGAGAACATCCCCAGCACCGTGACCGCGGCGGCCAGCGAGAAGGCCCGGTTGCGGAAGAGGTCCATCCGCAGCAGCGGGTTGGGGACCCGGGTCTCGATCACCACGAAGGCGACCAGCAGCACTGCCGCCGCGATGAAGCAGCCGATGACGGTGGCGCTGCCCCAGCCGGCGGTCGGACCCTCGATCACCGCGTAGAGCAGGGCGAACAGGGCCAGGCCGATGGCGGTCTGGCCGGGGACGTCCAGCGAACGGCCTTCGGGGGAACGCGAGTCGGTGGTGAAGAACCAGCAGAACACGGCGACGGCTGCGGACAGCGCCACGATGATCCAGAACGCCGTCCGCCAGCTGCCGTAGGTGGCGGTCAGGCCACCGAGCATGGGCGCGATGAAGTTGCCGGTGGAGAGCAGCGCCGCCCAGAGCGCGATCATGCGGGCCCGACCGGCATGGGTGTGACTGCCCGAGGCGATGATGGCCAGGGTGGTGGGGAAGAGCGCCGCCGAGCCGAGTCCGGCGGTGAACTGCCCGACGTACATCTGGCCGACCCCGGTCGAGGTGCCGGAGATGATCTCACCGACCATCAGCAGCAGCGCGCCGCCGACAAGCAGCTTCTTGCGGCCGAACAGATCGCCCAGCACGCCGAAGGTGAGCTCCAGGGCGGCGATCGGGAGCAGGGTGCAGTCGGAGATCCAGTCGAGCTGGGAGGCCCCGGTGGGATGCAGGACGGTCTGGAAAGTCCCGTTGAGGGTGGCCGGTACGGCCAGGCCTATCTGGGCCAGACAGACTGCCAGCCCGACGGCGACGATGGTGGCCGTGTTGAGCGTGGTGTGCGAGACCGAACGGCGCGGTTCGGTGCTCGCTCCCCCCGTCGCGGACAGCGGGATGGACATGGGTGGGCCCCCTGGTTCATGGAGAACTTCATCGTTTCTCAGGTGGGGTGCAGCGTGGGGTGGCGCCGTGTTCGGTGCCGTGTTCGACCGGTACCGGCGTCGTGTTTCGGCGACTGTAGACCGCTGTCGATAGTGGCGCAATAGTTGAGACGAAGATTGTTGACAATGTTGTAGCCACCTCTTAGCGTAACCACCAGTGGCACAGGAGCTGGCTGGTCAGGGGAAGGCAACATGAACACAACGAGCACCACCACCGGCGTCCCGGCGGCCACCGGACCGCTGCTGGTGATCAGCGCACACGCCGGCGACTTCGTCTGGCGGGCCGGCGGGGCGATAGCCCTCACCGCAGCCGCCGGGCAGCGCGCCAAGGTGGTCTGCCTGAGTTACGGCGAGCGCGGTGAGTCCGCCCGTGCCTGGCGCGAGGGCAAGTCCCTGGACGAGATCAAGACGGTCCGCCGCAGCGAAGCCGAGCAGGCCGCGGCCGCGCTGGGCGCGGAGATCGAGTTCCTCGACGCCGGCGACTACCCGCTGCTGGAGACACCGGAGTTGGTGGACCGCCTGGTGCATGTGCACCGCGAGGTCGATCCGGCCGTGGTGCTCACCCACACCCTCGCCGACCCCTACAACGGCGACCACCCGGCCGCCGCCCGGATGGCGGTCCAGGCCAGGATCCTGGCCCAGGCCGTCGGCTACGACGCGCCCGGGGAGCCGCTGGGGGCACCTCCGGTGTTCTTCTTCGAGCCGCACCAGCCCGAGCAGTGCGACTTCAAACCGGACACCCTGCTGGACATCACCCCGGTGTTCGACCGCAAGCGCAAGGCGATGGAGTGCCTGCCCGCGCAGCAGCACATGTGGGACTACTACACCGACCTGGCCAAGCGGCGCGGTGTGCAGCTCAAGCGCAACGCCGGACCCAACCTGGGCCTGCCGCACGACTGCCTGGCCGAGGCCTTCGTCCGGGTCTACCCGCAGACCACGGCGGTGCTGGGATGAGCACCCCGCGGAACCCGCCCAGGAACCCGCCCCGGAACGTGGTCGTCACCGACCCGCCGCGCGCGGCTGCCGCAGAGGTGGACGCCCTCGCCGGGTACGGCGTGGCCACGGTGCACGAGGCCATGGGCCGCACCGGCTACCTCGGCCCCGGGATCCGCCCCGTGCACCTGGGCTCGCGGATCGCCGGAACGGCGGTGACGGTGCTGTCCTGGCCCGGCGACAACCTGATGATCCATGTCGCGGTCGAGCAGTGCCGTCCCGGGGACGTCCTGGTGGTGTCCACCACCTCGCCGTGCACCGACGGCATGTTCGGCGACCTGTTCGCCACCGCGCTGCAGCACCGCGGCGTACGCGGCCTGGTCACCGCCGCCGGGGTGCGCGACGTGGCCGACCTGCATGCGATGGGCTTCCCGGTCTGGTCGGCGGCGGTCAGCGCGCAGGGCACGGTCAAGGCCACGCCCGGCTCGGTGAACGTCCCGGTCACCGTCGGCGGGCAGACCGTCCGCCCCGGCGACGTGATCGTCGCCGACGACGACGGGGTGCTGGTCGTCCCGCGCCTGGACGCCGCCGCCGCGGTCGCCGCGGCGCAGGCCCGCACCGAGAAGGAGGACGCCACCCGCGCCGCCTTCCGTGAGGGGCAACTGGGCCTGGACCGCTACGGTCTACGGGAGAAGATCAAGGACATGGGGATCGAGTACCTGACCGCCGACGAGTACGCCCGCCGCGGCGACTCCTGACCGGAAGGCGGGCGTTGTGCCTCCCTCGTCGTCAACGGGCCTGCCGTGCATGCTGATGCGTGGCGGCACCTCCAAGGGCGCCTACTTCCTGGCCGAGGACCTGCCGGCCGACCCGGCCGAGCGGGACCGGCTGCTGCTGCGGGTGATGGGCAGCCCCGATCCCCGGCAGATCGACGGCATCGGCGGGGCCCACCCGCTCACCAGCAAGGTCGCCGTGGTCTCCCGCTCGGACCGCCCGGACGCCGACGTCGACTACCTGTTCCTGCAGGTGGGAGTGGACGCGGCGACCGTCTCCGACCGGCAGAACTGCGGCAATCTGCTGGCGGGGGTGGGACCCTTCGCGGTGGAACGCGGCCTGGTCGACCCGGACGCCTCCGCCGAGGGCCACACCCGGGTCCGGATCCGGATGGTCAACTCCGACAGCCTGGCCACCGCCTCCTTCCCCACCCCCGGCGGCGTGGTCGACTACGCCGGGACCACCTCGATCAGCGGCGTCCCCGGCACCGCGGCCGCGGTACTGCTGGACTTCGCCGATACCGAGGGATCGTCAGGACACGGGCTGCTGCCCACCGGCAGGCTCCGGGACCTGATCGACGGCATCCCGGTCACCTGCATCGACAACGGCATGCCGGTGGTCGTGGCGGCCGCCGCCGACCTCGGCGTCACCGGCTACGAGTCCCCCGCCGAACTCGCCGCCGACACCGCGCTCGTCGAACGGATCCAATCGCTGCGGCTCAAGGCCGGCCGGCTGATGCGCCTGGGCGACGTCAGCGACGCCCCTGTCCCGAAGACCACCCTGGTCGCGCCGCCCAGGGACGGGGGCGCCGTCTGCACCCGCACCTTCATACCGCTGCGCCCGCACGCCTCGATCGGCGTGCTCGGCGCGGTCACCTTGGCCACCGCGCTGCTGCTGGAGGGAGCGGTCGGACGCGACCTGGCCCGGCTCCCCTCCCCCGGCACCCCGCTGGGCATCGAGCACCCCTCCGGCCGACTGGACGTCGAGGTGGAGGTGGAGGTGGAGGTCGATCCCGGTGACGGCACCGCACCGCCCCGGGTCCGCCGCTCCAGCCTGGTGCGCACCGCCCGCAAGCTCCTCGACGGCACCGTCTTCCCCCGCCCCGCC
>NZ_BBPM01000021.1:0-7572 GCF_000787775.1 Streptacidiphilus carbonis | reverse complement strand
GTCTTCCCCCGCCCCGCCCAGTGACCCCGCCCGCCCGGCAGTCCCGCCCCGCCCAGTGACGAAGAAGGCCTCCACCATGGCACCCACGCACGAGATCGCCCACCTGGCCCACGTCGAGCTGCTCACCCCCGAGCCCGAGAAGAGCCTGGACTTCTTCACCCGGATCATGGGCCTGACCGAGAACGGCACCGAGGGCGACTCGGTATACCTGCGGACCTGGGACGACTACGAGCACCACTCGCTCAAGCTCACCGCCCACCACACCTCCGGCATCCGCCGCACCGGACTGCGGACGAGCAGTCAGGAGGTCCTGGACCGCCGGGTGAAGGCCGTCGAGCAGGCCGGGCTCGGCATCGGCTGGCGCGACGGCGACCCGGGCCTGGGCCCGACCTATGTCTTCCGCGACCCCGACGGGCACGAGTTCGAGGCCTACTGGGAGAGCGAGTGGTACCAGGCCCCCGAGGACCTGGCCCCGGCGCTGAAGAACCAGCCGCAGGCGTACCCGGGCCGCGGGGTGTGCGTGCGGCGGCTGGACCACGTCAACTACCTCGCCGCCGAGGTCGAGTCCTCCTCGGAGTTCGTCCGCGACGTGCTCGGCGCCCACGCCACCGAGGAGATCCTGCTCGACAACGGGAACATCGGCGGACGCTGGCTGACCTTCACCAACAAGTCCTACGACCTGGTCTACACCCGCGACCGGACCGGCAGCCACGGCCGGCTGCACCACATCGCCTTCGCCACCGACACCCGCGAGGACATCCTCCGGGCCGCCGACATCTTCCTGGAGAACGGCGTCCACATCGAGACCGGACCGCACAAGCACGCCATCCAGCAGACCTTCTTCCTCTATGTCTACGAGCCCGGCGGCAACCGGATCGAGCTGTGCAACCCGCTCACCCGGCTGGTGCTGGCCCCGGACTGGAAGACGATCACCTGGACCGAGGCCGAGCGCGCCAAGGGCCAGGCCTGGGGCCTGAAGACGATCGAGTCCTTCCACACCCACGGCACTCCGCCGGTCGCGCCGGCCCAGTAGCTCATGCAGGCTAATATGCAGGAACAAAATTGGCGCCAATGTGTGTGGAGTGTGGGACGTGGCTGCAACCGCTGAGAAGGCCGAACCGACGGAGCCGGCGCGGCTGAGCGCCGCCGACGCCATCCGCGAGGCCATCATCAGCGGGGACTTCGGTCCCAACCAGCGGCTGGTCGAGGCCGAGCTGTCGCAGCAGTTCGACACCAGCCGGGCCGCGGTGCGCAACGCCCTGGTCCAGCTGGCCACCGAGGGCCTGGTGGAGCGGATCCAGAACCGCGGCGCCCGGGTCCGTGCGGTGTCGCTGGACGAGGCCATCGAGATCACCGAGGTCCGGATGGCGCTGGAGGGCCTGTGCGCGGCCAAGGCCGCCGAGCACGCCACCGGCGCCGACTGCGAGCAGCTGCGGGAGATCGGCTCGTCGATGCAGGCGGCCGTGACCACCGGGGACGTCCTCGGCTACTCCGACCTCAACCGGCAACTGCACGCCCGGATCCTGGCGATGAGCGGCCAGCGCACCGCCTGCGCCGTGCTGGAGCGGCTGCACGGGCAGAACGTCCGGCACCAGTTCCGGCTGGCCATGCACCCCGGCCGCCCCACTGTGTCGCTGCCGCAGCACCTGGCCGTGATCGAGGCCGTCTGCTCGGGCGACGCGGAGGCGGCGGAGAGCGCGATGCGGACGCATCTGCGCAGTGTGATCGAAACACTGCCCGAGGTGGACAAGGAACGACCGCGGCGCTGACACCGGCACTCGGTCGGTGGAGGCGGCCCGAGCCCGGTATGGGTCGCCCGACCACGAGCCCGCCTGCACCGGGCCGCCGCCGGAGCCGACGCCGTGATCGTCCCCAGACGGGCCCCTAGGACGCCGCCTGCGCCCGCTTGGCCGCCTTGACCGATTCGACCACCTCGGCCGGCGTCGCATGCGCGGGTGCGCCGTGACCGGGGAGGACCCAGGACGCCTTCAGGTCGGCGAGCCGGTCGAGCGAGGTGATCGCCTCGTCCGGGTCGTCCGTGAACGGCGCGGGCTGCGGACCGGTGCGCCCGGTCAGCACATGCCGGGTCGTCAGCGCGTCGCCGACGCACACCGCGTCGGCGAGCGGCACATGCACCGCGATGCTCCCCGGCGAGTGGCCGGGCATCCCCACGATCACCGGGCTGCCGGGCAGCTCCAGCGTGTCGCCGTCGGCGACCTCGACCACCTCGCTGACGTACTTGGTCCGCATCCCGTTCTTGCGGAGGGAGTACCCGAAGAAGCCGAGGGTGGGGCCGAGCCGCATGGAGCCGAACGCCACCTTGGGCTTCTCCCCCGTACGGGTCCGGACGGCGTCGGCGGCGTGCACATGGACCGGCACTCCGTGCTCGGTCCGCAGCCGCTCGGCGAAGCCGATGTGGTCGGAGTCCCCATGGGTCAGCACGACTCCGCGGATGTCGGCGGCGGACTTGCCGAGGGTGCGAAGCTCCTGCTGCAGATCGTTCCAGTGGCCGGGAAGGCCCGCGTCGATGAGCGTGATGCCCTCGTCGGTGTCGATCAGATAGCACGCGACCACGTCGTTGCCGAGGCGGTGCAGGTGCGGGGCGAGTTTCATGGGGTCCCCCTACAGGGTTGCCGGCTGCCGACTGCTGCCGAGGCTTTTACTGCTACGACGCGACGATACGAACCATACTTGGCTAACGTCAATAGCTTTCGGAGGCGGGGTCGGGTCGGAAAGTCTCGCAGAGCGGGCGTCCTCGCAGGTGGGACGGGTTCCACCGATTTCCGCCACCCACCCGGCAAAGCACGTTTCGCCCCGGCCCGGCGCCCCGGCCGCGCCGTAAGTTGCTCCCGTGACTCCTCTCCGGCGTAAACGCCGGGGCTTCTCGCTAACCCACGTGGGCGTCGCGACGGACCAGCCCGGCCCGTAGAACGTTGACGGCTGCCACTGTGTCGGCGTGTGCGGTGTGGCCGCAGGCGACGCAGTGGAACATTGCTTGTGTGGTCCGGTTGTCCGCGCTGGTGTGCCCGCACTGCGGGCATCGGCGGGACGTGTTGCGGGGGTCCACGGCGATCACTTCCCGTCCGGCGCTTTCAGCCTTGGCGTGCAGGATCGTCAGGAACACCCCCCATCCGGCATCCGATCTCGAGCGGTTGAGTCCGGTCTTGGCCGCCGCGCCGTTGGGCAGAAACGCGCCCGGCTGTGCCGGTCGGGCCTGGGTGCGGGGGTGCGGGGGTGCGGACCATGTTGCGGATCGTCAGGTTCTCGTGCGCGATGAAGTCGTGCTCACGCACCAGCGCCAGGGCGGTCTTGTGCGCGTGGTCGAGCCGCTGACGACGTACCTTGCTGACCCTCGCCACGCAGGCGCAGAGACCCTCGGCGCTTCGCGCCTCCCCGCCAAGGAACGCAATCCCGCCCGGCCCAAAGACCGGGATTCCCTGCGAAGATCAAGGGATGGACAACGGTGTGATGCAGGTGCTGAACCTCTGGAAGCAGGACCTCAAGGAGGTCCCCGCCTCGATCTGGCAGCAGGCCGGGTTGCGCGCGCTGATCCTCGCCGACAACGGCCTGACCGCGGTCCCCCCCGAGATCGGACGGCTTCGCTCCCTGCACACGCTCGACCTGGGCCACAACGCCCTCACCGCCGTACCCGAGGAACTGGGTGAGTTGACCGCCCTCACCGGCTTCCTCTACCTCCACGACAACCGGCTGACGAAGCTTCCGCACTCGTTGGGCCAACTGACCCGACTCGGCTACCTCAACGTCAGCGAGAACCGCCTCGCCGAACTCCCCGACGCCATCGGCGATATGACCGGCCTCATCGAACTGCGGGCCCAGCACAACCAGTTGACCACCATCCCCGGCTCGATCGGGAACCTGAGCCGCCTGCGCGACCTGTGGCTGCGCGGGAACGCGATCACCCAACTCCCGGACTCCGTCGGGCGACTCGCCGAACTGCGCCATCTCGACCTCCGCGACAACGCCCTGACCGAGGTCCCCCGGCCGCTGGCCGGTCTCCCGCTCCTCCGCCGCCTCGACCTGCGCGGCAACCGCATCACCACGCTGCCCGACTGGCTCACCCGACTCCCCTCCCTGGAGAAGCTGGACCTCCGCTGGAACGACATCGACCCGCCCGCCCGACTGCTCGACGCCCTCGCGGCGCGCGGCTGCGTGGTCCTGGGACCCGCGGCCTGAGAACCGGGATTCATGGTTCGTCCGCACCGTGACAGCGGGGACGTCTAGCCTTTGATCGGATCGTATGAGAACTGGGCTGGTCGGGAGAGCTGTGATGAGCGGGAACGAGTACGGGGTGGGCCGACTGGGGTCGCTCGCCGACGACAGCTGGGTCCCGCCGGTCATCGACACCACCAGGGCGCACCCGGCCCGGATGTACAACGCCTACCTCGGCGGAAAGGACAACTTCGCCGCGGACCGGGAAGCGGCCGAGCAGATCATCGCCAAGGCCCCCGAGGTCCGGGACCTGGCCCGGGCCAACCGGGCGTTCCTCGGGCACGCCGTGCGGATGCTGGCCGAGCAGGGCATCGACCAGTTCCTGGACATCGGGACCGGCATCCCCACCGCCGACAACACGCACGAGGTCGCCCAACGCGTCAACCCGGCCGCGAAGGTCGTCTACGTCGACAACGACCCCATCGTGCTGGCCCACGCCCGTGCGCTGATGGCCGGTCACGGTATGGGCGCCACCACCATCATCCAGGCCGACCTGCGCGACCCCGCCTCGATCCTCGCCGACCCCGCGCTCCGCGGGGCCCTCGACTTCGGCCGGCCGATGGGCCTGATCCTGCTGGCCGTCCTGCACTTCGTCTCCGACGAGGACGGCCCCGCCGCCATCGTCAAGCAGTTGACGGACGTACTGGCCCCGGGAAGCCGCATGGTGCTGTCGCACGCCACCACCGACGTCGACCCGCGCGGCGACGCCGCGGTCGTGGAGGAGAACCAGGCCGAGGCCGTACGCGTGTACGGGCAGAAGTCGGTGGCTGCGGTGACCCTGCGCACCGGTGACCGGATCCGCGCACTGTTCGACGGCTTGGAGCTGCTGCCGCCCGGCATCGCCTCGGTGTACGACCACCTCGCCGACCCGGACGTCCGACACCACGGCGTCGGCATCTACGGCGGCATCGCCCGCAAGCCCTGACCCCGATCGCGGCGACTACGACGCCGCAAGGGGGAGACGCAGGTCACATCCGCATCCGTCACAGCCTGCCGGGCTGCCCTGTCTTAGAGGGACAACAGCAGAACACACGGCAGGGAGTGCACACCATGGAAGCCCGACTGAACATGTTCACCAGCCCGGTCGCCGCCAAGTTCGGGAAGTACCTCGTCGCCGCGGCCAAGGTGCTCGCGGACACCACGTTGCCGGCCGCGACGCAGGAGCTGGTGCGGCTCCGGGCCAGCCAGATCAACGGCTGCGCCTTCTGCGTCGACATGCACACCAAGGAGGCCGCGTACGCCGGCGAGACCGCGGTCGGCCTCAACCTGGTCGCGGCCTGGCGCGAGGCCACGGTCTTCACCGAGGCCGAGCGCGCCGCCCTCGAACTCACCGAACAGGGCACCCGCCTGGCCGACGCGGCCGGCGGCGTCACCGACGAGGCCTGGGCGAACGCGGCCAAGTACTACGACGAGGAGCAGCTCGCCGCGCTGGTCTGCGCCATCGCTCTGATCAACGCCTTCAACCGCGGCAACGTCATGGTCCAGCAGCCCGCCGGCGACTACCGGCCCGGCCCTCACTGACCGCACCCGACAGCAAGGACGAGCGGAGAACTCCCATGAACCTCACCCTGTGGATCGTCACCGGGGTGCTTGCCGCCGCCTACCTGATGGGCGGCAGTGTCAAGCTGCTGATGCCGAAGGAGAAGATCGCCGCGTTCGGGCACAGCGGACGATGGGTCGAGGACTTCAGCGCCGGCGGCGTCAGGACCATCGGGGCCTTCGAGGCCTCGGGCGCGGTGGGCCTGATCCTGCCCGCCGTGGTCGACATCGCACCGGTCCTGGTGCCGCTGGCCGCCGTCGGACTGGCCATCATCATGGTCGGCGCCGCGATCACCCGCATCCGACGACACGAGACCACCCTGATGATGGTGGACCTGGTCTACCTCGTCCTGGTCCTCTTCGTGGTGTGGGGCCGCTTCGGACCCGAGTCCTTCGTCAATTGACGGGGGAGATAGGTTCGGATCATGAGCTCACGGACGGTGGACGGCAGCGCGGGCGACGCGGACTACGGCACGATCGGCGGCGGCTACGCCGACTACCGGCGCCCCGACGAGCGCATCGCGGCGCTGCTGACCGGGGCCCTGGACGGAGCCGGAACCGTGCTCAACGTCGGTGCGGGCGCCGGGTCCTACGAGTCGGTGGCCGCCGAGGTCACCGCGGTCGAGCCGTCCGCCTCGATGCGCGCGCAGCGACCGGGCCGCCTCTCCCCCGCCATCGACGCCGTGGCCGAGAGGCTGCCTTTCCCGGACCGGCACTTCGATGCCGCGATGACCACCTTCAGCGTGCACCAGTGGAGCGAACTGACTGCGGGGCTGCGAGAGATGCGGCGGGTGGCCCGCGGCCCGGTGCTCGTGCTGACCTGCGATCCGGACCTGGTCCGGGACTTCTGGCTGTACGAGTACGCGCCGCTGGTGCTGGACACCGAGGCGCGCCGCTATCCGGCGATCGCCGACATCGCCGACGCCCTCGGCGGCGATGTCACCGTGCAGCGGGTGCCGATCCCCGCGGACTGCACCGACGGCTTCAACGAGGCGTACTACGCCCGCCCCGAAATGCTGCTCGACCCGGGCGCCCGGCAGGCCTGCTCCGCCTGGAGCTTCGTCGACGCGGCCACGGCGGAGCAGTACACCGAGCATCTCCGCCGCGACCTGCGGTCGGGCGCCTGGGACCGGCGCCATGGCGCACTCCGCGGTCAGCCCTCGCTGGAGGGGTCCCTGGTGCTGGTCCGCGCCCTCCCGGCGTAGCCGGGGCTCAGACGGTGGCGAGGGAGACCTCGGTCGACTTGATCAGCGCGACCACCGCGGTGCCGGTGGCGAGGCCGAGGTCGGCGACGGCGTCCCTGGTGATCGCCGCGGTGAGCTCGCCGCCGTCGATGGCGACCTTGACGGTGGCCATGGCGCCGCCGGTGGCGATGTCGGAGACGGTGCCCGCGATCTGGTTGCGGATGCTCAGCCCGGCGACCGGTCCGGTGGCCAGCGAGACGTCGGTGGACTTGACCATGGCCCGTACCTCGCTGCCCCGGGCGAGGCCGAGCTCCTTGACGGCCTCCAGGGTGACGGCGGAGGTGAGCTCCTGACCACCGGTCAGCCGGGTCTTCACCGTGGCCATGACCTCGCCGGGGGTGACCGAGGCGACGGTGCCGGCGATCTGGTTGCGGATGGTCATGGTCATGGGGCTCAACCTCACAGTGCTGGGAGTAACCGGATCATTTCGGACGGGCCACTCCCCAGACTAGCCAGCTCTGACTGCGGTCCGTCCCCGGCGCGCGCCGGTAAAGCCGACGGATCCGGCGGCACGGCCCGCTCTCAGTGGCTGATGATCTGGAGCACCGGCGGATTGGCC
>NZ_BBPM01000022.1:86121-125279 GCF_000787775.1 Streptacidiphilus carbonis | reverse complement strand
CCCTCGCCCTGCGGCGGTCCGGCCGGGCGGCTGGCCGCCCTGCGGCGGCGCGGGGCGGCCTTGGGGGCCGCGGCCTCCGCACCCCCCGCTTCGTTTCGTTCGTTCTCTTCGTTCGGTTCGTTGATATCGAGCATCCGGGCGGTTCTCCCGTTCATGCCCCCGGGCGCCGCGCATGGTGAGCGGGCGCCGCACAGGGGCTTGCGTATGTCGATCGGTGCTCCGCTGCGCGGTGCGCCGATAAGTCTTTGGTCAAGCCTGTGGCTTCAGGTCTGGGTTGTGTCCGGACCCCGGGTGGCTCCCAGGGGCCCTGGACGGGCTCCGACGACGCCGACGGCCGACCGCCGCCGCCTACGCGGGCTGCGGCTCGGCCGCCTCGGATGGGAGGGCCGGTGCCGCGACGCGGTCGGGCGCGAACGGGTCGGTCACCGTGCCGGACTCCTCGTCGAGCGGCCCCTGCGCCAGCCTGGTCACCCCAGCGGGGACCGGCAGCGCCAGGTCGGCCGTCACACGGAGACCGGACAGGACGTCATCGGGTCGCACGGCGGGTGTTGCATGCCGAACAACCAGCCGCAGTATCGCACAGGCACGGCCTGCGGCGATATCGGTACTACTTTCAGGTAGGCCGGTCGCACCAGCGACGACCTGCGATCCGACCACCTGGAGGGCCACCACGGCGCCGCGCGCGTCGAAGCTGCGGATGCCGTTCTTGGTCTGCCGCTGCACCTCGACGCTCTCGGCGGCGAGGAACACCGCCACAGCAGTCCCGACCGCCTCGGGGGTCACCCCGTCCAGCCGCAGCTCCCAGACCGAGGCCTCAAGGCGCTCCACGAAGTTCGGCGTCCGCACCTCGACCGCGTCGATCACGTCGAGCCCGGTCGGCAGCGACTCGTCCAGCTCCGCCCGCAGCGCCTCCGGGTCCCGCGGTGCGCTCAGCGCCAGCTCGACGTACTCGGCCTCACTGGCGGAGCCGGTGGGCGCGGCGTTGGCGAAGCTGATCCTGGGGTGCGGCGAGAATCCCGCCGAGTACGCCATCGGCACGGCCGAGCGGCGCAGGGCGCGCTCCAGAGCCCGCTGGAAGTCGCGGTGGCTGGTGAATCGCAGACGGCCGCGCTTGGTGTAGCGCAGTCGGATGCGCTGCACCACCGGTGCGGGCGGCGGACCGTCGGGCGTGCGGCGTGCCAGGGCGCTCAGTCCTTAGGGAGGAGGGGTATATCCGGACCCCACCAAGGGTACGCGGATCGGACATCGTGCTTTCACCTGAGAATGAGGACCCCATGATCGGCACCCTGCAGACCTTCGCCCTGGACTGTCCCGACCCCACCGCCCTGGCCGGCTTCTACGCCGGACTGGTGGGCGGCAAGGTCGTCGACGAGGACGGCGGCAACGAGTGGGTGGAGCTGCGCGGTGACTACGGCACCGCGCTCTCGTTCCAGCGGGTCGAGACCTACCGGCCGCCGTCCTGGCCGGGCCAGGAGCGGCCCCAGCAGAGCCACATCGACATCGGCGTCACCGACCTCGACGCCGCACAGGCCGCCGTCCTGACTCTGGGGGCGACGCTGCTGGAGGACTGGAACGGCACCAAGACCTGGCGTGTCTTCGCCGACCCGGTCGGCCACCCGTTCTGCCTCTGTGCCTGCTGACACCCGGCTGACCTGCTGTTGATGCCCATTCAACACGGCTCGGTCATCGGAAATTCCCGGAACCGGTCCTCGCCGTGACGGTGTCTCAGACAACACCGAACAGGCACACTGTGCGCAACACGGTATCTTCACCAAAGGACGATCGACGGATGATAACGCTCACCAAGGAAGACGGACCGGCAGATCTGACCGGGGTCACCCACCTGTCCATCGGCGCGTCCTGGGACGCCTCCTCCGGGAGCAGCGGCGGCCTGGCCGGCATCGTCCGCCGCAAGGTCGGCGTCGACCTGGACCTGATCGCCATCGCCATGCAGGGCGCCGACCCGGTGCGACTGGCCGGCCTGGACTCGCGCGATCCGCTGGGCAACGGCTCGCTGGTGCACAGCGGGGACAACCAGACCGGCAAGGGTGACGGCGACGACGAGACCGTGACGGTCGACTTCGCCAAGATCCCCGGCAATGTCACCTCGATCGTCTTCGTTGCCGCGGCCTTCAAGAAGGGGACCTCCTTCCAGAAGGCCCGCAACATCAGCTTCAAGGTCTACGACGCCACCGGCGGCAGCTCCCAGCAGGTCGCCGACATCTGGCCGAGCCTGCTCAGCACGGACAACGGCTGCGCCGTGGCGAAGGCCTTCCGGGTCGGCAACACCTGGAAGCTCGAAGTGATCAACACCACCGGCAAGATCAAGCAGGCCGACGAGACGGCACTGATGCGCTTCGCCATCAGCAAGTAGCCGGACGGCACTGCGGCCCGGAGCGGTGCTCCGGGCCGCCGTGCCGTCTCGGTCAGTGGCTGTGCGAACCGCCGCTGGCAGCGGGCTGCTTGACCGTCAGCGGCAGCAGCTTGACGCCGGTCGGGCCGATCTGGATCTGGGTGTCCAGCTGCGGACACACGCCGCAGTCGAAGCACGGGGTCCAGCGGCAGTCGTCGACCTCGACCTCTTCGAGCGAGTCCTGCCAGTCCTCCCAGAGCCAGTCCTTGTCCAGGCCGGAGTCCAGGTGGTCCCAGGGCAGGACCTCCTCGTACTGGCGTTCGCGGGTGGTGTACCAGGCGACGTCGACGCCGGTGCCGGCGAAGCCCTTCTCGGCGGCGCGCATCCAGCGGTCGTAGGAGAAGTACTCGCGCCAGCCGTCGAAGCGGCCGCCGTCCTCGTAGACGGCGCGGATCACGGCGCCCACCCGGCGGTCGCCGCGGGAGAGCAGGCCCTCGACGATGCCGGGCTTGCCGTCGTGGTAGCGGTAGCCGATGTTGCGGCCGTACTTCTTGTCGTTGCGGATGGCGTCGCGCAGCTTCAGCAGCCGGGCGTCGGTCTCCTCCACGCCGAGCTGCGGCGCCCACTGGAACGGGGTGTGCGGCTTGGGGACGAAACCGCCGATGGAGACGGTGCAGCGGATGTCGTTCTGGCCGGTGACCTCGCGGCCCTTGGCGATGACGTTCTTCGCCATCTCGGCGATCTGCAGCACGTCCTCGTCGGTCTCGGTGGGCAGGCCGGCCATGAAGTAGAGCTTCACCTGGCGCCAGCCGTTGCCGTAGGCGGCCGCGACGGTGCGGATGAGGTCCTCCTCGGACACCATCTTGTTGATCACCTTGCGGATCCGCTCACTGCCGCCCTCGGGGGCGAAGGTCAGTCCGGAGCGGCGGCCGTTCCTGGTCAGCTCGTTGGCCAGGTCGATGTTGAAGGCGTCGACCCGGGTGGACGGCAGGGACAGGCCGACCTTGTCCTCCTCGTAGCGGTCGGCGAGCCCCTTGGCGATGTCCGCGATCTCGGTGTGGTCGGCCGAGGACAGCGACAGCAGGCCCACCTCCTCGAACCCGGTCGCCTTGAGGCCGCGGTCGACCATCTCGCCGATGCCGGTGATGCTTCGCTCCCGTACGGGGCGCGTGATCATGCCGGCCTGGCAGAAACGGCAGCCGCGGGTGCAGCCGCGGAAGATCTCGACGGACATCCGCTCGTGGACCGTCTCCGCAAGCGGAACCAGGGGCTGCTTGGGGTAGGGCCACTCGTCCAAGTCCATCACAGTGTGCTTGGACACCCGCCACGGCACGCCGGAGATGGTGGGGACGACCCGGCCGATCCGGCCGTCCGGGAGGTACTCCACGTCGTAGAACCGGGGGACGTAGAAGCCGCCGGTCCGGGCCAGCCGGAACAGCAGTTCGTCGCGCGGGCTGCGGCCGTCGGCGCCGGGGCGGCCCTCGGCCTTCCAGGCCCGGATGATCTCGGTCATGTCCAGCACGGCCTGCTCGCCGTCGCCGACCACGGCCGCGTCCAGGAAGTCCGCGACCGGCTCCGGGTTGAACGCGGCGTGGCCGCCGGCCAGCACGATCGGGTCGTCGATCGTGCGGTCCTTGGACTCCAGCGGGATGCCCGCCAGGTCCAGCGCGGTCAGCATGTTGGTGTAGCCGAGCTCGGTGGAGAAGCTCAGCCCGAACACGTCGAAGGCCTTCACCGGGCGGTGCGCGTCCACGGTGAACTGGGGGACCTGCTGCTCGCGCATCAGCTTCTCCAGGTCCGGCCAGACGCTGTAGGTGCGCTCGGCGAGCACGCCCTCGCGCTCGTTCAGCACCTCGTAGAGGATCATCACGCCCTGGTTGGGCAGCCCGACCTCGTAGGCGTCCGGGTACATCAGGGCCCAGCGCACATCACACGCGTCCCAGTCCTTGACGGTGGAGTTCAGCTCGCCACCGACGTACTGGATCGGCTTCTGGACGTGCGGGAGGAGGGCCTCCAGGCGCGGGAAGACCGACTCGACAGGCATAGAGGGGACTTTCGTGTGGACGACAGAGCGGACCCTTGCGGATCTGACCCTTCAGGATAACGCGGTGCCGAAGGACGTCCGGACCGGAAGCAGCCGGCGCAGCAGCGGCGAGGGCTCCAGGCCCAGCTCGGACCAGAGCAGTTTGCGGTAGGCCTCGTAGTGGCGCAGCGCCTCCGAGGCGTTGCCCTCGCGGAGGTGCACCTCGATGACGGCGCGGTGGGCGCTCTCCCGCAGCGGCTCCATGGCGACCGCGCCCAGGGCCATCTCCAGTGCGCCGGCGCAGTCGCCGCGCTCCAGCAGGGCGGCGGCGAGCCGGTCCAGGGCGTGCAGGCAGTGCTGCCGCAGCTGCTCCTGCTCGGACAGCACCCAGTCGTCGTACCAGTCCGGCAGCAGGTCGCCGCCGGTGAGATAGGCGGGCTCGGGGCGGGGCGGGTCGGGCGGCCGCAGCAGCAGGTTGTTGAGTTCGGCGAGGTCCAGCCGGATCCGGGCGAGGTCGAGCATCACCCGGTCGCCGCGGACCAGCAGCAGCGGCGCCGGGCAGCGTCTGATCCGCCACAGGGTGGACCGCAGGCAGGCGTGGGCCTGGGCCTCGGGTGCCTCCGGCCAGAGCGCGCCGACCAGGATCTGGCGGGTGGCGGGGCCGTGCAGGGCGACATGGGCGACGACCCTGCGACCGGCTTCGGGAAGGGCGACCGGCTGCCCGTCCGAGGTCAGCCGCCAGCCGCCGAGCAGTGAGAGTTCGATCATGGCGATCTCCGTCAGCTCCGTGCCTGGGATCGTGCGGCACTGTGCACTCTTGACGCGCCCCGGGGTTGTGTCAACGCCTCCGGCGACGCCCCGGGGGCGGGGGGCCGGCGCGACTTCGGTACGGATACGGTGCGGCGGCGGTGACGGACCGGTGACGCGGGACGACGTAGGCAGGGTCGTGACAGCCGATTTCTCTGGAGGACCCCATGACCGTCGTCCATGACCGTGTGGCACTGATCGGCAGCGAACGGAAGATGATGAAGGGGCAGAGCCTCATCGGGTCTGCCGACTCGCACGAGAAGCTGACGGTGACCGTCCAGGTCCGCCGCCGCCCCGGTGCCGTCGAGGCGCCGGATCTGGCCCAGCTGGGCAAGCAGCGCCCGAGCCGGCGCAGCGCCGTGGACCGCAAGGCCGTGCTGTCGGCGCTCGGCGCCGATCCCAAGGACCTGGAGCAGGTCAAGCAGTTCGCGCAGCAGTTCAAGCTCAAGGCCGAGCAGCCCGACCCGGCGCAGCGGACGATCCGCCTCACCGGCACGGTGGACCAGTTCAACCAGGCCTTCGGGGTGCAGCTGAAGCAGTACCGCGAGGGCGAGCGCACCTTCCGCAGCCGCCAGGGCAGCATCTTCGTGCCGCGGCAGCTGCACGGGGTGATCGAGCGGGTGTCCGGGCTGACCAACCGTCCGCTGGCGCAGCCGCACCACAAGCTGATCCCCAGGGCCCCGTCCGGCGTCACCGCCCAGCAGGTCGCCCAGTTGTACGACTTCCCCCAGGGCGTGGACTGCTCGGGTCAGACCATCGCGCTGATCGAGCTCGGCGGCGGCTACAGCCAGCAGGACCTGGACAACTACTTCAACAGCGCCGGAATCCCCTCGCCGCAGGTCATGGCGATCGGTGTGGACGGCGCCGCCAACTCCTACGGCGACCCCGGCGGAGCCGACGGCGAGGTGGAGCTGGACATCGAGATCGCCGGGGCGATCGCCCAGGGCGCGACCATCGCGGTCTACTTCGCACCCAACACCGAGCAGGGCTTCATCGACGCGGTGCTGGCCGCGGCCACCAGCACCCAGCACCCGCCGACCTGCATCTCCATCAGCTGGGGCGCGCCGGAGGACGTGGGCTGGACGGCCTCCGGGCGGAACGGGATGGACTTCGCCTGCTATGTCGCGGCGGCCCTGGGCATCACCGTGCTCGCCGCCTCCGGCGACAACGGCAGCAACGACGGCGTCTACGACGGGATGGCGCACTGCGACTTCCCGGCCTCCGACCCGTATGTGCTGTCCTGCGGCGGGACCTCGCTGCAGCTCGACAGCAAGGGCATGCTGAAGAACGAGGTGGTCTGGAACAACGGCAACGGCTGGGCCACCGGCGGCGGGGTCAGCGACGAGTTCCTGCTGCCGTCCTGGCAGTCCGCCGACGAGGTGCCGCGCCAGGTCGACAGCGGGCAGCAGGGCCGCGGCGTGCCGGACATCGCCGGCAACGCCGACGCGATGCGCAGCCCGTACGAGGTCGTGGTGGACGGCGCCTGGATGTCGGTGGGCGGCACCAGCACGGTCGCGCCGCTGTACGCGGGGCTGCTCGCGGTGATCGCGGCCGGCAGCGGGGCCAAGCCGGGCTTCCTCAGCCCGTACCTGTACCAGCTGGCCTCGCAGCCGAACCTGTACTTCGACGTGGACAGCGGCAGCAACACGGTGCAGCCGGCGCCGGGGTACTCGGCCGGCAAGGGCTGGGACGCCTGCTCCGGCATCGGCCGGATCAACGGCAACCTGCTGCTCCAGCAGATCTGAGCCGGGACCTGACCCCGGGACCTGACTCCGGGGCAGGACTTCACCGGGTCGCGCCGGGCCCTGCGTCGCGCTGTCCGTCAGCGGCGCAGGGCCTCGGCCGGTTCCACCCAGGCGGCGCGCAGCGAGGGGTAGAGCCCGGCCAGCAGGCCGACGACGCTGCCTGCGAAGGGCGCCGGGACCACCGTCCAGGGTTGGAGGACGGCGGTCCAGTCCCGGCCGACCGCGACCAGGACCACGGTGGCGACGCCCAGGGCGGTGCCGATCAGCCCGCCGAGGGTGCCCAGCACGGTGGACTCGGTGAGGAACTGGGCGGCGATATGGCGCGGACGGGCGCCGAGGGAGCGCCGCAGGCCGATCTCGCCGGTCCGCTCCAGCACCGCGACCAGCGTGGTGTTGGCGATTCCGACTGCCCCGATGACCAGGCAGATGGCCGCCAGCAGCAGGAACAGTCCGGTGAGGTCGCCGGCCACGGCGTCGCGCAGCGAAGCGGGGTCGGGCGGCGCGGCGGCGCTCAGCAGTGACGGGTCGTCAGGACGCAGCGCCATGGCGGCCTGATGTGCGATCAGATCGGCTGCCCCGGTGCGGGTCGCGATGACCATGCGGGCCTTGAAGGCGTCGCCCTGGAGCGGGTTGCCCCACAGGTGCTGTGCGGTGCTGCTGGGCACCAGGACGCCGAGCAGGCTCTGGGGCAGCCGCTGGGTGTCGCTGATGATGCCGATGACGGTGAAGCCGGTGCCGTTGACGAAGACCGCGGGCTGGGCGTCCAGCCGGGTGATGCCGAGCCGTTGGGCCGCGGCGGCGCCGAGGACCGCGACGCGCAGGTCGCGCTGCTGGTGGAAGTCGTTGTAGAGGACGCCCGCGCTGACCGTCGCCTGCACCGCCTGCAGCGCTCCGGGTGACATGGCGTAGACGCTCAGCCCCTGGCCGGCCGCGGCGCCGGACGGGTCGGCGGAGGCGGAGACCCGCGGCTGCTGGAAGGGCGCCGGCCAGTACACGCCGGCGGCGAGCGCGCCGTTGAGGCGGCCCACCCGGGCGTCGGCGTCCGCCGGGAAGTCCATCGGGCCGCGGTTGGTGTCGGCCTCGGCCGCCGGCGGGGGGCCGACGTCGGCCACGTTGACGGTGGTGTCCTGGAGCAGCGAGAAGCTGTGGCCGATCTGTCCGGCGGCGGTGGAGGTCAGGCCGAGGACGGCGACGAATGCGCCGACCCCCAGGACGGTGCCGAGCAGGGTGAGGGTGGACCGGCCCGGCCGTTGGATCAGCCCGGACAGGGCCTCGGCCAGCAGGTCGACCAGGCTCAGCCGGGAGTGCGGGACGGCGCTGCGGGTGGCCCCGGCGGCGCGGGCGCGCCAGGGACGGCGGGCGCGCCAGGTGCGGGGGATCATGCCCGGCCGCCGGACGGGGCCGCCACGCCCGGTCTGAGCACTCCGTCGCGGATGGTGACCGTACGCCCGGCGCGCGCGGCGACGTCGCGGTCGTGGGTGATCACCAGCAGGGTCAGTCCGGTCGCGTGCAGCTCCTCGAACAGGGTCATCACCCGGTCGGCGGTCACCGAGTCCAGGTTGCCGGTGGGTTCGTCGCACAGCAGCAGCGAGGGCTCGTTGACCAGGGCCCGGGCAATGGCCACCCGCTGGCGCTCGCCGCCGGACATCCGGGTGGGCAGGGCGTCCAGCCGGTGTCCGAGCCCCACCCGCTGCAGCACGTCGCGGGCGGCGGCGCGGCGCCCGCCCCTGGGGGTGCGGTTGTAGAGCTGGGCCAGGGCGACGTTCTCCGCGGCGGTGCGGTGCGGCAGCAGGTGGAAGGACTGGAACACGAACCCGATCCGCTGTCCGCGCAGGGCGGTGCGCCTGGACTCGGCCAGGGTCCCGGTGTCGATGCCGTCCAGTTCGTACGTCCCGCTGCTGGGGCGGTCGAGCAGCCCGAGCAGATTGAGGAAGGTCGACTTGCCGGAGCCGGACGGACCGACGACCGCGACGTACTCGCCGGGCAGCACCGTCAGCTCGCAGGAGCGCAGCGCGGTGACCGGGGGCGGACTGGGGAAGGTCCGGGTGACGCCGCGCATCCGGATCACCGGCGCGGGCGGCACCGGCACTTCGGGGCCTTGGAGTGGTTCGTGCGGCGCCTGAGCAGGCGTCATTTGCCGACCACCACCTGGTCGCCGGGCTTGAGCACGCCCCCCGACGGCGTGACCTGGACGTAGTTGTCGGCGGTCACGCCGGGGTTCACCGTGACCGTACGCCTGCTGCCGTCGGCCGCGAGGACGGTGACGCTGGTACGCCCGTCGACCGCCGAGCTGATCGCGGCGGCCGGCACCGCCAGCACCTCGCCCGCGGTGGACGCGGCGACGATGGTGATCCGCACGTCCTGACCGGCGAGTCGGGGGTCCCACGAGGTGTCCGGGGTGACTGTGACCGGGACATAGGGGTCGCCGCCCGAGCCGGCCGGGGCGGCCTGCTGGCTCGCTCCGGAGGTGGTGGCCTGCTGCGCGGTGGGGTTCACCTGCGGGGAGACCGACCCGACCCGGCCGCCGTACTGCCGCCCGGTGCTCTCGTCGAGCACGGTGACCTTCATACCGACCTTCACCAGGGCGGCGTCGGACGGGAGCAGATGACCCGTCAGGTTCAGTCCGCCCGCCGTGAGCGACATCAGCGGGGTGGTGACATGGTCGCCGACATGCGCGCTGACGCTGTCCACCCGGGCCGGGAAGGAGGGCAGGAAGAGCACCTCGGAGGACGGCACCTCGGGTCCCGACTGGGACTCGGCCTGGGCCAGCGCCCGCTCGGCCTGGGCCAGGGCCGTGCGGGCCCGGGAGAGCTGCACCGACAGCGAGGCGCCGCCCGGGTCGGCCACGGCGGACGGCGACGCCGCGGCGGACGTCCCGGAGGTCGCTACAGTGCCCTTGGCCGTCGTGGCCGTGCTGCCGCTGCCGCTGCCGGTCGAACTGCTGCTACTGCCGGAGGCGATCTGGGCGCGCAGGTCGGTCACCGTCTGCTGCTGCTGGTCCACCGCCGCCTGCGCGGTCTGCACGGCCGTGGCAGCGGTTTCGGCCGTCGTCGGCACGGCGTACCCCAGCGCGCCGTACCAGGCGGTGACCGCCTGCTTGGTACCGCTGCCGAAGTAGCCGGTTCGGTCACCGTGGGTGGAGATGCCCTGGTTGTGGAGATAGGTCTGCAGCTGGGCGATGTCCGTGCCGGTGTCCCCCGGCGCGAGGTCGCGGTAGGTCGGCACCTTGCCGGGCAGGGCGACCACCGGGCGGCCGGACACCTCGGCGAGCACCTGGCCCGGGTTGACGGACTGCCCCGCGCCCGCCTTGAGGGCGGTCACCACCAGCGCCCCGCCGCCGGGCCCGTCCGAGGTCGGCGCGACGCTGGTGGGCAGGACCGGGTACTGCTGCCCGGTGGCGAAGGTGCCGCGCAGCACCGTGGTATCGGCCAGCACCCGCCGCACCACCGGGGAGGTGAGCACCGACGCCTTCGGCGCCCCGGCGTCCGCCGCCACCTGGGCCGGGGACTTGACGGCGGTGGAAGCGATCATGCCCCCCGCCGAGACCAGCGCCGCGACCAGGGCGACCGCGATCACCAGCCGCCGCCTCCGGTGCGGCCCCGGGGCCCGGCTGGACGCCGGCGCACCCGGCCCGGCGCCGTCGGCCCCGGTCACGGCCTCCTCTGCATCGGCATCGGCATCGGCATCGGTCTCGGCATCGGTGCTCAGCACGCCATGGCCTGCTGACTGTCCGTCACTTTCCATACCCCGTCCAGCTTTCGCAAGGTGATGAAGGCGAGCTGCCGACGCTTGGCGGTCAGCTGGCCCGGCGACTGCAGTCCGGTGCGCGCGTCGTAGAGGCGCCACTGGTCCAGGCCGACGCAGTCCGCGATCTTGCGCGTCTCCCCGACCACGGCCATCCCGAGCACATGGTGGTCCACACTGCCGCGCAGCACGACCCCCTGGTGGACGTCGGACGCGAGCGTGCTCAGGTCGATGCCGAGGGCGGGCTCGGCGGCATGGCCCTGCAGCTGGGTGCCGGCGGCGCCGGGGGTCCGGCTGGCGGCCAACCACGCGCCCCAGTACGCCAGGTAGGCCCGTTCGACCTCGTCGACGGGGGCCTGCAGCTGGTAGCCCTGCACCACCGGGTAGTCCGACCTGGCCGCCTGGCCGCCGCCGGCGGCCGCGCCGCCGCCGCAGCCGGTGAGTGACAGGGTTGCGACGAGCGCGGCGATCCCCGCCGTCAGCGGCCCCGGCCGCACCGCTGCCGTCACTGGCCGTGCTCCTGCAGCACCTGGGCCGCGGTCTGCGCCTGCCGCTGCACCGCGGCCCGCTCGGCGTCGAGGTCCTGCTGGTGCTGCCCGATCTCCTGCTGCTCGATCGCGGCGAGGACGCCCATGGCGGTGCCGAAGAGATTGGTCTGCTTGGTGCAGCTGACGTCCGCCTTGGCGGTGGCGATCTCGGCCGCTGTGGGCTGCGCCGCCCACGCCTCGGTGGTGAGGTCGTCGGGGCGGCTGTAGACGAAGCCCTGCTGCTTCATGCAGCTGCTCCAGGCCGCGGTGGCGGCGACGACCCGCGAGTCGCCCTCGGTGCGCTGGTAGGAGTCGTCCTGGACCTGGGCGGCCGCCTTGGACGCTGACGCCTGCTGGCCGATCTTGCGGGACGCCTCACCGTCGCACCCGCCCGCCGGGATGTTGCCGCCGGCCGGCGAGGAGTCGGTGAGCGACTTCTGTCCCGACTCGGCGCTGAACTCCGCCGGGTCGAGCTTGCTGCCCTTGCCGCCCGAAGTCTTGTCGGAGCTGGCGCCGGGGGTGTGGAAGCCCCACTGGGCCGCTCTGGCCGCGTCCAGGAAGCCGAACTCCCCGGGGCCGTTCTGCGCGGAGGCGGCGGCCGGGGTGACGGCCAGGCTCCAGTTGCCGAAGCCCAGTCGGCGCATGCAGTCCTGGGTGAGCAGCGCGGTGGCCTTGCTGATCGCCTGCTGCTGCTGGTCGTCGGCCTGGTAGGCGTCCAGCGGCAGGGAGACCTGGGCCGCGGAGGTGGGCGTCGCGGTGGCCGTCACCGGCGGCGGCGCGAGCGCCGCGCCCGACGCGGCGGTGGCGGATCCGCCCGCACCAGCCGCGCCCGAGCCGGAGCAGCCCGCGGCGAGGGATCCGACGAGGAGCAGAGCGACGGCGGTCCCGGCCGACCGGCGGGCGGTGAGGCGGAGCATCAGCGCAAGAACCCTTCGAGTACCGCGCCGCTTCAGCGCGGAGTAATGTGCGGCGTCGTTCCGCTCGCCCTCATTGCAGGAGGGCGAGCGGAACGCCTCGGTCAGCAGGAAGTGAACTGCTCGCTGCCGGTGTTCAGGTAGACCTCGGTGCTGTATCCGCTGACGCCGGTCGCGGCGTCCTTGTTCCAGTCCCAGGCGTAGTTGCCGTTGACGTCGCTGCCGCCGGTGTAGCAGTAGTCGTACTCGTGCTGACCGGGGTAGCCGCGCCCGTAGATGGCGGGGCTGTTGGTGTAGGGGGTGGACCGCAGGGCCACCCCGCTGGCGGTGTAGTCGCCGTAGTAGGTGGTGGCGCCGGCGGTGCCGACGCCGACCGCGAGGGCGGCGGCCGCGGCTGCGGCGACCACGAGACCGCGGGCTGAACGTGACTTGAACATTGATCTCCCTGTTTCCCGAGTGAGGAGAGAGGCAAGCCGATTGGCCTGAACCAGAGTCAATCTCACCAAGAGGACTTCGGGAACTGTCCCTGGGGACAGTCCTGCAACTGCCACACCAGGGCAATCTGTGCCAACTTCAGCCTGGAGTCTACTTTCAGACGATCCATCAGCAGAGCGACATGCGATTTGACGGTTCGTTGGGTAATGAAGAGGGCGGCTGCGATCTCCTCGTTGGAGCTTCCGCACGACACCAGGTCGAGCACTTCCCGCTGACGCTCGGTCAGAACGGTGACCTCGGCGGCCCGGCGTCTGAGTGACTGTAGATGGTGTGCCGTTGACGAACTCTCGCGCAGCATGGTCCCCCCCGAGGACTCAGCTTTGGCCGACGAGCGGGTCGACCGTCCGCGTACATGGCCCGTGTCTGCGCTGGCTTGGCGCGGACAGCACATTTTGTACACGGCTTTCGCGTATGTCAAACATGCCTACTGGGAGGCGCGGGGTCCTTCGGAACGCACGGCATCCGCCTGGCTGGGCGCGCAGCCGGGGACCGCTATCCCGCCGTCATCGACCGCTGCATCTTGACCGACTGGAGCAGGCCGATGCCCACCCAGATGGCGAACATCGAGGAGCCGCCGTAGCTGACGAAGGGCAACGGGATGCCGGCCACCGGCATGATGCCCAGGGTCATCCCGATGTTCTCGAAGCCCTGGAAGCCGAACCAGGCGACCACGCCGGCCGCGACGATGGTGCTGTAGAGGTCGTTGGCCTGCCGGGCGATCCGGCAGGCCCGCCAGAGCACCACGCCCAGCAGCAGGATGATCAGGCCGGCGCCGAGGAAGCCCAGCTCCTCGCCGGCGACGGTGAAGACGAAGTCGGTCTGCTGCTCGGGGACGAACTGGCCGGTGGTCTGGGTACCGTGGAACAGGCCCTTGCCGAGCAGTCCGCCGGAGCCGATGGCGATCCTGGCCTGGGCGGTGTTGTAGCCCACGCCGGACGGGTCCAGCGCGGGGTCGGCGAAGGCCGCGAAGCGGGCGATCTGATACTGCTTCAGCACATGCAGCTGGACCACGACGAAGGCGCCCGCGCCGCCGACCACGATCAGGCCGAACAGCCAGCGCTTGGGCGCGCCGGAGGCCAGCAGCAGGCCGAGGATGATCACCACCATGACCATGGTGGAGCCCAGGTCGGGCATCAGCAGCACGATCCCGATCGGGACCGCGGCCAGCGCCAGCGCCTGGACGATGGAGCGGTCGTCGGGGAAGGCCCGCTCCCCCGCGTCCACCCGCGCCGACATCAGGGTGGCCATGCCGAGGATGATCGCGATCTTGCAGAACTCGGAGGGCTGCACCGAGAAGCCGCCGCCCAGCACGATCCAGGAGTGCGCGCCGTTGACGGTCGAGCCCAGCGGGCTGAGCACGGCCAGTACGCCGAGCACGGCCAGCAGGTAGACCACCGGCGCGATGGTGCGCAGCCGGTGGTGGCCCAGCAGCACCACGCCGACGCACAGGCCCAGGCCGATGGCCAGGTTCATCAGATGGCGGATCAGGAAGTACTGCGGGTCGCCGTGGTTGATCTCGGTGCGGCTGCGGGTGGCCGACCAGACCAGCAGCGCGCCGATGCCGGACAGCGCCAGCGCGGCCAGCGCCAGGATCCAGTCCATCCGCCGCAGCGGGGAGTCCCGGGCGATCAGCCGGCCGACGGTGCCGCGGCGCGGCGCGTAGCGGGCCGCGCGGTAGCCTGCGCCGGCGCTCCAGCTTCCCGGGGCGGTCATGCCGGCACCCGCCGCTCGGGAGTGAGCCCGAAGGCGGCGAGCGGGGCGGCGGGCAGCGGGGCGGTAGGCGCCAGCGGGGTGGCCGGGGAGAGCGTCCCCCCGGCGGCGGCCACGGTGTAGGCGGTCTGCTGGGCCTGGGTGACGCTGCCGTCGGCGTGGAAGGTCGGCAGCTGGGTCTGCGGGGTCGGCAGCAGCGCCTTCTTGGGGTCGATGCTGTTGTCCGGCTGGATCCCGTACAGCGCGTTGTAGATGTTGCGCACGGCCGGCCCGGCGCCGCCCGAACCGGTACCGCCCTGGGAGATGGTCATGATGACGGCGTAGTCCTTGGTGTAGGTGTCGAACCAGGACGTGGTCTGCTTGCCGACGACCTCGGCGGTACCGGTCTTGGCGTGCAGGGCGATCTTGTCCTGCGGCCAGCCCTGGAACTTCCAGGCCGCCGTACCCGAGGTGACGACGTTGGCGGTGGCCTGGTCGATGTACTGGATGGTGCGCTGGCTGTCCGGCAGCTTGCCCTGGACCACCGGCTTGAGGTTACTGACGACCTTCCCGGTCGGCGAGACCACGGCCTTGGCGATCTGCGGCTGGTACAGCGTCCCGCCGTTGGCCAGCGCCGAGTAGATCCGGGCCATCTGGATCGGGGTGACCAGGGTGTCTCCCTGGCCGATGGCGTAGTTGACCTCGTCACCGGCGCGCAGGGTGGCGAAGTCGATGCAGTCCTCCTTGGCGATGGCGGTGGCGTAGTCGTCCTTGCCGCTCTTCGCCTGCTTGCACCAGGTGTCCTTCATGGCGTTGTAGTACGCCTGGTGCCAGGCCCGGTCCGGGACCCGTCCGGAGGCCTCGCTGGGGAGGTCGATGCCGGTCCGGGCGCCCAGGCCGAACTGGTGCGCCGCCTTGTAGAGCCAGTCGGCGGGCGCCTTGGGCTTGGTGCCGCCGTCCTTGAGCCACTGCTGGTAGGCGATGTTGTAGAAGACGGTGTCGCAGGACACCTCCAGGGCCTTCGACAGGTTGATCGCGCCGAAGTTCTCGCCCTCGAAGTTCTTGAACACCCGGCCGCCGATGGTCATCGAGGAGGTGCAGGGGAAGGTGTCGTCGTAGCTGTAGCCCGCGTTGATCGCCCCGGAGGTGGTCACCACCTTGAAGGTCGACCCGGGGGCGCTCTGACCCTGTATGGCCCGGTTCAGCAGCGGGAAGTCGGAGGAGTTGCTGGTCAGCGCCTTGTAGTCGGTGGCGGAGATGCCGCCGCTCCAGATGTTGGGGTTGAAGGTCGGCGCACTGGCCATCGCCACCACCCGCCCGGTGTGCACGTCCATGACCACGACCGCGCCGGAGTCGGCCTTGAAGTTCTCGTGGGTGACCGGGTCGTAGGACTTCCGCAGGGTCACCAGCGCCTGCTGGAGCTGTGTCTCGGCGATGCCCTGGATCCGCGCGTCGACGCTTGTCACCACGTCGTCGCCGGGCTGGGCCGCGGTGCCGCCGGCGGTGCCCTGGACCCGGCCGAGGTTGTCGACCTCCAGGTTGTCGGTGCCGGGCTTGCCGCGCAGGGCGCTGTCGTACACCGACTCCAGTCCGGAGCGGCCGATCTGGTCGGAGGCGGCGTAGGTGGACTTGCCGTCGGCGCCGGTCGCGGCGGTGATCTCGTCCTGGGTGACCGGGGAGAGGTAGCCGAGCACCTGGGCCGCGTTGGCGCCGCTGGGCGCCGGGTAGGTGCGGACCGCGGTGGGGTCGGCGGTCACCCCGGGGAACTCCTCGCGGCGCTCCATGATCTGCATGGCCTGCTGGGTGGTCGCCTTCTCGGTGACCGGGATCGGCTGGTAGGGCGAGCCGTTCCAGCAGGGCTGCGGGGTCTTGGCGTCGCAGAGCCGGACCTTGTCGTGGACCGCGGCGGGCGTCATGCCGAGCACCTGGGCCAGCCGGTCCAGCACCGCCTTGCCGCCGTCCTTCTGCTGCAGCAGCGAGGTGCGGCTGACCGAGACCACCAGCTGGGTCTCGTTGTCGGCCAGCGGCTTGCCGTTGGCGTCCAGGATCTCGCCGCGCACGGCCGGCACCATCACCGTGCGGATGTGGTTGGACGAGGCCTGGTCCTGGTACTCCTGCCCGTTGCGGATCTGCAGGTACCAGAGCCGTCCGCCCAGCGTCGCCAGCAGCGACAGCACGAGGACCTGGAGGATCAGCAGGCGCCCGGTCACCCGGCCGGTGCGGCCGGTCTGCGGGATGTTGGTCATGGGTATGCTTCCCGCCCCTGGGGGTCTTTTGCTCTACTTGCCGCTCTACTTGCTGCTGGTCTTGATCTTCGTGCGTCCGGACCGCGAGCCGCCGAAGCCGGACACGGTGCCCAGGCCCGCGCTGCCGCCGCTGCGGCTGCCGCTGTGGCCGAACATCGAGCCCCGCCGGCCCAGCCCGGCCTTGGCCGGCTTCTGCGGGCCGCCGCTGCCGGACCCCGCGGTGCCGCCGCCGCTGCTGACCGGCACCGCGATCGACCGTCTGGCCAGCGCCATCACCCCGGGCACGACGAACGGCGCCAGCAGCACGTCGTAGATCACCGAGGTGGTCAGCAGGCCGCCGATGCCGACATGGCGCGCCGCCGAGTCGCCGACCAGCGCGCCGACTCCGGCGTAGAGCAGGGTCGCGGTGAACGCCGCCCCGGCGACCACCAGCAGCGGCGTCAGCACCGAGCGGATCTGGCCGCTCTCCGGCCGCAGCAGCCCGGCCGCGTAGCCGAGGATGCACAGCACCAGCGCGTAGCGGCCCACCGCGTGGTCCGAGGGCGGTGCCAGGTCCGCGAGCAGTCCGGCGCCGAAGCCGACCAGGCAGCCGCTCTGCGGCCCGTACACCAGCGCGAGCCCTATCACCACCAGCAGCATCAGGTCGGGCACGGCGCCGGGCAGCCCGAGCCTGGCGAGGACGCTCACCTGGGCGACCAGGGCGACGACGACCAGCACGGTGGAGAGCAGGATGCGGTGCAGCCACATGGGACTAGTGGGCCTTCCCGTTGGCGGGCTTACTCGTTGAGGGGGTGGAGCCGGTGGCCGCGGTGGCGGCCTTGGCCGGCGCCGGCTTGGGCGGCAGCACGGCGTCCCTGGGGTCGGTGGCCGGCGGCTGGACCACCACGCCGACCAGGTCCAGGCTGGTGAAGTTGACGAAGGGTTTGACCAGCACGGTGCGGGTCAGCTGCCCCGGGTCGTTCTCCACCTTGGTCACCGTGCCGACCGGGACGCCCGGGACGAACGGGCGGTCGTTCTGCGAACCGAAGGTCACCAGCCGGTCCCCCGCCTTCACCACGGCCTGCGCGCTGAGCAGCTCCACCCGCAGCGGTCCGGTGCCCTCGCCGGTGGCGACGCCCACCTCGCCGCTGCCCTCCATCCGGGTGCCGACCGAGAAGCCCGGGTCGCTGGCCAGCAGCACGGTGGAGGTGGTCGGTCCGACCGTGGTGATCCGGCCGACCAGGCCGTCGCCGTTGATGACGGTCATGTCGCGCTTGATGCCGTCGTTGCTGCCGATGTCGATGGTCACGGTCCAGGAGAAGCCCTGGGCCGCGCCGATCGCCACCACCTGGGCGGCCTTCACGGTGTACTGGCCCGCACCGGCCGCACCGAGCATCCGGCTCAGCTCGGTGGACTGACCGTGCGCCAGGTCGGAGCTGCTCAGCTGCTGCTTGAGCTGCAGGTTCTGCTGTTCCAGAGCGCTGATCCGGTTGTGCTGCCTGCTGGCGTCGGTCACCGAGTGGACGGTGTCGGCGACCGGGTTGACCATGCCGGACACCCCGCTCTCGACCGGCCCCAGGACCGAGGCCGCGACATTCCTCGGCCCGTTCAGCGGAGAGTTGTCACCGCCCCGGATGTCCACGGTGATCAGCGCGAACGCCACCGCGATCAGCAGGACCAGCAGCAGCCGGCTCTCTCGTGTGTCCCTCACGGTCCTCGGCGGTGCCCTTCGCTGTCGTGGTGAGCGTCGTTGTGAGCCGGCGTCAGGTCCTGCGGCGGTGCCGCGCCGGGGTCAGCGGCGCGGCTGGGCGTCCAGCACCTGCTGGAGCACCTCGAAGTCCTCGACCACCCGTCCGGAGCCCAGGGCCACCGAGTCCAGCGGGTTCTCCGCCACATGGACCGGCATCCCGGTCTCCCGGCGCAGGCGCTCGTCCAGGCCGCGCAGCAGTGCGCCGCCCCCGGTGAGAACGATGCCGCGGTCCATGATGTCACCGGCGAGTTCCGGCGGGCACTGGTCCAGCGTGGTCTTGACCGCGTCGATGATCTGGTTGACCGGCTCCTCGATGGCCTGCCGTACCTCCGCGGCGGAGATCACGATGGTCTTCGGCAGCCCGCTGACCAGGTCCCGGCCGCGCAGTTCGCTGTGCTCCTCCTTGTCCCCGTCGAGCGGGTGGGCGGAGCCGATGGTCATCTTGATGTTCTCGGCGCTGCGCTCGCCGAGCAGCAGCGAGTACTCCTTCTTGATGTGCTGGATGATCGCGTTGTCCAGCTCGTCGCCGGCCACCCGGATCGACTGCGCGGTGACGATGCCGCCCAGCGAGATCACCGCGACCTCGGTGGTTCCGCCGCCGATGTCCACCACCATGTTGCCGGTGGGCTCGTGGACCGGCAGACCCGCGCCGATCGCCGCGGCCATCGGCTCCTCGATGATGTGCACCTGGCGCGCGCCGGCCTGGCTGGCGGCCTCGACCACGGCGCGTCGTTCCACTCCGGTGATGCCGCTGGGCACGCAGACCACGACCCGGGGGCGGGCCAGGTACCGGCGGCGGTGGATCTTGAGGATGAAGTAGCGGAGCATCCGCTCGGTGATCTCGAAGTCCGCGATCACCCCGTCCTTCATCGGCCGGATGGCCACCACGTTGCCCGGGGTCCGCCCGATCATCCGCTTGGCCTCGGTGCCGACGGCCAGGATGGAGCCGGTGTTGGTGTTCACCGCGACGACCGACGGCTCGTTCAGCACGATCCCCCGGCCCCTGACGTACACCAGCGTGTTGGCGGTGCCGAGGTCGACAGCCATGTCACGACCGATGAACGACATGTTGTTCGCCATGGGTATGCGGGGCCTTCCCGAGGTCGAGGGGTTGGGGCGGCGGGCCGCCCCCATGGTAGCCAAATACACACTGAGGGTGACGGCGGACCCTCTGCCATTGTCGGGGCAGACGATCACATTTCCTGCTATTGGGACGCTGGTGTCGGCTGCTCAGTTCCGGGCAGTTCCGACGGGGGCCGAACGCGACGGTACGTCAGCCGATCCCGGGGAAGAAGATCTTGATCTCGCGCTCGGCGGACTCCTCCGAGTCCGAGGCGTGGATCAGGTTCTCCCTGGTGATGGTGGCGTAGTCGCCGCGGATGGTGCCGGGGCCGGCCTCCAGCGGGTTGGTCTTGCCGGCCAGCGCGCGGACGCCCTCGATCACACTCTCACCCTCCACGATCAGCGCCACCACCGGGCCGGAGGCCATGAACTCCATCAGCGGCTCGTAGAACGGCTTGCCGATGTGCTCGCCGTAGTGCTGCTCCAGCGTGGCGGTGTCCAGGGTGCGGAGCTCCATCGCGGCGAGGGTCCAGTTCGCCTTGCGCTCGATCCGGCCGATGATCTCGCCGACGAGTCCCCGTCGGGTGGCGTCGGGCTTCAGGAGGACGAGGGTGCGCTGCGGCATGGCGGTGCTCCGAGGGGGGTCGAGCCGAACGGGTGGAAGAACAAGAAGGGAGGGTGCGGCGAGCCTACCCGAGACGGCCGCGGCCTTCGAACGCCAGGTGGACCTCAGCTCGCCTGTGCACGTGCCGTTTTGATGATGTCAATCTTTCGGCCGTAGTGGACGGACGCCCACCAGAGCGCCGCAAAGATGACACCGAGTCCGTACATCATCCCCACGACCGCGCCGCTGGCGATCAGCGCCAACTGGAGCACCCAGCCGACGGCCACCATGCCCGGCCTGGTGATGACACCGCAGAGCAGCACGCACAGGGCCATCGCGGCTCCGCAGACCGTCCACAGCGTCGTCGAGGAGACATGGGACAGATGCATCGCGACCAGAGCGGCGAAGCCGACCACCATCGCCTCGGCGATGAGTGTGGACGAGCAGAGGGTGCGCACGGGAGGCCTTTCGGGGCGGACGGGCAGTGGTGTTCTCGGTTCAGCGGCGGTCGGCGGGGCAGAGAGGCGGGTCAGCGACGGTTGCGGCTGAGCAGGATGCGGGCCTCGCCCACGGTGATGATCGAACCGGTGACCAGGACGCCGGAGCCGCCGAGGTCGCCCTCCTCCTCGGCCAGGGTCACCGCGGCGTCGATGGCGTCGTCCAGTCGGGTCTCCACCAGCACCCGGTCCGAGCCGAAGATGTCGACCGCCTGTTCGGCGAGCCGGTCGATGGAGGTGGCCCGCTGGGTCGAGTTCTGGGTGATCACGACCTCGGCGAGGACCGGCTCCAGCGCCTCCAGCAGTCCGCTGGAATCCTTGTCGCCACTGGTGCCGATCACCCCGATCAGCCGGGTGAAGCCGAAGGACTCACCGATGGCGTCGGCGGTGACCCGGGCCCCGGCCGGGTTGTGCGCGGCGTCCAGCACGATGGTCGGGCTGCGGCGGACCACCTCAAGCCGGCCCGGGGAGCTGACCCCGGAGAAGGCGGCGCGGACCTTGTCGAGGTCCAGCGGCTGCTCGTGCGCGGCGCCGACGCCGAAGAAGCCCTCGACCGCGGCCAGCGCCAGCGCGGCGTTCTGCGCCTGGTGCGCGCCGTGCAGCGGGATGAAGACCTCGGTGTACTCGTGGCCGGAGATGCCGCGCAGGGTCAGCAGCTGGCCGCCGACCGCGACGTCGCGGTGCACCACGCCGAACTCCATGCCCTCGCGGGCGACCACGGCGTCGTTCTCCACGGCGCGCCGCAGGATCACCTCGGCGGCGTCCAGCGGCTGCTGGGCCACCACCGCCAGGGCGCCCTTCTTGATGATCCCGGACTTCTCCCCGGCGATCTCACCGGGCGTGTCGCCGAGCTTGTCGGTGTGGTCCAGCGAGATCGGGGTGATCACCGCGACCGGTGCCTCGATCACATTGGTGGCGTCCCAGGAGCCGCCCATGCCGACCTCGACCACGGCGACGTCCACCGGCGCCTCGGCGAACGCGGCGTAGGCCATCCCGGTGAGGATCTCGAAGAAGGACATCCGGATCGGCTGCGCGGCGTCGACCATGCCGATGTACGGCTCGATGTCGCGGTAGGTGTGGACGAACAGCTCGGGGCTGATCGGCTCACCGTCCAGGCTGATCCGCTCGGTCACCGACTCCACGTGCGGGCTGGTGTAGCGGCCGGTGCGCAGCTCGAAGTGGCGCAGCAGCTGCTCGATCATCCGGGCGGTGCTGGTCTTGCCGTTGGTACCGGTGATATGGATCGAGGGGTACGCGCGCTGGGGCTGGCCCAGGATGTCCATCAGCGCGGTGATCCGGTCCAGCGAGGGTTCGAGCTGGGTCTCCGGCCAGCGCGCGGTCAGCTCCGCCTCCACGGCGCGCATCGCGATCACGGGATCGGCCGAGGTCGCGTCGGCGTCGGGCTGCGGGGTGGTGCTGGATGCGTCGCTCACGCCGTCAGTCTACGGAGCTGCGGACGGGGCACGGGAACTGCCATGGGTTTGTGACGTAGATCCTGGTTTGAGTTCATATTTGGCCTAATCAACTTTTGTCGCCGTATGGTCACGGGCTGGAGGTATTCCAGACCTATGTCCACAGTGATCGACAACGCGCCCTACAGCGCCTTCCACAAACGTCTCGCCCTCGCCTGTTCCGGCGGCCCGCTGCTCGACGGATACATCCTGAGCATCGTCGGAGTCGCCGTCATCGGCATGAAGCCACAACTGGGACTCAGCACCGCGCAGGTCAGCCTGATCGGTGCGGCCGCACTCATCGGCATGTTCGTCGGTGGTGCGGTCTTCGGCGTGCTCACCGACAAGATCGGGCGGGAGGTGATGTACACCGCCGACCTGCTGGTGATGATCGCCTGCTCGGTGGCGTCCTTCTGGGCCCAGGACGTCTGGATGATCGTGGCACTGCGGGTGGTGATGGGGATGGCCGTCGCGGCCGACTACCCCATCGCCACCTCCCTGCTGGCCGAGTGGCTGCCGGTCAGGGACCGCGGCCGACTGCTCGGCAAGCAGATCATCGCCTGGTACGCCGGCTCGGTGCTCGCCTACGTCGTCGGCTATCTCTTCCTGCAGTTCGGCGGCGCCGACAGCTGGCGCTGGATGCTGGCCAGCTCGGCCCTGCTGTGCGTGTTCTTCCTGCTGGTGCGGCGGGGCTCGCCGGAGTCCCCGCTGTGGCTGGCCCAGCACGGCCGGACCGAGGAGGCCGTCACCGTGGTGCGGAAGCACCTGGGCGCCGAGGTCAGCGCCGCGGAGCTGCTCGCCGGGGAGCCCCCGGTGTCCGAGCGGCTGGCGCTCAGCGGGGTGAGGGAGCTGTTCAGCACCGAGTACCGGCGCCGCACCCTGTTCTGCGGACTGTTCTTCCTGTGCCAGGTCGGACCGCTGTTCGCGATGCTGACCTTCGGCCCGCAGATCCTGGAGTCCTTCGGGATGCCTGGCGGCAACATCATGGACACCCTGGGCACCGGCGCGGTCAGCCTGGTCTTCCTGCTCGGCTGCTACCCGGCGCTGCGCACCATCGACAGCTACGGGCGCAAGCCCACCATCATCTGGTCCTTCGCCCTGATGATCGTGCCGCTGGCGCTGCTCGGCGTCTGGCCGGCCGCTCCGGCCGCGATCGCCATGCTGGCGCTGTGTGCCTACGCCTTCTTCTGCGGCGGGGCGAACGTACTCGACTGGACCTATCCCAACGAGCTGTTCCCCACCCATGTCCGGGCCACCGCAGTCGGCTTCGCCACCTCGGTGAGCCGCATCGGCGCCGCCGTCGGCACCTATCTGCTGCCGCTGTCCCTCACCGGGCTCGGCACCGGGCCCACCATGCTGATCGCCGCCGCGGTCACCGCCTGCGGGCTGCTGGTCTGCGTGCTGTGGGCCGAGGAGACCAAAGGCGTCGGCCTGCAGCAGGCCGCTGCCGCCGACGGCGTCACCGTCGCCGTCGCCGGTGACGATCCTGCTCCGGCGGGGTCGCGCGGGCCGGTGCAGGTCCGAGCCTGAGCCCGAGCGTGCGACAGGCCCCCTTCCCACGGACGGGAAGGGGGCCCGGGTGCGCCCGGCGCTCCGTCAGCCGGCCGGCAGCGCCGCGATCTGTGCGCCGAGGCGGGTGATGTCGGCCTCGGCCTTGGCCTGCCTGGCGTGGATCTTCTCGACCGCGACCGGGGCCGCCTTGGCCAGGAAGGCCTCGTTGGCGAGCTTGGCCCGGGCCTGGGTCAGCTCCTTCTCCGCGGCGGCGAGGTCCTTGGCGAGCCGCTTGCGCTCGGCGGCCACGTCGATGGTGCCGGACAGGTCGAGCTCGACCTTGGCGCCGGCCACCGAGAGGCTCGCCGTCGCGGTGAAGTCAGCCCCGGCGGGCTGGAACCTGACCAGGGAGCGCAGGGCCGCCTCGTGCGCGGCCAGGCTGCCGGACAGCTCCAGCCGGGCCGGGACCTTCTGCCCCGGGTTGAGCCCCTGGTCGGCCCAGAACCGGCGGATCTCGGTGACCACCTGCTGGAGCTCGCCGATCTCCGCCTCAGCGGCGGCGTCCCGGCGGGTGGCGTCCGCCGCCGGCCACTCGGCCACGACGACCGACTCGCGTCCGGTCAGTGTGGTCCACAGGGCGTCGGTGACGAACGGGATCACCGGGTGCAGCAGCCGCAGGGTGACCTCGATGACCTCGCCCAGGACGCGTCGGGCGGCGTCCGCGTGCGGACCGCCCTCGGCCAGGGTGGACTTGGACAGTTCGACGTACCAGGCGAAGACCTCGTCCCAGGCGAAGTGGTACAGCAGGTCGCTGAGCTTGGCGAACTGGTAGTCCTCGTAGAGGCCGTCGACCTGGGCGACGACGTCGTTGAGGCGCGAGAGGATCCAGCGGTCGGCGGTGGTGAGTTCGTCCGCGGCCGGCAGCGGGCCCTCCAGGGTCGCGCCGTTCATCAGTGCGAAGCGGGTGGCGTTCCAGATCTTGTTGCAGAAGTTGCGGGAGGCCTTGACCCAGTCCTCGCCGATCGGGACGTCCGCGCCCGGGTTGGCGCCGCTGGCCAGAGTGAACCGGACCGCGTCGGCGCCGAACTCGTCCATCCAGTCCAGCGGGTCCACGGCGGTGCCGGAGGACTTGGACATCTTCTTGCCGAACTGGTCGCGGACCAGGCCGGTCAGCGCGATGGTGTGGAACGGCGCCTGGCCGTCCATCGCGTACAGGCCGAACATCATCATCCGGGCGACCCAGAAGAAGATGATGTCGTGGCCGGTCAGCAGGACGTCGGTCGGGTAGAACTTCTCCAGGTCACGGGTCTGCTCGGGCCAGCCCAGGGTGGAGAACGGCCAGAGGCCGCTGGAGAACCAGGTGTCCAGGACGTCGGGGTCCTGGTGCCAGCCGTCACCCGTCGGCGGCTGCTCGTCCGGTCCGACGCAGACGACCTCGCCGTCCGGGCCGTACCAGACCGGGATCCGGTGGCCCCACCAGAGCTGGCGCGAGATGCACCAGTCGTACATGTTGTCGACCCAGCTGAAGTAGCGGCCCTCCAGCTCCTTGGGGTGGATCTGGACCCGGCCGTCGCGGACCGCCTCGGCCGCGGGCCCGGCCAGTGGGGCGACCTTGACCCACCACTGCAGCGACAGCCGCGGTTCGACCACGGTGTGGCAGCGCGAGCAGTGCCCGACGGCGTGCATGTAGGGGCGCTTCTCCTCGACGATGCGCCCCTGCTCACGCAGCGTCCCGACGACGGCCTCGCGGGCCTCGAAGCGGTCCAGCCCCAGGAAGGGGCCGTGGACGGTGATGATGCCGTGCTCGTCCAGGACGTTGATGTTCGGCAGGTCGTGCCGCTGGCCGATGGCGAAGTCGTTGGGGTCGTGGGCCGGGGTGACCTTGACCGCGCCGGTGCCGAACTCCGGGTCGACGTGCTCGTCGGCGACGACCGGGATCCGACGGTCCGTCAGCGGGAGCGCGATGGTGCGGCCGACGAGGTGGGCGTAGCGCGGGTCGTCCGGGTGGACCGCGACGGCGGTGTCGCCGAGCAGGGTCTCGGCGCGGGTGGTGGCGACGACGACGGAGTCCTCGCCGTCCCCGTAGCGGATCGAGACCAGCTCGCCGGCCCGGTCCTCATGCTCGACCTCGATGTCCGAGAGCGCGGTGAGGCACCGGGGGCACCAGTTGATGATGCGTTCGGCGCGGTAGATCAGACCGTCGTCGAAGAGCTTCTTGAAGATGGTCTGGACGGCCTGGGACAGGCCCTCGTCCATGGTGAAGCGCTCACGGGACCAGTCGACGCCGTCGCCGAGGCGGCGCATCTGGCCGAGGATCCGGCCGCCGTACTGCTCCTTCCACTCCCAGACCTTCTCGACGAAGGCCTCCCGGCCGATGTCGTGCCGGGACAGGCCCTGCTCGGCGAGCTGCTGCTCGACCTTGTTCTGGGTGGCGATGCCGGCGTGGTCCATGCCGGGGAGCCACAGCGCCTCGTAGCCCTGCATCCGCTTGCGCCGCGTCAGCGCGTCCATCAGCGTGTGCTGGAAGGCGTGGCCCAGGTGCAGGGCGCCGGTGACGTTGGGCGGCGGGATGACGATGGTGTACGGCGGCTTGTCGCTCTTGGCGTCGGCCTGGAAGTAGCCCCGCTCGATCCAGCGCTCGTACAGCGGGCCTTCTACCTCCGCCGGCGAGTACTGGGTCGGCAGAGTGGTCGGCTGGACGCTGTGGTCCCCGGCGTTCGCGTCGTGCGCGTGCGGCTCGGGGCGCTGGTTCGTGTCGGTCACGACGCACAGTTTACGAGGAGTGGGGAGGTGGTAACGAACGGCTTTCCGCGGGGTCCGGGGGTCGCCCCCGCAGAGTTGCAGCACGAGGAGTGGGGAGGTGGTAACGAACGGCTTTCCGTGGGGTCCGGGGGTCGCCCCCGCAGAGTTGCAGCACGAGGAGTGGGGAGGTGGTAACGAACGGCTTTCCGCGACGGCACAGGTAACGGACCGGTACCGGAGCACTGTGCAAAAACGGGCAGATGGGACGGGGTCCGGAGAAGCCCGTGGACTCCGCTCGGCTCTGCTGGTCTGATGTTCGACTATGTCGATGAACCCGCCACCCGCTGATGGCAGCGCCGGTGGTTATCCGCCCCAGGGACAGCCCGTCCAGCCCAGCTACGGCCAACCCCAGCCCCAACCCCAGCCGCAGCCCCAGCCCGGGATGCCCTATGGGGACCCCAACGCCGCCTGGGGCTACCCCGTGCCGCCCGAGCCGCGGAGCCGTACCGGCCTCAAGATCGGCCTCTCCATCGGCGCGGCCCTGGTGATCATCGTCGGCGGGATCGTCGGCTACTTCGTGATCCGCACCGCGGCCACCACCGGCAAGTACAAGCTCGCCATGCCGGCCAGCTTCCAGGGCCTGTCCCAGCAGACCGACAACGGACTGCTCAAGGACATGGCCGGTACCACGGACGGCATCAGCAGCACCGGGGCCACCCCGGTGCTGACCTCCTACTCCTCCGGCTCCGTCACCGAGACCCCGCAGTTCGTCGTCGTCGGCGCCTACGGCCGCCTGCCGCTGGCCTCCACCCAGATCGGCCAGGCCTGGAAGGGGATGACCAGCGGCGGCGGCAGCGTCTCCGACAAGACCGACGAGGACGCCGGACCGCTGGGCGGTTCGATGCAGTGCGGCATCCTCAGTGAGTCCGGCGCGGCCTTCGGCATCTGCGTATGGGCCGACAACAGCACCTACGCGCTGGTGATGGACACCGGCAAGACGACCGCGGTCAGCTCCGATCTGCCCGCGCTCGCGACCTCCACCCGGGCCCTGCGGGCCGCCGCCGAGATCAAGAAGTAGCCCTCGGGCCCGCGTAGCCGCCCCCGCACCCCCAGTCGGGTGCGGGGGCGGCTGTCGTCGGCCGCGCCTCCCGCGGCCGCGGCCGGTGGCTGGGTTCACTGTGCGCTGTCGGCGCGTACAACGGGAGGACCCAGGTGAGCAGCGAGGACGGCGGCAGCGCAGAAGCCGGCAACGGCGAGGGCGGCGCGGCAGCGCGCAACGCGGCGCGGCGCGCGCGGATCGAGGAGTTGCGGGCCGCGGAGAAGGCCAGGGCCAAGAAGCGGCGGACGATCCTCGTGCTGGCCGCCGTGGTGGTGGTCGCCCTGGTCGCGGGCGGCATCCTCTGGGCGACCACCCGGCCGTCGTTCTGTGGGAACGTCGCATCCGGCAGCCCCGACGGCAAGCAGTGGAAGAGCGCGCCGGCCATGTCGATCGACACCTCGGCGAACAACTCCGCGACGCTGAAGACCTCCTGCGGCGACATCGGCATCAGACTGGACGCCGAGAACGCGCCGCAGACCGTCAACAGCTTCGTCTACCTGGCCAAGCAGGACTACTTCGACCACACCAGGTGCCACCGCCTCACCACCAGCGGCATCTACGTCCTGCAGTGCGGCGATCCGACCGGTACCGGCAGCGGCGGCCCCGGCTACACCCTGCCCGACGAGTACCTGAAGGATCCGGCGATCCAGGGCGGCAGCTACCCGGCCGGGACGGTCGCGATGGCCAACACCGGGGCCGCCCACACCGGCGGCAGCCAGTTCTTCCTGGTCTACCGGGCCAGCCAACTCGCGGCGAGCTACACGCCGTTCGGCACCATCACCTCAGGACTGGACATCCTGCAGCACATCGCCGGGAACGGCGTCCAGGGCGGCGGCAGCGACGGAGCGCCCAAGGACAAGGTCGCGATCAACAGCGTCGCGGTGACCAAGGACTGATCCGGCCTTCTGATGACGCGGCGGCCGCCGCAGCCCAGTTGACGCTGCCTCAGGTCCTGTCCGGAGACGACTCACCGGCGTCGGCCGGCGCAACGCGTGAGGCCCGGCCCCTTCCCGGGCCGGGCCTCACGCGTGTGCTGTCTGTGCTGTCGTGTCCTGGCGGCTACGCCGACTTCTCGCGGCGCTCGCGCTGACTGCGCAGGTCGCGCGGGACCAGGGTCGGGTTGACGTGCTCCAGCACGACGTCCTCGGTGACCACCACACGGGCGACGTCCTTGCGCGACGGCACCTCGTACATCACGGACATCAGCACCTCCTCCATGATGGCGCGCAGGCCGCGGGCGCCGGTGGAGCGCTTGATGGCCTGGTCGGCGATGGCGTCCAGCGCGGTGTCGGAGAACTCCAGCTCCACGCCGTCCAGCTCGAACAGCCGCCGGTACTGCTTGACCAGGGCGTTCTTGGGCTCGGTGAGGATCTGCAGCAGCGCGTCGCGGTCCAGGTTGTGGACGCTGGTGATGACCGGGAGACGGCCGATGAACTCGGGGATCATCCCGAACTTCACCAGGTCCTCCGGCATGACCGCGCGGAACTGGTCGCTGGACTCGATCTCGTGCTTGGACCGGATCGTCGCGCCGAAGCCGATGCCCTTCTTGCCGGCCCGGGACTCGATGATGCGCTCCAGGCCCGAGAACGCGCCGCCCACGATGAACAGCACGTTCGTCGTGTCGATCTGGATGAACTCCTGGTGCGGGTGCTTGCGGCCGCCCTGCGGGGGCACCGAGGCGGTGGTCCCCTCCAGGATCTTCAGCAGCGCCTGCTGCACTCCCTCGCCGGAGACGTCGCGCGTGATCGACGGGTTCTCGCTCTTGCGGGCGACCTTGTCGATCTCGTCGATGTAGATGATGCCGGTCTCGGCCTTCTTGACGTCGTAGTCAGCGGCCTGGATCAGCTTCAGCAGGATGTTCTCGACGTCCTCGCCGACATAGCCGGCCTCGGTCAGCGCCGTGGCGTCCGCGATGGCGAACGGCACGTTCAGCATCCGGGCCAGGGTCTGCGCCAGCAGGGTCTTGCCGGAGCCGGTCGGGCCCAGCAGCAGGATGTTGGACTTGGCCAGCTCGATGCCGTCGTCGCGGCCGTGCTTGCCGTTCTCGCCCGCCTGGACCCGCTTGTAGTGGTTGTAGACGGCTACGGAGAGCGACTTCTTGGCCGCCTCCTGGCCCACCACGTACCCGTCGAGGAACTCGTAGATCTCGCGGGGCTTGGGCAGCTCCTCGAACCTCACCTCCGAGGTCTCCGCGAGCTCCTCTTCGATGATCTCGTTGCACAGGTCGATGCACTCGTCGCAGATGTACACGCCGGGCCCGGCAATGAGCTTCTTCACCTGCTTCTGGCTCTTTCCGCAGAACGAGCACTTGAGCAGGTCGCCACCGTCACCGATGCGTGCCACGAGGTGAATCCCCTTCGCCAAAGGCTCCGTGGGGCAGGAGCCTGGTGCTTGGTTTCCGACGGTACTCCGTCAGGAGCCCCGATCCGCCGTGTTCGGCGGTCTTCCCTCTTCCGCCCTGGGCGAAGTGCCGTCAGGGAGGGCGATGCGGGAGGTGGTCGGTACTGACGATGGTGCCAGGCCGAGGCCCCCGCTCCAATAGCCGGGGGCCCACGGACCGGGTGGTGCTCGTCTCAGTCGGCGAACAAATCAGTCCTCGGGCGGACGGATCAGTCGTTGAGGGAGCTCTTGCGGGTCGAGGTGATCTGGTCGATCAGCCCGTACTCCAGCGCCTCGGCGGCAGTGAGGATCTTGTCGCGCTCGATGTCCTCGCTGATCTGCTGCGTGGTCTGGTTGGAGTGCTTGGCCAGCATCTCCTCCAGCTGCTCGCGCATCCGCTGGATCTCGTTGGCCTGGATCTCCAGGTCGGACACCTGGCCGCGGCCGGTCTCGGTGTACGGCTGGTGGATCAGGATCCGGGCGTTCGGCAGCGCCAGGCGCTTGCCGGGGGCGCCGGCCGCCAGCAGCACCGCGGCGGCGGAGGCCGCCTGGCCCATGCAGACGGTCGCCACGTCGGGCTTGACGAACTGCATGGTGTCGTAGATCGCCGTCAGCGCCGTGAAGGAGCCGCCGGGCGAGTTGATGTACATGGAGATGTCCCGGTCCGGGTCCATCGACTCCAGGCAGATCAGCTGCGCCATGATGTCGTTCGCGGAGACGTCGTCCACCTGGGAGCCCAGGAAGATGATGCGCTCCTCGAAGAGCTTGGCGTAGGGGTCGTACTCACGCACACCCTGCGAGGTGCGCTCGACGAAGCGCGGGACGATGTAGCGGCCCTCGGCGCGCATGTCCTCGATGCGCCGCTCGGCGCTGGACAGGCTGGGGATGTTCATAGCTGGTGTGGCCTCTCCGGAAGCGTACGGACTGTGGTTCGCGTTGGCGGTCGAGCGGTCGGACCGGCGCGGGCGCGGTGCCCGGCCGTGGGGCCTCGGGCACCGGCTGGGGGGCCGGTCAGGCGCCGGTGCCGCCGCCGCCGGGGACGTCCGCGGCGCTGTGCATGATGCCGTCGATCAGGCCGTACTCCATGGCCTCCTGCGGCTGGAACCAGCGGTCCCGGTCGGAGTCCTTGGTGACCTGGTCCACGGTCTGGCCACTGTGCTGGGCGATCAGCTCGGCCATCCGGTGCTTCAGGCGGACCAGCTGCTGGGCCTGGATACGGATGTCGGTGGCGGAGCCGCCGAGGCCGGCCGAGGGCTGGTGCATCAGGATCTCGGCGTTGGGGAGCGCGAAGCGCTTGCCCTTGGCACCCGCGGTGAGCAGGAACTGGCCCATCGAGGCGGCCATGCCCATGGCGATGGTGACGACGTCGTTCTTGATGTACTGCATGGTGTCGTAGATCGCCATGCCGGCGGTGACCGAGCCGCCGGGCGAGTTGATGTACAGGAAGATGTCCCGGTCCGGGTCGGACGCGAGCAGCAGCAGCTGAGCGGTGATCTTGTTGGCGATCTCGTCGTCGACCTGCTGGCCGAGGAAGATGATGCGCTCGTTGAGCAGACGGTTGAAGACCTGGTCGCCGAGACCGCCGCCGCCGATGTCACCGGCTGCGGTGGGGGCCATCAGGCCGGGCATCTGGAACTGGGGAGTCATCACGTAATCCACCCGCTCATTGTGTTCGGACGGCTGATCGTCCACCGTCACTGCGTCTCTTACGAAGGCCGGTACGGAGGCCACCGGTTGCACCGGGAAAGCCTGACCGACGGTCCTGATGGACCGACAGTCACCCTGCCCCTCGTACCAAGGACCCTAACGCGCAGGCAGTGCCTGACCATCCCCTACACAGAACTGTTCGCTGTGAGCGCAGGGTGACCGGCTACGCCGGAAGGGCCCGGACGCTTGCTGCGTCCGGGCCCTTCCTGGTGGTGCTGTGCGGCGGCGTCGCCGCAGGGTGCTGCCGGGCGCTGCCGGGTGCTGCGGAGGGGTCAGGCCTCGGCGGGCCCGGTGCCCTCGGCGGCGGTCTCGGCCGCGTCCTCAGCCTCGTCCTCTTCGTCGTCCTCGAAGTCGACGACCTCGCCGTTGGTGTCGACCACCTTGGCGGACTCCACCACGACCGCGAGGGCCTTTCCGCGGACGACCTCGCCGACGAGCAGCGGGACCTGGCCGCCCTCGACGACCTGCTGGGCGAACTGGTCGGGCGTCATGCCCGAGCCGGCGGCGCGGCGCAGCAGGTGCTCGGTGAGCTCCTCCTGGTTGACCGCGAGCTCCTCCTTGGACGCGATGGCGTCCAGGACGAACTGGGTCTTGATGCCCTTCCGGGCCTGCTCCAGCAGCTCGGCCTCGAACTCCTCGGCGGTCTTGCCCTGGAGCTTGAGGTAGCCGTCCAGGTCGACGCCCATCTGCGGCAGCTGGTGGTGCTCCAGGTTGTGCTTGCGGGTCTCCACCTCGTCCGCGAGCAGCTTCTCCGGGTACGGCATCTCGATGAGCTCCATGAGCTTGTCGAGCACCCGCTCCTGGGCCTGGGTGGCCTGGTCGAACTCCTTCATCCGGACGAGCCGCTTGCGGGAGTCGTCCTTCAGCTCCTCCAGGGTGTCGAACTCGCTGGCGAGCTGGGCGAACTCGTCGTCCAGAGCCGGGAGTTCCTTCTCCTGGACGGTGGTCAGGCTGACCGTGACCTCGGAGTCCTTACCCTCGGCGGAGCCGCCCTTGAGCTCGGTGGTGAAGGTCGCCGTGCTGCCGGCCTCCAGGCCGGTCAGGGCCTCGTCGATGCCGTCGAGCAGGCGGCCGGAGCCGATCTCGTAGCTGACGCCGGTGGCGGTGCCGTCCTCGGGGACCTCACCGTCGACCTTGGCCTCCAGGTCGACGACCACGACGTCGCCCTCGGCGGCGGCGCGCTCGACGGTCTTCAGCGAGGCGAAGCGGTCGCGGAGCTGGTTCAGGCTCTCCTCGACGTCCTCGTCGGACACGGCGACCGGGTCGACCTCGACCTCGATGGCGGTGTAGTCGGGGAGGGTGATCTCGGGGCGGATGTCCACCTCGGCGGTGAACTTCAGGTCGCCGCCGTCCGCGATCTTCTCGACGCCCTCCAGGCCGTCGATGTCGGGCTGGCCGAGGACGTCGAGCTTGGACTCGTCGACGGCCTGGGTGTAGAAGCGCGGCAGGGCGTCGTTGACAGCCTCTTCCAGCACCGCGGCACGGCCGAAGCGCTGGTCGATGACGCGAGCCGGGATCTTGCCCTTACGGAAGCCCGGCACCGTGACCTGCTGGTTGATCTTCTTGTACGCCGCGTCGAGGCTGGGCTTGAGCTCCTCGAAGGGCACCTCGACGGTGAGTCGAACCCGGGTCGGGTTCAGAGTCTCCACGGCGCTCTTCACGGTTGGGTCTCCTTGGGGGCTTGCGGTCGGGGTGTCCGCCGGATACCCCGTTCTCACCGGAGTACGGCGAGTGCGGGGCACGGCGAGACGGGTGATGAGTCAGAGGCGACTTCGCCCGCCGGGGTGGTGGACGGTGAGCTCGCTCCTCGCCCTCGGGCGAGTGTCCGCACCGCTTCTCCCTGCGGAGACGCGCACGTGGACAGCCGCCAGCGGTCCATCCTACCGGTACCACAATCTGCATTGGTCCCGCCGGGAGGGGTCAGCTGTCGGCAACCCGCACGGGGGTCTCCGCCACGGCCCCGGCGGGGGCCTCAGCGGGGGCCCTGCGCGGGGGCGCTCCCTGAGCCCCGGCGGGCTCTCGTCCGGCGGCGGTCCGCCCCGACCAGGAAGCCCCGGGCGGGGCCGCCAGGTTCGCGCTCGGCGTACCGCCGGCTCCGCTGCGCCGCCCGCCCCAGAACAAAACAGGACCCGCCACGAGAGGCAGGCCCTTCACACACCACACGTGGTCGGGGTGACCGGATTCGAACCGACGACCTTCCGCTCCCAAAGCGGACGCGCTACCAAACTGCGCCACACCCCGTACCGTCCAACGTGCTGAACGACACGTAGCGTACAGGCAGATCCCCGGCCCTTCGCCCGCTTTTCCCCGCGCCACCCGCAGCGCCCCGCCACGCCGGACAACCGGTGTGCATCCCGGTGACCAGGTCCGCTACGCTGTCCTCCGAACGCACCCCACCGGTGCGCTCTGCGGGCGTAGCTCAATGGTAGAGCCCTAGTCTTCCAAACTAGCTACGCGGGTTCGATTCCCGTCGCCCGCTCCCACAAATCGGCCCCAGCTCAGCGAGATGATCGCGAAGCTGGGGCCGATCTCGGTTCCGTCCGGCACCTGCGACAGGCCCACAGGCGGCGCGACCCGCACGCCCCGAGCCCAACAGCCTGGTCGCCGCCGCCTCGGCCGTCGTCATCGACGACGCCGGACGCAGCGTGCTCGCACTTACCGGCGACTCCGACTGCTGCGAGGGCCGGCGGGTCGGGGTCCGAAGCCGAGCCGTGCTGGGACAGGGCCGGGACGCAGACGCGCTCGGCGTCGTGCTCGGGCGAGGTGGCGGCGTAGGCCGCAGGCATGCGGTCGCCCTCCCGGAGCGCCCGGGCTGCGGTGTGGTCGAGGACGATCATCGGACTTCTCCGATCGCTTCGCCGCGCAGCGCCTTCAGGGTGCGAGCCAGTCGTGTGACTTGTGCGCGTCAGAATGGGTGCGGGGGCGGGTGGGGGCCGGTACGCTCGCGGAGGTGGGAGGTTCACTCGGTTTCCCCCCATAATCTCCACAGGGCTCGCGCGGCCAGGGGTTGCGGGGGCGAACGGGGCTTGCTTCCCGGAGTGTCGGAGTACGTCCCTCAGCATCGGAGAGACCCCGTGCGCAGGCTCCAGGTCATACAGCGCAGCGTGGTGCGCGAAATGGCCTGCCTGGGGCGGGAGTTCCAGGCTGAGGGGGACATCGTCCGGGGGCCCGGGACCACGGCTGTCGCGGTGCGGGAGCATGTCGGGCAGGGCGGCGGGCACGTCGATCTCGGGTATGTGCTGAGGATCGGCATGGGCGGTGGTCCGGTGGTGTGGGACTGCGCGGTCGGACTCGGCCGGACCGAGGAGGAGCAGCTGCAGAACGCCGTGCGGATGTGGCGGACCACGACCGCTTCCGCGGTGGTGGAGATGCTGGAGCGGCGCGGCGTCCACGGCGACCATGTGCTGCCGGGTTCGGCGGCGGGTGTCGCCGGGTGGCATGCGGTGCAGGGGCCCGCCTGTGTGTTCGGGTTCCGCAGCGGGCCGCTGGGCGACTGGGTGGCGGATCATCAGCTCCTGCCCACCGTCGCCGAACTGGTGGTGCCGCACCTCAACGACCCGGTGCTGAACGGGGTGAAGTTCTTCTTCGGCGGGCGGGTGGGCGACGAGGTCGCCGAGGTGCGGGTGAACGGCGAACCGGTCGCCGCGGCGTCGGCCGCGCTGCGACGGCTGTCCTGGCCGCGCGGCGAGCGGCTGGCCTGGGCCCGCTGCTTCGTCCTGCTGGCGGCCGACCCGCTGGGCCTCCGCGGGGCGGAGGGCGGCGTGGAGCCCGCCGGCGCCGCCATGGTCGGACGGCGCGCCGCGGCAGGGGCACTTCTGCGGCGGTGGCGGGAACGCTGAGGCCGGTACGTACCCGGCTGTTACTTCGTCAAGTTGTTGATGGTCGTGGCGATCTGGTCCAGGAAGGTCTGGATCGGCGCCGCCGCGGACGTCTTGGCCAGGAAGAAGCCGAAGAGCATAGCGAGGATGGCGTAGCCGATCTTCATGCTCCCGTTCCTGATGAAGACCACCAACAGGATGCCCAGCAGGACAACAGCGGAGAAGGAGAAGGTTGTCACGCGGTTCCACTTCCTCGTTCATGACATGCTCGGGGCCCGGGCCACCCGGCAGGCCGGTCCGCCGCGCCGTGCATCGACACTGCCTCCCCCCTCCCCACTGGCCGACATTCAGTGTCTCCGGAGCAGCAGGTTCCGTAAAGCACTTCCGGGACACAGCTCCACAAGTGATCACTATTCGGCCGAGATTGGCCGAACCGCACGTCGGAGATCGTGTTCCCGATGTTACAGGTGTGGTGAACTGGGCACTGAGGGACGGTTATTCGCGCCAGATCAGCAGCAGCGCCCGGTCGTCGTTGAGGTCCTTGGCGACGGTCTCGATGAGCCGCCAGGCCGTCCCGACGAAGGGTGAGCCGATCAACCGGTCCGCCTCCCCCATCAGTCGGTCCATGCCCTCGGACAGGTCGCGGCCGGGGGCCTCGACCATGCCGTCGGTGCAGAGCATCAGCACGTCGCCGCGCTCCAGCCGGCCGCGCAGGCCGGTGAACTTGGCGCCCTCGAAGATGCCGAGCAGCGGGCCCTCGGCCTCCTTGGTCTCCCAGAGGCCCTTGCCCATGCAGCGCTGCATACCGGGGAGATGACCCGCCGACAGCAGTTCGTACTCCCCGGTGTCCAGGTCCAGGACCAGGTGGACGGCGCTGGCGAAGCCCTCGTCCCACTCCTGGCGCAGCAGGTAGCCGTTGGCGGCCGGGAGGAAGTCGTGCGGGGGCAGCGAGCCGAGCAGGCCGCCGAAGGCGCCGGAGAGCAGCAGCGCGCGGGAGCCCGCGTCCATGCCCTTGCCGGAGACGTCGGCCAGGACCGCCTCCAGCACCCGGCTGCCGTCGCCGGTGCGGGCGGCGACCAGGAAGTCGCCGGAGAAGGACTGGCCGCCGGCCGGGCGCAGCGCCATCTCCGCGTGCCAGCCGCCGGGCAGCGCCGGGATCTGCGACTGCACCTTGAGCCGCTCGCGGAGGTCGAACAGCATGGTGCCGCCGCCGCGCCAGGGAACGCCCACCCGGCTGCGGAGTTGGGCGACCAGCAGGCCGCCGGCCCCCACCGCGCCCACCACCAGCACGCTGCCGGGCGTGACCCGGCCGGGGCCGAGGTGGTACGGGCCCAGCATGGCCGCCTCCACGGCCAGCGCGGAGGCGGCGGCCGCGTAGAGCAGCACCAGGCTGCTGGGCCGCAGCAGCAGCGCCCCGGCGAGGACCGGGAGGACCAGCGCGGTGGGCGGGCACCATATCGAGGCCACCAGTGTGACCGCGGTGATCACGGGCACCAGGAGGAACAGCACGCCGAAGGCGAACCAGTCGGAGGCGTCGCCGCGGAAGTAGTCCACGGCGGATCGGCGCAGCCGACGTCGGACCCGGTAGAGCGCCCTGCGCCCCCGAGCCGTCGTCGTCTCCCGAGGTGGCGCCTCGGCCGCTCCGTCTGCCATCCAGGTCGACCCTACCGAGCGTGCGAGGTCCGCGTCGACGCTCCCGGGAACTACGGCCGGTCGAGGGCCGCGGTGGGCTGGCAGGTGGGGCACCAGAAGAGGTTGCGGCCGGCGTGGGTCCCGGCGCTGACCGGGGTCGTGCAGACCAGGCAGGGCAGTCCGGCCCGGCGGTAGACGTAGACCTCGCCGCCGTGGGCGTCCTCGCGGGCGGGGCGGCCCATGGCCTCCGGGGTGTGCTCGGGGCGGACCGTGTCGATCCAGCCGTCACGGACGCCGTCGGCCATCAGCAGGGTGAGGTCGGTCCAGACCGCGTCCCACTGCTCCCTGGTGAGGGCCCGTCCGGGCAGCCGCGGGTCGATGCCCTGCCGGAACAGCACCTCGGCGCGGTAGATGTTGCCGACGCCGGAGAGGACCTTCTGGTCCATCAGCAGGGCGGCGACGGTGGTGCCGCTGCGGCTCATCCGCTGCCAGGCGAGGTCCGGGGCGGAGTCGGCACGCAGCGGGTCGGGTCCGAGCCGGCGGTGCACCTCCTGCTTCTCCGGGTCGCTGATCAGGGCGCAGGTCGCGGGCCCGCGCAGGTCGGCGTGGGCGGCGGCGCCGGTGTCGTCGCCGGTGCTGAGGCGCAGTCGGATCTGGCCGACGGGCGCCGGGGCCGGGCCCTCGCCGAAGCGGACCTTGCCGTAGAGGCCGAGGTGGATGTGGACCCAGTCGGGCGCCGCCGCAGGGTTGTTGGCGGGGTCGCCGAAGCCGAGGAAGAGGTGCTTGCCGTGGGCCTCGGTGGTGGTCAGCGGGCGCCCGTCCAGGAGCGCCGCGGCGTCGGCGAAGGGGCCCTGCGGGCTGGAGACGCGCACGGACCCGCCGCCGAACACCTGGCGGTATGCGGCGGCGAGTCGATGGAGGGTGTGGCCTTCGGGCATCGGAGCTGCGGTCAGCCCTGCGGGTGGTGGGCCGGGACCGGCGGGAGCTCGCCGGTGGTCTCGTACTCGCTGATCATGTCGATCCGGCGGATGTGGCGCGGGTCCTCGGAGAACGGCGTCGCCAGGAAGACCTCGACGAACTTGGTGGCCTCGTCGAGGGAGTGCATCCGGCCGCCGATGCTGATCACATTGGCGTTGTTGTGCTGGCGGCCGAGGGTGGCCGTCTCGGTGCTCCAGGCCAGTGCCGCGCGGACACCCTTGACCTTGTTGGCGGCGATGGCCTCGCCGTTGCCGGAGCCGCCGATCACGATGCCCAGCGCCTGCGGGTCGGCCGCGGTCCGCTCGGCGGCGCGGAGGATGAACGGGGGGTAGTCGTCCACCGCGTCGTAGATGTGCGGGCCGCAGTCGACCGGTTCGTGACCGGCGCTGGTCAGCCACTGGACGAGGTGCTGCTTGAGTTCGTATCCGGCATGGTCGGATCCCAGGTACACGCGCATGGCGTCAGTGTGGCACGAGCCGGTGACGGCGCGCCGGTCAGCCCTTGCGGCCGAGCAGCTTCCAGGCGGCCGGGAGCAGGCCCATGGCCAGCGCGACCTTGAGGGCGTCGCCCAGCAGGTAGGGGTAGAGGCCCAGCGAGGCGGCCCTGCCGAGACCGATGTGCAGCGAGACGGCCAAGTAGGGGACGCCGACGGCGTAGATCGCCAGGTTCCCGAGCACCATGGCGGCGGCGGTGCGCAGCGGGCTGCGGTCGGCGCCGCGGCGGGCCAGTTCGCCGACGACGACGCCGGCCAGCAGGAAGCCGATGATGTAGCCGAAGGTGACGCCGCTGCCGGAGCTGCCGTCCGCGAACCACGGCACCCCGACGAGGCCGGCCGCGAGGTAGAGGCCCATCGAGGCGACGCCGCGTCGGGTGCCGAGGGCCGTGCCGACCAGCAGCGCGGCCAGGGTCTGAGCGGTCACCGGGACCGGCGAGCCCGGGACCGGCACCGAGAGCTGGGCGGCCGCGCCGGTGAGGGCGGCGCCGCCGACCACCAGTGCCAGGTCGCGGGCCGCGCCGCGGGCGCGGGTGGCGGCGGGGAGCAGGTCGGCGAGGACGGCGCCGGGGCGGACGGCTGCGGTGGCGGCGAGGGCCATGGGATCTCCGGGCGGGGTGAGGGGAGGCTGTGCTGTGTTAACGACTGTGAACCTATCGGCCCAGCAGGCCGCCCGGGTATGGCGATCCTCACAAAAGAGCTGGTCAGTGCGTTGGCAGCTCCGTGCAGTCGGAGTTGCGTCCGGCTTCGCCGGGGTGGCGGCCGTCGGAGCAGAGCCCCGCGCCCCCATGGGCGCGGGGCTGACGGGGTTTGCTTACTCGAAGCTGGGGCCGGCGGTGCGGGTGCGCTTGAGTTCGTAGAAGCCGGGGGTGGAGGCGACCAGGAGGGTGCCGTCCCAGAGGCGGGCGGCGGCTTCGCCGCGGGGGGTGGGGG
>NZ_BBPM01000022.1:82268-85610 GCF_000787775.1 Streptacidiphilus carbonis | reverse complement strand
GCGGCGGCTTCCGCGGGGGGGTGGGGGTGACCACGGGGCCGAAGAAGGCGACGCGCTCGCCGTCCGCGCCCGGGACCGCGATCACCGGGGTGCCGACGTCCTGGCCGACCAGGTCGATCCCCTCCTTGTGCGAGGCGCGCAGTGCCTCGTCGTACTCGGTGGAGTCCGCGGCCTCGGCCAGCTCGACCGGCAGGCCGACCTCGGCGAGGGCCGCCGCGATGGTCTCCTTGGTGCGGGGCTCGCCCTGGTTGTGGAAGCGGGTGCCCAGCGCGGTGTAGAGGTCGGCGAGGACCTTGTCGCCGTGCGCCTGGGCGGCCGCGATGCAGACCCGGACCGGGCCCCAGGCCTCCTTGAGGAACTCCCGGTACTGCTCGGGGACGTCGTCCTTCTCGGAGTTCAGCACCGCGAGGCTCATCACGTGCCACTGCACCTTCACCGGGCGCTGCTGCTCGACCTCCAGCATCCAGCGCGAGGTCATCCAGGCCCAGGGGCACAGCGGGTCGAACCAGAAGTCTGCGGGAACGGGGGTGGCGGTTGATTCGGACATGAGTCCTCCGGTGCCGGGAGCGTGCTGTCAACGTGGCGAACAGAGGGGGGCGCACGGGCATTCCCGCCGCGAGGACGTGCGCCGGTGTTGTCGGCGGGCCGTGAAAGGATGCCGGGAACATGAACATGGTGACGGACCGGGGAACACACCCGGCTGCACCGGACGGGCAGCCACAAGCTATTGCCCCACCGCATGCACCAGTAGGGAGTACCGCAGTGCCCGGGACCAATCTCACCCGCGACGAGGCCCGCGAGCGGGCCCGCATCCTCAGCGTGGACGGCTACGAGGTCGAGCTCGACCTCCGCTCCGCCGTTCAGCCCGTGGCGGAGGGCGAGGGTGCAGGCAGGTTCCGCTCCCGCACGGTGCTGCGGTTCCGCTGCTCCGAGCCGGGTGCGGACAGCTTCGCCGACCTGCTGGCCCCGGCGGTGCGCAGCGTCGTCCTCAACGGCACGGCGCTCGACCCCGCGCAGGTGTTCGACGGGTCCAGGATCGCCCTGCCCGGCCTGGCCGAGAGCAACGAGCTGGTCGTCGAGGCGGACTGCGCGTACAGCCGTACGGGTGAGGGGCTGCACCGCTTCACCGACCCGGTGGACGGCGAGACCTACCTCTACACCCAGTACGAGCCGGCCGACGCGCGCCGGGTGTTCACCACCTTCGAACAGCCCGACCTCAAGGGCGCGTTCAGCTTCACGGTGACCGCGCCGGCGCACTGGCAGGTCTTCTCCAACTCCCCCGCCGGCGGCGACCCGGTGGCCGTGGAGTCCGGCCGGACCTGGCAGTTCGCGCCCACGCCGCGGATCTCCAGTTACATCACCGCGGTGGTGGCCGGCCCGTACCACGTGGCCCGCGACCACTACGCCCGGACGCTCAGCGACGGCCGCCGACTGGAGATCCCGCTGGGCGCGCTCTGCCGGGCCTCGCTGGCGCAGTACTTCGACTCCGACGAGATCTTCACCGTCACCAAGCAGGGCCTGGACTTCTTCCACGAGGAGTTCGACTACCCCTACCCCTTCGGCAAGTACGACCAGGCGTTCGTGCCCGAGTACAACCTCGGCGCGATGGAGAACCCCGGCCTGGTCACCTTCCGCGAGGAGTACGTCTTCCGGTCCAAGGTCACCGAGGCGGCCTACGAGGGCCGGGCCAATGTGATCCTGCACGAGATGGCGCACATGTGGTTCGGCGACCTGGTCACCATGCAGTGGTGGGACGACCTGTGGCTGAAGGAGTCCTTCGCCGACTTCATGGGCGCGTTCGCCCAGGTGGAGGCGACCAGGTACCAGGCCGGCTGGATCACCTTCGCCAACCGCAGGAAGACCTGGGCCTACCGGCAGGACCAGCTGCCCACCACGCACCCGATCACCGCGGACATCCGCGACCTCGAGGACGCCAAGCTCAACTTCGACGGCATCACCTACGCCAAGGGCGCCTCGGTGCTCAAGCAGCTGGTGGCCTATGTAGGGCGGGACGCCTTCTTCGAGGGCGCGCGGCGGTACTTCAAGCGCCATGCGTTCGGCAACACCACGCTCGCGGACCTGCTCGCCGTACTCGCGGAGACCTCGGGGCGGGGCAGCGAGGCCATGGCCGAGTGGTCCCGGGCCTGGCTGGAGACGGCGGGCGTCAACGCGCTGACGCCGCAGCTGATCACCGACTCCTCGGGGACCATCACCTCGTTCGCGGTGCTGCAGGAGGCGGCCGCGGAGCAGCCGACCCTGCGGCCGCACCGGATCGCGGTGGGGCTGTTCGACCGCGACCCGGTCAGCGGGGCGCTGGTGCGGACGCACAAGGTCGAGCTGGACGTGGCCGCCGCGGCCCGGACCGAGGTGCCGGAGCTGGTGGGGCTGGCCAGGCCGGCGCTGGTGCTGGTCAACGACGAGGACCTGACATACTGCAAGATCCGCTTTGACGAGGTGTCACTGGCGGCCCTGCGGGAGTCGCTGGGCGAGCTGGAGGATCCGCTGGCCCGGGCCCTGAGCTGGTCGGCGCTGTGGAACCTGACCAGGGACGGCCTGATGCCGGCCCGCGACTACCTGGAGACCGTGCTGCGCTTCGCCGGCCGCGAGAGCGACATCGGCGTGCTGCAGTCGCTGCACCTGCAGGCGCGGACCGCGCTGGACATGTACGTCACCCCGGACGCGCGGGAGGAGTGGGCCGGACGGCTGGCCGAAGGCGCGTTGGGCGAGCTGCGGGCCGCGGAGCCCGGCGGCGACCACCAGTTGGCGTGGGCCCGGTTCTTCGCGCAGACGGCGGCGTCGGAGTCGGAGCTGCAGCTGGTCGGCGGGCTGCTGGCCGGGACGGCCCGTATCGACGGTCTGGACGTCGACCAGGAGCTGCGCTGGACCCTGCTGCACACCCTGGCCGCCGCCGGGGTGGCCGACGAGGCGGCCCTCGCCGCGGAGCTGGCCAGGGACGACACCGCGAGCGGCAAGCGGCTGCAGACCGGGTGCCTGGCGGCACGGCCGACCACGGAGGCCAAGGCGGAGGTGTGGCGGCAGGTGGTGGACTCGGACCAGCTGCCGAACGCGCTGGTGGAGGCGCAGATCAGCGGGTTCCAGTCGGCGGCGGGGCGGCGGGAGTTGGTGGCGCCCTATACCGAGCCGTACTTCGAGGTGCTGGAGAAGGTCTGGAGCGAGCGGTCGATCGAGATCGCGATGCGGATCGTCAGCGGGTTGTTCCCGAGGCTGGTGACGACCGGGGCGACGCTTGAGCGGACGGATCTGTGGCTGCGGGAGCACGGTGGGGCGGCGCCGGCTCTGCGGCGGTTGGTGCTGGAGGGGCGGGACGACCTGGGGCGGGCC
>NZ_BBPM01000022.1:0-82248 GCF_000787775.1 Streptacidiphilus carbonis | reverse complement strand
GGGCGGCGCCCGGCTCTGCGGCGGTGGGGGCTGGAGGGGCGGGACGACCTGGGGCGGGCCCTGCGGGCGCAACGGCGGGACGCCGCCCGGGGGTAGCCGCGCTGCGGGGGTGGGGTGCGGGGGTCTGCCGAGCGAGTTGCCGCCGGAGGGTGGCTTGTCGCGCAGTTCCCCGCGCCCCTGTTCCTTCCCACCGTCGGGGCTGACGTGACCCTGACGTGCCCCGAGGGCAGCTGACGGGCCGGGACCTCGTAGCATGGCCCGCGGAGTCGAGGTGTCGAGGAAAGGGCGTACGGGGGCATGGCGGACAACGGAGCAGGACCAGGGGCAGCGCCGGGGGGAGCTGACGGCTCGTCGAGCGCGCCGCCGCCGCCCGAGTACGCGCCCACGCAGACGTATACGCCCGGGGTGCCGCAGCAGGCTCCCCCGCCTGCGGCGGACGGGGGGATGGCCTACGCGCCGACGCAGACGTACAACCCCGGGACGCCGCCGCCCGCGCCGCAGCAGCAGCCCCAGCCACCGCAGCAGCAGCATCCTCAGGCTCCGCAGCAGCCCGGGCCGGGGGCGTGGCCGGCCGGCGGGGCGACCGGGGCGTACCCCTCTGCGCAGCACGGGGGTTACGGCTATCCCCAGCAGCAGACCCCGCAGACTCCGCCGCCCGCCTACCCGCAGGGTTACCCCCCGCAGCAGCAGGGCTATCCCCAGCAGGGCTACCCGGCCCCGCAGCAGGGCTACCCGCAGCAGCAGCAGGGGTTCCCGCCCCAGCAGGGCTATCCCCAGCAGCAGGGCGGCTATATGACGCCGCCTCCGCAGAAGCGCGGGCTGGGCGGGGGCGCGATCGCCGGGATCATCGCCGGTGTGCTGGTCGTCGTCTGCATCGCCGTGGTCGGTGTGATGATCGCCAACAACGGCAGCAAGAAGGACGCCAACACGCTGTCCAAGTCGTGGTCGGTGCCGGCGGCCGGCTCGGACGACCGGCTCATCGGCTCCTGGCTGACCACCAGCACGCTGGTCCGGTCCAGTTCGACCACCGGCGTGACCGCGTACGCCGTCTCCGACGGCAGCAAGAGCTGGACGCTCACTCCGCCGTCCTCGGCCATGACGCCCTGCGCCATGTCGCCGACGACGACCGCCGCCGGCGTCGGCACCATGGCCTTCGGCACGGACGACAGTTCCTGCTCCGTCTTCGCCGGGGTCGACTCGAACACCGGGAAGATCCTCTGGACGGTCCCGCTGACCGACGCGACCCACTCGGTCGCGATGTCGGCCAGCACCTACATCCAGGGCTCGGTGGCCACGGTCGTCAGCGGCGACCGGATCGGCGGCTTCAACATCGGCACCGGCAAGCAGGTCTGGGCGCTGAAGGCGCGCGGGGACTACTGCAACGAGTCCGCGGTGGCGACCACCGGCATCGTGCTGGTGGACGACTACTGCGCGGACGTCAGCCCGTCCTACACGCTGACGGCCGTCAACGCGAGCACCGGCGCGCAACTCTGGCGCAAGTCCGAGAACGACCACACCGACATCAACAGCCTGCTGAACAGCTCGCCGCTGGTCGCGATCGTCTCCAGCAACAGCGTCGCCTCACTGAACGTCTACGACAGCAGCGGCAACAGCGGCAAGACGCTGAACGCGCCCAACCTGAAGGTGGACGAGTACCACCAGGTGACCGCGTCGCTGCCGAACCAGATGCTGGTGGTGCAGGGCCAGGAGGACTCCAGCTCGTCCAGCAGCGACAGCACGGCCGGGAACATCGTCGCCTTCAACCTCTCCACCGGTACCGAGGCGTGGACGTACGACGGTGAGAGCAACCACGGTGCGCTGCTGGCCGAGTCCACCGGGGACGGCAAGCTCTTCGCCCTGTCCACCGGGTCCTACAGCGGCTCGCCGCACTTCGTCAGCCTGGACCCGGCCACCGGAAAGTCCACCGTGCTGGGCGCGCTGCCGTCCGACACCGACGGCTGGACCTTCTCGGACGGGATGCTCTACGCGACCGCCGACGGCGGCCTGATCGCGCTGAGCAGCTACGGCGACGAGGCCGCGGTGTCCAAGTACCACAAGTAGGTCTTCCCCAGGTGCTCAGGGCCCTGGGACCGGTCGCACCGCCGGTCCCAGGGCCCATGCCGCCACCGCGTCGGTGATCCGGGTCAGCAGTTCCTCACCGCTGATCGGGGCCGACTTGAGGACGGCGAAGGAGTGGTTGCCGTACGGGAGTGCGAGCAGCCGCTGGTGCGGCGGCAGCGGGGGGAAGTCCGGGCCGCCGCCGAAGGGGTCGGTGGCGCCCTGGACCACCAGCACCGGCCTCGGGCAGGAGAGCAGCTCCGCGGCGCGGCTCTTCTCCGGCTTGCCCGGCGGGTGCAGCGGGAAGGCCAGGGCCAGCACGGCGTCCGCGTCGGCCTGCTCGGCGGTGCGGCAGGCGACCCGGGCCCCGGCGCTGCGGCCGCCGCTGATCAGCGGGATCCCGGCGGCGGGGCCTTCGCGCAGCCGGGCCAGGACCGGGAGCCAGCCGGCGTCCAGGGTCTTCGGGGCCGGGGCGATCTTCTTGCCGGCCACCCGCCAGGGCTGCTCCACCAGGGCGACGGTGACCCCGAGCGGCGGCAGCGCAGCGGCCAGGGCCCGCAGGTCGGGGGCCTCGATCCCGCCGCCGGCGCCGTGTCCCAGCGCGAGGACGGCCAGCGGCCGGTCGGTGAGCGCGGGGTGGGAGGTGATCCGGGCGTCCCCGGCGGGGGTGTCGACCGTGCTGACCACGGTCCTGGTGGGAGCGTTCATGAGGGCACCCTAGGACGGGGAGGTTCGCCGTGCGCGGAGGCACGGTCGACCGTCCGTGCGACATGGGAGGATGCCGGACAGACACCGAGACGAAGGAGTCACGCAGCGTGCCTGGCACCAACCTGACCCGCGAGGAGGCCCGTACCCGGGCCCAGCTCCTCCAAGTGGACGCGTACGAGATCGAGCTCGACCTGAGCACGGCCACCGACGGGGGCACGTTCCGGTCCACCACCGTGGTCCGTTTCACCGCCACCACTCCGGGCGCGTCCAGCTTCATCGACCTGGTCGCGCCGAGCGTGCGCGAGGTCGTCCTGAACGGCACCGCGCTCGACCCCTCAGCCGTGTTCGCCGACAGCCGGATCGCGCTGCCGTCGCTCGCCGCCGAGAACGAGCTGCGCGTCGTCGCCGACTGCGCCTACACCAACACCGGCGAGGGGCTGCACCGCTTCGTCGACCCGGTCGACCAGCAGACCTACCTCTACACGCAGTTCGAGGTCCCGGACGCCCGGCGGGTGTTCGCCTCCTTCGAGCAGCCCGACCTCAAGGGCACCTTCCGGTTCACCGTCACCGCCCCCGCCGGGTGGAAGGTGATCAGCAACGAGGTCTCCCCCGAGCCGGAGAAGGGCGAGGCCGAGGGCACCGAGGTGCACCGCTTCGCGGCCACCCCGCGGATCTCCACCTACATCACCGCGCTGATCGCCGGCCCGTACACCGGGGTGTTCGACAGCTACCAGGGGGCCGACGGCCAGAGCGTGCCGCTGGGCGTGTACTGCCGCCCCTCGCTGGCGCCCTACCTGGACGCCGAGGCGATCTTCGAGGTGACCAAGCAGGGCTTCACCTACTTCCAGGAGAAGTTCGACACGGTCTACCCGTTCAGCAAGTACGACCAGCTGTTCGTGCCGGAGTTCAACGCCGGAGCGATGGAGAACGCCGGCGCGGTCACCATCCGGGACCAGTACGTGTTCCGCTCCAAGGTGACCGACGCGGCCTACGAGGCCCGCGCGACGACGATCCTGCACGAGCTGGCGCACATGTGGTTCGGCGACCTGGTCACCATGGAGTGGTGGAACGACCTGTGGCTGAACGAGTCCTTCGCGACCTTCGCCGAGGGCATCTGCATGGCCGAGGCGCCCGGGACCAAGTGGCCCAACTCCTGGACCACCTTCGCCAACCAGATGAAGACATGGGCCTACCGGCAGGACCAGCTGCCGTCCACCCACCCGATCATGGCGGACATCAACGACCTGGAGGACGTCCAGGTCAACTTCGACGGCATCACCTACGCCAAGGGCGCCTCGGTGCTCAAGCAGTTGGTGGCCTACGTCGGCCAGGACGCCTTCTTCGCGGGCGTGCAGGCCTACATGAAGCGGCACGCCTGGGGCAACGCCCGGCTCAGCGACCTGCTGGGCGCGCTGGAGGAGACCTCGGGCCGCGACCTCGCCTCCTGGTCCAGGGCCTGGCTGGAGACGGCCGGGATCAACATCCTCCGCCCCGAGCTGGAGGTGGACGCCGACGGCGTGCTGACCTCGCTCTCGATCCGCCAGGAGGCCCCGGCGCTGCCGGCCGGTGCCAAGGGAGCGGCGGTGCTGCGGCCGCACCGCATCGCGGTGGGCTTCTACGACCTGGACGACAGCGGCGCGCTGGTGCGCACCGAGCGGCTCGAGCTGGACGTGGACGGCGAGCTGACCGCCGTCGAGCTGCCCTCGGCCCGCAAGCGGCCCGCCGTGGTGCTGCTCAACGACGACGACCTCTCCTACGCCAAGGTGCGCCTGGACCCCGAGTCGCTGGCCAATGTCACCGCGCACATCGCCGACTTCGCCGATTCGCTGCCGCGCGCGCTGTGCTGGGCCTCCGCCTGGGACATGACCCGCGACGGCGAGCTGGCCACCCGCGACTACCTGGCCCTGGTGCTCAGCGGCGTCGGCCGGGAGTCGGACATCGGCGTGGTCCAGTCGCTGCAGCGGCAGACCGAACTGGCCCTGGAGCTCTACGCCGACCCGGAGTGGCGCGCCGAGGGCCTGGCCCGCTTCGCCGACACCGCGCTGGAGCTGCTCCGCTCCTCCGAACCCGGCGGCGACCACCAGCTGTCCTGGGCCCGCACCTTCGCCTCGCTGGCGAGCACCGACGCGCAGCTGGACCTGCTGGCCGCGCTGCTCGACGGCAGCAGCACCGTCGCCGGGCTGACCGTCGACGACGAGCTGCGCTGGACCTTCCTGGAGCGGCTGTCCGCGACCGGCCGGGCCGGCGAGGACGCCGTGGCGGCCGAGCTGGTGCGCGACAACACCGCGGCCGGGCAGCAGCACGCTGCGAGCTGCCGCGCCGCGCGGCCGACCGAGGCCGCCAAGGCGGAGGCCTGGGCCGCGGTGGTCGAGGCCGAGACGCTGACCAACACCGTCCAGGAGGCCGTGATCGACGGCTTCGCGCAGACCGGGCAGCGGGAGCTGCTGGCGCCCTACACGGCGAAGTACTTCGCCGCGATCAAGCGGGTCTTCGAGGAGCGCTCGCACGAGATGGGCCAGCAGATCATCGTCGGACTGTACCCGTCGCTGCAGGTCGAGCAGGCGACCCTGGACGCCACCGACGCCTGGCTGGCCTCCGCCGACCCCGCCCCGGCCCTGCGCCGCATGGTCGTGGAGTCCCGGGACGGGGTGGAGCGCGCCCTGCGCGCCCAGGCCGCCGACCGGGCGGCGGCCGCGAAGGGCTGACGGTCGGTCAACTGTAGGCCGGCCCCTGCTCCCCCTCCGCTTCGACGGTGTGGGGGGCGGGGGCCGGTTTCTCGTTCATGACGGCGGTGAGGGCCCCGGTGCGGGGGGAGGCGGTGATCTGCTCCAGGGAGACCGGGCGGCCCTGGGCGTCGGCGACGGGGAGGCGCCAGTTGGGGTACTCGGTGGAGGTGCCCGGGAGGTTCTGCGGGCGGGGGTCGCCGAGGGTGTCCGGGAGCCAGACACCCAGCAGCCGGGCCGGGGTCCGCAGCAGGTAGCGGTGCAGCGCGGCGACCGCCTCGGGGGCGGCCCCGCCCTCGGCGGGGTCGGCGAGGTCGGCGGCCGGGCCGTCGCCGTACGGCGAGACCGAGAGCAGTCCCTCACCGGCCAGCTCGCCCAGCCACTCCTCGACGTCCGACTCGGCGTCGGCCTGCTCCTCGGCCAGCGGACGGGTCAGCAGGCCGAGGCGGTGCCGCAGTTCGACGTGCTCGCCGCTGAGGCGGGAGGCGGTGCTGGGCAGGTCGTGGGTGGTCAGGGTGGCCAGGCACTGCTCCCGCCACTGCTCCGGCGGCAGCGGTGTGCCCTTGGCGTCGTCGCTGTAGTCGCGCTCGAACCAGAGCACCGAGGTGCCCAGGATGCCCCGGTCGGCCAACTGCTCGCGGACGCCCGGCTCGACCGTGCCCAGGTCCTCGCCGATGACGGCCGCGCCAGCCCGCTCCGCCTCCAGCGCGAGCACGCCCAGCATCGCCTCGTGGTCGTAGCGGACATAGGTGCCCTCGGTCGGCGGGCGGCCCTCGGGCACCCACCAGAGCCGGAACAGCCCCATGACATGGTCGATCCGCAGCGCGCCGGCGTGCCTGACCACACCGCGCAGCAGCGCGGCGTAGGGCTCGTAGGCGGCGTCGGCGAGGGCGTCGGGACGCCAGGGCGGCAGGCCCCAGTCCTGGCCGCGGGCGTTGAAGGCGTCCGGGGGCGCGCCCACCGAGATACCGGTGGCCAGGCAGTTCTGCAGGGCCCAGGCGTCGGCGCCCTCGGGGTGGCAGCCCACCGCGAGGTCGTGGATCAGGCCGACCCGCATCCCCGCGCCGCGGGCCGCGGCCTGGGCGGCGGCGAGCTGATCGTCCACCAGCCAGGCCAGCCAGCGGTGGAATTCGACCCGTCCGGCGAGCTCCGCGGCGGCCCGGCGGACCGCGGCCGAGCCGGGGTCGCGCAGCCCGGCCGGCCAGGAGCGCCAGGCCGGGCCGTGCGCCTCGGCCAGCGCGCACCAGGTGGCGTAGGCGTCCAGGCCGGCCCCTTCGCGATGGAGAAAGGCCTGGTAGGCGGCTTCCCGGCCGGGGCTGCGGCGGACCTGGTGCAGGAGTGTCAGTGCCTCGTGCTTGAGTGTCCAGGTGGCGTCACGGTCCACCAGTCCGTCGCTGAGCAGCACCGCGTCGCGCAGCGCCGCGCCGTGCCGGGCCAGCTCATGGACCCGGTCGCGGGCGGCGGCGTCGAGGTAGGGGAACTCCGGGACGGCCTCCACCCGCAGGTGCACCGGATCGGCGAAACGGCGGGAGGAGGGCCGGTAGGGGGACGGGTCGGTGACGTCGCCGGGCGTCGCGGGCAGGCCCGCGTGCAGCGGGTTGACCTGGACGAAGCCGGCGCCGTGGGCATGGCCGGCCCACTGCGCCAGGTCGGCCAGGTCGCCCAGGTCGCCCATGCCCCAGGAGTGCTGGGAGAGCACGGAGTAGAGCTGGGCCAGAAAGCCCCAACTGCGCTGCCGCACGCCCGGCAGCCGGGCCGGGGCGACCAGCAGCGGCGCCGCGGACGCGCGGCCGTTGCGGCGGGCGCACAGGGTGTGCCGTCCCGGGGGGAGGTCGCCGGGGATCCGGCCGGTGGCGGGGCGGTGGTCCAGGCTGCGCGGCGGGTGGCCGTCCGAGAACTCGATCCAGACCTCGGCGTCGACGGGAACGGTGAGGTCGTGCGGCTGCCCGGTCCGGGTGACCACGACCCGGGGCAGCAGCCGGGCCGCGGTGCGGCGGTGCAGCGCGTCCAGGGCCCGGGCGGCGGCGTCCGGGGTGGAGGCGTCGACGTCCAGCGCGGCGAGGACCGCGACCAGGGTGTCGCCGGGGACGGCGGCACGGCCGTCCGGGCCCTCCCGGACGGAGTCGACACCGTGCGCACGGGCGAGCGCGAGCAGCGCGGGGCCGGCTGCGCCGGACTCGGCGGATGCTGACGGCACGTCGGCGGGGACGGGGGCGGCAGTGGCCACAGGGGCTCCTCGGCGAGGGAGGCACAGCACGGGTGGACGCGGTGCGGATCGAAAGGGTGCGGATCGAAAGGGTGCGGACGGTGCGGTGTCGGGCGATGCGGCACATGCGGCGGTGCGGTCCGGGGGGCGCGAGCCGAACGCGGTGGACGCCCAAGCTCCTACCCGGGTATGGGGTAGGACGACACCGGGAGCGCCAGGGTTCACCCCGGTCGGCCCGGAAATCGGAGCGCCCTCCGTCGCGGGAACGCGATCGTTGACAGTGGACACGGCTCTCTGATGGTCTTAGCCCGCCCCCTTCACTGACGCAGGCACCAGGAGACCGCGTGGAGCACCGGCCTTCCCTCCCCGCCACCGTCGGCAGCGGCCTTCGGCGGCAGTTGGAGCAGAGCTCCGCCCTCCAGTCGGTGGTCTACTCGGGTGCCGCCCTCAGCGCCCGGCGCACCGCGGCCCGTACCGCGCGGCGGCTGGCGCCGGCCACCGCGGACCGGCTGATCTCGGAGTTCAAGGGCACCGAGCCGCTGCTGGACCGGGTGCGCGTCGCGGCGTCGCGGACCCGGCGGCGCGGGACCGCGCTGCGGGCCAGTGCGGCGCTGACGGTGGCGGCCGTGGTCGGCGGGATGATGGCGGCCGGTCCCCAGCAGGCGCTCGCGGCGACCCCGGCCACGGGCGCCGCGGCAGGTACGGCGACCAGCACCGACGTGAACGGCACGGCGGCCGGTACCCCGCAGATCTATCCGCGCCCGCAGTCCCAGGAGTCCTACGGCGCGGCCGTGTCCGTGCCGGCCCGGGTCCAGGTGGTGGCCGCGCCCAAGGCGGATCCCGGCGCCCTGGCCCAGGTGCGGGCCGCGCTGACCGCGGCCGGGGTGAAGCAGATCGACGCGTCGACCGCGACCTCGACCGGCGACCCGGCGCCCGGCACTCTCACCGTCTATGTCGGCGGCCTGGCCGAGGGAGCAGGCGGCGCCGCCGACCGGGCCCTGCGCGGCATCGCCGCGGCCGGCGGCACCGAGTCCCCGCTGAGCCCGGCCGGGCTGCCGGCCGGCGGCTACGTGCTGGCGGTGGGTCAGCTGCAGGTGGCCGGGGGCACCGCCGGCGCCGCCGTGCTGGCCGGGGTGGACGCCGACGGCACCTACAACGCCGCCCAGTCGCTGCGGCAGCTGTTCGTCACCACCGCCGGCGGCTCCCGGCTCCCGGGCGTCCGGGTCAGCGACTGGCCGACGACGCCGGTGCGCGGAACCGAGGAGGGCTTCTACGGGACCCCCTGGACCGCCCAGCAGACCCTGGACGAGGTGGACTTCCTCGGCCGCACCAAGCAGAACTACTTCCTCTACGCCCCCGGCGACGACCCGTTCCGCTCCTCGCGCTGGCGCGAGCAGTACCCCGCCGACCAGCAGCAGCAACTGCGGACGCTGGGTCAGGCCGCCTCGCTGAACCATGTGACCCTGGGCTACGGCCTGTCGCTGGGCGGCTCGGTCTGCTTCAGCTCGCAGCAGGACCAGGACGCGCTGATCAGCAAGCTGGAGTCGCTCTGGGCGCTGGGCTTCCGCTCCTTCCAGCTGCAGTTCCAGGACAGCAGCTTCAGCCACTGGCACTGCGACGCGGACGTGTCCCGCTACGGCCGGGGCGCGGCGGCGACGGCCCGGGCGCAGAGCGACCTGGCCGCGGCGGTACTCAAGCGCTTCATCTCCGCGCACCCGGACGCGGCCCCGCTGATGCTGCTGCCCACCGAGTACTACCAGGACGGCGCGACGCCGTACCGTACGGCGCTGGCCAAGGACCTGGACCCGGCGGTGCAGGTGGCCTGGACCGGTGTGGGCGTGCAGCCGTCGACCATCACCGGCAGTCAGACGAGCAGCGCCGCACAGGCCTTCGGGCACCCGCTGGTGACCCAGGACAACTACCTGGCGAACGACTCCACCCCGGACCGCCTCTACCTCGGCCCCTACGCCGGCCGGGACAGCGGCGTGGCCACCGGGTCGGCGGCGCTGCTGGTCAATGCGATGCAGCAGCCGGTCATCTCGCGGATACCGCTGTTCACCGCGGCCGACTACGCCTGGAACCCGACCGGCTACGACGCCCGGGCGTCCTGGCGGGCGGCGGAACAGGACTTGGCGTCGGGCCGGCCGACGGTGGTGGCGGCGCTGGCGGCGCTGGCCGGGAACAGCGCCTCCCCGGCGCAGAACCTGGCCCCGCAGGCGGCGAAGACCGGCGACTTCCAGGCGAGTTCGACCCCGGTCGCGTCGACCTCGTCGCCGGACCAGGAGGAGTCCGCCTATCTGCGCCCGCTGATGAGCGCCTTCTGGTCGGCCCTGGGCGGCAACGGCTCCGCCGTGGCGCTGCGGGCGGCCTTCACCACCATGGCGCAGGCGCCCGCGGACCTGGGCGCCGGGACGGACCCCGGCGGCAGCGCCGTCGCGGCCGAGGACGGCGACTGGCTGGCCCAGCTGGCGCTGTACGGGCGGGCCGGGCAGACGGCGGTGGACATGCTCACGGCGCAGCGCGCCGGGGCCGGCGCCACGGCCTGGGCCGACCAGCTGAAGCTGCGTCAGCTGATGCAGCAGCTGTCCCAGTCGGACGCCACCATAGGAAGCGGTGTGCTCGACGCCTTCCTCAAGCGGGCGCTGGCGGCCTCGAACAGCTGGGCGGGGCTCGGCGGCTCCCCGACGGTGCCGACAGGCACCCTGGGCACGGCGCAGGACCACGACCCCGCGCTGATGGTCGACGGCGACGCGAGCACCTACTACTGGAGCGACGCCCCGCCGCAGGTGTCCGACACCATCGGGGTCGACCTGGGCAGCACGCAGCAGGTCGGCACCGTCTCGGTGCAGATGGGGTCCGGTGACGGCGGCCCGGCGGCGCAGGACTACCTGCACGACGCCGTGCTGGAGTACTCCGACGGCGACGGCGGCTGGCACACCGCCGGCACGTACCACGATCAGATGACCGTCAAGGCGACCCTGCCCGCCGGCACCACCGCCCGCTACGTGCGGCTGCGGGCCACGGCGACGCAGGCGAACGCGGTGGCGGTGCGCGAGTTCACGGTGACGGCGCCGAGCACCCCGCTGACCGCGAGCGGCGGCCCGGTGGGCCTGCCCGGCTTCCCGGTCTCCAATGTGACGGACGGTGACCTCGACACCGCGTACAAGGCCGTGGCCGCGCCGCAGGCGGGGGACGCGCTGGCGGTGACCCTGGGCACCGCGCGGGCGCTGAGCCGGGTGGTGGTGCTGACCGACCCGACCGTGGCGGCCGAGGGCTGGATCGAGGTGCACCAGCTGCCGGCGAAGACGGCGGCGGGTGACACGGCGAAGGGCGGGACGGCGGCGCCGAAGGCCGGCTGGGTCCGCATCGGCGCGCTCACCCCCGGCTACACCGAGCTGGCCACCGACCCGCGGGTCGACATCGACCAGATCCGTCTGGTCTGGGCGGCAGGCAGTCCGCCGCCGGTGGTCGACCAGGTGGTCCCCTGGTACGCGGACACCCCGGTGGCGGCGCTGCAGCTGCCCCAGCAGAGCGTGGACGTCGAGGCCGGCGGCAGCGCGGCCGACCTGGCCGCAAGCCTGCAGGCGCTGGGCTTCTCCGGCGCCTCCGGCACCCTCACCGCCCAGCTGCCCAAGGGGCTCAAGGGCCTCACCGTGACCACGCCGAAGACGGTGCTGCTCCCCCGCGGCGGCACGGCGACGACCGCCCTGCGGATCACCGCCGACGCCGCCACCCCCACCGGCAGCTACACCGTGCCGGTGGTGTTCACCCCGGCCAAGGGGGGCCAGCAGGTCAGCGAGAGCGTGCAGGTGAACGTGTATCCGCGCACCTCGGGACCGGATCTGGCACGCACCGCCACCGCCACCTCCTCGGGCGACGAGGACTCGGACTTCCCGGCGGGCAGTGTCAACGACGGCGACGCGACGACCCGCTGGTTCTCCCCCGCCAAGGACGACGCCTGGGTCCAGCTGGAGCTGGCGCAGCCGGCCACGGTCGGCGAGGCGGTGCTGCACTGGCCGGACACCTTCCCGGCCCAGTACCGCATCGAGACCTCGGCGGACGGGGTGACCTGGACCACGGCCGCCACCGTGCTGGACGGTCAGGGCGGCGACGAGACAGTCCACTTCAACGCACCGAATGTCCGGTACGTCCGGATGCAGGGGGTGCAGCGCGGGACCCGCTTCGGCTACTCGCTGTTCGGCTTCGAGCTCTATGCCGTCGCCGGGACACAGACCACCGGCACCGGCCTCCCGCCGAGCACCCCCGGCGGCACCGCCTCCGCCTCCCCCCGCCCGGGCGCCGGCGCCTCGCCGTCCGTCGGGGCGACGTCCGGAGCCTCGCCGTCGGACCCGGTCTCCACGTCGCCCAGCACCGGTCCGACGGACGGTTCCACCACCGGCGCCGACCCGAGCGCATCGGCCGGGCCGCCGACTCCGGGGGCCGCCGAGTGATACCCAGACAACTGCACCTGGCCAACGAGGGCCTGGCCTTCCTGCTGGAACTGGCCGCCTTCGCCGTCCTGGCCTGGTGGGGCTTCAGCACCGGCAGCGGGGTGCCGGTCCATCTGCTGCTCGGGCTCGGCACCCCGGCCGCGGGGATGGTGCTGTGGGGGCTGGTCGCCGCGCCCCGGGCCAGGTTCCGGGTGCCGCTGCCGGGAGTGCTGCTGGTGAAGGTGCTGGTCTTCGGCGGTGCGGCGGTGTGCCTGGGCCTGATCGGCCACGGCGGCTGGGCGATCGCCTTCGGCGTCGTCGCCCTGGTGAACACGGCGGTGGCCACCGTCGATCGCAACGCCCTCTTCCGTACAGGGAGGGACGACGCCGGCCCGGACAGCATCGAACCCTCCGTCACCGGCCTGAACGGGTGACGAAGGGTTCGATGCGGGAGCCTCGCCGCTGCGACGGCTAGGCGGACAGTCGTTCGGTCGGTGCCTCCGGTCGAGGGACGTCGGGGGCGACGTGGGAGACCTCCTCACGGGAGCCGTAGGGCTCCAGATACGGGCGCCACCGGGGGTCCCGGTGCCCGGTGCCGATGATCCGCCAGGCGAGGCCGCTGGGCGGGGCCGGTGGACGCTTCATCCGCCAACCGAGGTCGGCGAGGTGGCGGTCGGCCTTGACGTGGTTGCAGCGGCGGCAGGCCGCCACCACGTTGTCCCAGCGGTGCTGGCCGCCCCGGCTCCGCGGCACCACGTGGTCGACGCTGGTTGCGACGGCACCGCAGTACACGCACCGGCCCCCGTCGCGCGCGAAGAGCGCGCGCCGGGTCAACGGAACAGGACCACGAAAAGGGACCCGCACGAAGCGGGTCAGTCGAACGACGGACGGCGCCGAAATGGCGCTGGTGGCGCTATGCATAAGTACCCCGGAGTCCTCAAGGCTGACAGCCTTCTTGTCGAGGACCAGAACGAGGGCGCGGCGCATCGATACGACGCCTAGTGGCTCGTACGACGCGTTGAGGACCAGGACATGCGGCACGAGGGCCTCCCTTTACGCCGACGGCGCGTGGCTCGCGCCGGGACGAGCACGCAGTCCGGACGGACTCCGTACCGGTCACACATGGTTCACTTCACGATCTCCCCTCAGTGTCGCCGTAGGCCTCCCCGTGGCGCCACTAAACCGGAAGAACAAGGGCAGTGTGTCCTGCCCCACATCCTTCATGCCCCAGATCTTCATCTGCTGCACTTCCTGCCTGACAGGCGGGCATCCTCGCTCATCCGATCGACAGGTGTATCGGCCCCGGGGGCGACGCGGCGGGGCCGGTGTCACAGCGACCCTCGGTAGGGTGTGCTGATGGCTACGCAGACTCCCTCTCCCACCCCGACCGCCCCGTCGATCGGCGATGCGACGAAGAGTGCAGGTCAGGCCGTCGGCTACCTCAGCAGCCACTGGGAGGGCTGGGTCACCGGCGGAGTGAAGATCATCTTCATTCTGGTGATCGCGCTGGTCGTGCGGGCGGTGATCCGCACCATGATCAGCAAGATGGTGACCCGGATGGCCCAGGCCCACCGGGAGAACCAGCCGGCGCTGATAACGAACCTGCTGGAGAACGCGGAGCGGCGCAAGCAGCGCTCGCAGGCCATGGGCTCCGTGCTGCGCAGCGTCGCCTCGTTCCTGATCCTCGGAACCGCGGCGCTCACCGCGCTGTCCGTTCTGGGCATCAACCTGGCCCCGCTGCTGGCCAGCGCGGGAGTGGCCGGTGTGGCGATCGGCTTCGGCGCGCGCAACCTGGTCACCGACTTCCTCTCCGGCGTGTTCATGATCCTGGAGGACCAGTACGGGGTCGGCGACCAGATCGACACCGGGGTCGCCACCGGGACGGTGCTGGAGGTCGGCCTGCGGGTGACCAAGCTGCGCGGCGACGGCGGCGAGATCTGGTACATCCGCAACGGCGAGGTGAAGCGGATCGCCAACATGAGCCAGGGCTGGGCCACCGCTGCGGTCGAGGTCCCGGTCGGGTACTTCGAGGACCTGGGCCGGGTGGAGGAGCTGATCCTGGTCGCCGCGGAGGAGATGGCCAAGGACGACCCCTGGACCGAGCAGCTCTGGGAGCCGGTGAAGGTGCTCGGCGTGGACTCGCTGGGGTCGGAGACGGTGGTCGTCAAGGTCGCCGCGAAGACCATGCCGGGCAAGGCGCTGTCGGTGGCCCGCGAGCTGCGGCGCCGCATCAAGGCGGCGCTCGACGAGAACGGCGTCCAGGTCGGCACGGTCGCCCTGCCGGCGGCGAGGAGCGAGGACGGCGCCGCCTCGACCACGCCCGAGATCGCCTCCCCGTCCGCACTGGCCGACCCCACCTCGGTCCAGTCCCGCGCGGCGGCGGCCATAGCGCCGCAGACGCCGCAGACGTCGCGGCAGCCGGGGCACGGGGACGGGCGCTAGGCCTTCGGCTGCGGCGTCTGCCTGGCTGGTGTTCGCGCAGTTCCCCGCGCCCTGGCTTGTGCAACTGAGGCAGTTGCAGACCCATAGGGGCGCGGGGAACTGCGCGACCAGCCATGCACACACCCGCACCCGGGCCCCGCAGCCCCGCCAGGTAACGCTTCGGTTTCCGGCGGGGACGACCCCGCACAGCCCATTGACACGCCCTTGCCGGGGCCGTACGTTCCTGCCCATAGTTAGGAAAGTTTCCTATTAGTTCATGCGCGGGTCCAAGTCGGCAGGGCGTTCACCGGGACGATTCCACGGCGAGCAGTGGAGTATGTCTCCGGTCCCCCGGTAGTTCGGTGTGAGGAGTGAAGAGGCAGATGTCCGCCACAGGCCACAGCAGCGGCAATGGAACGACCGGCGGCGGGAACCCCGGGCAGCCGGGGACCCCGAGCCTGCTGCGCGCCATCAACGACCGGGCCGCGCTGGAGCTGCTGCTGGAGCAGGGCCCGCTGTCGCGGAGCCAGCTCGGGGTGCTGACCGGGCTGTCCAAGCCCACCGCGTCGCAGCTGCTGGCGCGGCTGGAGAGCGCGGGGCTGGTGGTGCCGGTCGGCACCACGGCGGGACGGCCGGGGCCCGGGGCGCAGCTGTACGAGATCAACCCCGAGGCGGCGTTCGTCGCCGGGCTGCATGTCAACCCGTGGCGGATCCGGGTCGCGATCGCGGACATCACCGGCGCGGTGGTCGGCGAGTACCGGCTGGCCACACCGGGGCGGCACGCCGCGGGGACGGTCGAGCGGGTGCGCGAGGCCGTCTCGGCGGCCGCCGACGCGGCCGGGCTCGACCGCAGCGTGCTGAAGCAGGTCGTGATCGGTACGCCGGGAGCGCTGGACCCGACCACCGGCAAGCTCCGCTACGCCCCCCACCTGCCGGGATGGCATTCGCCCCGGCTGGTGGCGGAGCTGACGGAGGGTCTGGGGGTCCCGGTCGCACTGGAGAACGACGTCAACCTGGCCGCGGTGGCCGAGCAGCGGGTCGGTCAGGCCCGCGGCGTGGACGACTTCGTGCTGCTGTGGGTCGAGGACGGGATCGGCGCCGCGGTCGTGCTCGGCGGCAAGCTGCACCGGGGCCACACCGGCGGCGCGGGCGAGGTCGGCTACATGCCGCTGCCGGGCGCGCCGGTGGTCAGAAACGTCCGCCGGGAGAACGCCGGCGGGTTCCAGATGCTGGCCGGCGCCCCCGCCGTGCTGGCGCTGGCCAAGGAGCAGGCCATCGCCGCCCGCACCGCACCGGAAGCCGTCAGCAAGGCCGCGGAGGCGGCGGGACAGGGCGACGACGCCATGCTGGCCGAGCTGGCGCGACGGCTGGCGACCGGCCTGGCCGCGATCGTCGCGGTGGTCGACCCGGAACTCGTCCTGCTCAGCGGTGACATTCCGCAGGCCGGCGGGGAGCGGTTGCGCTTCCTGGTCCAGGAGGAGCTGACCGGTCTGGCCGTGTCCCGGCCACGGCTGGGGATCAGCACCGTCGAAGGCTCACCGGTGGTCGTCGGAGCGCTGCAGTCGGCGCTGGCGACCGCCAGGGAGCGTGTCTTCAGCACCCACTGACACCCCGGGATCCACCGGCAACCACCCCCACGAACCCCCTCGGACCGGCGCACGGCGCCGGGGCCGTGGATCAGCACACCCTGACGCAGCATCCACGAACTCCCCTCGGACGGGCGACGATGCCCGCCACCCCATTGGAGGAAACCCGTGACGACCTCTCCCTCCGAGAGAATCCGCAGCGCAAGCTTCCGGCGCGCCACCGCCGCACTCGCCTGCACCGCGGCCCTGGCGCTGACCGCCGCGGCCTGCACCGGCAGCAGCAACGCCGGTTCGTCCGGCAATGTCGGCAGTTCGTCCGCCCCGGTGACCATCACCTTCTGGCACGGCTGGAGCGCCCCGAACGAGCTCAAGGCGATCAACACCAGCATCGCGGCGTTCGAGAAGGCCAACCCCAACATCAAGGTCAAGGCGGTCGGCAACGACACCGACGACAAGGTGAACCAGGCCCTGCGGGCCGGCGGCGCCAACGCCCCCGACGTCGTCTCGACCTTCTCCACCAACAACGTCGGCGAGTACTGCAGCAGCCACGCCTTCGCCGACCTGACGCCGTTCATGAAGGCCGACGGCCTGGACCCGGCCAAGACCTTCCCCAAGTCGATGCTCGACTACACCGACTACAAGGGCGACCAGTGCGCGCTCCCCGAACTGGGCGACGCCTACGGCCTCTACTACAACACCGACATGTTCAAGGCGGCCGGCATAGCCAGCCCGCCGAAGACCCTGAGCGAGTTCGACGCCGACGCGGTCAAGCTCACCAAGGCCAGCGGCGGCAGCTACAGCCAGCTCGGCTTCATGCCCAACTTCCACGGCTACGAGAACCAGTCCGAGCACCTGCTCGGCCAGTGGGGCCCGAGCTACTTCACCGCCGCCGGCAAGTCCAACGTCGCCGCGGACCCGGCCTTCACCCAGATGCTGACCTGGGAGCAGGGCCTGGCCAAGTCGCTCGGCGGCTTCACCGAGCTCGAGAAGTACCGCAACACCTTCGGCGACGAGTTCAGCGCCAAGAACCCGTTCGAGACCGGCAAGGTCGCGATGGCGATGGACGGTGAGTGGCGGGTCTCGATGCTCAAGACCGACGCCCCCGAACTGCACTACGCCACCGCACCGTTCCCGGTCCCGGACGCGCTGGCCAGCACCTACGGGCGCGGCTACCAGACCGGCACGATCATCGGCATGAACGCCAAGAGCAGCAAGCAGGCGGCCGCCTGGAAGTTCCTGAAGTTCATGACCACGGACACGCCCATGCTGGTCCAGTTCGCCAACGCGATCTCCAACGTCCCGAGCACCTTCGCGTCGCTGCAGGACCCGGGCCTGGACCACTCGCCGCAGTTCCAGACCTTCCTGGACATCGCCAACAACCCCAACACCAACACCACGCCGGCCACCGTCAACGGCGGCAAGTACCTGACCACCATCCAGAACTTCGAGTACGACTTCGAGGCGGGCAAGGTGCCCAACCTGGCGAACGGGCTGAAGGGCCTGGACACCACCATCGACAACGACCTGGCGCAGGCCGGGCAGTAAGTGGTCCGGAGCAGGTCCCGGGCCGGCGCCCGCAGCGGCGCCGGCCCCCTCCCCCGCTACTCCCGCACGGCTACGACCCGTCCTGACCTGGTGGTGACAATCAGATGGCAACCGTCCTCGGCATCGGCAGGGGCCCCCGCGGCTCCAGGAGCGCAGTGAGCCTGCCGGTTCCGCCCGCGCTGCGCCGCAAGCGCCGCAGGGAGCTGTCGACCGCGGTCGGCTTCCTCTCCCCCTGGCTGATCGGCTTCGCGGTCTTCTTCGCGTACCCGCTGATCTCCACGGTGTACTTCTCCTTCACCCACTACGACGGCTTCAACGCGCCGACCTTCGTGGGCTTCAAGAACTACACCTACATCCTCACCAAGAACGCGGACTTCTGGCAGGCCGCCCGCAACACGGTCTGGCTGGTCGTGGTGATGGTGGCGCTGCGCACCGTCTTCGGCCTCGGCATCGGCCAGCTGATCGTCAAGATCCGCAGCGGTGCCGGCTTCTTCCGCACCGCGTTCTACCTGCCCTACCTGGCCCCGCCGGTGGCGGCGACCATCGGCTTCGCCTTCCTGTTCAACCCCGGCACCGGTCCGGTGAACCACTTCCTGGGCGAGCTGGGGCTGCCGCAGCCGGGCTGGTTCACCAGCCCCACCTGGTCCAAGCCCTCGCTGGTGCTGCTCACCCTGTGGGGCATCGGCGACCTGATGGTCATCTTCATGGCCTCGCTGCTGGACGTGCCGACCGAGCAGTACGAAGCGGCGTCGCTCGACGGCGCCAACTCGTTCCAGCGCTGGCGCTACGTCACCCTGCCCAACATCACCCCGATCATCATGTTCGCGGTGGTCACCGGGGTCATCCAGACCATGCAGTTCTACACCCAGGCGATCGTCGCCGGACAGGTCGCCTCGGGGGTGGTCGGCAACTCCGGCCAGCCGTTCCAGCCCGGCTACCCGAGCGGCTCGACCTGGACGCTGCCGCAGCTGGTCTACAACATCGGCTTCCAGAACTTCGACTACGGCTCCGCGTGCGTCATCTCGATCATCCTGTTCGTGGTCGCGATGGCCTTCACCGCCCTGCTCATGCGCCGCCGGGCCGGCCTCGTGGGCGAGGACTGATCCGCTGTGTCCACCGGCAATCCGCAGTCCTCTGCCCACTCCCCCGAAAGGACGGGTGCCCCCGCCATGAGCGACACAGCAGTCCAGACCCCGGGCGACACCCCCGGCAGCGCCCCGGCCACCGTCCGCTCCCGCAGCGGAGTCCCGTCCAGCTCGGCCGCGGCCTGGCGCAGGGCCAAGCGGCAGAAGCGGCTGGAGTGGATCGCGGTCCACTCGGTCGCCATCGCACTGGCGCTGATCTTCATCCTGCCGTTCGTCTTCCTGTTCCTCACTTCGGTGATGACGGACAGTCAGGCGCTCACCACCAACTTCTGGCCGCAGCACTGGGTCTGGAGCAACTACCGGACCGTCTTCAACGTCCCGGGTTTCGGAACCTGGTGGAAGAACACCATCGAGTACGCGGTGCTCGGCACCGCGCTCACCGTGCTCTCCTCGGTGCCGGTCGCCTACGCGCTGGCCAAGTTCCGCTTCCCCGGCCGCCGGGTGGCGATGCTGGCGGTCATCTCGATGATGATGCTGCCGCCGCAGGTCATCATCATCCCGATGTACCTGTTCTGGGCGAAGCAGATGCACCTGGACGGCACCCTCTGGCCGCTGATCATCCCGATGGCGTTCGGTGACGCCTACTCCATCTTCCTGCTCCGGCAGTTCCTGCTGACCATCCCCAAGGAATACCTGGACGCGGCCAAGGTGGACGGCTGCGGCGAGGTCCGCACCCTGCTCAAGGTGGTGCTGCCGATGGCCAAGCCGGCCATCTCGGCAGTCGCCCTGTTCCAGTTCTTCTCCTGCTGGAACGACTACTTCGGCCCGCAGATCTACGCCTCCGACAACCCCGCCGCCTGGACCCTCTCCTACGGGCTCCAGTCCTTCCACGGGGCGCACCAGACCAACTGGAACATGACCATGGCAGCAACCCTGCTGGTCATGGCACCGGTGATCGTCGTCTTCTTCTTCGCACAGAAAGCCTTCATCGAAGGCGTGACACTGACAGGGGTCAAGGGCTGATGAGCCGCACGTCCACAACAAGCCCGGCCACTCCCGGCCTGCTCAAGCTCGTCGTCGTCGGCGGCGGGTCGACCTACACGCCGGAACTCATCGACGGCTTCGCCCGGCTCAGGGACAGCCTCCCGATCGGCGAACTGGTGCTGGTCGACCCGGCCGCGGACCGGCTGGAACTGGTCGGCGGGCTGGCCCGGCGGATCTTCGCCAAGCAGGGGCACCCCGGCACCATCACCACCAGCACCGACCTGGACGCCTCGGTCCAGGGCGCCGACGCGGTGCTGCTGCAGCTGCGGGTCGGCGGCCAGGCCGCGCGCAACCAGGACGAGACCTGGCCGCTGGAGTGCGGCTGCATCGGCCAGGAGACCACCGGCGCGGGCGGGTTGGCCAAGGCGCTGCGCACCGTGCCGGTAGTCCTGGACATCGCCGAGCGGGTCCGCGGGGCCAACCCGGACGCCTGGATCGTCGACTTCACCAACCCGGTCGGCATCGTCACCCGGGCCCTGCAGACCGCCGGCCACCGGGCGGTCGGGCTGTGCAACGTCGCCATCGGGTTCCAGCGCAGGTTCGCCTCGCTGCTGGGCGTGGTGCCGGAGCGGATCCGGCTGGACCACGTCGGGCTCAACCACCTCACCTGGGAGCGCGGCGTCCACCTGCTGGACGAGCCGGGCGGCGGCACCGGGCGGGACGTGCTGCCCGAGCTGCTGGAGCGGTTCGGGCCGGAGATCGCCGCCGACCTGGAGCTGCCGCTGTCGCTGGTACAGCAGTTGGGCACGGTGCCGTCCTACTACCTGCGCTACTTCTACGAGCACGACCGGGTGGTGGAGGAGCTCAGGGTCAAGGGCTCGCGCGCGTCCGAGGTGGCCGCGATCGAGCGGCAGCTGTTGGAGATGTACGGGGACCCGGAACTTGACGAGAAGCCCGAACTGCTGGCGAAGCGGGGCGGCGCGTTCTACTCCGAGGCGGCGGTGAACCTGGTGGCCTCGCTGCTGGGAACCGGCTCGCCCGCCGGGGCGGTGCAGGTGGTGAACGTCCCCAACGACGGCACCCTGCCGTTCCTCCCGGACGATGCGGTGATCGAGGTGCCGGCGACGGTGGACCGCGGCGGGGCGACCCCGCTTCCCGTCCCCGCCGTCGAGCCGCTGTACGCCGGGCTGATCGCCCATGTGACGGCCTATGAGCAGCTCGCCCTGGACGCGGCCCTGCGCGGCGGCCGGGACCGGGTCTTCCAGGCCCTGCTGGCGCACCCGCTGGTCGGCCAGATCGACCTCGCCGACGGCCTGACCGACCGTCTGATCGCGCACAACCATGAACATCTGGCATGGGCGTGACCACGACCGACGAGCGGCCGACTACCGGTACGGAGAGCGACTCCGATCATCCGGGGGACGACCCCCGGGATTCCCACGCGAACCCCGGGGGGTCGATGGGCGGCGGGTGGCTACTACGTGCAGAAGCAGAGGACGACCCAGTGGGGCAGCAGCAGGTGTGTGAAGAGGAGAGCACGGTCGGCAACCCGTTGGGAGCCGGCAGCCGGGGGGCCGGCGGGCGCGAGCTGGTCCCCGGGGTGCTCGCCATCGACGCCGGGAACAGCAAGACGGACGTGGCCCTGGTCGGCGCCGACGGGCAGGTGCTCGGCACCGCCCGCGGCGGCGGCTTCGTCCCGCACGTGGTCGGCAGCGAGACGGCGGTGGCCGGGCTGGCACCGCTGGTGGCGGCCGCCGCCGCCGAGGCGCGGATCGACCTCGGCGCCGGACGGGGACCGCTGGCCACCCATGTGTCGGCCTGCCTGGCCAACGCCGACCTGCCGGTGGAGGAGCAGCGGCTGCAGGAGCTGATCGCCGGCTACGGCTGGTCGCGGACCACGGTCGTCGCCAACGACACCTTCGCGCTGCTGCGTTCCGGCACCGACGCCCCGCGAGGGGTCGCCGTGGTCTGCGGCGCGGGCATCAACTGCGTTGGGCTGCTCCCGGACGGACGTACCGCGCGCTTCCCTGCCCTCGGCATGATCACCGGGGACTGGGGAGGGGGCGGGGGCCTGGCCAACGAGGTGATGTGGGCCGCCGCCAGGGCGGAGGACGGGCGCGGCCCGCAGACCGCGCTCGCCGCCGCAGCGGCCGAGCACTTCGGCCTGCCGACGGCGCTGGCCGTGGCGGAGGCGGTGCACCTGGGCAGCCTGGCCGAGGCCCGGCTGCACGAGCTGGTGCCGGTGCTCTTCGCCACCGCCGAGGCGGGCGACCCGATCGCGCTGGAGCTGGTGGACCGTCAGGCGGAGGAGGTGGTCCGGCTCGCGGTGGTCGCGCTGCGGCGGCTGGACCTGCTGGACTCCCCCGCCGACGTGGTGCTGGGCGGCGGGGTGCTGGCCTCCCGGCAGCCGTTGCTGCTGGACGGCGTCAAGGCCCGGCTGGCCGCGGACGCGCCGAAGGCCGTGCCGCGGATCGTGACCACCCCGCCGGTGGTGGGCGCGGCCCTGCTGGGCCTGGACCACCTGGCCGCGGTCGGCCTGGGCGGTGCGCCCGACGCGCAGGAGCGGCTCCGCGCCTCCTACGCGCTGCGGCGGCCCTCGGCGGCCGAGGGGGGCGCGCGCGTGGTCTGAGGGGGCCGGGCGCGTACCCGGCGGACGGCCCGGCGGACGGACTCCGCCGGGCCGCCTGCCGTTCTTGTGTCTGCCGTTCCGTGCAGCGGCTCAGTTGGCCCAGGGCGGGGCGAGGGTGCTGCCGTCCGGGAGGGTGGCGGTCAGGCCGACCGTGGTGACGGTCCACATGGCGGCGGGTCCGCCGCTGAGGTTGTCGACCTGGAACAGCGCCCCGGCCGGGGCCACCACCGTGTCGCCCGACGACAGGTCGGCCGCCTCGCCGTCCACGGTGAAGCGCAGGGCTCCGGTGAGGACGTGGATGACCTCCTCGCGGCTGATGGTGTGCGGGACGCCGGCGGTACCGGCCGGGATCTCGCCGCGCCAGGCGCAGATCTCCTTGCTGCCGGTGCCGGGGTTGGCATGGGCGACGAACCGGACTCCGTGGATCTCGTGGACGGCGGCGTCGGCGCTGCGGATGACGGGCATGGTGACTCCCCAAAGAATGGTCAAGTGGCTTGTCCTTCTGGGGACAGTCAAGCTGCTTGCCCATCGATAGTCAAGCAGCTTGTCCTTCTGTGGCAGACTTGGCCCATGAACGACACCTCTGCCGAAGCCGGGGCCCTCACCGCACTGCTGCTCTCCCTCAGCGGCGAACTGGTCGCCGGCATCCAGGCCGGCGCCGTCGCACGGGGATTCGGCGACATTCGCCCGGCGCACGGCTATGCCTTCGCGCGGCTGGCCCCCGACGGCGCGACCATCGGCGAACTGGCCGAGCACCTCGGCTTCACCAAGCAGGCCGCCAGCCAGCTGGTCGACGAACTCGTCCGCAAGGGCTACGTCGAACGCCGCCCGCACCCCCGCGACGCCCGCGCCCGCCTGGTCGTCCTGACCGACCGCGGCTGGGCCTGCACCCGCGCCGCGGACCGGGCGGCGGAGGAGACGGTCGCCCCCTGGATCGCGGAGCTGGGCCCGGAACGTTTCCACGCCCTGGTCGCCGACCTGGCCCGACTCGCCCCGAGGGGGCCGATCCGGCCGAGCTGGTGAGGCGGCGATGCCCCGTTCTCGTCACAGCTGGGCGACGAAACCTCAAGATCGACGCAAGTCCCGTGTGGATGCCCCGGGCGTTGGCCATACTGCTCCCAAAGGACCGCAGCAGGGGAGCGACGGGGGAAGGGGGCGCGCCTGATGACGACGCCGGGACAGGGGTACGGGCAGGGCGGAGGGGCGGTGGCCATGGCGCCGCCGTCGCCGCCGGCCGTCGCACGGCCGGCGGCCCGAGGGGGTACGCCGAGCAGCGACAGCCGTGGTCCTGGCAGCGACGGACGCGCTCCGGGCCGGGGCGGGCGTGGTCGCCTGGCCGCCTCCCCGCTCCGGCGGTTGTGGACCATGGGGACGGTGCTGGCCCTGCTGGCCGTGGTGTTCGGCGTGCTGACGGTGACCCAGGTCGTGCAGAGCGCCGACGCCGCCACCAGCGTGGTGGAGCACAGCCAGCCGCTGAGTGACGACGCCGCGCAGATCTTCCACTCCCTGGCCGACGCGGACACCACCGCGGCGACCGGTTTCCTGCAGGCCGGCGATGAGACCTCGGCCGTGCAGAAGCAGTACAACGACGACATCGCGATGGCCTCCACGCTGCTGGCCAAGGCCGCCGGCAGCACCGCCTCCGATGATCCCGGCCAGGCCCAGATCCGGCAGCTCAACTCGCAACTCCCGGTCTACACCGGCCTGGTGGAGACGGCCAGGGCCGACGACCGACAGGGCCTGCCGCTGGGCGGCGCCTATCTGCGGTTCGCCTCCTCGCAGTTGCAGAACGCGATGCTGAAGGAGGCGAAGCAGCTCTACGCCACCGAGACCGACCGGCTGCACCACGACTACGCGGACGCGCAGGCGCTGCCCTGGGCCTCGATCGGCCTGGGCCTGGTGCTGCTGGCAGCGCTGGTGTGGGCGCAGGTCCGGCTGTTCCGGGGCACCAACCGGGTGTTCAACGTCGGCCTGCTGGCAGCCAGCGCCTTCACCGCCGTCGCGCTGATCTGGCTCGGCACCGCGCAGAGCCTGGCCGCGTCCGACCTGCGGGACAGCAACACCCGCGGCGCTGCGCCACTGCAGATACTGAACGAGGCTCAGATCACCGCGCTGCAGTGCCGCGGCGCGGAGAACCTCAACCTGGTGGCCCGCGGTTCCACCACCGACTACCAGACCCTCTGGGCCCAGGTCAGCAAGGAGCTGGCCGGCCAGGGCGGGTATCTCGACCAGGCCGCGCGGATGACCGGCGGCGACGCCGCGGCCCAGCAGCAGGTGCGGGCGGCCGTGGCGGCGTTCAGCACCTGGGACCAGCGGCACGAAGTCGCCGGGACCGCCAACAACGACGGCGACTACGCCACCGCGGTCAAGGACACCATCGGAGTGCCGGGGGCCGGGTCCACGAACACCACGGATGCGGCGTTCACCAGTCTGAACTCCAGCCTGGCCGCAGCCATCAGCCATGAGCAGGCGAACTTCGCCTCGCTGGCCGCGGACGGGCGCAACGCGACCGCGCTGCTGGCCGAGGGCGCGGGCGTGCTGGCGGCGCTGGCTGCGGCCGGGGCCCTGCTGGGCATCAACCGCCGTGCGGCGGAGTACCGGTGAGGGGGCGGCAGAACATGGGGAAGCTACTGATGGCCATGGGAACGGGCAGGCGGACCCGGGTGACCGTGCTGGCGGCGGCCGCGGTGCTGCTGGGCTCGCTGGCGCTGCCGGGCAGTTCGGCGGCAGAGCCGCGGCCGCAGAGCGTGCGGATCGTCGGCGGGACTCCGGCGCTCGCGCCCGCTGCCGCGTCCTGCAACACCACCACCGGCCTGACGCCCAGTACGGACGACAGCGGCGCGAACGTGCAGAAGATCGTGAAGCGCGGGAAGCTGATCGCCGGCATCGACACCAACAGCGACCTGTGGGGCTTCCGCGACCCGGTGACCGGGAACCTGCAGGGCTTCGACATCGACCTGGTGCACGCCCTGGCGAAATCGATCCTGGGCGACGCCAACGCGGTCGAGTTCCTCGCGGTGCCGACCGCCAACCGGATCACCGCGCTGCAGAGCGGCCAGGTGGACGTGGTGGTCCGGACCATGACGATCACCTGTGACCGGCTGAAGCAGGTGTCCTTCTCGGTGCCCTACTTCTACGCCGGGCAGGAGGTGGTGGCGCCCAAGTCCTCGTCGATCACCGGCCTGAACGACACGCTCAAGGGCAGGACGGTCTGCGCGGCGTCCGGCTCCACCGGCCTCGACCAGTTGAACGCCGACAAGCACGGCGCCAAGGTGATGCAGGTCGCCAACCAGCTGGACTGCCTGGTGCAGATGCAGTTGGGCAATGTCGACGCCACCGTCACCGACAACGCCCTGGGCGCCGGACAAGTGGCCCAGGACCCGACCATTCATCTGGTCGGCGGCCTGCTGGACCAGGAGGTCTACGGTGTGGCCATGAAGCTGGGCTCCACTGACCTGGTACGCAGGGTCAACGCGGCGATGCAGGACTTCCTGGCGAACCAGTGGGTCACGGAGTACAACAAGTGGTTGAAGCCGCTGGGATCCTCCCCGGGGGCGCCCGTTCCGCACTTCGCCGGCTGAGCGACAGGCAGATCGGCTCAGGGCGGGTCGGGTCGGGTCTGGGCGGTCAGGGCGGGTCGGGTCAGGCAGGTTGGGACCGAGCGGGTCGGAACAGGGCACGACGACGGGGACCGAAGAACGAATGGCGGACGGATGGCGTTGACAGGACCCAACGGTCCCGTGATGACCCGGGAGGAGGTGGACCGCACCCTGACCAGGCTCGGTGCCGAACGCGACGCCGTGGAGGCGTCGTTGCTGGCGCTGCAGGACCACCCGGGCCGCCGGCTGCTGGAGGGCGCCGAGTTGAACGGCCGCACCCGGGAGCGCTGGGCGCAGGCCGAACCGGGCCTGGGCCTGCTCTGGTCGATGTTCGACACCTACTCGGAGGCGCTGGCCGCCGCCCGCGCGGTGCGCTCCCGGCGGACCCGGCCGGGCCAGGCCGAGCTGTACGAGCTGACCGAACTGCTGCGCGGACGGGGTGTCACCGTCTCGGCCGGGCGGCTGCCGCAGGGCGGCCACACCGTCGTCGGGATCACCGGTGGCGCCCGGATGAGCGAGCAGGTCAGCCTGACCGAACTGGTCGACCGGATGAACGGCTGGTACGGGCGGGTCATGGAGGTGGCCTCGGCCGCCGACGCGGTCTGGTCCGCGCTGCCGGCCCGGATAGACCTGCTCACCGCCGAGTTGGGCCGGGTACGGGCGCTGGCCCGCTCGGTCGGCGTGCATCCCGGCGAGCACCCGGCCGGCGACGCGCTGGAGGAGATGGCCAAGGAACTGGCCGCGCTGCGCGGCGAGGTGGTCTCCGACCCGCTCGCCTTCTGGACGCCCCACCCGGCGGCCGCCGGCCAGGAGACGGCCCGGGGCGCGGTCCCCGGCAGCGTCGACACCGGACGCTACGACCGCGGCGCCCGCACCGTGGACGACCTCCGACTGGAGCTGGAGGACCTGCTGCGGCTGCGGGACGACGCCGACGAACGGCTGGAGGGCGTCGGCGAGACGCTGGCCAGAGCGGACGCCACACTGGCCGAGGCCCGGCGGGCGCGCGGCGAGGTGCTGGCGAAGATCGCTTCCACCGAGGTCCCGGCGGTGCCGGGACCGGCCAGCGCCATGCGCGAGCGGCTGGCCCAGGCCGACCAGTTGCGGCGGCACGGGCAGTGGCACCGGCTCGGCCCGCTGCTGGACACCCTGGAGGGCGCGGCCCAGCGGGAGTTGGAGCGGGCCAGGGAATCGCTGACGGCGGTCACCGCACCGCTGGCGATACGCGCGGAACTGCGCGGACGGCTGGACGCCTACAAGGCGATGGCCGCCCGGCGGGGCGTCGCGGAGGACCCGGAACTGATCGAGCGTTACGACCAGGCCCGGCGGATGCTCTGGAGCGCACCCTGCGACCTTCGGGCCGCGGAGTACGCGGTACGGCGCTACCAGGACGCGCTCCGGCCCCCGGGCAACGGTGCGCCGGCCGGCGGTTCGGCGGGCGGCGGCGGTTTTGACGGTGATCTCAACGGCGGCGGGGCGGGTCCGGTGGACGGGCGCCCTTACAGGGGTTGACCATGATGGCGAACAGTCGATCGATGGGGGGATGGCGGGGATGACGTCCATGACGGGCACACCGTGCACGCGGCCCGATTGCACCGGTGGCGGGGTGATCGACGCCGACGGCTACTGCACCGAGTGCGGACTGGCTCCGGCCGCGGTTCCCGCCCAGGCGGCGGCTCCGGCACAGGCGTCGGCGCCGGCACAGGCCGCACCGGGCAGGGCGGCGGGCCCCGGTTCGCCCTGCACCCGGCCGGACTGCACCGGCGGCGGAGTGATCGACGCAGACGGCTACTGCACCGAGTGCGGACTGGCGCCCGCGCCGGTCGTCGTCGCCCCGGCGGCGTCCTCCGTGCTGCCGGGCGCGCTGTCCGGCGCAGGCGTACCGGAGCAGGGGTCGTCCCGGTCGGCCCGCACCGGCAGCACCCGCGGCTCCTCGCGCTCGCTGTCGGGCCGTTCCCGGTCGGTGCGCAGCGGATCCACCCGCTCGGTGTCGGTGCGCAGCACCCGCAGCAGCACCGGGCAGTCCAGCCGGGGCGCCCTCGGCGCCGGGCTGGTGACGGTGCCTCCGATTCCCACCACCGATCCGCGCAGCATGGTGCAGGAGCACCCCGAGGTCCCCGAGCGCAAGCGCTACTGCAGCAAGTGCGAGGCCCCGGTGGGCCGTTCGCGCAACGGCAACGCGGGCCGCCCGGAGGGCTTCTGCACCAAGTGCGGCACCGAGTACTCGTTCAGCCCCAAGCTGTTCGCCGGCGACCTGGTCGGCGGCCAGTACGAGGTGGTCGGCTGCATCGCGCACGGCGGCCTGGGCTGGATCTACCTGGGCATCGACCGCAGGGTCAACGACAAGTGGGTGGTCCTCAAGGGCCTGCTGGACACCGGCGACGAGGAGGCGCTGGCGGTCGCCATCGCCGAGCGCCGCTACCTGGCCGAGGTCGACCATCCCAACATCGTCCGCATCATCAACTTCGTCGAGCACCCGGACCTGGCCAAGGGCAGCACCGACGGCTACATCGTGATGGAGTACGTCGGCGGCAAGTCGCTCAAGGACATCGCGGACAGCCGCCGCGGCGCGGACGGGCGGCGCGTCCCGCTGCCGGTCGAACAGGCCATCGCCTATGCGCTGGAGGCACTGCCGGCGCTGGGCTACCTGCACAGTCGGGGCCTGATCTACTGCGACTTCAAGCTGGACAACGTGATCCAGTCCGAGGACACGCTGAAGATCATCGACATGGGCGCGGTGCGCCGCCAGGACGACGACGGCGCGATCTACGGCACCATCGGCTACCAGGCCCCCGAGATCGCCACCGACGGCGTCTCGCCCGCCTCCGACCTCTACACCGTGGCCCGCTCGCTGGCCGTGCTGACCTTCGACTTCCAGGGCTTCTCCACCGTCTACCGGGACTCCCTGCCGGGCCCGGAGGACGTGGAGGTCTTCGACCGCTACGAGTCCTTCTACCGGCTGCTGGTCCGGGCCACCGACCCGGACCCGGACAAGCGCTTCTCCTCGGCGCAGGAGATGGCGGAGCAGCTCACCGGGGTGCTCCGGGAGATCCTGGCGCTCCAGGACAACCGGCCGCGGCCGGCCCTGTCCACCCTGTTCGGCGCGGAACTGCGGGTGGTCGACACCGAGTTGGTGGGCCCTGCGGCCTTCGACGCGCCCGGCAGGGACGGCGCCGGGCGGCGTGGACGCGGACGCAAGGGTGTGCCTGCGCCGCGCGGGCCGATGCCGGTGCACGCTGCGCCGGGTGCGGCGCCCGCGGCCGCGGTCGGGGTTCCCGGCGCCGGCGCCAACGGGACGCACCCGGCGACCATCCCCGGAGTGGGCCCGGCGCTGCCGTTCCAGCCGGGCGGCGACGCCGCGCCGCGGGTGCTGGCGCTGGACCCGCGGCCGGCCGCGCTGGCGCTGCCGGTGCCCCGGATCGACGTGGGCGACCCCAACGCCGGGTTCCTGGCGGCGCTGATGGCGACCGCTCCGGCCGATGTCATAGCGGCGCTGCGGTCCGCACCGGTGAGCTCGGTCGAGCTGCGGCTGCGGGAGCTGCGCGCACTGATCGAGATCGGCGACCTGGCCGCGGTGGACGCGGCGTTGAACTCGCTGTCGGCCGACCACCCCGACGACTGGCGGGTGGTCTGGTACCGCGGGCTGTCCGCGCTGGTCGCGGCGGGCACCGCCGGCGGGCCGGAGCCGCTGGCTGCGGCTCGGGCCGCGGCCGACTCCTTCGACGCCGTCTACGACGCGTTCCCGGGCGAGGCCGCGCCCAAGCTGGCGCTGGCCATCTGCGCCGAGGTGCTGGGCTCGCGCGAGGACGCCGCCGAGTTCTACCGGCTGGTGTGGACCACCGACCGTTCGTACGTCAGCGCGGCGTTCGGGCTGGCCCGGGTTCGGTTGGCCTCCGGCGACCGGGTGGGCGCGGTGGCCGCGCTGGAGTCGGTGCCGGAGACCTCCAACCACTATGTGGCGGCCCGGGTCGCGGCGGTACGGGCGCGACTGCGCGAGCGGTCGGCGGCGGAGCCGCTCAAGGGCGATCTGGACGCCTGCTCGACCCAGCTCACCGGGCTCGGCCTGGACGCGCGGCGGCGCGAGGAGCTCTCCGTCGAGGTGCTGGGCAAGGCCCTGGGCTGGGTGCTGGCCGGGCGTCCTGACGGGCCGGCAGGTGCAGGACCGATTTTGCTGCTGGGCCATCCGGCGGAGGAACGGGAACTGCGCTTCGCGCTGGAACAGTCGTACCGGGTGCTGGCGCGTCTCGCGGAGCAGCCCGAGAAGCGGATCGAGTGGGTGGAGCGGGCGAACCGCACCCGGCCCAGGACGTGGGTGTAAGCGCGCATGGACCAGTTGACCCTTTCCTGTCCGAACTGCGCGCAGCCGGTGAGCGAGAGCGACCGCTTCTGCGAGCAGTGCGGGCGCGACCTGACGGCCGCGGTCAACCCGCCCTCCGGGGCCGCGCCCGGCGGCCCCGCGGGGCACGGGTACAGCGGGGCTGCGCCTGCGGCCGGCCGGGCGTCGGGGGCGGACGGAGCTGCGGAGCAGGGGCAGGCCTATCGGGCGGAGGAACCCGTGGGAGCGAGCGGACACGGTGGCGGTCCGGAGTCGGGGGCCCCGGGCGGAGTGCCGCCCATGCCTCCCGGGCCGCCGGCGGTGGGGGTGGATCCCCGGGCCGGGTTGGGCCGCGGTGTCGCGGAGGCCTCTGCCGCGCCGCAGGCGCCGGCGCATGTGCCGGGAGCGACGGGGGACTTCCTGCTGGCGGCGCCCTCGCAACTGCTGGTCAGCGAGGACGACCTGGACCCGGAGCCGGACCACGCGCCGACCGAGCCCAACCCCGTGGTGGTGATCGCTCCGGGCAGCGGTCCGGTGTGTGTGGGGTGCGGGGCCCAGCGGATCGACGCGGACGGGTACTGCGAGGCCTGCGGGCGGGCGCAGCCGCGTCCGAGGGACCATCAGGAGCGCGCGCTGGCGGGGGTCACCGGGGTCAGCGACCGCGGCCACCGGCACCACCGCAACGAGGACGCCTTCGCGGTCGCCGCCACCTCCCGTCCCGGCGGCTCCCCGGCCGTGGTCGCGGTGGTGTGCGACGGGGTGTCCTCGGCGACCCGTCCTGACGAGGCGTCACAGGCCGCCGCCGACACGGCGAGCGAGTACCTGCTGGAGGCGCTGGAGTCCGGCGCCGACCCCAAGCCGGCGATGCACGCCGCGATCATGGCCGCGGCCCAGCGGGTCGAGGACCTGGCCAACGAGGGCCCGCTGGAGCCCAGCCGCAACTCCCCCGCCTGCACCATCGTCAGCGCCATCGCGGCCGGCGGCGAGGTCACCGTGGGCTGGGTCGGCGACAGCCGGGCCTACTGGTTCCCGGACGACCGGGTCGGCTCCGAACGGCTGACCGTGGACGACTCCTGGGCGGCCAGGATGGTCGAGGCGGGGCTGATGGAGGAGGCCGAGGCCTACGCCGACGCCCGCGCCCATGCGATCACCGGCTGGCTGGGGGCGGACGCCGTCGAGGTCGAGCCGCACACCACCGTCTTCGCGCCCCCCTCCGCAGGGGTGGTGCTGATCTGCACCGACGGCCTGTGGAACTACTGGGAGTCGGCCGCCGACCTGGGCGCCGTGGTCCCCGCGGACGCGCGGACCCGCCCGCTGGAGGCGGCCCAGGAACTCGTCAGGTTCGCCTGCGAGCGGGGCGGGCACGACAACATCACGGTCGCCGTACTGCCCTGCCTGCCCTCCCCTCTGTCCACCTCGTACACACCCACCGAGCTCTCGCTGCCCGTCATGGGCGCGGGAGAGAAGCGGGAGATCTGACCCATGGCCAGGCTCGCCAAGTCCAACCTGCCCCAGTTCGCCGTCGACATCTTCCAGAACGAGTACCTGGCCGAGGGGGCCCGGGAGGTCAACGCGATCGTCACGGTCACCGCGACCGGCGGAGGGACCAGCGGCAGCGTCGGCTCCCAGCCGGTCAACTACGCCGACGGACCGGACGCGGCGGTAGTGATCATGGTGGACTGCTCGGGATCCATGGACTACCCCTCCGACAAGATCCGCGCCGCCCGTGAGGCCACCGCCGCCGCGATCGACGCGGTCAGGGACGGGGTCGCCTTCGCCGTGGTGGCCGGGACGCACGAGGCCAAGGAGGTCTACCCGGGCGGCGGACAGCTCGCGGTGGCGCACGCCGGCAGCCGTGAGGAGGCCAAGCAGTCGCTGCGGCGGCTCACCCCCAGCGGCGGGACCGCCATCGGCACCTGGCTGAGCAAGGCGGAGCAGCTGTTCCACTCCCGCCGGGACATATCCATCCGCCACGGCATCCTGCTCACCGACGGCCGCAACGAGCACGAGAACCCCAACGACCTGCAGCGCACCCTGGACCGGGTGCAGGGCCACTTCACCGCGGACTGCCGCGGCGTGGGCACCGACTGGGAGGTCCAGGAGCTGCGCCGGATCTCTTCGGCGCTGCTGGGCACGGTCGACATCGTCGCCGACCCCGCGGCTCTCGCCGACGACTTCCGCGCCATGATGGAGAACGCCATGGGCAAGGAGGTGGCGGACGTGGCCCTGCGGGTGTGGACGCCGGCCAATGCCGCGGTGAAGTTCGTCAAGCAGGTCGCCCCGACCGTCGAGGACCTGAGCGGCCGCCGCAAGGAGTCCGGGCCGCGCGCCGGGGACTACCCCACCGGCTCCTGGGGCGACGAGAGCCGCGACTACCACGTGTGCATCGAGGTGCCCTCGGCGGCCGTGGGCAGCGAGATGCTGGCCGGACGGATCAGCCTGGTGGTGCCGCAGCCCGACGGGAGCACCGAGGTGCTGTCCCAGGGCCTGGTCAAGGCGGTGTGGACGGACGACATCGCCGCCTCCACCAAGATCAGCCCGCAGGTGGCGCACTACACCGGCCAGGCCGACCTGGCCAACGCGATCCAGGAGGGCATGGAGGCCCACCGGCGCGGCGATCTGGACAGCGCGACGTCCAAGCTGGGCAAGGCCGTCCAGCTGGCGCACGAATCGGGCAATGAGGACACCTTCCGGCTGTTGGCGAAGGTGGTGGACGTGGTGAACCCGAAGGAAGGTACCGTTCGATTCCGTAAGAACGTCAGCGAGGCCGACTCGATGACACTGGAGACCCGGTCCACCAAGACGGTCCGGGTCAAGAAGACGCCCTGATCAGACCCGCATCAGAGCACCACGCGTCCTGAAGAAGCAGGCCGCCCGGCCGGGCGCTGCACCCACGAGCCAGAGGGGGGCTCCCTATGCCGATCTGCCCGCAGGGACATGATTCGACAGCCGCCGACTACTGCGACTACTGCGGCTGGCCCATGCAACCACAGGCTGCCCAGCCGCAGCATCAGCAGCAGCCCCAGCAGCAGTGGGGGGCCCCGGAACCGGCACCGCAGACCGCCGGGCTGGAGATGTGTCCGATCTGCAGCACCCCGCAGACCGGCCGCTACTGCGAGGAGTGCGGGTACGACTACGACCTGGCCTCCCCCTCCCGGCGCGCCCAGCAGCCGCAGCAGCAGCAGCAGTCCCCGGTGCCGCCGCACTTCCAGCAGCAGCCTCCGCAGCAACAGCAACCCCAGCAGCCGCAGCAGCCCCAGCCCTACGGTCAGCAGCCGCAGCCCGGTTACGGACAGCAGCAGGGCTACGGGCAGCAGCCCGGCGGCTACGCCCAGCCCGGCCAGCCGCAGCCCCAGCAGCCGCAGCCGCAGCCGGGGAACTACGGCGGGGTGCAGTACTCCACCGGCGACACCAGCGGGGGCTTCGGTACCGACTACTTCCTGCCGCCGCCGGAACAGCAGCAGCAGTCCCAGCAGTCCCAGCCGCAGCAGCCGGCCGGCCGGGTCACCTGGGTGGCCAGCGTCGCCGCCGACCGCGACTACTTCAACGACATGATGGCGCGCAGCGGCCCGGACGCCGCCGGACTGTACTACCCGCCGTACTCGCAGGAGCGGCGGGTGCCGATGACCGGGCGCGGGCAGCTCCGGATCGGCCGCCGCAGCAACCAGCGCGGCACCGTGCCGGAGATCGACCTGTCCACGGCCCCCGAGGACCCGGGCGCCTCGCACCAGCACGCCCTGCTGCAGGAGCAGCCGGACGGCGGCTGGGTGGTGATCGACCAGGACTCCACCAACGGCACCACCCTCAACGGCGCGCCGGACTCGATCCCGGCGCACACCCCGATCCCGTTGAAGGACGGCGACCGGATCCACGTCGGCGCCTGGACCACCATCACCGTGCACCACGCCTGAGCGGCGTCGGGCAGCGCGCCCGGTTCAGGCCAGGTCGGCGCTGCCCTCGCGGTAGACCGTCGCCGAAACGATCAGCCCGTCGCGGAAGCGGAAGAACCCCGCGATCGGGACGGCGCTGGTCACGCCGTCGTGCGTGAGCGTCTCGGTGAGCTCGCAGGCGGCGGACTCACCCTCGGCCACCACGCTGCGGACGGTCAGCTTCGGCATGATGTTGGCCATCGCCCAGCCGAACAGCTCGGTCAACTCGGGCCGCCCGGCGGCGGTGTCGGAGCCGGTACGCCAGACCGCGTCGTCGGCGAACCCGGCCATCAGCGCGTCGAGGTCGCCGGCGTTGAAGGCGTCCAGATGGGCCTGCAGCAGTGCGCGCGGTGCGATCATCCGCCGAGTATGTCGGATGGCCGCTGCTGGCGTCTGCGAATATGGGGCTGTGGAGCAGATCAAGCGAGGCACCCCTGACACCCGGACGTTCTTCGAGCAGGTCGGCGGAGAGCCGGTGTTCCGGCGCCTGGTGCACAGCTTCTACCAGGGCGTCGCCGAGGACCCGCTGCTGCGGCCGATGTACCCGGAGCAGGACCTCGGGCCGGCCGAGGAGCGGCTCGCGCTGTTCCTGATGCAGTACTGGGGCGGCCCGCGCACCTACAGCGACGAGCGGGGCCACCCGCGACTGCGGATGCGGCACGCGCCGTTCACCGTGGACCGGGCCGCCCACGACGCCTGGCTGCGCCATATGAAGGCGGCGGTGGACGGACTCGGGCTGGCCGAGGAGCACCGGCAGCAGCTCTGGGACTACCTGGTGTACGCGGCCGCGTCGATGGTCAACACTCCCTGACCTGTACACGCTGATCAAGCTCCCGTCCACTCCCGGGTCGGACACGATTTGCCCAAGGCCCTTCCGCCACCACTGGCCTCCGTGACAGGATCGCCCGCGAATCAGCGGTGATCGGGCGAGGGCACGGGGGCTCAGGTGGGTGGCTTCGTCCTGCTGCGGGTGCGGGCCCACCGCCTGCTGATCACCGCCGCGCTGCTCACCGTGCTGCTCACCACCACGGTGCTGGCCGCGCTGGCCGGTTTCACCTCCTCGGTCGGCGACGCCGGGGTCCGCCGCACGCTCGCCACCACGGACGCCGCCGGCACCCCGCTGCTGCTGACCCGCGCCGCGGGCCAGGCGGACCGGACCAGGAACGACGCCGCGGTCCGGCAGCTCGCCGCCGACGCCTTCCCCGGGCTGCCCACCGGCACGCTGGCGCTGGCGCTGTCCGACCCCTACGCACTGCCGGGCGCGGCCGAGGGAGCCGACCCGGACACCGCCACGCTCGGCTCGCCGGACCGCGCCCGGCTGCGCCTGCTCAGCGGGGCCTGGCCGGGAACGGCGACGCCCGGCGCACCGATTCCGGTCGCGGTTCCGCAGGCCGCGGCCCGGCGCTTCGGCGCCACCGGCGGCCGCACCCCCGTCGTCACCGTCAAGGACCGGATCAGCGGCAAGCAGGTGCGGCTGCGGATCACCGGCGTCTACACCCCGCGCAGCGGCACCGACCGCTACTGGCAGCTCGATCCGCTGCTCGGCAAGGGCGCCTCGCGCGGCTCGGGCAACAGCAGCACCGCCTACGGGCCGCTGCTGGTCGACGACGCCGACTTCGGCAACGGCGCCGTCCCGCAGTACCAGGAGTCCTGGCAGGTCGTCGCCGACTTCGGCGGCCTGGGCAGCGCGCACCTGCCTGTGCTGGCGCAGAGCCTGCGCGCGGTGGTGAACGGCATCGGCGACCGGTCCGCCGGCAGCGGCGCCGGCCCCTTCTCCGCCACCTGCGTCCTGCCCTCGCTGCTGGACCAGTTGCAGAACTCGCTGTTGGTGGCCCGCGCCACGCTGCTGGTGGCGGTGCTGCAGCTGTGCCTGCTGGCGATGATGACGCTGCTGCTCGCGGCGCGACTGCTGGCCGAGGAGCGGGAGTCGGAGAACGCGCTGCTGCGGGCCCGCGGCGCCGCCCCGCGCCGGTTGACCCTGCTGGCCGCCGCCGAGGCCGTGCTGCTGGTGCTCCCCGCTGCCGCGTTCGCGCCGCTGCTCGCCTCCCCGCTGATCCGGCTGCTCGGCAGCTACGGCCCGCTGGCCCGCTCGGGAGTACGGCTGGACGGGCCGTTGCCGAACAGCGCCTGGTGGGCCGCGCTGGCCGCCGCCTTCGCCAGCGCGCTGGTGGTGCTCGGCCCGACCCTGGTGCGGGCCAGGAGCTGGTCCGAGCACCGGCGCGGCCGGGCCCGCCGGGCGGCGCTGCCCGGGCTGCTGCGCGGCGGCTCGGACCTGGCCCTGCTCTGCCTGGCGGTGGGCGCCTACTGGCAGTTGAACCACTACGCCGCCCAGGGCGACGGCAGCGGGGTGCTCACCGCGGACAGCGGCGGCAAGCTGGGCATCGACCCGGTGCTGGTCGCCGCGCCGACCCTGGCGCTGTGCGCGGGAACGGTGCTGACGCTGCGTCTGATACCGATGGCCGCCAAGGCCGCCGAACGGCTCACCGCACGCGGACGCTCGCTGCCGGCCGCCATGGTGGGCTGGCAGCTGGCCCGGCGGCCGCAGCAGGGCGCAGGACCGGTGCTGGTACTGGCACTGGCCACCGCCATCGGCACCCTCTCGATCGGGCAGACCGCCACCTGGCAGCAGTCGCAGACCGACCAGGCCGCGTTCAACACCGGCGGCCAGATCCGGGTGGCGGCCAACAGCACCCCGCCGTTCGGCCAGGGCGGGCAGTACACCGCGGTCCCGGGGGTGACCGGAGCGGTCCCGGTGGGCCGCGGCTCGGTGTCGGCGACCTCCGGCCGCTCCGCCGAGCTGGTCGCCCTGGACACCCGGCAGGAGGCCGACCGGTACCCGCTGCGTGCCGACCTGGCCGACCGCAGCGCCCGCCAACTGCTGTCCTCGCTGGCGGACAAGGCGCTGCCCGCGGCCGCCCAGGGCATCCAGGTCCCGGGCCGGCCCGACAGCATCGTGCTGGACCTCAGCGCCGGGCTGGCCCTGCGCGGGTCGGGGGCAGCGGGGGCGACAGGCCTGCCGCAGATGAGCGGCTCGACCGACGGGGTCGCGATCCAGGTCACCGACCGCTACGGCCTCCCCTACACACTCGCGGCGGGATCGGTCGAGGCCGACGGAGCCACCCACCCGGTCGTCTTCGACCTGGCCGCCGCCACCGGCGGCGGCGCTCCCGCCTACCCGCTGTGGGTGAGCGGAGTGACCGTCACCACTCCGGTCTCGCTGGGGCAGGCGGTCACCCAGACGTTCACCGTGCACGCGGTGCGCGGGCAGGGACAGGGCGGCGCCGCGGCCGCCCTGCCGCAGGGCGCCGACTGGAAGGCGTCCTTCGACGCGGGCGAGAACAACATCTCCTACGGCCCGGCCGACGGTGCCGCCGGCTACGTCGACGGGAAGGTGCTCAGCATGGCGTCCGGCCGCGGGGCGCTGCTGACCGCCGTCATCGACAGCGGCACCTTCCGCGCCGGTCCGGGCAGCGACACACCTTCCGGAACGCTGACCCTCCGCCCCGCCGGCACCCCGACCGGCGCGCTGCCGGCCGTGGCCGACCACCAGTTCCTCTCCTCCACCGGCACCCGTATCGGCTCGCAGCTGGCCCTTCCCTCAGGGTCGGGCTCGGTGCAGGTCGTCATCACCGCCTCGGTCGAGGCGCTCCCCGGCACCGGGAGCGCAGCCGAACAGGGGATCAACGGATCGGCGCTGGTGCAGGGTTCGGGGTACGGCAGCACCGACCCGAGCGAGTACGGCGGAGCCCTGCTGGTGGACCTGGCCTCCTACAACCGCCGGGCGCTGGCCGACCAGGCCACCCCGCTGCCGGCCGCCGAGTGGTGGCTGTCCGTCGCCTCCGCCCCCGGCACCGCCGACCGGGTCGGCACGGCGCTGCGGAGTCTGCAGGGAGTGGCGGCGGTGTACGTCCGCGACCAGGTCTCCGCGGCCGCCCTGTCCGACCCGCTGGGCACCGGACCGCAGGCGGCTCTGCTCGCCGCGGTCGCCCTGGCCGTCGCCCTGGCCGCGGTGGGCTTCAGCGCCGACGCGGCCGGCGCGGTGCGGCGGCGGACGGGCGAGGTGGCGGTGCTGCGGGCGCTGGGCGCCGGACGGTGGCAGCTGGTCCGCGGCACCGCCGCGGAGTTGGCGCTGCCGGTGGTGGTGGGGGTCGGCGTGGGCGCCGGTCTGGGGCTGGCGCTGACCCGGCTGGTGACGCCGCTGCTGGTGATCACCCCGGTGGCGCACCGACCGGTCCCCCAGGTACTGGTGCGGATACCCGGCGAACGGCTGGTGCTGCTGCTGGTGGCGGTCGCGGCGGTGCCGCTGCTGACGGCGGTGGTGGCGGGGCTGCGCGGCGGCGACCCGGCCCGGCAGCTGCGGCAGCCGGAGGACTCATGAGCGGGGAGCAGCAGGTGAGCGAGCGTCAGGAGCCGCGCCGGGGACGGCTTCCGGGCCTGCGTCGCGGGTACCGGTCCGGGCCCGGACCGGGGTCGGGGTCGGGGTCGGGCGCCGCCCGGCCGCCGGCCGTGGCGCCCTGGACCCGGACCAGGCTGCGGTCCGCCATGGGAGCGGCGCTGGCCCTGGTGGTGCTGGTGCTGGCCACCACCTTCATCGCGGCCGGCTTCCCGCGCTGGTACGACCGCTACCAGGACGGCGCGCTGCACAGCGAGCTGGCCAAGGCCGGAGTGTCGGGTTCGGCGGTGGAGGCCGTCGCCGGCTTCGCCCGCGACGGCACCCTTACGAAGCTTGACGACGCGTCCACGGTGTCGCCGTCGAACCTCGCGGCCGTCCGCGCCAAGCTCGCGGGCATCCTCACCGAGGTGCCCGCCGAGACCTCCGGCGGCAGCACCGGCGTGCACACCACCGGGGTCAGGGACTTCCTCATGGACCCCGGCCTGGCCCGGCCCGAGGGCATCCCGCCGCTGATGACCCTGGACTGGCAGGACGGCGAAGCCTCCCGGCTGAAAGTGGTCCGGGGCCGGATGCCGCAGCCGCCCCGCGCCGGCACCGCTGCGCCGCACGAGCTGGAGATCGCGGTCAGCGCCGCGACCGCGGGCACCGTCCACATCCGGCTCGGCCAGGTGCTGCACCTGGCGCCGCAGCGGGGCTCGCCGGTGCTGCTCCACGTGGTCGGCGTCTACCAGCCGCTCAACCCGAACCAGGACTACTGGAGCGCGGAGCCGCGCCTGATCGCCCCGGTCTCCACCTTCACCCTGCCCCCGACCGGCGGCCTCGACCCCGCCAGCACCTGGCACGTCGAGGCGCTGGTGGCGGCCGGCACCGTCCCGTACTTCCCCGCCGTCGGCACGATGGAGGCCTACTGGTGGTTCCTTCCGCAGCAGGGGGTTCTGCACGCGCACGACATCCCGGGGCTGCAGAGCCGACTGGCGAACGTGCTGACCGGCGACGGGCAGGCGGCGGCGAAGGCGCCCGGTGCCGGGTTCCCGCAGGGCCAGCAGTTCAGCTCCGGCCTGCCCGACGCCCTCACCCAGTTCACGTCCGAGGCGGACGCCATCGCCCCGGTGCTCACGGTGGGCCTGGCCGGCACGGCCGGGATCGCCGGCGCGGTGCTGCTGATGGCCGCCGGGCTGGCGGCGGACCGGCGGGACGGCGAACTGCGGCTGCTGCGGGCGCGCGGCGGCAGCATGCCCGCGCTGGGCCGCCGGCTACTCGGTGAGGCACTGTGCTGCACCACGCCGGGCGCCGTCGCCGGCATCGGCCTGGCCCTGCTGCTCCTGCCCACCGGCCGGACCCTGCCCGCGCTCACCGCGGGCCTCGCGGTCTGGGCGGTCGCCACCGCCGCGATGCCGCTGCGCGGGCTGTTCCGGCACCGCAGGATCCGGGCCGCGGGGCGTCCCGAGGACGTGACCACGGCCCGGCCCAGCCGTCGGCGCACCGTCGCCGAACTGGCAGTGGTGCTGGTGGCGGTCGCCGCCGTGGTCGCGGTACGGCGCCAGGGGCTGGTGTCGAGCGGCGGCGTCGACCTGCTGCTGACCGGTGCACCGCTGCTGATGGGCCTGGCCGGGGCGTTCCTGCTGATGCGGCTCTACCCCTGGCCGCTGCGGCTGGCTGCGCGCCCCTCGCAGCGGCGCGGTGGCGCCGTCGGCTTCCTCGGCCTGGCCAGGGCCGGGCGCGCCTCCTCGACCGCCTCGGTGCTGCCGCTGATGGCCCTGCTGCTGGCGCTGACCGTGGCCGTGTTCGGCAGCGAGGTGCTCAGCGGCATCGGCGAAGGCCGCGAACAGGCCGCCCTGGCCGAGGTCGGCGCGGACGCCCAGGTGAGCGGTACGGGCGCGCAGATCCCCGCGGCCGTGGTCGCGGCGGTACGCAGCTCGCCGGGCGTGCGCAGCGTGCTGCCGGTGGCGCAGAGCCGGGTCCAGTTCCCGCAGAACGACGCGGTGGCCGACTTCTACGCGGTGGACCCGTCCGGCTACCGGGGCGTCTCGGACCGGGTGGACGGCGGGTCCTTCCCGGCCGGGCTGCTGCACTACAGCGGCAGCGGCCCGATCCCGGTCCTGGTCTCCGCGGACGTGGCCGCGACCATGGGCTCGGCACCGATGGAGGTGCAGAACGACTTCGGCACCTTCCGGATCAGGGTCGCCGGAGTACTGGACTCGGTGCTGATGGGCAAGAATCCGTTCCTGCTCGCCTCCAGCGAGGCACTGGACGCCCAGCCGCACGCGTCCGCCGCCGCCGACGCGCCGCTGACGCTCTACGTCACCGGCCCGGTGGACGGAAGGGCACTGCGATCAGCGGTGTCCCGCGCCGCCGGGTCGACAGCCCTCACCGTCGACCTCCGCACCGAGGCGCTGGCCACGTTGCACGGCGACCGGCTGTCCGACGGGGCGGCCACGCTCTACCTGGCCACCGTGCTGGCGGGCGCCGCGCTCGCGGTGCTGGCGGTGCTGCTGTCGCTGCTGCAGGCCGCGCCGGGGCGCGCAGCCCTGCTGGTACGGTTGCGCACCATGGGGATGACCCCCCGTCAGGGCTACCGGCTGATCCTGGTGGAGGCGCTGCCGCAGGTGGTCGCGGCGGTGCTGGCCGGCACCGCGCTGGGCCTGGCGGCCGTCCCGTTGCTGGGTCCCTCGGTGGACCTGTCGGCGCTGGTGGGCGTGACCGTCGACGCCGGGCTGCGGGCCACCGCGCTGCCCGTGCTCGGCCCGGGACTGGTGCTGCTGGTCCTCGCCGTGGCGGTGGTCGTGGTCGAAGCAGCAGTGATCGGCAAACGCCAGATCGGTGTCGAGTTGAGAGTGGGGGACCAACGATGAGCACCACCGCGGAGAGCACCGCCGGCGGCTCCGAGGCCATGCCCAGCCTGGACGAGCTCCGCGGCAGGGCCGCCGCCGCCCGGGAGCGGCCCGCCTACGGGCACGACGCGGTGATCGCCTGCGACCGGCTGGTCCGGATCTTCTCCTCCGACGGGGTGGAGGTCCAGGCCCTGCAGGGGCTGGACCTGACGGTCACTCAGGGCGACCTGATGGCCCTGGTCGGCGCCTCGGGCAGCGGCAAGTCCACGCTGCTGCAGATCCTGGCCGGCCTGGACGTGCCCACCGCGGGCAAGGCCACCGTGGCCGGCCGCGACCTGATGGCGATGGGCGCCAAGGAGCGGCTGGCGTACCGCCGGGAGGTGGTCGGCTTCGTCTGGCAGCAGACCGCCCGCAATCTGATGCCGTTCCTGACGGGCCGCCAGAACGTGGCGCTGCCGATGCAGTTGACCGGTGGCCGGGGGCGGAGGCTGAAGCGCAGCCAAGGCGAGCGGGCCGGCGAACTGCTGGACCTGCTCGGCGTGGCGCACTGCGGCGACAAGCGACCCCAGCAGATGTCCGGGGGCGAGCAGCAGCGCGTCGCCATCGCCGTCGCCCTGGCCAACCAGCCCTCGGTGGTGCTCGCCGACGAGCCCACGGGCGAGCTGGACTCCGAGACCGGCGCGCAGATCTTCGAGGCATTCCGCACCGTCAACCGCGAACTGGGCGCGACGGTGGTCATCGTCACCCACGACCTCATGGTCGCCGGCGAGGTCCGCCGCACCGTGGCCATCCGCGACGGCCGCGCCAGCTCCGAGGTGCTCCGCCGCCTCGCCACCGACGAACACGGCGAGGAGTCCCTGGAGGAACGCGAGTACGCCATGCTCGACCGCACCGGCCGCATCCAACTCCCCCGCCAGTTCCTCGAAGCCCTCGGCATGGAACACCGCGTCGGCGTCTCCCTGGAACCGGACCACGTGGGCGTCTGGCCGGAGGAACAACGCGCCGCCGACGGCGCCGGCAGCGACGACGCCGACACCGACGGCTGAGGCTGTGCCTGGGCGAAGGCGCCCGGACCGCCCGCCTGGATCGCCGCGTACGGAGCTCCGCCGAGACCGCCGGGGACCGGGCTGGGCCCGGATCAGGCCAGGTGGGCGTTGACGGCGCGGGCCTCGGGGGCCAGTTCCGGGCATTCGAGGACGGTGCGGCCGGACTGCTGGAGGAGTTCGACGCCCTGGCAGTCGGCGACGAAGCGGGCGGGTTCGCGCCAGGCGAGGACGATGCGGCGGATGCCGGAGGCCAGGACGAGCTGGGCGCAGGGGGTGGGGCGGGAAGCGCGGGTGCTGCAGGGTTCCAGGGTGGTGTAGAGGGTGGCACCCGGGAGCCGGGGGTCGTCGGGGGAGAGCTTGGCGAGGGCTGCCTCTTCGGCGTGGACCTTGGGGTCGCCGCCCTCGCGGGAGTGGCCGCGCGCCAGTTCGGTGCCGTCCTCGGCGATGATCAGCGCGCCGACGGAGTAGGCGGTGTCGGAGGGCGGGCAGAGGCGGGACTCCGCGATGGCCTCGGCCAGCAGGCGGCGGTCGGCCGGGGTCAGCGGGGGGCGGTCCACCAGGTAGCGGAGCAGGGCGGTGTCGCCGAGGGCGCGGGTCCCGGCGAGGGTCATCCGGTGGGCGGCGTCCTGGGGGAACAGGCCGGGGCGGACGAAGCCGGGGGCCGCTGCGTCGCCGACGAAGAAGGGGGCGACGGCGAGTTGGATCTCGTCCACCAGACCCGCCGTCAGGAACAGGGTGTGCACCGCTCCCCCGCCCTCGACCATCAGCCGGCGCACGCCACGGGCGCCCAGGTCGTCCAGGACGGCGCCGGGGTTCAGCCGTGCGCCGGTGCCCACCACGTCCGCGAGCGGCCCCAGCCGCGCGGCGAGGGCCGGGGCGACGGCGTCCGGGGCGTAGGCGACCCTGGCGACGCCGTGGTGCCAGAAGCGCTGGTCCGGATCGAGGTCGCCGCTGCCGGTCAGCACCACCCGCAGCGGCTGCTCGGGACGGCCCCCGGCACTGCGCCCGGCGCGCCGGTCAGGGCTGTTGACCAGCAGCCGGGGGTCGTCGCCGCGGAGGGTCCCGGCGCCGATCAGGATCGCGTCGCTGTCCGCGCGCAGCCCGTCCACCCGGTCGAAGTCCTCCGGGGAGGACAGCAGCAGCCGTTCCGGCGAGGTGTCGTCGATCCGGCCGTCCACCGACATGGCGGCGCTGAGCAGGACGTAGGGGCGGGTGTCGGTCATGGCGGCGCTGGTCCTCAGTCCTGGTCGTGCCGGGTCGCCGGCTCCGCTTCCGGGGTCAGCCAGGTCAACCCTGCCACAACCGGTTCCGGCTGCCGCACGGCGACGGCGACGGCGTGGCCGTCGGGGGCGGGCAGGTCGGCCATCGCCCAGTCCGGGGGGCCGGGCTGCTCGCTGCCGACGTAGTCGAGGTCGAGGCCGCGGCCCAGGCCGGTGCCGAGGCCCTTGAGGTAGGCCTCCTTGCGGGTCCAGAGCCGGGCGAAGGCCACCGCGGGGTCGGCCGCTGCGGCGATCTCCGCGCGTTCGGCGGGGTGCAGTGCGGAGGCGACGTCGGCGACGGTTCCGGGCCCGGGCAGGGTCTCGACGTCCACGCCGACCGGAGCCGCGGCCACGGCGATCGCGACCAGGGCCCCGGCGTGGGACAGCGAGAACTCCAGGGACCGCTGCTCCCCCGCGAGCACCGGCCGCCCGTGCGGGCCGCCGCAGCAGGGGCAGGCGTCCCGGTCGAAGCACACCAGCGCGGGGTCCAGGCCCAGGCACTCGCCGAGGACCTGGCGCAGCATCACATGGGCGGCGGTGTAGCGGTTCCGCAGCCCGGGACGGGCGAAGGCGGCCGCCCTGGCCCGTTCCTCCGGGTCCAGCACGGCGGCCCGGTCGGTGAAACTCCGGTCCGCGTCCCCGCCGGCCGCACTGCCGTCGGCCCACCCCAGCCACACCCGTACCGCGTCCATCGGGCCAGCCTATGCGGTTCCGCGCGGGGCACGGCGGCTCGGGGCGGCTCGGGGCGGCTCAGGACACCCGGACCCCGGCCGCCTCCGCGATCAGGCGGGCGGTCACCTCCCCGGCCCGCAGGGCGTGGTCCGCGGTGGCGCCGCGGCAGCGGCCCAGGCCGCGGTCGTACTCGGCCATCACCACGCCGGAGTGGTCCGAGTCCGACTCGGTGAGGGTGACCGGCCAGCCCCGCGACCGCAGCGCGGCGGCGAACTCGCGGGAGCGGGCGACGTCGACGACGGCGTCGGCGGTGCCGTGGTGCAGCCGGACCGGGACCGGGGTGGCCCGGGAGCGGGCCAGCTCCGCCATCACGGTCGGGTACATCAGCTCGTCCTCGGAGTTGTAGTTGCTGCCGAGGCCGACGACGGCGGCCGGCCGCCAGCCGTCGGCGCTCGCCGCGGACGGCCGCAGCGCGGTCGCCAGGGCGGCGCGGCCGCCCAGGGACCAGCCGGCCAGCACCATCCGCCCGGCGTCGCCGCCGTGCCGGGCCGCGCGGGTGCGCGCGTAGGCGAGGGACTCGCGCAACTGCCCCCAGCCGCCGTCCGGTGCGTCCGTGCGCCAGTCGGGGACCAGGACCAGCAGGCCGTGGCCGGCCACCTCCCGGGCCAGCGTGGCCATCACCGCCCGGTTGTCGGCGGGGCGGCCGTGCCACAGCAGCACGGTGGGGACCAGGTCCCCGGGCGGGGAGGCCGGCCGGTAGACGTCGAGCAGCTGCCCGCTGGGGCCGTAGCGAAGGCCCCGTCGCATCTCGACACGGACCGCGAGTTTGTTCATGCAGGTCTCTTGGGCCGCAAGGAGTCTGCTGAAACCTCAGTGCGCACGGTATGCGGCCACCGCTGGTGGGCAGGGAACCGCTATGACGAGCAGCCATATCGAGAAGGAACGCAAGTTCGACGGCATGGTGGACGCGGCTCTCCCCGCCCTGGACGGGCTCCCCGGCGTCTCCGAGATATCCGACCCGGACGTCGAGAACCTCGACGCGGTCTACTACGACACCGCTGATCTGAGGCTGCTGGAGCACGGCATCACGCTGCGGCGGCGCACCGGCGGCCATGACTCCGGCTGGCACCTGAAGCTGCCGGTCGGACCGGACGAGCGCCATGAGGTGCACCTGCCGCTCAACGCCGGCGCGCCAGGGCGGGTGCCCCGCGTGCTCACCCAGCGCACCCGGGCGTACGCGCGCGGTCAGGCGCTGATCCCGATCGTGCACCTGCGCACCCAGCGGCGCCGCCGACTGCTGCTGGACTCCGAGCACCGGTCGCTGGCCGAAGTGGCGCAGGACGCCGTGTCGGCCCAGGTGCTGGCGCCGGAGCGGTTCGCACCGGAGGCCGCGGAGCAGGCACAGCCCGCCGTCCCCACCCAGCGCGAAGGTCACAGCCGGCACCGGGGCGGCGGCAGCTCCGCGGTGCTGACCTCGTGGACCGAGGTCGAGGCCGAACTCGTGGAGGGCGGCGCCGACCTGCTGGACGCGGTGGAGCAGCGCTTCTTCCGCGCAGGCCTGCGCCGCTCCTCCAGCCCCTCCAAACTGGCCCGGGCACTGGGCCGGGACACCATGGGACGGGGGACCATGGAAGCAGCGCCCGGCCGCCGCGCCCGGGGCAAGGGCCAGGACGGCAAAGGGCAGGACGGCAAAGGGCAGGACGGCAAAGGGCAGGACGGCAAAGGGCAGGACAAGGGCATGGGCCGGAAGCAGGCTGCCAGGCTCGGCGCCGGCACCGTCGGGGCCGCCGTCACCGCGCTGCTCCGCGCGCAGGTCCAGCAGCTGATCGCCCTGGACCCGGCCGTCCGCGCGGACGAGGCCGACGCCGTGCACCAGATGCGCGTCGCGGTGCGGCGGCTCCGGAGCACCCTGCGCACCCATCGGCGGCTGCTCGCCGAGGAGCCCGGCCGGGCACTGGCCGAGGAGCTGCGCTGGCTCGGCGCGGTACTGGGCGAGGCCCGGGACCGGGAGGTGCTGGGGGCCAGGCTGGGCGCGGAGATCGGACGGCTGCCGGCCGCGGAGTGCCCGGGCCCGGTGCGCGAGCGGATCGACAGCTGGGCCTCGGCCGAGTACCGCCGCTCCTGGAAGCGCGCAGTCGCCACCCTGGACGGCCCCCGCTACTTCACCCTGCTGGACGGCCTGGAGGAGTTGGCCGCCAGGCCGCCGCTGCGCGGCCGGGCCCGTCGCGGCGCGGTCGCGGAGTTCCGCCGCATCGCCCGCCGGGAGCAGCGCCGGGTGACGGCGCGAGCCGACGCGGCGGCGGCCGCACCGGCCGGATCGCAGCGCGACCAGGCGCTGCACGCGACCCGCAAGGCGGCCAAGCGGGCCCGGTACGCCGCCGAGGGCGCCCGGCCAGCGGTGGGGAAGCCCGCCAAGCGGATGGCCAAGGCGATGAAGCGGCTGCAGCAGCTGCTCGGCGAACGCCAGGACGCACTGCTGGCCTGCTCCGCGCTGCCGGAGCTGGCAGCCGTCGCGCACCGGGCCGGCGAGGAAGGCTTCGGCTACGGCGTCCTCTACGCGGGCCAGCGGGCCGCGGTGGCCGAGGTGGACCGCCGGTTCCCCGCCTGTCGGCGCAAGGCCGCGAAGCGCAGGCTCTCCCGCTTCCGGTAGGCCGCCTTCCGGTGGGCCGCCGTCCGGGCCGGTGTCGTACCCGCGGATCAGGGCAGGTGAACGGATGGACAGGTGATCCGAACTGCTCATGAGGACGGGCGGGGGAGCCACGGTGAACATCTTCGAACGGGCCCTGCGCTCCGTGGACGGGGCCCAACAGAATCACCGCGCAACAGCGTTCACCGTCGGCGTGGTCAAGAAGTTCGGCGACGACCGGGGCGGCCAGCTCGCCGCGCTGATCACCTACTACGCCTTCGCCGCGGTGTTCCCGCTGCTCCTGCTGCTCACCACCAGCCTGGGCTTCGTCCTGCACGGCAACCCGGCCGCCCAGCGGGCGGTGCTGCACTCGGCGCTCGCCGACTTCCCCATCATCGGCAACCAGTTGCAGGACAACGTGCACTCGCTGCAGGGCACCGGCGCCGCCGTGGCCATCGGCGTCCTCGGCCTGCTCTACGGCTCGCTGGGGATGACCCAGATCCTGCAGTTCGCCATGGCCGAGGTGTGGAACATCCCCGGCACCGAACGGCCCGGCTTCTTCCCCCGGATGGGACGCGGGCTGCTGATGCTGGTGGCCCTGGGCCTCGGCCTGGCCCTGAGCACCGCCACGGCCGGCCTGGTCGGCTTCCTCGCCCACGGCGCCCTGGCCTGGATCGGCGGCCTGCTGGGCTCGGTCGCCGTCAACATCGGCCTCTACCTGATCTGCTTCCGGATCCTCACCCCGGAAGAGGTGACGCTGGCCCAGCTCCTGCCCGGCTGCCTGGTCGCGGGCCCGGCCTGGACCGCGCTGCAGACCTTCGGCGGGATCCTGGTGGCCCATCAACTCCGGCACTCCACCCAGGTCTACGGCTTCTTCGGCACTGTCCTCGGACTGATCTCCTGGCTCTACCTCGCCGCTCAGATCACCATGTACGCCGCCGAGGCCAATGTGGTGCGGGCCCGCCGGCTGTGGCCGCGCACCCTGATGCAGCCGCCGCTGAACCGCGCGGACCGGGAGGTGCTGGACGCCATCGTGAAGCAGGAGGAACGGCGGCCCGAGCAGCAGGTGCGCACCTCCTTCAAGGACGAGGACACCGGGGAGCAGCCGTCCGGCAAGGAGACCGCCTGAGGGGCCGATCGACCCAGGACGCAGAGTGCCTGGGACGCAGAGTGCCTAGGACGCAGAGCGTCTGGGACGCAGAGTGCCTAGGACGGGGCGCGGTCCCGCGGCGGCGCGGCGTCGGCCGGCTGCTCCGGTCCGCGGCCGACGGCGACCCGGGGCAGGGCCTGCGGGTGGTGGTCGCGGAGGAAGGCGATCAGCCCCTCGCGGATCCAGCAGCGCAGGTCGAAGGCCTCCGGGGCGTCCCTGGCCGTCATCAGCGCCCGGACCACGATGGTGCTCGGGGTGGTGTCCACCACCTGCAACGCCTGCCCTCTGCCGTCCCACAGCTCGCTCTTGCGCAGCAGGGCCAGGAACTCCGCCCGCAGCGGTTCCACCGGGGTGGTGTGGTCGAGGTGGAGCAGCACCGTGCCGGTCATGCTGGGATCGTTGCGGGACCAGTTCTCGAACGGCTTGCCGGCGAAGTAGGACACCGGCATGACGATGCGCCGCTGGTCCCAGGTGGCGATGACCACATAGGTGAGGGTGATCTCCTCGACGGTGCCCCAGTCCCCGGCGACCACCACCGAGTCCCCGATCCTGACCATGTCGCCGAAAGCCAACTGGAGTCCGGCGAACAGGTTGGCCAGCGTGCTCTGCGCGGCGACCCCGGCGACCAGGCCGATCAGCCCGGCCGAGGCCAGCAGGCTGGCGCCGACGGTCCGCACGCCCGGGAAGGTCAGCAGCATCGCGGCGATGGCGACGACCGCGGTGGCCGCGCCGGATATCCGGCGCATCAGGTCCGCCTGGGTCCGGACCCGGCGGATCCGGGCCGGGTCCCGGGGGCCGGTCGCATAGGAGTTGAGGCTGAGGTCGATGGTCAGCGCGATCACCCTGGCCACCAGCCAGGACGAACTCATGATGGCGGCCAGCACCAGCATGTGCCGGGCCGGGCCGCGCAAACCCTCGGCCAGTCCGGCCCCCGGCTCGCCGAGCAGTGCGATCGTGCTGACCAGGGTGAGCAGGAACGGCATCCGGCAGCGGCGCAGCAGCACCCACAGCGGTGTGTCGGGGCGACGGGCGGTGAGTCTGCCCACGACGGCCTCGGCGATCCTGTTGAGGACCAGGGCGGCGAGAATCGCGCCCGTGATCACCGCCAGCGGTCGCAGTGCTGTCAGGAAGTGCACGTCCGGGACTCCTCACCAGGGTGGCTGATGTCGGGGACTCGTCTCACCGCCCCGGGACGGGATACACCTGCGGGTGACCCGGCGCACTCCTGGGCCCGCCCGGGTCGGCGAAGCGTGCACAATCGAGGGATGTCCCGACGCAGCAAAGCCCGCAACAGCAAGGCACGCACCAGCAGCAGCAGCCGCAGCGGCAGCGGCACGGCGAAGGCCGGCGCGCGCAGGACGGCGGCTGCCCCCGCAGCAACGTTCCCTCTGGACGCCGACTGCCCCTGCGGCTTCGGCAAGCCGTACGGGGAGTGCTGCGGGCCCTTCCACGCCGCCACCACGCCCGAGCCGGGCCGGGCCCCCGTGCCCGCCCCCGCCACCGCGGAGCTGCTGATGCGCTCCCGCTACAGCGCCTTCGCCGTCGGCGACACCGCGTACCTGCTGCGCAGCTGGCACTCCAGCACCCGGCCGCCGCTGCTGGCCCTGGACCCGGAGCAGCGCTGGCTCGGGCTGGAGGTCCTGGGCAGCGGCGAGGGCGGCCCGTTCCACCTCGCGGGCACGGTGGAGTTCCGGGCCCGCTTCGCCGAGGGCGGCGAGGAGGGCGTGCTGCACGAGCACAGCAGGTTCATCCGCGAGGGCGGCATGTGGGTCTATCTGGACGCGCTTCCGGACCGGCCGGGGCGCGGCTGAGGCGCTTGCGCGCCCCCGTTCCCGGAACTGCCGTCCGAGGCTACTGCCAGAGCTGTTCGGCGCCGGTCTCCGGCTCGGCGGCCGGAGCGGGCTCCGGCGCGGGCGCCGGGGTGCAGGTGAAGCCGAGCTTCTCCATCGCCCGGGTGACGTCGGCGGCGCTGAAGTCGCGCCGGTCCTGCTTGGTGATCACGGCGCCGACCTGCTTGACCGGGTAGGTGCGGCGCCCGATCCGGACGGACTCGCCGGTGACCGGCTCGGCCTTCACGTCCTTCATCAGCGCGACGACTTCGCTCGCCTGTAGATAGAAGGAGCAGCCGGCGATGGTGACGCGCATCGTGCCTCGCAGTCGGGGGGAGGGATGTCTGGGGGGACGGGGGTGGCGTCCGTACCTGCCAGCCTTGCACAGCCTGCCCCGGACGGAAAGAACGGCTGCGTCGGCGCGGCGTGTGCTAGCTTTGGAGGCGTTGCAGTTTTGGTGTTCCCATGAACGTTGTGTGCGCCTGGCGGGTCGACAGTGACCGCAGGCGCACTTTTGTTTTTTCCGGCCCTCTGTGCCATGTCGCAGATCTGTGTCTTGTCGCAGCCGGAGCGGGGCGATCATCGCGGCGACTCGGACACCGCACGTCGCGGCGCCCGAACTCTGCCCCTGAAGGAGACAGATCATGGCCAGTGGAACCGTGAAGTGGTTCAACGCCGAAAAGGGTTTCGGCTTCATCGAGCAGGACGGCGGCGGCGCCGACGTCTTCGCGCACTACTCGAACATCAACGCCCAGGGCTTCCGCGAGCTGCTCGAGGGCCAGAAGGTCGAGTTCGACGTCACGCAGGGCCCCAAGGGCCCGCAGGCGGAGAACATCCGCCCGCTGTAGTCCGATGTGGTGAGGGGCCCGCCGTCCTCGGACGGCGGGCCCCTCATGCTGTCGGCGCCGTGGGCAGCCCGTAGGCGCGGACGGCGGTGCCGGCCAGCACCGCCCGGCGCTCGTCGGCGCCGAGCGCTGCGACCAGGGCGCGGTTGGTGTCCATGACCCGGCCGTAGTCCGCCGCGAGGGTGCAGACCGGCCAGTCGGAGCCGGCCATCAGCCGGTCCGGGCCGAAGGCGTCCAGAGCCGTTTCGGCGTAGGGACGCAGGTCGGCAGGGGTCCAGCTGTCCCAGTCGGCCTCGGTGACCAGGCCGGAGAGCTTGGCATGGACGTTGGGACGGCGCGCCAGCTCGCGCAGCAGACCCGCCCAGGGCTCCAACTCGCCCGCCGCAACCGGCGGTTTGGCCAGGTGGTCCAGGACGAAGGTGAGCCCGGGCAGAAGTTCCGCGGCCCGGGCCGCCGCCGGGAGCTGGTGCGGCAGCACCAGCAGGTCGTAGGCCAACCCGGCCCCGGCGACGGCGGCCAGGCCGCGCAGCACCTCGGGACGGACCAGCCAGTCGGGGTCGGGCTCGCCCTGGACCTGGTGCCGGACGCCGACCAGGTACGCGCCGCCGGGCCCCTCCCGCAGCGCGGCGAGGACGTCGGCGACGGAGGGCGCGGTGAGGTCGGTCCAGCCGACCACCCCGGCGACCAGGCTGCTGTCCGCCGCCATGGCGAGCAGCTCCGGGGTCTCCTCGGCCACGGTGACCGTCTGCACCAGCACACTGGCGCCGACCCCCGCCGCCCGCGCCTGCGGCTCCAGTTCGGACACGGTGAAGTCGCGGCGCAGCGGCGCCAGTTCAGCGCCGGTCAGCCAGTCCTGGTCGCGGACCGAGAGGTCCCAGACATGGTGGTGGGCGTCGACGGCGCCGAACGGGTCGGTGCGGCTCACAGTTCCCACACCACCGGGAGCACCGCCGAGGCACCGTCGGACGAGTAGTCATGGGCCACGTCCAGCAGTCCGGCCATCCTGGCCTGCCAGGCGATGTTGACCGGCAACCGCTCCAGCGCGGCCAGCAGGCCCGGGTAGTCCGCGCACTCCAGCAGGTGGAACAGGTCGGTGCCGCTGCGCCAGATCGTCCAGGAGGTGGCTCCGGCCGCCCGGATCGCGGCGCTGAGCTCGGGCGGCACCTCGCGGTGGGCCTGCTCGTAGGCCTCGATCCGGTCGGCGCGGACCCTGGTGTGCAGGGCGACTCTCATACGGTCGGCTCCCATTCGACGGGCGTCGGGTTCCATGGCGCTGCCGGCCCGGGCATCAGCGCACCCCCTCCTCGGCGAGCTCGGCCCAGAGCGCCGCCGGGATCTCCCGGCGGTACTGCGCCAGTGCGTCCTCGACCTGGGCCGCGTCCCGCAGCCCCAGCAGCACCCCGGCGACGGCGGGCTGGCGCAGCGGGTAGCGGGCGGCGGCGGCGCGCAGCGGGACGCCGTGCCGCTCGCAGAGCTGCTGCAGCCGCAGCGCCCTGGCCAGGGTCTGTTCCGGTGCCGGGAGGTAGTCGTAGGTGGCGTCGGGGCGCGGGTCGGCCAGCAGGCCGGAGTTGAAGACCCCGCCGACGACCACGGAGACCCCGCGCCGGGCCGCCTCCGGCAGCAGTTCGTCCAGGCTGCTGCCGTCCAGCAGCGAACAGCGGCCGGCCAGCAGCACCACGTCCAGGTCGGTCTCCCGGACGAACCTGGCCGGCAGCGCGTTCTGGTTCATGCCGACGCCGATGGCGCCCACGACGCCCTCCGTGCGCAGCTGCTCCAGCGCCGGATAGGCCTCGGCGAGGGCCTGGTCGGCGTGGTCGTCGGGGTCGTGGATGAAGACGGTGTCGACCCGGTCCAGACCCAGCCGGACCAGGCTCTGCTCCAGGCTGCGGCGCACCCCGTCGGCGCTGAAGTCCCAGACCCGCCGCTGCGTGGCGGGGACCATGAAGCCCTGGTCGTCCCTGCCGGTCGCGCCGGGGTCGGGCACCAGCAGCCGCCCGACCTTGGTGGAGAGGGTGTACTCGGCGCGCGGACGGTCCCGCAGGGCGGCGCCGAGCCGGCGCTCGGACAGGCCCAGGCCGTAGTGCGGCGCGGTGTCGAAGGAGCGGATGCCCCCGTCCCAGGCCGCCGCCACGGCCTCGGCCGCGTCCTGGTCGCTGACCTCGGCGAACAGGTTGCCGATCGCGGCCGCGCCGAAGGACAGCTCGGTCACTTCGGTGCTGCTGCGGCCCAGCGGGTGCGCTCGCATCGTTCCTGCTCTCGTGGTCGTCGATGGGTGTTCGGCGGCTCAGTTCCCGCTCGGCGGCCGGAGCCGCAGGCCCTGCATACCACCGTCCACGGCCAGCGCGGTACCCGTGACCGACCCGGCGGCAGGGCTGAGCAGGTAGGCGATGGCGGCGGCCACCTCCTCGGCGCTGACCAGCCGGCCGTGCGGCTGACGCGCCATCAGCGCGGCCCGCTCGGCCGCCGGGTCGTCGGCGGAGTCGAGCAGTCTGCTGATCCAGGGGGTGTCCGCCGTCCCGGGGTTGACGCAGTTGACCCGGATGCCCTCGCGGATGTGGTCGGCGGCCATGGCCAGGGTGAGCGACAGCACCGCGCCCTTGCTCGCGCTGTAGAGGGCGCGTTGCGGCAGCCCGGCGGTGGCCGCGATGCTGCAGGTGTTGACCACGGCGGCGTGCGCGGAGGCGCGCAGGTACGGCAGCGCGGCGCGGCTGGTGCGCACGATGCCGAGCACATTGACGTCCAGCACCTGGTGCCACTGCTCGTCCGGATTGTCCTCGACGGTCCCGGCCGCGCCGATGCCGGCGTTGTTGACCAGCAGGTCCAGCCCGCCCAGCGCCTCGGCGGCGGCCGTGACGGCGGCGCGCACCGCGGCGTCGTCGGTGACGTCTGCGGTGAAGCCCAGCAGTTCCTTGGGCAGGTCGTCCGGCAGTCCGCCAGTGCCGCGGTCCAGTACGGCGACGGCCGCGCCGCGTTCGGCCAGCAGCCGCGCCGTCGCCAGGCCGATGCCGGAGGCCCCGCCGGTGACCAGGGCGCGGAGCCCGGTGAGTTCGCGCGGGCCGGTCGGTTCGCTCATACGGGCAGCTCCTCGGGTTGGCTGTGCAGGTCGGCGGCCCAGAAGGCGCCGTCGGGGTAGCTGAAGCGGGCGATCGACCCGGGGTGCATCCGGGCCGAGAAGCCGGGCCCGGTGGGGGCCAGGTAGCGGCCGCGCCGGATCCGGACCGGGTCGACGAAGTGCTCGTGCAGATGGTCGACGTACTCGATCACCCGGTCCTCGGTGGTCCCGGACAGGGCCACGAAGTCGAACATGGACAGGTGCTGGACCAGCTCGCACAGCCCCACCCCGCCCGCGTGCGGGCAGACCGGGACCCCGAACCTGGCGGCCAGCAGCAGGATCGCCAGGTTCTCGTTGACCCCGCCGACCCGGGCCGCGTCCAGCTGCAGCACGTCGATCGCCCCGGCCTGGAGCAGCTGCTTGAACACGATCCGATTCTGCACATGCTCGCCGGTGGCCACCTTCACCGGGGCGACCGCGGCCCTGATCGCCGCATGCCCGAGGACGTCGTCGGGGCTGGTGGGCTCCTCGATCCAGTACGGGTCGAACTCGCCCAGCGCCCGGGTCCACCGGACCGCCTCGTCGACGTTCCAGCGCTGGTTGGCGTCGATCGCCATTCGGATGTCGGGACCCACGGCCGCCCTGGCGGCGCGGCAGCGGCGGACGTCGTCCGCCAGGTCGGCGCCGACCTTCAGCTTGATCTGGGTGAAGCCGTCCTCCAGCGCCTGGTGCGCCAGCCTGGTCAGCTTCTCGTCGGAGTAGCCGAGCCAGCCCGGCGAGGTGGTGTAGGCGGGGTAGCCCTCGGCGCGCAGCACCGACTCGCGTTCGGCCCGGCCGGCCCGGCCGCGGGTCAGCAGCTCCAGCGCCTCGGCGGGGGTGAGCGCGTCGGCGATGTAGCGGAAGTCGATCTGGCCGACCAGCCACTCCGGCTCGGCGTCGGCGAGGAACTGCCACAGCGGCTTCCCCGCGGCCTTGGCGGCGAGGTCCCAGACGGCGTTGACCACAGCGCCGATGGCCATGTGCATCACCCCCTTCTCCGGGCCGAGCCAGCGCAGCTGGCTGTCGCCGATCAGCGCGCGGGACAGCGTCCCCGGGTCGGCGCACAGCTCGCTGACGGAGCGTCCGAGCACATGCGGGCGCAGCGCCTCGATCGCCGCGACCTGGACGTCGTTGCCGCGCCCGATGGTGAAGGAGAAGCCGTGGCCCTCAAGGCCGTCTCCGGCGTCGGTGCGCAGCACGACATAGGCGGCGGAGTAGTCGGGGTCGGGGTTCATCGCGTCCGAACCGTCCAGCGACCGCGAGGTGGGGAAGCGGATGTCGTGGGTGTCGACGGCGACGATGCGCGCCGCTGGTGCTGCCGGCATGCTGGGGCCTCTCGGGCTGGTGCTCGGGCGGGGGCTGGGACTCGGGCTCGGGCTGGGGCCGGAGGTCGGGCTGGGACTGGCGGACGGACGAGGGCTGGCGGACGGACGGGGGCTGGGCGAAGGGCCGGGGCTGGCCGAAGGGCCGGGGCTGGGCGAAGGGCCGGGGGTCATGCTCGGCCGAGGGTCTGGCGCTGGCTGCCGAGGCCGTCGATGGAGAGCTCCATGACGTCGCCGGGGCGCAGATAGGGGTGGTCGGGCAGGCCGAGGGCGACGCCCGCCGGGGTGCCGGTGTTGATCACGTCCCCGGGCTCCAGCACCAGGTACTGGCTCAGGTAGTGCACGATGTGGGCCACCCCGAAGATCATGTTCTTGGTGCCGGAGCGCTGCCGCTCGACGCCGTTCACCGACAGCGTCAGCCCCAGGTCCTGGGGGTCGGCGACCTCGTCCGCGGTGACCAGCCAGGGGCCCAGCGGATTGAAGGTCTCGCAGGACTTGCCGAGGTCCCACTGGCCCGAGTACTCCAGTTGGAACTCCCGCTCGGACACGTCGTTGCTGACGGCGTATCCGGCGACGGCCCGCAGCGCCTGCTCCGGCGAGTCCAGGTAGCGGGCCCGGCTGCCGATCACCACCGCGAGCTCCACCTCCCAGTCGGTCTTCACCGAACCCCTGGGGATCAGCACCTGGTCCTGCGGGCCGACGACCGTGCCCGGGTCCTTCATGAAGACCACCGGCCTGCTCGGGATGGCCGCGCCGGTCTCCTCGGCGTGGTCCCGGTAGTTCAGCCCGATGCAGACGACCTTGCCCGGACGGGCCAGCGGCGCGCCGACGCGCGCCCCCGCACCGTCCAGCTGGGGCAGCGTCCCCGCCGCGACGGCCGTCCGTACCCGTTCGATCCCGCCGCCGGCCAGGAAGGCGCCGTCGATGTCGGGGGTGAGACCGGAGAGGTCCCGGAGCACGCCGTCCGCACCGAGGAGCGCCGGACGCTCCAGACCGACCGGTCCTACGCGCATCAACTTCACGCTGTGTGCCCATTCTTGAGGTTCCATCAGAAAGGCCGGGAGGCGGTTTCACCAGCACGGTCCGCGACTGCCGGTGACTCTACCCAGCCTTCCGCCCTCCCACAAGCATTCATCGGAGGACTCCGTCGGAATCTTCGGCTGCGGCGAGGCCGCCCGACATCCGCCTTGCCATTTTCCTGGGCGTTCCATGGTTTGTCCGCAGGTCCGGGGGTTTCCGGAGGAGATCGTTCCAGAAGTGCTCAAATTCATCGGAGGTTAGCCCTTGTCGCCCCCGGTTCAGCCCTCGTATTCTCCGTCTCGCCCAGCGCACACCGACCGCACAGGCAGAGAAGAGTGGGCAATGAAGCTCGCACGATCCCGCACCACGGCCGCCGCAGCCACCGTCCTCGCCGTCGCCGCCCTCGCCACGGCCTGCAACCGGGGCAGTACCACCAGCTCCGCGTCCGGGAGTTCGGGCAAGTCGCCGATAGGCATCGACCTGCCGCGCTCCGACTCGGACTTCTGGAACTCCTACGCCCAGTACATCAACAAGGACGTGTCCGCCGACGGCGACGCCACCCTGCCCGTCAGCAACTCGCAGAACGACATCACCAAGCTGGTCGCCAACGTCCAGGTCTTCGAGAACACCGGGGCCAAGGCCGTGGTGATGGCGCCGCAGGACACCGGCGCGATCGCCTCCACCCTGGACGCGCTCTCGGCCAAGAACATCCCGGTGGTCAGCGTGGACACCCGGCCCGACAAGGGCAAGGTCTACATGGTGGTGCGCGCCGACAACCGCGCGTACGGCACCAACGCCTGCCAGTTCCTGGGCAAGCAGCTCGCCGGCAAGGGCAAGGTCGCCGAGTTCGAGGGCGACCTCACCTCGATCAACGGCCGCGACCGCTCCGAGGCCTTCGCCTCCTGCATGAAGGCGAACTTCCCCGGCATCACCGTCTACCCGCTGGTGACCAACTGGGACGGCTCGGTCGCCTCCAGCAAGCTGCAGACCCTGCTCGCCCAGCACCCCGACATCAACGGCCTCTACATGCAGGCCGGCGGGGTGTTCCTGCAGCCCACCCTGGCCCTGCTGCAGCAGAAGGGCCTGCTCAAGCCGGCCGGCACCGCCGGGCACATCACCATCATCTCCAACGACGGCATCCCGGCCGAGTTCGACGCCATCCGCAAGGGCCAGATCGACGCGACCATCTCCCAGCCGGCCGACCTCTACGCCAAGTACGCGCTGTACTACGCGGAGGCCGCGGTCCAGGGCAAGACCTTCAAGCCGGGCCCGACCGACCACAACTCGACCATCATCCAGTTGCCCAACGGCCTGGAGGACCAGCTGCCGGCACCGCTGGTGACCAAGACCAACGTCGACGACAAGACGCTGTGGGGCAACAACATCGGCAAGTGACCGGCGCCTCGCCCACCCCCTCGCAGCACCCAGCGAAAGGACGGCCACCCCCGTGCCGGACCCACAGCCGGACCCCCGACCCGACCCCCGACCCGATCCCCGCCCGGATCCCGGCCCGGATCACCCGACCGACCCCGGGACCGATCCGGCCGCCCCGGTCGTGGAGGCCACCGGGATCTCCAAGCGCTACGGCGCCACCGTCGCCCTGCACCAGGCCCGGATCACCGTGCGGCCGGGCGAGTCGCATGCGCTGGTGGGCCGGAACGGGGCCGGCAAGTCGACCCTGGTCTCCATCCTCACCGGGCTGCAGCGCCCCGACAGCGGCAGCCTGCAGTTCCACGGCGCGCCCGCGCCCGCCGTCGGCGACACCGACGCCTGGCGGGCCCGGGTGGCGTGCGTCTACCAGCACTCCACGATCCTTCCCGACCTGAGCGTCACCGAGAACCTGTTCCTGAACCGGCAGAGCCCCACCGCCCTGCGGGCGATCCGCTGGAAGGAGCTGCGCCGCCGCGCCGCCGAACTGCTCACCGAGTACGGCGTCGACATCGACTCGTCCCGGCGGGCCCGCGAACTGACGGTGGAGCAGCGGCAGTTCGTGGAGATCGCGCGGGCGCTGTCGTTCGGCGCCCGCTTCATCGTGCTGGACGAGCCCACCGCCAAGCTGGACGCCAGGGGTATCGACCGGCTCTTCGGCAAGCTCCGCGAGCTCCAGCAGCGGGGCGTGGCCTTCCTGTTCATCTCGCACCACCTGGCCGAGGTGTTCGAGCTGTGCACCACGGTCACCGTCTACCGGGACGCCCGGCACATCCTCACCACCCAGGTGGCCGGGCTCAGCCCGGACGCCCTGGTGGAGGCGATGACCGGCGAGCAGGCCGCCCCGGCGGCCACCGCCCCGGCCGCGTCTGCCGCCGCCAGGACGGCCGCAGGCGGGCCGGCCGCCGGCGGGACGGGCCGCGGCGCCGAACTGCTCCGGGTCACCGGTCTCGGCGTCCCCGGCGCCTTCCACGACATCACGCTCTCGCTGCACGCCGGCGAGGTGCTCGGCCTGGCCGGCGGCGCGGCCAGCGGCAACGTCCGGCTGGGCGAGACCCTGGCCGGACTGCACCGTGCCAGGTCCGGAACGGTCGAGGTGGCCGGGCGCCCGGTCCGCGGCGGCGACGTCCCCGCGGCGCTGGCGGCCGGGATCGGCCTGGTCCCCGAGGACCGCCGGGCGCAGGGCCTGGTGCTGCAGCGCAGCGTGGCGGAGAACGCCACCCTGACCGTCAGCGACCAGCTCGGCCCCTACGGCACCGTGCTGCCGTCGCGGACCAGGGCCTTCGCCCAGCGGATGGTCAAGGACCTCGACATCAAGACGCCGAGGTCGGACACTCCGGTCTCGGCCCTGTCCGGTGGCAACCAGCAGAAGGTCGTGGTCGCCCGGGCGCTCGCCACCGACCCGCAGGTGCTGGTGGCGATCCGGCCCACCAACGGGGTCGACGTGAAGTCCAAGGAGTTCCTGCTGGCCAGGATCGGCAGGGTGGCCGACCGGGGCCGGGCCGCACTGGTGGTCTCCGACGAACTGGACGACCTGCGCGGCTGCGACCGGGTGGTGGCCATGTTCCACGGCGAAGTGGTCGCCGAGTTCGGTCCGGACTGGACCGACGAGCAACTGGTGGCGGCCATGGAGGGGATGACGGTCGCCGACCGGAACGGCCGACCGACCGAGAACCGGAACGAGAGGGAGAACGACGATGTCCAGCAGCAGTGACCTCGCCCCGCAGGCGGAGGCGACCGCCGCGGCGCTGTCGGCGCCGGCCGCCGACCCCGGGTCGGCCCGGGACGGCTTCTCCTTCGCCCGCTACCGGGAGCTGTCGCTGATCCCGGTGCTGCTGGTGATGTGCGTGATCGGCTTCATCGTCTCGCCCGCCTTCCTGACCTCGGCGAATCTCCTCGGGGTGGCCCAACAGGCCACCGAGCTGAGCCTGCTGGTGCTGGCCGAGGCGCTGATCCTGATCTCCGGGCGGATGGACCTGTCGCTGGAGTCGACCATCGGCGTCGCCCCGGTGATCGCGGTCTGGCTGGTGCTGCCCGAGCACGGCGGCCGCTTCCAGGGCCTGGGCCTGCTGCCTGGCTGGACCGCGATCCCGCTGTGCCTGCTGGTGGGCGCGCTGATCGGGGCGTTCAACGGCTTCCTGATCCTGAAGCTGCGGCTGAACGGCTTCATCGTCACCCTGGGCGGGCTCACCATGCTCCGCGGGCTGCAGATCGCGGTCTCCCGCGGCCAGTCCATCGTGGAACTGCCCAGCTCCTTCACCTATCTGGGCCGGTCCTCGTGGCTGGGAGCCCCCGCCTCGATCTGGATCTGCGCGCTGCTGTTCCTGGTCGGCGGACTGGCCATGGCCTGGCTCCGGCACGGCCGCGCGCTCTACGCCATCGGCGGCAACACCGAGGCGGCCCGCACCGCCGGCATCAGGGTGGACCGGGCGGTGTGGACGGTGCTGGTCATCGGCGGGGTGCTGGCGGCTTTCGCCGGTATCCTCTACACCGGCCACTACGGCTCGATCTCGGCGGACCAGGGCAGCGGCTGGATCTTCCAGGTCTTCGCGGCGACGGTGATCGGCGGGGTCAGCCTGAACGGCGGCCGCGGCACCCTGTTCGGCGCGCTGACCGGGGTCCTCACTCTGCAGCTCGTCGTCAATGTGATGACCCTGGCCGGGGTGCCCCCGCTGTGGAACCAGTTCCTGAACGGCGCGATCATCATCCTTGCGCTGATCATCTCCCGCTTCGCCGCCGGCGAGCAGCAGGAGTAGACCCGACCGACCCGAGGAGTGCCATGGCCGTCACGGACGAGGCGATCGCCAGGATCAAGGAGATGATCGTCTCCGGCCTGCTGCCGGCCGGCGCCCGACTGCCGCGCGAGGAGGACCTGGCGGTCCAGCTCGGCATCTCCCGCAACTCCCTGCGGGAGGCGGTCCGGGCCCTCACCGCGATGCGGATCCTGATCAGCAGGCAGGGCGACGGCACCTATGTCTCCAGCCTGGAACCGCATCTGCTGCTGGAGGAGCTGTCGTTCGTCGCCGACGTGTCGCACGGCGATTCGGCCGCGCAGCTGCTGGAGGTGCGGCGGCTGCTGGAGCCGCAGGCCACCGCGCTGGCCGCGCACCGGATCAGCGACGAGGGCCTGGCCGCGCTGCGGGCGATCCTGGAGAGCAGCATGCAGGCGGACAGCGTGGAGTCCTTCATCGAGTGGGACGTGGCCTTCCACCGGGCGATCGTCGACACCGTCGGCAATCCGGTGCTGTCGCTGCTGCTGGACACCCTCTCCACGCACACCCAGCGGGTCCGCATCGTCCGCGGCGCACACCTCGCCACCGCCCTGGAGTCGGTGCACCGCGAGCACGAGTCCATCCTGCGCGCCCTGGAGGCCCACGACGGCCAACTCGCGGCCGCCGCCGCCATGCTGCATGTCTCGGCGGTGGAGCAGTGGCTCCAGGCGCGCACCGACGACCTGCTGGCGGGCAGCCAGTAGCCAGTAGGTCGTCGTCACCGGGGCGTCGCAGCGGAGTGCTGTCAGCGGGGCGCCGTTCGGCGGGGCGTCGTTCGGCGGGGCGTCGTTCGGCGGGGCGTCGTTCGGCGGGGCGTCGTCAGTGGGCGACCCCCACCGCCTGCTTGACCGTCGACGGGTCGTCCACGGCGGCGAGCATGGCGTGGGCCAGGTCGGCCCGGGAGATCGACCAGCCCTTGGGCACGGCGGATCCGACGATCCGCCGGTAGACGCCGGTCAGCGGGGCGTCCTTGAGCTGCGGCGGCCGGAACGAGGTCCACTCCAGGTCGCCGGCGGCCAGCGCCGCCTCCATGTCGGCGAGGTCCGCGTAGGCGTCCTTGAGCACCTTTCGGACGATCGGGGTGGCCAGACAGCGCATCAGCAGCGCCTCGTGCTCCGGGATCGGGAACAGCGGCGCGGCGCTGACCACCACGATCCGGCGGACCCCGGCTGCGTCCATGGCCTGGACGATGGCCGTGGTGGCCGCCCCGGCGATGCCTGGCGACTTGCGGCCGTGCGGCCCGAGACCGGAGAGCACCGCGTCCCGTCCGGTGACCTGCGGGACCAGCGCCGCGGGGTCGGTGACGTCGGCGGTGACGATCCGGAGCCCGGGGGCGACCAGCGTCAGCCGGGCACTGTCCCGTACCACGGCGGTGACCTCGTGCCCGGCGTCCAGTGCCTGGCGGACGATCTGTCCGCCGACCCCGCCGGTGGCGCCGAAGACGGTGAGTTTCATGGCTTCTCCCTGAGTCGGTGACCGCTCACCCACTCTGACGTCGGAGATTCCGGCGATGTGACCGTTGGGAGCCCTCCCAACAACTCTTGACGGCGCGGCAGTGCGGGCGGCGCTGGTAAAACTTCACAACACCTGCACTGACCTGCGCAGACACCGTCGACAAGACCCGTTGCTCCGACCCAAATTGGCCCAGACCATTGACGTGGCCATGTGACATGAGTTCAATCATGCTCTGAACACAGTCGCCCAGAGAGCGCTCACTGAGTTCACTTCTTGAACGTTTTACTCCGATCGACCAAGGAGAGGCCTGCCCGCCCCCACACTCGCCGTCTGCGGGTTGCGTGGGGTTCAGGAGGGCCGTTCCCGGGAGATCGGAGCCCTGCCCGGGCGCAGACCCCCACCGTCCCCAGGAGGACACGCCATGCCCAGGTTCAGCATGCCCAGAGCCCGATCGGCCGTGACCGCGGCACTCGTCGTCCCGCTGACCGCGGCCGGACTGGTGCTCAGCGGCAGCGGCGCCGCCCACGCCGCCGCCAACGCCGGCCCCGGCTTCCCCGCCCACTACGCCGCCCCCTACGTGGAGACCTGGAACTCCCCCTCCGCGATGGCCTCTGCCGAGGCGGCCACCGGCCTGAAGTACTACACGCTGGCCTTCGTCATCGCCGGAAGCGGCTGCCAGGCCACCTTCAACGGCAGCACCTCGATCTCCGACGCCGGCTGGACCGGCGCCATCAACACCCTGCGGGCCTCCGGCGGCGACGTCATCGCCTCCTTCGGCGGCGCCTCCGGCACCGAACTGGCCCAGGCCTGCACCTCGGTGTCGTCGCTGCAGGCGCAGTACCAGGCCGTGATCGACACCCTCAACCTGACCAGGGTCGACCTGGACGTCGAGGGCGCCGCGCTGGACGACACCGCCGCCAACGACCGCCGCAACCAGGCGCTGGCCAACCTGCAGACCCAGTACGCCGCGGCCGGGAAAACGCTCTCCGTCGACTACACCCTTCCGGTCGACCCGTCCGGTCTCGAGTCGAACTCGCTCAGCCTGCTGAACAACGCCAAGAGCCACAACCTCAACGTGAACCTGGTCAACATCATGACCATGGACTACGGCCCCAACGAGGACATGGGCCAGGCCGCGATCAGCGCCGCCAACGGGCTGCACAGCCAGCTCGGCGCGATCTGGACCGGCAAGTCCTCCGCCCAGCTCTGGGGCATGGAGGGGAACACCCCGATGGTCGGCGTGAACGACTCCACCAACGAGGTGTTCAGCACCGGCAACGCGTCCGCCCTGGAGAGCTTCGCCGCGTCCAACGGCATCCAGGAGCTGTCCTACTGGTCCCTGGGCCGTGACAAGACCTGTGCTACGGGCACCTACTCGGACACCTGCAGCGGCACCCCGGAGAGCGCGTACCAGTTCGCGAGCATCTTCAACCAGCTGACCGGGACCACCACCGGCGGTGGCGGCGGCACCACGCCGACCGGCGCGATCACCGGCTACGGCGGCAAGTGCGTGGACATCGCCGGCGCCAACAGCGCCAACGGCACCGCCGTCCAGCTCTACGACTGCAACGGCACCGGCGCGCAGAGCTGGACCGTCGCCTCCAACGGCTCGCTGCAGGCGCTGGGCAAGTGCATGGACGTCACCGCGGCCGGCACCGCCGACGGCACCCAGATCCAGCTGTACGACTGCAACGGCACCGCCGCCCAGCAGTGGCAGCACCAGAGCAACGGCGAGCTGGTCAACACCGGCTCGGGGAAGTGCCTGGACGCCACCGGCCCCAGCTCGGCCAACGGCACCCGGCTGCAGATCTGGACCTGCGCCGACAGCGCCAACCAGCAGTGGAACCTGCCGAGTTGATCAGCCCGCGCTGAGCGGGCCGACCGGCTGAGCCGGTCGGCCCGCTGCTCCCGCTTCACCACCCCGGCGTCACCACCCCGACGTCCCCATGGAGGACCCATGAGAAGAGCTCAGAAGGCGCGAGCGGCGATTGCCGCGTCCGCGCTGTTCGCGGGCGGCCTGACGGTCGCCCTCGTGCCGTCCGCGACGGCCGCCTCGGCGGCCGTCACCTCCGGCACCACCTACACCGTCACCAACGCCAACAGCGGCAAGTGCGTCGACGCCGCGGCCGCGGCCACCGCCAACGGGACCGTCGTCCAGCAGTACACCTGCAACGGCACCACCGCCCAGCAGTGGGTCTTCACCGCCACCAGCGGCGGCTACTTCCAGATCGGCAGCGCCAACAGCGCCGCGCAGGTGTGGGACGTCACCAATGTCTCCACCGCCGACAGCGCCCCGATCCAGCTGTGGACCTACGGCGGCGGCAACAACCAGCAGTGGCAGCCGGTCGCCGAGGCGAGCGGCAGCTACCACTTCGTCAACCGCAACAGCGGCAAGTGCCTGGACACCCCGTCGGCCTCCACCGCCGACAGCGTCCAGCTGCAGCAGTACACCTGCAACGGCACGGCCGCCCAGTCGTTCAACCTCTCCACCACCGCCGGGGGCGGGACCACCACCCCGCCGGCCGGCACCCCGGACCTCGGTCCCAATGTGCTGACCTTCGACCCGTCGATGTCCAGCTCCACCATCCAGAACCAGATCGACTCGGTCTACAACACCCAGCAGACCAACCAGTTCGGCACCCAGCGCTACGCCCTGCTGTTCAAGCCCGGCTCTTACAACGTCAACGTCCCGGTCGGCTACTACACCCAGGTGCTGGGCCTCGGCCAGAACCCCAACCAGGTCACCATCAGCGGCGGCGGCGTCAACGCGGACGCCCAGTGGGACGGCGGCAACGCCACCCAGAACTTCTGGCGCTCCGTCGAGAACCTCACCGACAGCCCCTCCAGCGGGACGGTGAAGTGGGCCGTCTCGCAGGCCTCGCCGATGCGCCGGGTGCACGTCACCGGCAACATGGTGCTGGACGACAACGGCGGCTGGTCCAGCGGCGGTTCGCTCAGCGACTCGCAGATCAACGGGCAGGTCAACTCCGGCAGCCAGCAGCAGTGGCTGTCCCGCAACAGCAGTTGGGGCAGCTGGACCGGCTCCAACTGGAACATGGTCTTCGTGGGCGACACCAACGCCCCGTCGAACAGCTTCCCCAACCCGCCCTACACCACGGTCGGGTCGACCCCGACCATCGCGGAGAAGCCGTACCTCTACATCGACTCCTCCGGCAACTACCAGGTCTTCGTCCCCGGTGACCGGACCAACGCCACCGGCACCACCTGGTCCGCGAGCGGCAACACCGCCGGGACCTCGCTCCCGATCAGCCAGTTCTACATCGCGAAGCCCGGCGACACCGCCGCGACCATCAACGCCGCGCTGGCGGCCGGACAGAACCTGCTGTTCACCCCGGGCGTCTACCACCTCACCGACACCATCAGGGTGACCCGCGCCGACACCGTCGTGCTGGGCCTCGGCCTGGCCACGCTGGAGGCCGACAACGGCGTCACCGCGATGTCGACGGCCGACGTCAGCGGCGTCCGGATCGGCGGCCTGCTGTTCGACGCCGGGACCACCAACTCCCCGGTGCTGCTCCAGGTCGGTCCGACCGGCTCGACCGCCGACCACAGCGCCGACCCGACCGTGCTCTCCGACGTCTTCGCCCGCATCGGCGGCGCGGCCGTCGGCAAGGCGACCGTCAGCGTCCAGGTCAACAGCAACAACGTGATCGGCGACGACTTCTGGCTGTGGCGCGCCGACCACGGCAGCGGCGTCGGCTGGACCTCCAACACCGCGCAGAACGGCCTGGTGGTCAACGGCGCCAATGTCACCATGTACGGGCTGGCGGCCGAGCACTACCAGCAGTACGCGGTGCTGTGGAACGGCAACGGGGGCCGTACCTACTTCCTGCAGAACGAGCTCCCGTACGACCCGCCGAACCAGGCGAGCTGGATGAACGGCAGCACCAGGGGCTACGCCGCCTACAAGGTGGCCGACTCCGTCACCAGCCATGAGGCCTGGGGGCTCGGCGTCTACTGCTACTTCAACGTCAACTCCGCGGTGGTGGCCGACCACGCCATCGAGGTGCCGCAGGTGTCCGGCGTGAAGCTGCACGACATGGTCACCGTCTCGCTCGGCGGTGTGGGCACGATCAGCCACATCGTCAACAGCACCGGCGGCCCGTCCAACTCCTCCAGCAATGTGGCGGACCTGGTCAGCTACCCCTGACCAGGACCGACCCCTGATACCCCGCCCCGCCGTGGACCGCTCCCCGGCGGGGCGGACCCACGCCGCGAGCCCGTGCCCGTGTCGCGGGCTGAGGTCGCGGAAACAGATCACGGACACAGGTCAGGGACACAGGTCCGGGACTCAGGTCACGGACCGTGTCGCGGACCCGGATCATCGGTCCCGCGCGGGCAGCGTCCCCGGTGCGGTCTCCAACCCGAACGCCGGGAACAGCGACAGATCCTGGAAGACGCTCATCCGGGTCACCTCATCGCCCTCCTGATTGAGCGTCAGCACCTGGATCGAGTGGGCCTCCAGCACCCCGGCCTCGGTGAGGTGGTAGTTGGCCACCGCCGGCTGGCCGTTGGCGCCGGTCAGCACCACCCGCACCCGGCCCCCGGCGATCACCTGGCGACTGGACAGGAACCGCACCGCCGCGTCACGCCCGCTGAACCAGTCCGCGTACGGCGGCATCTCCAGTACCACGTCCTCGGCCAGCAGTCGGCTGATCGCCGCCATGTCCCCCGCCTCGAACGCGGCGGCATAGCTGTCCAGCAGGGCCCGCCGACGCGGATCGCTCGGCTCCCGAACCGTCTCCTCCGCGAGCGCGGCCTGGTCGATCTGCGCCCGGGCCCGCTGCAGCAGGCTGTTCACCGCGAAGACCGAGATCCCGAGCAGGTCGGCCACCTCCGCCGCCCGCCAGGCCAGCACTTCCCGCAGGATCAGCACCGCCCGCTGCCGCGGCGGCAGGTGCTGCAGCGCCGCGATCAACGCCAGCCGCACCCCGGCCCGCGAGGCGACGACCGAGGCGGGGTCGCCGTGGTCGACGCCTCCGCCCCCGGCCGCAAACCCGGTCCCCGCGCCGGCCCCGCCCCCGAGCAGCACGTCCGGCATCGGCTGCAGCCACGGCACCTCCGGACGCGCCCGGCCCAACGACCCGTCCGGCGCGTTGCTGGGCGCTCCCAGCCCCGACGGCAGCGGACGCCGACTGCGGTTCTCCAGCGCGCGCAGACAGGCGTTGGTCGCGATCCGGTACAGCCAGGTCCGCAGCGACGACCGCCCCTCGAACCGCTCGAAGGACTTCCAGGCCCGCAGCATGGTCTCCTGCAGCAGATCCTCGGCGTCGTGCACCGAGCCCAGCATCCGGTAGCAGTGGGCCAGCAGCTCCCGCCGGAACGGATCGGTGAGCCGGACGAAGTCCTCGCTGCGCTCCATGGTCTCCGCCATCGCCAACCATCTCCTCGTGGTCCTACTGGTCAGCCCCCGCTGTGTGGGCTCTCGACGAGTACTGATCCCTGCGATGAGCGGAACTCATCGGTGAATCGCGCCGAAGCCCCGGATCGGTACCGGATGACCCTCCCATCCGCATCCCAGTTCCTGCAGTCACCACAGTTCCTGCAGTCACCACACCAAGGAGCAGTCCGCATGGCCTCCGCCGTCAGCACGCCCGAACAGCGCTGGGTACTCGCACTGGCCTCCACCGCCTCGTTCATGATGGCCCTGGACACCACCGCCGTCTCCACCGCGCTCAGCACCATTCAGCGCGACCTGGGCGCGTCCCTGGAGACCCTCCAGTGGACCATCAACGCCTACGTCCTCACCTTCGCGGTGCTCCTGCTCACCGGTGCCGCCCTCGGCGACCGCTTCGGCCGCCGCCGGATGCTCGCGCTCGGCCTCGGCCTGTTCACCACCGCGTCGGCCGCCTGCGCGCTGGCCCCCGGCGTGGGACCGCTCATCGCCGCCCGTGCGGTCCAGGGCGCGGGCGCGGCCCTGGTGCTGCCGCTGGCCATGACCCACCTCAGCGCCGCCTTCCCGCCCCGACAGCGGGGCCGCGCCCTCGGCCTCTTCAGCGGGCTGACCGGCCTGGCGACCTTCAGCGGCCCCTTCATCGGCGGAGCGGTCGCGCAGGGACTGGCCTGGCAGTGGCTGTTCTGGATCAACATCCCGATCGGCGTGCTGGCGGTGGTACTGGTCCGGCTGCGCCTGGACGAGAGCACCGCCCCTTCGGTCCGCTTCGACTTCGGCGGCGTCCTGCTCGCGACCGGTGGAGCACTCGGCCTGGTCTGGGGCCTGGTCCGGGGCAACGACGCGGGCTGGGGCAGCACCGAGGTCGTCGGCGCGTTCGCCGTCGGTGTGCTGCTGACAGCCGCCTTCGTCCGCTGGGAGCTGCGCACCGCCGCGCCCATGCTGCCGATGCGCTTCTTCCGCAACCGCAGCTTCGCGGCGGCGAACGCATCCATCTTCTGCGTGACCTCCAGCCTCTACGGCACCCTCTTCTTCCTCGCCCAGTACCTGCAGATCGCGCTCGGCCACGGCCCGTTCGCGGCGGGCCTGCGGATGATGGCCTGGACCGGGACCGTGATGGTCTTCGCGCCCGTCGCCGGCATCCTCGTCGACCGCCTCGGCGAGCGCCCCCTGCTCGTCACCGGGATGCTGCTGCAGGCGCTGGGCGGGATATGGCTGGCGCTGGTCGCGACGCCCTCGCTTCCGTACGACCAGATGGTGGCCCCCCTGCTCATCAACGGCTGCGGCATCTCCCTGGCGATGCCCGCCGCCCAGAAGGCCGTCGTCGGCGCGGTGGCCCCACCGCAGATCGGCCAGGCGTCCGGCGTGCTCAACATGCTCCGTCAACTGGGCGGCGTCTTCGGCATCGCCGTCTGCGCCTCAGCCTTCGCCGCGACCGGCGGTTACGGCTCCCCCGCCGCCTTCACCCACGGCTTCACGGCGGCGATGTGGGTGACCGCAGCGCTGGCGGTGGTCGGCGCGGCAGCTGGGGCGGCCGTACAGCGGGTGGAGCGGGCGGCCGTGGTGGCCGAGGACGCGGTGCGGCTTGATGAGCTGGAGGTGGAAGCGGGGGCAGGGGCGGGGAGTTGACACCTTTGGCGAGTGGGTGTCGTCCCACGCTTGCAACGGCAGACTCCGCGCCGCGACCTCACCCGCCCTCCTTGCCCGGCATCGGGCGGCCGTCTTACGGGAGGGGGCGCCTGCGCCCCGCCGGGCCACGCGCGCCCCACCCCTCGACCGCTACGATCAGCGTCAATGCCCGGATGTAGCGCAGAGGCAGGCGCCCTCTCTTTGCATGGGAGAACACGCCGGTTCGAATCCGGCCGTCTGGGCAGTCCGCAGAAGCAGGGCCCCGTAGCGCAGAGGCAGGCGCGCCTCCTTCTCAGGGAGGACACGCCGGTTCGAATCCGGCCGGGGCCACAGGAACGGGCGTGGGGTGAGCAGGAGCGATGGGCGACAGCGACGACCTCCCGCTCAGCGACGCCGAGCTCGACGCGTTCACCCGTACCGTCGGCCGGCTGCGGGCGCTTCCCGCCACGGACCCGGTGCGGCTCCGGGCCGAGCGGGTCGCGGAGTCGTTCGCGCGGGACGGGCAGCAGCAGCGACGGCGGGCGCGGAAGGCTGAGGCGGCCGAGGCGGATGCGGCGGTGGTGCGGGCGACTGCGACCGGAGACGGAGAGCGCCGCGAAGACGCGCCGCTGCTGCCGAGTGCCGGAGCGCCCCACACCGTCGGTAGTTATCGGCGACCGCGACGCTGCTACATCTGCAAGGACGTCTACACCCTCGCGCATGCCTTCTACCACCAGCTCTGCCCGCCCTGCGCGGCCGAGAACCTGAGTCGTCGTGAGGCGCGGGCCGACCTGCGCGGGCGGCGCGCGCTGCTGACCGGTGGGCGGGTGAAGATCGGGTTCCAGCTGGGGCTGTTGCTGCTGCGTGACGGCGCCGAGCTGCTCGTCACCAGTCGCTTCCCCAAGGACACCGTGCGTCGCTTCCGGGCCGAGCCCGCCAGCTGCGGCTGGCTGGACCGGCTGACGGTCATCGGCATCGACCTGCGCGACCCGCGCCAAGTGCTGGGACTGTGTGAGGAGTTGCGTGCCGAGGATCGCCCCCTCGACATCCTGGTGAACAATGCCGCACAGACCGTACGCCGCCCGCCGGGTGCGTATGCCGTGCTGTCGGCCGGTGAGCGGGAGGCGCTGGCCGAGAGCCCCCGCGCAGCGGCTGCGCATCGCATGCTGAACGCTCCCGGGTTCCGTACCGGTCAGGAGTTGGCGCCCGCCGGCGCCGCCGGGCCGGCGTCGGCGCTCGCGCTGCTCACCGACGAGGCCGGGCTTCTGCCCGACACCGCACAGGAGAACTCCTGGTCCGCCCGGCTCGGCGGGCTGGACCCCGCAGAGCTGCTGGAGACCCAGTTGGTCAACGCCGTGTCGCCGGCGCTGCTCTGCGACCGGCTGCTGCCGCTCCTTCTGGCCTCGTCCCACCCCCGCCGCTACATCGTCAATGTGACGGCGGTCGAGGGCCGCTTCGCCGTTCGGAACAAGACGGGCGGCCATCCGCACACCAATATGGCCAAGGCCGCGCTGAACATGCTGACCCGCACCAGCGCGGAGGAGCTCGCCGCCCGGGGCGTGCACCTCAGCAGCGTCGACACCGGCTGGATCACCGACGAGAACCCGGCGCCCAAGAAGGCGTGGATCGCCGGTCAGGGGTTCCGCACCCCGCTCGACATCGTCGACGGGGCCGCCAGGGTCTACGACCCGATCGTGCGCGGCGAAGCCGGACAGCCGGTGTCGGGCGTCTTCCTGAAGGACTACCGCGTCGCCGAGTGGTAGTCGACCCCGGCCCCGGTCACCGAGTCACCGAGTCACCGAGTCGGCCACCGGCTGCCTCGGCTGACGCGGCATCAGCGCGAAGGTCTCGATCCAGAAGCGCTGGTGCTCGTCCGAGGCCCCCACCAGATAGGTGGACCGCAGCTTCGGCGGCAGCCAGGCCACCAGCCGGGCTATCAGCTGCTGGTGCCTCCGCAGCTGCGACAGCTCGGCGTTGGAGATCGCCTGGTGCACCAGGTCGCTGTCGTTGGTGCCCTCGATGGAGTGCTCGGCCGCCCGGCGCAGCCGCTGCTCCCAGCCCTCCGGGTCCTCGGCCAGCTCCCGCAGCCCCGTCACCGGCCTGTGCTCCAGCCGCTCCTCCAGGGCGGTCAGCGGGACCGGCGCGTACTCGCCGTCCCCCAGGTACACGGTGCCGATCCGCAGCGGCAGGCCCTTGCCGTGCAGCTTGATCAGCCGTTCCAGGGTGCGCTTGGTCATCCAGGCGCGGCCGTCCTCGTCGATGTCGTTCTTCCACCACTCCAGCACCGTCTCCGCGACCGCGCCGTAGCGGTCGATCAGCCACTCGTTGGCGGGGATGTCGGCCGGGTCGACGACCAGCGAGGCGGTGAACCGCGTCGCCTGGGCGATGTTGTTCCTGGCCACCTGGAGCTTGCGGCCCAGGTGGTACGGCGGGTTCTGCAGGGCGATCTGGGCGCGCAGGCCGGCGATGCGCTGTCCGGCCAGCGACCACTCCTGGGTGATCTCCATCAGCTTGGCGAAGGCGGCCTTGTCCTTGGGGCGGTTGTACTCGTCCCAGACGATGGCCTTCGGCCGGTCGCCGGTGAAGTGTGCGGCGAGCAGGTTGTCCAGCGAGCCGTCCGGGGTCGGCACGGGCGCGCAGAGGTCCTCGACGTTGGTGACCGGCATGGAGTAGTACAGCGGCTCGCGGCCCAGCTCCTCCCGGACCAACTGCCGGACGATCTCGGTCTTGCCGCAGCCGGGCGGCCCCTGAAGCAGCACGGTCCAGCGGTTGCGCAGCGCGGCGCGGACCACCTGGCGCACCGGGTCCGGGATCTGGGAGGGGTTGCGGACGCCCAGGGCGGCGGCGATCCGGTCCAGGATCTCGTTGGTGCGGCTCGGATGCGGCTTGCCGTCGTCGCCCCGACCGGGATCGGCCAGCCGCAGTCGCTCGCCGTTGATCAGCGGCAGGCCCCAGACCAGCGGGAATCCTTCGCGGGCCTGGGCCAGGATGTGCTCCAGGGTGCGCGGGGACAGCAGCTCCCGCACCGCCGGGGACTGCGCGGCCCAGAGCCGGAACAGCGGCCGGAGGTCCCACTCGGGGAAGCGGGCGCTGAGCTCGGTCCGCCAGGCGGTGTCGTTGGCGGTGATCCGCACGGTGACCATGCGGTCCAGGATCGCCAGGTCGCTGCGCCTGGCCGCGGTCTCGGCCAGCGACTCGTTGTCGGTGAGGAAGACACCCACGCAGCCGAGCTCACGCAGGTCGAACTCGCCCAGGGTCCAGTTGCAGGCGATCTGCATCAGCTGCGACTGGATCGACTCCCCGGCCTGCAGTGAGTCGTCTAGGAGCAGGACGAAGCGTCTCCCCGGCCGGAGCTGCCGCATCACCAGCTGGCGCAGCACCAGTTCCCCACTGTCGGCGTCGCGCACCGGGGCGTTGGCGAGCAGGTCGTCGGGGGTGAGGTTGGCGGCGGGGACGAAGACCAGCTCGGTGTCCGGGTGGCAGCGGGCGATGTGCGAGAAGAACGTCGCCGTCTTGCCGATGCCGTGCTCGCCGAAGACCTGGCCGGTCTGGCCGAGGTCGATCATCGCGTCGATGAACTTCTCCAGCGGGGACAGTTCCCGCAGTTCGCCCAGTTCTCGCAGACCGGTCGGCTCCCGCAGACCGGTCGGCTCGTGGTGGTCCGCCGTGCTCTGCTCGGTCACTGTTCTCCTGTCGTCACGCGATGGCAGGCCATGGCGGGGGTATGGGTCTCGGGCCAGTCGTCGCCGCCCTCGGTGATCAGCCAGATCCACTTGTCGGGTTCGGCGGGGGTGATGTGCGGGGCGTAGCCGTCGGTGAGCACGACGACGGCGTCGGGTTGTTCCTCGAAGTACCGTCCGTCGATCTCCGAGCGGCCCTCCAGGTAGTCGGCGACCACCTGGAAGCTGGTGCCACCGCCACCGTGCACCCGCTCGCCCGGCTTGAACGGCATCACCGCACCGTCGAAGGACAGCCAGTGCGCCTGCACCCCGTCGATCTGCCCGACCAGTTCGGTGAGCCGGCGCACCACCCGATCGGGCATCGACCCCGAGGTGTCGAAGGCGATGGCCAGTACCTTGTCCCGGACCGGACCGCGCCTGGAGAGCATCGGGTCGTGGCCCAGGGCGGCCAGGATTGCGCCGCGCTTCTTCGGGTACACCAGCCGCTCGCCCTCGCGCAGCTTGGACGCCAGTACGTCCACCAGCCAGCGCTGCCACCAGTCGACCTGCCGGGTGCGCACGGTCTCGCCGCGCAGCACCCCGGCGCCGATCCGGCCCCAGACCCTGGAGGCGTTGGCGGAGCCGCCTTCGCTGCTGCCCATCAACTCCACCAGCTCCTCCTCAGCGGTCCGGTTACCGCGCCGGGCCGCGAGCAGGGCGTTGAGCAGCACTGACGAGACGGCGGCGTCCACCGCCTCCTGGTCGCAGGGCACGCCGTCACCGATCCCGCCGTCGCCACCGCCGCCGCCGCCGCCGAGGTGGATGCAGCGCGGTTGCGGGACGGGCGGGTTGCGCATCCGTTTGAGCTCGGAATAGCAGCCGTGGTCGGTCCGTACGAACAGCGGGTAGGGCAGCGCCGCCAGCCCCTGGGCGTCGAGGTCGGCGAGATAGCCGGCGTGCACCTCCCTGGGGTCGATGCCCACCGGGGCGCCGTCCAGCAGCGGGAGCCGCTGACGGCCGAGCCGGAGCAGGGCGACATGGTTGATGGTGACCTCGGCCGCCATCGTGAACACCGGGTCCTCACGCAGCTCCGGTTCGGTGTAGAGATGACGCTGGACCAGATGACGGGCCTCGTGGAAGAGCACGAACTTGACCCCGTCCAGACCGAGGGCGACGAAGAAGTCCGGGTTGTAGAGCAGCAGGCAGCTGCCGTCGCCGGAGGCCACCACGGCGGCCGTGTCCACCGCCGTGGTCGGCAGTTGGTGGTGGCACTTGGCGTACAGCCAGGAGGCGACGGCCGACTCGGTCAGGCCGAAGTCCAGCAGGGCGGCCTCCTTGAGCCGCCCTGCCTCGGCCACGACAGCCGGAGCCGCCGGACGGAACTCGGCCAGGGCCCGGCGGTCGGTGGGATCGACCACATGCAGCCGCGGACGCTCGTAACTCATGGCCGCCTCACCCCCTCCACCGCTAGGGTCGGTGCCGGCGGGGGCCGTAGCGCAGCGGCAGGCGCGGCTGACTGCGGATCAGCAGGACGTTGGTTCGAATCCAACCGGTCCTCGTCGTAGGCTCCGTCAGCGCCGAGATCCGGTCCGGGGTCTGGATCCGGTCCGACGATCGCACCAGCGGTGCTGATCAGCTCCGGCAGGGACCCGTTGAAGGTCGGCAGCAGTTGGGCCAGCACCGCCCAGGCGTCGCTGTGGCCACCCAGATGCTCCCGCACCAGGGGCTCCAGTTCGGCCCTGAACCTGCTGCCCCCGGGGACGTGGGGCTGCGCGATCGCGCCCAGGGTCAGCAGCACGTCTCTGGCCGAGTACTCGGCCAGGTACCGGTTCGGCTCCGCCACTACCCCGGCCTGCTGCAGCCGGTACTCGAACTTCGCATGACTGCCGAACTGCCCGCGCAGCGACGGCGGGCAGTTGACATGACAGGACAGCGCCCAGCGGGCGTAGCCGGGCAGCGGGTCGGCAAGGTCTGCCCGGGCGACCTCGTCCCACTCGTCGTAAGGCAGCGCCCCGGCCAGTTGCCGGGCCCGGCGCAGTTGCCTGGCCTCGCCGGCCGCGCGCAGCCTCGGCAGCAGCCGGCTCGCGGTCTGCCGGTCCGGCAGGTCGAACTCCTCCTCGAACCGTGCGAGCTCCAGCCGCCGCTCCAGTACCGGCGCCAGCGGAAGCCGCTCGGTGCGTCGGTCCCGCCCCGGACCGAACGGCACTCCCTCGATGATGTCCCTGCGGATGGCGTCACCCAGGCGACGTACCTCGAAGACCACCGCGTTGAGCTCCGGCAGGTCGCAGGCCAGCACCCACAGCCACACCCCGAGCGGCGGCGGCCGACGGCCGTTCAGCAGCATCCGCAGCTCGGTCGGTGCGGACTGCTCGCTACCGAGCTGCCCGAGTCGGCCCAGCACCCGCCGCGCCTGGTCCGGGCGGACCAGCTCCAGCAGAAAGGTCAGTTTCCGTCCGTCGGCAATCGTCAGCCCCACTCGAACCGCCCCCCCTCGTTCTCCCGAAGGCTATCGAGCAGGGCCGACAGACCGCATGCGGGATTCCGCCGCCTGTGGACAAGTCCTCGGCCGGTCGGAACCCGTCACCCGCTCGAGTGAGTCCTCACCCGCTCAGCGGCAGTGTCATGCTCGGCTGGGCCGGGGTGGAGTCCGGCCGGATCCGGTTCACCGCCGTGCCCGTCGCCAGGAACTCGATCGCGTGCTCTCCCCAGAACCGGTGGTCGTCGACCCTGCTCCCGACGATGCCGTCCGCACCGACCTGCTGCCCCTCGTACTGCATCCGGGACATCGCCAACTCCCGGGCGTCGTAAAGGGCCTGGGTGAAGTTGGGCAGCTCGGCGTTGGTGCCGATCCGGGACAGCGTCTGCCGCAGGCTCTGGTGTGCGACGTGGTAGACGCAGGTGCCCAGCACCAGCCGGCGCGGCAGCCAGCCGTGCTGCCACAGGGTCCAGAAGTCCTGGCCGGAGAGCGGGGTGGTGAACGGCTTGCCGTCGGAATTGCGGTACTGGCGGCCGTCGGTGCTGCGCACGGCCGTGCCGACTGCGACGAACTCGATGACATCGGCGAAGAACTGATAGTCCATCGGGCGCAGCACCACCCCCAGCACCCCGTCCGCGCCGAGCTGCGCCGCTTCGGCCTCCATTCGGGACATCGCCAACTCCCGGGCGCTGTACATCGCCTGACTGATGTAGCCGAGCTCCTGGCTGACCTTCCAGCCGGCCGACTGGATGCCGACGTGGAACACGCTGGTGCCCATCACCATCCCGAGCGGCTCGAAGCCGGCCTGCCCGACCAGCACGAACTCGTTGACGGACAGGTCGGAGGTGAAACAGGGCTTGCCGCTCCGTGAGTTGTCCAGCCGCCCCCGGGCGGTGTCGGGCAGCGGTGCGTAAGCGGGTGCAGGTGTGGTCATGGTGGGTGGGCCTCCCCTGGGATCGGATGGGGCCCCCGTGGTCCCACCCGCGCTGGGGAGCCTAGTCCTGGCTCCGGACCGGCCCTCCAGCAGCCCGGCCGCCCGGCGGCCGCACCACCGGAACTCAGACCGCGTCGAACTGCGCAAACGGACAAACCCTCCCGAACCAGCGCCAACATCTACGCCATTGCCGGGTCAGTACCCCCGGCGCCGCCGGGCCGGCGATCGCGCGGCGGAACGGTTGCGGGGCCGGCGGGACGGCTCTACGGTTCGGAAGACCCGGTTACCGACCGCCGATCACCGGTCACGCCGAGCCCATCACAACGGAGATCGCCTTGACGCAGCCTGTTGAGCCGACTGTCGTGCGAATCGCCGCCGGAGCCGTCCGCGGGGACCGGGTCGAGGGCGGCGGAGTGGCCTTCAAGGGCATTCCGTATGCCGCGCCCCCCTTCCGCGCCAACCGCTTCCGTCCGCCGGAGCCGCCGGAGCCGTGGAGCGGTGAGCGCGACGCCACCGCCTACGGTCCGACGCCGCCCAAGCCGCCGTACCCGGCACCGCTGGACGCACTGCTCCCCGAGGTCGACATCCCGGGCGAGGACTGCCTCAACCTCAACGTCTGGGTTCCGGCAGGAGGGCCCGCCAACCGCCCTTTCCCGGTCATGGTGTGGCTGCACGGCGGCGGATTCACCAACGGCTCGGGCTCCGTCCCCGGCTACGACGGCGCCCGGTTCGCCCGCGACGGCGTGGTCTGTGTGACCGTCAACTACCGACTGGGTGTGGAGGGATTCCTGTACCTCGGCGCCGACGACCCGGCCCCGGCCAACCTCGGACTGCTCGACCAGATCGCCGCGCTGGAGTGGGTCAGGGACAACATCGCCGCCTTCGGCGGGGATCCCGGGCAGGTCACTCTCTTCGGCCAGTCGGCCGGCGCGATGAGCATCGGCACCCTGCTGGCCGTACCCCGGGCGCGTGGACTGTTCCGGCGCGCCGTCCTGCAGAGCGGCGCCGCCCAGCACACCCTCTCCCCCGCCACGGCCGAACTGGTGGCCCGTCATATCGCCGACAGGCTCGGCATTCCGGCCACCCGCGAGGCGTTCGCCGCCGTACCGCTGGACCGGCTGCTCACCGTGCAGCGGGGGCTGCGCGGGGAGATCGCCTCCGATCCGGAACCGGGCCGGTGGGGGGAGGCGGCACGCAATCTGATGGCGCTGGAGCCGGTGGTGGACGGAGAACTGCTCCCCACCGCGCCGCTGGACGCGGTCGCGGCCGGAGCCGCCGCCGGGGTCGACCTGCTGATCGGCTCCAACAGCGACGAGTTCCGTCTCTACCTCACCCCCTCCGGCCTGCTCGACCTGGTGACGGAGGAACTGGCCCGGAAGAGCGCCACCGGATACGGCCTCGACGACCCGGAGCATGCCCTGGCGGTCTACCGAGAACGGCAACCGAACGCCTCGCCGGGAGAGCTGCTGGCCGCCCTCGCCACCGACTGGTTCTACCGCATTCCTGCCGTCCGGCTCGCCGAGGCACACGGCGCAGGTGATGGTGGCAGCGCCGGCGACGGTGGCGGAAACGGTTCTTCTTATGTGTACGAGTTCGGCTGGCGGCCGCCGACCTTCGACGGCCGGCTCGGCGCCTGCCATGTCACCGAACTGCCCTTCGTCTTCGACAACCTGCACGACAAGTCCATGGCGGGCCTGCTCGGCACGGACCCCCCGCAGCGGCTCGCCGATGTGGTGCACGCCGCCTGGGTCGCCTTCGCGACCACCGGGGACCCCGGCTGGCCCCCCTACGACCGCGACCGACGCGCCACCATGCGCTTCGACCTGGAATCCGAGGTCCAGTACGACCCGCGGCCGAGGGAGCGCGAACTCTGGGGGGGCCGCCGCTGAACCGCGTCGCTGAAACCAGGGCAGCCGCCGTGCCGCCACTGTCAGATCCCTTCCCGGGCCGTCCTCCGCTTGCCAGACTTCTGTGACGGGACGCCACCGCACCGGGCGTCCCCGCCAGCTGGACGAACAGCGGGAAAGGGGCCGTCCCACGATGCTGCTGCCGCCGGGAATGCCGCAGAGCCTGGACTATCCGCACTGCACCGTCGGCGACATCCTCGCCGGCACCGCGCCCCGACACCCGGACCGAGTGGCCCTGCGGGACGGCGAGGAGTCACTGACCTTCGCCGAGCTGTACGACCAGGCGCTGCGTCTGGCCCAGGGGCTGCGGCAGCACGGGGTCCGCCCCGGCGACGTGGTGGCCCTGCACCAGCCCAACTCGCTCCGCTTCACCCTCACCTACTTCGGGGTGCTGCTGGCCGGAGCCGTCGTCAGCCCGTTCAGCCCGCTGCTGCCCGCCGCACTGCTGGCCGAGCAGCTCACCGAGGTCTCCGCGGTCGCGGTGATCACCCACCCGGCCGTCGCCCCCGTCCTGGCAGAGGCACGGGCGCTGGCGTCATCGGCGTCGGCGTCACAGCCGGAACCGCAGCCGAAGCCGAAGCCCTGGTTCGTCGTCGAGGTCCCCGCCACCCACGCGGCCCCGGGACCGACCCCGGGCCGACCCGCGGGCACCGCCTCCGGCAACCTCCCGCTGGCCGAACTGCTCGCCGCCGATCCCGCGCCGGCGACCCGGGTCCACCCCGACGACCTGGCCCATCTCTCCTTCACCGGCGGCACCACCGGACGCTCCAAGGCAGTCCGGATCCTGCACCGGCACGCCGTCGCCAACGCCCTGCAGATGGGCTGCTGGCGCGGGGCCTCGCTGCCGCGACTGGACGACAACGGCGCCATGCACCTGGAGCAGGTCCCGGCGGCGGTCGGCGCCGGGACGGTCCCGATCGGCGAGAGCGTGCTGCTCTCGGTCGCGCCGATGTTCCATGCGATGGGCCTGATCACCCAGCTGCTCTGCACCGCGAACGCGACCACCGTGGTGGTCTCCGGCCGCTTCGACCCGGACCGCTACCTCGCCGAGGCGACCCGGTGGCAGGTGACCCACCTGGCCGGATCGCCCGCCCTGTTCCACGCACTGCTCGCAGTTCCCGGCCTGCACAAGGCCGATCTGTCCTCGGTCCGCCAGGTCAGCTCCGGCGCGGCGCCACTGGACTCGGAGACCATGGCCCGACTCCGCGAACTGCTGCCGCAGGCCGAGATCAGCGAGGGCTACGGGCTCACCGAGGCCACCATGGGGCTCACCGGCCACCCGCCGGAGCAGCCGGTGGCCGCCCCTATCGGCAGCGTCGGCGTCCCGGTGTTCGACACCGTGATCGAGATCAGGGACCCGGTCACCCGCGAGCCGCTGCCGGTCGGCGAGGTCGGCGAGGTCTGGGCGCACGGCCCGCAGATCGCCGACGGCTACCACAACCACCCGGAGCTGACGGCCGAGCAGTTCGAGGACGGCTGGCTGCGCACCGGCGACCTGGGCCGCAGCGACCAGGACGGCTGGCTGTACCTGGTCGGCCGGGCGAAGGACATGCTGATCCACAAGGGCTACAACGTCTATCCGGCCCCGTTGGAGGACCTGCTGCACCAGCATCCGGCGGTGGCTGTGGCCGCCGTGGTGGGCGCCCCCGACCCGCTGGCCGGGGAGATCCCGGTCGCCCATGTGGTGCTCCGGGCCGGCTACGACCCCTCCCCCGAACTGGCCGAGCAGCTGATGGCCCACGTCGCCGCCGGGGTCACGCCCTACCAGCGGGTACGTGAGGTGCATTTCAGCGCGGCACTGCCGCTCTCTGCGGCGGGCAAGATCCTCAAGACCGAGCTGCGGCGGGCGACCGCTGACCGCCGTGGCGCCGGGGGAGACGCGCCCTGAGGTGCGCCCAACTCCTCTGGGGCAATAGTGTGATGAGCTGCAACGGTCCGGTGCGGTCCGCAGCTGCCATGGTCCGGCGAATGGACGAACCCTGCGGCATGTTCCGCCGGGGATTGGCAGGGTGCGTGCGCCGCTCGCAAGCGCACCCGTATCGTGTGCGTTCACGCAGCACCGGGACCACCGCTGCGCATGACTCTGCCCCGACGCCGCAGTCCTCCCTGCCACGAAGCGGACCTCACCATGACGACGATCGATCTGACTAACACCGACGAGACACCATCGGCCGCCACGGCCACTCCGAACGATGAGCAGTCGGACGTCCTCTCAGGCGTCCGCGACGACCTGCTCAAGTACTCCGCCCAGGGCGGCTTCACCCTGAGCGCCGAGACCAACGCCTGGTACGCGGCGGCCGGTACCGTGGCGACCCCCGAGGACGCCCGCGCCGCCTCGACCATCCTCGCCGAGCTGCGCGGACGCGACCTGGAAACCGTCCGCGAGGCGGCCGAGCAGCTCGACGCCGGCACCCCGCTGAGCGGGCTGGACACGGTGGCGGCGGTGGCCGAGGCCTTCGCGCTGCTGCTCCGGGTCCGCGGGACGCTGGCCACGCTCGCCCCCGCCGCCTACCGGTCGGCCGACCTGGACCGGCTCTCCGCAGCGACCGCGAGCGGCGCAGAGCGCAAAGCCCAGGGCGTGAAGCTGTCCTGGGGCGACCGCCGTGCGCTGGCCAAGGCCGCCCGCAGGCTCGCGGTGTCCAAGCGCGTCCGTCGCGCCACGCTGCACGCGGCGATCGACGCCGCCGCGGCGGAGCGCGCGGACTGGGCGGCGCTCGCACCCGGCACCCTCCCGGCGCTGCCGGACGACGCGGCGGTACTGGACAGCGCGGCCCCGTCGGTCGAGACCGTCCGCACCGGCCTGGTCGTACTCGGCAAGCTGCTGCCCGGCCAGGACTTCGCCGCGCTGCCCTTCGCCGAGCTCGCCGAGGCGGTGGACCGCCTGGCCGCGGACGAGGGCACCCTCTACCGGCTGCCCACCCTGCGGGCGCTGCGCGACAGCATCGAGGAGCGCGGCAACGGGGACCTGCTGGCCGAGCTGACGGACCAGCAGGCCGACGCGGACGCCGTCGCAGCGGCATGCGACCGCGCCTTCGGCCTCCCGGCCGAGGCGGAGCCCGCGACAGCCCCCGCGGCTGCGGCGGCGACCGCGACGGACCTGCTGCCGAACCCGCGCGCGACGGACGACGAGGCCGAGGCCGAGGCCGAGGTCGCGGTCGAGGCTGAGGTCGACGCAGAGGCCGAAGCCGAGGTTGAGGCGCAGGTCGAAGACGCGGTCGAGGTCGAGGCTGAAGCTGAGGCTGCACCGGTCGAGGCTGAAGCCGAGGTCGAGCCCGAGGCATCGGCCGAGGCTGTCGAGGTCGAGGTCGAGGTCGAGGTCGCACAAGAGGTGGCCGAGGTGGAGGCTGAAGCCGAGGCCGCATCGGCCGAGGTCGAGGCTGAAGCCGAGGTCGCGCCGGTCGCGGCCCCCGAGGCCGAGATCGCCGCCGTCGAGACCGTCGAGGCCGTAGTGGAGCCCGAGCCTGCGACGGCCGAGGTCGAGGCCGAGGTCGAGACTGCCGAGCCGGAGGCGACCGAGCCCCCCGCCGCCGAGGAGCCGAAGGCGACCAAGCGTCCGCGCAAGCCCGCGTTCACCCCCGGCCGTCCGGTCACCGCCTACTCCGCCGACGAGCTCGTCTCGGTCGTGCGCTGGATCGACGGCGACGGCACCGACCGCTCCGAGGACGAACTCCTCCGCGCCGCCATGAAGGAGCTGGGCTTCTCCCGCCTCGGCCCCCGTATCAAGGAGGCGCTCGGCGCGGCCATCGCCGAAGCCCGCGCCTGATCCTCTTCCCCGAAAGCTGCACGAAGCCCCTCGGACCCGGTCACACCGGGCCCGAGGGGCTTCGTGGTTCCGCAACTGCGTTTGCGCACAAGAACATTGACACCCGTACATCAACGGCTGTAGACATCGACCACCTTCTCCAGAGAGCGCTCTCAGGAGGAGGCCGAAGCTCCACAGGACCCCCACCCGGTTCAAGGAGACACCATGTCCACCAGCACGTCCGCCCCCTTCTCCGCCGTCCGCGGCAGGCGCAAGCCGTACCTGCTCATCGCCCTGATGGTCGCGGTACTCGCCGCCCTCGTAGTGACCGTGACCCAGTCGCCGGCCCGGGCGGCGGGCACCCTGCTCTCCCAGGGAAAGCCCGCCACCGCCTCCTCCACCGAGAACGCGACCTTCCCCGCCTCCGCCGCCGTCGACGGCGACACCGGCACCCGTTGGTCCAGCGCCTTCAGCGACCCGCAGTGGATCCAGGTCGACCTCGGCGCCGAATCCTCCCTCAGCCAGGTCGTCCTGCAGTGGGAGGCGGCGTACGCCA
>NZ_BBPM01000023.1:52522-123474 GCF_000787775.1 Streptacidiphilus carbonis | reverse complement strand
GTTCCAGCAGTCCTCCGGCCGTGCCCCGCTGGGCGCCGACGAGCGCCGCGCCCCGGCGCGTCCGGTCGAGCCCGCCCCGGTGCAGCAGGCCCCGGTCGAAACGCCGTCCGCCGAGGACGAGGCGCCGACCGGCCGTCGCCGCAACCGCCGCCGCGCGGTCTCCCCGGCCGCCGCTTTCGAGGCACCGCAGCCGGCCCAGGACGAGGACGAGACCGACCTCGACGCCGAGGAGCTGGAGGAGGACCAGGCCGAGGAGCAGGACGGCCAGGACTCCTTCGCCGGTGACGACGAGGGCCGCCCGTCCCGTCGCCGCCGTCGCGGTGGCCGCCGTCGCCGCCGTGGTGACGGCGACGACTCCGACGCCCCGGCCGCCGCGCAGGACGACAGCGCGCAGGACGAGGACCGGGACGACGAGGACGACGACGAGGACCTGGGCGAGGCGCTGTCCGCGTCCAGCCGCCGCCGTCGCCGCCGTCGCCGCCGCAGCGGTGACAGCGCGGCCGAGGCTGAGACCGCCGCCACCGGCGGGGACGACCCCGAGCGCACCGTGGTCAAGGTCCGCGAGCCGCGCCGCCGCGGCGCCGCGGCCGACCGTGCCGACGCGCCGTTCGACCCGGACGAGGTCCAGTCCATCAAGGGCTCCACCCGTCTGGAGGCGAAGAAGCAGCGCCGCCGCGAGGGCCGCGAGCAGGGCCGCCGCCGGGTGCCGATCATCACCGAGGCCGAGTTCCTGGCCCGCCGCGAGGCCGTCGAGCGGGTCATGGTGGTCCGTCAGAACGGCGAGCGCACCCAGATCGGCGTCCTTGAGGACGACGTGCTGGTCGAGCACTACGTCAACAAGGAGCAGGCCACCTCCTACGTCGGCAATGTGTACCTGGGCAAGGTGCAGAACGTGCTGCCGTCCATGGAGGCCGCCTTCATCGACATCGGCAAGGGCCGCAACGCGGTGCTCTACGCCGGTGAGGTCAACTTCGGCGCCCTGGGCGTCAAGGGCGGCCCGCGCCGGATCGAGTCGGTGCTGAAGTCGGGCCAGTCCGTGCTGGTCCAGGTCTCCAAGGACCCGATCGGCCACAAGGGTGCCCGGCTGACCAGCCAGATCTCGCTGCCCGGCCGCTACCTGGTGTACGTGCCCGAGGGCTCGATGACCGGGATCAGCCGCAAGCTGCCGGACACCGAGCGGGCCCGGCTGAAGAACATCCTGAAGAAGATCGTCCCCGATGACGCCGGCGTGATCGTGCGCACCGCCGCCGAGGGCGCCTCCGAGGACGAGCTGACCCGCGACGTCCAGCGGCTGCAGCAGCAGTGGGAGGACATCCAGAAGAAGGTCAGCGGCGGCAACGCGCCGACCCTCCTCTACGGCGAGCCGGACATGACCGTCCGGGTGGTCCGCGACATCTTCAACGAGGACTTCACCAAGGTCATCGTCTCCGGCGACACCGCCTGGAAGACCATCCACGAGTACGTGGCCGGGGTCGCCCCGGACCTGGTGCCGCGGCTCCAGCGGTGGACCTCCGAGGTGGACGTCTTCGCGACGTACCGCATCGACGAGCAGCTGATGAAGGCGCTGGACCGCAAGGTCTGGCTGCCCAGCGGCGGTTCTCTGGTGATCGACAAGACCGAGGCCATGGTCGTGGTCGACGTCAACACCGGGAAGTTCACCGGGCAGGGCGGCAACCTCGAGGAGACCGTCACCCGCAACAACATCGAGGCGGCCGAGGAGATCGTGCGCCAGCTGCGGCTGCGCGACCTCGGCGGCATCATCGTGATCGACTTCATCGACATGGTGCTGGAGTCCAACCGCGACCTGGTGCTGCGCCGGCTGCTGGAGTGCCTGGGCCGGGACCGGACCAAGCACCAGGTGGCCGAGGTCACCTCGCTGGGCCTGGTGCAGATGACCCGCAAGCGGGTCGGCCAGGGCCTGCTGGAGTCCTTCTCCGAGACCTGCGTGCACTGCAACGGACGCGGCGTCATCGTGCACATGGAGCAGGCTCCGCCGCCGCCGAAGGGCTTCTCCGGCCCGATGCACCTGGAGCAGGCCGCCCCGGTGGAGACCGAGGACGACACCGCGTCGGAGCAGGGCTCCGCCGGCTCCGGCGGCGGCAAGCGCCGTCGTCGCGGCCGCGGTGGCGACTCCGCGCACCAGGCGGAGACGCCGGTGCGTGAGGAGACGCTGGAGGAGCTGGCCCAGGACCTGGTCTCCAACGGCCTGACGGCCGAGGACGCCGCCGAGGCGGAGGACCTGGAGATCGAGCTGCACGAGCCGGTCGTCGTCGAGCCGGTCACCGTCGAGGCGTTCGCTGCGGAGCCCGCTCCGGTGGACGCCGCGGTGCAGGCCGAGGCCGAGGAGCTGGCCGAGGCGATGATCGAGTCCTCGACGCGTCCGGCGCGCACCCGCCGCCGCGCGGTCCGCAAGGCGACCTCGCCGGCCGGGCCCCCGGCCGCGCAGGAGGCGGCCGTGGTGGTCGTCCCGGCGCGGACCGCCGAGCCGGTCGTGGTGACCGAGCCCGAGCCGGCGGCGGTCGTCCCCGAGCCCGCCGTCATCGAGCCCGCGGTCGTCGAGCCCGAGTCCGAGGCCGTTGTGGAGGCCGTGGCCGGGGAGGCCGCTGCCGAGGCTCCGGCCCCGCGCAAGAGGGCTCCGCGCAAGGCCGCCGCCAAGAAGACGGCCGCGGTCGAGGGTGAGGGCGACGGCGCGGGCGAGCCGGCCGAGAAGAAGGCGGCCAAGAAGACCGCGGCGAAGAAGGCCCCGGCCAAGAAGGCGACGGCGAAGAAGGCGGCGGTCAAGAAGACCGCCACCAAGCGCGCCGCGAAGAAGACCGCCGGCACGGACGCTCCCGCGGCCGAGTAGGGCTGCTGGTACGGCTTCCGTCCGCCGGCCCGGCTCCCCCCGATCAAAGGGGGCGAGCCGGGCCGCGGCCCGTTTCCCAGGTTCAGTGCCGTTCAAACCCGCTCCCAGCTGGGCTGGTTTGACCCGCAGCCCCCTGTTCCGTAGCCTTGACCCTCGGCGTGCTTTGCATTTCGGCACCGTCACGCCCCGCTCCTGAGCAACCACCTCCCGGGCTTCGCGCCAGGGAGAGGCCCCCTGCCGTTCCACTGCGGGGAGTGCTGGCATCAGGGGCTCCGACCGAGTGATGAGAGTGGGTTCGCGGTGTACGCGATCGTGCGTAGCGGCGGTCGGCAGCACAAGGTTGCTGTCGGCGATGTGTTTGAGTCCGACAAGGTCGACGCCAAGGTCGGCGAGACCGTTGAGCTTTCGACGATCCTGATCGTCGACGGTGACTCGGTCACCAGTGACCCGTGGGTCCTGGCAGGCGTGAAGGTCTCCGCCGAGGTTGTGGACCACCACAAGGGCGAGAAGATCAACATCCAGAAGTACAAGAACAAGACCGGTTACCGCAAGCGCATGGGCCACCGTCAGCGCCACACCGCGCTCCGCGTGACCAGCATCGACTCGGCGAAGTAAGGGGAGGCGGAAATGGCTCACAAGAAGGGCGCAAGCTCTACTCGTAACGGTCGTGACTCGAACGCTCAGCGCCTCGGCGTCAAGCGTTTCGGCGGCCAGAAGGTCAACGCCGGCGAGATCCTCGTCCGCCAGCGCGGCACCCACTTCCACCCGGGTTCCGGCGTCGGCCGTGGCGGCGACGACACCCTGTTCGCGCTGAACGCCGGTGCGGTGGAGTTCGGCACCCACCGCGGCCGTCGCGTCGTGAACATCGTCCCGGTCGCCTGATCCAGGCCTGCCGTTGGGCGAGCAATTCCTGACACTGAGGGTGGATCGGAACATTCCGGTCCACCCTCAGTGTTTGCACTACCTGTTCCATCCGGACATTCCCACTGCCTATCGAGAGGCGCCACCACCATGACCACCTTCGTGGACCGCGTCGAGCTGCATGTCGCCGCGGGTAACGGAGGCCACGGCTGCGCCTCCGTTCACCGGGAGAAGTTCAAGCCGCTGGGCGGCCCCGACGGGGGCAGCGGCGGCAAGGGCGGCGATGTGCTGCTCGTGGTCGACCCCCAGGTCACCACGCTGATCGACTACCACCACCACCCGCACCGCAGCGCCACCAACGGCAAGCCCGGGGCCGGCGACCACCGCACCGGCGGCGAGGGCAGCGACCTGGTGCTGTCCGTGCCGGACGGCACCGTGGTGCAGGACAAGCAGGGCAACGTGCTGGCCGACCTGGTCGGCTTCGGCACCAGCTTCGTGGTCGCGGCCGGCGGCCGCGGCGGTCTGGGCAACGCCGCGCTGGCCTCCTCCCGGCGCAAGGCCCCCGGCTTCGCGCTGCTCGGCGAGCCCGGCGAGAGCCTGGACATCGTGCTGGAGCTCAAGTCGGTCGCCGACGTGGCGCTGGTGGGCTACCCCAGTGCCGGCAAGTCCTCGCTGATCTCGGTGCTCTCGGCCGCCAAGCCGAAGATCGCGGACTACCCCTTCACCACCCTGGTCCCCAACCTGGGCGTGGTCACCGCCGGCGACATCACCTACACCATCGCCGACGTGCCCGGGCTGATCCCCGGCGCCAGCCAGGGCAAGGGCCTCGGCCTGGAGTTCCTGCGCCATGTCGAGCGCTGCGAGGTGCTGGTGCACGTGCTGGACTGCGCCACCCTGGAGACCGACCGCGACCCGCTGTCCGACCTGGACACCATCGAGGCCGAACTGGCGCTCTACGGCGGCCTGGAGAACCGGCCCCGGCTCGTCGCGCTCAACAAGACCGACGTCCCGGACGGGCAGGACCTGGCCGACATCACCCGCGCCTCGCTGGAGGAGCGCGGCTACGAGGTCTTCGACGTCTCCGCGGTGTCCCGCAAGGGCCTGCGCGAGCTCAGCTTCGCACTGGCCCGGATCGTCGCCGAGGCCCGTGCGGCCAAGCCGGTGGAACAGGTCACCCGGGTCGTGCTGCGGCCCACCGCGGTGGACGACGCCGGCTTCACCGTCAGCTACGACGCGCACGAGGACCTCTACCGGATCCTCGGAGGCAAGCCCGAGCGCTGGATCAAGCAGACCGACTTCTCCAACGACGAGGCGGTCGGCTACCTCGCGGACCGGCTGGCCCGGCTCGGTGTCGAGGTCGAGCTGGCCAAGGCCGGTGCCAAGGAGGGCGACACCGTCGTCATCGGCGCCACCGAGAACGCCGTGGTCTTCGACTGGGAGCCCAGCATGGCCGCCGGCGCGGAGATGCTCGGCCGCCGCGGCGAGGACCACCGCTTCGAGTCGCCGCGTGACGCGGTCACCCGCCGCCGCGAGCGGGAGGCCGTCCGCGACGACGTCGCCTCCGAATTCGCCCGGTTCGACCCGCTGCCGCGCCGCGAGATCGAGCCCGCCGCCGACGAGTACGAGGACGACTGAACCCCGTGAGCACCACGCACCCCCCGCACCCCCTGCCAAGCGCGGACCGCCCGCTGCCCAAGGCGGAGCTGCACCTGCACATCGAGGGCACCCTGGAGCCGGAGCTGGCCTTCGCGCTGGCCCAGCGCAACGGCATCGACCTGCCGTACGCGACGCCGGAGGAGCTCCGCTCCGCCTACGCCTTCAGTGACCTGCAGTCCTTCCTGGACCTGTACTACCGGCTGACGGCGGTGCTGCAGACCGAGCAGGACTTCGCCGACCTGGCGGAGGCCTACCTGGAGCGCGCGGCGGCGCAGGGGGTGCGGCACGCCGAGATCTTCTTCGACCCGCAGGCGCACACCGCCCGCGGCGTCGGCATCGGCACGGTGGTCCGCGGCCTGTCCAAGGCCCTGGACGGCAGCCTGGAGCGGCACGGCGTCTCCACCGGGCTGATCCTCAGCTTCCTGCGCGACCTCTCCGCCGAGGATGCGCTGAAGACCCTCGCGGACGCCGCCCCCTACCTGGACCGGATCACGGCCGTCGGCCTGGACTCGGCCGAGGTCGGCCACCCGCCGGCCAAGTTCACCGAGGTGTACGCCGAGGCCAAGCGGCTCGGCCTGCGACTGGTCGCGCACGCGGGGGAGGAGGGCCCGCCCTCCTACATCACCGAGGCGCTGGACCTCCTCGGTGCGGAGCGGATCGACCACGGCATCCGCTGCCTGGAGGACGAGGGGCTGGTGGCCCGGCTGGTGGCGGAGCAGGTCCCGCTCACCGTCTGCCCCTTCTCCAACGTCCGGCTGCGCTGCGTGGACCGGCTGGAGGAGCACCCGCTCCCGGCGATGCTGGCGGCGGGTCTGCTGGTCACCGTCAACTCCGACGACCCGTCCTACTTCGGTGGTTACGTCGAGGACAACTACCAGGGCCTGCGCACCGCGCTCGGGCTGACGGACGACCAGCTGCGGCTGCTGGCGCGGAACTCGTTCAGGGCGTCGTTCCTGGACGAGGCCCGCAGGACGCAGCTGCTGGCCGAGCTGGACGCGTTCCGCTTCCCGTCCAACCGCTGAAACCCATGTGAGCAGGGGTGTCCGCTTCGCGTACATTGCTGCGCGGCGGACCCCACCCCCAGAGCCCATCCCCAGAGCCCACCCCCAGAGCCCGGGAGCAGACGACGTGACAGGCACCTTGCGGGAGGACGTGCTGCGGGCGCGCCGGATCGTCGTCAAGGTCGGCTCCTCCTCGCTGACCACCGCGTCCGGGGGGCTGGACGCGGACCGGGTGGACGCGCTGGTCGACGTGCTCGCCAAGACCAGGGGCACCGGCGCCGAGGTGGTGCTTGTCTCGTCCGGGGCCATCGCCGCCGGGCTGGCGCCGCTGGGGCTGGCCGAACGCCCCAGGGACCTGGCCAGGCAGCAGGCCGCCGCCAGCGTCGGCCAGGGGCTGCTGATGGCCCGTTACACGGCCTCCTTCGCCCGCTACGGGCTCCGCGCCGGGCAGGTGCTGCTCACCGCCGAGGACGCCAGCCGGCGCGCGCACTACCGCAACGCTTACCGCACCCTGGAGCAGCTGCTGGTGATGGGGGCGGTGCCGGTGGTCAACGAGAACGACACGGTGGCCACCGCCGAGATCAAGTTCGGCGACAACGACCGGCTCGCCGCGATCGTCGCCCACCTGGTCCGCGCCGACCTGCTGGTGCTGCTCTCGGACGTGGACGGCCTCTACGACGGCGACCCCGGCAAGCCGGGCAGCAGCAGGATCGACGAGGTGCGCGGCCCCGAGGACCTGGCCGGGGTGGTGATCGGCAGCGCAGGCAAGGCCGGGGTGGGCACCGGCGGCATGGTCACCAAGGTGGACGCGGCCAGGATCGCCACCGGCGCGGGCATCCCGGTGGTGCTCACCGCCGCGCGCCACGCCGCCGACGCCCTGGCCGGACGCGGCACCGGAACCCTGTTCCACCGCACCGGGCGGCGCTCCGCCGACCGGCTGCTCTGGCTGGAGCACGCCAGCGCCCCGCGCGGCGCCGTGCGCCTGGACGCCGGGGCGGTGCGGGCCGTGGTCGAACGCCGTACGTCGCTGCTGGCCGCCGGGGTCACCGGAGTTGAGGGCGAGTTCGCTGCGGGCGATCCGGTGGACCTTCTTGATGAAAACGGCCACATCGTGGCGCGAGGGCTGGTCAACTTTGATGTAAGGGAGCTTCCCCGGCTGCTGGGGAGGTCCACCCGGGACCTGGCACGGGAGCTGGGTCCCGAGTACGAGCGCGAGGTCGTGCACCGCGACGACCTGGTGGTGCTTCCGGACGCTCGGGAGCACTGAACGGTGCCGTGCTGACAGCGCTGTCGGGACCGTACCGCCCGAACTGCCCGAACTGCACCGCCAGAGATCGTCGACAGGAGGCCGCCGGTGGGACGCAGGCGCCAGGGTGCGAGATCTGCGGGGACGGCTGATCCGGTGCTCACCAGCATTGAAGGGGGCGCGTCCCGATCTGTGCGCGCCGATACTGCAACCCAAAGCGCCCCCGGCTCCGCTCCCGCCGGTCCCGTCGAGGAGGAGGGCGGTTGGGGCAGGCTCTGGCACGTGGTGCTGAGCGTGGCGGGCCCGGCCACTCCGCTGACCGACCTCAAGCGCGGACTCGAACAACTGGCCCATGACCACACCCCCTTTCTGACCGCCCGCTATGCCGCCGACCACGGCGAGATCCGCTACTGGGAGCAGGCCGAGGACCTCCAGGACGCCGCCGCGATGGCGCTGCGGCTGTGGGGCGAGCACAAGGCCAGCGCGCAGCTGCCGCCCTGGGAGATCGTCGGCCTGGAGGTGGTGGACCGGCCGACGTACCACAAGCGGATAGCGGAGGGCTACGGCGAGTCGCGGGCCTTCCTCGGCGGCGTCCACCCGTACTGACGCCGCCCGGCGCCCGCCGGGGTGCGGCGGTTCTCATTCCTCGGGCGGACCGGCCGCCGGGCGCCCCCGGCCGGTTACGCTTTCCGCCATGAGCAGCAGCCCCGAATCCGACCTCCCGCACGACGGCACCCCGCTGACCGCGTTCCCCTCGCCCGACCTGCCGTCCCCGCTGCCGCAGTCGCCGGTGCTGAGGGCCGCCTACCGGGCCAAGGCGGCGGCCAACGAGCTGGCGCCGCTGCCGCGGACGCCCAAGGACGAGGCGCTGCTCGCCATCGCCGATGCCCTGGTGGTCCGCACCCGGGAGATCCTCGAGGCCAACGCCGAGGACGTGGAGCGGGCCCGGGAGGCCGGCACCAGTGAGTCGACGATCGACCGGCTGACCTTGAACCGGGAGCGGGTCGCCGCCATCGCCGCCGATGTGCGGCACGTCGCCGGGCTGCCCGACCCGGTCGGCGAGGTGGTCCGCGGTTCGACCCTGCCGAACGGGCTGGACCTGCGCCAGGTCCGGGTACCGCTGGGCGTGGTCGGGATCATCTACGAGGCCCGTCCCAATGTCACCGTGGACGCGTCCGCGCTCTGCCTGAAGTCCGGCAACGCGGTGCTGCTGCGCGGCTCCTCCTCGGCGTACTCCTCCAACCGCAAGCTGGTGGAGGTACTGCGGGACGCGGTCGGCGGCGCCGGCCTGCCGGCCGACTGCATCCAGCTGGTGCCGGGGGAGACCCGGGACTCGGTGACCGAGCTGATGCGGGCCCGGGGCATGGTGGACGTGCTGATCCCGCGCGGCGGCGCGGCGCTGATCCGCAATGTCGTGGAGAACTCCACCGTCCCGGTGATCGAGACCGGTACCGGCAACTGCCATGTCTACGTCGACGCGGAGACCGACCTGGCGATGGCCGTGGAGATCCTGGTGAACTCCAAGGCCTCCCGGCCGAGCGTCTGCAACGCCGCGGAGACCCTGCTGGTGCACAAGGACGTCGCCGACGCCTTCGTCCCGCTGGCGCTGGAGGCGCTGGCCGAGGCCGGGGTCACCGTGCACGCCGACGACCGCGTGCTGGCCTACGCGGAGGAGTCCAAGGCGACCGTGGTCCCGGCGACCGTCGAGGACTGGGAGACCGAGTACCTCTCCTACGACATCGCCGCCGGGATCGTGGACTCGCTGGAGGCCGCGGTCGCGCACATCCGGCTCTGGTCCTCCGGCCACACCGAGGCGATCGTGACGACCTCTCAGGCCGCCGCCCGCCGGTTCACCCAGCTGGTCGACGCCACCACGGTCGCCGTCAACGCCTCCACCCGGTTCACCGACGGCGGCCAGTTCGGCTTCGGCGCGGAGATCGGCATCTCCACCCAGAAGCTGCACGCCCGCGGCCCCATGGGCCTGCCGGAGCTGACCTCGACCAAGTACATCGTCACCGGTGACGGCCACGTACGGTGATGAGCAGCCGGTGACGCAGTGGTGGCCCGTGCGGTAAGCCACAGACAAGCGCGGGGACCGGCGCTACTCTGCTGTGAGTGGTGCGACCGAGTACCTGGGGGGTCCCGTGAATCCCGATGGCTTCGACAACGGCCCTGGCGACTCCGACGCCGGGCAGCCCGACAGCGACCCGGCCGACATCTTCGACGGCATGGTCTTCGACGAGGCGTTCGTCCTCGCCGCGCTGATCCATGAGCCGTCGGCCGCGGAGCGCAGCCTCGCGCTGGGCGGCGCCGCCCGCCGCCGGGGCAGGGCCGCTGCCGGCTCCGCCGCGGGCCGGACCGCGACGGCGGGCCGGCCGGTCACCCCGTTCGGCCCTGTGCGGGGGCGGCACCAGGCGCACCCCGGCCGCTGGCAGCGCATCGTCGCCCGGGTGATGCTCGTGGTGATCGGCATGCTCGCGGTCATGGTCGCGGCCGCCGCGGTCTACCGGGGCACCGGGAACGAGAACGGCCAGTCGGTGCAACGCCCCAGCAGCGGAACCGGCGGCAGCGCGGCGGCCTCGGCCCCGGTCTCGTCGGCCGCCGCGACGGCGGGCTCGACCCGCTAGTCCGGATCCCGGACGGGTGAGGAATCTCTCAGACCCGGCGCAGAAGTTGGCCTATGAGCACCCTTCACTCTCCCCTGCTCGACATACCCTGGTGCCATGGGTGGCCGGGCAGAACCACCGGAGGGCACGCCCGAGGGCGGTGCCGGTGGTGATGACGAGTTCCGATCCGTCGTTTTCGACGAATCGTTCGTCAGGGCTGCCCGGATCCAGGAGTTGTCGGCGCAGGAGCGGCTCTCCGCGGGCAGCCGGCCGATCCGCGGCCGGGGGCTGCGCGGCGGGGGGCTCTCGCGGCAGGCGCTGGCACTGATGCTGCTGGTCGCCATCGCCTTCTCGGCCGCCGTCTACCTGGGCACCAAGCATCCGTACCCCACGGCCGGAACCGGCTCCGCCGCGGAGCTCAGCATGTCCGTCGTCCCGCTGCAACCGGGGCCCGGCGGCGTCCCCACGCTGGCGCCGGTGGCGAGCGGGAGCGCTGCTGCGAACGCCAGTGCGAGCATCGGCGCCGGTGCGAGCGGCACCGCCCGTGCGGGCGCCGGCACCGGCGCTTCTGCCGGGACGAGTGCTGGTGCGAACGCGGGCGCCGGCGCGGGTGCGAGCGCTTCGACCGAGGTCGACCCCAAGGACTATGCGCTGGGACCCGCCGGGCTCGCCCTGCCCGATGCCGCGGCCACCGCCCACTTCAGCAAGAACCAGGTCGCCCAGGCGCTGATCCTGGCTCAGAACTATGCGGAGGTGTCCTCGCTGGACACCGGCGTCCTGTTCGGCGGCAGGAGCGACTCGGTCCGCGACCTGCTGGCGTCCGGGCAGCGCAGCCAGTTCGACCAGAGCATGAAGGACCCGCTCAACGACGGCAAGCACGGGGCGACCGGCTGGCTGGTGCGGTTCGACTCGACCAAGGTGAAGCCGGCCATCGGCCAGGAGACCCGGGTCCAGGGCACCTTCTCCGCGCCGGTTGAGGTGGACGGGACGCTCCAGCTGACCGCCGACCACACCTTCGTCTACGCGCTGACGCCGGTGTCCACCGACGGCGCCCAGCAGCCCACCGTGCTGTTCACGGTCCGCAGGCAGGTGGTCTTCCTCTTCACGCCGGCGGACCTGGCCGCCAACCGGGTCGAGCTGACCACCTCGGCGACCGAGGCCGGCCCGCTGGCCTGCGACTCCGCGAGCGCCGCCAAGTACTTCACCCCGGTCCTCCCGGCCACGGCGGCTTCGTCGGCCGCCTCGGCCGCTGCCACGGCGTCCGCTCCGGCGAAGCCCGCCACGGCCTCTCCCGCCGCCTCCGCGGCAGCCTCCGCCTCGCCCAGCGGCGGTCTCGTCGACCCCTACGACCAGAGCCGCAACGCCTGGTCCGTCTGCGGAGTGCTGACCGGGCCGACGCCCTGAGTCAGGACGCCGGCCCGTTTCTTCCTTCCGGTGCTGCTACTGCTCGGGCTGCTGCTGAGCGGCCGTCAGGCCGGTGCCGCGCCCGGCTCGGCCGGCGGCTCCTCGGCGGAGTCCCGGGTGCCACGGTTCCCACCACTGCGATTTCCCACGAAGGCGTCCCGCAGCTTCCCGCCGATGTCCCCGGCGCCGCTGGCGACATCGCGGACCAGGCCCATCAGCGGGTCCTTGGTGTCCTTGAAGGACTGCGCGTAGGAGTCCGCCGCCGCCTTCATCTGGTCGGTGACCGAGGCGTCCCCGTCCTGCTCCCGGCGCGGGTAGGCGCCGGCCATGATCGAGCTGTACTCCTCGCTCTCGGACCACTTCTTCAGCTTCTGCACCCGCACCGCCACGAACGGGTGAGTCTGCGGCAGCAGCTGCAGCAGCTTTATGACCCCGTCGCGCAGGTCGCCGGCGCGGTCGTACTCGTCGGCCTGCTCCAGGAAGGCGTCGGTGTTCATCTCGTGCAGGTGGTGGCCGCCGGCCAGCTTCATCAGGCCGCGCATCGACGCCTGGACGTCCTGGCCGACCAGCAGCCCGGCCCTGTCGCAGGAGATCTCCGACTTGCGGAACCACTCCTTGAGCGCGGTGATGATCGCCAGGATGGCGATGTTGCCCAGCGGGATCCAGGCGATCCTGGTGGCCAGGTTGGTGAGGATGATCAGCATGGTCCGGTAGACCGCGTGCCCGGACATGGCGTGGGCGACCTCGTGGCCGATCACGGCCCGCATCTCCTCCTCGTCGAGCAGTTCGACGAGCGAGGTGGTCACCACGATCACCGGGGAGTCCATCCCGATGCACATGGCGTTGGGAACCGGGTCCTGGGTGACGTACAGCGGCGGGACCTTCTCCAGGTCCAGGATGTAGGCGGCGTCCCGCACCATGTCGTGCAGGTGCGAGAACTGGCGCTCCGAGGCGCGGACCGCCGAGGCCAGGAACATCAGCCGGACTGCGCGCTCGGAGACCATGCCGCCGAGCTTCTTGAGGATGTCGTCGAAGCCGCTGAGCTTGCGCAGCGCCACCAGGGCGGAGCGGTCGGCGGGGTGCTCCCAGGCGCGGGTCGAGATGCCGGGGAAGCGCTTGCGGTTCCGGCTCGGCACGCTGCCTTCGGTGGGTTGGGTCATCTGCTGGTTCCTCCCGATCGACAGCGGACCCCGGCGCCACCGCCGGACCCCCGCCGTCCCGTGTAAGTCCTCTGCTGCGCAGCTGCTCGCTGCCCTGCTGCCGCTCGTCCCCGGAACTCCGGTCGCCACATTACGCCGGGCAACCGACAACGGCGGGCGATCCCGCCGACAATTCCGCACCGGGGCGGGGCTACGCTGAACCATCCGGCCGTAGTCCCGAGGAGTCCCGCCCCATGCGCACCACCACCGCTCTGCAGCAGCTGGCCGCCATCTCCAACGGCAGCGGTCCGGGGATGTTCCTGCGGATCATCGTCATCTGCGCCGTCGTCGGCGTCGTGTTCCTGGCTGTCTTCCTGCTGCGTGGCTACCGCGAATGAGCGCACACGGAGTCAGACGTGTGGAGCCGCCGAGCAGTTCCTGGTGTGCTGCCCGTACCATGAGCACCGTCAAGCAGGCCCCCCGCACGCCTCCGAGTCAGAAGGTCCGCCACCGATGAGCCTCCACGCAGCCGCTGTGCCCGCCCTCTCCGTCCTCGCCGACGGCAGCGACCACCACAGCCTCAACCCGATCGTGACCGGCGGCGGCGCGCTTCTCCTGCTGCTGATCCTGCTGTTCCTCACCACCCGCTTCAACAAGGACCGCTAGCAGCCCCCAGGGCTGTCCGGCCGCTCCCGGCCGTGCCGGAACCGTCCGGCCCGCGGCCGGGGCACTCGTCCGCAACGCGGACCACGTAGGGTGAGCGCTCATGGGAGAGCAGCCTGAGCCCGGAGACGGGCCAGCGAAGAAGCGTATCGGTGTCATGGGCGGGACCTTCGACCCGATCCACCACGGCCACCTGGTCGCCGCCAGTGAGGTGGCCAGCCAGTTCCACCTGGACGAAGTGATCTTCGTGCCCACGGGTGAGCCGTGGCAGAAGGACGGCCGGCCGGTGTCCCCGGCCGAGGACCGCTATCTGATGACGGTCATCGCCACCGCGTCCAACCCGCAGTTCTCGGTCAGCCGCATCGACGTCGACCGCAAGGGCCCGACCTACACCACGGACACCCTGCGCGACCTCCGTGCCGAGCACACCGACGCGGACCTCTTCTTCATCACCGGCGCCGACGCGCTGAGCCAGATCTTCTCCTGGCGGAACGCCGAAGAGCTCTTCGACCTCGCACACTTCATCGGAGTGACCCGTCCGGGGCACACTTTGTCGGACCCGGGACTGCCCGAGGGCGGCGTTTCGCTGGTCGAGGTGCCGGCGCTGGCCATCTCCTCCACCGACTGCCGCGACCGGGTCGCCGCCGGCGAGCCGGTCTGGTACCTGGTCCCGGACGGCGTCGTGCGCTACATCGACAAGCGCAGGCTCTACCTCGACCTGTGAAGCACGAGCACCAACTGAAAGGGGCTGGGTCGCCGTGACCGGAACCGCAGACCGCCGGGGGCCGGAGGGCGAGCCGCAGCCGCAGTCCTACGGCTACGAGCAGCAGGCGTACGGCTACGGTCAGTACCAGGACTACCCGCCCCAGCAGCAGGAGCCCCAGGAGCACCAGGAGCACCAGGAGCCCGTCTACCAGCCGGAGTACGGCTACGACAGCTACGGCCGGCCGATCCAGCAGCAGGGGTACGCCGACCCCGGGTACCAGGACCCGGCCTATCAGGACCCCGCGTACCAGGGCTCCGGTTACCAGAACGCCCCTTACCAGGACCCGGCGTACGGTTACCAGCAGCAGGGCTACCAGCAGCCGCAGTACCCCGACCCGGCGGCGTACCCGTCCCAGTACGGGCAGCCGCAGCAGACCGGGCAGGCGCAGCAGACCCAGCAGTACGGCGCCGACCCGTACCCGATCCCGCAGCAGCAGCCGGCCCCGTCGGTGGAGTCCGTCCCGACCGCCAGGACATCGCCGGCCTCGGGAGCGACGGGTGCGGCTCCGGCGCCGACCTCGGAGGAGTTCGCCTTCGTCGACGACGCGGAGGAGTCCGACGACGTCATCGACTGGATGAAGTTCAGCGAGACCCGCGGCGAGCGCCGGGACGAGCGCCGCAAGCAGCTGCGCACCCGGCTGATCGCGCTCGCGGTGGTGCTGGTGCTGCTGGCCGCGGGCGGGGCGGGCTATCTGTGGCTGCGCGGCAGCTCCTCCTCGGGGGCCGTCGCCGCCTCGACCAAGCGCACCGTCATCGCCGTCCACCTGCACGACCTCAACAAGAACATCTACACCGCGCTGCTGGTCTCCAACCCGGCCACGGGTCAGGGCAGCACGCTGCTGCTCCCCGGCACCCTGGCCGTCCCCACCGACAGCGGCGGCGCCTCGGTGAGCCTGGCCTCCTCGGTGAACGCCCAGGGCAACGCCGCGACCCGGGACGGGCTGCACGCGCTGCTCGGCGCGGACGTCTCGGCCACCTGGTCGCTCTACACCCCGTTCCTGCAGAACCTGGTCGACCTGCTGGGCGGTGTCAGCATCGACTCCAACACGACGATCACCCAGAACGGCAAGACCCTGGTGAAGCCGGGCAAGGCCATCGTCAACGGCGCCGCGGCGATCGCCTACGCGGACTACCAGGCCGCGGGCGAGAGCGCCGGGGCCCAGCTGGCCCGCTACGGGCAGGTGCTGGCCGCCCTGGTCACGGCGATGCCCCAGGACGCGACCTCGGCCGCGAGCGACATCACCAAGATGGGCGCGGTCGCCGACCCCTCGCTCCCGGACGCCACCCTCGGCGCGCTGATGGCGGCCCTGTCCAAGGACGCCGCGGCCGGCAAGTACGACACCCGGACGCTCGCGGTGAACGCCAACGGGACGCCGGCGAGCAGCGCGGCCGACATGGTGAAGCAGTTGCTCGGCGGCACGGTCACCTCCAGCAGCGGGGCGACTGCGGCGCGGGTGGCGATCACCGACGCCACCGGCAGCGGCAACAAGGTCAACCTCGCCGAGGCCGCGGTGGTCAACGGCGGCTTCACCCTGGTCCCCGGCAGCTCCAAGGCCCCGTCGACGCAGAGCACCAGCAGCATCACCTACAGCGACGACACCCGAGCCGCCGACGCCAAGCAGCTCGCCCAGGACCTCGGCCTCCCGGCCACGGTGGTGACGAAGGTCACCAGCTCCCAGTCGGCAGACCTGACGGTGGTCCTCGGCAAGGACTACGAGGGCTGAGCAACCCGGGGGTCTGCCGTCGATGAGATCGTGGAGGGCTGCGATCTCCCGGGGGGCGACCCCCCGTACCCCTGCGTGAACCCGTGGGGGTTCTCGTCCGGTGGGGTGGGAAACGCCGGAGCGGGCCCTCTGCCGTCCATGAGATCCTGGAGGGTACCTGTGTCCCCGAACCGAGAGCATCCTGTGACCGCGACAGACCGGGCCGTAGCACTTGTCACCACCGCCGCCCAGGCGGCAGCCGACAAGCTGGCCCAGAACATCATCGCCTTCGACGTCAGCGACGTGCTGGCCATCACCGACGCCTTCGTGATCGCGTCCGCGCCCAACGACCGACAGGTCAAGGCCATCGCGGACGCCATCGAGGAGCAGTTGGCCGAGCAGCACCAGACCAAGCCGGTGCGCCGCGAGGGCGAGCGTGAGGGCCGCTGGATCCTGCTCGACTTCCTGGACATCGTGGTCCACGTCCAGCACTCCGAGGAGCGCTCCTACTACGGCTTGGAGCGGCTGTGGAAGGACTGCCCGGAGATCGCGCTGCCCGAGGACGCCATCGCCAGCCGGAACCGTCCCGGCGACGAGGAGTACGTGCGCGAGCCCAACGAGTTCGACCACGTCGAGGCCGTGCTGCAGGCCGAGGCTGATCGGAGCATGCGCTGAACGGGAGCACCCGCGGTCACGGCAGGCGTGTCGTCTTCTGGCGGCACGGCCAGACCTCCTGGAACCTTGAAGGCCGCTTCCAGGGCAGTACCGACATCCCGCTGACGGAGACCGGCAGGTCGCAGGCGCAGCGCGCCGCCCGCCTGCTCGCGGCCCTCAGGCCGGACGCCGTCGTCTCCTCCGACCTCCAGCGCGCGGCGCACACCGCCGCCGAGCTGTCGGCGGTCACCGGGCTGGATGTCGCGCACGACGCCGGGCTGCGTGAGACGTACGCGGGCAGCTGGCAGGGCCTGACCAACGAGGAGATCCAGCGGCAGTACGGCGAGGAGTACCGCGCCTGGAAGCTGGGCGAGCCGGTCCGCCGGGGCGGCGGCGAGCTCGGCACCGAGGTCGCCGACCGTGCCGTGCCGGTGGTGCTGGACGCGGTGAAGCTGCTTCCGGACCGCGGCACCGTGGTCGTGGTCAGCCACGGCGGGACCATCAGGATGGCCATCGGCCGGCTGCTCGGTCTCGACCCCGCGAACTGGGAGGCCCTCGGCGGCCTCAGTAACTGCTGCTGGTCGGTGCTGGGAGAGGGCGCCCGCGGCTGGCGGCTGCTGGAGCACAACGCCGGGACCCTCCCCGAGCCGGTGATCGGGGACGACACCTGAGTGGTCCGGACCGGTTCGCCGCCCGGGGACAGGGGCCGGAGTGGGGCCGGATTTCGCAGTTCGGCCCTTCTGCCGCTAAAGTTTCCTTCGTTCGCACCGCCGGAAACGGCCGGGGGAACAGCGGGGCTGTAGCTCAGTTGGTAGAGCGCTTGCATGGCATGCAAGAGGTCCGGGGTTCAATTCCCCGTAGCTCCACGCAGTACAGAGCAGCATCGGCAAGACAACGTCATACGGGGCTGTAGCTCAGTTGGTAGAGCGCTTGCATGGCATGCAAGAGGTCCGGGGTTCAATTCCCCGTAGCTCCACAGCAGTTCGAGAGGGCCGCCCCATCGGGGCGGCCCTCTCGGCATTCCGGGCCGGGTTCTCAGTGGGTGTGGTCGACCACCGGGAGGCCCGGGTTGGCCAGCAGCCACTCGATCCGCTGCCGGCTCTCCTCGTCCTGCGGGGTGTAGACGACGATCCGCCCCTCGGGCATGCCCATCGCGTTGAGATTGGTCGCCGACATCCGCACCTCGCCGACGGCCGCGTGCCGGAAGATCTTGTGGCGGACGGAGTGCCCGGCCACGTCCTGCTGGGCCCAGAGCCGGGCGAACTCCGGACTGGCCGCGACCAGGTCGCGGATGAAGTCCTCCCAGTACGGTTCGCCGACGTGCTTCCCGTAGCCGGAGCGCAGCACCGCGACCATCCTCGGCAGCTCCTCCGCCCGGTTGACGAAGGCGTTGCAGCACTCCGGGACCGTCGCGGTGCACCACATGCTGTTGTGCCGCCCGGCGTCGGTGAGGGTGGCGCCGGGGAACAGCGCCTCATAGGCGGCGTTCCAGCGCAGGATGTCGAAGCGGGCGCTGCTGACCGCGGCGGGGAGCGGGGAGAGAGCGTCCAGGATGGTCTGGATCTCCGGGGTCAGCGGGCAGAAGTCGTTCGCGGGGGTGACGGGCTGCAGACCGGCGAGGACGAAGAGATGGCTGCTCTCGGCCGCGTCCAGCTTGAGGGTGCGGGCGATCGCACCGAGCACCTGTTCGCTGGCGTTGATGGGGCGCCCCTGCTCCAGCCAGGTGTACCAGGTGACACCGACACCGGCGAGCTGCGCGACTTCCTCGCGGCGCAGCCCGGGCGTGCGACGGCGCAGGCCGGGGGCCATGCCCACGTCCTCGGGGGTGACCCGGGCCCGGCGGGCCTTGAGGAAGGCGGCGAGCTCGGTGCGGCGCGGGGCGGCCGCCGAACGGTTGCTGAGAGGTGCGTCCATCACGCTCATGGACCCATGCTGCCGCATCGGCGCATCCGCTGACAGGTACTCCCAGTACCAGCATCGGCAGGCTCTAACTACCTGTACCAGGCGGCCGCCACGATAGTCGCATGGCCGATACGCAGATCACTCACGCAGCGACAACCTCCGTCTCCACCAAGTCAGTTGGCTCCAGCAGCCGCGGTGCGGCGCCACCGGGGACGGCGACCGCCCGTCCTGGACGGCTGCTGGCGCTGATCCTGGTCGGGCAGTTCATGGCCGTCCTGGACGTCTTCATCGTCAATGTCGCGGCGCCGGTCATCCGCACCGATCTGCACGCGTCGGGGGCGGCCCTGCAACTGGTCATCGCCGGCTACACGATCGCCTACGCCGTGCTGCTGATCACCGGCGCCAGACTGGGCGAGCGGCACGGCTTCAGCCGGATCTTCCGGTTGGGTGTGGCCGGCTTCACCCTCGCCTCGCTGGCCTGCGGGCTGGCGCCCGGCGCCGATACGCTGATCGGCTTCCGGGTGCTGCAGGGGGTCGGCGCCGCGCTGATGGTGCCGCAGGTGATGAGCCTGATCCAGCGCACCTTCGAGGGCCCGGCCCGGCTGCGCGCCCTCGGCGGCTACACCGCGGTGATCGCGGGGGGCGGGGTCGTCGGCCAGGTGGTCGGCGGGATCCTGGTCAACGCGAACCTCTTCGGCTCGGGCTGGCGGCCGGTGTTCCTGGTGAACGTCCCGGTGGGGGTGGTGCTGCTGGCGGCCGGGCGCAAGCTGCTCCCGGAGATCCCCGGCAACCGCGAGCGCAAGCTGGACCTGGCCGGCCTGGTCACCCTGGCGGCGGCGCTGGGCCTGCTGGTGGTGCCGCTGGTGATGGGGCACGAGGAGCACTGGCCGGTGTGGGGCTGGCTGATGCTCGGCGCGAGCGTGCTGCTGTTCGCCCTGTTCGGACTGGTCGAACGCCGGGTGGCGGCCGGTGGCGGCAGCCCGCTGATCCGCGGCCGGGTGCTGCGCTCGCCCGGACTGCTCACCGCGGGCACCGCGCTCTTCCTGATCATGTGCTGCGTCGGCAGCTTCATGTTCGCCATGGCGATGCACGTCCAGGCCGGGCTCGGGCTGAGCCCGCTCAGCGCGGGGCTGGTCTTCCTGCCGATGTCGGTCGGGTTCGGGGTCTCCGGGATGTACTGGCAGCGGCTGCCGAAGCGGCTGCACCAGCAGCTCCCGATCGCCGCCCTGGCCCTCTGCGCAATCGGCTACGCCTCGGTCGGCCTGCTGCTCCGGGACGGCCAGCGGGTGGGCGCCGCCGTCGAGATCGCGCTGCTGCCGCTCGGCCTGATCGGCGGCTGCGCGTACGGCCCGCTGATGGGCCGGGCCCTGGGGCGGGTCGCCCCGGTCGACGCGGCGGACGCCAGCGGGGTGCTGGTCACCATGATCCAGCTGGGCAGCGTGGTCGGCGTGGCCACCCTGGGCACGCTCTTCCTCAGCCGGGTGAGCTACCCGGCCTCCGCCTCGACCTCCGGCCACGCCCTCGCGACCACGACCGCAGGGGTCGGCATCCTGATGCTCGTCGGAGCGGTCCTCGCAGGTCGGAGGCGTGACAAGTAATTGGTGGGGCGCCTTCCCGACCGTGTACAGTGAGAGTCGTCGCCAGGGGAACCGGATTCGGGACTCCGACGCGGCGATCCGGGGCTGTAGCTCAGTTGGTAGAGCGCTTGCATGGCATGCAAGAGGTCCGGGGTTCAATTCCCCGTAGCTCCACAGCAGATCCCGCCCGGTCCACGGACCGGGCGGGATCTTTGCGCTGCGCTCAGGACGCCCGCGAGGCGGGGGCAATCTCACCCTGCCCTGATTCGACGTCGGAGGCGGCAGCAAGGCTCTGCTCCAGATGACCGATTTCAGCCTCGTTCAGTCCCAGCCCCATGACCCGCGCGATGCTGGCCGGTGCCGCGCCGGCCTGGAACGCGCGAAGCGCGAGCTCCCAGAGTTCCTGCTTTTGCTCGCGAGCGCGCGTGTGAATCTGCGCCAGCAGCGGGATGGCTTCGGAAGCGTCGATTGGCATGTCCCCATCTTCCCCGGTCGGTGGTTGTGAGGGAAGTAGCTTCGTACCCGAGTCTTGCTGCAAACCCCGGATCGTGGTGGCACAGTGGCAACTGCTGAAGGTACATCAGTCACCAGTGGAAACCCGGTCCCTGTACCGAATTGTCACTGTTCCTCGGACCTATCGGCTGCGTGCGATCATGGGCTATCGTTGTGCGCGTACTGGCATGATTGTCGGATTAGAGCCGACATGACGGGGCGCCCTCGGCCCCACCGAGAGGAGTCAAGCACGTGAAGCGCAGCCGAATTGGGATGAAGGTCGCATCACTACTCATGGTCGGCGCTGCTGTCGTCGGTGTTGGGATTGGGGTAGTTGCGCCAGGCGTGAGCGCGCAAAGTGTCAAGTCGCAGAGCCACAGCACCGTCCAGGCCGACTCGTCCTGGCCGACGGAAGCAGGGCGGCTCACCCAGTAGACGTACGCAGATCTTCGGTGGGGCGGCGAGTTGGTGGCCGCCCTACTTGATTCCATTGGGGTAGCGCTCGCGAAGCAGCCAGCCGAGGCGGACCGCCGAATCGGTGTCGTACTCGTCGCTGATCTCTGCACGAAGACGCGTGACCATTCGCTCGCTGAGTCCAAGCTCTCTCGCGATCTGTCGAGTGCTGGCCCCTTCGACCAGCATGCGCATCACGGTGAGCAGTGTCTCCTCCACCTGCTCCTCGCGGCTTGTGCGTGGCGTGAAGTCCTCACCGAGAGTCCACAGCAGTTCGAAGACCTCGACCATGGCGGCGACGGTTGAGGGGTCCTGAATGAACACGGCTGCGCTCACGTCACCCTGGTAAGGGACGATCACGACGTTGTCGATGACGAACTGGCGCAGCGGCAGGCGCGGAAGTGTCCGTACCCGGGCCCCGACGGCGGTCACGGCTTTCACATACGCCTGCACGGCGACCTGGCGTCGCACCGGGGCCAGATAGAGGATTCTGACATCGGCACCGCGTTGGATCACATCCAGATCGCGCCCCAGTACTGACTCGATCTCAGGCGCCCTACGGCTCGCTTCGGGATGGACCGTGAGCATTCGAGTTCGGCAACTGTCCAACAACAGTTCCAGCCGCTGGCCGATGGCCGGAGCACCTCTGACTACTTCAATCAGACCGCTCTGCGCCTTTTGGGCCGTCCAGTACTGCTGGGCAAGCGTGGCAGTGTTCTGGGGTAGCCGAGATACCCATCCCAGGTCGCGAGCGATTTCCTCCAGGACCCGCGATGACTGGCGGGCGACGGCAAGCGCCGGATCAACCGCGACGACAACATCAGGGTAGAGGGGATTGGTGGCCAGCAGCCCGAAGGCCATCAGATGCGTCAGGGCCTCTTCCCCGTTCGGCTGTGACTTGACCTCGGCCACGGGAACTTTGCCCTGCTCGAGTACCAGCCCGTAGACCGCCTCTTCCTGGGGCGTCAGATCACGCCGCTCCACCGCCAGCTCTCCCCAACCTTCGCTGCCGGCCAGTGCCAGGCCGCGTAAGCCAGACCTTAGCTGGTCGGAGCGGAAGTCGCACCCATCTCGTCGGCGCTCGGCCAGATGGTGTTGTCCGCCCAGTCCAGTGCGGTGACGAGGATCTGCTGGAGCGCCGTGGCCGACCAGGAATTGTCGTAGGCGAGGGGGAAGACCGGGCAGACCTCCTCAAGGGATTCCACGAGGGGGTTGTGCTCGACGGCGCGGTCGACCAGCAGGATGATCGGCTTGCGCATGGCAGAGGCCCAGCCGAGTTCGAGGGCCACGCCCGACGACAACGGCGAGCCGACACAGGCGACCACCACGTCGGCGGTCATCACCGCACGGTGCGTGGAGGGGACCCGGGGGCTCTCGGCGGCGCCGCGGGCGACCCAGGACTGGTCGTGATGCGAGGAGAACACCCGCACGCCGCTGCCCAGCAGCGCCTCGCGCAGGGCGGTGACCCGGGCCCGGAGGGCCAGGGGGAAGACGCCGTCGGCAGGACCGGTCAGGCGCAGCGAGGGGGTGGCCAGAAAAACCCGCAGGAGCTGTGGCTCCACAGCTGCGGTCCTGTCGGCTGTGCCGTCCTCGACCAGGTACTCACTCATGCTCAGCTCCGTCGAGACAGCCGACAGCCCCGACCGGGTACGAAGTACCGAGTCGGAGTGTCGGTGGGACTGGGTAGAGCGGCCGGCGCCGGCGGCCCTTCGGGGGGATGAGCAGATCCTCGCCCGGATCTCGCACGTGTGTCCAGATAATCCCACCGGCCACCGATGGCATGGCAAGCAATGGCCACAGCCGCCCCGCCAGTGCCCTCGACCTCGCCCCTGCCGTCACGGGGGGCGGGAGTGACTGTGGTGACTGGCAAATGTTGGCCTGGCACATGCTAGCCGTTCAGAGGGCATGGACGCGCCAAGTTGGCGTACGCAATTATCGAGTCACACCCAGGGCCGACCCTCCTCGGCGGTCCAGGTACGAGGCGCCGCGTCACCCCCGGTCGCGGCGCCTCGCTTTCAATCGGCGTCGGCGTCGGCGGCCCCCGGGTCTCGCGGCCCCGGGATGGATTGGCTGTCCTGCAGGGCCTGCCAGCGGCTGCCCAATGCGTACAGACTGGTCACGTTGAACTTGCCCTTCAGCTGGGCCAGCCGGTTGCTCAGCGTGCGCTCCGAGACGCCGAGACGGTTCGCGATGGCGTCCATGGTCAGCCCCTGGTCGAGGAAGCGCAGGATCGCCAGCTCCTCGTCGTCCAGGGTGATCGGTAGGAGGTCGCCGGACGTCGCTGCCCCGTCCCAGTGCTGCCCCATGGCCCACAACAGCTCAAAGTGGTCGACGAAGTGAGCCACGATGTTGGGGTTGGGGATTTTCAAGTGGCGTCCTGCCGAGCCGGTCGGCCCTGACCTGTCAGGTACCTGAGAGGCAACGGCTTCCGGCAGGAAGGCGATGTGGCGATCGATGATCAGTGCCTGAGTGAACAGCCAGGGGACAGTACGGACTTGCGCGCCTCTCCGGGTCACCGCCTCGATATGACTGCGCAAATGGTCCTGTTGGCGTGCCACATTGGGATAGATCGCCCGGACCGGGAGCCCCCTTGCCAGTGCAGTGCGCACGCCCGTGGCTACCTGGGATGCGGCGATGTCTGGTGGCCCTTGGGGGAGGCAGGCGAGGATCTCGTGTCCTACGCCGTTGAGAGCCTCGGCGATTGCCTGCTCCATCGATTGCGCCTCGTGCAGGTACAGGACTTCTCCGCGCTCTCTGGTGAGGCGACGATGCTCGCGCGTGAGCCTTTGAAGAGCCGTCAGTAGAGGTGCGGCTTGGTGAATCAGAGTCTCGGCGGTGGCAGTGTTGCGCCCGCTCAACTCCGCTGCAACCATGCCGGGATCCACCGGTGACAGCCCCGAAGCGGCCGAATTGGAACGCCGCGTGAGGCCGAAAGCCAACAGTTCTTCCACGTCCGAGGCCCTGGCCTCCAACTCTGACGTGAGGAGAGGATGCCAAGGCGCCAGCAAGCGCGAGAACAACTCCTCGGCCCCGGCGCCGAGGATGGACTCCGGCTGACCCTCAGTCACTCGTGCACGCTCCCTCTCAGCTCGGAGGATTCGGGTACCGGAGCAGGGAAGGGCTGCTTCTTCAACCCCTGCCACTTGCGGCCGAGGCCGTAGAGCGAGTTCACCTCCATCTTGGCCCTGAGAGCTGTAAGGCGTTTTCCGAGAGTGCGTTCGGAGATCGAGAGTCGTGCTGCGATCGCTTCCAGGGACAGGTCCTGGTCCAAGTACTCCAGGATCAACCGCTCCCACTGATCCAGAGGCGGGGCGGCGTGCTCTCCGGTTACTGCCCCGTCCCACTGCTGCCCCAGCGCCCAAGAGAACTCGAAATGCTCGACGAAATGTGCAACGAGCAACGGATCATTCACACAGAGTGCTGAACGGTAGGGGTCCCTGCGGATCCCCGTGTCCTGAAAGACGTCGCTGAGTCCGGTGTTCGGCATGAAGGCGACTTTGCGATCGATGATGATGGCTCGAGTGAACGGCCAGGGCACTGTACGCACGAGCTCGCCGGCCTTCGTTGAGCGCCGGACGTGGTCACGCATCATCGGCTTCTGCCGTTGGTTGGTCTGGTAGATCGTACGGATGGTCACACCCCGGTCCAGGGCAGGCTTGTCACGCCGGTAGGAGAGATCCAGGTTCTCCTGGCTGCGCGTGCCATGGGGTTGGGCGCAGAGCATCTCGAACTCGATCTTTCCGACGGCGTTCCCGATGGCATCGTTGATCACTTCCAGGCCGTGGAGGTAGGTCACCGGTCCGGCAGAGTCCCTTTGCGCCTCATGGAATTCGTCGCTGATGTCAGCCAGGCGTTGCTGTACTGCTGCGGCCTCCTGCAGCAGCGTGCTGACCTCCGAGGACAGGCGTAGGCTCAATTGGAGGCTGACGGATGCCGGATCGTTCAGCACGAGACCGCCCTCCGCGTGCCTGCTCACGAGTCCCAGCTCCAGCAGCTCTTCGAGCGCCTCGGACGGGGCGGGCTCCTGCCCCGCGACGCCGTTGCGGACCAGCTCGGCGTACAGCAGTTCCGCGTGCTCGCTGACGCCCGACGTACCAGTCTCCACCGGCGTTCTCCCCGATCGATCGGCTGCCTTCCCCGGAAAGGCGTTGCCGATCCTAGTCATGTCGCCTGTGTGCGTCCGATCGGACGGGGAGGCAGGTGCGTTCTGGTTCCCGCAGTTTCCGATTCAGGCACCCGTCAATCACTTGTTCGAGGCCGCTTTGATGATCATTGTTGGCGGCACGGCGCGTGCCGGGGGCAGTGGCACCAGCGACCCGCTGCCCCCGCGCGCTCGGCGTCCTGCCGGCCCGCCGCCTCGCCTTTCGGCCCTCCAGCCGTCACCGCGGCTTGCGGGCCTCGATCAGGAAGCGCGCGGCGGTCGCCACGAACGGGCCGTCCCGGCGGATCTGCTGGTCCAGTTCGCGCAGCCGCTCGCGGTACTGGTCGACGGTGAAGCCGGGGACCATCCAGATCACCTTGCGTAGGAAGTAGACGACCGCGCCGATATCGAAGAACTCGGTGTGCAGGGTCTCCACTCGCAGGTCCACCACCTCGAGGCCGGCCGCCTCTGCGGCCTTGCGGGCGTCCTCCGGGTGGCGCCCGCGACGTGACTCCTGGGGCTGCGGGCCGAGGAAGTACTCGACCACCTCGAACACACTGGCGGGGCCCACTTGCCGGGAGAAGTAGCTGCCGCCGGGCACCAGCACCCGGGCGATCTCGTCCCACCAGGTACGGACCGGGTGGCGGCTGGTCACCAGGTCGAAGGCGGCGTCGGCGAAGGGCAGCGGGGGCTCGCCGCTGTGGGCGACGACCACGATGCCGCGCGGGTTCAGCAGCCGGGTGGCCTTCTCGATGTTCGGCGGCCAGGATTCCGTGGCCGCCGCCGCTGGCGGCACGGCGGGCGCCCCGGCGAGGACCTCGCCGCCCCCGGTCTCGATGTCGAGCGCCGCGCCCGCCCGGGCCCAGCGCTCGCCCATGGCGCGCTGGTAGCCCCAGGAGGGGCGCTGCTCGGTGGCCCTGCCGTCCAGCCAGGAGAAGTCCCAGCCGTCCACGGACACTGCGTCGGCCTCCGCCACCAGCTCTTCGAAGTTTCGCATCGCGGTCATGGTTGCGATCGTCGCCCAGCGACCCGCCGATGGCGAAGCCATTTACGTCAGCACGAACCCCCGAACCCGAACCCCCTACCCCTACCCCTACCCCAGGCTGAACCTGGCCCCGGCCCCTACCCGGCCCGGCGGCTGAGCCGCAGCGCGAGCGCGGGGCACTGGCTGACGGCACGTCGGGCGCTGTGCTCCAGCCAGGGGGCGATCGGGGTGGTGCCGATCACCGGGTAGCCGTGCGGGCCGAGGGCGACCAGTTCGGGGGCGACCGCCGCGCACAGCCCGTGGCCGTCGCAGCGGGACCAGTCCACCTCCAGCGTCGCCTCCGCGTTCGCCCCGCCCGCTGCGGGCAGCGCCGAGGCGGTCTCGCCGGGCAGCGGCAGCAGCCCCCGGACCGGGCGGCCGCAGCCGCGTCCCGACTCGTGCACGGCCAGATCCTCGGCGAAGACGGTCAGCGCCGACAGCACGAAGCGCGCGGTGCCGTCCGGGTGCGCGCAGGCGCCCCGGCCGCGGACCGCCGCCACCGTGCGTCGGGCCTGGTCCAGGGCGGACGGACCGCCGCCGCCGGTGGCCAGCTGGGTCAGTGCGTCGGCGGTGTTCGGCAGGCCGAGGCGGCAGGGGCCGCACTGCCCGGCCGACTGCGCCGCCAGCCACGCGGCGATCCGGGCCACCTCGCCGATCGGGCAGGTGTTGTCGGGCAGTGAGGCGATCGCCCCGGCACCGAGGGTGCCGCCGACCCCGGCGAGCCCGGCGCGCGACAGGGGCGTGTGCGCCGCGTCCTCGGGCCGGAGCCACGCGCCGTGGTAGCCGCCGACCAGCAGCCCCTGGCCGGGCGGGATGCCGCAGGTGTCCAGCACCACACCCATCGGAGCGCCCGCCGGGACCTCGACCACCAGCGGGGGGAGCGCGGTGCGGGTGAGCGTGAGCAGCAGCGTCCCGGGTTCGGCCGGGGTGCCGACCACGGCGTAGGCGTCGGGACCGAGCCGTCCGGCGACCGCGAGCTGGGCGAAGGTCTCGGCGTTGGACAGCAGCGTGGGCCTGCCGCGCACACCGCCCCTGCCGCCGTCGCTGGCACGCGCCTTGCGCTCGGGGGGGACGGCGGGCAGGCCGGAGATGCCCCGGATCAGCGCGCCCGACTCCCCGGCGACAAAGCGCTCGGGCAGGCAGACGGTGCGGATCCGGCAGGGGAGCAGCGACTTGGCGCCCTTCCGCTGCCGCTCGTCCACGGCACGCGGGATCGCGGTCTCGCCGGGCCCGCCGGCGCTGACGCCGACGACGATCTCCTCGGCGCCGAAGGCCTCGGCGGCCAGGCAGGCGCCGTCCAGGATCAGGTGCGGGGTGCGGGCCAGCAGCATCCGGTCCTTGGCGCTGGCCGGCTCGCCCTCGGTGGCGTTGACGACCACCACCGGGCGGTACCCGGTGCGGTCGGCGGTGGCCAGCACGGCCCGCGCCTTGCGGGCGAAGGGGAAGCCGGCCCCGCCGCGGCCGCGCAGGTCGAGGCGGTCGGCCAGGGCGAGCAGATCGTCGCGTTCGTAGCGCGGCAGCGGTCCGTGCGCGGTGCGGTGGTCCTCCAGGCCCAGTCGTACGTGCTGGTCGAGGCCGGCGGTGAGTCTGGCCGGTCCCAGCCGCATGACCTCGGGGGCCGTCACCAACCGCCTCCGTGCTCGCGGCCGGGGGCGGCCTGGACCGGGACGCCGTAGGGCGGGGTGTCCCAGGTGAGCGCGGACCAGGCGCCGCTGTCGTCGATCGAGTCGGGGACGTAGTAGGGGGTGGCGAAGAGGTTGGTGGGGACGGCGAAACCGTGCGGCGGGGTCTCGGCCAGCGCGGGGTGCGGGCGGGCGTTGCCGTCCCCGGCCCACGGGGAGGGCGCCGAGGGGTAGCCGTAGCCGCCGACGGGGCCGTAGCCGCCCAGGGCCGAGTAGGCGTCGGCGTACTCGGGCTGGTACCCGTACTGGTCCGGCCCGGGGTACTGCACATGCTCGGCGTAGGCCACGGGTTGCGGGTACGGGACCTGCTCGGCGTAGGGCACGTACTGCGGCTGAGGCTGAGTCATGTACTGCTGCTGATACTGGTCCGGAACGTACTGCGGCTCCGGCATCGCGACGGGCACGGCGACCGGCATCGTGGCGGTGACCGGCTCCGGTACGGCCACCGGCTCGACCAGCGGAACGGTCACCGGCTCGGTCACCGACTCGACCGGATCCTTCGCGGCGGACGGCAGTTGGGCGTGGACCGCGAGCGTCAGCTCCTCATCGGCCGCGCCGCTCCAGGCCGACCGGGACGGCTCGTGCGCCAGCAGCGTCCGGTCCGTGCGCTTCCGGGCCGAGCGGCGCTCGGCCGAGCTCAGCACCCGGACCATCAGCGCCAGCGCGACCAGTGCCGCGCACGACCCGTAGCTCCAGAGCACGTAGGTCGCTGCCGCCCGGCCCGCGGTCAGGCCGTGGGCCAGGGCTATCGGCCAGCAGGCGTAGGCGCCGCCGTGCAGCAGCCGCCAGAGCCAGGGCCGCCGGCTGTTGGCGAAGCGTCCGCGGACCGCGCCGGTCGCGGCGGTCAGCACCAGCAGGTCGGCCGAGATCGTGCCGATGCTCACCGCGAAGGTGGCCCCGCCGCTGAACGGCAGCAGCACCACCAGCGGCGAGGCCTCCTGCTCGGCGACCTTCACGGCGATGTGGACGACCAGGAAGCCCAGTGCGGCCACCGCCGTCGCCCGATGGACCGACTGCATGGCCACCCGCTGCTTGATGCTGAGCACCAGCCGGTCGGTGGCGGCGAGTCCGCAGACCACGGCGGCGGTCAGGGACAGCAGGCAGAACACCCCGGCGAAGTAGTCCAGGAAGGCCATCACCCGTCCGGCCGTTCCGGCGAGTGCGCTGGTCATGCTGGGGGCGCCCGCACCACCGCCGAGCGCCCGCAGTGAGGTGGCGCCGATGGTCACCGCGGCGCAGACCATGAGCAGGAACAGCGGGAAGGGGATCGAGCGCGCAGTTGCGGTGCGCTTCTTACGGGCGGTCATCGTGATTGCCTCCGACTCGTCCAACTCTCGTTCCAGGTCGTGCCGGTCCACGGCCCACCCGGAACACGCGTCCCCCGATTCGCTTGCGTGGCCGTGATGCTACCGAGATGTTCGGGTCGCTCCGGGGTGTCCGTCGAAACCCATACCGAGGTGAGTGTCGTGGCCTACCGTTCGCGCACCCGGGTCATCGCGATGACCGAGCGAGGACCGATTGAGGACGGTGACGATGACCCGATCTGATGATTATTCAGCTGATGATCCGCCAATCGGATGCAGTCAGACGTTAGAGCGGACCCCTGGTGCACATCGTCATGAGGACACGCCCCTGCCAGAGAGGTCCCCATGCGTCCCCCCAGAGAACGATCGCTCCCGTCCGGATCCCCCCGGCGTCCGCGCTTCCGTACCGCCGCCCTGCTCGCGCTGCCGCTGGTCATGGCGGGCGCGGTCGTGCCCGCCGCTGCGGCGCAGGGTCGCCAGGACCGGGTGGTGCTGCCGGCCACCCTCCCGTCCTGGGCCGCGCCCTCCGCGGACCGCGGCGAGGTGGCGCCGGCGGCGCCGGTAACCGTGCGGGTCTACTTCGCCGGGCGGGACCGGCGCGGTCTGGAGGCGCTGGCCACGGCGGTCTCGGACCCCCGATCGCTCTCCTACGGCCGCTATCTGACGCCGGCCCAGATCAAGCAGCGGTTCGCGGCGACGCCCAAGCAGGTGCAGGCCGTCCGCGGCTGGCTCACCGGGGCCGGGTTCCGGGTGCTGTCGACCACCCCGCACTTCCTCTCGGTGCAGGGAGACGCCAAGTCGGTGCGGCAGGCGTTCGGCACGCAGCTGCACTCCTACCGGAAGGACGGCAGGACGTACCGCGCGCCCGCCGCGGCGGCCACCGTTCCCGCTGCCGTCGCCCCGTCGGTGCTCGCGGTGACCGGTCTGGACGACGCCCCGCACATGGCCGGCCCGGCGAGCGCCGGCGTGAACCCCCGCACGGGCGCCCCCTCCGGTGTCTCCGCCACCACCCCCACCAAGGTCCCCACCAAGGTCCCCGCCGGGGCCTCCGCCGTGCCGCAGACCGGGCACGACCGGCGCGACCTGCTGCCCCCGCCCGAGGCGGCGTTCGCCAACTCCGGTCCGTTCTCCGACTACTTCGGCGCCACCCCCGCCACCGGCACCCCCGCCGCCTACGGCAAGGTGCAGCCCTACGCGCTGCGCGGCTACACTGGCAAGCAGCTGCGCCACGCCTACGGTGTCGACAACAGCAAGCTCACCGGCGCGGGCGTCACCGTCGCCATCGTGGACGCCTACGATTCGCCGACCATCGGCTCGGACGCCGCCACCTACGCCGCCGCCCACGGCGACCCCGCCTACCGCCCCGGCCAGCTGAGCCGCACCGGCCCGGAGACCTGGACCGACACCCAGGACCCCAGCGCCGCCTTCCCCAACGGCTGCGGCGCCTCCGGCTGGTACGGCGAGCAGTCGCTGGACGTGGAGGCGGTGCACGGTGTCGCACCCGGTGCCGACATCCTCTACGCGGCGGCCGCCTCCTGCCAGGACCCCGACCTCAGCGACGCCCTGGACCGGATCGTCGACGGCCGGCTCGCCGACATCGTCAGCAACTCCTGGGGCGAGCCGGAGAGCGGCAGCGACCCGTCCTCGGACCCGGTCTACGACGACATCTTCATGCGCGGTGCGGCCGAGGGCATCGGCTTCTACGCCGCCACCGGCGACGACGGCGACTACAAGGCCAAGACGGGTGTGCGGGAGACCGGGATGCCGGCCTCGCTGCCCTGGGTGACCGCGGTCGGCGGGACCTCGCTGGCCACCGCCAAGAACGGTGACTACAGCTTCGAGACCGGCTGGGGCACCGACAACGCGGCCCTCGCCAAGGGCGGCCGCAGCTGGGTGAAGCTACCGGGAACCTTCAGCGGCGGCGCCGGCGGCGGCACCAGCGGCCGGGTGGGCGAGCCGCTCTACCAGCACGAGATCGTCCCCTCCACCCTGGCCCGGGCGAAGGGCAGTCGGCACCGGGTGGTCCCGGACGTGTCGGCCGTCGCCGACTCCGGGACCGGCTTCCTGGTCGGCCAGACCGAGACCTGGCCCGACAACAGCGTCCACTACGGCGAGTACCGGATCGGCGGCACCAGCCTGGCCACCCCGGTGATCGCCGCCATCCAGGCGCTGGCCCAGCAGGCCCAGGGCGGGCTGCCGCTGGGCTTCGCCAACCCGGCGCTCTACGCCCGCTACGGCACCCCGGCGTTCCACGACGTCACCGACACCCCGCTCGGCGCGAACACCACCCTGGCGATGGTCCGCAAGGACTTCCGCAACGGCGCCGACGCAGCCGACGGCATCGTCACCACACTGCGGACCATGGGCCACGACACCTCCCTGCACGCCGTGGCCGGCTACGACGACGTGACCGGCGTCGGCACCCCCACCGGCCAGTACCTGGCGTCCTTCCGGCCGGGCTTCCCCGGCTTCGCCAGGACCCACGGCGGCGTCATCGGCGCGCCCCAGCGCTAGCCGGGACGGGCCGCAGGAGCGGCAGGGGCTCCGGCAGGCCGACGCGGACGCGGACGGACGCGGACGGACGCGGACAGAAGCGGATAGAAGCGGACAGGAGCAGACGGGACGCAGACGACAGCGGACGACAAGGGGCGGGCGGGCGGATCCGGCACTGCGGTACCCTGTGCCCATGCGATCCGTGCGCCTGCTTCTTAGCCGGCCGCGCTGACGAGGACCGGCTTCAGGCCGGAGTCAGCGTGGCGACCCCTCATGTAGAGGGGTCTTTCTGCGTTCTGCTCCGATTTTCCGGGGAGCGACCCCCGTACCCCCACGCAGACCCCAGGTGGGCGGCGCGCAGCGGGCCGTGACTCCGCGGAGGACGGGAGCGGAACCGTCGGCCGTCGGAACAGTAGGCAGCGAGCAACCCCTGATGGAGTCTGAAGACGATGAGCGAGACCACACCCGAGGCGCCCGAGGCGTACCGCTACACGCCCGCACTGGCTGCGAGGATCGAGAGCGACTGGCAGGACCGCTGGGAGCGCGAGCGCGTCTTCGAGGCCCCCAACCCGGTCGGCGACCTGGCCGGTGACGGCGGCGCCGCGGAGGTCGGGTCCCGCCCGCACGCCTTCATCATGGACATGTTCCCGTACCCCTCGGGATCCGGCCTGCACGTCGGCCATCCGCTGGGCTACATCGCCACCGACGTCTACGCCCGCTTCCTGCGGATGACCGGCCACAACGTCCTGCACACCATGGGCTTCGACGCCTTCGGGCTGCCGGCCGAGCAGCACGCGGTGGCGACCGGCACGCACCCCCGGGTGTCCACCGAGGCCGCCATGGAGATGTACCGCAGGCAGCTGCGCAGCCTGGGACTGGGTCACGACAAGCGCCGTTCGATCGCCACCATCGACCCCTCGTACTACCGCTGGACCCAGTGGATCTTCCTGCAGATCTTCAACTCCTGGTACGACCCCGAGGCGGGTGCTGTCGGTCCGTCGGGCCCGGTCGGTGCCGCGCGTCCGATCACCGAGCTGGTCGCCCGCTTCGAGCGCGGCGAGCAGGCGACCCCGGACGGCCGCCCCTGGGCGGAGCTGAGCGCGGTCGAGCGCGGCGAGGTGCTGAGCGACTACCGGCTGGCCTACATCAAGCAGGCCCCGGTCAACTGGTGCCCCGGGCTGGGCACGGTGCTGTCCAACGAGGAGGTCACCGCGGACGGCCGCTCCGAGCGCGGCAACTTCCCGGTGTTCAAGTCCAATCTGCGTCAGTGGATGATGCGGATCACCGCGTACGGGGACCGGCTGATCGAGGACCTGGACCTGCTGGACTGGCCGGACGCCATCAAGCTGCAGCAGCGCAACTGGATCGGCCGCAGCGAGGGCGCCAAGGTCGACTTCGCCGTCGCCGGGCACCCGGATGCCGCGGTCACCGTCTTCACGACCCGTCAGGACACCCTGTTCGGCGCCACCTACATGGTGCTGGCCCCCGAGCACGAGCTGGTCGACGCCATCGTCCCGGCCGCCTGGCCCGGTGCCGACCTGCCGCAGGAGTGGACCGGCGGCCACGCCACCCCGGCCGACGCCGTCACCGCGTACCGCAAGCTGGCCGCCAGCAAGTCCGACGTTGAGCGCCAGGCCGACGCCAAGGCCAAGACCGGCGTGTTCACCGGCGCCTACGCGGTCAACCCGGTCAGCGGCGAGCAGGTCCCGGTGTTCATCGCCGACTACGTGCTGATGGGCTACGGCACCGGCGCGATCATGGCGGTCCCGGCGCACGACGCCCGTGACTTCGCCTTCGCCCGCGCCTTCAGGCTGCCGGTGCGCTGTGTGGTGCAGCCCTCCGACGACCGCGGCACCGACGCCTCCAGCTGGGACGAGGCCTTCGTCTCCTACGACGCGGCGCTGGTCAACTCCGCCAACGACGAGATCTCGCTGGACGGTCTGGGCGTCGCCGACGCCAAGCGGGTGATCACCGAGTGGCTGGCGGGCCGCGGCATCGGCGAGGGCACCGTCAACTTCAAGCTGCGCGACTGGCTGTTCAGCCGCCAGCGCTACTGGGGCGAGCCCTTCCCGATCGTCTACGACGAGGACGGCGTGGCGCACCCGCTGCCCGACTCGATGCTGCCGGTCGAGCTGCCGGAGATCGACGACTACTCCCCGCGCACCTTCGACCCGGACGACGCCGACACCTCCCCGGAGACGCCGCTGTCGCGCCGCGAGGACTGGGTCACGGTCGAGCTGGACCTGGGCGACGGTGCGGGCCTGCGCACCTACCGCCGCGAGACCAACACCATGCCCAACTGGGCCGGCTCCTGCTGGTACGAGCTGCGCTACGTCGACCCGGACAACGCCGAGCAGGTCGTCGACCCGGTCAACGAGCAGTACTGGATGGGCCCGGACGCGGCCAAGCCGGCGGGCGGCGTCGACCTGTACGTCGGCGGCGCCGAGCACGCGGTGCTGCACCTGCTGTACTCGCGGTTCTGGCACAAGGTGCTGTTCGACCTGGGGCATGTCAGCTCCAAGGAGCCGTTCCACAAGCTGTTCAACCAGGGCATGATCCAGGGTCAGGTCTACCGCGACGCCCGCGGCTTCCCGGTCCCGGCGGCCGAGGTCGAGGAGCGCGACGGCGCCTGGTTCTACCAGGGCGAGCAGGTCAGCCGGGAGATCGGCAAGATCGGCAAGTCGCTGAAGAACGTGGTCGCGCCGGAGGAGGTCACCGCCGAGTACAGCGTGGACACCCTGCGGCTGTACGAGATGGCGATGGGCCCGCTGGACGTCTCCCGCCCCTGGGACACCCGGGCCGTGGTCGGCTCCTACCGCTTCCTGCAGCGGCTGTGGCGCACGGTGGTGGACGAGGAGTCCGGGGCGGTGGTCGTCACCGACGAGGTGCCGGACGAGGCCACCCTGCGGGCGCTGAACAAGGCCATCGACGGCATCCGCACCGACCTGGCCGGGCTGAAGTTCAACACGGCGGTCGCCAAGGCCACCGAGCTGAACAACTTCCTGGTCAAACGGGGCTCAACGCCGCGGGTGGTGGCCGAGCAGGCGGTGCTGCTGGTCGCGCCGCTGGCCCCGCACATCGCCGAGGAGCTGTGGCGCCGACTGGGCCACGACACCTCGCTGGTGCACCAGCCGCTGCCGGTCGCCGACCCGGAGTACCTGGTGGACGAGACGGTCACCTGCGTGGTGCAGGTCAAGGGCAAGGTCAAGGCCCGCCTGGAGATCCCGCCGGCCATCTCGGACGCGGACCTGGAGGCGCTGGCGCTGGCCGACCCGGCCGTGGTCGCCGCGATCGGCGGCGCCGACGTGCGCAAGGTGATCGTCCGGGCGCCGAAGCTGGTGAACATCGTCACCGGCTGATCCGCAGCATCGGCCGGTTCATCAGCCGGTTCATCAGCGCCCGGCTCAGGGGGACCCCGTTCGGGGTCCCCCTGAGCTTTCCCTGGCTTTCCCCGCCTTCGGGGCGGATCGGGTAGGCGGCCGGTCGGTCGCGGCTTACCGTGGGGGAGAGCCCCTTGGGAGGAGACCGCGGTGGAACTGCTGCTCGTACTGATCGGACTGCTGGTGCTGGTGGCGGGCACGGTCGTCGGTGTGGCGGCGCTGGCCGTCGTCAAGACCAAGCGCGCTGTGGTGAAGGCCGCCCCGCAGGCCCGGCGGGCCGTCGAGGACGTCGGGATCAAGGCCAGATCGCTGACCAGGGGCGGGGTGCAGGGACAGGTGTCCGCGCTGCGGGCCGAGGTCAGGGGAGCGCTGGCGGCCTCACGCCGGGTGCTGGAGGCCGGCTCGGCCGATGACCCGCAGCTGGTCGACGCGATGGCACTGCTCGGCCGACTGGAGGGGCACGCCTCCGTCCTGGACGGGGAACTGCGGTTGCTGGAGCGGGAGCCCGAGCCGGGAAGGGTCGAGGCGAGGTTCGCGGTGGCGAAGGAGCGGGGCGAGCGGATCGTGCATCTGGCCTCCTCGCTGCGCTGGGCCGCGCAGGACCGGCTGCACCGGTTCGCGGACGAGGACCTGCTGCGGTTGGGGGAGGAGTGCGAGGCCGAGGCCGGGGCGCTGCGGCACTGGGCGCCGGTCGAGGACGCGACGGCGAAGCGCCTTCCGGGCTGAGCTGTCAACAGGGGTTTCGGCCCTGTCCCTGGTAGGTCCTGGCAGGTAATCTCCCCGATATGCCCGTCGCTCTGGTCACCGATTCCACCGCCTATCTCTCCGACGAGGTGGTGGCGCGGCACGGCATCGACGTGGTGCCGCTGAGCGTGGTGGTGGGCGACCGGGTGCTGCAGGAGGGCGTCGAGGTCAGCCCAGGCGACGTGGCGGAGGCCCTGCGGAAGAAGGTGCACGTCACGACATCGCGCCCGAACCCGGAGGCCTTCGCGGCGGCCTATCGGGCCGCAGCCCGACGGGGTGCCGAGGGCGTGGTGTCGGTGCATCTGTCGGCGGAGCTGTCCGGCACCTACCAGGCGGCGGTGCTGGCGGCGGAGGCGGCGGACATTCCGGTGCGGGTGGTGGACACCCGGATGGTCGCCATGGCACTCGGGTACTGCGTGCTGGCCGCCGCCGAGGTGGCCGAGCGCGGCGGCGGCGTCGACGAGGCCGCCACCGCCGCGGAGAAGCGGGCCGGGGCGACCGCCGGGTTCTTCTACGTGAACACCCTGGAGTACCTGCGGCGCGGCGGACGGATCGGCGCGGCCCAGGCGATGCTGGGGTCGGCGCTGGCCGTCAAGCCGCTGCTGCACATCTCCGGTGGCCGGATCGAACCGCTGGAGAAGGTGCGCACCTCCAGTCGGGCGATCGCGCGGCTGGAGGAGATAGCGATACGGCACGCCGGGACCGGCGAGGTCGATCTGGCGGTGCATCATCTGGCGGCGGAGGCCGGGGCGCAGCAGCTCGCGGAGCGGCTGCGGGAACGGGTGCCCGGTCTGGGCGAGCTGTACGTCGGCGAGGTGGGCGCGGTGATCGGGGCGCATGTGGGGCCCGGACTGCTGGCGGTCGTCGTCTCTCCCCGCTGATTCCAGCCTGGGTGTTCACCCCTGCGGGTGAGCGGCTTTTCCCCATCCCCCGGTTTGTCCACAGGGCGTCAGCAACCGTGCGGCGGGCGGCCTCCGCAGGTCTAGCGTCGGCGCCATGAGGACCTTGACGCGGGACCGGGACACCACGACACAGCTGGTGCGACAGCGGATGGACACGCTGTTCGAACCTGCGCCCAGGGGGCGCGGACGGGAGGACGAGACAACGGCGCGGGCGCCGGTGGCGGCTGCGACGGCGACGCCGATGGCGGCGGCAGGACCTGGGCCGGTGCCTTCGCCCGGGCCTTCGCCCGGGCCGGCGCCCGGGCCGGTGCCGGCTCGGCGTCGGCTGCCGCTGGCCGTGCAGGAGCGGCTGGACCTGGACCGCCGGGCCGTGGTCGGCCTGTCGGTGCTGCTGGTGCTCGGTCTCGGCTACGGCGCGCAGCAGTTCTGGGCCGGGCGCCCCGAGCCGGTCGCCGTGCCGACGGCCGAGGCGAGCGCCGGGGCCTCGCTGTCACCGCCGCTCTCGTCCGAGCCGTCGGCGGCGGCACTGTCGCCCTCGGCAGCGGCCGGCGGCGGGGTGATCGTGGACGTCGCCGGGCGGGTCCGGGAGCCCGGCGTGCGGACCCTCCCGGCCGGGGCGCGGGTCCAGGACGCGCTGAAAGCCGCCGGGGGAGCGGCACCGGGCACGGATCTGACCGGTCTGAATCTGGCGCGCCGGCTCAACGACGGCGAGGAGATCATCGTCGGCGCCGCCCCGGCGGCCGCCGCCGGCGGTTCCGCGGGCAAGCCGGCCGGTCCGCTCAGCCTGAACTCGGCCACGGTCGAGCAGTTGGACCAGCTGCCCGGCATCGGACCGGTGCTGGCCCAGCGGATCGTCCAGTACCGGGACCAGCACGGCGGGTTCACCTCGGTCGACCAACTGCGCAAGGTCAGTGGCTTCGGCGAGCGACGGCTGGCCGATCTGCGCGCCAAGCTCCAGCCGTGAACGGGGGCGGGGGCGGGGGCGGTGGCGATGGCGATGGCGATGGCGCCGCAGCGGAGCAGCAGCAGCGGCCGCTGCCCGACCTGCGGTTGGTCGGCCCGGCGCTGGTGGTGTGGGCGACGACGGCCGTTGTGCTGAAGACGGCTCCCGCCGGCGCGTTGTGGCTGGTCGGCGGGGTGCTGGTGACCGCCTGCGGGGCGGTGCTGCTGCGGTGGCCGGGGCACGGTCCGCGGGGCCGTCAGGCCGCCGCGCTGCTGCTGAGCGTCGGCGCCGCCGGGCTGGCCTCGACCCTGGCCACGGCCGACCTGCACCGGGGGCCGCTGCCGGGGCTGGCGAGGCGTCAGGCCGCGGTGGCGGTGCGGCTGACGGTCACCCGGGATCCCCGGGAGGGCGCGGGCGGCGGCGCGGCGCCGTATGTCGTGGTCCGGGCGACCGTCGACCGGGTCGAGGGCATGTCGGTGCGAACACCCGTCACGGTGCTGGCCGAGGGCCCGGACTCCGGTCGCTGGTCGGCGCTGCTGCCGTCCACCCGGCTGGTGGTCTCCGGACGGCTGCGCGCGGTGGACGGCGGGGACGTCGCGGCGCTGCTGGTGGTGCGCGGACCACCGGAGGTGGTGGCCGGCCCGGACGCGGTACAGCGGGCGGCCGGGTCGCTGCGGACCGGCCTCCGCTCTGCGGTCCGGCCGCTGGACCCGGACCCCAGGGCGCTGCTGCCGGGCCTGGTGGTGGGTGACACCAGCGCACTGCCGGCGGAGCTGCAGGAGGCCTTCCAGGCGACCGACCTGGCGCACATCACCGCCGTCTCCGGCGCCAACCTGTCGATCGTCCTGGTGCTGCTGGTCGGTGCGGCGGCCCGGGCGAGGACGGCGGAACGCGGCGGGCTGGCCGCCCGGGCGGGGCTGCCGCTGCGGTTCACGGCCGGCTGCGGTGCGGCGCTGACGGTGGGGTTCGTGATCCTCTGCCGGCCGGACCCCAGCGTGCTGCGCGCCGCCGCCACCGGCCTGATCATGCTGCTGGCGCTGGCCACCGGCCGCAGGGCGGCCCCGCTGGCCGCGCTCGCGGGGGCGACACTGCTGCTGATGCTGGTCGACCCGTGGCTGGCGCTGTCCTACGGCTTCGCCCTCTCGGCCATGGCCACGGCCGGACTGCTGACCCTGGGCCCGCGCTGGGCCGAGGCCCTGACCAGGCGCGGCTGGCCGCCCCGGCTCGCCGAGGCGGTGGCCTGCGCGGCGTCCGCGCAGGCACTGTGCGGCCCGCTGCTGGTGGTGAAGGCGGCGCGGGTGAGCCTGGTGGCCGTCCCGTGCAATCTGCTGGCCGAGGCGGCGGTCGCCCCGGCCACTTTGCTGGGCTTCGCCGCGCTGGCCGTCGCCCCGGTATGGATGGCAGCAGCCGAGTTCCTGGCCTGGCTGGCCTCCTTCCCGGCGGACTGGATCGTCTCGCTGGCCCGCTTCGCCGCCGCGCTGCCCGGCGCGGAGCTGGCCTGGCCCGGCGGCTGGGGCGGTGCGGCCCTGCTGGTCGCCGTGACCTGCGCCGCGGCGGCCTGCCTGCCCGTACTCCGCAACCGCCTGGTCGCCGCACTCCTTGCGCTGTCGCTGCTGGCGGTGCTGCTGCGACCGGCGCCGCTGACCCGGCTGGTCACCGGCTGGCCGCCGGACCACTGGCGGGTCGTCATGTGCTCGGTGGGGCAGGGCGACGCGGTCGTCGTCTCGGCCGGCCCGGGCACGGCGCTGGTCATCGACACCGGCCCGGACCCGCGCCCGGTCGACCAGTGCCTGCGCGACCTGGGGGTGGTCCGGGTCCCGCTGCTGCTGCTGACGCACGATCACGCGGACCACGTCGAGGGCCTGCCCGGGGTGCTCCACGACCGGCAGGTGGGCGCCATCGAGGCGACCCCCAGCCAGGACCCTCCCGGCGAGTGGGCCAGGGTCCGCCGCTGGGCCGGCCAGGCGCGGGTCCCGCTGCTCACCGCGGCGGTCGGCGAGCGCCGCAGCCTGGGTGAGCTGCACTGGCAGGTGCTGTGGCCGGACGGCCCGACGGACTCCGCCGTCCGCGGCCCCAACAACGCCAGCGTCGCGCTGCTGGTGACCGCCCCGGGGCTGCGCATGGCCTTCCTCGGCGACCTGGAGCCCCCGGCCCAGTCGCGCCTCCTGGACCACCTCGACGCCTACCCCGGCCTGCGCCACGTGGACGTCCTCAAGGTCGCCCACCACGGCTCCGCCAAGCAGGACGCCGACCTGCTCCGCGCTCTCTCCCCCCGCGTCGCGCTGATCTCCTGCGGCGTCGGCAACTCCTACGGCCACCCGGCCCCGGCCACCCTCTCCCTGCTCCACACCCTCGGCGCCACCGTCCTGCGCACCGACCTCCAGGGCGACCTCGCCGTCCTCGACACCGGCGGCCACATGTCCGTCACCACCCATGAGCGATAATTCCGGGGTGCAGAACGATCACGACCCCTTCGTCCTGGTGCTTCCCGACCGCGATGCCGCCGAGGCCGTCGCCGAGCGGCTGAGCGAGGAGCACCCGTCGTTGCCGGAGCCCGAGCTGCACCGGGAGGCGCTGGCGGGGGAGGACGACGCGGAGGACGCGCAGTGGCTGGTGGTGCTGCAGCCGCCGCTGCCCGCGGCGCTGACTGCGGCCGGGCTCGACGCACTGGCGTCGGCCGAGGACGGGTGGCTGGAGGGGTATCAGCCGGAGTGACGGCCGGGAGCCGAGCGGGGCTGTCGGTGGCGGCCGATAGTCTGGTCCGCGATGGCCAAGAAACCGACTGAAGACCTGCTCGCCCCGCTGACGGTAGTCGTCGGCCAGGAGGAGCTGCTGCTCGACCGCGCCGTCGCGCAGGCCACGACCGCCGCCCGCCAGGCCGACCCGGACACCGACGTACGGGACCTGCAGCCCGGGGCGCTGCAACCCGGCATGCTCAGCGAGCTGACCAGCCCGTCGCTGTTCTCCGAGCGCAAGGTGATCGTCGTCCGGGCCGCGCAGGACCTCGCCGCCGACACCGTCAAGGAGGTCAAGGCCTACCTGGACGACCCGGCCCCCGAGGTGATGCTGGTCCTGGTGCACGCCGGCGGGGCCAAGGGCAAGGCCCTGCTGGACGCGGCCAAGAAGGCGGGGGCCCGCGAGGTCACCTGTCCCAAGCTCACCAAGCCGGCCGAGAAGCTGGCCTTCGTCCGCGCCGAGTTCCGGGCGACCGGGCGCTCGGCCAGCGAGGACGCCTGCAAGGCGCTGCTGGACGCGGTCGGCAGCGACCTGCGCGAGCTGGCCTCGGCCTGCAGCCAGCTGGCCGCCGACACCGAGGGCACCATCGACGAGACCGTCGTCGCCCGGTACTACACCGGCCGCGCCGAGTCCTCCGGCTTCCAGGTCGCGGACCTGGCCGTCACCGGCCGCACCGCCGAGGCGCTGGGCCAGCTGCGCTGGGCCCTGGCGGTGGGGGAGAAGCCCACCGGCATCGTCTTCGCCCTGGCCTCGGGAGTCCGCTCGATCGGCCGGGTCGCCACCGCGGACCGCGGCATGCGCCCCGGCGACCTGGCCCGCGAGCTGGGCATGCCGCCGTGGAAGATCGACCGGGTCCGCCAGCAGCTCCGCGGCTGGAGCGGGGACGGCGTCGCCGCAGCCCTCCGCGCCATCGCCGACGCCGACGCCGCCGTCAAGGGCGGCTCCGGCGATCCGGCCTACGCCCTCGAACAGTGCGTCGTAGCGGTCTCCCGCGCCGCCCGCTCCCAACGCTGAGCAGCACCCACCGCACCGGGCCGCACACCACAGCACGAAGGCCCCCACCTCGATGAGGTGGGGGCCTTCGTGTCGTCTGAAGCCTTCAAACGGCACCGCACCCGCGTGGCGAACGCAGGCCGCGTGCGGTGCAGATGTCGTACGGGGTCCGGGTAGAGGGCCGGACGGGTTCCGTGCGACGGGTCGGGACGGTGCGGTTGAGAGGGACCGCTGGGCCGTTCCGGCCTTTGCTGATCAAAAAAGGCAGATCAAAGCAGGGAGTGTCAGCCCTGGAGAGCCGAGACCTTGGCGCTGAGCGCCGACTTCTTGTTGGCGGCCTGGTTCTTGTGGATGACACCCTTGCTGGCGGCCTTGTCGAGCTTCTTGTTGGCCTCACGGGTCAGCGCGGTGGCCTTCTCGAAGTCGCCGGCCTCCACGGCCTCACGGGCCTTGCGGATCGCGGTCTTCAGCGAGGACTTGACAGCCTTGTTGCGCTGACGAGCCTTCTCGTTGGTCTTGATGCGCTTGATCTGGGACTTGATGTTCGCCACGAAATAGCCTCAGTCTGGGTCGATTGGTTGTGCTGGGTTGTCTGTGCTGCAGTCGCGTCCGCTCACCCCCGCCCCGAGGGCATGAGGTATCGCAGACGCGGTGGCCCAGGCTATCAGCCGTTCGGGGCTCGGCCCAAACCGGTCAGTCCAGACCGGGGATCGGTTCGCCGTAGTGCTCGACCAGCGGGAAGGGGTCGTAGTAGGGGTGCAGCAGCCGGCCCCACTCCGGGTACTCGGCGGAGCGGCGGAAGCCCTCGGTGTGGTCCTCCAGGCGCTCCCACTCCACCTGGAGCAGGAAGCGCGAGCGGCGCCCCTCGTCCAGGCAGGGCAGCAGTCTCAGGGCCAGGAAGCCGCGCTGGGCGGCGATCAGCGGGCGGGCCCGGCGGAAGTCGGCGAGGAACGCCTCCTCCCGGCCCGGGACGACGTCCAGCCGTGCGGATTCGAGGATCATGGCCCGGATCCTGCCCCATCCCGTCCGGATCCCGCGCGGCGCCCCCGTACGGGCCGCCCGGGAGCGCATGAGCGCCGGGGTCCCCGGTCATGGGACGATGGGGGCAGTCGCAATCGCTAGCCTCTTGCTCTCTCGCCACCGACACCATTGGATCCTGAGTGCCCGCCATCCCCGTCAACGTCCCGGAGCCCAGCCGCACCGACCCGGCGCTGATCCGCAACTTCTGCATCATCGCCCACATCGACCACGGCAAGTCCACGCTCGCCGACCGGATGCTGCAGATCACCGGCGTCGTCGACCCGCGGCAGATGCGTGCCCAGTACCTCGACCGGATGGACATCGAGCGCGAGCGCGGGATCACCATCAAGTCGCAGGCGGTGCGCCTCCCCTGGGCCCCGCTCAGCGGCGAGCAGCAGGGCAGCACGCACATCCTCAACATGATCGACACGCCGGGCCACGTCGACTTCACCTATGAGGTGTCCCGGTCGCTGGCGGCCTGCGAGGGCACCCTGCTGGTGGTGGACGCGGCCCAGGGCATCGAGGCGCAGACTCTCGCCAACCTCTACCTGGCGCTGGAGAACGACCTCACCATCATCCCGGTGCTCAACAAGATCGACCTGCCGGCCGCCCAGCCGGAGAAGTACGCCGAGGAGCTGGCCCGGATCATCGGCTGCGAGCCCGAGGACGTACTGCTGGCCAGTGCCAAGACCGGGCTGGGCGTCGAGGCGATCCTGGACGAGGTGGTCAAGAAGGTCCCGGCCCCGGTCGGCGTCAAGAACGCCCCGGCCCGCGCGATGATCTTCGACTCGGTCTACGACACCTACCGCGGCGTGGTCACCTACGTCAGGGTGGTCGACGGCGAGCTCACCAAGCGCGAGCGCATCCAGATGATGTCCACCGGCGCCACCCACGAGCTGCTGGAGATCGGGGTGATCTCCCCGGAGCCCAAGGTCGCGGACGGCCTGGGCGTGGGCGAGGTCGGCTACATCATCACCGGGGTGAAGGACGTCCGGCAGTCCAAGGTGGGTGACACCATCACCTCGATGCACAAGGGCGCCACCGAGCCGCTGGGCGGCTACAAGGACCCGCGGCCGATGGTGTTCTCCGGGCTCTACCCGCTGGACGGCTCCGACTACCCGCTCCTCCGCGACGCCCTGGACAAGCTGCGGCTGAACGACGCCGCGCTGGTCTACGAGCCGGAGACCTCGGTGGCCCTGGGCTTCGGCTACCGCTGCGGTTTCCTCGGCCTGCTGCACCTGGAGATCATCCGCGAGCGGCTCGAGCGCGAGTTCAACCTGGACCTGATCTCCACCGCGCCGAACGTGGTCTACCGGGTGGTCATGGAGGACGGCAGCGAGATCACCGTCACCAACCCCAGCGAGTTCCCCGGCGGCAAGATCACCGAGGTCAACGAGCCGGTGGTGCGCGGCACCATCCTGGCGCCCAACGAGTTCGTCGGCGCGATCATGGAGCTGTGCCAGGCCCGGCGCGGCAATCTGCAGGGCATGGACTATCTCTCCGAGGACCGGGTGGAGCTGCGCTACACGCTCCCCCTGGCCGAGATCGTCTTCGACTTCTTCGACCAGCTGAAGTCCAAGACCCGCGGCTACGGCTCCTTCGACTACGAGCCGATCGGCGAGCAGAGCGCCGACCTGGTCAAGGTCGACATCCTGCTGCACGGCGACGCGGTGGACGCCTTCTCCGCCGTGGTGCACAAGGACAAGGCCTACAACTACGGCGTGATGATGGCCGGGAAGCTGCAGAAGCTGATCCCGCGCCAGCAGTTCGAGGTGCCGATCCAGGCCGCCATCGGCTCGCGCGTCATCGCCCGTGAGACGGTCCGCGCCATCCGCAAGGACGTCCTCGCCAAGTGCTACGGCGGTGACATCTCCCGTAAGCGGAAGCTGCTGGAGAAGCAGAAGGAGGGCAAGAAGCGGATGAAGATGGTCGGCCGGGTCGAGGTCCCGCAGGAGGCCTTCATCGCGGCGCTGTCGACGGACGCCGACGCTCCCTCCGAGAAGAAGAAGTAGCCGCACGGACCAGCCACAGGCACGGAAGCAGGCGCCCGCCGGAGACCCGGCAGGCGCCTGTCGTCTTCCTTCCCCCGCCCGGGCGGGGCCTAGGCGGCGCTCCAGTTCGGGTCGCGGCCGGAGAGGGCGAGGGCGCGGTCGAACATGGTCATGTCGGGCTCGGTGGGCCTGGCCTCGGCGAAGCCCTCGTACTGCCGGTACATCTCGGCGTACTCCTCGACCAGGCCGAGGACGGCGGCGTCCACCGTGCCCGGGACCCGGATCTCCTGGCCGGTGGCGACAGCCAGTTCCCAGCCGTGCAGCACCAGTTCGAGCAGGATCATGCCGGCGACAGCGGAGGCCGGCATGGACGAGTCGCCCATCTTGACCTCGCCCTCCCACACCTTCGGGTCGGACCAGGCGGCGATGGCCCGGTCCAGTTGCTGGGCGTACGCCTCGGCCCAGCCGGGCTCGGCGGTGAAGTCGCGCTGCTGCCAGTCGTCGGGGACGGACTCGCCGCGGGCGCGGAGCTCGAAGTTGTAGGACGTCCAGAGCACCAGGTGATTAGTAAGGGTCCTGACATCCCACTCGGTGTCGGGGGTGCGGCCGGTGAGCTGGTCGGGGGTGACGCCGCGGGCGATCCTGGCGGCCTCGTCGGCGGCGGCGGTGAGCTGGGGAAGAAGATTCGTCATGCGGTCCACGCTAGGCGCGCCGGGCCCACCTGTCTTGAAGAAACGCGACACCCTAGGCTTTCCCTGTGACCAGTACGGACGCGGACGGGACGCAGGACGGCGGGCCGGAGGCGACGCCGGCCGCCATCGAGCAGGCCCGCGGGGTGCTGCGCCCGCAGAGCGCGGCGGCCCGCGCCGTCCTGACCACGGTTCCCCCGGTGCCCGACCTGGCCCCCTTTGTGGAGTTCCACTGGAATGTCCGCTGGGACCTGCGCGGGCAGCCCCCGTACGACCAGAAGGTGCTCAGCCACCCCAGTGTCCATCTGGTGTTCGAGGAGCCCGAACCGGTCCTCTACGGGGTGGACCGCGGACTCTTCGTCCGCCGGCTGGAGGGGCAGGGCCAGGTGCTCGGGGTGAAGTTCCGGCCCGGCGGCTTCCGCCCGTTCTGGGGACGCCCGGTGCAGGAGCTGTCGGACCGGACCGTGCCCGCGCACCGGTACTTCGGTGCCGAGGTCGACGAGGCCAACGGCCGGATCCTGGCCCAGTCGGAGCCTGCCGCGATGGCCGCCCTGGCCGACGCCTTCCTGCTGGACCGCCTGCCCGAGCCCGATCCGCAGGCGGCCGAGGTGGCCGCCATGGTCGAGACGGCGACCGGTGACCACGCCCTGGTCCGGGTGGAGCAGTTGGCCGACCGCTGCGGGGTGTCGGTCCGCACCCTGCAGCGGCTGTTCGCCGAGTACGTGGGCGCCTCGCCGAAGTGGGTGCTGCGCCGCGCCCGGCTGCACGAGGCCGCCCAGCGGGCGGGGGAGGGGTCCGTCGACTGGGCCGCCCTGGCAGCCGACCTCGGCTACGCCGACCAGGCGCACCTCAGCCGGGACTTCACCGCGGTGGTCGGCCTGCCGCCGACCACCTACGCGCGCTACTCGGCGACCGGCGGCTCCGTAACCTGAAGCGCCGACTGACGGACGATCAGCCCCCGGGTCTCCTCCTCCTGGTGGGCCACCGCCAGGTCCCGCGCGCCCTCGCCGTCCTTCGCCTCGATCGCGTCCAGGATCGCCACCTGCCGCTCGTCGACCCGCTTCCGGGCCGTGACGGACTCCGGGGCGGCCTCCGCGACGGACCATCGCAGCGGGGCGAACTCGCCCACCAGCTGCACCAGTTGGACGGTCAGTCGGGGGGAGCGGGCGGCGACGCCGAGGTGGATCCGGAAACGGCTGTAGCTGCGCCGGCAGGCACCGAGGTCGTTGGTGACCACCGCGGTGCGGAAACGGGCCGCATGGCTGCGCAGCTCGTCGAGGTCCTGCTCGCAGGCCCGGGCGGCGGCCAGCCGCGCGGCCGCGCCCAACAGGGCCGCGCAGTGGTCGCCGAGGTCGCGGAGGTCCTCGCTGCTGCGACTGCGCACCTGGTCGGCGATCGACTCCGCGGTCTCGGCGGCCGAGCTGTCGACGACGCTGCCGCCGTTGCGTCCGGGCCGGGTCCGGATCACCCCGCGCTGCCGCAGGATGGTCAGCGCCTGGCGCAGGCTGCCGGTGGAGACGCCCAGCTGCCCGGCCAGCTCGGCCTCGGGGGGCAGGCGCTGGCCGTGCACCAGCAGACCGATGGAGACGGCGGTCTGCAACTGCTGGACGACGAGCTCGGCACGGGCCGCCGTCTCCGACCCGGGGAGTCTGAGGAACGCCGAGAGGTCGGACACCGCACCCTTTCCCTGGTGTTCCCCTCCGGACGGACCGATGCGGTCCCGGTCCGGAGGGGGTGGAGCTGAGGCTCCGATGGTAACCAGTGGATCACCCGGTGACCGTGTCCAGGTCGGTGACCGGGTCGATCGTCTGCCGGGGCCCGGTGAAGGTCTTCTTCACCGAGAGGTGCCAGGCCGCCCAGAGCAGGATCAGCGCACCGCCCACGACCAGCGGGGTGTAGTTGACGTACTTCCAGCTGAACCCGGAGTTGCCGGGCACCCCTCCCGGGGAGGTGGGCAGCACCGCGATCACCGTGGTGACCGCGATCTCGGCGAGCGCGAGCACGCACAGCCACTTGTACTTGGCGCCGAGGGTCCAGCCGCCCGGGGTGAAGGCGGACCCGGCCCGCCGGCGCAGGAAGATCGGGATGGCGAAGGAGAGGTAGAGCCCGACCACGCCGATGGAGATGATGGCGTTGAAGGCGACCGGTACCGGGGCCCCGTTGATGTCCACGGTGACCAGCGCGGGCAGGGTCAGCAGCACGGCCAGGACCGCGATCGCCAGCATGCCGTAGACCGGGACCTGCTTGCTGGTCAGCTTGGTCCAGTAGCGGGCGCCGGGCACCGCGCCGTCCCGGCTGAACGCGTACAGCATCCGGGTGATGCTGGTCATGCAGGCGACGGCGCAGAAGAACTGGCCGACCGAGGAGACCAGCAGCACGAACCCGGCCCAGTTGGGGCTGAGCGCCTGGGTGAGCACGGTGGCCACGCCGCCGCCGGCCGCGGTGACCTTGGCCGGGTCCTGCACCGCGAAGAGGAAGCTGAGCATCAGCACCCAGCCGCCGATGGCGGAGTAGAGGATCGACTTCCAGATGCCCTTGGCGGCTGAGTCGGCCGCGCCGACGGTCTCCTCGGACAGGTGGCAGGAGGCGTCGTAGCCGGTGATGGTGTACTGCGGCAGGATCGCGGCCAGCGGCAGCACGTAGAAGAGGAAGCCCAGGCCGCCGGTGTGTCCGCCGAAGAAGCCGGTGTTGTTGACGGTGTGGGTGAACACCGCGGCGACGCCCTGGTGGTGGTGCGGCAGGGCGATCAGCACGACGATGATCACGGCCACACCGAGCACGTGCCACCACACCGAGATGTTGTTCAGCAGCGCCAGCAGATGGCTGGAGAAGATGCTGATCAGCGCGACCGCGGCGAGCACTCCCAGGAAGATCAGGAAGACCCGGTTCAGCGAGTAGTGCGAGGCCCAGCTGCTGCTGAAGGTACCGATGGTGGAGTCGATGAAGGTCGCGCAGCCGTAGGAGACGGAGGCGGTGATCGCCAGCAGGCCGATGAAGTCCAGCCAGCCGGTGTAGTAGCTGGCCTTGATGCTGCCGAGCTTCGCCGACCAGAAGTACATCCCGCCCGAGGTGGGATAGGCCGACACCAGTTCGGACATGCAGACGCCGATGACCAGGATGAATGCCGAGACGATCGGCCAGCCCCAGGCGATGGCCACCGGCCCGCCGCTGTTCCAGCCGACGAAGAAGCTGGTGAAGCACCCGCTGAGGATGGAGATGACGGAGAAGGAGATGGCGAAGTTGGAGAACCCGGACCAGGAGCGGTTCAGCTCCGGCTTGTAGCCGAGTTCGGCGAGTTGTCTGTCGTCGTCCTGCGTGACTGATTCGTGGCTCGAAGTGGCCATGGTTGGTCCTCGTGGCGGAGTCGGGACGTGACGGTGGATCAACCGGCGGGTGGGCGCGGCAGAATGCGCTGGTGAGCGAGGCTGCGGCTCATTGGGGCGTTAACCTACAAGGTTAGATGTTTTGCTGACAAGGCTTTGCGCAGAAGGTTTTCGCGCAGGAAACAGGTGCGGAACAGCTCCGGACCGCCCGTCAGAGGACGGCGCGGATCGCTGCCTCGAAACCGGTCACATGGTCCGTCGCACAAGCAGCGGCCCGCTCCGCGTCGCCGTCGATCACCGCACGCAGCAGGGCGCTGTGCTCGCCGACATGCCCGGCCAGCCCGGGGAGCCGGTCCAGGAACAGGCACCAGATCCGGGTGGCCAGATTGTCGTAGCTGATCAGCGTGGACTCCAGGAACGGATTGCCGGTCGCGGCATAGACGGCGCGGTGCAGCCGCAGGTCAAGCCGCATCAACTCGACCGGCTCGACCGCCGGCCGGCTGCTCTGCTCGGCGGCCGACTCGGCCAGCCCGGCCAGCAGTTCGCGGTCCCCGGCGGATGCCCTGCGGGCCGCCGCCGCAGCCGCCAGCGGCTCCAACTGCCGCCGCACCTCCGAGACATGGCCGAGGTCGGTGAGGTGTACCTCGGTGGCGAAGGTGCCGCGCCGGGGATAGGCCACGACCAGGCGGTCCGCCTCCAGCCGCTTCAGCGCCTCCCGGACGGGGGTCCGGCCGACGCCCAGCTGCCGCGCCAACTGCTCGTCGTTGAGCGGCGATCCGGGCCGGATCTGCAGCGTCACCAACTGGTCGGTGAGGGTCCGGTACGCATGCTCGGCCAGCGAGGGTGAGGCGGTACCGCTGCTGACGGTCATGGTTCGGTGTCCCTCCTCCGGCTCTCGCGGCCCGCTCGACCCGCTCGACTCCTTGACGCCGTTCCGGCGGCGGACCTACCGTAACGCAGCAACTGGTATATCAGTCGTCGCATGCTGGGATTCCAAGGAGCCGCATGACGCTGGCCGACGTTGAGCACCCGGACTTCCTCTGGCGCAACCCCGACCCCGCGTCCGGCTACGACGTGGTGGTGGTCGGCGGCGGTGGACACGGCCTGGCGACCGCCTACTACCTGGCCCGCAACCACGGCATCCGCCGGGTCGCGGTGCTGGAGAAGGGCTGGCTGGCCGGCGGGAACATGGCCCGCAACACCACCATCATCCGCTCCAACTACCTCTGGGACGAGAGCGCCGCGATCTACGAGCACGCGCTCAAGCTCTGGGAGGGACTGGAGCAGGACCTCGGCTACCCGCTGCTGTTCAGCCAGCGCGGAGTGCTCAACCTGGCGCACACCCTGCAGGACGTCCGCGAGAGCCGACGGCGGGTGTACGCCAACCGGCTCAACGGGGTGGACGCCGAATGGCTGGAGCCCGAGCAGGTCGCCGAGGTCTGCCCGATCGTCGACATCTCGCCGGACGTGCGCCATCCGGTGCTCGGCGCGACCTACCAGCCCCGCGCCGGGATCGCCAAGCACGACTACGTGGCCTGGGGCTTCGCCCGTCGGGCCGACGAGTACGGGATCGACCTGATCCAGGACTGCGAGGTGACCGGACTGGACATCCGCGCGGGACGGGTGGTCGGCGTGAACACCACCCGGGGCCGGATCGCCGCCGGAAAGGTCGCGTTGGCGGCGGCCGGACACACCTCGGTCCTGGCCGCGATGGCCGGGCTGCGGCTGCCGTTGCAGAGCCATCCGCTCCAGGCCCTGGTCTCCGACCTGCTGGAACCCGTGCACCCCACCGTGGTGATGTCCAACGCGGTGCACGTCTACGTCTCCCAGGCGCACAAGGGCGAACTGGTCATGGGCGCCGGCATCGACAGCCAGAACGGCTACGGCCAGCGCGGCTCCTTCCACATCATCGAGCGGCAGATGGCGGCGGCCCTGGAACTCTTCCCGGTCTTCGCACGGGCCCATCTGCTGCGGAGCTGGGCCGGAATCGTGGACACCACTCCGGACGCCTCACCCATCGTCGGCCTCACCCCGGTCGCCGGCCTCTACCTCAACTGCGGCTGGGGAACCGGCGGTTTCAAGGCGACACCGGGCGTCGGCTGGTGCTTCGCCCACACCGTCGCCAACGACGAACCGCACCCCTACAACGCCCCGTTCACCCTGGACCGCTTCACCACCGGCGCGCTGGTCGACGAACACGGCGCCGCAGCCGTCGCCCACTGACCCCGGTCGCCGTCCCGGCAACGCCTCGCCACTGGCCCGCCGCTGCCCCCGCCACACACCATCCCCCGTCGACAGGAGGAACCGCATGCAGCTCATCCCCTGCCCCTGGTGCGGACCGCGCGAGGAGGCCGAGTACCACTACGGCGGCCAGGCCCATATCGCCTACCCCGACGACCCGCAGGGCCTGACCGACCAGGAGTGGGCCCAGTACGTCTTCTTCCGCGACAACCCCAAGGGCCCCTTCGCGGAGCGCTGGATGCACAGCGCCGGCTGCCGCCGCTGGTTCAACGCCGTCCGCGACACCGCCACCCACCGACTGCTTACCGTCTACCGGTCCGGCGAGCCCCGCCCGGAGGTTCCCACCCCATGACCGCACCCTTCCGCCTGCCCGGCCGCGGCCTGGTCGACCAGGGCACCGACCTGGAGTTCAGCTTCGACGGCCGGAGGTACACCGGCCACCCCGGCGACACCCTGGCCTCCGCGCTGCTGGCCAACGGCGTGCACCGGGTGGCGACCGGCATCGCCTACCGGCGTCCGCGCGGCATCATGTCGGCCGGCGTCGAGGAGCCCTCCGCCCTGGTGCAGATCGAGGAACCCTTCCCCGAACCGATGCTGCAGGCCACCACGGTGGAGCTGTACGCCGGACTGGTGGCGCGGGGCCCGGCCGGACGCGGCCGGCTCGCCACCGCCGCCGACCCGGCGCGCTACGACGCCGTGCACGCCCACTGCGACCTGCTGGTGGTCGGCGCCGGCCCGGCCGGGCTGCTGGCGGCGCTGGCCGGCGCGCGCGACGGACAGCGGGTGGTCCTGGTCGACGACCAGCCGCGGCCCGGCGGATCGCTGCTCGGCACGGCGGAGCGAGTGGACGGCCTGCCGGGCCCGGAGTGGGCCGCAGGTGTCGTCGCCGAACTGGCCGCCCTCCCCGATGTCCGCGTGCTAAGCCGGACGACGGCCTTCGGCCACTACGACGACGACTTCGTCCTGGCCCTGGAACGGCGCACCGACCACCTGGGTTTCGACGCCCCCGCCGGGACGTCCCGGCAACGGGTCTGGCGACTGCGCGCCCGCCGTACCGTCGTCGCCACCGGCGCCCACGAGCGCCCTCTGGTCTTCCCCGACAACGACCGCCCCGGCATCATGCTGGCCGGCGCGGCCCGCACCTATCTGCACCGCTACGGCGTCCTGACCGGCCGTCAGGCCGTCGTGTTCACCACCGACGACAGCGCCTACGCCGCCGCGACCGACCTCGTCGACGCCGGTGTCACCGTCGCGGCGGTGGTCGACGCCCGCACGACGGTGCCCGAGGCGTGGGCGGAACAGTGCGCCCGGCGCGGCATCGAAATCCGCGCGGGGGAGGTGGTGACCGGGACCAGCGGATCGGAGCGGATCACCCGCGCCCACACCGCACCGTACGCGGGCGGACGCCTGCACGGTCCGCGCCGTGGCGTGGACTGCGACCTGCTGCTGGTCTCCGGCGGCTGGAACCCGGTGGCGCACCTCTACAGCCACGCGCGGGGCGCCCTGCACTACGACCCCGCGCGCGGCGCCTTCCTCCCCACCGGCGACCTGCCGAACCTACGCGTCGCCGGAGCCGCCAACGGCCGTGCCACACTGGCCGACTGCCTGGCCGACGGAGCACAGGCGGCCGACGCCCCGGCATCGACCCGGGCATCGATCCCGGTGTCGGCCCCGGTTCCCGCCACCGAGCCGGTCCCGGATCAAACCCCCGGCCTGGTCCTCTGGTCGGTCCCCGACCCCGCCGAGACGGACGGCGGCGAGCCCCGCCCCCGCTTCGTCGACCTCCAGCGCGACGCCACCGTCGCCGACGTGCTCCGGGCCACCGGGGCCGGGCTGCGCTCGGTGGAGCACGTCAAGCGCTACACCACCATCGGCACCGCCCACGACCAGGGCCGCACCTCCGGCGTGATCGCCTCCGGCATCGTCGCCGATGCGCTCGGCGCGGACATCGCCACCCTCGGCACCACCACCTTCCGCCCCCCGTACACACCCGTCGCCTTCGCCGCGCTGGCCGGACGCGACCGGGGCGCGCTCTTCGACCCGGTGCGGGTCACCCCGCTCCACGCCTGGCACACGGCCCACGGCGCCGAGTTCGAGAACGTCGGCCAGTGGAAGCGCCCCCGCTGCTACCCGCGCCCGGGCGAGTCCATGGACCGGGCCGTGCTGCGCGAGTGCCGGGCGGCCCGGGAGGGCGTGGCCCTGATGGACGGCTCCACCCTGGGCAAGGTCTCCGTCCAGGGCCCGGACGCGGGGGAACTGCTGGACCGCCTCTACACCAACCTGATCAGCACGCTGAAACCCGGCGCGGCCCGCTACGGCGTGATGTGCGGCGTCGACGGCATGGTGCTGGACGACGGCACCGTCATCCGGGTGGCCGAGGAGGAGTTCCTGCTCACCACGACCACCGGCAACGCCGCCAAGATCCTGGACTGGATGGAGGAATGGCTGCAGACCGAGTGGCCGCACCTCCGGGTGACGCTCACCTCGGTGACCGACCACTGGGTGACCGTCCCGCTGGTCGGCCCGGACTCCCGCGCGGTGCTCGCCGCCGTCGCCCCCGACCTGGATGTCGCCAACGCCGCCTTCCCCTTCATGACCTGGCGCGACGCCACCGTCGCCGGCATCCCGGCCCGGATCTGCCGGATCAGCTTCTCCGGCGAGCTGGCCTACGAGGTCAACGTCCGCGGCTGGGAGGGACCGCGGCTCTGGGAGGCGCTGATCGCAGCGGGGGAGCCGTACGGCATCACCCCTTACGGCACCGAGACCATGCACGTCCTGCGCGCCGAGAAGGGGTATCCCATCATCGGCCAGGACACCGACGGCACGGTCACCCCGCAGGACCTCGGCCTGGGCTGGGCGGTCTCCAGGAAGAAGCCCGACTTCATCGGCAAGCGCTCCTTCACCCGGGCCGAGAACCTGCGCCCCGACCGCAAACAACTGGTCGGCCTACTGCCGGAGGACCCTTCCCTGCGCCTCCCCGAGGGCGCCCAACTCATCGCCACCGCAGCGGTCCCGGCCCCACCCGTCCCCATGCTGGGCCATGTCACCTCCAGCTACCGCAGCGCCGCCCTCGGCCGGACCTTCGCCCTGGCCCTGGTCAAAGCCGGCCGCGAGCGCATCGGCGATACCCTCTACGCCCCTCTGGAGGAAGGCGTGCACCCAGTCCGGATCACCGACCCGGTGCTCTACGACAAGGAGGGAACCCGCCGTGACGGCTGATCAGTTGGCCCGCGTCGCGATTACCGAGACCCCCCGCCTCACCCAGCTCTCCCTCCGCCTGGACCCGGCCGGCTCCTCCTCAGCCCCAGTGGCCGCCGTCCTCGGCGCGCGACTGCCGACCGCGCCATGTACATGGGCTGCCGCCCCCGAGGCCGACCTGCTCTGGCTGGGCCCCGACGAGTGGCTGCTGCTCGCCCCGCCCGACACCGCCGACCTGGCACCGTCCCTGCGCCACGCCATCGCCCCCCACTTCGGCACGGTCACCGACGTCTCCTCCCAACGCACCGCCTTCGACCTCACCGGCCCCGGCGCACCCGACCTCCTCGCCCACGGCTGCGCCATCGACCTGCACCCCAGAAGCAGCCCCACCGGCACCTGCGTCCAGACCCTGCTGGCGCAGACCGGCGTCACCCTGCTGGTCCTCGACGACGCGCCGCAGGCCCCGACACTCCGCCTGCTGGTGCGCACATCGTTCGCTCCGTACCTGCGCTCCTGGCTCGGTGACGTGGCGTCAGGCACGTAGGCCGGGGGCGCCGGGCCCGGCGGGGTCGGCCTTCGCCGTTGCGCGATCTGACTGCCCGTCTCGCGGCTCCGCCGCAGAGCAGCAACAAGCGGGGAGCCGCGCCCCGCCCCCTCAGTCCACCTCCGCCACCGCCTGCGAGAACTGCGCCGCGTACAGCCGCGCGTACGCGCCCTCCGCCGCCAGCAGCTCGCTGTGGCTGCCCTGTTCGACGATCGCGCCGTTCTCCATCACCAGGATGGTGTCCGCGTCGCGGATGGTGGAGAGCCGGTGCGCGATGACGAAGGCCGTGCGGCCGCTCCGCAGGGTGGCCATGGCACGCTGGATCAGCACCTCGGTACGGGTGTCGACCGAGCTGGTGGCCTCGTCCAGGACCAGGATGGACGGCTCCGCCAGGAACGCCCGGGCGATGGTGATCAGCTGCTTCTCGCCCGCGCTGACGCCGGTCCCCTCGTCGTCGATGACGGTGTCGTAACCCTCGGGCAGGGTGCGGACGAAGCGGTCGACGTGGGCCGCCTTCGCCGCCCGGACGACCTCCTCCCGGCTGGTGCCCTCACGGCCGTAGGCGATGTTCTCGGCGATGGTCCCGCCGAACAGCCAGGTGTCCTGGAGCACCATGCCGATGTTGCCGCGCAGCTCCTCGCGGGACATCCGGGCCACGTCCACCCCGTCCAGGGTGATCCGGCCGTCGGTCACCTCGTAGAACCGCATCAGCAGGTTCACCAGGGTGGTCTTGCCGGCGCCGGTGGGGCCGACGATGGCGACCGTGTGGCCGGGCTCGGCGGTCAGCGACAGGTCCTCGATGAGCGGCTTGTCCGCCTGGTAGCGGAAGGCCACGTTCTCGAAGGCGACCCGGCCGCGGAGCTCGGTCGGGCGCAGCGGCTCGATCGGGTCCGGGTCCTGCTCCTTGGCGTCCAGCAGCTCGAACACCCGCTCGGCGGACGCGACACCCGACTGCAGCAGGTTGGACATGCTCGCCACCTGCGTCAGCGGCTGGCTGAACTGCCGCGAGTACTGGATGAAGGCCTGCACGTCGCCGATGGACAGGGCGCCGGAGGCGACCCGCAGCCCGCCGACCACCGCGACCAGCACGTAGTTGATGTTGCCGATGAACATCATGCAGGGCTGGATCAGACCGGAGATGAACTGCGCCTTGAAGCTGGAGGCGTAGAGCTTCTCGTTCTGCTCCTTGAAGATCTCCGCGGACTCCTCCTGCCGGCCGAAGACCTTGACCAGCGCGTGCCCGCTGTACATCTCCTCGATGTGGGCGTTGAGCTTGCCGGTGGTCTTCCACTGGGCCACGAACTGCGGCTGGGCCCGCTTGCCGACCTTGGCGGCGACCACGACCGAGGCCGGCACGCTGATCAGGGCGATCAGGGCGAGCAGCCAGGAGATGTAGAACATCATGGTCAGCACGCCGATGATGGTCAGCAGTGAGGTGACGATCTGACTGAGCGTCTGCTGCAGGGTCTGGCCGATGTTGTCGATGTCGTTGGTGACCCGGCTCAGCACCTCGCCGCGCGGCTGCTGGTCGAAGTAGCTGAGCGGCAGTCGGCCGATCTTCTCCTCGACGTCGGTGCGCAGCCGCTTCACCGCGCGCTGCAGGGCGCGGTTGGCCAGCCGGGCCTGGATGATGCCGCAGATGCCGGCCACCACGTAGATGGCGAGCACCCACAGCAGCACCGTGCCGACGTTGCCGAAGTCGATGCCGTGGCCGGGGTGGATGTTCATCGAGGCGAGCAGGTCGGCCTGCTTGGTCTCGCCCTTGGCCCGCAGCCCGGCGACGACCTGGGCCTGGGTGGTGGTGGCGGGGATCTGCCGGCCGAAGACCCCGGCCAGGATCAGGTCGGTGGCATGGCCGAGGATCTTGGGCCCGATCACCGACAGGGTGACGCTGACCGCCGCCAGGGCCAGCACCATGGCGATCAGATGGCGCTCGGGGCGCAGCAGCGCGAGCACCCGCTTGCCCGAGGCCTTGAAGTGCATGGACTTCTCCACGGGCGCGCCGCCCATGAAGCGTCCGGGGCCGGGCATGGCCGCGGGGCCGCGGCGCTTGGCCGCTGCCGCCTGCTCGCTAGCCTGTTCGGAGTCGCTCATGCCGCCTCCTCCTCGGTGAGCTGGGAGAGGACGATCTCGCGGTAGGTCTCGTTGCTGTCCATCAACTCGTGGTGGGTGCCGGTGCCGACGACCTGGCCCTCGTCGAGGACGATGATGCGGTCGGCGTCGCGGATGGTGGAGACGCGCTGGGCGACGATGACGACGGTGGCGTCGGCGGTCTCGTGGGCGAGAGCGGCGCGCAGCCTGGCGTCGGTGGCGTAGTCCAGGGCGGAGAAGGAGTCGTCGAAGAGGTAGATCTCCGGACGGCGGACCAGCACCCGGGCGATGGCCAGGCGCTGCCGCTGGCCGCCGGAGACATTGGTGCCGCCCTGCGCGATCGGCGCGTCGAGGCCCTCGGCGAGCGCCTCGACGAAGTCCTTGGCCTGCGCGGTCTCCAGCGCGGCCCAGAGCTCCTCGTCGGTGGCGTCCGGGTTGCCGTAGCGGAGGTTGGTGGCGACGGTGCCGGTGAACAGGTACGGCTTCTGCGGGACCAGGCCGACGGTCTTCGCCAGCAGCGCCGGGTCCAGGTCGCGTACGTCCACGCCGTCCACGAGCACGGTGCCGTCGGTGACGTCGGAGAGCCGGGGGATCAGGGTGAGCAGGGTGGTCTTGCCGCTGCCGGTGCTGCCGATGATCGCGGTGGTCTCGCCGGGCCTGGCGCTCAGGCTGATGTTGCGCAGCACGGCCGACTCGGCGCCGGGGTAGCGGAACTCGGCGTCGCGCAGCTCCAGGTAGCCGGCCCGGCGCAGTTCGCGGACGGGGGCCAGCGGGGGCACCACGGTGGTCTCGGTGTCCAGCACCTCCTCGATGCGCTCGGCGCAGACCTCGGCGCGCGGCACCATCATGAACATGAAGGTGGCCATCATCACCGACATCAGGATCTGCATGAGATAGCTGAGGAAGGCGGTCAGCGCGCCGATCTGCATGCCGCCGCTGTCGATCCGGTGCGCGCCGAACCACATCACCGCGACGCTGGAGATGTTGACCACCATCATCACCATCGGGAACATCAGCGCCAGCAGCTTGCCGACCTGGACCGCGGTGTCGGTGAGGTCGGCGTTGGCCTTGTCGAACCGCTGCCGCTCGTGGGTGTCCTTGACGAAGGCGCGGATCACCCGGAGGCCGGTGATCTGCTCGCGCAGGATCCGGTTCACCGAGTCGATCTTGACCTGCATGGCCCGGAACAGCGGGCGCAGCCGCTTGACGATCAGCGCGATGATCACCCCGAGGATCGGGACGATGGCGACCAGCAGCGAGGACAGCGGGACGTCCTGGTTCAGCGCCAGGATGATGCCGCCGATGCACATGATCGGCGCGGAGACCATCAGCGTGAAGGTCATCAGCACCAGCATCTGCACCTGCTGCACGTCGTTGGTGCTGCGGGTGATCAGCGAGGGGGCGCCGAAGTGGCCGACCTCGCGGGCGGAGAAGGACTGCACCCGGTCGAAGATCGAGGCACGGATGTCGCGGCCCAGGGCCATGGCGGTGCGGGCGCCGAAGTACACCGCGCCGATGGCGCAGACGACCTGGGCCACCGTCACCGCCAGCATGATCCCGCCGGTCTGCAGGATGTAGGTGGTGTCGCCCTTGATCACGCCTTTGTCGATGATGTCGGCGTTGAGGGTCGGCAGGTACAGGGTGGCGATGGTCTGGATCAGCTGCAGCAGCACCAGGACGCCGATGGGCCTGGTGTAGGGGCCCAGATGGGCCCGCAGGAGTCGGATCAGCACGCGAGTCTCTCAGGACGAGGGCGGGTGTGGGTGGGGGCGTCGGTGTGGGGTGGCGGTGGGCCATCGCCCGCAGGGGTGACGGCGTTACAGGGACAGGCACCGGGCTTCGGGGGTCGGAGCCCGGCGTCGGGTGCAGCATAGTCACATTCTGCGTACGCCGTACCCGGTTTTATGCCGCCGGTAGGGCATCGCTCCAGGGATGACATCCTAGGTTCCTTACTTGCCGACCGGCAAGCAAGATTGCCCCCGGTCGGGCCGCCGCCCGACGGTCTCCTCCGTATCGCCCCGTTTCCCCCTTACGCACAGGTCCCGAACGTCCTAGTCTGATCGTGCCCGCTAGTTACTCGTGAGTTAACAACCGCATTGGCCCCGCCGCTGGGCCCCCGGAGGTAGCCGTGAGCCCCACCCCCACCGCAGCAGTGACCACCGCAGTGTCCGCGGCGGCGAAGTCGCTGATCGACAACCGCCCCGACTCGGTGGCCCAGCTGTTCCTGTCCCGGGTGGCGGAGACCCCCGACCGGGTCGCCTACCGCTACCCCGTGCCGGTGGACGAGCACGCCGCGGACGGTGCGCCGGGCGCGGAGCAGTGGCGGACTATGACCTGGGCCCAGGCCGCGGAGCAGGTCACCACCATCGCGGGCGGGCTGATGGCGCTGGGGATCCGTCCCGAGGAGCGGGTCGCGATCTCCTGTTCGACCAGGATCGAGTGGATCCTGGCCGACCTGGGCGTCATGTGCGCCGGCGCCGCCGTCACCGCTGTCTACCCCAGCACCAACGCGGACGAGACCGCCTACATCCTGGCGGACTCCGGGAGCCGGGCCGTGATCGCCGAGGACGCCGGCCAGCTCGACAAGATCCTCGGGGTGAGCTCGCAGCTGCCCGAGCTCAAGCACATCGTCGTCATCGACGGCGGCGGGGCCGTCGAGTCGCAGCCGGCGCCCGAGGGCGTCGAGGTGCTGACCCTGGCCGAGCTGGAGGCCCGCGGCGCCGCCCACCTCAAGGAGCACCCGGACGCGGTCTCCTCCGCCGTCGCTGCCATCGAGCGCGAGCAGTTGGCCACCCTGATCTACACCTCGGGCACCACCGGCCGCCCCAAGGGCGTGCGGCTGGTCCACGACTGCTGGTCGTACCAGGCGGCGGCCCAGTCCTGCACCGGGCTGCTGACCGCCGACGACGTCCAGTACCTGTGGCTGCCGCTGTCGCACGTCTTCGGCAAGACGCTGACCTCCGGCCAGATCCAGCTGGGCTCGGTCACCGCGGTCGACGGCCGGGTGGACCGGATCATCCACAACCTTCCGGTGGTCAAGCCGACCTACATGGCCTCGGCGCCGCGGGTGTTCGAGAAGGTCTACAACGGCATCGCCGGACGGGCCCGGGCCGAGGGCGGCGCCAAGTACAAGATCTTCCTGTGGGCCGCCAAGGTCGCCCGCGACTACGCCCGCACCGGCCAGGAGAGCCTGATGGCCACCGGGACCCGCTCGGTCCCGTTCGGGCTCAAGGTCCAGCACGCCGTCGCCGACAAGCTGGTCTACGCCAAGATCCGCGACGCCTTCGGCGGCCGGATGCGGGCCTGCGTCTCCGGCAGCGCCGCGCTGGCCCCAGAGATCGGCTACTTCTTCTCCGGCGCGGGCGTGCACATCCTGGAGGGCTACGGCCTGACCGAGTCCAGCGCCGGATCGACGGTCAACCCCGGCGAGGACTACCGGATCGGTACCGTCGGCACGCCGCTGCCCGGCACCGAGGTGCGGATCGCCGAGGACGGCGAGGTGCTGCTGCGCGGTCCCGGCGTGATGCGCGGCTACCACAACCAGCCGGAGAAGACCGCCGAGGTGCTGGAGAGCGACGGCTGGTTCCACACCGGCGACATCGGTGAGGTCGACAAGGACGGCTTCGTCAAGATCACCGACCGCAAGAAGGACATGTTCAAGACCTCCGGCGGCAAGTACGTCGCCCCCAGCGAGGTCGAGGGCAAGTTCAAGGCGGTCTGCCCGTTCGTCAGCAACATCCTGGTCATCGGCAACGGCCGCAACTACTGCACCGCGCTGATCACCCTGGACGAGCCGGTGATCATGCAATGGGCCGAGGCCCACGGCATGGCCGGCCGCTCCTACGCCGAGGTCTGCTCCTCGCCGCAGGTGCACGAGCTGATCGGCGGCTTCGTCCAGCGGCTCAACGGCGACCTGCAGCGCTGGCAGACGGTCAAGAAGTTCACCGTGCTGCCGCGGGATCTGGACATCGAGCACGGCGAGCTCACCCCCAGCCTCAAGGTCAAGCGCCCGGTGGTGGAGCGGGAGAACGCCGACGCCATCGCCAGGATGTACGAGGGCGCCAACGAGGCCTGACGGCCGCGGAGGGCGGTGCGGCACCAGCCCCGTCGGCCGGTCGTCGGCTACTCGTCCGCCGCGTCGGCCGCCGGGGCGGAGCCGCCCCGGCGGCGGCGCAGCCACAGCACCACCGGCACCGCGCCGACCAGCGCCACCAGCCCGGCCAGGGCGTAGGGGGCGGCGCTGCCGTGCTCGGACGGCAGCGCCGCCTGGTCGAAGGTGGAGGGCACGGAGAGGGTGGCCCAGTGGCTGACCGGCCAGGCCACCACCATGGCCCGCCCCACCACGTCCTTCAGCGGCACCAGGCCGCGGTCGGTGTTGTGCAGCCGCTGGTAGCGGGAGTCCTCGGAGTCGTTGCGGTGGTCGCCCATCACCCACAGGTAGCCGCTGGGGATCTTCACCGTGCCGACCGGGTCGTCGTCGCAGGGTGTCGCGCCCGGATAGATGTAGGGCTCGTTGAGGGCCACCCCGTCGACCGAGACCGGCGCGCCCGCGTTGCACTGCACGGTGTCACCGCCGACCGCGATCACCCGCTTGATCAGGTCCGCCTCGTTCGCCGAGGGCATCAGCCCGATCCAGCTCAGCGCCGACTGCAGGTCCCGCACGGTCGCGCTGCTGCTCGGTTTCGGCAGCTCGGACGGGTTCAGCCAGTTGCCGGGGTCGTGGAAGACGATCACCTGGCCGCGCTGCGGGGTCACCCCGAACCACGGGCTGAACTTGTCCACCAGCACCCGGTCGTGCTGGACCAGAGCGTTGTTCATCGAGTCGGAGGGGATGGAGAAGGCCTGCGCGAAGAAGGTCTTGATCAACACTGACAGCACCAGCGCGACCACGATGAGCAGCGGCAGCTCCTTCCAGAGCGGTCTGCGCGGCCTCCCCGCCGGCTCGGCCGCGTCCTGCTCCGCCGACAGCCCGCCCGCAACCTGCTGGTCCACCGAGACTCCCCCTCCGACACCGACCACACCCATCACCCCAACGATCGGGAGTTCCCGACTGCGGGTGAGCCCGGTCGCGGTGCAGCCGGGGTGGGCGGCGAGGGTGATCGCCGCAGCGAACCGTGCCGGTCCCGCGATAACGGACAATGGGCCCATGCCCTCCGCACTTCCCGCCGGCGAAGCCGTCCCCGCCGACGGGGCCCTGCCCGAGCACGCGCTGAGCGAGCTCGGACGGCGGCCCTTCGGCTTCTACGTCCACGTCCCGTACTGCGCCACCCGCTGCGGGTACTGCGACTTCAACACCTACACGGCCACCGAGCTGCGCTCCTCCGGCACGGTGGCCTCGCAGGACACCTACGCGGACAACCTGGTCGCCGAGATCCGGCACGCCCGCCGGGTCCTGGGCGACGCGGAGCTGCCGGTCGAGACGGTGTTCCTGGGCGGCGGGACGCCCACCCTGCTGCCGGCCGCCGACCTGGTCCGGATGCTGGCCGCGATCCGGGACGAGTTCGGGCTCGCCGACGGGGCCGAGGTCACCACGGAGGCCAACCCGGAGTCGGTCGACCCGGCGTACCTGGCGCAGTTGCGCGAGGGCGGCTTCAACCGGCTGAGCTTCGGCATGCAGAGCGCCCGCCCGCACGTCCTGGAGCTGCTGGACCGCCGGCACACGCCGGGCCGCCCCGAGGCCTGCGTGGCCGAGGCCCGCGCGGCCGGCTTCGAGCACGTCAACCTGGACCTGATCTACGGCACCCCGGGGGAGAGCGACGACGACTGGCGCGCCTCGCTGGAGGCGGCGCTGGGCGCGGAGCCGGACCATGTCTCGGCGTATGCGCTGATCGTCGAGGAGGGCACGAAACTTTCAGCGCGGATCCGCCGCGGCGAGATCCCGATGACCGACGACGACGTGCACGCCGACCGCTACCTCGTCGCCGAGGAACTGCTCGGCGCGGCCGGACTGAACTGGTACGAGGTCTCCAACTGGGCCACCGCCCCCGAGGCCCGCTGCCGCCACAACGAGCTCTACTGGACCGGCGCCGACTGGTGGGGCGCGGGCCCCGGCGCGCACAGCCATGTCGGCGGCGTCCGGTGGTGGAACGTCAAACACCCTGCGGCGTACGCGCAGGCGCTCGCCGAGTCGCGCACCCCCGCGCAGGGGCGTGAGCGCCTCGCGGACGAGGACCGCCGGGTTGAGCGGATCCTGCTGGAGCTGCGGCTCTCCGAGGGCTGCCCGCTCGATCTGCTGCACGAGGCAGGCCGGAAGTCCGCCGACCGCGCCCTCGCCGACGGGCTGCTCGCGGCGGAGCCCTATGCGGCCGGCCGGGCAGTGCTGACGCTGCGCGGGCGGCTGCTGGCCGACGCGGTGGTGCGGGACCTCGTCGACTGATGCGTGGTTCGAAGCGTCGGCTGATGGTCATCTGATGGTCCGGGACCTGACGGTCCACGACCACAGCCGGATCCGCTACTGTTTCCTACTTCTTGTCCTACGGTGCGACAAGAGGCGGGAGGGGCAGGGGTGGCATTCGGCACGACGACACCGCGCAATGCCACCGCCGAAGCCGCGTTCCACGCCTTCTTCGAGCAGCGCCACCGCGAGCTGTCCCGCCTCGCCTACCTGCTCACCGGTGAGGCCGACGCCGCCGACGACCTGGCCGCGGACGCGCTGCTGGAGGTCTGGAAGCACTGGGAGCGGGTCAGCACAGCGGACAGCCCGGCGGCCTACGCCCGCGGGGTGGTCGCCAACCTGTGCCGCAACCGGATCCGCAGGCTCACCCGCGAACGGGCCGGGCTGCGCGGCTGGGGCGCGCTCTGGCGGGACCGGGAGTCGGTCGAGGGCGCGGACGTCCCCGCCGTCGTCGACGTCCGCGGCGCGCTGCGCCGGCTGCCGCACCGGCGGCGGGCCTGCGTGGTGCTCCGCTACGCCTTCGACCTGTCCGAACGGGAGACCGCGCAGGCGCTGGGGATATCGGTGGGCACGGTGAAGAGCCAGACCTCCCGGGGAGCCGCGCAGCTCGCCGAGCTGCTGGCCGGGTGGCCTGAGGCACAATGGCTGGTCGCGGCAGGGGAGGAGGGCTGATGTCCCAGCAGAGGTCCCGGCAGGACCACGACCAGGACCAGGTGCTCGTCGGCGCTGCGCTGCGGGCCGAGGCCGAGCAGTACCAGCCCGACCGTGCGGCGATACTGGCCAGGATCGAACGCGGGCAGTTCAGCGGGGCTCCGGTGCGGGGGCGGCGGCGCCGGAGCAGCCGGTCCGGGCTGCGGCTGGCCGGCATCGTGATGGCCAGCGCGGTCGGCTTCGGTCTGAGCGTCGCCGGGACCTGGGCCGCGGTGGGGGAGTTCAGCGGGCCCAAGCCGAGCGAGCCGGTGGTCGCGGTGACCACCCCCAGCGCTGTGGGCACGGCGGAGGCGACGCCGTCGCCGTCGACTCCTCCCTCGCCCACGACCCCGGCCGGTTCCTCGTCGGCGGGCAGCTCCTCGCCGTCCGCGGCCGCCGGCGCCACCCGGGCACAGCAGGGCTTCCTCTGGTCGGACGGCTCCATCGACCCGCACAGCACCAGTAGTTGGTCGCAGAGCGACATCACCCTGAAGAACCACTACACCGTCACCGCGCTGGACGTGACGGTCACCCTGGCGGACACCCCCGGCCTCAGCAGCACCGGGGTCTGGTCCTCCGTCCCGGCCGCCGACCTGGACATGACGGTCACCCACCGGGACGGCACCCTGGTCTACGAGTTCCGGCTCAAGCCGGGGGCGACGCTGGCGCCGGGGACCTATGTCTTCGCCGGCCAGTACAACCACGCCGCGGGGGGCCGGGACGCCGGCCAGGACACCTATCGGGCGACGGCCACCGGGCACGGGTCTCCGGTCGAGGTGTACGGGAACTTCGCCGCCACCCATTAGCTCCCGGGCGTCCGTCTGTTCGCGGGTGCGGACCGTAGCCGGCCGGGGCGCAGTTCCCCGCGCCCCTATGGGGTCGCAACGCAGCCGAAGATCCGTCAGCGCTCGCTAATTCCCTTGCGGCGCAACACGTTCGATACAAGGCTCAGGTCCCCGGGGCGTGTTGAAGCGCTTCGACGTTCGGAGACCGCGAGCCCGGGGAGAACTGCGTGCTGTTGACCAACGAGGACCGCAGGCTGCTGCTGCGGCCGTTGCGCACTGCCGGGTGGCCCCTGATCGCCGGAATGCTGGGGCTGCAGTTGGCGAGCACCCTGGTCCCGGCCGGAACCGCGGTCACCGTGGCCGCGCTGGTGGCGGACCTCGGCTCCAGCAGCCGGGCCGACCTGTTCCGGGCGGCCCTCCTGCCGCTGTGCCTGTTCGGCGTGGTGCTGGGGGTCGGCCATCTGCTGGAGGCCCTCAGCGATCCGCTGCAGTTCGCCGTCAAGGCCAGGATCGACGGCCGGCACCGCGCCGCCGTCGCCGAACTCGCCGCCACCAGTCCCACCATCGGAACCCTGGAGCAGCCCGAGGTGCAGGAACTGGTCCGGCTGGCCCAGGCCTACCCGGACAACTGGACCGAGCGCACCCCCGGCGACGGTGCGATCACCCAACTGACCGTGCTGGTCGGCTCGATCGGGGTGCTCGCCTCCTGCGCCGTGCTGGCCCGCTACGCCTGGTGGCCGGTCCCGCTGGTGCTGGCCGCGGCCGCGCTCGCCCGGGCGGTCGGGATCCGCCAGGGCCTGGCCTTCTTCCGGGTCTGGCGCAGCGGCATCAAGGAGGGGCAGAAGGCCAGAGTCTGGGCTGACCTGCTCACCGATCCCGCCGAGGGCAAGGAGGTGCGGGTGTTCGGCCTGGCCGACTGGGCGGTGCTGCGGATGCGCGGCCACATCCTGGCCATGTTCGAGCCCGCCTGGGCGGTCAGCACCAAGGACCTGCGGCGGCAGTGGCCCATGGTCTGCCTGGTGGTCGGCAGCCTGGGCACCACCTACGCGGCGGTCGCGCTGTCCGCCGTGCACGGACACACCACCGTCGCTGTGGAGACGGCGGTGTTCGCCGCCGCCTGGTCGGTGCAGCAGGGCTTCTTCGGCTTCGACCCGCGCAACCAGATCGGCGCGCTGCCGGGGCTGCGGGCGTACGAGGAGCTGAAGCAGAAGCTGGCGCCGCGGACCACCGTGCGAGCCGACGTGCCACCCGTACCCGTGCCGCGGACCCCACCGGATCCGGCGGTCCCACCCCTGGTGCGCTTCGAGAAGGTCGGCTTCACCTACCCCGGCACCGAGCGCACCGTCCTGGACGGCCTGGACCTGGAGATCCGCCCCGGCGAACTGCTGGCCCTGGTCGGCCTCAACGGTGCCGGCAAGTCCACCCTGATCAAGCTGCTCGCCTCGCTCTACGAGCCCACCAGCGGTCGGATCACCGCCGACGGCCACGACACCGCCGACCTCGGCCCGGACCTGTGGCGGCGTCAGGTCTCGGTGGTGTTCCAGGACTTCGTCCGCTATCAGCTCCCGCTCGCGGACAACATCACGCTGGGCCAGGACACCGGCGCTGCCCCGGACCGGGCCGTGATCGAGGCCGCCTCGCGGGACGCCGGGCTGGAGGAGGTGCTGGCCCGGATGCCCGACGGCTGGGGCACCCCGCTGGCCCGCTCCCGCACCGGCGGGGTGGACCTCTCCGGCGGCCAGTGGCAGCAGGTGGTGCTGGCCAGGGCGCTGTACGCGGTCCGCAGCGGGGCGCGGCTGCTGGTGCTGGACGAGCCGACCGCGCATCTGGACGTGCGCACCGAGTTCGAGGTGTTCCAGCGGCTGGCCGAGCACCGCGGCGGCAGCAGCGTGGTGCTGATCTCGCACCGGTTGTCGACGGTGCGTCAGGCGGACCGGATCGCGGTGCTGGACGGCGGCCGGATCAGCGAGTCCGGCACCCATGAGGAACTGATCGCCCGCGGCGGCTCCTACGCGGAGATGTTCGCGATCCAGGCCGAGCGCTTCGCCTCCGGCTACCAGGACCACATCGAGGAAGGAGAACTGCTGTGATGCGTGTGCTGCGCTACCCCGCACTCTGGTGGGAGCTGCTGCGGCTCTGCCGGCGACGCGTCCCGGGCCTGGTCGCGGGCATGTTCGCGGCCCATCTGCTGACCATCGCCGCACTGGTCGGCAGCGCGCTGTCGCTGCGCACCGCCGTGAACGCCACCCTTCAGCACCACACCGCCCTGGCGGTCTCCGGCGCGCTGGGCGCGGCCGCCGCCTACGGCATCAGCGCCGGGCTGACCGGCTGCCGCGGCATCTTCCGGGTGCTGCTGGTGGAGAAGGTCGGGCTGACCGACCTGCACGAGCAGATCCACCGCGACATCGCCGCGGTCGAGGGTCTGGACCATCTGGAGCGCACCGACTTCCTGGACCGGGTCACCGTGGTCAAGCACTCGGCCTGGGCCATCATGGACGGGCTGTGGGCCGCGGTCGAGTCGGTGTTCAACACCGGGCAGGTGGTGGCCTCGCTGCTGCTGCTGGGCACGCTCAGCCCCTGGCTGCTGTCGCTGCTGGTGTTCGCCGCGGTGCCGCTCTGGTTCGACCAGCGCGGGCAGAGCGCGGTCAAGCGCGCCGAGACCGACACCGCCGAGGCCTTCCGGCTGCAGCAGCACCTGTTCGAGCTGGCCACCTCGGCGGCGGCCGGCAAGGAGATCCGGGTGGCCGGCACCGGCGCCGAGCTGTCTCGCCGTCAGACCGCCGCCTGGGAGGCCGCGATGCGCGGCCGGGGCCGGGCCAGGATGGTCGCCGCGGCCTGGAAGTGCGGCGGCTGGAGCGTGTTCACCGTCGGCTTCGTCGCCGGGCTCGGACTGATCGCCTACCGGGCGGCGCACGGCAGCGGCACCGTCGGCGACATCGTGCTGACCGTCACCGTGGCCAACAGTCTGCGCGAGTCGGTCCACGCGGCGGTGTCCCGGGCCACCGTGGTGGCCGGCTCCGGGCGGGTGATCGAGCCGTACCTGTGGCTGCGCGAGCAGGTGGCCCAGGACCGGGCCAGGACCCGGGGCAGCCTGGCCGCACCCGAGGTGCTCCGCGACGGCATCGAGTTCCGGGACGTCTGCTACGCCTACCCGGGCACCGACCGGATGGCGCTGGACGGGGTGACCGTACGGATCCCGGCCGGCTCCGTGGTGGCGATCGTGGGCGAGTACGGCTCCGGCAAGACCACCCTGGTCAAGCTGCTGGGCAAGTTCTACCGCCCGGACTCGGGAGCCGTCCTGGTGGACGGGACGGACCTGGCCGAGCTGGAGACCGAGGGATGGCGGGCCCGTTCCAGCGCGGCCTTCCAGGACTTCGCCCGGCCCAGGACCGGCTTCGCCGAGGCGGTCGGTCTCGGCGACCTGCCGCATCTGGAGGACCGCGAGCGGATCGCGGAGGCCGTCCGCGCCGCCGACGCCGAGTCGCTGGTGGCCCGGCTGCCGCAAGGCCTGGACACCCAGCTGGGACGGAAGTTCGGCGGGGTCGACCTGTCCGAGGGCCAGTGGCAGAAGACCGCGCTGGCCCGGGCCTCGATGCGGCAGGACCCGCTGCTCTTCGTCCTGGACGAGCCCACCGCCTCGCTGGACGCCCCCAGCGAGGACGCCATCTTCACCCGCTACATGCAGCGGGCCCGCGAGCTGGCGCGGCGGACCGGCGCGGTCACGGTGATCGTCTCGCACCGCTTCTCCACCGTGACCGGCGCCGATCTGATCCTGGTGCTGGACCGGGGCAGGCTGGTGGAGTCGGGACGGCACGAGGAGCTGATGGAGCTGGGCGGCCGCTACGCGGACCTGTACTCGATCCAGGCCACGGCGTACGCGCCGATCGGCTGAACGGGGCCGAAGGAAAACCTGGAAGCGCGGCAACCTTTTTCGGGTCCCGGACCACTGGAGGACAGGGCAGCACCGGGACGCCGGTGCTGCCGCCTCCCCCAGACCTCCGTACGAAGGGCCGCTCCGGTGCCATCCCCCAGCCGAACTCCCCAGCAGCAGCACCGCCGTTCCCGTGCCACCCGGCGCCGGCTGATCGCCGCCGGCAGCGTGTTGGTCGCGATCGGCGGCGCGGCGGCCGTGCCGCTGTTCGCCGACGCGGCGAGCACCACCGCCCCCACCGCGGCCACCCTCACCGTGGCCGAGGACGGCAGCGCGAAGTACACCACCGTCCAGGCGGCGGTGAACGCGGCAAAGGCCGGCGACACCATCAGCATCGCCAAGGGCACCTACCACGAGACGGTGAACGTCCCCAGCAGCAAGACCGGGCTGAGCATCGTCGGTGCCACCGGCAACCCCGAGGACGTCGTGATCACCTACGGCAACGCCTCCGGCACCACGAAGCCCGACGGCACCACGTACGGCACCCTCGGCAGCGCCACCGCGACCTTCGCCGCCGCCGGGATGACGGTGAAGAACGTCACCGTCACCAACTCCTTCTCCAAGGCCGCCAACCCGAAGGTCACCAACGGCCAGGCCGTTGCGCTGGCGGCCGAGGGCGACCGGCAGGTCTACCGGAACGACCGGTTCATCGGCCACCAGGACACCCTGCTGGCCTGGTCGCCGACGGCCACCGCGCAGACCCGGCAGTACTTCGGCTCGGTCTTCATCAAGGGCGACACCGACTTCATCTTCGGCAACGCCACCGCCGTCTTCGACCACGCCAACATCCAGCTCATCGACAACGGCGCCAAGGCCGGCGGCCTCAACGGCTTCATCACGGCGGCCAACACCGAGAAGTCCAAGCCCTACGGCTTCCTCATCAGCAACTCCACTGTCACCAGCAGCGCCAGGGCCAACACCTACTACCTGGGCCGCCCCTGGCACCCGACCGGCACGGCGGTGGCGCAGGTGGTCTTCCGCAACACGGTGCTGCCCGCCGCGGTCAAGTCGGCCACGCCCTGGACCGACATGAGCGGCTTCGCCTGGACCTCGGCGCGCTTCAAGTCCTATCTGAACACCGGTGCGGGCGCGGCCGTCAACTCCAACGCGCCGCAGCTGACGGCCGCCACGGCCGCCGACTACACCGCGCAGAAGTACCTGGCCGGCACCGACGGCTGGAACCCCACCACGAGCTCCGGCAGCGGCCCCACGGCCGGCTCCACGACAGCCGCCGCGGCCACCACCGCGGCGGCGGCGTCGACCGGGACGACCGCCTCGGCCGTCTCGGTCGGCGCCACCGGCGACACCCGTACGGTCACCCAGCCGTCCGTGCCCACGACCGTCTGCAGGACCGTCAGCTCCACCCTGGCCATGAGCAGCCGGGTCTCCAGCACCGCCAACGAGACCACCCCGCCGGACACCGCGCGGATCCAGGCGGCCCTGGACGCCTGCACCCAGAGCGGCTCGGCCACCGTCGCCGTCAGGCTCACCGCCGCCGACAGCACCCGCAACGCCTTCCTCAGCGGTCCGCTGACCGTGCACAAGGGGGAGGTGCTGCTGCTGGACGGCGGGGTCACCCTCTACGGCTCGCGCAACCCCAAGAGCTACCAGGTCAGCGGCAAGTCCACCTGCGGCACCCTGTCCAGCTCCAACAACGGCTGCAACCCGCTGATCACCGTCTCCGGCGCCAATGCCGGCGTCGAGGCGGTCCGTTCGAGCAGCGGCAGCCAGGGCCGGATCGACGGCCGCGGCGACCTCACCATGCTGGGCAGCAGCACCACGTGGTGGGGCCTGGCCACGGCGGCGCAGTCGGCGGGCAAGAGCCAGAACAACCCCCGGCTGATCCAGGCCAACAGCTCCGACAACTTCACCCTCTACGACATCGACCTGCTGAACTCCACCAACTTCCACGTGGTCTACAACGGCGGCAACGGCTTCACCGCCTGGGGCGTCAGGATCAAGACCCCGGCCGGCGCCCGCAACACCGACGGGATCGACCCGGCCGGCGCCACCAACGTCACCATCGCCGACTCCTACATCCAGGACGGCGACGACGGCGTGGCCATCAAGGGCGGCTCCAAGGCCAGCAGCAACATCACCGTCAGGGACAGCCACTTCTACGGCACCCACGGCATCTCCATCGGCTCGGAGACCTACAGCGGTGTCACCAACGTCCTGGTCGAGAACAACACCGTGACCGGGACCGACAGTTCGGGCACCGCCAGCGGCAGCAGCACCGGCCTGCGGATCAAGTCCTCGGCCGCCAGCGGCGGCAAGGTCTCCAAGGTCGGCTACCTGAACAACTGCCTGACCGCGGTCAAGGCCCCGCTGGTCTTCGACACCCACTACTCCTCGGGCACCGGCTCCTACACCCCGTACTTCACCGGGATCGTGATCAACGGCCTGAGGTCCACCAGCTCGGTGAGCAAGGCCAAGTCCACCCTGGTCGGCCTGAACGCCACCTACCCGCTCGGCCTGACACTGGCCAACGTCAGCCTGGACACCACCTCGGCGACCTCGTCCTACGCCGACGTCGGCCTCTACAACAGCAACCTCAAGCCGACCGGGACCGGCGTCTCCACCAGCACCGTCAGCGCCGCAGGCTCCGTCCCCAGCTGCAGCTTCCCCGCCTTCCCGACCCTGTGACGTGAGGACCAGGCCATGAGCAACCCCAAGCACCGGCTCGACCGGCGGCAGTTCCTGGTCCGCGCGGGCGGGGCGGGACTGGCCGTCGGCGCGGCGGGGG
>NZ_BBPM01000023.1:36498-52082 GCF_000787775.1 Streptacidiphilus carbonis | reverse complement strand
TTCCCGGGTCCGCGGGGCGGGGGGGGACTGGCCGTCGGCGCGGCGGGGGCCGGCACCGGCGCCTACCTCGCCTCGGCCCAGGCCGCGTCCACCGCCACAGCCACCGTCACCACCACGGCTGCTGCCGCTGCCGCCTTCGGCTACACCGACGACGGCAGCTACTACACCGTCACCACCGGCGGCGGACTGGTCCTCAAGGTGCACCGGACCAACGGCGACCTGACCTCGCTGGTCTACAACGGCACCCAGTACCAGGGCTACGGCGGCCAGAACTCCCAGGTGGAGTCGGGCCTGGGGACCTCGGCCGTCAGCATCGCGCAGACCTCGGGCACCATCCTGGTCACCGTGGCGCACGGAACCATGCACCACTACTACGCGGCCCGCAGCGGTGAGAACAACGTCTACATGTGGACGAACAAGGCGGACAGCTCGATCACCGCCACCCGCTACATCGTCCGGGTGCCGCCCGGGCTCTTCCCCAACGACGACCCGGACAGCTGGGACACGGCCACCGACACCCTGATCGAAGCCCAGGACATCCGGGTCAAGCCGGACGGGACCACCCGCTCCAAGCACTACTCCAACCAGCGGGTGATCGACTACGACTACGTCGGCTGGAGCACCGGCACCGTCGGCATGTGGATGGTGCGCAGCAACCACGAGAAGGCGTCCGGCGGCCCCTTCTACCGTTCGCTGATGCGCCATCACTACACCGAGGGGGCCGGACTCTACGAGATCCTGTACTACGGGGAGAACCAGACCGAGGCCGAGCGCTTCGGCCTGCAGGGCCCGTACATCCTGGCCTTCACCGACGGCGGCGCTCCGGCCGCCTCGCTCCACCACGACCGGATCGACACCTCCTGGGTGGACGGTCTGGGCCTGGTCGGATGGACCGGCAGCAGCGGGCGCGGCCGGGTGGCCGGCGTGGGCATCAGCGGGCGGGACACCGCCTTCCCCTACACCGTCGGCTTCGCCAACGCCGCCGCCCAGTACTGGGCGGCGGCGAGTGCGGACAGCGGCTCCTTCGCCTGCGCCGGGATGCTGCCCGGGACCTACGCCTACACCGTCTACAAGGGCGAACTGGCGGTCGCCACCGGTTCGGTGGCGGTCAGTGCGGGAGCCACCACGGCCCTGCACACCATCGCGGTCGGCGCCGACCCCGGCACCGCGTCCGCGATCTGGCGGATCGGCGACTGGAACGGCGCCCCGACCGGTTTCAAGAACGCCGCGCTGATGACCTACGCCCACCCCTCGGACGTCAGGGCCGCCGCCTGGACCGGCGACTACACCGTGGGCGGTTCGGCCGTCGGCGAATTCCCCGCCTACCAGTGGAAGGACGTCAACGACGGCCTGGTGGTGGACTTCACCCTGACCGCGGCCCAGGCCGCGACCGCGCACACGCTCACCGTGGGGATCAGCACCGCGTTCCTGAACGGCCGGCCGAGGGCCACCGTGAACAGTTGGACCTCGTCCATTCCGACGGCCGCCGGCGAGCCCGGCACCCGTTCCCTGACGGTGGGCTCCTACCGGGGCAACAACCACAGTTACAGCTGGACCGTCCCGGCGAGCGCCCTGAAGGCGGGCGCCAACACCCTGGTCGTCCACGTGGTCAGCGGCTCCACCGGGACCGGCTACCTCAGCCCCGGCTTCGCCTACGACTGCGTGGAACTCCTGGTCTGACCCGGCTCACTGACCGCCCGTCACAAAGTCGATGAGCTCCTCGACCCGGCCCAGCAGGGCCGGGTCGAGGTCCTTGAAGGAGTCCACCGAGGCGAGGATCCGCTTCCAGGCAGCCGGGGTGTCCACCGGCCAGCCCAGCCGGCGGCAGACGCCCTCCTTCCACTCCTCGCCGCGGGGCACGTCCGGCCAGGCCGCGATACCCACCGAGGAGGGTTTCACCGCCGCCCAGACGTCGATGTAGGGGTGGCCGGCCACCAGCACGTGGGCGCCGCTCACCTGTGCGGCGATCCGGGACTCCTTGCTGCCCGGCACCAGGTGGTCCACCAGCACGCCCAGCCGCCGCCCCGGTTCGGGCGCGAACCCGGCCACGATGGCGGGCAGGTCGTCGATGCCCTCCAGGTACTCCACCACCACGCCCTCGATGCGCAGGTCGTCCCCCCAGACCCGCTCGACCAGTTCGGCGTCGTGGCGCCCCTCGACGTAGATCCGGCTGGGCAGCGCCACCCGGGCCCGCACGCCCTGCAGCGCCACCGACCCGGACGCGGTCCGCGCCGGCGCGACCGGTACCGGCGGTGCCACCGAACCGGGGCGCACCAGGGTCACCGGCTTCCCGTCCACCAGGAAACCGCTGGGCGTCATCGGGAACACCCGCAGCCGGCGGTGCCGGTCCTCCAGGGTGACGGTGAAGCCCTCCGCGGTCTTCTCGCAGCGCACCACCGCCCCGCAGAACCCGGTCACCACCTCCTCCACCACCAGGTCCCGCTCGGCGGGCAGCTCGGGCGCAGGCGTGGAGCGCTTCCAGGGCGGCGTCAGATCGTAGGCGCGGGTCACAGGCCGGGCGCTCCCCAGACCGGGAACCAGCGGGTCAGGTCCTGCTCGATCCGCAGGTCGTTGCCGAGCATGGCCTTGATCTCCAGCTCCAGCGCGTTGTCGCGCCGCTCCCCGCCCGGCTTGGGGGCGAAGGGGTAGAAGCTGCCGCGCTTGTAGATGTAGACCAGCGCCAGCGGCCGGTTCTGCGCGTCGGTGAAGTTCACCAGTGAGCAGAGCAGCTGCGGGCCGAAGCCGGTGCTCTCCAGCGCCGAGTTGATCGCGTGGACGTCGTTGACCAGCGAGACGATGTCCTCGGGGGGCTGGTGGACGGTCATCCAGGAGTAGCCGTAGTCGTCCCGGCTGGACTCGATGGGGATGCCCCCGCGCTCGGTGTCGGCGTCCAGCAGTGCCTGGACGTCCTGCTGCACCTGGGCGAAGGCGCCGCCCTCGGCTGAGGAGAAGCACACCGAGCCGGTGCCGGTGGGCTTGAACCCGGCCGCCGCCTCCAGCGTGATAGCCGCGGACGGCAGCCCGAACAGCTGGTCGAGGTCCGGCTTGACGGGTTTGGTGCGGCCGAGCAGGGCGTCCAGGAAGCCCATGGGTTCCAACTCCTCCGAGGCAGGGGACGGGGCAGGACGGGACAGCGATCAGGACAGCGGTCGGGACGGGCGTTACGCGCGGCCGAGCTCGGCGCTGATCCGGCCGAGCTGCTCCAGCCGCTTCTCCAGCGAGGGGTGGGTGGAGAAGGCCTGGCCGGCGGCCTGGCGGACGGAGACCGCCGGGGCGAAGTAGAAGGCGTTGAAGGGCTGGGCCCGGCGCAGGTCCTGGGTGGGGATGGCCGCCATCTGCCCGCTGACCTTGGTGAGCGCCGAGGCCAGCGCCGAGGGGCGGCCGGTCAGCAGCGCGGCCGAGCGGTCGGCGGAGAGCTCGCGGTAGCGGGACAGCAGCCGGGTCAGCAGGAAGCTGATGGTGTAGACGAGGGCGCTGACGCCGATCACGATCAGGGCCGCCACCGCGGTGTTGTCCCCGTCCCGGTCGTCACGGCTGCTGAAGCCGCCGAACATGCCGAACTGCAGCCCGACCCGGGTGATGATCCCGGCCAGCACGCCCAGGAAACCGGCGATGGTCATCACCGCCACGTCCTTGTGCGCCACATGCGACATCTCGTGCGCCAGCACGCCCTCCAGCTCCTCGGGCTCCAGCCGGCGCAGCAGGCCGGTGGTGACGCAGACCACAGCGTTCTTCTCGTTGCGGCCGGTCGCGAAGGCATTGGGGATGTCACTCTGTGCTACGGCGACCTTGGGCTTCTGCATGTCGGCCAGCGCGCAGAGCCGGTCCACCGTGCCGTGCAGCTCGGGGTACTCCTGGGCGGAGACCTCGCGGGCGCCCATGGAGAAGGCCGCGATCTTGTCGCTGAACCAGAACTGGGCGATGAACAGGCCGCCGGCGAAGATCACCACGAACGGCCAGGCGCCCTTCAACAGCACGATCAGTGCGCCCACGAACACGACGTACAGCAGGCCGATGAAGAACATCGTCAACAGCATCCGGCTCGTCAGTCCGCGGTCCGGCGCGAAGCGTGTCCTGGCCATGGCCCCTCCTCGAAAATGTGCGTGCTGTTCAATTCTGCCCTGCTCGGGCCTACCAACAGGTACGTACGGGACGGCCCAGGCGTTCCGGTCGCCCACCCCCGCGCCTTACACTGGCCGGACAGCTCTTGGCACTCCGTCATCCAGAGTGCCAGTTCTGGCCAGAGTGTCCGGCCCGGCGCCCGGCAGGATCCGGTAGGGAGTGAGGTGCGTGCCCCGTGCTTGAGGAGCGCAAGCTCGACGACCGCAAGCTGGCGGTTCTGCGCGCAATCGTCCAGGACTACGTCGGCACCGAGGAGCCGGTCGGCTCCAAGGCCCTGGTGGAACGGCACAATCTCGGCGTGTCGCCGGCCACGGTGCGTAACGACATGGCGACCCTGGAGGACGAGGGCTACATCCACCAGCCGCACACCAGTGCGGGGCGGGTGCCGACCGACAAGGGCTACCGGCTCTTCGTCGACCGGCTCACCGAGGTGAAGCCGATGTCCGGGGCCGAGCGCCGGGCGATCGGCAGCTTCCTGGACCACGCCGTCGACCTGGACGACGTGGTGGCCCGCACGGTGCGGCTGCTGGCGCAGCTGACCCGGCAGGTCGCGGTGGTGCAGTACCCCTCGCTGTCCCGGTCCACGGTCCGCCACGTCGAACTGGTCGCGCTCACGCCGACCCGGGTGATGCTGGTGCTGATCACCGACACCGGACGGGTCGAACAGCGGCTCATCGACTGCCCCACGGCCGTCGGCGAGACCGTCCTCGCGGACCTCCGCTCCCGGCTGAACACCCGGGCCGGCGGGCAGCGGTTCGTCGAGGTGCCGACGCTGCTCCAGGATCTGCCGGAGGCCTTCGACCGGGAGGACCGGGGGGCGGTCACGGCCGTCCTCAGCACCCTGTTCGAGGCGCTGGCGGAGCAGACCGAGGAGCGGGTCGTGATCGGCGGCTCGGCCAACCTGACCCGCTTCCCGCACGACTTCCCGCTCACCATCGCCCCCGTACTGGAGGCGCTGGAGGAACAGGTGGTCCTGCTGAAGCTGCTCGGGGAGACCGCCGACGCGGGCATGATGGTCCGGATCGGTCATGAGAACGCCTACGAAGGGCTGAATTCCACGTCGGTTGTGTCGGTGGGCTACGGTTCGGGCGACGAGACCGTCGCCAAACTGGGCGTGGTCGGGCCGACGCGGATGGACTACCCGGGCACGATGGGCGCGGTCCGGGCTGTTGCGCGATACGTCGGTCAGATCCTGGCTGCCTCCTAGCAGTCCCCCGAACTGGCAGTCCCCGAGCAAGATGGAAACAAGCGGAGCATTTTGGTGGCCACGGACTACTACGCGGTACTCGGCGTCCGGCGTGACGCGGGTCAGGACGAGATCAAGAAGGCGTTCCGCCGGCTGGCGCGAGAGCTCCACCCGGACGTCAACCCCGACCCGAAGACGCAGGAGCGGTTCAAGGAGATCAACGCCGCCTACGAGGTCCTCTCCGACCCCAACAAGCGGCAGGTCTACGACCTCGGCGGCGACCCGCTCTCGGCGAGCGGCGGCGGCGCGGGCCCCGGCGGCTTCGGCGCGGGCGCGGGCTTCGGCTTCAGCGACATCATGGACGCCTTCTTCGGCGCGTCCGGGGGCCAGCGCGGACCGCGCTCGCGCACCCGGCGCGGCCAGGACGCGATGATCCGCATCGACATCGACCTCGAAGAGGCCGCGTTCGGCACCACCAAGGACATCCAGGTCGACACCGCCGTCGTCTGCACCACCTGCAACGGCGAGGGCGCGGCCCCCGGCACCTCCGCGCAGACCTGCGACATGTGTCGCGGCCGCGGCGAGGTCTCCCAGGTCACCCGGTCCTTCCTGGGCCAGGTCATGACCTCCCGCCCCTGCCCGCAGTGCCAGGGCTTCGGCACCGTCGTGCCCACCCCCTGCCCCGAGTGCGCCGGCGACGGCCGGGTCCGCGCCCGGCGCACGCTGACCGTGAAGATCCCGGCCGGCGTGGACAACGGCACCCGGATCCAGCTGGCCGGCGAGGGCGAGGTCGGTCCCGGCGGCGGCCCGGCCGGTGACCTCTACGTCGAGATCAGCGAGAACGCCCACTCCACGTTCCAGCGCCGCGGCGACGACCTGCACTGCACCGTCACCCTGCCGATGACGGCGGCGGCGCTGGGCACCAAGGTCCCGCTGGAGACCCTGGACGGCACCGTCGAGATCGACGTCCGCCCCGGCACCCAGTCCGGGCAGTCCATCCCGCTGCACAGCCGAGGCATCACCCACCTGCGCGGCGGCGGCCGCGGCGACCTGATAGTGCATGTCGAGGTGCAGACGCCCAGCAAGCTCGACCCCGAGCAGGAGGAGCTGCTGCGGCGGCTGGCCAAGCTGCGCGGCGAGGAGCGCCCCTCGGGGACCTTCGCGCCCGGGCAGCAGGGCCTGTTCTCCCGCCTGAAGGACGCCTTCAACGGCCGCTCCTGAGCGACCGTCGGCACAAGCGCAGTTCAGCACAGTTGCTCAGTTGTGGAGTGAGTACGGCATGACAGCCCCGGTGTTCGTCGTCGACAGCGCGCAGCTCGCCCCGGCCGGGGCGGTGGTGCGGCTGGACGGCCCCGAGGGGCGTCATGCCGTGGCCGTACGCAGGCTCACCGTCGGCGAGGCGGTGGTCCTGGCGGACGGCGCGGGAGCGGCCGTCCAGGGCTCCGTGGCGGAGGTCGTCGGCAAGGACGTGCTGGAGGTCCGGGTCGAGGCGGTGCTCTCCGAACCGGAGCCTGCGGTGCGGGTGGTGGTGGTCCAGGCGCTGCCCAAGGGGGACCGCGGGGAGCTCGCGGTCGAGCTGATGACCGAGGCCGGCGTCGACGAGGTGGTGCCCTGGGCGGCCTCGCGCTGCATCACCCAGTGGAAGGGCGAGCGCGGGGCGAAGGCGCTGGCCAAGTGGCGCGCCACCGCGAGGGAGGCCGGCAAGCAGTCCCGCCGCCTGCGCTTCCCGGTCGTCCGCGACCTGATGACCACCCGTCAGGTATCCGGGCTGCTTTCGGACGCTGCCCTCGGCGGGGTGCTCCACGAGGAGGGATCCCTGCCCCTCGCCACCGCGGAACTCCCCGCCAGGGGCGACATCGTCCTGGTGGTGGGCCCCGAGGGCGGCGTCTCCCCGGACGAACTCGCCGCCTTCGCGGCGGCGCACGCCGCCCCCTACCGCCTCGGCCGGTCCGTCCTCCGCACCTCCACGGCAGGCGTGGCGGCAGGCTCTGTGCTGTTGGCCCGTACGGGCCGCTGGGGCTGAGCGTTCGTCTTCGGCCGCGGCGTCTGCCTGGCTCGTCGCGCAGTTCCCCGCGCCCCTATGTGCTGCAACTTGCCGACGGTGGTTCAGTTGCACCCCCAGGGGCGCGGGGAACTGCGCGACAAGCCGGGCACATGCCGCACGTTCCCGCCGCGCGGACCAAAGGCCTGCCCCACTCCCCGGGGTGACAGCTAGGGTGACCGCGTGACTCACGCCGACAGCTACCTCCGTTACCCTCATGTCCAAGCTGACCTGGTCACCTTCGTGGCCGAGGACGACGTCTGGCTCGCCCCGCTGGCAGGCGGCCGCGCCTGGCGGGTCAGCGCCGACCAGGTGCCCGTGGCCCGCCCGCGGATCTCGCCGGACGGCGAGTGGATCGCCTGGGCCTCGACCCGGGACGGCGCACCGGAGGTGCACCTGGCCCCCGCCGACGGCGGCCAGGCGCGGCGGCTGACCTACTGGGGCAGCATGCAGACCACCGTGCTGGGCTGGACCGCCGACGGCGAGGTCCTCGCCCTCAGCTCGGTCGGCCGGATGTCCCGTGCCCACCCCTGGGCGTACGCCGTCCCCCTGGACGGCTCCCCGGCGAGGGAACTGCCGTACGGCCGCGTCGGCGGCGTCGCCCGCGAACCCGGCGGGGAGCGCATCCTGCTGTCCAGCGCGGGCATGGGCCGCGAACCCGCGCACTGGAAGCGCTACCGCGGCGGCACCGCCGGCAAGCTCTGGATCGGCACCGAGGGCGACTTCGCCCGCCTGCACACCGACCTGGACGGCCGGGCCAACATCGACTCCCCGATGTGGGTCGGCGAACGGATCGCGTTCCTCAGCGACCACGACGGCGTCGCCCAGCTCTGGTCCAGCCTCCCGGACGGCTCCGACCTGACCCGCCACAGCGACCACGGCTTCTACGCCCGCAACGCCTCCACCGACGGCTCCAGGGTGGTCTACCACAGCGGCGGCGAGCTCTACCTGCACGACGACCTCGCGGACGCGCGGCCGCGCCGCCTGGACATCCGCCTCGGCGGCCCCCGGGTCGACCGCCAGCCGTACCCGATCAACGCCGCCCGCCACCTGGGGCACCTCGCCCCCGACGCCGAGGCCCGCGCCAGCGTCATCGAGGTCCGCGGCAGCATCCACCAGGTCACCCACCGGGACGGACCGGCGCGGACCCTCTCGGCCACGCCGGGCGTGCGCAACCGCCTGCCCCAGGCGCTTCCTGACGGCGGGTCGGTCTGGGTCACCGACGCCGAGGGCGAGGACGGGCTGGAGTTCACCGACGGCCGCCGGGTCGCCGTGGGCGCCCTGGGCCGGGTCGAGGAGCTCACCGCATCCCCGGACGGGACCGTCCTCGCCGTCGCCAACCGCGACGGCCTGGTGCTGCTGGTCACCGTCGCCGACGGCGCCGTGCGCGAGCTGGACCGCAGCGGCGCCGCCCAGGCCAGCGGCCTCGCCTTCGCGCCGGACTCGCAGTGGCTGGTCTGGTCGCACTGCACCAACTCCGAGGAGGTGCCGCGCCAGCTGCGGCTGGCCCAGCTCGCCGACGGAACCGTCACCGAGCTGACCCAGCCCCGCTTCAACGACTACGCGCCGACCTTCACCACCGACGGCAAGCACCTCGCCTTCCTGTCGATGCGCGACTTCGACCCGGTCTACGACGAGCACGTCTTCGACCTGTCCTTCCCGCTGGCCTGCCGCCCCTACCTGCTGACGCTGGCGGCCGACACGCTCTCGCCGTTCGGCCCGCAGCCGCAGGGCCGGGCCCTCGGCAAGGGCGACAAGGACGACCAGGACGACAAGGACGCAGCCGGCGCCAAGGACGCCGACTCCGCCGCCAAGGGCAAGGACGACGGCGACGCCGCGGCTGACGACGGCGACGACGCACCCGCCCGCACCCGGCTGGACCTGGAGGGCCTCGCCGACCGGATCGTCCCCTTCCCGGTGTCCAGCGGCCGCTACACCGACCTGCGCGCGGTCAAGGGCGGGGTGGTGTGGCTGGAGCATCCGCTCACCGGTGAGCTGGGCAACGCCAAGGCCACCCCGGACGGCGAGGCCGAGCGCAGCAGCCTGGAGCGGTTCGACTTCGGCACCCGCCGCGCCGAGACCCTGGTCGACGAGCTGGACCGGTTCGCCGTCTGCGGCGACGGCAGCCGGCTGGCCGTGGTCGACCAGGGCGAGCTGCGGATCGTCCCGGCCGACCGCAGGGTCGGCAAGGACGAGCAGGACGACGCGGTGACCGTGGACCTGTCCCGGATCCGGGTCACCGTCGACCCCGCCGCGGAGTGGCGGCAGATGTTCGACGAGACCGCCCGGCTGATGCGTGACAACTTCTGGCGCGTCGACATGAACGGCATCGACTGGACCGGCATCCAGGCCCGCTACCGCCCGCTGGTGGAACGGGTCGGCAGCTACAGCGAACTGGTCGACCTGCTCTGGGAGCTGCAGGCCGAGCCCGGCACCTCGCACGCCTATGTGCAACCGGTCGGCCAGGGGGTGGCGGGCAACCGCCGCCAGGGGCTGCTCGGCGCGGACCTGGTCCGCGACGAGGCAGGGGTCTGGCGGGTCGGCCGGGTGCTGCCCGGCGAGTCCTCCGACCCGGCGGCCCGCTCGCCGCTGGGTGCGCCCGGGGTGAGCGTCCGGGCCGGCGAGTCGCTGCTGGCCGTGGACGGCGTCCCGGTGGACGGGACCGCCGGACCCGGCCCGCTGCTGGTCGGCACGGCAGGCAAGCCGGTCGAGCTGACCATCGGTCAGGCCAACGGCGCCGGTGAGGCCACCCGCAGCGTGGTGGTGATCCCGCTGGCCACCGAGGAGCCACTGCGCTACCACGACTGGGTGGCCGGACGCCGGGCCCATGTCCGCGAGCTGTCCGGTGGCCGCCTCGGCTATCTGCACGTGCCCGACATGGTGGCCAACGGCTGGGCGCAGATCCACCGCGACCTGCGCGCCGAGATGGCCAGGGAGGGCCTGATCGTGGACGTCCGGGAGAACCGCGGCGGCCACACCTCGCAGCTGATCATCGAGAAGCTCAACCGCCGGATCGTCGGCTGGGACCTGGTCCGCACCAGCCCGCCGGTCGCCTACCCGATGGACGCCCCGCGCGGCCCGCTGGTGTCGGTGGCCGACGAGTTCGCAGGCTCGGACGGCGACATCGTCAACGCCGCGTTCCAGGCCCTGAAACTGGGCCCGGTGGTGGGCGTGCGCACCTGGGGCGGGGTGATCGGCATCGACGGCCGCTACTCCCTGGTGGACGGCACCGGGGTGACCCAGCCCCGCTACGCCTTCTGGCTGGACGGCTACGGCTTCGGGGTGGAGAACCACGGCATCGACCCCGACATCGAGGTGGTCTGCGCCCCGCAGGACTGGGCCGCGGGCCGCGACCCGCAGCTCGACGAGGCCGTCCGCACGGCGCTCGCCGCGTTGGCGCGCACGCCCGCCGCGACGCCGCCGCCCATCCCTGGGCTGTAGGGCTGTCTTCGGCTGCGGGCTGTGCCTGGTTGGCCGCGCAGTTCCCCGCGCCCCTGAGCAAGTGCAACTTGGCCAGTTGCAAACGTGTAGGGGCGCGGGGCTGTGCTTGATTAACGGCGCGCGCGACCAGCCCACTACGGTCCGCAGTCGAAGATCCCCCGCACCCGGAAGGGTTGTTCGCCCACGGGTGATCCCCCCGCCCCGCAACGGGGTTGACCGGCCGGTTAGGGTCGTCGGCATGGCTGAAGACTCTCCGCTGATACGCAGTCTGCGCTCCGCCCTGGAGGCGGCCCCGGCGGATGTCCCGCTGCGGCTGCATCTGGCCGCACTGCTGTTGGACGACGGCGAGTTCGAGCAGGCGGTCGCCGAGATCGCGGCGGCGCTCCAGCACGACCCGGGCAGCGCCGAGGCAAGGAAACTGATGCTCCGTGCGATGGGCGCGCCCGCCCCGCCCGCCGCGCCCCCCGCGCCCGCCGCAGCCCCGCCCGGGGCCGAACCGCCGCCGGAGGCGGCCTCCGTGTCGTTCGACTGGGCCTCGGCCGAGCAGCAGCTCAGCGACACCGTCCAGCCCCGCTTCATCGAGCCCGCCGCGGCCGACGGCGCCGACGACCCCGGCGACGAACCCGCCTGGGACATCGAGAGCAGCCAGGTCCGCCTCGCCGACGTCGGCGGCATGACCGAGGTCAAGCAGCGGCTCGAAGCCGCCTTCCTCGCCCCCATGCGCAACCCCGAACTCCGGCGCCTGTACGGCAAGTCGCTCCGCGGCGGCCTGCTCCTCTACGGCCCGCCCGGCTGCGGCAAGACCTTCATCGCCCGCGCGGTCGCGGGGGAGCTGGGCGCCAAGTTCCTCTCGGTCAGCCTCAGCGACATCCTCGACATGTACATCGGCCAGTCCGAGCGCAACCTCCACGACGTCTTCGCCGCCGCCCGCGCCAACGCGCCATGCGTGATCTTCCTGGACGAGATCGACGCGGTCGGCGGCAAGCGCAGCAGCATGCGACACAACGCCATGCGCGGCACCGTCAACCAGCTGCTGCTGGAACTGGACGGCGCACAGCACGACAACGACGGCGTCTTCGTCCTGGCCGCCACCAACTCGCCCTGGGACGTGGACACCGCGCTGCGCCGCCCGGGCCGGCTGGACCGGACCCTGCTGGTGCTCCCGCCGGACCAGCAGGCCCGCGAGTCCGTCCTGCGCTACCACCTGAGGGACCGTCCGATCGAGGGCGTGGACCTGGTCAAGCTGGCGAAGAAGACCGACGGCTGGTCCGGCGCCGACCTCGCCCACCTCTGCGAGACCGCGGCGGAGGCCGCCCTGCTGGACTCCGCCGCCAGCGGAAAGGTCCGCATGATCGGGATGCCCGACCTGCTGGCCGCGGCCAAGGAGGTCAGGCCCTCCATCGAGTCCTGGTTCACCGCCGCCCGCAATGTCGCCATGTTCGCCAACGACGGCGGCACCTACGACGACCTGCTGGCCTTCCTGAAGCGGACCCGCCGCCTGTGACCACCGCGGAGCGGGTGACCCGGGCCCGCGCGCTGATGGACCTCGGCCGCCACACCCAGGCCCGCGGGCTGCTCGCCGAGGCCCTCGCCGAGCAGCCCGGGGACGCCGCGGCCTGGTCCGCGATGGCCCGCTGCTGCTATCGCACCGACGACTTCGAGGAAGCCCTGCACGCCGCCGACCAGGCACTGGCGCACAATCCGGCGCTCGCCGCGGCCTGGCGCTGGCGGGCGCTCTCGCTGGCCGAGCTGAAGCGCTGGCCCGAGGCCCACCGGGCCGCGTCCGAGGCCATCGGCCGGGAGCCGCACAACTGGTCCGGACACATGATCATGGCCCGCGGCCTGCTGGCCGACCCGGCCCGCGGCGGCGACGACCAGCGGGCCCGCGACGCCGCGCTCCGCGCCCGCGAGCTGGCCCCGCACGAGGCGGAGACCCACTTCTACGCCGGCCGGGTGGCCGAACGCGCCGGACGCCAGGCCGAGGCCGAGGCCTGCTACCGGGAGGCGCTGCGGCTCAACCCCGAGCAGCGCTCCGCCCGCAACCAGCTCGCCCTGATCCAGATGCGACGCGGCGACAACTACGCGGCCGCCCAGGGCTTCGCCGCCGTCGCCGCCTCCACCAAGGGCGCGGAGCTGGGCATCCACAACCTCAAGGTCGTCGCGGTGCGGCTGATCTCCAAGGCCCGCTGGGTCTCGGTGGCGGCCCTGGTGGTCGCCGACATCGGCGCGGTCGCCGTGCCCGACGGCGGCTGGGCGGTCCGGGCGGCCCTGCTGGCGGTCCTGGCGGCCGGCTGGGCGGTCTGGGCGGTGTGGGCCGCCCGCCAGGTCCCGCAGCAGCTCCGGGGCCCGCTGCTGCGCACGGTCCGCGGCAGCGCCTACGTCCTGCTGGTGCTGCTCGGCGTGGCGGCGTTCAGTCTGGCCGCCTTCGTACTGCTGCTGGTGCCGGCCCTGGCGCGGTACTGGGTCGAGGTGGTGTTCGGCGCGGTGGTGGTCCAGCTGAGCGCGCTGCGGGCGGCCGCCGTGCTGGTGCGGCGGGCCAAGCAGCGGGTGGAGTGACGCTCCGTCCGATCACCTGCCGCAGCCGATGGGTACGATGCGGCCTATCCGGTTCAGGGACTGATGACGAGGAGCTCGACGTGTCGGGAGAGCCGCAGGCTGACTGCCTGTTCTGCAGGATCGTGGCGGGGGAGATCCCGGCGACCGTGGTCAGGGAGTCGGAGACCACGCTGGCCTTCCGCGACATCAACCCGCAGGCCCCCACCCATGTGCTGGTCGTCCCCAAGGTGCACTACCCCGACGCGGCCGCCCTCGCCGGCGCCGAACCGGCCCTCGCCGGCGCGCTGCTGGCCGAGGCCGGGCGGGTCGCCGAGGACGAGAAGGTGGCCGAGTCGGCCGGCGGGGCCGGCTACCGGCTGATCTTCAACACCGGGGCCGGGGCCGGGCAGACGGTGTTCCACGCCCACGTCCACGTCCTGGGCGGCGGCGACGGACTGCGCGAGAAGCTGGTCTGACCCGCCGGATGTCAGCACGTGAACTGGTGGTGCTGGGGACGGCCAGTCAGGTCCCGACCCGGCACCGCAACCACAACGGCTACCTGCTGCTCTGGGACGGCGAAGGCCTGCTGTTCGACCCCGGCGAGGGCACCCAGCGGCAGATGCTGCACGCCGGGGTGACCTCCCACGCGATCACCCGGATCTGCGTCAGCCACTTCCACGGCGACCACTGCCTGGGCCTGCCGGGCATCATCCAGCGCATCAACCTGGACCGTCCCGCCCGTCGCCCACCACCACCCTTGTCCGAGGCGCTTCGCGCCGCACCTCCTTTTTCCGTCACCGCCCACTACCCGGCCTCCGGCCAGCGCTTCTTCGAGCGACTGCACCACGCCAGCGCCTTCCACGAGACCGTCGAACTGCGGTGCGACCCCATCGCCGGCCCCGGGCCGGTCGAACTGAAGGCGCCCGGCGCGCCCTTCACCCTCACCGCCGAGCCCCTCTCCCACCCGGTCGAGTCCTTCGGCTACCGCCTCACCGAGCCCGACGGCCGCAGGATCCTGCCCGAGCGGCTGGCCGCCCACGGCATCGCCGCCGGGCCCGCCGTGGGCCGGCTGCAGCGTGACGGCGCGATCACCCTCGCCGACGGCTCCACGGTCACCCTGGAGCAGGCCAGCGAGGTCCGCCCGGGCCAGAGCGCGGCCTTCGTGATGGACACCAGGCTCTGTGAGGGCGTCGCCGCGCTGGCCCAGGGGGTCGACCTGCTGATCATCGAGGCCACCTTCCTGGAGTCGGAGGCCGCCCTGGCCCGCGACCACGGCCACCTCACCGCGGCGCAGGCGGCCCGGGTGGCCGCCGAATCGGGCGTACGGACCCTGGTGCTCACCCACTTCTCGCAGCGCTATCCCGACACCGCCGGCCACCTCGCCGAGGCCCGCCGGCACTTCGACGGCGAGATCGTCCTCGCCGAGGACCTGATGCGGGTGCCGGTGCCCGCACGTGCCTGACGGATGAAGCCTGGTCGACGACGGCGGAAAACTACTGGCGCCACCCGCGCCACGGGCGGACCATCGTTCTCTCCGGCCCTACCGGCCGTCGTACCCTTGTCACACCGAGCCTCAGAGATTTCGGCAGAGGCCGGCGGACCCGATAGAGAGATGGGATGAGGCAGGCCTAAGCGCCGACCCATGACTTCTACGACACCCGATGCACAGCGCGCCCAGCAGGTGCCGGCGCAGGCCCAGGCCAAGATCGTCATCCCGGAGAAGCACCCGATGGTGAGCGTTCTCGGCGCCGGGGACTCGTTCCTCAAGGTGATCGAGAAGGCCTTCCCGGACATCGACATCCACGCCCGCGGCAATGAGATCACCGCCACCGGCGACCGGACCGGGATCCGACTGGTCCAGCACCTGTTCGACGAGATGATGCTGGTGCTCCGCACCGGCCAGCCCCTGACCGAGGACTCCGTGGAGCGTTCCATCGCCATGCTGCGCAAGGCCGAAGAGGATCCGACCAGCCCCGAGGGCACCCAGAGCCCCTCGTCGGTGTTCACCGCCAACATCCTGTCCAACCGCGGCCGCTCGATCCGCCCCAAGACGCTCAACCAGCAGAACTACGTCGACGCCATCGACCGCCACACCATCGTCTTCGGCATCGGCCCGGCCGGCACCGGCAAGACCTACCTGGCCATGGCCAAGGCGGTCCAGGCCCTCCAGGCCAAGCAGGTCACCCGGATCATCCTGACCCGCCCCGCCGTAGAGGCGGGCGGCGCCCCCGGCTTCCTCCCCGCCCCCCCCCCACAAGA
>NZ_BBPM01000023.1:0-36478 GCF_000787775.1 Streptacidiphilus carbonis | reverse complement strand
CCCCCCCCCCCCGCCGTAGAGGCGGGCGAGCGCCTCGGCTTCCTCCCCGGCACCCTCTACGAGAAGATCGACCCCTACCTGCGTCCGCTCTACGACGCCCTGCACGACATGATCGACCCCGACTCCATCCCCCGCCTGATGGCCGCGGGCACCATCGAGGTCGCCCCGCTCGCTTATATGCGCGGCAGGACCCTGAACGACGCGTTCATCATTCTGGACGAGGCGCAGAACACCAGCGCCGAGCAGATGAAGATGTTCCTGACCCGGCTGGGGTTCAACTCCAAGATCGTGGTGACCGGTGACGTCACCCAGATCGACCTGCCGGGCGGGACCACCAGCGGGCTGAAGATCGTCCAGGAGATCCTGGATGATGTGGATGACATTCACTTCTCCCGTCTGACCAGTCAGGACGTGGTCCGCCACAAGCTGGTCGGAAAGATCGTCGACGCCTACGGGCAGTACGACGCGGCGCAGGGCGCCAACGGTCAGGCCCCTCGCAAGCCCCGACGCAACGAAAGCTGAGATCCGAGCTCCCCATGTCGATCGACATCAACAACGAGTCCGGCACGGAGGTGGACGAGCAGGCGATCCTGGACATCGCCCGCTTCGCCCTGGACCGGATGCGCATCCACCCGCTCTCCGAGCTCTCCCTCATCGTCGTGGACGCGGAGGCCATGGAGGCGCTGCACATCCAGTGGATGGACGAGCCCGGACCCACCGACGTGATGTCGTTCCCGATGGACGAGCTCCGTCCCGGCAAGGAGGACGAGGAGCTGCCGCAGGGCCTGCTCGGCGACATCGTGCTGTGCCCCGAGGTGGCCACCGCCCAGGGCGAGGCCAACGGCCACTCGATGGACGCCGAGCTGCAGCTGCTCACCGTCCACGGGGTGCTGCACGTACTCGGGTACGACCACGAGGACCCGGACGAGGAGCGCGAGATGTTCGGGCTGCAGAAGCGGATCCTGGACGACTGGCGCGCCGCCCGCGGCGAGACGGGGCCGTCCCCGGCCCCCACGACCCGATAAGCGGGCACCGGAATGAGTGGCAGCAGTACCGGGTTCCTGGTCCTGGCAGTCCTGCTGGTGGTGTTCGCCTGGCTGGCGGCCTGCGCCGAGGCGGCCATCTCCCGGGTGTCCCGGTTCCGCGCCGAGGAGGCCGTCCGGCACGGGCGGCGCGGGGCCAAGGGCATGCTCACCATGGCGGCGGAGCCGATCCGCTACCTGAATCTGGCGACGCTGATCCGGGTCACCTGTGAGATGGCCGCGGCCGTCCTGGTGACCGTGGTCTGCGTCCGCACCTTCGACTCGACCTGGGCCGCGCTGCTGGTCGCCATCGGCGCCATGGTGCTGGTCTCCTACGTCGCCGTCGGCGTCTCGCCGCGTACCATCGGGCGCCAGCACCCGATGAACGTGTCCACCGCCGCGTCCGTGGTCCTGCTGCCGCTGAACCGGATCCTCGGCCCGATCCCGCGGCTGCTGATCCTGCTCGGCAACGCGCTCACCCCCGGCAAGGGCTTCCGCGAGGGCCCCTTCGCCTCGGAGGCGGAGCTGCGCGCGCTGGTCGACCTCGCCGAGAAGGACTCGCTGATCGAGGACGAGGAGCGCCGGATGGTGCACTCGGTCTTCGAGCTGGGCGACACCATCGTCCGCGAGGTGATGGTGCCCCGCACCGACCTGGTGATGATCGAACGGGAGAAGACCGTCCGGCAGGCGCTCACCCTGGCGCTGCGCAGCGGGTTCTCGCGGATGCCGGTGGTCGGCGAGAACGAGGACGACGTGGTCGGCATCGTCTACCTCAAGGACCTGGTCCGGCGCACCCACGTGAACCGCGACGCCGAGAACGAGCCGGTCGGCGCGGTGATGCGGCAGGCCACCTACGTCCCGGACAGCAAGCCGGTGGCGGACCTGCTGCGGGAGATGCAGCGCGACCGGATCCATGTCGCCGTGGTCATCGACGAGTACGGCGGCACGGCCGGGCTGGTCACCATCGAGGACATCCTGGAGGAGATCGTCGGCGAGATCACCGACGAGTACGACCGGGAGGCCCCTCCGGTGGAGCAGTTGGACCACGGCGCGTTCCGCGTTACCGCGCGGCTTCCGGTCGAGGAGTTGGGGGAGCTCTTCGGCATCGAACTGGAGGACGAAGACGTCGAGACCGTCGGCGGGTTGCTGGCGAAGGCCCTGGGGAGGGTCCCCATCCCGGGCTCCGGCGTCGAGGTCCCGGTGCCGGAGGACGACGCCCTCCCGATCAGCGGGATCCGCCTCACGGCCGAGAGCACGGCCGGCCGCCGCAACCGCATCGGCACGCTCCTGGTCGAGCCGGTGCTGCGGGAGGACGGCGACGAGGAGGAACGGCCGGAGTCGGACTGACGGTGCGGACCGTAGGGGGCTGGTCGCGCAGTTCCCCGCGCCCCCAAGGGCCTGCAACTCACCCACTCCGGGCAAGTCGCAGCACCGCGAGCGGCGCGGGGTAGCTAGGTGCACCTTGCCCACGGTGGGTCGGTTGCAGCCCGATAGAAGCGCGGGGAACTGCGCGACCAGCCCTCCACCGGGGTAGAGCACCGCCCGAACAGCTCCCCGCGCCCCCGTTGGTGCTGCGGTCACTGCCCAGGGCGCTTGCGCAGCCCGAACCCCACCACCACCGCCAGCGCGACGATCAGCACCGCGTCGACCCCGACGCCGACCCGGACCCCGCCCAACGTCGCGTCAGCGACCGTGTGCCCGGCTGAGCGCAGAGCATCGCTCCGCGCTGAGGCGACCGCGCTGAGCAGCGGGATCCCCACCGTCATCCCCACCTGCTGGGTCGTGGTGACCAGCCCCGTCGCCAGCCCCTGCTCATCGTTGGGCAGACCCGACGTCGCGGTCACGCTGTAGGCGACGATCGCCGAGAGGTGCCCCACCGCGGCCAGCGACGCGGCGACGGTGAACACCCAGGTCCCCCCGCTGCCATGACTGATCGTCAGCAGCACTGCGGTGAGCGCCCCCTGCAGCAGCAGCCCGCCCACCAGGGTCCGCACCGAGCCGATCCGGGCCACCACCCGGGGGGCCACATTGCCGGTGATCGCGCAGACGATGCCCATCACTCCGAAGATCAGCCCGGTGGACACCGGCGACAGCCCGTTGACCTGCTGGAGGTACAGCGTCCCCAGGAAGACCACGGCGGTCATCATCGAGAAGGTGGTCAGCCCGCCCAGGTTGCCGAAGGCCACACTCGGGCGGCGCAGGATCCGCAGCGAGACCAGCGGCTGCTCGGTCCGCGATTCGATCACGATGAACCCGCCCAGCAGCAGCACCGCCGCCACCAGCGCGCCGATCACCGATGCGTCGCCGAACCCGGACTGCGCCGCCGTGGACAGACCGTAGATCAGCGCCAGCAGCCCCCCGGTGACGGTGATCGCACCGGGCACGTCGATCCGCTGCCGGACCTCGTTCCGCGACTCGGTCAGCAGCAGCGGCGCGCCGACCAGTACCAGCAGTCCCATGACGACATTGAGTGCCATGGTGGAACGCCAGGTCAGGGTCTCGGTGAGGACGCCGCCCAGGACCATGCCGAAGGTGAAGCCCAGGGCCATCAGGCTGCCCATGATGCCCAGCGCGCGGTCCCGCTCCCGGCCCTCCTTGAAGGTGGTGGTCAGCAGCGCCATCCCGGCCGGGACGATCGCGGCCGCGCCCACCCCCTGCAGGGCCCGTCCGGCCAGGAACGCGGCCGGCGACCAGGCCAGCGTGGCCAGTACCGAGGAGGCGGTGAACAGGCTCAGCCCGGCGATGAAGATCTTCCGGCGCCCCACCGTGTCGGCGATCCGGCCGAACAGCAGCAGGAAGCCGCCGGAGGGGAGCGCGAACGCGGTCATCCCCCACTGCAGGTTGGCCTGCGTCATGTGCAGGTCCCGGCCCAGCGTGGGCAGGGCGATGTTCAGGATGGAGAAGTCCAGCGCCACCGCGAACTGGGCGGCGCAGAGCAGGAAGAGGACCAGTCGGGCCCGGACGGACAGCTTCGCCGCTGTCGGATCGTCGACCCCCGCGGTGCGGGAGGCGGTGGGTGCTGCCGTGGTTTCGATTGCCATGCGTCCATAGTTCGGTGATCTCCGTGGGGCTGGAGAGAGTGTGCTTATGCTGTTGGTACGACCACCAGGGAGGGGGAGCCCGTGGCTACGCCGGCGAACGCGGCCAACACCAGCGCCGATGCCCACCGCAGGGCGGATCTTCGTGAGTTCCTGATGAACCGTCGGGCCAGGGTGAGCCCGGCCCAGGCCGGGCTCCCGGACGGCGGCGCCCGGCGCCGCACGCCGGGGCTGCGCCGCGAGGAGGTCGCCGTACTGGCCGGGGTCGGCGTCTCCTGGTACCAGTGGCTGGAGCAGGGGCGCGACATCACCGTCTCCGGGCAGGTGCTGGACTCGGTGGCCCGGGTACTGCTGCTGGACGAGCCCGAGCGCCGCCACCTCTACGTCCTGGCCGGGCTGAACCCGCCGCTGCAGCGGCCCAGCCGGAGCGAGGGCGAGACGCCGGTGTCGGAGGGGCTGACCCGGATCATCGACTCCTGGATGCCGTTCCCGGCCAACATCATCGACCGCTACTGGAACAACATCGTCTTCAACGAGGCCAGCGCGACGATCTTCGACTTCAACAACCAGTGCCGCAACTGCCTGGTCAGCTACTTCACCAACCCGATCTACCGGGGACGGCACCAGAGTTGGGAGGAGGACGCGGCGCTGGTCGCGGCCGAGTACCGGTCCTGTGCGGCGGACTACCCGGAGGACGAGGGCTTCCGGGCGATCACCGACGAACTGGTGACGCGGAGTCCGCTGTTCGCCGAGCTGTGGGCGCGCGGCGACGTCCGCCCGCCGGGGCAGCGGGCCAAGGGGATCAAGCACCCGCTGGTGGGCGAGCTGTGGTTCGAGAGCACCCAGCTGAAGGTCCCGGAGCGGCCCGACCTCACCATCGTGCTGCACAACCCGGCCCCCGGCGGGGACACCGCCGAGAAGCTGGTCTGGCTGGCCTCGCCCGAGGGGCGGCGCGGATCGCTGCGGCAGGTCGCCGGCTGACGGCGGATCCCTGCGGCGGGGCGCCACGTACCGGCGGATCCTTGCACCTCCCGGCCGAGGGGCCCGCCGGTGGCGAGGATGGGGCTCCCACCCCTGAGGAGGCGCCATGACGAAGGAAGCACAGCCGTCCGAGGCAGCACACCCCCGCCGTACCGGGCTCCGCGAGTCCGCCGCCCTGCTCCAGCCCGAGCTGGTGGCGCTGCGCCGGGCCCTGCACCAGGAGCCCGAGATCGGGCTGGACCTGCCGTTGACCCAGGCCAAGGTGCTGGCCGCGCTGGACGGGCTGCCGCTGGAGATCAGCCTCGGCAAGCGGCTCAGCTCGGTGACCGCGGTGCTGCGCGGGGCGCGGCCGGGACCGACCGTGCTGCTCCGCGCGGACCTGGACGCCCTGCCGGTGCAGGAGACCAGCGGCCTGCCGTACGCCTCGAAGATCCCGGGGGTCATGCACGCCTGCGGCCACGACCTGCACACCGCCGGCCTTGTGGGCGCCGTGCGGATGCTCTGCGAGCGGCGCGAGGAGCTGGCCGGGAGCGTGGTGTTCATGTTCCAGCCGGGCGAGGAGGGCAGTGACGGCGCCCGGATCATGATCGAGGAGGGTGTGCTCACCGCCTCCGGCGAGCTGCCGGTCGCCGCGTACGCCCTGCACGTCGGTGCCTCGGTGCTGCCGCACGGCTGGGTCGCCACCCGGCCGGGGCCGATCATGGCGGCGGCGGACAGCATGAAGGTGACCGTGCGCGGCCGGGGCGGCCACGGCTCCAGCCCGCACCTGGCGCTGGACCCGGTCCCGGCCGCCTGCGAGGCGGTGACCGCGCTGCAGACCATGGTGACCCGCCGCTTCGACGCCTTCGACCCGGTGGTGGTGACCGTCGGCAGCTTCCACGCGGGCACGGTCGGCAATGTCATCCCCGACGAGGCGGTCTTCGAGGCGACCATCCGCTCCTTCTCGCCCGAGGCGCGGGAGCGGGTGCTGGCGGAGGCGCCCGCGGTGGTGCGCGGCGTCGGCGAGGCGCACGGAATGACCGTCGAGGCCGTGGCCGAGGAGGGCTACCCGGTCACCGTCAACGATCCCGACCAGGCCGCCTATGTCGCCGAGACGGCCCAGGGGCTGCTGGGCAAGGACCGCTACATCGAGATGCCGCGTCCGGTGGCCGGGTCCGAGGACTTCGCGGTGGTCGGCGACCACGTCCCCTCGGCCTACTTCATGCTCGGCGCCTGCCCGCCCGACCTGAACCCCTTCACGGCCGCCTACAACCACTCGCCGGAGGCCCTCTTCGACGACGCGGTGCTGGGCGACGGCGCGGCCCTGCTGGCCGAACTGGCGCTGGGCCGGCTCAGTGGTCCGGAACCGGCGGCGGAGGCGCGGTAGCGGCCTCTGCCTCGGGGATCCACGGGGCGGGGGTCCACGGGTCGAGGGGGACGTAGCCGTCGCTGCGTCCCCCTCCGTCCATCGGCCGGCCCACGGCTCCTGCTCCAGCCGTCGCAGTTCCGGGAGATGACGGACTTTCAGGTGGGTGGCGAGGTTGGCCGCGCCCACCGTCACCGCGCACATCCGCGCCTGCGGCAGTGCGGGTAGTGACCGGTGCGACGGTCGGATGATAGGGCTGACCCCATGACCTCGACTGCGGCCCTGCCGCCCCTGCCGTCCCTGCTCGAATCCGCCGCCCGGCTCCAGCCCGAGCTCGTCGCCCTGCGGCACGCCGTGCACCAGGACCCCGAGATCGGCCTGGAACTCCCGCGCACCCAGGCCAAGGTGGTCGCCGCGCTGGCCGGGCTGCCGCTGGAGATCACCCTGGGGGAGAAGCTCGGCTCGGTCACCGCGGTGCTGCGCGGCGGTGCCGGGGAGGGCCCGACCGTGCTGCTGCGCGGGGACATGGACGCGTTGCCGGTCCAGGAGACCAGCGGACTGCCGTTCGCCTCGGCCGTCCCGGGGGTGATGCACGCCTGCGGGCACGACCTGCATGTGGCGGCGCTGCTGGGGGCGGTCCGGCTGCTCTGCGAGCGGCGCGAGCAGATCGCCGGCGACGTGGTGTTCATGTTCCAGCCGGGGGAGGAGGGCTACGGCGGCGCCAAGGTGATGCTGGACGAGGGGCTGCTGGCCGCCTCCGGCAGCACCCCGGTCGCCGCCTACGCGCTCCATGTCTCCTCGGCGATGCCGCAGGGGCAGGTCCTCGGACGCCCGGGGACGATCATGGCGGCAGCCGACACCCTCACCGTCACCATGCGCGGGCACGGCGGCCACGGCTCGGTCCCGTCCGCCGCGCTGGACCCGGTCCCGGCGGCCTGCGAGGCGGTGCTGGCGCTGCAGACCATGGTGACCCGCCGCTTCAGCGTCTTCGACCCGGTGGTGCTGACGACCGGACTGCTGCGCGCCGGGACCATCAACAACGTCATTCCGGACGACGCCTTCTTCGAGACCACGGTCCGCTCCTTCTCCCCGGAGGCGCGGGAACGGGTGCGGGAGGAGTCGCTGCGGGTGGTCCGCGGGGTCGCCGAGGCCCACGGCCTGCAGATCGACGCCGTCTTCGGCGACCTGTACCCGGTCACCGTGAACGACGCGGGGGAGACCGCGTTCGTCGAGGCGACCGTGAAGGACCTGCTCGGCGAGGACCGCTGGACGACGATGGAGCAGCCCCTCGCCGGGGCGGAGGACTTCTCCTACGTCGCCGAGCAGATCCCCTCCGGCTACTTCTTCCTCGGCGCCTGCGTGGACGGTCTGGACCCGGGGACCGCCCCGTACAACCACTCGCCGGAGGCCGCCTTCGCCGACTCCGTCCTCGCCGACGGCGCGGCCCTGCTGGCCGAGCTGGCGCTGCGCCGGCTGCGGCGCTGACCCGCGGCCGCAGCACGGGTCCGCTCAGCCGCGCAGTTCCCTGACGGCCGCCTCGATCTGCCGGAACGGCTCGGGGCCGACCGCCCGCAGCACCACGGTGTCGGCCCCCGCCGCCCACAGCTCCCGGACCCGGGTGGCGGCGGTGGGGGCGGGGCCGGCCGCGGCGAACACGTCCTCGGGGGCGCGGCCCAGCCAGGCGGCGTGCCCGTCCAGCGCGGGGCCGACGGTGCCGCGCAGCCGCTGCGGGTCGTCGTCGACGCAGAGGAAGGCGAACACGGTGAGGTTGGGCCGGGCGGCCTTGGCGTCGCGGGCCTTCAGCATGTGCTGCATGGCGGCTGACAGATCGTCGGGGCCGTGGCCCTCGGCGATGATCGCCCCGTCGGCGACGCGCCCCGCCAGCTCCAGGGAGCGCGGCCGCACCACCCCGGCCAGCAGCTGCGGCAGCACCGCGGGGGGATGTACGAGCCGCACGCCGTCCAGGCTGACCTCCCGCCCCCGGACGGTCACCTCCTCGCCGCGCAGCAGCCCCTGGACGGCCTGCAGGGTCTCCTCCAGCAGCGCCAGCGGACTGCGCGGCGCGACCCCCACCTGCTCCATCCACTCCCGCACCCCGTGGCCGACCCCCGCGGTCAACCGTCCGGGGAACATCCGCGCCACCGCGGCCAGTTCCATCGCCAGCAGCGCCGGACTGCGCAGCGGCGCCGGTGTGATCCCGATGCCGACCCGCAGCCGCTCGGTCACCGCGAGCGCGGCGGAGGCCGACGCGATCGAGCCGGTCCACCCCAGGTCCTCGACCACCCACAGGTCGTCGACCCCCAACGCCTCCACGTCCCGGGCGAACGGCAGCAGCCCCTCCGGTGCCCAGTCGCGGTCGTACATCACGCCGATCCGATGAGTCGTCATGCCGCGCACGCTATGCAGGGAGGCGGGGGTTTATCAACGTCTGTCGACGGTGCGGTCGGCTGGGTACCCGGCGTGCGGTCCGCGGTGCGGAGGGTGGGGGAGGCGGGTCGGCGGCCGGACCGGGCCTTATCCTCGGACGCATGAGCGACGAGGCGGCCTCCAAGGCTCCGGTGGATCCCATCGATCCCGAGGACAAGAAGATCATCACCCTGGCGCGGTCCGTCCGCGCCCGCAACGGCGTCGCCGAGGGTGCGGCGGTACGTGACGAGACCGGGCGCACCTACGTCGCCGGGACGGTCGCGCTGGAGTCGCTGCAGCTCAGCGCGGTGCGGACGGCGGTGGCCATGGCCGTGGCCAGCGGCGCGAAGGGGCTGGAGGCGGCGGCCGTGGTCAGCGCGGCCGAGGCGGTCGCCGCGGACGACCTCGCCGCCGTGCGGGACCTGGGCGGCGCGGGCACCCCGGTGCTGCTGGCCGGCCCCGACGGCACCCTGCGGCTGACCGTGCCCGCGAGCTGATCGACGGTCTTGCCATCCGCTCCGGCCCGGCTAGGGTCGGGGCGGACGTCCCGCGCACCGGGATGGTGGGGATCTGTGGGGTCTAGGGGAGGGGTGCCCGTGGGGGGTGTGGGTTTCATAGCGGGGGTGCTCTTCGTGCTCATGGGAATGGGGCACTGGCAGGAGCACCGGAACCCGGGCTGGCTCGCGGCCTCGATCATCGTGGCCCTGTTCACCGTGGTGGGGGGCATCGGCTCACTGTTCAAGCGGAAGTAGTGCGCGTACGCCCCTCGTTCGGGTGAGTGATCAGGAAACCACGGTGGGTACGCTGGACCTGTCGGCAAGGATCCTTCCCATGGGAGCACCAATGTCCGTCGATCCTGAGATCTCCTGGCCTGTCCCGCCCCGGGACGGCTGGACCGCCGACGACCTCGACCGGCTTCCCAACCTGCCTCCGCACACGGAGCTGCTCGACGGGAGCCTGGTGTTCATGAGTCCGCAGACCGCCTTTCACGATCGGGCCATGCTGCTGCTCCAACTCGGCCTGTTCCGGACGGCCCCCGAGGAGCTCGACGTCCGGCGCGAGATGACGGTCACCCTCGGACCGCGGAACCGCCCGGAGCCTGACCTGCTGGTCATCAAGGCTGAGGCGCTGACCTCGTCGGAGCAGACTTCGTTCGTGCCCGGCGATGTGGTCCTGGCTGTCGAGGTGGTCTCCCCGGACTCCGAGGCCCGCGACCTGGACATCAAACCGGTCAAGTACGCCAAGGCCGGGATTGCGCATTTCTGGCGGGTGGAGAACGAGGGGGGCCTGCCTGTCGTGCATGTCTTCGAGTTGGAGCAGGCCACCCGCTCGTACGTGGCGATGGGAATCTTCCGGGAGCACCTCACGCTCCAGGTACCCTTTCCGATCGACATCGACCTGACCGCCGTGAACCGGCGCCCATGAGCGGTCTGCGCTGACCTCGCGGGCTTCCTGGATAGGGGAGAATGGTCCGCATGAGCTCTCGCCCCACCCAGCAGTCCGCCAGGCCCGCCTCCGCTGTCGCCGACGACGCCCCTCTGGGGGCCCGCCCGCACCGGTCGGGCTTCGCCTGCTTCGTCGGGCGCCCCAACGCGGGGAAGTCCACCCTCACCAACGCCCTGGTCGGCACCAAGGTGGCGATCACCTCCGACCGCCCGCAGACCACCCGGCACACCGTCCGGGGCATCGTGCACCGCCCCGACGCCCAGCTGATCCTGGTGGACACCCCCGGGCTGCACAAGCCGCGCACCCTGCTGGGCGAGCGGCTCAACGACGTGGTGCGCGCGACCTGGGCCGAGGTCGACGTGATCGGCTTCTGCCTGCCCGCCGACCAGAAGCTCGGCCCCGGCGACAAGTTCATCGCCAAGGAGCTCGCCGGGATCAAGCGCACCCCCAAGGTCGCCATCGTCACCAAGACCGACCTGGTGGACTCCAAGAGGCTCGCCGAGCAGCTGATCGCCATCTCCCAGCTGGGCGCGGAGCTGGGCTTCGAGTGGGCCGAGATCATCCCGGTGTCGGCGGTGGCCAACACCCAGGTGGAGCTGCTCGCGGACCTGCTGGTGCCGCTGCTCCCGGAGGGCCCGCTGCTCTACCCGGAGGGCGACCTCACCGACGAGCCCGAGCAGATCATGGTCGCCGAGCTGATCCGCGAGGCCGCGCTGGAGGGCGTGCGGGACGAGCTGCCGCACTCGCTGGCCGTGGTGGTCGAGGAGATGCTGCCGCGCGAGGGGCGCCCGGAGGGCAAGCCGCTGCTGGACATCCACGCCAATGTCTACATCGAGCGGCAGAGCCAGAAGGCCATCGTCATCGGCTCGAAGGGCGCCAGGCTGAAGCACGTGGGCACGGTCGCCCGCCAGCAGATCGAGGCGCTGCTGGGCACACCGGTCTTCCTGGACCTGCACGTCAAGGTCGCCAAGGACTGGCAGCGCGACCCCAAGCAGCTGCGCAAGCTGGGCTTCTGACCCGGGGGCCCCGCTACTGACCCTGGGTCAGCACCAGCGCGATCAGGTCGCGCTGGCTGTCCGTCAGCTGCGGGTCGGCGCAGTGGCCGGCGGTCCGGCCGTCGATGCTGATGGTGTAGTGGAAGCCGTCCGGCACTCCGAAGGTCGGCGACCGGGTGCAGGCTCCCAGGGCTTCGCGCGCCAGCGCGTGGATGTGCGGGGAGTCCGGGCGCCCCTCGGTGTCCAGCACGGACTTCCGCGGGAGGCCCATGAGGCCGCCGGAACGGGTCACCTGGATACGCATGGTTGCCAGTGTGCGGCACACGGTGACTGTTCGGCCAGGGGGGTTGCCCATCTGCATGGTTACCGTTCGCGCAGTTCCCCGCGCCCCGTCCAGGGGCGCGGGGAACTGCGCGAGCACCGGCCACCCGCTGTGCTCAGCTGTGCGCGGTGACCCCCACCTGCACCCATGCCTCCTGCACCGCGGACACCTCGGCCCCCTCCCCGTAGCGGGCGTACGCCGCCGCCACCGTAGCCGCCGCGAAGGCCGCGAAATCCGCCGACGCGGACAGGGTTCCGCCCGTCAGCACGTCGTACCAGATCTGCCCGGCCTTCTCCCAGGCGAAGCCGCCGATCGCGGTCGCCGCCAGGTAGAAGGCATGGTTGGGGATGCCCGAGTTGAGGTGGACGCCGCCGTTGTCGTCGCTGGTGGCGACGTACCCGGCCATCGTGGCCGGCTGCGGGTCCTTCCCCAGGTTCGGGTCGTCGTACGCGGTGCCGGGGGCCTTCATGGAGCGCAGGGCGACCCCGTGCACGCCCGGCGCGAGCAACCCCGCGCCGATGAGCCAGTCCGCCTGGTCCGCCGTCTGCTTGAGGGCGTACTGCTTGACCAGCGAGCCGAAGACGTCCGAGACCGACTCGTTGAGCGCGCCGGACTGGTCCTGGTAGTCGAGATTCGCGCTGTACTGCGTCACCCCGTGGGTCAGTTCGTGCCCGATCACGTCCACCGAGACCGTGAAGTCGTTGAACAGCTTGCCGTCCCCGTCGCCGAAGATCATGCGCTCGCCGTTCCAGAAGGCGTTGTCGTACTGCTGGCCGTAGTGCACGGTCGCGTCCAGCGGCAGCCCCTGCCCGTCGATGGAGTGCCGGGAGTAGGCGGCGAGGTAGAAGTCGAAGGTCGCGCCGAGGCCGTCGTAGGCGCGGTCGACGGTCTGGTCGGGGACCGGCGCGCCGCCCTCGGTGCGGACCACCCGGCCCGGCAGCCGCTGGGTGTGGTGGTCGTCACTGATGGTGCGGTCCGCGGTGTCCACGGCGCGCTGCCCGACGACGCCCTCCCGCTCCGGCGGCGCCGCCTCGGCGCGGTGCGCGCGGTTGAGGGCGTCCAGGGCCAGTGAGCGCTCCGCCGCCTGCCGGACGTCGTCGTCCTCGGCGTGCGCGACCAGGTGTTCGAGGATGTGCGGGGGGACGATGCCGCAGAAGACGGGTGCTGTCATGTGACCCAAAGTGCCACAACAACAACGTTGTGTCAGTACTCGGCTCAATACGTCGGGACCTTTGCCCCGTCTCAAAGGGCGGAATACCCCCGGGTTCTGCTGTGGCTGTGCGGAAGGCTGGGCTAGGGTGGACGAATCATGCGTACCCGGCTGCTTCTTCTTAGCTGCCGCGGCGAGGGCCTGTAGTACTCACAAGGCCGACTCCCTCGCCGCGGGGAGCTGTGCTGTGCGCTTTCTACAGGAGACACGCCGCAGTCGTCGGTCGTCGGTTTCTTCCGCCCGAGCCTCTGAGGGAGCATGAACCCCATGTCCGACACGCCTTTCCATGAGCGGCCCACCCCTGTCACCGCCGCGACTGTGCGCCAGCAGCCGTCCGGTATGCCGTTCCAGCGCTACGTACCCTTCGGCACGGTGGACCTGCCGGACCGCACCTGGCCGTCCAAGGTCATCACCAAGGCCCCGCGCTGGCTGTCCACGGACCTGCGGGACGGCAACCAGGCCCTGATCGACCCGATGTCCCCGGCGCGCAAGCGGGCGATGTTCGACCTGCTGGTGCGGATGGGCTACAAGGAGATCGAGGTCGGCTTCCCCTCCTCCGGCGCGACCGACTTCGACTTCGTCCGCTCCATCGTCGAGGAGGGCGCGATCCCGGAGGACGTCACCATCAGCGTGCTGACCCAGGCCCGCGAGGACCTGATCGCCCGCACGGTGGAGTCCGTCGTGGGGGCGCCGCGGGCGACCGTGCACCTGTACAACGCCACCTCGCCGCTGTTCCGCCGGGTGGTCTTCAAGGGCTCCAGGGACGACATCAGGAACATCGCTGTCGACGGCACCCGGCTGGTGATGGAGTACGCCGAGAAGATGCTGACCGAGGACACCGTCTTCGGCTACCAGTACTCGCCGGAGATCTTCATCGACACCGAGCTGGACTTCGCGCTGGAGGTCTGCGAGGCGGTGATGGGCGTCTGGCAGCCCGCCGAGGGCCGCGAGATCATCCTCAACCTGCCCACCACGGTGGAGCGTTCCACTCCCAACGTCTACGCCGACAAGATCGAGTGGATGTCGCGGAACCTGTCCCGCCGCGAGTTCATCGCCCTGTCCACCCACCCGCACAACGACCGCGGCACCGGTGTGGCCTCCGCCGAGCTGGCCGTGATGGCCGGCGCCGACCGGGTCGAGGGCTGCCTGTTCGGGCAGGGCGAGCGGACCGGCAACCTGGACCTGGTCAACGTCGGGATGAACCTGTTCTCCCAGGGCGTGGACCCGATGATCGACTTCTCGGACATCGACGAGATCCGTCGCACGTACGAGTACTGCAACCAGATGGTCGTCCCCGAGCGCCACCCCTACGCCGGCGACCTGGTCTACACGTCCTTCTCCGGCTCCCACCAGGACGCCATCAAGAAGGGCTTCGACGCGCTGGAGGCCGACGCCGCCGCAGCCGGGCACCCGGTCGGCGAGCACACCTGGGGCGTGCCCTACCTGCCGATCGACCCCAAGGACGTCGGCCGCTCCTACGAGGCCGTGATCCGGGTCAACTCCCAGTCCGGCAAGGGCGGTATCGCCTACGTCCTGAAGAACGACCACAAGCTGGACCTGCCGCGCCGGATGCAGATCGAGTTCTCGAAGATCATCCAGGCCAAGACCGACACCGAGGGCGGGGAGGTCACCCCGGCCGAGATCTGGTCCACCTTCGAGGACGAGTACCTGCCCACCCCGGACGCCCCCTGGGGCCGGATCCAGCTGGGCGCCTACGCCACCGACACCACCGCCGAGGGCAAGGACACCATCACCGTCCAGGCCGTGGTGGACGGTTCGGCGGTCGAGCTGTCCGGCACCGGCGACGGTCCGCTGGACGCCTTCTTCGGCGCGCTGGCCTCCATCGGCGTCGACGCCAGGCTGCTGGACTACGTCGAGCACACGCTGAGCCAGGGCTCCGGCGCCCAGGCCGCCTCCTACTGGGAGTGCGCCGTGGACGGCCAGGTGCTGTGGGGCGTCGGCATCGACACCAGCATCGTCCGGGCCTCGATCAAGGCCGTCGTCAGCGCCGTCAACCGGGCGCACCGAGGCTGACACCCGTGTCGCCGCAGGGTCGCCCGCGGCCCGAAGATCACCGAACCCCGCTGCACAGCAGCGGGGTTCGGTGATCTTCGACACAAATTTCTGATCCGGCAGCCGCCCGGGGTACTGACAGGGCGTCATCGCGCATGGCAGCATCGGTGCAACCGACAGTGGAGTCGGTGCCGCAGGCAGGGGAGTGTGCCGTGACGATGCTGGTGGCCCCCAAGCTGGTCGAGCTCCGGGCCCGTTGGCGGACCGAGTCGCTCGGGGAGTTCTTCTGCCCGGGCTGCGGCGGCGACCGCAACTACCGCCGCCAGGGCGGCCGCAGATGGCTGCGGGTGCTCGGCCTGCCGCTGCTGCCGGTCGGCGACGCCGGGACCAGCCTGCAGTGCACCGCCTGCCGGGCCCGCTACGGCCTGGACGCCCTGGAGCGGCCCACCTCCAGCAACCTGCTGGCGATGCTGCGCACCGCCCAGTACACCGTCGTCCTGGCCGTGCTCGCGGCCGGCGGCACCGCCCGCGGCACCCGGGACACCGCCCTCGGCGTGATCCACGAAGCCGGCTACCCGGAGCTGGACGAGCCCCAGGTGCTGGCCGCCCTCGCCGCGCTCACCGGCGGCGACGAGGACCTGGTCGAGCTGTACGGCTGCGGCAGCGGCCTGGCGGTCGAGCTGCACACCGCGCTGGAGCCGCTGGCACCGCACCTGGCCGGCCCGGGACGGGAGCGGCTGCTCACCCAGGGCGCCCTGGTCGCCCTCGCCGACGGCCCGTACCGCCCGACCGAGCGCGAGGTGCTCCGCGCCGCAGGGCGCTGCCTCAAGCTCACCCCGGCGGAGATCGACGCCACGCTGGCCGCGGCCACCCGGCAGCCGCACTCCTGAGGCCTTCCGCAGTCGGGCCGACCGTCCCGGATTGTCGGAGTCGTGCGCGACAATGGCGGGCATGAGTCTGTTCCGCGACGACGGGGTGGTGCTCCGGACCCAGAAGCTGGGCGAGGCGGACCGCATCATCACCCTGCTCACCCGCCAGCACGGCCGGGTGCGCGCGGTCGCCCGCGGAGTGCGCCGCACCAAGTCCAAGTTCGGCGCCCGGCTGGAGCCCTTCTCCCATGTCGACGTGCAGTTCTTCTCCCGGGGCGAGGAACTGGTCGGACGCCATCTGGCGCTGTGCACCCAGGTCGAGACGATCACCCCGTACGGCGGCCGGATCGTCGACGACTACGGCCGCTACACCGCCGCCACGGCGATGCTGGAGACCGCCGAGCGCTTCACCGAGAACGAGGGCGAGCCCGCGGTCCAGCAGTACCTGCTGCTGATCGGCGCGCTGCGGACACTCGCCACCGGCGAGCACGACTCACCGCTGGTGCTGGACGCCTTCCTGCTGCGGTCGCTCTCGGTGAACGGTTACGCACCGTCGTTCGGCGACTGCGCCAAGTGCGGGATACCGGGCCCCAACCGCTTCTTCTCGGTGCAGACCGGTGGGGCGCTCTGCCCCGACTGCCGCGTGCCCGGCAGTGTCGTACCCTCCCCTGAGACACTGGTACTGCTGGGCGCGCTGCTGTCCGGCGACTGGGAGACCGCGGACGCGACCGAGCCCCGCCACGCCCGCGAGGGCAGTGGCCTGGTCGCGGCGTACGTCCAGTGGCACCTGGAGCGGGGGCTTCGCTCGCTCCGGTACGTCGATCGTTGAGTTGGAGAACAGAGAGCTCATGGCAACAGCACGGCGCGGTCTCTTCGGCGGCGGTCGGCAGCGCGCGTACCTGCCGCCGTCCCCCCACCCCAGTGGCGCCCAGCCGCCCAAGATCCCGGGCGAGCTGGTCCCCGAGCATGTGGCCGTCGTGATGGACGGCAACGGCCGCTGGGCCAAGGAGCGCGGCCTGCCGCGGACCGAGGGCCACAAGGTCGGCGAGAGCGTCGTCCTGGACGTGCTCAAGGGCTGCATCGAGCTGGGCGTCAAGAACCTCTCGCTCTACGCCTTCTCCACCGAGAACTGGAAGCGGTCGCCGGACGAGGTCCGCTTCCTGATGAACTTCAACCGCGACGTGATCCACCGCCGCCGGGACGAGATGAACGAGATGGGGATCCGCATCCGCTGGGCCGGGCGGATGCCGAAGCTCTGGAAGAGCGTGGTGCAGGAGCTCCAGGTCGCGGAGGAGATGACCCGCGACAACGACGCGATGACCCTCTACATGTGCGTCAACTACGGCGGCCGCGCCGAGATCGCCGACGCGGCGGCGGCGCTGGCGGCGGACGTCGCCTCGGGGAAGCTGGACCCCAAGAAGGTCAATGAGAAGACCCTCGCCAAGTACATGTACCACCCCGACATGCCGGACGTGGACCTGTTCATCCGCCCCAGCGGGGAGCAGCGGACCTCCAACTTCCTGCTCTGGCAGTCGGCGTACGCGGAGATGGTCTTCCAGGACGTGCTGTGGCCGGACTTCGACCGCCGCGACCTGTGGCGCGCGTGCGAGGAGTTCGCCTCGCGGGACCGTCGCTACGGCGGAGCACTCCCCAACGAGGTGGTCCTCCCGAAGCAGGGGTGAGTGTCGCGCGAGGGGCTCTACGCCGGCGGGCGGCTGATGTTCGCGCAGTTCCCCGCGCCCCTGAGTCGTGCGACCGGCTCAGTTGCAACCAGATGGGGGCGCGGGGAACTGCGCGACAGGCCAAGCACGGTGGTAGAGCCCGCAGACGGCGGGCAACCCCGGCAGCGGGCGGCCCTTACTTCGACGACGCCGCCGCACACTCAGCACACGTCCCGAAGATCTCCAGCGTGTGGGCCACGTCCACGAACCCGTTGTCGCGAGCGACCACCTCGGCCCACCGCTCCACGGCCGGCCCCTCCACCTCGACCGTCCGGCCGCAGGACCTGCAGACCAGGTGGTGGTGGTGCCCACTGCTGCACCGTCGGTAGACCGCTTCGCCGTCGTTCGTCCGGAGGACGTCGATCTCACCGGCGTCGGCCAGCGACTGGAGCGTGCGGTAGACGGTGGTGAGCCCGACCGAGTCCCCCCGGTGCTTCAGCAGATCGTGCAGCTCCTGCGCGCTGCGGAAGTCGTCGACCTCGGCGAGCAGCGACGACACCGCCGTCCGCTGCCGCGTCGACCGGGCCGGCGCGGGGGCGGCGGTGGGGGACGACGGCTGCGTTGCTGCCTGCTGCGCGTGCGACGACGTCACCGGGGCTCCTCAGGGGCGGGCTTTCGAACAAGGGTGGCCCCGCCATTGTGCCAGCCGCCGGCGGCTCCGCGGCGCGTGCACGCGCCGGCTCCTCATGAAAACTATGTTCACCTATAATGGAAACCATTGTCAAATTCTGCCGCTGAATCCGTTCTGGAACCCGGTCAGAGCCCGGTCGCCGCAATGGATGTGAAACCCCCGCCGTCGGCACCGGTAACCTGAGGTATTCGGTCGCGTCCTCCGGTCCCGTTCCCATGGCCGTGACGCGCCCCGCGTGCAATGAAATCCATCACTGACCGCATTCGTCGTACTGAAGAGAGCACTGTGGCCGCCGACAAGATCGACACCATCGTCAGCCTGAGCAAGCGCCGTGGCTTCGTCTATCCCTGCAGCGAGATCTACGGCGGCCAGAAGGCCGCCTGGGACTACGGGCCGCTGGGTGTCGAGCTGAAGGAGAACATCAAGCGGCAGTGGTGGCGCAACATGGTCACCAGCCGTGAGGACGTTGTCGGCCTCGACTCGTCCGTCATCCTCGCCCGCGAGGTCTGGGAGGCCAGCGGCCATGTCGCGACCTTCAGCGACCCGCTGACCGAGTGCACCTCCTGTCACAAGCGCTACCGCGCCGACCACCTGGAGGAGGCCTACGAGGCCAAGCACGGCCACGTCCCGGCCAACGGCCTCGCCGACGTCAACTGCCCCAACTGCGGCAACAAGGGCGGCTTCACCACGCCCAAGCCGATGTCCGGCATGCTGCAGACGCACCTGGGCGCGTTCAACGCGGACGACCCGGCCGGCCTGGCGTACCTGCGCCCGGAGACCGCGCAGGGCATCTTCATCAACTTCGCCGCCGTGCAGCAGACCTCGCGCAAGAAGCCCCCGTTCGGCATCGCCCAGACCGGCAAGAGCTTCCGCAACGAGATCACCCCCGGCAACTTCATCTTCCGCACCCGCGAGTTCGAGCAGATGGAGATGGAGTTCTTCGTCAAGCCGGGCGAGGACGAGAAGTGGCACGAGTACTGGCTGCAGGAGCGCTGGAACTGGTACACCGACCTCGGCATCCGTGAGGAGAACCTGCGCTTCTACGAGCACGCCAAGGAGAAGCTCTCCCACTACGCCAAGCGCACGGTCGACATCGAGTACCGCTTCAACTTCGGCGGCAACGAGTTCGGCGAGCTGGAAGGCATCGCCAACCGCACCGACTACGACCTGACCCAGCACAGCGAGCACTCCGGCCAGGACCTCAAGTACTTCGACCAGGAGTCCAACGAGCGCTGGTTCCCCTATGTCATCGAGCCCGCGGCCGGTGTCAACCGGGCGATGCTGGCGTTCATGCTGGACGCCTACCGCGAGGACGAGGCCCCCAACGCCAAGGGCGTCATGGAGAAGCGCGTGGTGATGCGCCTCGACCCGAGGCTCGCGCCGGTCAAGGTCGCCGTGCTGCCGCTGTCGCGCAACGCCGCGCTCTCGCCGAAGGCCCGCGGTCTGGCCGCGGACCTGCGCAAGCACTGGAACGTCGAGTTCGACGACGCCGGTGCGATCGGCCGCCGCTACCGCCGCCAGGACGAGATCGGCACGCCGTTCTGCATCACCGTCGACTTCGACAGCCTGGACGACAACGCGGTGACCGTCCGCGAGCGCGACACCATGGAGCAGCAGCGGATCTCGCTGGACCAGGTCGAGGGCTTCCTGGCCGGCAAGCTGCTCGGCTGCTGACAGCCGCACAGCTGAACGACGGCTGACAACGAACCGCCCCCGTTCCGGATCGACTCCGGTACGGGGGCGGTTCGCCGTGCTGAGGCCCGTCGTCAGGATCGTCAGGCCCTGGGCAGTGAGCGCAGCGCCAGTCGCGCGCAGAGGTAGGCCAGCGGCAGCTCGGCCAGCACCGCCATGGCGACGGCGAGTGCCAGCGCCTGGCCCGGGGCAGCGGTGGTCACGTCGAACCAGGCGTCGGTGAGCAGCAGCATCGCGGTGCCCGCGGCGGTGAGGCAGTGCCGCGGGTCGGCCCGGCGCAGCAGCAGGCCGGTGACGACCAGACCGGCCGCCTCCAACGAATCCAGACCGACCCAGTTCCACGCGCCGGAGGCGGCCAGCACGCCGAGCCAGGGCACGAGCACCAGGCCCAGCCACACCAGCGCGCGGCCGACCAGGTCGGGGCGGGGCAGCGCGGGCTGCGCGAGCGTCGGCCGGGTGAGCGCGGGGCGGGCGAGCGTAGGTGCCGCGGTCCCCGTCCCGGTGCCGAGGGCGATGCTCACCGCGACCACCCCGCGCGGACCCGCAGCCGCTCGCTGGCACCGTCGCGGCGGGTCACCGTGACCCGGTCGAAGCAGCCCTCCAGGGTGGCCAGCCAGAAGGCTCCGGCGGCGGGGATCGCCTCGGCGGGCTTCCGGGTGTGGTTCCGCTGCGAGCAGACCACCGCCGGTGGCACTCCGTCGGGTGGCAGATGCCCCCAGGCGAGCACCGAGGGCCGCCCGTTGGGCGAGGCCCGGCGGGCGCCCCTGAGCAGGTCCGCGGCCAGCGGCCGGGCGACCAGGATGTCCAGCAGCAGGCCCGCGTTGTAGACCTCGAGCGCGGTCCGGCCCTTCGTCCCCAGGCCGAACCGCACCGACCACGGGGCGTCGAGCAGGGGCATGTCGTCGAGGTCGAGGTCCAGCGTCGGACAGTGCTGCGGCATGGTCATCAGGGTCCCTCCCCAAACTGTGAGCCGCCTGGAAGCCGCCGGTGCGGCAGGTGGGTCGCGGTCACACTGACAAGACTCCCCGTGCGGCCGTTCCGAGTCAGTGGCGTGCGGATCCCAACTGGGGGTGGTGCCAGGTACACCCTGACCCGGACTCAGGGTTCATGGTGGCGCGCTGATCGGCTCTTCTAGGCTCTGACCCATGGCAACGACAACCCCCGGCCCGGCCCGGATGATTCCGCTGCCCGCCTGGCGGACCGTGCTGCGGGTGCTGGGCGGCCCGGTGCTGCTCTGGGGCTGGCAGGAGACCGGCTTCATCGCCGCCGGGGTGCCGTTGGCGGTGCCGACGGTGTGGGCGGCCGTGCTGATGCCCAAGCTGCTGCTCATCGGGGCCGTACTGGTCCTGGGGGTCCTGCTGGGCCTGCTGCCCCTGCTCACCCGGCTGCAGCGGAGCCGGTTCCGGGCCCTGCTGGGCCTGGACATCCCGGAGATCCCCGGACCCGACCAGCCGTTGCGCGGCCGGCAGCGGCTGCGGGTGCTCCGGGCCGAGAGCACCTGGCGGCAGCTGGCCTACCACCTGCTGGCCGGCCCGCTGGTGGCCGCGTTCGCGGTGCTGGTGCTGGCGGGCTGGACCGTCGGCCTGGTGCTGTCCACCGTCTACGCCTGGACGGTGCTGGCGCCGACAGGCAGCCTGGTCGTCAACGAGGGCGGCCGGAGCCTGCTGTGGATGACCGTGCTCGGGGTGCTGCTGCTCTGGACCCTGCCCTGGGCGGCGCTGCTGGTGCGCCAGTTGGACACCAGGGCGGCGGCCGCGCTGCTCGGTCCCAACCGGGCCAGGGAGCTGCAGCGCCGGGTCGAGTCGCTGGCGGAGAGCCGCAGCGAGGTCGTCGACGCGGCCGACGCCGAGCGGCGCAGGATCGAACGCGACCTGCACGACGGCGCCCAGCAGCGGCTCGTGTCCATGGCGATGAACCTGGGCCTGGCCCGGCGGATGCTCAGGGGACTCCCGGTCGACGAGCAGGCGCCGCGGGCCATGGAGGTGATCGAGGAGGCGCACCGCGAGGCGCAGGCCGCCATCGCCGAGCTCCGGGACCTGGTCCGCGGGCTGCACCCGGTGGTGCTGGAGGACCGCGGCCTGGACGCCGCGCTGTCCGGCATCACCGCCCGTGCCCCGCTTCCGGTGCGGCTGACCGTGGAGTTGCAGCAGCGGGCCGCCCCCGCGGTGGAGGCGGTGGCCTACTTCGTGGTCTCCGAGGCGCTGGCGAACATCGCCAAGCACGCCCGCGCCTCGCGGTCCGAGGTGTCGGTGCGGCAGAGTGGCCCGCGCATCGTGATCACCGTCTTCGACGACGGGATCGGCGGTGCGGACCCGGCGAGGGGGACCGGGCTCTCCGGGCTGCGGCAGCGCGCCGCCTCGGTGGACGGGACCCTCGCCGTCAGCAGCCCCTCCGGGGGCCCCACCACTCTCACCGTGGAGTTGCCGTGCGTGCTGTGATCGCCGAGGACTCGGTCCTGCTGCGGGTCGGACTGGTCAAGGTACTGGAGGCGGTCGGCTACGAGGTCGTGGCCGCCGTCGGGGAGGCCGAGGCGCTGCTGGCGGCGGTGGCGGAGCACAGCCCCGATGTGGTGGTGACCGACGTCCGGATGCCGCCGGGCTTCACCGACGAGGGTGTGCGGGCGGCCCTGATGATCCGTCAGCAATGGCCGTCGGTGGCGGTCCTGCTGCTCTCCCAGTACGTGGAGGAGCGCTACGCCGCCGACCTGCTGGTCGGGGACACCCGCGGCGTCGGCTACCTGCTGAAGGAGCGGGTGGCCAATGTGGACGACTTCCTGGACGCCCTGGAGCGGGTCGCCGCCGGCGGTACCGCGCTGGACCCCGAGGTGGTCTCGCAGCTGCTGCTGCGCCGGCAGAGCGGTCCGCTGGACTCGCTGACCCCGCGCGAGCGCGAGGTGCTGTCGCTGATGGCGGAGGGCAGGTCGAACGCGGCCATCGCGCAGACCCTGGTGGTCAGCGAGAGTGCGGTGGCGAAGCACATCAACAACATCTTCATGAAGCTGGCGCTCTCCCCGACCGACGGGGAGCACCGAAGGGTGATGGCGGTGCTGCGCTTCCTGGACCAGCGGCCATGACCGACGAGCAGCAGGGGGCACCATGAACCGAGGCGTGATCACCTTCAACGGGCCGGACTCGCTGAAGCAGAGACTGTGGTGGATCGTCGCGCTGATCACCGCGCTGGTGGTGGCCTGCACCACCGGGCTGGTGCTGGTCGGAAAGCTGGCCCGGCGGGACGCCACGTCCGGCTGGACCAGCAGCCATCCGATCTCGCGGGTGCGGATCAACTCCGCCGGCGGCACGGTCGAGGTCCACGGTGGCAGCACCGGCGGCAAAGTGACGGTTGCTCAGGACATCGGCTGGGTCACCGCCAAGCCGAAGGTGGACTACTCCTGGGACAAGGACACCCTGGTGTTGTCGGTGTCCTGCGGCGGGGGCCCGTTCCTGGGCTCGCTCAACTGCCAGACGGACGTGCGGCTGCAGGTCCCGGCGGGCACCGCGGTCGACGCGGAGTCGGACTCCGGTGCCGTCATGGTCGACGGTGTCTCCGGCGCGGTGAGTCTGCGCTCGCACTCCGGCCCGCTGAACCTCCACGCCGTCAGCGGACCGCTGTGGCTGCGGTCGGATTCGGGCCCGATCGAGGGCGACGGACTGCGGTCGGCGACCGTGACCGCCCGCAGCGCCTCGGGGCCGCTGTCGCTGAACTTCGCCGTCGCGCCGCAGTCGGTCAGCGCCGGGTCGAGTTCTGGCCCGGTCGACGTCCTGCTGCCCAAGCACACCCGTTACCAGGCGACAGCGACCTCCCGCAGCGGTCCGGCCTCGGTGGACGACGGCCTGGACGACCCGGGCAGCAGCGCCACGGTCAGGGCCACCAGCAACTCCGGTCCGGTGGACATCTCCTACGGGTCATGACGCCGGCATTCCGCCGGGTGCACCCGGCGGATCACCGTGCCAGCCGCTCCCGGGCCTCCATCAGCGCGAAGCCCAGCAGGTTCAGCCCGCGCCAGCGCAGCGGGTCGGCGGACCGCTCGTCGTCGGCGGCGAGTCCGATCCCCCAGACCCGGTCCACCGGGCTGGCCTCCACCAGCACCCGGCTCCCGGTCCCGGACAGGTAGGCGCGCAGCACCGGATCCTGCCCGAACTTGGCGACGTTGCCGTCCACCACCAGACCGAACCGCGCAGCCGACCACGCCGCCTCGTCGAAGCCGCGCACCAGCCGTCCGCGCTTCTTCGCCTCGGCCGGCGTCCGGGCCGCGAGGATCCCGGACACCGACTCCTCGTCACCGAAGAGCCGCGCCTTGCCCGCCATCATCCAGTGCTCCGCCGAGGCGTACTCCACCCCGTCCACCACGAACACCGACGGCCACCACTGACTGAGGGCCCCGGCCCCGACGGAACCACCCCCGTCCTCCGGACGGGGGTGCCCCCTCCTCCGGTCCTGGTGCCCCCAGAACATCAGCCACTTCGGCCGCCCGCCCTCGGCCATCACCGCAGCCAACTCCTCCCGGCTGCGCGCCCGCGCCGGATGCCTGCTCTCGGTCGTCGCCATACCCGTGATCCTTCCACCCGCCACCGACACCCGGCCAGGGCTTTCCCGCCCGACCCGCGTACTGGCCCCTAGGCAGCAGGCCCCCACCGGGCGTACCGGTGGGGGGGCCTTGGCTACGGACCGCGCGGCGTCAGCCGATGCGGCGGGGTAGGCGGGTGGAGAGGGCGATGACGGCCAGGGTGAGGACGAACTGGAGGGCCAGCACCAGGGTCAGCGCGTCATGCATGCCGTGGGTGGGGGACAGGGTGAGGAACAGGGTGCCCAGGGTGGCCACGCCGAGGGCGAGGCTGGACTGCTGGGTGGTGGCCAGGATGCCGCCGCCCACGCCCGCGCGCTCGGCCGGGATCTCGGAGAGCACCAGCCGGATCAGCGGGGGCATCACCAGGCCCTGTCCGGTGCCGGCGATGACCATCCCGGGCAGCAGCACCAGCGGGCTGAGGCCGGACCAGTCGGCGGCGACGGTGACGGCCAGCACCAGCAGGCCGAGACCCTGGACGACCGCGCCGGTGCGGATCACCTTGCTGCCGTAGCGGCTCAGCAGCCGCGGTCCGGCCAGCGAGGCGGCGAAGAAGCCGACTGCCATCGGGACCATGGCCACGCCGGAGGCGATCGGGCCCTCGTGCAGGCCGAGCTGCAGCGCCACCGCCATCACCACCATGAAGCCGCCGAAACCGGTGAAGAAGGGGACGGCCATGGTCAGCCCGGTGCGCAGGCCGTTGATGCGCAGCAGCGACAGCGGGATCAGCGGGATGTTCCCGGCCTGCTCCGAGCGGCGCTCGGTGCGGACGAAGGCGTAGCCGAGGAAGGGGACGGCGGCGAGCAGGGTCCAGGTCCACCAGGCCCAGCCGACCGCGCGGCCCTCCATCAGCGGGATCAGCAGCGCCAGCAGCGTGGCGGCCAGCAGGCCGGTGCCGGGCAGGTCCACCTTGGCCGGGTTGGCCGAGCGGGTCTCCGGGACCGAGCGCAGCGCCAGCACCGCGGCGGCCAGGGCGACCGGGACGTTGACCAGGAAGATGAAGCGCCAGCCGGTGCCGAAGAGGTTCGCCGAGAGCAGCACCCCGCCCAGCACCTGGCCGATGACCACCGAGATACCGCCGACCGCGCCGTACACGCCCATGGCGCGGGCCTTGCGCTCGCCCTCGGTGGCGGACTGGATGGTGGCCAGCGCCTGCGGCAGCATCAGCGCCGCCGCCGCGCCCTGCAGTACCCGGGCGCCGACCAGGGCCAGCGCGGTCGGGGCCAGGCCGCAGGCCAGCGAGGTCAGGCCGAAGGCGAGCGAACCGGCGATGAACAGTCGGCGGCGGCCGAAGAGGTCGCCGAGCCGTCCGCCGAGGACGAGCAGCACGGCGTAGGCGATGCCGTAGCCGGCCACGAACAGTTCCAGCGTCGCCGGTCCCGCGACCAGGTCCTTGTCGATGGTGGGCAGGGCGACATTGACGATGAAGAAGTCCAGCATCGGCAGGAAGGCGCCGAGCAGGACGGTGAACAGGCCCAGGGTGCTGAGCCGGGGAACGGACCGGGGCGCTGTGGGCGCCTGCTCGGGAGCGTTGCCGCCGAGCCGGGTGACGGTCGGCAGAACGTTGGCCCTTGTTGCTGGTGCGGTCAGTGGAATAGCCATGGCCACTACTTTCCGCCTCGGCTTAGCCTGGTACCAGTGTCTGGTTATCCAGGTATTGAGAGTACCTGGCACAGGGATGTCATAAGGGTGCATCCTGGTAGACATGGCCACCCCATCAGCCTCCGCCACCGCCCCGCTCGAACTGCTCCGGTCCACCGCCCCGGACGACGTCCGCCGTCGTGAGCTCGCGGGATTCCTCCGCAGCCGCCGCGAGCGGATCTCGCCGGAGCAGGTCGGGCTGCCCGCGGTCGGCCGCCGCCGGACGCCGGGGCTGCGCCGCGAGGAGGTGGCGCAGCTCGCCGCTGTCGGTGTCACCTGGTACACCTGGCTGGAGCAGGCCCGGGACATCCAGGTCTCCCCACAGGTCCTGGACGCCATCTCGCGCGCCCTGCTGCTCGACCCCAATGAGCGGCAGCACCTGTTCATCCTGGCCGGGACCCCCGACCCGACGCCGGTGCCGACCTGCCCGACGGTAACCCCCTCGGTCACCGCGATGATGAAGCAACTGGAACCGTTCCCCTGCGTGGCGGTGAACAATCGCTACGACGTGCTCGCCTACAACAGCACCTACCGGCTGCTGATCACCGACCTGGACGAGATCGCGCCGCAGGACCGCAACCTCATGCTGCTCGCCTTCACCCACCCGGACTGGAAGCGCGGCCTGGTCGACTACCAGCAGGCGACCGCCATGATGGTGGCCAAGTTCCGCAGTGCGATGGCCGACCACGTCGCCGAGCCGGCCTGGAAGGCGCTGCTCAAGCGGCTGCGGCTGGCCTCGCCCGAGTTCGACGCGCAGTGGCAGCAGCACGAGGTGGGCATGAACTACAACGGCGAGAAGCGCTTCCTGAACCCCCGGGTCGGGCTGCTGCACCTCGACTTCACCACGCTCTGGCTGGGCCCGCGCCCCAGTACCCGGCTGATCAGCTACACCCCCGCCGACGAGGAGACCCGGGAACGGGTCGAGCGGCTGCACCGGCTGGCCGCCGAGGGCTGAGCGTCGGGTCCGCCCGCCGCCGGGTGGGACAATGGGGGGTCTGCCCGCAGATGAGTAGCCCGCTGCCAGGAAGAGCGAGAGATGACCACGACCGTCGAAGCCCCCGCAACCGCCCCGCTGAAGCTGGGTGGCATCCAGGTGTGGCCCCCGGTCGTGCTGGCGCCGATGGCCGGCATCACCAACGCCCCCTTCCGCACCCTGTGCCGTGAGCAGTCCGGCGGCAAGGGCCTGTTCGTCTCCGAGATGATCACCACCCGGGCGCTGGTCGAGCGGGACCGCAAGACCATGCGGCTGATCGGCTTCGACGCCTCCGAGACGCCCCGCTCCATCCAGCTGTACGGGGTGGACCCGGTCACCGTCGGCCGCGCGGTCCGCATGATCGCGGACGAGGACCTGGCCGACCACATCGACCTCAACTTCGGCTGCCCGGTCCCCAAGGTCACCCGCAAGGGCGGCGGCTCCGCGCTGCCGTACAAGCGGAACCTGCTGCGGGACATCCTGCGCCAGGCGGTGGGCAACGCCGGCGGGCTGCCGGTGACCATGAAGATGCGCAAGGGCATCGACGACGACCACATGACCTACCTGGACGCCGGCCGGATCGGCGCGGAGGAGGGCGTGTCCGCGATCGCGCTGCACGGGCGCACCGCGATCCAGCACTACAGCGGGGTCGCCGACTGGTCCGCCATCGCCCGGCTGCGCGAGTCCGTGCCGGCCGAGGTCCCGGTGCTGGGCAACGGCGACATCTGGTCGGCCGACGACGCGGTCCGGATGGTCCGCGAGACCGGCTGCGACGGCGTGGTGGTCGGACGCGGCTGCCTGGGCCGCCCCTGGCTGTTCAAGGAGCTGGTCAGCGTCTTCGAAGGGGAGACCCGGTACGCCCGCCCTGACTTCTCCTACGTCGCCGGGGTGATGCACCGCCACGCCCAACTGCTGGGCGAGTGGATCGGCGACGAGAAGCACGGCGTGGTGGACTTCCGCAAGCACGTGGCCTGGTACACCAAGGGCTTCTCGGTCGGCTCCGAGCTGCGCAGGGCCCTGGCGCTGGCCTCCTCGCTGGACGAGCTGGCCGAGCACCTCGCCGCGGTGGACCAGGACCAGCGCTGGCCCGAGAGCGCCGACGGCCCGCGCGGACGCACTTCGGGGGCGAACCGGGTGGTGCTCCCGGAGGGCTGGCTGGACGACCCCTACGACTGCGCCGTACCCAGTGCGGACGCCGAGCTGGACACCAGCGGAGGCTGAGGCTCAGCGCTCCAGCCTCCCGGGGGGCGATCCCCCGTACCCCCGCGTGAACCCCGCGGCGGCGGGGCTGGTGTCTAAGGGCTCATCCCAGTGGACCGCAGCGAAACTACGTCCGACATGTGGCCGGAGGCGTGCGGAGGCACGTGACTCTGGCCACACTGCTGCTCACTTTGCGTCAGAAGGACGTAAAAGCGCAGGTGGACCGGGGGGTGAAACGGATCCCGAACGTGCCCGCGTCAGTGGACGGCAGATGCGTGCAGACAATCAAGGCAGGGCAACGGCTGCGATACCGATCATGAACGCAGAGTAGCGGCGGTGTGATCTTGCGGTTTCGGACCGTTCAACCTTTGAAGGCGGGCTAACGTCAGGGCGACGATTTCGGTTTCCTAGGCGAAGGCCGATTCGGTGCATTCGATCTAGCGGGTTACCCGTCGGTACAAACCACTGACGGCCCAACGGGGGCGCTGAAGCGCCTTTGATCTGGGTATGTTTCCGGTCGTCAGGGCAACCGTGCGGCAGGAGAACAGACCCGTGTCGGCAGAGCAGAAATTCGTTTACGACTTCACCGAGGGCAACAAGGATCTGAAGGACCTGCTCGGCGGGAAGGGTGCGAACCTCGCCGAGATGACCAACCTCGGCCTCCCGGTCCCTCCCGGGTTCACCATCACCACCGAGGCCTGCAAGGTCTACCTGGAGACCGGTGACGAGCCGGCCTCGCTCCGCGCCGAGGTGAGTGCGCACCTCGACGCGCTGGAGCAGCAGATGGGCAAGCGGCTCGGCGACTCGGCCGACCCGCTGCTGGTCTCGGTCCGTTCGGGTGCCAAGTTCTCCATGCCCGGGATGATGGACACGGTCCTCAACATCGGCCTGTCCGACGCCTCGGTGAGCGGCCTGGCCGCCCAGTCCGGCAACGACCGCTTCGCCTGGGACTCCTACCGCCGCCTGATCCAGATGTTCGGCAAGACCGTGCTGGGCGTCGAGGGCGACCGCTTCGAGGAGGCCCTGGAGCGGGTCAAGCAGGCCAAGGGCACCGACGACGACCTGGACCTGGACGCCGCCGACCTCAAGTCGATCGTCGAGGACTTCAAGGGCATCGTCCGCGACCACACCGGCCGTGACTTCCCGCAGGACCCGCGCGAGCAGATGGACCTCGCCGTCCACGCCGTCTTCGACAGCTGGAACAGCGACCGGGCCAAGCTCTACCGCCGCCAGGAGCGCATCCCCGGCGACCTGGCCACCGCGGTCAACATCTGCTCCATGGTCTTCGGCAACCTGGGCGCCGACTCCGGCACCGGCGTCGCCTTCACCCGCGACCCGGCCAGCGGCCACCAGGGCGTCTACGGCGACTACCTGCAGAACGCGCAGGGCGAGGACGTGGTCGCCGGCATCCGCAACACCATGCAGCTGGCCGAGCTGGAGGGCCTGGACAAGACCTCCTACGACCAGCTGATGTCCATCATGGAGACCCTGGAGAACCACTACCGGGACCTCTGCGACATCGAGTTCACCATCGAGCGCGGCAAGCTGTGGATGCTGCAGACCCGGGTCGGCAAGCGCACCGCCGCGGCGGCCTTCCGGATCGCCGTCCAGCTGGTCGACCAGGGCCTGATCGACCTGGACGAGGCGCTGCACCGGGTCACCGGCGGCCAGCTGGCCCAGCTGATGTTCCCCCGCTTCGACGAGAAGACCAAGGCCGAGCGCGTGGCCTGGGGCATCGCCGCCTCGCCCGGCGCGGCCGTCGGCAAGGCGGTCTTCGACTCCTACACCGCGGTCAAGTGGTCCCGCTCCGGCGAGCAGGTGATCCTGGTGCGCCGGGAGACCAACCCGGACGACCTGGACGGCATGATCGCCGCCGAGGGCATCCTGACCTCGCGCGGCGGCAAGACCTCGCACGCGGCCGTGGTCGCCCGCGGCATGGGCAAGACCTGTGTCTGCGGCGCCGAGGAGCTGGAGGTCGACACCAAGAAGCGCCGCTTCACCACCGCCGACGGCAAGGTGGTGGAGGAGGGCGACCTGATCTCCATCGACGGCTCCACCGGCAGGGTCTACCTGGGCGAGGTCCCGGTGGTCCCCTCCCCGGTGGTGGAGTACTTCGAGGGCACCCTGCACGCCGGCGCCGACGAGGAGGGCGGCCTGGTCCAGGCGGTGCACCGGCTGATGGCCCACGCCGACGTCCGCCGCAAGCTCCGGGTCCGGGCCAATGCCGACAACGCGGACGACGCCAACCGCGCCCGCCGCTTCGGCGCCCAGGGCATCGGTCTGTGCCGCACCGAGCACATGTTCCTCGGCGAGGAGCGGCGCAGGGAGGTCGAGCACCTGATCCTGGCCGACAACGACAAGGACCGCGAGGCGGCCCTGGCGACGCTGATGCCGCTGCAGAAGGGCGACTTCGTCGAGCTGTTCCAGGCCATGGACGGGCTGCCGGTCACCGTGCGGCTGCTCGACCCGCCGCTGCACGAGTTCCTGCCCGACATCACCGAACTGTCGGTGCGGGTCGCCCTCGCCGAGGCCCGCAAGGACCCCAACGAGAACGACCTGCGGCTGCTCCAGGCCGTGCACAAGCTGCACGAGGCCAACCCGATGCTGGGACTGCGCGGGGTACGCCTCGGCCTGGTCATCCCTGGTCTGTTCGGGATGCAGGTGCGGGCCATCGCCGAGGCCGCCGCCGAGCGCCGCCGCGGCGGCGGGGACCCCCGCCCCGAGGTGATGATCCCGCTGGTCGGGACGGTGCAGGAGCTGGAGATAGTGCGGGACGAGTGCGAGCAGGTGCTGCGCGAGGTCCAGGACGCCACCGGCGTCAAGCTGGACATCAAGCTCGGCACCATGATCGAGCTGCCCCGGGCCGCGCTGACCGCCGGTCAGATCGCCGAGGCGGCGGAGTTCTTCTCCTTCGGCACCAACGACCTGACCCAGACGGTGTGGGGCTTCTCCCGGGACGACGTGGAGGCCTCCTTCTTCACCGCCTACCTGGAGAAGGGCATCTTCGGGGTCTCCCCCTTCGAGACCATCGACCGCGACGGCGTCGGCGCCCTGGTCAAGCACGCCGTACGGGAGGGCCGGGCGACCCGCCCCGACCTCAAGCTCGGCGTCTGCGGCGAGCACGGCGGCGACCCCGAGTCGGTCCACTTCTTCCACCACGCCGGGCTGGACTACGTGTCCTGCTCGCCCTTCCGGATCCCGGTGGCGCGCCTGGAAGCAGGTCGCGCCGCCATCGAGACCGCGGGCAGCGACTCGCGCTGACGCACCCTCATCGGAGCCCCTCACTCCGGTGTCAGCGCGAGGCAACCCCTCCTGAACACCCCCGTCCCCGACCAAGGATGAGGGCCAGGAGGGGGCTGCCCGCCCCCGTCGCCCACCGCCACCCTTGACCGGGCGCGCTGCGCGCGACACCCCCAGTGCACGGCGGTGCTCGGCGCAGAGTTCCCGCCGTACGGCCGGGGCGGTCGGACGGACAATGGCGTCCGTTCGACCGCCCCGGTCTCCTTTTGTACTTCCGCTACGCGGAGATCAGCGGTCTGGCCGGTTCGATCTGGATCCGCGGGGTGCTGACCCGCAGCTCCAGCCGGACCCTGGCGGCAGGCCACTCCTCGTCCAGGATCGAGTAGAACGCGGTGCCCCGGACCAGGCCGTCGAGCCCCCTGGTGTGGGCCCGGTGCACCCCCTCCAGCACCGCGCCCAGGCCCTCGATCGCCGCCCGGGAGCGGGCGTTGCGGGCGTCGGCGCGCATGGAGATCCGGCGCACGCCCCAGACGTCGAAGGCATGACGCAGCATCAGCAGCTTGGCCTCGGTGTTGATGCCGGTACCCTGTGCCCGCGCGGACAGCCAGGTGGCGCCGATCTCGGCCGCGTCCGGCACCGCGGACCACGGGTCGCCGACCGGCCCGCGAGGGGCCGGCGGCCAGATCACCGGACCCTGCCAGTAGTCCAGCTCGCAGAACCGGGTCGAGCCGACCACCGCGCCGTCGCTGACCCGCACGGTGGCGAAGGGCACCGCGCGGCCGGCCTCCTGCGCGGCCAGGGCGTCCGCCACGTAGCGGGCGGTCGCCTCGATCCCGTGCGGGACGGGGGTGAAGGCATAACTGCTGCGGTCCTCCGCGGCGGCCGCGGCGAGGGATTCGATGTGACGCACGTCGAGCGGCTCCAGCCGCACCGAGCGGCCGTGGAGCAAGACAGGTACGGGCACGGGCCTTGTGTCCTTCAGGCGGCGGGACATGGGGGTGCGCCCAGCGGTTCCGGGTACGGCGACGGAGCGCGTCAGCCGTGGCGGCGCGGGGAGCGGGGGGACAGTCTCTGTCCGGGAAATGGCCGAGGAAGGAACGTGTGCGCGAAGGACAGCGGGCGGCCAGGTGAAGGCAAGGTGCGATACGGGGGTGCTGCTGGGTCGTGCGTGGGTACAGCTGTGGCAAGGTCTGCCGACGGCAGCGATGCGGTGCAGCGAGAGGACCATACCCGCACTCGACGCCCAAGTCACTCCGGCTCGCGGGACGCCTTATGGCGTGGTCACGGACGGGTGGTGAGGTGTGGGGGTCCGAGGGGGCGCTCCCTCGACGGGTTTGGGTGCTCCGGCTGGCACAACGGCTCCGGTGCGGCTCCGATTCGGGAATACTGCGCTGGTCGGGGATGCTGGTGGCTGTGTAGGACTTTGGCCGCAGTAGAGGGAGATTGGGTTCACCGTGCTTGATCCGAAGGCGCTGTACGCATTCGAGCCGCAGGCCCTGGAGGCCGTCGAGGCGGCCTTCGGCGCGGGCGCGCACGGGGGCGCCGGGGAGAGCTCCGGCACCGGACCCGTGCTGCTGCACTTCTTCGAGGGCTTCATGGACGCCGGCGAGGTCGGCGAGCAGGTCGTCGACCATCTGCTGGACGATCCCGAGCGCAAGCTGCTGGTCCGCTTCGACGCCGACCGGCTGGTCGACTACCGGGCCCGGCGCCCCGCGATGGTCTTCGACCGGGACCGGTGGACCTCCTACGACGCCCCCGCCATCGACCTCTTCCTGCTGCACGACTCGGCCGGTGCGCCGTTCCTGCTGCTCAGCGGCCCGGAGCCGGACGTCGAGTGGGAGCGCTTCGCCATCGCCGTGCGCCAGGTGGTGGAGCAGCTGGGCGTCCGGCTCACCGTGAACTTCCACGGCATCCCCATGGGCGTGCCGCACACCCGCCCGGTCGGGCTGACCCCGCACGGCAGCCGCGAGGACCTGCTCGGCCTCTATCCGCGCTGGTTCGAGAAGGTTCAGGTGCCGGCCAGCGTCGCGGCGATGCTGGAGTACCGGCTGGCCGAGTCCGGGCACGACGTGCTGGGCTTCGCTGCGCACGTCCCGCACTACCTGGCGCGCACCCCCTACCCGCAGGCCGCGGTCGCGGTGCTGGAGGCCGTCCAGGCGGCGACCGGGCTGGTGCTGCCGGGGGTGTCGCTGCGGGCCAAGCTGGACGAGGTGCGCACCGACATCGACCAGCAGATCGCCGAGGGCGACGACGAGCTGCGCGGGGCCGTCCTCGGCCTGGAGCAGCAGTACGACGCCGCGGCGGGTGCCACGGACCGCGAGAGCCTGCTGGCCGAGCCGACCGACCTGCCCTCGGCGGACGAGCTCGGCCGCGCCTTCGAGGCCTTCCTCGCCGAGCAGGGCGACACCCCGGGAGCCGAGTAGCCTCCCAGGGAACTGAGCAGCCCCGCGGCGCCGGGAACCTCCCCGGCGCCGTGAACCTCAGTGCGCCGGCCCGGCGGAGTGCTTGGGCGACGGCAGCGGATGCTTGGGCTGCGGCTTGGGCGCCGGTTTCTTGGGCGGGGCGAGGACCCGGGCGGGGTCGAGGTTGTCGCTCATCCAGTGCAGCTCGGTCGGAAGCAGCCGCACCCAGGTGTTGGGGCTGTGGCCCCCTGTCGCCAGCACCAGCGGCTCGGCCACCAGGGTCGGCGGGATGGCCACCCGCTGCAGCGCGGTCAGGTTGGACGGGGGGCTGGAGTGGTCCTTCGCGGCGGTGGCCAGGAAGATCCACACCCGTGGCCACTTGTCCGCAAGCGCCAGCGGACTGTTGGCCTTGCGCAGGACCGGGTCCTTCAGCACCGCCGAGTCGCCGGCGAAGGAGTCGGGGCTCATCGCCGCGGCGACGGCGAAGCTGGCCGGGTACTGCATGGCGAGCTTCACCGAGCACAGTCCGCCGGTGGAGTAGCCGAGCATTCCCCAGGCCTTGGCCTCGGGCAGTACCCGGAACTGGCTGCGGATCAGCTCCGGCACGTCCTTGGCCAGCCAGGTGGCGTTCTTCCTGGTGGGGGTGTCGCTGCAGTCCGTGTCGACGCCGCCGGGATCGATCACCGGGATCACCACGACGGCCGGCTTGACCTGACCGGAGGCCATCAGCTTGGCGATCATGCCGGGCATGTTCAGGCCCTCGACCCAGGACAGCGGCGAGCCGGGGATGCCGTGCAGCAGCATGATCACCGGAAAGCTCTTGGTGCGGTTCTGTCGCTCGTCGTACTGCGGCGGCGTCCAGACCAGGACCTGGCCGGAGAGCTTGGAGTGCTCGCCGTGCACATAGGTCTCCAGCAGGCCGTTGCCGGAGCGGGTGAACATGGCCCGGCCCGGCGGCGGTCCCGGCATCGCGGCCATCTGGGTGCCGTTGTCCCGGCCGAGCAGGTCGTTCCAGTCCGTGTAGAGGCCGTAGCTGTTGTTGATCCAGGCGGCCACCACGGCGATCGCGGTGATCTGGCAGATCGCGATCATGACGACCCTGGTCAGCCAGCGCACCGGCCGCGGCCCGCGGACGGCGCCCCAGGCGAAGAGCGTGGCCACCATGGCCAGCACGGTGGCGGCGATGAGGACGTAGAAGAACGCTGTCCCGGTCAGGCTCATCTGGGTCAGGCTCCCTGCGCGGTCGACATGCGATGGTCCGGGGGCTGGGGCCCATCCGTTCGTATTGGCACCTTAACCGACCGAAGTGGGCCGATTGTCCGAAGAGGGTAAGAGTGCAGGCCCGTGGCAGCTTGGGCACTGTTGACGGGTACGGCATAATGCCGGAAAACGGGCGCGCAAGCCGTTTATGACGACTCGTCGCCTTACCGGGGTCAAGAAGTCGGCCCGGTTCGACCGCGCCGGTGTACGGGCCGACCGTCGATGCATATCATTCCGACCCATTAGTTTGTTCGGAGAGGAGCACATCGACGTGTCACGTGCGCAGTTGCGTGTGCTCACCCGCGTCGTCGGGCTCGTCGCCTTCACGGTCTGCTTCGCCCTGGTGCTCGAGTACAGCCAGGGCAGGACGGGCGCGGCGACGCCGGCCGACCCGCCGCGGTCCGCGCCCGCCGCTGACGCCTCGGTGGTGGTGCCCGCGGTCCTCGCCGGACCGCGGGCCGCGGCCGCGGCCGGGAGCGACGTCAGCTTCGCCGGGCTGCCGAGCGTCGGCGTGCTCATCGGCGCGCCCGGGTCGACCGGGCCGGACAGCCACCACTTCTGCACCGCCAGTGTGGTGGACAGCCCCGGCGGCGATGTGGTGGCGACTGCGGCGCACTGCGTGGTGCAACCCGGGAGCGGCTCGGCCGCGCCCGGGCCGGTGGTGTTCCTGCCCGGCTACCACGACCAGCAGAAGCCCTACGGCGAGTGGGCCTCCTCGCGGATCCTGGTCGATCCGCGCTGGGTCGCGGACGGGAACCCGGACTACGACATCGCCTTCCTGGTGGTCCACCGTGAGGACGACCCCTCGGCCCGGCTCTCGGACCTGGTCGGCGCCGAGCAGATCGAGTTCGGGGCGCGGCTGCCGCAGCCGGTGGGCGTGATCGGCTACCCCACGGCCGCGGAGCGGCCGGTGGCCTGCCACAACACGCTGAAGCCGTACTCGGACACCCAGTCCGAGTTCGACTGCCCCGGCTTCGCCGACGGGAGCAGCGGCGGCCCGATGCTGACCGGAATCGACCCCCGAACCGGCCGGGGCACCCTGGTCGGCGTCATAGGCGGCTACGAACAGGGCGGCTACTCCGACTCCGTCTCCTACGCCAGCGCCTTCACCCCCGCCGTCAAGGCCCTCTACCAACAGGCCACAACCCCCGGCTGACGCCGCCCAGCCGTTCCGGGCGAGTCTCGGCCTGCGTGCTGTGAATCCGGTTGACGCTCGCCGCCGGTTCGGGTGAGTCTCGGGCTGCGTGTTGTCGGGGGCGACCCCTCCGTGCCCCCGCGAACCTCCTCGTGGTTGACGTTCGCCGCCGGTTCAGGTGAGTCTCGGGAAACCAGGCGTGACGGGCGTGCAACTGGTTGGAAACACCTGTCCGGCAGGCTGGGTGTCATGAAGCCGACCGACTCCACACCCGACGAGGGCCCGCTCGGCAGCAGCCACGCCGAGCTGATCGCGGAGATGGCCCACCGCTTCACGCCGCGCCCCGCGGCCCGGCGCCTGCGCCCCGCCCCGCGC
>NZ_BBPM01000024.1:122701-123570 GCF_000787775.1 Streptacidiphilus carbonis | reverse complement strand
CAGAGCCGCGGCCCCAGCGATTCGCTGGGGCCGCGGCTTTTTGTGTTTTTGCGGGACGAATTGAACTGGCTGGTAGCCCGTGAGCGGGTGCCTGCCGGGTGCGGGACAATGTAGGTCGGTGGGTGCCTCGACGGTGGCCACTGGGATGTTGCTGGTAGATCAGAAGGAGTCAGGTCAATGTCGAACCCCCCTCAGGGACGCCCGGAGCGCCGTTCGGGTGACGGATCGCAGGGCGCCGCGGGTGCGGGCGGCCGGCGTGACTCCCGCGGCGGCGGCTACAACCGTGACGGCCGCGACAGCCGTGACGATCGCGGCCCCCGCCGTGACGACCGTCCCTCGGGCGGCGGGTACAACCGGGATGACCGTCCCCGTGGTGGCGGTGGCGGGTTCAACCGTGACGACCGTGGCCCGCGTCGCGACGACCGTCCGTCCTCGGGCGGCGGCGGTAGCTACCGTCGCGATGACCGTCCCTCCGGCGGCGGCTACAACCGCGACACCCGTGACGATCGCGGCCCGCGTCGCGACGACCGTCCGTCCTACGGCGGGGGCGGTGGCAGCTACCGTCGCGACGACCGCCCGTCCTCTGGCGGCGGGTTCAACCGGGATGACCGTCCTCGTGGTGGCGGTGGCGGGTTCAACCGTGACGACCGTGGCCCGCGTCGCGACGACCGTCCGTCCTCGGGCGGCGGCGGTAGCTACCGTCGCGACGACCGTCCCTCGGGCGGCGGATTCAACCGTGACGACCGGCCGCGTGGCGGCGGCTACAACCGCGATGACCGCCCTTCCGGTGGCGGTTACAACCGTGATGACCGTCCGCGCAGCTTCAACCGCGACGACCGCGGCCCGCGTCGAGATGACCGTCCCTCCGG
>NZ_BBPM01000024.1:98201-122390 GCF_000787775.1 Streptacidiphilus carbonis | reverse complement strand
TGGCCCGCGCCGGGACGACCGCGGGTCGTCCGGTGGTGGGCGGTTCGAGAGCCGGGGTGGGGACGAGCGGCGCGGTGAGCCGGTTCGCCGGCTGCCGATCGACGAGGACGTCACCGGGCAGGAGATCGACGGCGATGTCCGCCAGGAACTGATGAGCCTGCCGAAGACGCTCGCCGAGGACGTGGCCAAGAACCTCGTCATGGTGGCGCGGCTGCTCGACAGTGAGCCGGAGGAGGCCTACGCCTACTCCCGGGTCGCGCTGCGGCTGGCCTCGCGGGTCGCGGCGGTGCGGGAGGCGGCCGGGTTCGCGTCCTACGTCACCGAGCGCTACTCGGAGGCGCTGACCGAGTTCCGTGCCTCGCGTCGGATGACCGGGTCGGCGGAGCTGTGGCCGGTCATGGCCGACTGCGAGCGCGGTCTGGGCCGGCCGGAGCGGGCACTGGAGATGGCCGGCGCCCCTGAGGTGAAGCAGCTCGACAAGGCCGGGCAGATCGAGATGCGCCTGGTCGCGGCGGGTGCCCGCAGCGACATGGAGCAGTTCGACGCCGCCGTGGTGACGCTCGAGTGCCCCGAGCTGGGGTCCAACTCGGTGCAGCCGTGGACGGCCCGGCTGCGCTACGCCTACGCCGAGGCGCTGATCGGCGCCGGGCGTGAGGACGAGGCGCGCGATTGGTTCGCCAAGGCGGTCGAGGCCGACCAGGACGGCAGCACCAACGCGGCCGAGCGCCTGGCGCAGCTGGACGGCATCGAGTTCGTCGACACGCTCGACCCCGAGGTCGAGATCGACGACGAGGACGACGACGAGGACGAGTCCGGCATCGTGGTCGAGGTGGACGACGTGGACGACGAGGACGGTGACGCCCAGTTCGCCCAGGGCGACGGCGAGGACTACTACGAGGACGACGAGGAAGAGGACGAGGAGGAGGGCTTCAGCGGCCCGTCCGCCGAGCGTCCCTTCCTGGAGCCCGAGGACGAGCGCGACTGACGGTCCGACAACTGTGGCCCGGAACCAGGAAGTCTCTGGTTCCGGGCCACAGTTGTTTGCCGTATTTGCGTCTCCGATCCTTCAGCGCAGCAGGAGGCTGCGCAGGACCAGGCCGGTCGCCGGCTTGGGGCCGAACGAGGTGGACTTCCGGGGCATGGTGACGCCCTGCTCGGCCAGGCGGCGGACCACGCCCTCCTCGACCGGGTGCAGCAGCACCGCCGTTCCGCCGCCGCGCTCGGCCTCGCGGACGGCGGCCGCGGTGTCGTGCAGATAGCCGATGTGATCCGGGGCGTCGGGGACATGCCAGACCCGGTCCAGTAGGACCGAGTGCAGCACGGTGGCGTCCAGGCGGCGGTACTCCTCCGGGAGGTCGCCGGGGACGGCGGCGCGCAGGGTGGGCTCGTCCGGGCCGGTGACCAGGTGGAAGCCGCCGTCGCCGGCCAGGACGAAGGCGTTGAGCCCGGCGGCCTTGGCGGCCGCGAGGTCGGCCAGGGCGCTCTGCTGCGAGCCGTCCTTCAGCGGGGTGACCGACCAGGCCTCGCCGAGGGCCGCCAGCGCCCGGTCCACCGGGAGCTGGTGCAGCACCCGGTGGATGGCGCGGACCCGGAGCGGGTAGCGGGCGGTGTCGACCAGCAGGACCAGACCGCGGTCCCAGGGGCTGTTGGCCAGGTGCCGGTGCTCGCGCTGGAGCCGCAGGTACATGGCCCAGCGGTGGTGGCCGTCGGCGATCAGGGCGCGGCAGGTGGCCAGGTCGGTGCTGACCGCGGCCAGGTCGGCCGCGGCGGTGACGGACCAGAGCCGGTGGGTGGTGCCGTCCAGGGTGGTGGTGGTCAGCAGCGCGGGGCCGGACGCGGCGCGCTCGACCACGTCGGCGGCTCCGCCGTCGCCGCGGTAGGTGAGCAGCAGCGGCTCCAGGTTGGCCTTGGTGGTGCGCATCAAGCCGACCCGGTCGGCGACCGGCTGCGGCATCACGTCCTCGTGCGGGAGCACCACGCCGGCGCCCGGGTCGCTGAGCGCCAGGGCGCCGATCAGGCCGCGCTGCAGGGTGCCGCCGTCGGGGTCGCCGTCCTCGGCGGGCATCCGCTGCTCGTAGACGTAGAGGGCGGGGGCCGGATCGGGGACCAGTACGCCCGCGCGCTGCCAGTCCGCGAGCAGCCGGGCGGCCTGGCGGTAGCCGCTCTCCGCGGTGGGCTGCGGGCGGGGCAGGATCAGCCGGACGATGTTGTGCGAGTCGCCGGTCTCCAGGCGCAGCCGCCCGTCGGGGTCCACCACGTCGTAGGGCGGGGAGGTCACGGCGGCGAGGGAGCCGACCTTCGCCGGGTCGTAGCGCAGGCCCCGGAACGGGGCCAGCGACAGCCCGGCGGCCGCCACCCGTCCGGCATCACCCCAACCACGGGCATCATCACCGGAACGGAAATCTCCTGAGTCGTCTGCACTGACTGCTCTCACTCTGGGCATGTTAATCGGGTATGCCTGGTTGCCTGATCATCGGAGGGCGCGATGAGGGAACGTGCACGCAGCGACGAAGGTGCACCGAGCGGTGATGTCTACGAGTGGTTCCGGCGCGGTAGCGAGCTGCTGGCCGGGGGCCACCCCGGGGCGGCCCAGCAGTTGCTGGGCCGGGCCGCGGCGGCCGAGCCGGGTTCGGCGGCGATCCGGGAGTCGCTGGCCAGGGCGCAGTTCGACGCCGGTTCGTACGCCGCCGCGCTGGAGAGCTTCCGGGAGGTGGCGCTGGCCGACCCGTCCGACGACTACGCCCAGTTCGGCTGGGGCCTGGCGGCGGCGCGGACCGGGGACTTCGAGGAGTCGGCGGTGCATCTGGCGCTCGCGGTGGCAATGCGTCCGGACGCCGCCCACTACCGGGCCGCGCTGCGCCAGACCCGGGCGACCCTGAAGGCGCGGGCCGGGGGGTTCGGTACGGTCGGGGCAGAGCAGGAGCAGGACTTGCGGGACCAAGAGCATCACCAGGACGAGTAGGAAGACACCGATCCATGTCTGAGCACGCAGACCAGCCGCTGTACCGGGCCTATGACACGGCCCTGCTGGACCTGGACGGAGTCGTCTACGCGGGACCCCGGGCGATCGACCACGCGGTGGAGTCGCTCGCGGAGGCCCGCGCCGCCGGGATGCGGCTGGCCTTTGTGACCAACAACGCCTCGCGTACGCCGAACGCGGTCGCCGGGCATCTGACCGAGCTGGGCATCGCCGCCGAACCGGAGGACGTGATCACCTCGGCGCAGGCGGCGGCCCGGGTGGTCGCCGGGAAGGTGCCGGCGGGTTCCGCGGTGCTGGTGATCGGCGGCGATGGGCTGCTGGAGGCGGTGCGGGAGCGCGGCCTGCGCCCGGTGCGCTCGCTGGACGACGGGCCGGCCGCGGTGGTGCAGGGCTACGACCCCTCGGTCGGCTGGCAGCAGCTGGCCGAGGCCTCCTACGCCGTGGCCAGGGGCCTGCCGTGGGTGGCCTCCAACACCGACCTGACCATTCCGACCGCGCGCGGTACCGCGCCCGGGAACGGCACCCTGGTCGCGGCCGTGCGGACGGCCACGGGGGTGGAGCCGGAGGTGGCCGGGAAGCCGCTGCCGCCGATGCACCGGGAGACGGTGATCCGCACCGGCGCGAAGCGGCCGCTGGTGGTCGGGGACCGGCTGGACACCGACATCGAGGGCGCCTACAACGGCGGCGTCGACAGCCTGCTGGTGTTCACCGGCGTAAGCAGGCCGGAGGAGCTGCCGGAGGCCCCGGCCAAGTACCGGCCCACGTATCTGGCGGCGGACCTGCGCGGACTGCTGCGGGTGCAGCCGGAGCTCGGCGCCGGGGCGGGCGGCAGCTACCGCTGCGGTGGCTGGACGGTGGAACTGCTGGACGGCGCGCTGGAGTTCACCGGGCGCGGGGAGGACCGGTACGACGGGCTGCGGGCGCTGTGCGCGGCAGCCTGGGCGGCGGCGGACGCGCCGGGCGGCCAGACGCCCAAGTGGCGCGAGGCGCTGGCCGGGCTGGAGCTCTGAGGCCTGGAGCTCTGAGGCCTGGAGCTCTGAGGGCGGAGGCCGAGGCTGGGGGCCGGAGCCCGGTCGCTCAGAGCAGTTTGCGGAGCTGGAGCAGATCGCGGATGCCTGCCTCCAGCTTGACCCGGCCGGTGGCCCAGGCGGACGCGAAGTTCAGTCGGCCCCCGACCAGGGCGACCAGGTCGTCGCCGGCCATCGCCAGCCGGATCTGGGCCCGCCCGACCGGGCGGCCCGGCGCCTCGGTCACCTCGGTGATGCTGCCGTCCCGCAGCCGTCCCGAGAAGGTGATGTCCAGGTCGGTGATCCAGCAGGTCAGCGAGCGGTCCAGGGAGGCGGCGGCCCGGACGTCGCCTTCGGCCTTGCCGAGGTTGCGGCTGAGCTGGTCCAGTGCCGCGCGGCACTCGGCGGTGGTGGCCATGGTGCGCTGTGCTCCTGAGGTGCGGGATACGTGCTGGCTGCACCGACGCTACCGCAGCGCCGGATGGGCCGAGAGCCGGTGTCCGGGTGGGCGACCGGGGGTGTACAGGCGGTAGCGTCGGTGCAGGGCCTGTTGTTCTTCGTGGGTGTCGAGAGGAGTGCCGGATGCGCGACGTGGTGCGTGACTGCCTGAAGGCCGCGGCGGGGGCCGCCACCGGGGTCGTCGGGGTGGCCGAGGAGGTCCGGCGGCGGGCCGAGGGAGCGGCCAGGGAACTGCTGCAGCTGAGCGGGGTGCATCCCGACGAGCTGGTCGGCGTGGTCCGCTCGGAGGCGGACAAGGTGTGGAGCCGGCTCGGCGACGGGGTGGTCCAGGTGGGCGTGGTGCTGGAGTTCCTGGAGCAGCAGGTCCGGCATCTGCAGGGTGGCGAGGACGCGCCTGCGGCCGAGCCCGGGCAACCGCGGAGGGCGAAGCCGCGCGCGGAGCAGGCGTTCCCGGCGCCGCGGCCGGGATCCGCCGGTGCGCGACCGGTGCGCGTGGTCGTCGACGAGGATCTCCCGGTGGACGACGCCGCAGCGGCGGCGGCGCGCAGGCGCGCGGCCGTACCGGGGATGAAGAAGACCGCCGCACGGCGCGAGGCGCGGGTGCCTGCTGACGCGACACCCAAGCCGCCCAAGCCGCGCGCGGCCCGGAAGGCCCCCGCCCGAAAGCCCGCAGCTGCTGCGCCCGTCGAGCCCGAGCCGGCTGCGGAGCCGGTGACAGCGGCGGAACGGGCGGTCACCGGGCAGGCGCCGGCGAGGAAGACCGCTGCCGCGAAGACCGGGGCGAGGAAGGCGCCCGCCAAGAAGGCACCCGCTCGGAATCCGGCGGCAGCGGCGGAACCCGCGACGCAGGCGGAGCGGGCGGTCGCGGGACAGGCGCCGGCGAAGAAGACGGCAGCGAAGAAGGCCACTGCCACGAAGAGCACTGCTACGAAGAGCACTGCCAAGAAAGCCACCGCCAAGAAGGCCGTGGCGAAGAAGGCCGCAGCCGAAAAGTCTCCCGCGAAGAAGGCGACAGCCAAGAAGACCACCGCGAAGCGGACCCCGGCGGCCGGCGATGAGTGAGCCGCAGCCGCAGGGACCGCCGCAGCCCCAGGTGGTGGAGACGGGGCACGATGCCGTCGACGCCGCGTTGGCCGGGCTGGGGGAGGTGGGCGGGGTGCCGACCGAGGCGCACGCCGCGGTCTACGAGAGCGTGCACCAGGCCCTTCGTGACACCCTGAACGCGCTGGACACCGACCCGCTCGACACCGCAACGAACCGCAGGAGCTGAACCGTACGTGGCAGTCGCACGACGCCGTCTGGACGCAGAGCTGGTCCGCCGCAAGCTGGCCCGGTCGCGGGAGCACGCCAGCGAGCTGATCGCCGCCGGACGGGTCTCGGTGGGCGGGACGACGGCGACCAAACCGGCCACCCAGGTGGAGACCGCCGCCGCGGTGGTGGTCGCGAAGGACGACAACGACCCCGACTACGTCTCCCGGGGCGGCCACAAGCTGGCCGGGGCGCTGGCGGCGTTCGTGCCTGACGGACTGGCCGTCGAGGGCCGCCGCTGCCTGGACGCCGGCGCGTCCACCGGCGGGTTCACCGACGTGCTGCTGCGCGCCGGGGTGACCCGGGTGCTCGCGGTCGACGTCGGTTACGGCCAGCTGGCCTGGTCGCTGCAGAGCGACGACCGGGTGACCGTGATGGACCGGACCAATGTCCGCGAGCTCACCCTGGAACAGCTCGACGGGGAGCCGGTGGACCTGGTCGTCAGCGACCTCTCGTTCATCCCGCTCGGCCTGGTGCTGCCCGCGCTGGCGCGCTGCACGGCGCCCGAGGGCGATCTGGTGCTGATGGTGAAGCCGCAGTTCGAGGTCGGCAAGGAGCGGCTCGGCAGCGGCGGGGTGGTCCGCAGCCCGCAGCTGCGCCAGGAGATGATCGAGAAGGTGGCCGCGCAGGCGGCCGAGCAGGGGCTGGGCGTGCGCGGGGTGACCGCGAGCCCGTTGCCCGGGCCCTCCGGCAATGTCGAGTACTTCCTGTGGTTCCGCCGGGACGCCCCGCCGCTGGACCCGGCGGACGCCCGCCGGGCCGTGGAGCAGGGCCCCCAGTAGCGGAAGGCCGAAGCAGAGCGCCCCGGCGCGGTCACTCGGCCCTGGCCAGATCCGGCACCGGCAGTGGTGCCGAGGCGGCGGCCGGGCTGCGCGGGGCCTCGCGGTGCGGGACGTAGATGGACCGTTCGGCGATCAGGAAGCGCACCGCGAACGATGCCGCCAGGGTCAGCGCGGTGGCCGGGAGCACGCCCATCCCCAGGGCGCTCACCAGCAGGGCCAGCAGTGGGATGCGCAGCAGAAGATCGGCGTTGCCGAGCGCCCAGAACCTGGCCGTGCGGCTGGCCCAGTGCCGGTGCCGCCGACTCCGGAAGACGGTGGCCTCCAGCAGCGCGAAGTTCCAGGCCAGGGCGGCCTGATTGGCCAACACCTCGGCCGGTAGATAGTGCATGTGAGTGCCCGTCAGAAACCGCAGCAGACCCAGGTTGGGCAGCACTCCGCTCAGCCCGATCAGGGCGAAGGCCAGGGCGCGCCCGCCCGGGGTGGAGAACCGCAGGCCGGTGAGGTGCCGCAGAAAGCGCAGACCCTCGCGGAGTGAGGACTTGGACTCGCCGGCGAAGCGTTCGCCGAACCGGTACGGCACCTCGGCGACCCGGCGCGGTCGGGATCTGACGGCGAGTTCGAGAAGGATCTTGTAGCCCAGCGGCCGCAGTTCGGCGGGGTCCACGGCGGCGGTCCGCAGGGCGAAGAAGCCGCTCATCGGGTCGCTGATGCCCTGCAGTTCCAGCGGGAAGACCCCCTTGGCCAGCAGGGTGGAGGCAGCCGAGACCGCGACCCGGTAGCGGTCGGCCAGGCCCTGCCTGCTGCCGCCGTCCAGGTAGCGGCTGGCCACCACCAGATCGGCGCGCTCGCTGCGGCCGGTGCGGACCAGTTCCGGGACCAGGTCCGGCGGATGCTGCAGGTCGGCGTCCATCACGACGGCCCAGTCGCCGCCCCAGGCGCCCCCGTTCTCGCAGACCTGGCGCAGGCCGGCCACGATGGCGCCGCCGAGGCCGCCCTCGGGGACGTCGCGGTGCAGCACGGTGATGGGCAGCGGGCAGACGGCGGACGCCTCGGTGAGCAGCCGGGCGGTGTCGTCGCTGCCGTCGTCGACGAACAGCAGCCGGGGCGCGGGGGCGTCCCCCGGCCGGTCGGCCGGGAGCAGGGCGGCGACCAGGCGGAGCAGCAGCTCGGGAACGTTCTCCTGTTCGTTGAAGGTCGGGATGAGCACGGTGAAGGCGGGGGTGTCGGACGCCATGGGAATGGACCCTTCCGGAGAGGTCAGGAGGACTTGTCGATCTTTCTGATCTGGATCAGGTCGGTCCCGCTGCCGAAGGAGGCGATGACGGTGGAGTGGGTGAGCGCGTCCTCCACGGTGGGCAGGCTGTCGGGGTTCTGCCGGAGGGTGGGGGTGGAGACGATGTAGTCCAGGCTGCGCCATCCCTTGGGGAAGCCGTGGGCGACCGCGGGGTCGAGGTCGACCTTGTAGAACCAGATGACGCCGGTGCCGGGCTTGAAGCCGTCGTGGACCAGGTCCAGCCACATCGCGTCGTCCACCACGATCCGGGTCGCCGCCGGGTCGGGGATCTCGGCGCGGATCCACCGCACCGCCCGGTCGTACTGGGAGTTGGCGTCGGCGGTGACCGCGGTGCGGTCGCCCTGGTACCAGTGCGGGACGACATAGCCGGCGGCCAGGACGGCGGCCACAGCCACCACCGCCCAGCGCAGCGGGAGCAGGTCGGCCCGGGGGAGGGCGTGCAGTGCGGTGCGGGCCAGGACCTGGGCGGTGGCGGCGATGCACAGGGCCAGGAACGGCAGCACCTGGATGACGTACATCGCGGGGAGGTAGCCCGCGCCCGGGCGGACCGCGACGGCGGTGAACAGCAGCACGGCGAGGGCCGGGGCGCGCAGCTGCCGGGAGGCGAACATGGCGACGGCGGCCACCAGCCCGGCGACGATCAGCACATGGTCGTAGTAGAGCCAGGAGTTCAGGGTCTGGTTTGAGCCTGTTCCCGAGGTCAGCAGCGACCCGGAGCCGGACCGGCCCAGTTGGAAGGCGATGCCGCCCCAGAGCGAGACATGCCCGGTGCCCGGCAGCAGTTCGTTCTTCAGCAGTGCGTACAGCGGGTACTGGGCGACGGTGAGGCAGAACGCGGCGCCGAAACCGACCAGCGAGAACTTGCGGGTGCTGCGGTCGCTGCGCTGCGCCAGCAGCAGCACCAGCGCGGGCACCGCCACCAGCATGGTCTCCTTGGACAGCACCGCGGCCCCGGCCGCCAGGCCGGCGCTGATGTGGTGCCACAGGTGCCTGCGCGGCGAGGCCGCCAGGACCAGCGCGGCCAGCATCCACAGCACGGCGAAGTTGTCCAGGAACAGCTCCCGCTGCAGACCCACGGACAGCGGCGAGAGGCCGGACAGCAGCACCCCGAGCCCGGCTGCCCAGCGGGTCAGCCCGAGCCGCCGGGCCAGGGTGAACAGCAGTAGGCAGCAGGCCGCGGTGACCGGGACCATCACCACCCGCATCTCCGCGGTGAACAGGTGCGCGGAGGAGCTGAACAGGCCGGGCAGCCAGGACAGCAGGGCGATCTGCACCCAGCCGAGCGGGGGGTGGTCGTACCAGTAGGTGTAGGGAGCCAGACCGTGCCAGTGCTGGACGGACCAGGCCTGGGCGAGATAGGTGCCCTCGTCGTCGCTGACGGTCGGGTAGCCGGTGATGTTCCAGGCCTGCACCACGAGGACCGGCAGGGTGACCGCCAGCGCGGTCCACAGGTCCCACCGTCGTCGCGGCGGTGCGGTAGGGGCGGGGACCTCGGTGTCGGCGACGCCGGCGAGGGTGTCCAGAACGGTGGTCATGGGGCCGCCTTTCGTTGTTCGGGTCCGCTCGTCATCAGGGGCAGGAACGGCTACGCGGCATCGGTGAGGTGCGCGCCGACGTGCCGGGTGAGCTCCCAGCCGCGCTGTCCGCGGCCCTCGCGCCATACCGCGCGCAGCGCCGCCGCGGCCAGCACGACCTGGTAGAAGGGGCCGCCCGCGATCAACTTGACGTAGTGCCAGGGCCGCACCCGCAGCCCGTACTGCAGCCCGAAGTCGTGCAGCGCCACCGCCTCGAAGGCGAAGGTCGCCAGGGTCGGCACCACCGGGAGGAAGGAGACCAGCGCAACCGAGACCCGCAGGTGCCCGAACAGCGCCAGCGCCACGTCCAGCGGGATGACCACGCCGGAGAAGGCCTGCAGGAACGGGGTGCTGAGGGTCCAGCGGGCCAGCAGCCGCTGCCGGACGGTGGACAGCTGCTTCCAGTCCTTCTTCCGGTAGACCTGCAGGAAGCCCTGGTTCCACCGGGTGCGCTGGCGCAGCAGCCCGTAGAGGGTGTCCGGGGTCTCCTCGCGGGTCACCATCGCCGAGTCGTAGGCCACGACGACCTTCGCGCCCTGGGAGGAGAGCCGGACGCCGAGGTCGCAGTCCTCGGCAAGGCACTGCTCGTCCCAGCCGCCGGCCCGGCGCAGCACTTCGGTGCGGACGAACACGGTGTTGCCGCCGAGCGGGATGAAGCCGTGGCTGGCGTGCAGGTGCAGCCGGCTGCGGAACCAGAAGAAGTACTCCAGGCAGTTGCGCAGGCTGTACCAGCTGGAGTGGAAGTTGATCAGCTGTACTCCGCCCTGCACCACGTCGGCGTCGCCGCGGAAGGCGTGGTCGACGTGGGAGAGCAGGTCGGGGTGGACGTGGTCCTCGGCGTCGAAGACCCCCACCACCCGGCCCCGGCAGTGCGGCAGCGCCGAGTTCAGCGCCTTGGGCTTGTTCTTGACCTGGTGGGTGTCGGTCACCACCCGGACCCGGTCGGGGTGCTCCCCGGCGAGGCGGGCGGCGACCTCGGCGGTCTCCGGGTCGTCGTGGCCGACGATCACCAGGACCTCGTAGTCGGGGTACTCCGACTCCAGGAGTCGCCCGATGGTGTGCCGGAGCACCCCCTGCTCGTGCCGGGCCGGGACGAGCAGGGAGAAGGAGAGGCTGTGCGCGCCGTCGCTGGGGACGAAACGGGTGCCTTCGAGTATTTCGGGTGTGCGCCAGGCATGCAGCATCCACCAGAGGGTGGCTGCGGACATGCCGAAAAGGACAGTGGACACGAGCAGCATGAAAACAGAACTGAACATTCGCTTCCCCCCGGAATTCCGGATTTACCGGTACGGCCAGTAGAGCGCAGTCGGTGTGACCGCGCCGGGTGAAATCGAGGCTTTTACGGATCGGCTACCGGGCCGAAACATCGGCCAACTGTTTCAGGTCATGGGCGATGTCCGAAACCGTTGTTTCCGGGCTCCAGACGAATTGCGCGGTGCCGTCCCGGCCGAAGACCAGGGTCTGGGTGCCGTGCTCGACGGTGCGGGTGCCCGCCGCGTCCTCGCTGGGCGGCTGCGCCGGGACGCCGAGCGCGAGGGCGTCCCGGTCGACCTCGGCGACCGGACCGCTGAGGCCGACGAAGCCGGGGTCGAAGTGGGCGAGCCAGCCGCGCAGCACCCCGGCGGTGTCATGGGCCGGGTCCAGGGTCACGAACAGCGTGGTGACCCGGTCGCGGACGGATGCCGGGAGCTCCCGCAGGGCGGCGGCGATGTCCGCCATCGTGGTGGGGCACTCGTCGGGGCAGGCGGTGTAGCCGAAGAAGAGGGTGACGATGCGTCCGGCCGCGCGGGTGCTGGGCCGGTAGGGCGCGCCGGTGGTGTCGGTGAGTTCGAACGTCGGCAGGGCGACGGCGGGTTCGATCCGGATGCCGTAGTAGGGCCAGGCGGCGGAGGGCGCGGCTGGAGCGGTGGCGACCGTTACCAGGCCCTCACCGGTGGTGCCCTGACGGATCGTCGGGGGACCGGCGGACGCGCAGGCGGTGAGCAGGGCGCAGCCGGCGACGAGGGCCAGGCCCTCACGTATGCGTGCGGTCGCCGGGGCCACAGGCCGTTCCGTCCTTGTTGCTGTCCAGGTGCTGCCGGTCGGTGCCGTGGACCTTCAGCGGGCCGAAGCCGTGCGCGGCCAGCCAGGCGCAGCGCTCGGCGGTGGTGCTGCCCGCGACCGTCCAGGGCACGCACTGGTTGACGGTGCCGTAGTCGTGGTCGCAGCCGTCGACATTGGCCGGGACCGGCACCCTGGACGGGCCGGTGCCGTTGCGGACGGTCCTGCCGCCGCTGCCCCCGGGCTGAGGGACGTGGACGGCCGGCGGGCCCGTGGTCAGCGGGACGGCCAGGTGGCGGACGTGGTGCCCGGCGGCGTCGGCGCCGCCCTGGAGGCCGAGGACGGCCGCGGTCGCGGCGGCCGGGGCGCCGAGGCCGAGCAGGATGCGCTTGAGTCGACGTGTCATGTCAGATGCACCCAGGTGGCCACGGAGGGGACGCCGTCGGCGTCGGTGACGAAGAGCATGTACCAGCCCGGTGGGGCGAGGTTCGGGTTGCCGGTGACGTTCAGGCTCAGGGTGTTGCCGTTGGCCGTGACCGGCAGGGCGACATAGCGCTGGTTGGGGTCGGAGGAGTGGGTCACCGCGGCGGGCCGGATCAGTTCGGCGGTGCCGACGGCCCGGTCGACGGTGACGGTCTGGGTCGAGCCGTAGCCCCACTCGGTCAAGCCGATCGAGGTGATCTGCGGTCTGGCCCCGTCGAACAGGTAGGGCGGCGAGTAGACCGAGACCCGCAGGTCGAACGTGCCGTCGCCGGGGTTGTCGCCGATCGCCATGACCCGGCCGTCCGGCAGCAGGAAGGCCGAGGAGTGGTAGGTCCGCGGCACCTGGTCGGCGGCGACCGGGGTGAAGGTGTTGGCGACCGGGTCGTACATCGAGGCCTCGTAGACCGGGTCCTCGCGGTCGTGCAGGCCGCCGCCGGCCTCCAGCACCTTGCCGTCGGGCAGCACCACCAGCGAGACGTACATCTTGCCCTGGGCGCCGGTCTCGGCCGCGCCGCCGGTCAGCGTCCCTTGCGGCAGCGGCGGTCCTGCGGTGTAGGCCGGGGTGGCCGCGGAGAGGTCGATCAGGTCTGTGTCGCGGTTGGCGTCGACATCGGTGTTCACATTGCCGCCGCCGACCGTCAGCACCTCCTGGTTCTGTGCCGGGGGCAGGAGCACCGACATCGACTGGTCCCGGTTGTCCTTGTCCTGCAGCCCGCTGACCGAAGTGATGGTGTTGGTCGTGTAGTTGTAGAGGTCGGCCCCGGTTCCGGCGATGTTGTTCCCGAAGACGTGGCTGCCGGTGTAGAAGAGCGAGCCGTCCTGACGCAGGATCATCGCCGGGTACAGGCCCCAGTAGGACCAGGTCTGGTTGACCTGGTTCAGCGGCAGCCAGGAGTCGCTCGCTGCCGAGAAGTACTCGGCGGTCACCGAGCCGGTGGAGTCGGCCCTGAGTCCGCCGAAGGCGAGCACGTCGCCGCTGCCCAGCTCGGTGGCGGAGGGGTACCAGTGGCCGTCGTTGAGGTTGTCGACCTTGACGTAGGTGTCGGTGTCCGGGTCGAAGAGGTACGAGGAGTTGAGGCCCTCGTAGCCGTGGCTGCCGTTGGCGGCGGGGTAGGCGGCGTTGCCGCCGAGGATCAGCACCTTGCCGTCGGCCAGTTGGACGTGCCCGGAGCAGAACATGTCCGATGGGGTGGGGATCACCTGGAAGGTCTCGGCCACCGGGTCGTAGACCGCCGAGGTGAAGGTGCCGGCCGCGAAGGCGTCCGGATCGTTGCCGGAGCCGGCCACCATCAGCACCTTGCCGTTCTTCAGCAGCACCACGTGGATGGAGCGGACCGGCGAGTTGAACGGCAGCGTCTGCCAGACGCCCGCGGTGCAGGCGGTCCCGGCGCTGCAGCCGGTGCCGGTCACCGCGGCGGTGGCGTCGTACATCGTGTAGTCGTCGGTGATCAGCGTGCCGACGCCGTAGATGGAGACGCCCCAGGTCACCATGTCGGTGTCGGCCGGGATCGCCGGGGTCTCCACGCTGGTCTGCGCGTAGGCGGCGGACACCGGCAGGGTCTTCAGGTCGGTCCAGTACTGCCAGCCGTTCCGGGTGTCGTGCCGGAACACGGTGACCACCGAGTCCGGCGTGCTGGTCATGTACGACAGGCCGAGCAGGTACTGGTGGCCGGGGGTGACCGCCGGGGCGCAGGAGCTGTTCTCGCTCATCATCGCCTTGCGGTCGCCGGAGCCGGCCGCGGTCATGGTGATCTGCATGGCACGGGCGCCGGTGCTGGACTGACCGCTGACCGAGAAGGCGGCGGTGTTGCTGCCCCAGCCGGACTGCTCCCAGCAGACCGGCCAATTGCCGGACCCCAACTGCTCGAAGCCGGGATTCACGACCAGATTGGCCGACGCGTGCGCTGAACGTGCGTCGGCGAGACCGAGCCCGAGTATCAGCGCCAGCGTCGACAACAATGCGGTGAGCTTTCCCCGCATATGGAGAGAACGGGAATGGAGACGCATTTCGGCCATACCAGCCCCCCGGCCAGGAAACGGGATCCCCCTCGGCTCCCACCGGAAGCGTAAGGCCGAGCAATCGCCCCGGCGCGGGCGCGCGACGTTTCTACTCCGCGAATTAACACCCGGGATACAGCGGCCTTCGCAAGCCAGCACGATTGTCAATGCGAGGGGCTGCCGGGGCCGGGCTTCCAGGTGGGGCGGGGGACACCGGGTAAGGTCAGGTCACTGCACTTGACCGCGACTTGCCCGTTATCGAGGGGGAGCGCCGACCGGGCCGAGGACGTCCCGTCGGGCGCCGGAGGTTCAGATGAGCGACCGTACGGTCTTCCTGCTTGCGCACACCGGCCGCGAGGAGGCGCTGCAGAGCGTCGAGTGCCTGGTGGAGGGGTTGTCCGCGGCCGGGATCAGGATCCGGGTGCTGGCCGAGGAGGCGCCCGACATGGGCTATCCGGCCCAGGTGGAGATGGTGGCCGGCGGTCCGGGCGCGGCCAAGGGCTGCGAGCTGGTGCTGGTCCTCGGCGGTGACGGGACGCTGCTGCGCGGGGCTGAGCTGTCGCGGGAGTCCGGGGTGCCGATGCTCGGTGTGAACCTCGGCCGGGTCGGCTTCCTGGCCGAGGCCGAGCGCGACGACCTGCAGAAGGTGGTCGAGCGGGTGGTGGACAGCGACTACGCGGTCGAGGAGCGGATGACCCTGGACGTGGTCGTTCGAACGGACGGCCGAGTGGTGCACACCGACTGGGCGCTCAACGAGGCCTCTGTGGAGAAGGCATCCCGCGAACGCATGATCGAGGTGGTGACCGAGGTGGACGGGCGCCCGGTGTCCACCTTCGGCTGCGACGGCGTGGTCTGCGCCACGCCCACCGGATCGACCGCCTATGCCTTCTCGGCGGGCGGCCCGGTGGTGTGGCCGGAGGTGGAGGCGCTGCTGATGGTGCCGATCAGCGCCCATGCCCTGTTCGCCAAGCCGCTGGTGACCTCGCCGCACTCGGTGCTGGCCGTCGAGGTGCAGGCGAAGACGCCCAACGGGGTGCTCTGGTGCGACGGGCGGCGCACCGTGGAGCTCCCGGCCGGGGCCCGGGTGGAGGTCCGGCGGGGCGCGATCCCGGTCCGGCTGGCCCGGCTGCACCGCGCCCCCTTCACCGACCGGCTGGTCGCCAAGTTCGCGCTGCCGGTGACCGGTTGGCGTGGCGCGGCCCAGCGCTGACGGTGGCGGCCCGATGAACGACGTGCTCCCCGCTTCGCCCGGCCGGACAGGCGCTAGGCTCAGGGCCAGCCCGTCATGGGATCGGTGTACGGACGTGGACGGGAGCACGGGCTCCCCAGGATTTTCCCCAGAGGGGCCAGTGAGCGCTCACCGAGAGGACAAGGTGCAGGTCAACGGCGTAGAGCGGCCTCGTCTGGAAGAGATGCGGATACGGTCGCTGGGCGTGATCGAGGACGCCGTGGTGGAGTTGTCGCCCGGATTCACCGTGGTCACCGGTGAGACCGGGGCGGGCAAGACCATGGTGGTCACCAGCCTGGGGCTGCTCCTCGGCGGCAAGGCCGACCCGGCCCTGGTCCGCAACGGCGCCGAGCGGGCGGTGGTGGAGGGGCGGGTCGCCGACGCGGACGGTTCGCCGGCCGCCCGGCGCGCGGTGGAGGCCGGCGCGGAGCTGGACGACGGCGCGCTGCTGATCAGCCGCACCGTCTCGGCGGAGGGGCGGTCCCGGGCCCATGTCGGCGGCCGCTCGGTCCCGCTGGGGCTGCTGTCCTCCCTGGGCGAGGACCTGATCGCGGTGCACGGCCAGACCGACCAGCAGCGGCTGCTGCAGCCCGCGCGGCAGCGCGGCGCGCTGGACCGCTACGCCGGCGACCCGGTGGCGCTGCCGCTGGCCGAGTACCAGACCGCATTCCGCAGGCTGCGCGACGTGACCGGGCAGTTGGACGAGCTGACCACCCGGGCCAGGGAACGGGCCCAGGAGGCCGACCTGCTGCGCTTCGGCCTGGACGAGGTCGCCGCCGCCGAACCGCTGGCCGGCGAGGACCTGGAGCTGGCGGCCGAGTCCGAGCGGCTCGGCCACGCCGACGCGCTGTCCTCCGCCGCCAACCAGGCCCACGCCGCGCTGGCCGGTGAGCCGGCCGACCCCGACGCGATGGACGCCGGGACGCTGCTGGCGCAGGCCCGGCGGGCGATGGAGTCGGTACGCGGCCACGACCCCCGGCTGGCGGCGCTCGCCGACCGGCTCGGCGAGGTCGGCTACCTGCTCGGCGACATCGCCGGCGACCTGGCCGGCTACGCGGACGACCTGGATGCCGACCCGGCCCGGCTGGCCGCCGTCGAGGAGCGCAGAGCGGTGCTGGCGCACCTGGTGCGCAAGTACGCCACGAGCGGCCCCGAGGGGGGCCTCGCCGAGGTGCTGGACTGGGCCGAGGCGGCGGCCGAACGGCTCACCGAGCTGGACGGCGACGACGACACCATCGGCGCGCTGGAGGAGGAGCAGGAGGCGCTGCGCGGCATCGTCTCCGCGCTCGCCGCGCAGCTCACCGAGGCCCGCAGGACCGCTGCCGACGACTTCGCCAAGGCCGTCACCGCCGAGCTGACCGAGCTGGCCATGCCGCACGCCAGGGTCAGCTTCGGGATCACCCCCGCCGCCGACTTCGGCCCCTACGGCGTGGACGAGGTGGAGGTGCTGCTGGCACCGCACCCCGGCGCCCCGCCGCGTCCCATCGCCAAGGGCGCCTCCGGCGGCGAGCTGTCCCGGGTGATGCTGGCGGTCGAGGTGGTGTTCGCCGGCGCCGACCCGGTGCCGACCTACCTGTTCGACGAGGTCGACGCCGGGGTCGGCGGCAAGGCCGCGGTCGAGGTGGGCCGGCGGCTGGCCAGGCTGGCCCGGACCTCGCAGGTCATCGTGGTGACCCACCTGCCGCAGGTGGCCGCCTTCGCGGACCGGCACCTGGTGGTGGAGAAGACCGTCGACGGCACCGTCACCCGCAGCGGGGTCACCACCCTCAGCGATGTCGAACGGGTCAGGGAGCTGTCCCGGATGCTGGCCGGCCTTGAGGACTCGGAGCTCGGCCGTGCGCATGCGGAGGAGCTGCTGGAGGCCGCCCGCAGTTCGGCGCGCGACTAGAAGGTGCCCGCAGGGCGTCCGTCCGGCGACACGCCGCCGAACGGGTGAGCGCCGGGTCGTGACGATCGTCGCAGAGCCGTGTCGGGGCCGTGGCCGACTGTCCAAGACCCCTTCCGAGCTGGCATCGTGGTCCCGCGGCGGCCACCCGCGGGCCCGTCCGCCCCGCCCCCATCCGACCGAGCAGGAGACGACGCTGACCGTGGAGCACACCACTGCAGCCCCCACCGGCCAACTGCATGCCGTCCTGGTACTGGCAGGGGGTTCCGGCGGCATCGGTGCGCATGTGCGCTCGCTGGCCCAGGGGCTCAGCGCGCACGGCCTGGAGGTCACCGTGTGCGGCCCGGCCGAGACCGACGAGCGCTACGGCTTCTCCGGCTCGGGCGCCCGGTTCCAGCCGGTCGAGATCACGCCCACACCTGGCCCCCGTACCGACGCGGCCGCTGTGGGCGAGCTGAGGCGGGCCTTCGCCCGCGCCTCGCTGGTGCACGCCCACGGGCTGCGGGCGGCGCTGCTGTCGGACCTGGCGCTGCGTACGGCGCGGGCCGGGACCCCGCTGGTGGTCACCTCGCACCACGCCAACCTCGCCACCGGGGTGGAGCGCAGGCTGCTGCGGCTGATGGAGCGTCGGGTCGCCAAGAACGCGGACCTGATCCTGGGCGCCTCCTCCGACCTGGTGGCCCGGGCCCGCAGTCTCGGCGCGGCCGACGCGCGGCTGGGCCCGGTGGCGGCACCGCCGCTGGCCGCCCCCGCGGGGGGTGCCGCGGAGCGTAGCCGGGAGGCGGTGCGCAAGGAGCTGCTGGGCGGCAAGGAGCGGCAGGACCGGCCGGTGGTGCTGGCGGTGGGGCGGCTGGTCCCGCAGAAGAACTTCCACCTGCTGCTGGACGCGGCCTCGGGCTGGCGCGGCGGGGAGGAGCCGCTGCTGCTGATCGCGGGGGAGGGGCCCGAGCACGGGGCGCTGCGCGGGCGGATCAAGTCGGAGAAGCTGCGGGCGAGGCTGCTGGGGCAGCGCTCGGACGTACGGGAGCTGCTGCTCGCGGCGGACCTGGTGGTGATCTCCTCCCGCTGGGAGGCGCGGTCGCTGGTGGCCCAGGAGGCGCTGCGGGCGGGGGTGCCGCTGGTCGCGACCGCGGTCGGCGGACTGCCCGAGCTGGTCGGGGACGCCGCCGTGCTGGTCCCTCCGGGGGATCCGACTGCTCTGGCCGCGGCGGTGTCGGCGGTGCTCGCCGACGACGACCGCAGGGCGGCTCTCGCGGAGGCGGGGGTGGCGCAGGCGGAGACGTGGCCGGACGAGGCGGCTACTGTGGCACAAGTTTTGAGCGTGTACGACGAATTGACGGGGGAGCGGTAGGCGGTTCGCCCTACGTGGGTGCTTGGCTGGTCGCGCAGTTCCCGCGCCCCTGCGGGGCTGCAACTGAACCGCTGTGGGCAAGTTGCACCTGCCCGGGGGCGCGGGGAACTGCGCGACCAGCCGACTACGGTCCGCAGCCGAAGAACCGTCAGAACACCCCGGTCAAAGGGTGACGGTCAAGGTGATGGCGCCGGAGGCGTCGGTGGTGACCCGGATGCTGTCGAGGTCCGGGACGGACACGGTCGCGCCGTAGCCGGCTGTGGCGGGGCCGATGCCGATGACCTGCATGCCGGCCGCCAGGCCCGCGCGGGTGCCGGCTTCGGAGTCCTCGAGGACGATGCAGTCCCGGGGGTCGATGCCGAGCAGCCTCGCGCCGAGGAGGAAGCCCTCGGGGTCGGGCTTGCTGCGGGTGACGTGTTCGGCGGTGACCGCGACCGACGGGACGGTCAGCCCCGCGGCGCCCATGCGGGCCCGGGCCAGGGCGTCGTCGGCCGAGGTGACCAGGGCGTGCGGGAGGCCGGCCAGTGCGGCGAGGAACGCGGGGGCGCCGGCGATCGGGACGACGCCCTCGGTGTCCTCGGTCTCCCGGGCCAGCATCTCGGCGTTCTCGGCGTGGTTGACCTCCATCGGCCGGTCCGGCAGCAGGATCGCCATGCTGGCGAACCCCTGGCGGCCGTGGACGACCTCCAGCACCCGGTCGCCGTCCAGCCCCTGCTTGGCCGCCCAGGCGCGCCACACCCGCTCCACCGCCGGTCCGGAGTCGACCAGGGTCCCGTCCATGTCGAGCAGCAGCGCACGGGCGGTCAGCATCACGGTCTCGGCAATGGGGGCAGGCATGGCACTCCTCTGGCGGAACCGACTTTGTTCCTCAAGCATACAAAGAGGGGGGCCTCATCTGGCGGGCAGCCCTCCGGTGGCGTTCAGTCGCAGGGCGGTGTCGATCAGCGGGACGTGGCTGAAGGCCTGCGGGAAGTTGCCGACCTGCCGCTGCAGCCGGGGGTCCCACTCCTCGGCGAGCAGGCCCACGTCGTTGCGGATCGCCAGCAGCCGCTCGAACAGGTCCCGTGCCTCGCCGACCCGGCCGATCATCGCCAGGTCGTCGGCCAGCCAGAACGAGCAGGCCAGGAACGCCCCTTCGTCGCCGGGCAGGCCGTCCACGCCCTCGTCGCCGCCGCTGGTGGGGTAGCGGAGCACGAAGCCGTCGGGGGTCAGCAGCTCGCGCTGGATCGCCTCGATGGTGCCGATCACCCGCTTGTCGTCCGGCGGCAGGAAGTTGACCTGGGGGATCAGCAGCAGCGAGGCGTCCAGCTCCTTGGAGCCGTAGGACTGGGTGAAGGTGTTGCGCTCGGGGTCGAAGCCGTGCTCGCAGACGTCCTCGTGGATGTCGTCGCGCAGCTGGCGCCAGCGCTCCAGCGGGCCCTCGTGCGGGGTCTCCTCCAGCATCCGGATGGTGCGGTCCACCGCCACCCAGGCCATCACCTTGGAGTGGACGAAGTGCCGACGGGGGCCGCGCACCTCCCAGATGCCCTCGTCCGGCTCGCGCCAGTGCTGCTCCAGGTAGCTGATCAGGCGCAGCTGCAGCAGATGGGCGTGGTCGTTGCGGACCAGGCCGGTCATATGGGCCAGGTGCAGCGCCTCGACGACCTCGCCGTAGACGTCCAGCTGGAGCTGTTCGGCGGCGGTGTTGCCGATCCGGACCGGGGTGGAGCCCTCATAGCCGGGGAGCCAGTCCAGCGAGGCCTCGGTGAGCTCCCGCTCGCCCGCGATCCCGTACATGATCTGCAGGTTCTCCGGGTCCCCGGCCACCGCCCTGAGCAGCCACTCGCGCCAGGCGCGGGCCTCGTCGCGGTAGCCGGTGCGCAGCAGCGAGGAGAGCGTGATGGTGGCGTCCCGCAGCCACGTGAAGCGGTAGTCCCAGTTGCGGACGCCGCCGATGTCCTCGGGCAGCGAGGTGGTGGGAGCCGCGACGATGCCGCCGGTGGGGGCGTAGGTGAGGCCCTTGAGGGTCACCAGCGAGCGGACCACGGCCTCCCGGTAGGGGCCCTGGTAGGTGCACTGGGAGACCCAGTCCTGCCAGAACTCCTCGGTGGTGGCCAGCGCCTCCTCGGCGTCCGGCTGGTCGGGGGCGCCCAGGTGGGAGGGCTGCCAGGTGAGGGCGAAGGCGATCCGCTGGCCTGCGGCGACGGTGAAGTCGGCGTAGGTGGTGAGGTTGCGGCCGTAGGTCTCGGCCTCGCCGTCCAGCCACACCGAGTCGGGCCCGGCCACGGCGACGGTGCGGACGCTCCCGCCGTCCTCGACCTTGTGGACCCAGGGGACCACCCGGCCGTAGGAGAAGCGCATCCGCAGCGCCGAGCGCATCCGCACCCGGCCGCTGACGCCCTCGACGATGCGGATCATCTGCGGGACCGCGCCGCGTTCGGGCAGCCCGCGCGGGGGCATGAAGTCGATCACCCGGACGGTGCCGCGCGGGGTGTCCCATTCCTGCTCCAGGACCAGCGAGTCGCCCCGGTAGCGGCGCCGGGTGGCCGGCGCGGCGGGGGCGGCCGCGGTCGCCGGCAGCGCGCGGAACTCGCCGCTCTCGGTGAAGTCCGGCAGGCCCTTGGGCGCGGCCGTCTGCGGGCGTCCGATCGGGTCGGCCGGGCCGATCCGCCAGAAACCGTGCTCGTCGGTGCCGAGCAGGCCGGCGAAGACGGCCGGGGAGTCGAAGCGGGGCAGGCACAGCCAGTCGACCGAACCGTCCCGGCTGACGAGGGCGGCGGTCTGCATGTCGCCGATGAGGGCGTAGTCCTCGATGCGAGCGGCCACGTGGATCTCCAGTTCGCGAGATGAACTCGGCAGCGCTGATGCGGGGTTAGAGAGGCACAAGGGGTGTGAGCGCCCGGGTCTGCCGTCGATCCGTCAGGTGCTGTGGTGCCCCTGGGATCTGTGGGGTTCCTGCTGGAGGAACGCGTCCGTGCAGGATACGACGCCGAAAGGGATGGGTGTGAACACCAGAGATCTTGGCGCGCCGCTGGGAGGGTCGGGGAACGCGATCAAGCCACGGCGCTGATAGGCTGGTACCCCGTGGACTGGTGCTAGGCACCGCCGCCAACCCGCTCCTCAGCATCGCTCGGGGCGGAACGCAGGGTCCGGTCGACACCTGCGAAGACGCAACCACGGGAGCCCCCTCTTGGCACAGCCCCACGCCGTTAGTCATTCCAGCGGCAGCAGCCGGAACAACACGACGACCAAGCACATCTTCGTCACCGGGGGCGTCGCCTCCTCGCTCGGCAAGGGGCTCAGCGCCTCCAGCCTCGGGGCTCTGCTGAAGGCGCGTGGACTGCGGGTCACCATGCAGAAGCTGGACCCGTACCTGAACGTCGACCCCGGCACCATGAACCCGTTCCAGCACGGCGAGGTCTTCGTCACCGACGACGGCGCCGAGACGGACCTGGACGTCGGCCACTACGAGCGCTTCCTGGACACCAACCTGCACGGCTCGGCCAATGTGACCACCGGGCAGGTGTACTCCACCGTCATCGCCAAGGAGCGCCGCGGCGAGTACCTGGGCGACACCGTCCAGGTCATCCCGCACATCACCAACGAGATCAAGTCCCGGATCCGGCGGATGGCGACCGAGGACGTGGACGTGGTGATCACCGAGGTCGGCGGCACCGTCGGCGACATCGAGTCGCTGCCCTTCCTGGAGGCCGTCCGCCAGGTGCGGCACGAGGTCGGCCGGGACAACGTCTTCTTCGTGCACGTCTCGCTGCTGCCCTACATCGGCCCGTCCGGCGAGCTCAAGACCAAGCCGACGCAGCACTCGGTGGCGGCGCTGCGCAACATCGGCATCCAGCCCGACGCGATCGTGCTGCGCGCCGACCGCGAGGTGCCGCAGGCGATCAAGCGCAAGATCTCGCTGATGTGCGACGTCGACGAGGAGGCCGTGGTCGCGGCGATCGACGCCAAGTCGATCTACGACATCCCCAAGGTGCTGCACAGCGAGGGCCTGGACGCGTACGTCGTCCGCCGGCTCGACCTGGCCTTCCGCGATGTCGACTGGACCGTCTGGGACGATCTGCTGCGGCGGGTGCACGAGCCCGAGCACGTGGTGAAGGTCGCGCTGGTCGGCAAGTACATCGACCTGCCGGACGCCTACCTGTCGGTGACCGAGGCGCTGCGGGCCGGCGGGTTCGCCAACAAGGCCAAGGTCGAGATCAAGTGGGTCACCTCCGACGACTGCAGGACGCCCGAGGGCGCGGAGGAGCAGCTCGGCGACGTGGACGCGATCTGCATCCCGGGCGGCTTCGGCGACCGGGGCGTGGACGGCAAGGTCGCCGCGATCACCTACGGCCGTGAGAAGCAGATCCCGCTGCTGGGGCTGTGCCTGGGGCTGCAGTGCGTGGTCATCGAGGCGGCGCGGAACCTGGCGGGGCTGGCCGACGCCAACTCCACCGAGTTCGAGCCGGCGGCGCAGAACCCGGTGATCTCGACCATGGCCGAGCAGCTGGAGATCGTCGACGGCAAGGGGGACCTGGGCGGCACCATGCGGCTCGGGCTCTACCCGGCGAAGCTCGCCGAGGGGTCCATCGTCCGCGAGGTGTACGGCGACGAGCCGTACGTGGAGGAGCGGCACCGGCACCGCTACGAGGTCAACAACTCGTACCGCGGCGAGCTGGAGAAGGCGGGGCTGGTCTTCTCCGGGCTGTCGCCCAAGGGCGACCTGGTGGAGTACGTGGAGTACCCCCGCGACGTGCACCCCTACCTGGTCGCCACCCAGGCCCACCCGGAGCTCAAGTCCCGCCCCACGCGTCCGCACCCGCTCTTCGCGGGGCTCGTCGCGGCAGCGGTGAAGCGCCAGGCCGCCAACGGCGAGTAACCCACAGGGGCGCGGGGGCCGTATCGCGTACGGGACCGCGTACGGACCCAGGGGGCGCGGGGCTCTGCTCGATCAACTGCGCGCGCGACCAGCCCTCTACGGAGGTGCATGGTCGGCAGCGCACGTAGTTGGTCAAGCAGAGCCCCGCGCCCCTTCTGGTTGCGTGGCCGGCCAGGTGCGCAGGTTTCCCCGCGCCCCTTTCTGGTTGCATGGCTGACGTAGGTTTCAAGCAGACCGTGGAGGGTGGCTATGGCGCGGCGCGAGGCGATTGCGGACAGTCCGGAGGAGTGGCCGGTGACGGCCTCGCGGCTGTCGTTCCACGGGAGGGTCTGGGACATCAGGACGGATGAGGTCGTGATGCCCGACGGCGCCACCGCCGCGCGGGACTACCAGCAGCACCCCGGCGCCGTCGGGGTCCTCGCCCTCGACGAGTCGCGCCGGGTGCTGCTGGTGCGGCAGTACCGCCACCCGGTGCGCCAGCGGCTCTGGGAGCTGCCGGCCGGCCTGCTGGACGTTCCGGGGGAGAACCCCCTGCACGCGGCGCAGCGGGAGCTGTACGAGGAGGCGCACACCAAGGCCGGCGAGTGGCGCACGCTGATCGACTTCTACAGCTCTCCCGGCGGGTCGTCCGAAGCCCTGCGGATCTTCCTGGCCAGGGACCTGGCCGAGGCCGACGGCGAACGCTTCCAGGCCGAGCACGAGGAGCTGGACCTCCAGGTAGACCGGGTCGACCTGGACGAGCTGGTGCGGCTGGTCCTCGCGGGCGACCTGCACAACGGCGCGCTGGTGTCCGCCGTCCTCGCGGCCAAGGTCGCGCTGGACACCGAGGTGTTCGGGGAGGCGGGCCGGTACGGCCTGCGCCCCGCCGAAGCCCCTTGGCCCGCGCGCCCGTTCGAGTGATCGGCGTACTGAGTTGTTGACGGCGGGGCGCAGCTGCGGAGC
>NZ_BBPM01000024.1:92245-97747 GCF_000787775.1 Streptacidiphilus carbonis | reverse complement strand
CTGCGGAGCTGCGCCCCGCCGGTGAACTACGCTGCGCGAGTGGCGGAAACCAAGGCGGCAGCGGCGCGGACGGTACGTCAGAACCAGCGGCGCGGCACCGCGCCGCCCGCGGAGCTGCCCGACGATCCGGCGGTCTTCGCCGGGCGCCAGGCGGAGCTCGCCCAGCTGCGGGACGAGGTCGGCCGGCCCGCCCTGGGCGGGGACGACGAGGCCGCGCGCTGCCGGGTGCTGATCGTCGCCGGACGCCGCGGTTCGGGGCGCACCGCGCTGGCGGTCCGCTTCGCCCGCACCGTCGCCGCCGACTACCCGGACGGGCAGTTCTTCGTCCGGATGAGCGAGCCCGGCGGCGAGCCGGTGCCGGTCGACTGCGCGGCCGAGATCCTGCTGGACGCGCTCGGCGAGCCCCGGCCGCCGGCCCCGCTGCCGGATCCGGACGCCGACCCCGGCGACAGGCCCGGCAGCTCCGGCCCGGCCGCGCTGCGGGAGGCTCTGGCGGGGCGTCAGGTACTGCTGGTGCTGGACGACGTGCGGAAGGCAGAGCAGGTCGAGGCGCTGCTGCCGCCGGGCGACGGCTGCCTGGTGGTGGCGGTGACCTCGGGTCCGCTGACCGGGTTGACCGACGCCCGTCCGGTGGTGATCGGCGGGCTCGGCGCGTCCGCGGCCACCGCGGTGCTGGTGGCGCACGCCGGGGACACCCGGATCGTCTGCGACCCGGTGGCGGCGCGGACCCTGGCCGAGACGCTGGCCTGTCATCCGATGGCGCTCTGCCTGGTCGGCGGCTGGCTGCGGGCGCGGCCCAGGGCCTCGGTCACCGATGTGCTGCGGCTGCTGGCCGCCCAGGCCGCCGAATCCCCCCGGGTCGTGCTCGCCAAGCGCCCCGGCGCCGCCGAACCGGGTGTCGAGCCGTTGCTGCGCGCCTTCGACCTGGTCCGCGACGGACTGCCGGCGCAGGCCGCCACGCTGCTGCGGCTGCTCACCCTGGCCCCCGGCGGGGTGACCGACCCCCGGACCGCGTCCGCGCTGCTGGGCTGCCCGGTGGACGCCGCAGCGGTGCACCTGGCGACGCTGGCCGAGCAGCAGCTGCTCCGTCCGGTCGGCCGGGACGGGCGCCACGAGCTGCCGGAATGCCTGCGTGAGCCGCTGGCCGCGCTGCTGGCCGGGGACCGCCCGGCCGAGACCGAGCTGGCCCGGGCCCGGCTGCTGGAGCGGCTCACCCGGCTGCTCACCGCCTGCTGCCACCAGCTCGCCCCGGGTGCGGGCCCCGCGCCGGACCCGCTGCCGGGCCCGCTGCGCTTCGGCGGTTCCGCCGAGGCCTGGCGCTGGCTGGACGCCGAGCTGCCGGTGCTGCGGGAGGCACTGGACACCGCCGCGGCCGACGGAGCGCTGGACGGCCTGGCGATGCGGCTGGCCACCGCGCTGGTGCGGGCGCTGCCGCTGTGGGCCGGCGGCGCACAGCCGGTCGCCGCCGACCTCTACGCGCTGCACGGGACGGTTCTGGAACTGGCGCTGCGCGGCAGGCTGCACCGGCAGCAGGCGGCCGCGCTGGTCAACCTCGGCGATCTGCACGCGACCGCGGGCGAGCACCGCCGGGCCCTGGAGCGCTACCGCTCGGCGCTGGGCCCGGCCCGCGCCGCCGACGACCATGTGGCGGTCTGCCGGATCCTGGAGGCGGTCGCCGGCGCCTTCCGGGCCTCCGGGGACCTGGTGCGGGCCGCCGACTGGTACGGCCGGGCGCTGGGGCTGCGGCGCAGGCGCGGCGAGCAGGCCGACGAGGTGCGGCTGCTGGTCCGGCTCGCCGCCGTGCACAGCGCGCAGGGGCGGATGGGCGACGCGCTGAAGGACTACCGGGCCGCCGCCGCGCTGCACCGCAGGCTCGGCGACCCGGCCGGGGCGGTGGGTGCGACCCTCGGCGCGGCCCGGGTGCAGGAGCTGGCCGGCCACCCGGACCAGGCGGTGCGCACGCTGCGGGACGCGCTGGAGGAGGCGCGGGGCCTCGCCGGTGCGCCGGGCGTGCGGTTGCGGACCCAGGTGCTGCTGCGGAGCGCCGAATTGCTGGAGCGGACGGGCGACGCCGAGGGCGGCCGGGCACGGCGCGAACAGGCGGCGGCGCTGGGCCTGCCGCAGGTGCGGCGGAGCCAGGAGGAGGCCGCTCACCAGGCCGTTACGGAGTGATTGCGAATGTGTGAGCGGTTTGGTGCTTTTGAGGGCACTTGTTAACACAGGTGGCCGCGCAAGCCTACGAAACTGCCAACCGATCGTATTCTTTTGGTCAGATTGTAAGGCTGTCGCAATCCTCGGGCTTCATTACACTTGGGAGTGCCGCAACCAGTGCGCGGCCACCGTCGGCGTATCCGCCGACGGACCCCATATGTGCAAGGGACGTGTTTAGCCGTGAAGGTCGGCATCCCCCGCGAGGTCAAGAACCACGAGTACCGCGTGGCCATCACGCCCGCCGGCGTGCACGAGCTGGTCCGCAACGGCCACCAGGTCGTCGTGGAGCAGAACGCCGGCGTCGGCTCCTCCATCACCGACGAGGAGTACGTCTCCGCCGGTGCCGAGATCCTCGCCACCGCTGACGAGGTCTGGGCCGCCGCCGACCTGCTGCTCAAGGTCAAGGAGCCCGTCGCCGAGGAGTACCACCGCCTCCGCAAGGGCCAGACCCTGTTCACCTACCTTCACCTGGCCGCTTCGCGGGAGTGCACCGACGCCCTCCTCGCCTCCGGCACCACCGCCATCGCCTACGAGACCGTGCAGCTGGCCAACGGCGCCCTGCCGCTGCTCGCCCCGATGTCCGAGGTCGCGGGCCGGCTGGCCCCGCAGGTCGGCTCGTACCACCTGATGCGCCCGGCCGGCGGACGCGGGACCCTGCCGGGCGGCGTGCCCGGCACCCACGCGGCCAAGGCCGTGGTCATCGGCGGCGGCGTCTCCGGCTGGCACGCGGCGACCATCGCCATCGGCATGGGCTACGACGTGACCCTGCTGGACCGCGACATCAACAAGCTGCGCGAGGCCGACAAGATCTTCGGCAACCGGATCAAGGCGATCTCCTCCAACGCCTTCGAGCTGGAGAAGGCCGTGCTGGAGGCCGACCTGGTCATCGGTGCGGTGCTGATCCCCGGCGCCAAGGCCCCCAAGCTGGTCACCAACGAGCTGGTCTCGCGGATGAAGCCCGGCTCGGTGCTGGTCGACATCGCCATCGACCAGGGCGGCTGCTTCGAGGACTCCCGGCCGACCACCCACGCCGAGCCGACCTTCCCGGTCCACAACTCGGTCTTCTACTGCGTCGCCAACATGCCCGGCGCGGTGCCCAACACCTCCACCTACGCGCTGACCAACGCGACGATGCCGTACATCGTCGAGCTGGCCAACCGCGGCTGGAAGGAGGCCTGCAACCGTGACGGCGCGCTGGCCAAGGGCCTCAACGCGCACGAGGGCCAGCTGACCTACCACGAGGTGGCCGAGGCCCACGGCCTCAACTCGGTGGCGCTGGGCGACGTGCTGGCCTGACGGCATGGCCTGACGGAATGGCCTGCGGGCGTGGCCTGAGGGCCTGCCCCGAGGCGCCCTCGCGGCAGCCTGGAGCGAAGGGCGGGACACCGGTCGGTGCCCCGCCCTTCGGCATGGCCGCGGTGCGCCGTCAAGGCCGCGAAAGGTCTCAATGTCGACAGATCGTCAACTTTCTGACGTCTGATCTCACTCCCGTGCGGATGTGATGACGATGGTCCGAAGGGCTGTACTGCCGCCTGATCTCTGGCATCGTGGCGGGGTGCGGGGCTGTCGTCGGCCACTGAGCAGTGAGCTAGTCATATCGACATGTTGGTTCGTGCATCACTGGTGTGGTGGTTGGCGCTACTGTGTCGTTGCTAGGCTGCGGCACGGCACATGCCGCCCATTGGAGGGGGCAAGCCCCAGAGCCCCACCAAACGATTCCGGTGTCAACGGCGGTCGCCAAGGAGGTAAGACGACTTGTGAATGAGTCGACATTTGCTCCCGGGGGTGGTCAGCCAGGACTGGTGCAGGACGTCGCCGGTCCCTCCGGGGAGGAGTCGATGGACGTGCGCACCTTTGACGCCCGCCAGGCGACACCCGAGTACGACACCCACCACGGCCAGGCCGACCCCTACCAGGCCGGCGCACGCAACTCCGAGGTCTACAACGCGACGGCCTACAACGCCGTCGAACCGGGCCTGGTCTACGCCGAGCTGCCGGACGGTCAGTTCTACGACCCCGACGCCGAGTACGAGCCCGACCCGGAGTACGCCGCCACGCTGGCGCCTGACGCGGCCCGGCAGCGCCGGGAGCGGGTCGGCCCCACCGGCCGCCCGCTGCCGTACTTCCCCATCCCCTCCCCGCTCACCGAGCACGGTCCGGCGAAGATCGTGGCGATGTGCAACCAGAAGGGCGGGGTCGGCAAGACCACCTCGACCATCAACCTGGGCGCGGCGCTGGCCGAGTACGGCCGCCGGGTGCTGCTGGTCGACTTCGACCCCCAGGGCGCGCTCTCGGTCGGTCTCGGCGTCAACCCGATGGAACTGGACCTGACGGTCTACAACCTGCTCATGGAGCGGGGCCTGACGGCCGACGAGGTGCTGCTGAAGACCGCCGTCCCCGGCATGGACCTGCTGCCCTCCAACATCGACCTGTCGGCCGCCGAGGTGCAGCTGGTCAGCGAGGTGGCCCGGGAGTCCGCGCTGGCGCGGGCGCTCAAGCCGCTGCTGCCGGACTACGACTACGTCATCATCGACTGCCAGCCCTCGCTGGGCCTGCTGACGGTGAACGCGCTCACCGCGGCGCACAGCGTGATCGTGCCGCTGGAGTGCGAGTTCTTCGCCCTGCGCGGGGTCGCGCTGCTCACCGAGACCATCGAGAAGGTCTGCGAGCGGCTCAACCCCGACCTGCGCCTGGACGGCATCCTGGCGACCATGTACGACTCGCGCACGGTGCACAGCCGTGAGGTGCTGGCCCGGGTCGTCGAGGCGTTCGGCGAGCACGTCTTCCACACCGTCATCGGCCGCACGGTGCGCTTCCCGGAGACCACGGTGGCCGGTGAACCGATCACCACCTACGCCTCCAACTCGGTCGGCGCCGCCGCGTACCGACAGCTCGCCAGGGAGGTGCTCGCCCGGTGCCCCGTCGAGTGAGCCTCCCGGGAGCGGACGAACTGTTCCGGACCACCGGGGGGATGTCGCTCACGCCCGCGCCCCGCTCCTCCGAGCCCGCACGCCCCTCCGAATCGGCGCAGAGCCGGACGGCGGAGGCCGGGGACGCGGAGCCCGAGGGCGAACACGCCTCGGGCGAGCCGGCTGCTGCCACCGCCAAGGCCGCGGTGGCGCCGGCGCCGGTTTCGGCCCCCCGGCGCCCTGCACCCGGCCCCGGGGCGGGGCAGCCCGCCCCGCAGCACAACGGCACCCCCGCCCCCGCCGCGGACGCGGCGGCCCGGCGCAAGCCCCGCGGCGGCGGCCGGTCCCGCCCCACCGGGCGGGAGCGGCCCGAGGAGAAGAT
>NZ_BBPM01000024.1:89388-91730 GCF_000787775.1 Streptacidiphilus carbonis | reverse complement strand
GCGGCGGTTGCGCGGGCGCTAGGCGTCGCCGAGGGATCTTCGGCTGCGGACCGTAGGCGGCTGGTCGCGCGGTTCCCCGCGCCCCTACGGTGCTGCAACTGACCCGCTGTGAGCGCGTTGCACCCCCTCAGGGGCGCGGGGAACCGCGCGACCGGCCATGCGAACGCCGCAGCCGAACATCCGGGTCGTGACAACCGACGCTTCACGCGTGGCTCTACGCTGGCCCCGTGAGTGCACCCGCCGTCCCCGTGCCCGCCGACGCGCCTCCCGAGGAGGAGGCGCCGTCGGGCGGGTTCCTGGTGCGGCTGGACAACTTCGAGGGGCCGTTCGACCTGCTGCTGAGCCTGATCGCGAAGCACAAGATGGACGTCACCGAGGTCTCGCTGTCGCGGGTCACCGACGAGTTCATCGCCCACATCAGGGCGATGGGCCCGGACTGGGACCTGGATCTGGCCAGTGAGTTCCTGGTGGTCGCGGCGACCCTGCTGGACCTGAAGGCGGCCCGGCTGCTGCCCGTGGCCGAGCTGGAGGACGAGGAGGACCTGGCCCTGCTGGAGGCGCGCGACCTGCTGTTCGCGCGGCTGCTGCAGTACCGGGCCTACAAGCAGATCGCGGCACTGTTCGAGCAGCGCTGGGAGGCTGAGCAGAAGCGCCGCCCCCGCACGGCCGGGCTGGAGCCGCACCATGCCGCGCTGCTGCCCGAGGTGGTCATCAGCCTCACCCCCGAGGCCTTCGCCCGGCTCGCGGCCAAGGCGATGGAGCCCAAGCCGAAGCCGGTCGTCTACGTCGACCACATCCACACCCCCAAGGTGAGCGTGCGCGAGCAGGCCGCGCTGCTGCTGGAGCGGCTGCAACTGGTGGGGCAGGCCAGCTTCCGCACCCTGACCGAGGACGCCCCGGACGTGCTGACGGTGGTGGCCAGGTTCCTGGCGCTGCTGGAGCTCTACCGCGAGAAGGTGCTGCTGTTCGACCAGCCGGAGGCACTGGGGGAGCTGCTGGTGCAGTGGATCGGCGAGGAGGGGGCAGAGATCGAGGTGAGCGAGGAGTTCGACACCGAAGCATCCGAGAGCAGGGGATCCGACACCGAGGAAGGCGAGAAGCGATGAGCGGAAGCGACGACGCAGCCCGGTCCGGCGGCGTCCGGCGGCGGCTGGGGATGCCCGGGCGGCCGCGCCCGGGGGAGTACCTGGAGAACGCCTGGACCGACGAGGAGACCTGGGTCGAGCCGGACCCGGTGCAGCCCGATCCGGTGCCCGCACCGCCCCCGCAGCCGGTGCCCGAGCCCTTCCCGCAGCCGACGCCGGAGCCGGACCCGATTCCCAAGCCGGTCCCGGAGCCGCCGCCGGAGCCCGCGCCCGGCCCCGACCCGATCCCGGACCCCGTGCCGACCCCGCCCGTCCCGCCGCTGCCGCCGCATCCGCCGATGCCGGACCCGGAGCCGCTGCCGGTGCCCGACCCGGGCCCGCTCACGGCAGCGGCGACAGCGATCGATGTGCCGAGCGCGGTCGCGGAGCTGGAGCTGAAGCCGGCCCTGGAGGCGATCCTGATGGTGGTGGTCGAGCCCACCACCACCGCGCATCTCGCCGAGGTGCTGGAGCGGCCCAAACGGGTCGTCGAGCGGGCGCTGCGCGAGCTGGCCGCCGAGTACACCGGGCAGGGGCGCGGTTTCGAGCTGCGCTTCGTGGCCGGAGGCTGGCGCTACTACAGCCGTGCGGCCTGCTCACCGGCGGTGGACCGGTTCGTCCTGGACGGCCAGCACGCCCGGCTCACCCAGGCCGCGCTGGAGACGCTGGCGGTCATCGCCTACCGGCAGCCGGTGTCCAGATCGCGGGTATCGGCCGTCCGTGGTGTGAACTGTGACGGCGTCATGCGTACCCTTGTGCAGAGGGGTCTGGTCGAGGAGACCGGGTCCGAGCCGGAAACAGGAGCCATCCTGTACCGGACGACGCAAACATTTTTGGAACGGATGGGGCTGCGCGGCCTTGACGAGCTGCCGGAGCTGGCCCCCTTCCTGCCTGAGGCCGACGACGTGGAAGCGGACTCGCAGGAGGGCTCAGCGATCGCCGAGGCGGTCGCCACGAGCAGGTGACAGGCAGTGACACCCGCCCTGGGACGCGGCCCCGACGACGGACTCGACAACGGACTTCTTGATGCGTAGCGGTAGCAGTGGCAACGGTAGGAACAGCAGCGGTGGCGGCGGCCGCAGCGGAGGCGGTGGCGGCGCTCGCAGCGGCGGCACTCCGCGCGGGGCCGGCGGCGGTCGCGGCGGCCAGCGCGGCGGCGCGACCAACAGCAACCAGCGCCGCAGCGGCAGCGGCTGGGAGAAGGAGGCGCCGCGTCCC
>NZ_BBPM01000024.1:73693-89140 GCF_000787775.1 Streptacidiphilus carbonis | reverse complement strand
GCAACCAGCGCCGCAGCGGCAGCGGCTGGGAGAAGGAGGCGCCGCGTCCCGAGCAGCGCTCCTACGACCGTCCCGAGTTCGGCGCCAAGGCGCCCGGCGCGGGCCGTTCGGTCGGCCAGATCCGCCCCGGCGGCCTGGGCGGCGGGGCCGGCGCCAAGCGCGGTCCGGCCAAGCCGGTGCGCTCGCGGGAGCTGCAGGCCAAGGTCGAGGACGCGGTGCGGGCCCGGCACGACAAGCCGGCCGTGAAGCTGCCGAAGACCCATGGCGAGCCCGAGGGCGAGCGGCTGCAGAAGGTGCTGGCCCGGGCCGGCATGGGCAGCCGTCGCGCCTGCGAGGAGCTGATCGAGCAGGGCCGGGTCGAGGTCAACGGCCGGCTCGTGCGCGAGCAGGGCAAGCGCGTCGACGCGGCCCACGACGAGATCAAGGTGGACGGCCTGACCGTGGCCACCCAGTCCTACCTGTTCTTCGCGCTGAACAAGCCGGCCGGCGTGGTGGCCACCATGGAGGACCCGGACGGCCGCCAGTGCCTGGGCGACTACGTGAACAACCGGGAGACCCGGCTGTTCCACGTGGGCCGGCTGGACACCGAGACCGAGGGCATCATCCTGCTCACCAACCACGGCGAGCTGGCGCACCGGCTGACCCACCCCAAGTACGGCGTCACCAAGACGTACCTGGCCGCGATCCAGGGCCCGATCCCGCGCGACCTGGGCAAGCAGCTGGCCAAGGGCGTGGAGCTGGAGGACGGCTGGGCCCGGGCCGACAGCTTCAAGGTGGTCCAGAACGTCGGCAAGAACTACCTGGTCGAGGTCAGCCTGCACGAGGGCCGCAAGCACATCGTGCGGCGGCTGCTGGCCGAGGCCGGCTACCCCGTCGAGAAGCTGGTCCGGGTGCAGTTCGGCCCGATCGCGCTGGGCGACCAGAAGTCCGGCTGGCTGCGCCGCCTCACCAACCCCGAGGTCGGGCAGCTGATGAAGGCCGTCGGGCTGTAGGGACGAGGAGGGGCAGCGATGACCGCGACGGTGCGCCGTTCCCGGCTCAGCAGTGAGCGGGAGGCCGAGCTCTACCAGGCCGTGATCGACCTGGTCCGCGAGGTCGGCTACGAGGCCATGACCATGGACGCCGTCGCGGCCCGCAGCCATTCGAGCAAGGCCACGCTGTACCGGCAGTGGCAGGGGAAGCCGGAACTGGTGGCCGCCGCGATGCGGCACCACCGGCCGGTGAAGGTCCTCGACGACGACACCGGCAGCCTGCGTGGGGACCTGCAGCTGATGGCCGCCCAGGCCGGTGACGCGGCCGAGCACGACACCGCGTTCATGGCCGCGATCGGCCATGCCGCAGGCACCAACTCGGAGCTGGAAGCCGCGCTGCAGGAGATGCTGATCGCCCCGGAGCTGGCACGGCTGGAGGCCGTGGTCCAGCGGGCGGTCGCCCGGGGCGAGGTCGCGCCGGACAGCCCGGCCCTGGAGTTCTTCGCGCACATGCTGTTCGGTGCGCTGATCTCGCGGAAGTTCCTGGAGGGCCGCTTCGCCGACAGCGACTACCTGTCCCGCTACATCGACGCGGTGATCCTGCCCGCGCTGGGTGTCGCCTGAGTCACAGACACCGCCTATCGAAACGTTTGCGTTTCGATAGGCGGTGTCATATCGTGAACGGGTACGAAACCGTTTCGTTCGGGGAGAAGCCATGACCCAGACCACCGTCGGTGCCCGCACCGACACCCCGTCCGGCGTGGAGCCCGCCTCCACGCACCGCTGGTGGGTGCTGGCTGTGATCGCCCTCGCCCAGCTGATGGTCGTGCTCGACTCGACCGTGATGAACATCGCCCTGCCCTCGGCCCAGCACGCGCTCGGCTTCAACGACAGCGACCGACAGTGGGTCATCACCGCCTACTCGCTGGCCTTCGGCAGCCTGCTGCTGATCGGCGGGCGGCTGGCCGACCTGATCGGCCGCAAGACCGTGTTCCTGATCGGCGTGGCCGGCTTCGCCATCGCCTCCGCGCTGGCCGGCGCGGCCGGCAACTTCGAGGTTCTGGTCATCGGCCGGGCCCTGCAGGGCATGTTCGGCGCCCTGCTCGCCCCCGCCGCGCTGTCGCTGCTCAACACCACCTTCACCGACGCCAAGGAGCGAGCCAAGGCGTTCGGGATCTACGGTGCCATCGCCGGGGCCGGCGGCGGGCTCGGCCTGCTGCTCGGCGGTCTGCTCACCGAGCACCTCAGCTGGCGCTGGACCCTCTACGTCAACCTGGTCTTCGCGGTGATCGCCTTCATCGGCGGCCTCAGCGTGCTGAAGGGCGGCGCCCCGGCCGCCCGCCCCAAGCTGGACATCCCCGGCACCCTGCTGGTCACCGTCGGTCTGTTCGGCCTGGTCTACGGCTTCTCCAACGCCGAGACGCACCACTGGTCCTCCGTGATGACCTGGGGCTTCCTGGCTGCGGGCGGGCTGCTGATCGCCGCCTTCGGCTGGTGGCAGACACGGGCCTCGCACCCGCTGCTGCCGCTCCGGGTGCTGTTCGACCGCAACCGCGGCGCCTCGTTCCTTGCCGTCGGCATCTCCGGCGCGGGCATGTTCGGGGTGTTCCTGTTCCTGACCTACTACCTGCAGGTCTCGCTGCACTACAGCCCCGTCAGCACCGGGCTGGCGTTCCTGCCGATGATCGGCGCGCTGATCGTCACCGCGCAGATATCCACCATCGTGCTGATCCCCAGGATCGGCCCCAAGCCGGTGGTGCCGCTGGGGATGGGCCTGGCCGCGGCGGGCATGGTGCTGCTCACCGGCCTCAACCTGAACAGCGGCTACGCCACCGCGGTGCTGCCGGCGCTGCTGATCTCCGGTTTCGGTCTCGGCCTGGTGATGCCGCCGGCGATGAGCCTGGCCACCGACCGGATCGACCCGGCGGACGCGGGCATCGCCTCGGCGACCGTCAACACCATGCAGCAGATCGGCGGCTCCATCGGCACCGCGCTGCTTAACACCCTCGCCTCCAGCGCGGCCACCAGCTATCTGGCGGGCAGGGTGCCGAGCCCGGCCGCACTGGCCCAGGCCCAACTGCACAGCTACAGCACCGCCTACTGGTGGTCGGCCGGCTTCTTCGTGGTCGGCCTGGTCCTCACCGGCGTGCTCTACCGCCGCGGCCGCATCTCGGTCGACCCGGACGCCCCGGCGGCCGTCCACATGTGACGCGACGTCACCTTGGGCAGCCCCCGCCCGCCGAGAGCGGTTCGCCTCGGAGGGCGGGGCTGCCGGATTTCGCCAGTGGTTCCGTCAGCAGTCTGTCAGCGGTAGCGGCTGCGGGTCCGGCGCCAGGAGAAAGGGCCGGGGAGATCGACCGATTCGGTGCGCTGCCCGCGGTTGTTGACGGTGTAGTGCTCATGGCGGCCGCCGGCGCTCACCGACAGGGAACGGCGGTTGATGTTCAGCCGGACGCCGGGGAAGATCGGAAAGGACTTGTGGAAGCGGATGGGCATCTGAGGCTCCCTCACCTGTTCACACCTGGACGGATTCGCAGTCTCGCCTGCCCCGTCGAGACGGGTTCACCGCCTGGGCAGCGGGTATTGAGCGGGCATGGCAGAGATCTTGGTGGAAGAGAACTTCGTCCGCATCGACGGGGACGACATGAACGCCCTGCTGAGGGTGCTGCACGGAGTGGGTCTTGAGGCCGAGCCGACGGCGCCGCGGGACAACGACACGGGGGTCCGCTGGGAGCTCGCCGCGCACTGGCTTGGGGCCGCCTTCCCGAGTGCCGAGACGGTGGCGGCGCTGAACGGCGCCTTCGGCGAGATCCATGCCTACTTCGTGACGGAGGGGAAGATCCCGCCGTCCAGGGTCATCCTCTACGGCCCGGAGTCGGAGGCGCTGCACGTCTTCGAGCCCGAACCGGCGTAGGTGACGGCGCGACGGATGGTCGGCTGCGGACCGTAAGCGGCCTGTCGCGCAGTTCCCCGCGCCGCTAGGTAGGTGCAGCTGGCCCACTGTGATTCAGTTGCAGGCCCCAGGGGCGCGGGGAACTGCGCGACCAGCCCACCACGGTCCGCAGCAAAGGTCCCGCGGCAACCACTTAGCTCCACGCCGCCAGCGTGGCCCACCGCCCCGCCGCGTCGCGTTCGACTTCCAGCATCCCGGCGACGGCCGACCGGTTGACCGGGCCGTAGATGTGGGGGAATAGCGTGGTGCCGGAGGCACCGGGCGGCGGGGTCGGGGCGGCAGCCTCCCAGCGGACCGGGGAGTCCAGGGCGTCCTCGTCGATCAGCAGGACCATCAGCGGTCCCTGGGTCCCGGCGAAGCGGTCGTTGGCCACGGCCAGGACGGACGGTTCGTCGGGCGAGCAGTGGATGAAGCCCTCCAACGCCAGCGAGGCCGTGGCGTAGGGGCGGTCGGGGTGCGCCAGCCAGCCGTCGAGCGTCGTCAGGTGCAGAATCATCTCCCATTTGTACCTGATCCCCGCGCTCCGGATCACCCCTTGCGCAGACCCGCGGCGCACCGGCGGCGCACTGGCAGCGGCCCTGTCCGCATGGTGGACTGGGCGCCATGGCCCATGACACTGAGCTCTACCCCCTCGACCGGATCGTCCGTGCGCAGAAGGCCGCCGCCGACGCCGGTCTGGACGCCCTGCTGGTCTCGCCCGGACCCGACCTGCGCTATCTGACCGGGTACCAGGCACTGCCGCTGGAGCGGCTGACCTGCCTGGTCGCCCCGGCGGCCGGGGAGCCCTTCCTGGTGGTGCCGCTGCTGGAGCAACCCGCCGCCGAGGCCTCGCCGGCGGGCGCGCTGGACGTGGAGATCGTCGGCTGGCGGGAGACCGAGGACCCGTACGCGCTGATCGCCTCCCGGCTGCCCTCGGCGGCGGCCGGGCTGCGCCGGGTCGGGCTGGACAACCACATGTGGGCGGAGAAGGTGCTGGCGCTGCGGTCGGCGCTGCCGGGGGTGGAGCAGGAGCTGGCCGGCGAGGTGCTCGGGGCGCTGCGGATGCGCAAGTCCGCAGCCGAGGTCGCTGCGCTGCGGGCCGCGGGCGCGGCCATCGACGCGGTGCACGACGCGGTGGGGGAGTGGCTGCGGCCCGGGCGGACCGAGCGCGAGGTGGGCAAGGACATCGCCGACGCCATCCTCGCGGCCGGCCATGAGACCGTCGACTTCGTGATCGTCGGCTCGGGGCCGAACGGCGCCAGCCCGCACCATGAGCTGTCCGACCGGGTGATCCAGGCCGGGGAGCCGGTGGTGGTCGACATCGGCGGCACCATGCCGTCGGGCTACTGCTCCGACTCGACCCGCAACTACTGCCTGGGCCCGGCCCCGGCGGACTATCTGCGGGCCTTCGGGGTGCTGCGGGCGGCGCAGACCGCGCAGTGCGAGTCGATCCGGCCCGGGATCACCGCCGAGCGGCTGGACGCGGTGGGCCGGGAGATCATCGCCGAGGCCGGGTACGGGGAGCAGTTCATCCACCGCACCGGCCACGGCATCGGCCTGGAGACCCACGAGGAGCCCTACATCGTCGCCGGGTCGGCCCGGCCGCTGGAGTCCGGCATGGCCTTCTCGGTCGAGCCGGGCATCTACCTTCCGGGCCTGTACGGGGCCCGGATCGAGGACATCGCGGTCTGCACGGAGGACGGCGGCGAACGCCTCAACCTGACCTCACGTGACCTCCGGGTGCTCTGAGCCCCGCGACGACCCTGCCGACGGCCTCCGCGACCGCGCCGCTTCCGCCTCGGCCAGCACCCGGTTCAACAGCTCGGCCCCGTCCGAGAGTTGCCGCACCCCGGCGGCGCCGGCGAAGCTGACCCGCAGATGCGGGGCCGGGGGCTCGGCCGGGAAGTAGGCGCGTCCGGGGGTGACCGAGACGCCCGCGCGGTAGGCCGCGGCGGTGATCGCGGCCTCGTCGGCGCCGTCCGGCAGCCGCAGCCACAGCTGGTAGCTGCCCAGCGGGGCCGGACCGGCCAGGTGCTCCCGCAACGGGAGGGCCAGCGCCTGCCTGCGGTCCCGCAGCGCGCCGGCGACGGTGCGCAGATGGGTGCGCCAGGCCGGGGCGGCGACCAGTTCCAGCGCGGTCTCCTGGAGCGGGCGCGGGACGAAGAAGCTGTCCACCGCCTGCAGCGAGCGCAGCCGTTCCAGCGCGGGACCGCGCGCGCTGAGACCGGCGACGCGCAGGCTGGCCGAGGTCACCTTGGTCAGCGAGCGGACGTGCACCACCACCCCGTCCGGGTCGTCGGTGGCCAGCGGCAGCGGCAACGCGGGGGCGTCGGCATGGGCGAGTCTGCGGGCGAAGTCGTCCTCCACCACGAACGCCCCTGCGGCGCGGGCGATCCGGAGAACCTCGGCCCGGCGCTTCGGGGCCAGCACCGCCCCGGTCGGGTTCTGGAACAGCGGCTGGCAGACGAAGACCCGGGCGCCGCTGGCGGCGAAGGCGTCCGCCAGCAGGTCGGTGCGCACGCCCTCGGCGTCCATCGGGACGGGGACCGGGCGCAGTCCGGCGGCCCGGGCGATGGCGAGGATGCCGTAGTAGGTCGGCGACTCGACCAGCACCGGCGCCCCCGGTGCGGCGAGGGCCCTTAGGGCGGTGCTGAGCGCGCTCTGCCCGCCGGCCGCGACCAGGACGTCCGCGGCGCCCAGGGCCTGGGTGGGGCCGGAGATGTCGGCGGCGAACCAGGCCCGCAGCTCCGACAGCCCCTCGACCGGCGGCCTGCCCCAGGCGCCGGGCCGGCGTCCGGCCCTGGCCAGGGCGGCGCCGAGAGCGCGCTCGGGCTGCAGCGAGGGGTGCAGATAGCCGCCGCTGAGGTCGATCACCTCGGCGGGCGGGACGGTCAGCGTGGCCAGCACGCCGGTCGCGTCCACGGCCCGCTCACCGCTGCCGGCGCTGAGCGCCACCTGCTGCCAGGACAGGTCCGCGTCCCGCCGGTCCACGCCGTCGCGCGGACGGACCCGGAAGACGCCCGCGCCTGGACGGGAGACCACCAGCCCCTCGGCGGCCAGCGCGGCGACGGCCCGGGAGACGGTGCCCGGGCCGACCTGGTAACGGGCCATCAGAGCGCGGCTGGACGGAAGCATCCGGCCGTCCGGGTAGCGCTGGAGCTCACGGCGCAGGGTTTCGGCGAGATCCGCGACACTGCTACGCTCGTTCATGAGAGAACATAGTAGCGGTATCGGCAATTGGCGGAGGGTCAGTAGCGGTTGGGGCGGCGGTGCCGGTAGCAGTTCCGGGGTGCTGCTGGCCGGGCTGGGCGTCCTTTCCTTCTCCTTCAGCTTTCCGGCCACCGACTGGGCCCTGGATGGGGGCCGTGGCCTCGGCCCCTGGACGGTCACCGGCCTCCGCGGCGTGCTGGCAGGGCTGCTGGCGCTCGGCTGCCTGGTCGGCGGGCGGGTACCGGTGCCCGAGCGGCGGCACTGGCGGGGCCTGGCCGCGGTGGCGCTCGGCTGCGTGGTCGGCTTCCCGCTGCTCACCACGTTCGCACTGCAGACCGCCGGCTCGGCCCATTCGGCCGTGGTGATCGGGGTGCTGCCGCTGGCCACCGCGGTGGTGTCGGCGCTACGGAGCCGTACCCGACTGTCCCGCTCCTACTGGGGTGCGGCAGTGGCGGGCGCGGTCGTCGTCGCGGCGTTCACCCTGCTGCAGAACCACGGCCGTCCGACCGGCGCCGACCTGTACCTGGTCGCGGCGCTGCTGGTGTGCGCGGTGGGCTACGCCGAGGGCGGCAGGCTGGCCCGGGACCTGCCCGGATGGCAGGTGATCGCCTGGGCCGTGGTGGCGGCGCTGCCGCTCACCGCGGTGACCGCCGCGGTCGCGCCGGCGGTCGAACCGGTCGGCCTGACCGCCCACGCGGTGGTCGGGGTCGGTTATCTGGCAGCGGTCTCCCAGTTCGGCGGCTTTGTGCTCTGGTACCGGGGGATGGCGGCGATCGGGGTGCCCAGGGCCAGCCAACTGCAGTTGGCCCAGCCGCTGCTGACGCTGCTGTGGTCCGTACTGCTGCTGGGGGAGCGGCTGCCGCCGGCCGCGCCGGCCGCGGCGGTACTGGTGCTCGGATGCATCGCCATCACCCAGCGGGTCGGTGCCCGGCGCACCGCCGTGACCAGGCCCGCCGCTACGACCGTCTTGACAGGTGGACCCGTCGTTTCGAATGGCGGGCGGCCGGACTAGGCTGAACCAGCAGGACGCTGCGCCCGGGCGCCGCGCGGGAGTCTCCCGGCGTCCTGCGGTCCCCTCGGCCCGGCGGCCCGGGCCGGTCTGCGCCTCCGGCCCGGTCCGCACGCGCCGCCCCGCATGCGTCCGCTTGTATGCGCCCGCCTGCACGCCCGCCGCCGGAACGGACTCGCTGCCGGGCCCGGCCATACGGAATCATGGGGAGCGCAACCTGCGCCGCACCCGCCCCCTGAGCCCGAGGACGTAGCCCGCCATGCGCACCGCCGCCGTGATCGGCACCGGACTGATCGGCACCTCTGCCGCGCTCGCGCTGAGCGCGCGCGGGATAACCGTGCACCTGCGCGATGCCGACCCCGACGCCGTCCGCACCGCGGCGTCGCTGGGAGCGGGCACGGCGGAGGAGCCGGAGGGGCCGGTGGACCTGGCGATCATCGCCGTGCCGCCCGCGATGATCGCCTCGGTGCTGGCCGACTGCCAGCGGCAGAACCTGGCCCGCTGGTACACCGACGTCGCCAGCGTGAAGGCGGGGCCGCGCCAGGACATCGCCGCACTGGGCTGCGACACCGTCCACTACATCGGCAGCCACCCGATGGCCGGCGCCGAGCGGAACGGACCGCTGGCCGCCCGGGCCGACCTGTTCGAGGGCCGCACCTGGGTGCTGACGCCGACTCCGGAGACCGACACCGACACCCTGAACGCCGCGCTGGAACTGGTGGCGCTGTGCGGGGCGGTCCCGGTGGTGATGGACGCCGTCGCCCACGACCGCGCCGTCGCACTGGTCTCGCACACCCCGCAGGTGCTCGCCAGCCTGGTCGCGGCGCGGCTGGAGCACGCCGAGGAGAACGCGGTCCGGCTGGCAGGACCGGGGATCAGGGACACCACCCGGATCGCCGGGTCCAATCCGCTGATGTGGGTGGAGATCCTCAGCGCCAACGCCGGAGTGGTCGCCGACATCCTGGAGGAGTTGGCCGCCGACCTCGGCGGGGCGGTCGCCGGGCTGCGGGCGCTGCAGGCCGCGGACGAGGCCAAGCGGGAGCAGGGCGCCCTGGCCGTCGCGGACGTGCTGCGCCGGGGCAACGCGGGCCGGGCCCGGATCCCGGGCAAGCACGGGGCGCCGCCCACCCGGTATGAGACGGTCGTGGTGGTCATCGGCGACCAGCCGGGCGAGCTGGCGCGGCTGTTCGCCGAGGCCGGGCGGGTCGGGGTGAACATCGAGGACGTGCTGATCGAGCACTCGACCGGGCAGCAGGTCGGCCTGGTGCAGCTGATGGTCGCGCCCGCCGCGGCGGGCGTGCTGACGGCGGCGCTGCAGGAGCGGGGCTGGCGGGTGCGTTCGGACCGGTAACCTTGGGGGTGGACCCCTGCCGTATCGCGCCTTGCGAAGAGAAGAAGAGGACGTTGTCACCGTGGAAACAGCCGACCGTTCGGATGCTCCGGTGATCGTCGTCCTCGACGGCCCGGCCGGTACCGGCAAGTCCACCGTCTCCCGTGAGATCGCCCACCGGCTGGGGCTCAGCTTCCTGGACACCGGCGCGATGTACCGGGCGATGACCTACTGGCTGCTGCAGAACGGCGTGGACGTCGACGACGCCGAGGCCGTGGCGAACGCCTCGACCAAGCCGGTGATCCTCTCCGGCACGGACGCGGACGGGCCGACGATCACCGTCGACGGCGTGGACGTCTCCGGGCCGATCCGCGGCCCCGAGGTCACCGCCGCGGTCTCGGCCGTCTCGGCCGTGCCCGAGGTGCGCACCCGGCTGGTCGACCTGCAGCGCGGTTCGGCCGCCGCGGCCCCGCGCGGGATCGTCGCCGAGGGGCGCGACATGGGCACCGTGGTCTTCCCCGGGGCGGACCTCAAGGTCTTCCTCACCGCCTCCGCCACCACCCGCGCCGCCCGCAGGGCCGCGCAACTGGGGGTGGCCGACCCGGCCGGCATCGCGGCGATCCTCGCGGACATCGAGCGCCGCGACGCCGCCGACTCCGGACGGGCCACCTCGCCGCTGGCCATGGCCGACGACGCGATCGAGGTCGACACCAGCGAGATGGACCCGGAAGAGGTCATCGGCCACATCATGGGCCTGGTACGGGACCGCGCCCGGACCGTCCAGGCCTAGCCCCGTCCAGGCCCGGCCCCGTCCAGGCCGGCCCCACCCGGCCACCCGCAGTACCCGAAGCTTTTGCGCGCCCCTCCCGGGCGTCTGACGAACGAGAGTTGGCACCGCACCATGAGCAACGAGAACGTCGGCGGCAACGCCGGCCACGGTGACCTGGACTCGGCGGACTACGCCGAGTTCATGGCACTCGCCGCCGAGGAGGGCTTCGACGCCGAGGAGATCGGCGACCTGTCGGAGGCCGGCCCGCTGCCGGTGCTGGCCGTCGTCGGCCGCCCCAATGTCGGCAAGTCGACCCTGGTCAACCGGATCATCGGCCGCCGCGAGGCGGTCGTCGAGGACAAGCCCGGCGTCACCCGGGACCGGGTCCAGTACGAGGCGACCTGGAACGGCCGCCGCTTCCGGCTGGTCGACACGGGCGGCTGGGAGATCGACGTCTTCGGCCTGGACGCCATGGTGGCCGCGCAGGCCGAACTGGGCATCGAGACCTCGGACGCGGTGCTGTTCGTGGTGGACGCCACCGTCGGCGCGACCGACACCGACGAGGCGCTGGTCAAGCTGATCCGCCGGTCCGGCAAGCCGGTGGTGCTCTGCGCCAACAAGGTGGACGGGCTCTCCGGAGAGGCCGACGCGGCGATGCTGTGGTCGCTGGGCCTCGGCGAGCCGTACCCGGTCTCGGCACTGCACGGCCGCGGCTCCGGCGATCTGCTGGACGCCATCCTGGACAAGCTGCCGCCCGCGCCGGAGCAGACCTTCGGCGGCGAGCCGCTCGGCGGCCCGCGCCGGGTCGCGCTGATCGGCCGTCCCAACGTCGGCAAGTCCAGCCTGCTGAACAAGGTCGCCAAGGAGGACCGGGTCGTCGTCAACGAGCTGGCCGGCACCACCCGCGACCCGGTCGACGAGCTGATCGAGCTCGGCGGCAAGACCTGGAAGTTCATCGACACCGCCGGCATCCGCCGCCGCGTGCACCAGACGGCCGGCGCCGACTTCTACGCCTCGCTGCGCACCTCGGCCGCGCTGGAGAAGGCCGAGGTCGCGGTGGTCCTGATCGACGCCAGCGAGACCCTGGCCGAGCAGGACACCCGGATCATCTCGATGGCCGTGGAGTCCGGCCGCGCGGTCGTCGTCGCCTACAACAAGTGGGACCAGCTCGACGAGGAGCGCCGCTACTACCTGGAGCGGGAGATCGAGCAGGACCTGGTCCAGGTCCAGTGGGCGCCCCGGGTCAACGTCTCCGCGCTGACCGGCCGGCACATGGAGAAGCTGGTCCCGGCGATCGAGACGGCGCTGGAGGGCTGGGAGACGCGGATCCCCACGGCCAGGCTGAACGCCTTCCTCGGCGAGCTGGTCGCCGCCCACCCGCACCCGGTGCGCGGTGGGAAGCAGCCCCGCATCCTGTTCGGCACCCAGGCCGGCGCCAAGCCGCCGCGGTTCGTGCTCTTCGCCTCGGGCTTCATCGAGGCCGGCTACCGGCGCTTCGTCGAGCGACGGCTGCGTGAGGAGTTCGGCTTCGTCGGCACGCCGATCTCCATCAGCGTGCGGGTGCGCGAGAAGCGCGGCCGTAAGAAGTAGCAGTGGCGAAGCCGCAGGAGCTGGAGAAGTAGCACGTTAAGCAGTTGCGGCGTGCGGAACATTCGGAGAGGGCCTTGTGCGGCAGTCGCACAAGGCCCTCTCCGCGTGGTTCCGCCGGGGCTCAGCCGCGCCCCGGCGGGAGCGAGAGGTAGCTGCGGTGGCGGCCCGCCCCGCTAGGCGCGGGGTAACCCTGCGCGGCGTACTCGCTGCCCGGGTAGTAGTGGCCGAAGCCGGTGAAGCGCAGGTCCTCCTCGCCGGAGCGGTCACCCGGAAGAGCGCGGAAGAGGCGGCGGAACTCCGAGTACAGCGCATCGTAGATGGGCGTACTGGAGGCGGGCTCGGCCTCGTGCGAACGCGGGTGGGGCATCAGCGGGGCGCTCGGCGGCACATGGCCGGTGGCCCAGCGGGGCGGCGGGAAGGAGCTGAAGGTCTGCACGTCATGGCCAACGACCGGGCGCCCCGCGGGATGCGGGGCGCCCGCGGTCGGGTACCGGATTGTTCGTCTCCGGAGCGCGCGGCGCCGTACGTGCGCCGGGGGGCGGAGCGGGGTGTGGGAGCGGGCGCGGGCGCGGTGGGGCGCGCTGGGCGGGGAGCCCAGGGGGTGGTGCGGCTCAGGTTCCCGCCAGGGGCAGTACCGCGCCGATCAGCAGGCCGCGCCGGGCCGCGGCGTCCATCGCCTGCCGCAGCAGGTCCTCCCGGGGCTGCCGGCCCACGCTCCCGGCCGGGGCCGCGTACATCAGCACCTCGCCCTGCTGGGTGGCGGCGGCCCGCCAGGCGTCGGTGACCTGGAGCGGGACGTGCGCCTGCCACCAGGCGACGGTGCCGCTGCCCTGGGGGGACGGCTGCAGGATCGCGTGCAGCTGCCCCATGGCCATCAGCACCGACCAGCCCGGCAGCGGCACCGGCGACTGCTCCACGTCGGGGACCGGTCCGAAGCCGTGGTCCAGCAGCAGGTCGGTGAAGTGGTCCTCGCCCGACTCGTCGCCGGGGCGGCCGACCGGTCCGGTCGGCTCCACCACCAGCGCGGCCCGCGGAACCCCGGCGTAGGGCCCCTCCTGACTGAGCACCAGACCGCAGGTGACGCCGAGGACGGCGGCGTCCTGCTGTCGCGGCGCGGGAACGCCGGACGGCACGGGAGCGGCCGCCTGCGGCTCGGGCTGCTGTCCGGCGGCCGGGTAGGGGTAGGAGGTCTGGCTCTGGACGGGGGCTCCGGCCGCCACGGGGGACAGGCCGCCGGCCGCCTGGCCGATGCTGCGGACCGCGCCGAGCAGCTGCTCCTCGGCGACGGGCACCACCTGGGAGGGGATGCAGCGGGAATGGGCGAAGGCGAGGACCGCGGTCTCCTCGCCGACGAAGAGCACGGTCGCCGTCTGCTCCACTGTGACATCGCCCGGCGCCCGGCAGGAGGTGCAGTCGTAACGGTCCGGGGCGGTGACTCCGGTGAGCAGGCGGTCCGCCTCGTCGTCGCCGATCTCGGCACGGACCTCGTCGCTGACGTCGATCAAACGCGGCACGAACACTCCTTGGGTCACAGGGGCGGCGCGGTGCTGCCCCAGCCGTGATGACAAACGGACCGGGTGTGCGGCAGGTCACGGTTGAGGCCGGTCGGGCAGGGGAACGGCCGGTCGAAAAATCACTCACCGCAGGTCAGCGGTGACTGCAAGTCGACAATGTGGGTCAGTTCACTCGGTCGGCTGTGTGGCGGACCCCACGGAATACCCTTTCGATCTTGTCCAAAACCTCCCATATGGTGCCAATCGCTGGACATTCGATGATCGATACCTCCGGTAACGTCCGGCTGATCTGCATATACACCAAATTATTTGAATGCGCAGCATGAGTTGCCTACGTTCGGACACCGGTGCAACGAGCACCACCCGGGTTCGCCCGCCTCTGTACGCCTCCTCGGTCACCCCGGGGGAGCGCGCCCGCCGCCGCAGGACAGGTCGGTGGTGAGTGGCTGGTACCGGGACGGCCAGGCGCACACTCCCGTGCTGCCGGCCGTCCCGCAGAACCGGGTCCATGGACGGATGCGGCGCTTGCAAAGCGCTGCCCGTGGGCCCGGCCGGGGCTGTCGAGAGGGACTTCATGATCTTCCGCCGCGAGACCGACGCTGCCCGCACCGCCGCCACCGAGACCCATGGCGGCCGCAAGAAGAGCCGCCTCCGGGCCGCCGTCCTTGCCGGTGTGGTCGTCGCCGCCCCCGTGGCCGGTCTGGTTACCGCCACCTCCGCGTCCGCCGCCGACACGTCCACCTGGGACGCCGTCGCGCAGTGCGAGAGCACCGGCAACTGGAGCATCAACACCGGCAACGGCTACTACGGTGGCCTGCAGTTCTCCGATTCCACCTGGGCCGCCTACGGCGGTACCGCCTACGCGTCCAGCGCCGACCAGGCCTCCAAGAGCCAGCAGATCGCCGTGGCCGAGAAGGTCCTGGCCTCGCAGGGCCCCGGTGCCTGGCCCGTCTGCGGCCCGCAGGCCGGTCTGAGCCAGGGCAGCGCGAACACCTCCTCGTCCGCGAGCACGAGCACCGGCTCGGGCAGCTCCAGCAGCTCCAGCAGCTCGCACCACTCCAGCAACTACAGCTCCTCCGCTGACAACAGCTCCAGCTACAGCAGCAAGGCGAGCACCCCGAGCACCTCGACCAGCTCCAGCGACTCGAGCAGCTCGTCCAGCCCGGCTGCCAGCACCTCCACCGCCTCGGGCGCCTCGTACACCGTCAAGTCCGGTGACACCCTGAGCGCGATCGCCGCTGCGAACGGCACCTCCTGGCAGAAGCTGTACCAGGAGAACAAGAGCACCGTGGGTTCCAACCCGAACCTGATCTACGTGGGCCAGACGCTGACCATCGGTTGACGCCGGTCTGCTGATCCATCTGCTCCACCCGCTTCACCTGTTTGAACCGAAGGCGTGGCCCCCGCACGGGGTGCCACGCCTTCGGGCGTTACCGCCGCCGCTGCCGCCGCCGACCGGGTGAGGCTGCGGCGTGGCGTTCTGTCGGTTCGTCAGATGATGTGCCGAAGGAACGTAGCGTCGTCCGCCGTGGGTATACGGCGACTGCTGCTGACCGTGACGACCGCGACGTTGCTGCTCTGGGCACTGGCCCAACCGGACGGGAGCGACGCGGTGGTGGGGCCTGCGCCCGCGCGGGTGACCACGGCCGTCTGGGATTCGCTTGCCGCGTGCGAGAGCAGCGGGAACTGGCACATCAACACCGGCAACGGCTACTACGGCGGTGTGCAGATCTCACTGGAGACCTGGCGCGAGGCCGGCGGCACGGCCTATGCGACCCGACCCGACCGGGCCACCAAGAAGCAGCAGATCGCGGTCGCAGAGAAGATCCTCAGCCGGCAGGGCTGGGACGCCTGGCCTTCCTGCGCACGCCAACTGGGCCTACTGAACCCGATCCCGGTACCAAGGCCCACGCCCAAACCCAAGCCGAAGCCGACGCCCGTGCCCAAACCGACGCCGAAGCCCGTGCCGACGCCGACGCCGACGCCGAAGCCAGTGCCGAAGCCGACGCCCGTGCCCAAACCGACGCCGAAGCCAGTGCCGAAGCCGACGGCCAAGCCCGTGCCGACGCCGACGCCGACGGCGAAGCCAGTGCCGAAGCCGACGGCCAAGCCCGTGCCGACG
>NZ_BBPM01000024.1:70461-73445 GCF_000787775.1 Streptacidiphilus carbonis | reverse complement strand
AAGCCCGTGCCGACGCCGACGCCGACGGCGAAGCCAGTGCCGAAGCCGACGCCTGTGCCGAAGCCAACGGCCGATCCCGTGCTGAAGCCGACGGCAACGCCAACGCCAACGCCGAAGCCCGTGCCCAAGCCAACGCCGAAGCCCGTGCCCAAGCCCGTGCCCGAGCCGACGGCGAAGCCAACGCCCGTCCCCAAGCCGACGGCAACGCCGACGCCGACGCCTGTGCCCAAGCCCGCACCGAAGCCGACGTCCCCGGTGACCCTGGGGTCGCAGTCGACGGGTGGACCGACGCTCAAGCCTGTGCCTAGGCCGACCGCGAGGCCCACACCGAAGCCCGTGGCGAAACCGACGCCTACACCGACGCCCGCGCCTACGGCGACCCTGGGACCGCAGCCGACCGCCGAGCCGACGCCGAAGCCTGCGCCCACGCCGACTCCGTCCACGCCTGCGCCGCAGTCGCAGCCGACGGCCGCCCCGACGCATACCGCGACACCCAAGCCTGCGTCCGTTTCCGGGCCCGCCCCCGCCCAGTACACCGTCCGGCCTGGTGACTCCCTGTCAGGGATTGCCGCGCGTTACGGCATCGCCGGTGGCTGGCCCGCGCTGTACAAGCTCAACCGGGCCGTCGTCGGACCCGACCCCGACCGTCTGGACGCTGGGACGGTGCTGCGATTGCACTGACCCCACTGGAGAGCCACATGCCCAGGGCCGGTTCGTCCGGCTCCCCCGAGAACACCACCGAGCCCCGGTGCAGCACGTGGACCAGGTCCACCACCGCGGTGGGCGCCGAAGGCAGCGACTGCTCCGCGAGGACGACCGTCCGGCCCGCCGCCACCGCCGAGGCGACGGCGGCGTGCACCCGCTCCAGGACGGCGGGAGCGAGCCCGCGCCCGGGTTCGTCCAACAGCAGCACGCGGGACCGGCGGCTCAGGGCGACACCCAGCGCCAGCATCTGCTGCTCGCCGCCCGACAGGGTGCCCGCGCTGCGGGTGAGCAGTCGGCGCAGTTCAGGGAAGACGTCGAGTGCAGCGGCACGTCCCTGGGCCGTCAGTCCGGAGAGGTGGTCGGCGACGCTCAGCGAGGGGAACACCGCACCCTCCGCGGGCACCAGGGTCAGACCGAGGCGGGCGCGGGCGTACGCGCTCAGCGCGGTGATGTCACGGGGAGCGCCCGCACCGACGGACCCGCCCCCGCCCTCTCTTCCGCTCCCTTCCCCGCCCCCTCCCCCTTCCCCGTACCACTGCACCCTGCCGCCGGTGAGCGGGACGGCCCCGGCCAGCGCATGCAGCGCGGTGCTGCGCCCCGCGCCGTTGCGGCCGAGCAGGACGGTCAGCCGCCCGGCGGGGACCGGCAGGTCCACCCCGTGCAGCGCCTCCAACGGGCCGTAGCGGACCCGGGCGCCGAGCAGTGCGACGGCCAGGGTCATCGCCCGCGCCCTTCCGTTCCCTTGACCGTTCCCTTGGCGGAATCCGCTGCCGCGTCGGCCGGGAGGATGCGTCCGGCGGCCATGGTGAACACCGTGTCGGCGATCCTGTCGACCAGCTCGCGGTCGTGTTCCACCACCAGGACCGCCAGGCCGTCCGCCGCCAGCGCGGTCAGCAGCACGGCCAACTGCTCGGCCTCGGCCCGGTCCAGGCCGGCCGCGGGCTCGTCCAGCAGCAGTACGCCCGGATCGGCGCTGAGTGCGCGGCCCAGCTCCACCAGCCGCAGGGTGCCGGTCGGCAGGCCGGACGCCCGTTGCTCGGCGAGGTGTTCCAGCCTGAGCAGCCGCAGCGTGCGGGCGACCGCGAACTCGGCGTCGGACGCTCCCCTGCGGCCCGCCTGCTCCGCGCCGACGCGCAGATTGTCGGCGACGCTGAGGCCGGGGAAGACGGCGATCTGTTGGAAGGTGCGGGCCAGGCCGAGCCGGGCCCGGGTGTATTCGGGGAGGTGGGTGATGTCGCGTCCTTCCAGCAGCACCTGCCCGCTGTCCGGCCGGTCGGCTCCGCTGAGGCAGCGGAACAGGGTGCTCTTCCCGGCTCCGTTCTGGCCGGTCAGAGCGGTGATCCGACCCGGAGGCAGGTCCAGTGAGACCTGATCGAGGGCGGTCACCCCGCCGAAGCGGCGGACCAGGGCGCGGGCGGAGAGCCGGGGAGCGGTGGTCGACGTCATTCCGGGACTCCTTTGAGGCGCTTGACCAGTTGTTCGCCGAGCGGGCTGAGCCGAACCGGCGGGAGTGGCCGGTCGCGAGCGGCTCCGCCGTGCCCGCTGCCGTCGGCGCCGCAACCCTCGCGTTCCGCCACCCGCACGGCGAGCGCGGCGGGTGCGGCGGGCCGGGTGAGGCGTCCGCGCAGCAGGGCCAGTACGCCGATGGCGGCGGCCGAGACGCCGGCGATGGTCGCGGCGTCCAGCACGGTGAGCACCATGGCGCCCAGCACGGCCGCCGAGGCGCTGTCCGCGCCGAAGGCGACCGCGGCGGCGAACCAGAGCAGGCCGAGCACCGGATCGAAGGCATTGGGGTCGAAGGCCTGGGCGCCGAGCCCCAGCAGCCCGCCGCCGAGCGCCGCCAGGGCCGCGCCCGCGGTGAAGGCCAGCAGCTTCAGCCGGGGCACATCCACGCCGGAGGCGTACGCCGCGGGCTCGTGGTCACGCATCGCGCCCAGCGCGCGGCCGGTCGCGCCCCGGCGCAGGGCGTGCACCGCCAGCAGGGCGACGGCGAGGGCGGCGAGTTCGATGCCGTAGAAGAGACGGTCGTCGGCCCAGGCACCGGTACGGTCCAGCCGCACCCCGCTGGTGAGCGAGGGCTGTTGGAAGACGAATCGGCTCATGGCGGTGCCGACCGCGAAGGTGGTCAGTGCCAGTGCCAGGCCCCGGCGGCGGATGGCGGGCCGGCCGACGAGGAGGCCGCAGGGTGCGGCCAGGGCGGTGGCCAGCAGCAGCGCGACGGGGGTTGGGAGGGCAGGGACCCCCGGGATCGCGCCGCCCGCCAGCACTCCGGTGAGCAG
>NZ_BBPM01000024.1:62431-70049 GCF_000787775.1 Streptacidiphilus carbonis | reverse complement strand
GGGGGGGCAGGGACCCCCGGGATCGCGCCGCCCGCCAGCACTCCGGTGAGCAGCGCGCCGAGGCCCGCGTAACCGGCCTGGCCGAGCGAGATCTGGCCGCCGTAGCCGGTGACGACCACGATCGACAGCAGGACCAGCGCCAGCCCCGGACCCGGCAGCAGCGAGCGGACATCGCCGCCGCGCAGCGCCAGCGGCGCGAGCAGCAGCAACGCGGCCGCCCAGCGCCGCCCGAGCCGCCAGGTCTGCGCGGCGGCGGCGATCGCGGCGACAGCCGGGACCGGCGGGAGTGCGCTGAGCCCCGCCGTGAGGCGGCCGGGGAGCAGGGCCACCGCGAGCAGCGCGACGACGAACAGCCCGGAACTCAACGCCTGGAGCAGGGACTGCGCCGCCCCGGAGAAGTGAAGCATCGTCAATTCGCTCTGTCCGATGCCGAGCAGGAGCGCGGTGCCGATCGCCAGCCACAGGCTGCGCAGCCCGGCGGCCACCGCGACCGCGAGCGTCTCCATCACCAGCAGCGGTAGTCCGTAGGGGTCCAGGCGCAGGGACGGAGCCAGCAGGACGCCGGTCAGGCCGGCGGTGAAGGCGCCGAAGGCCCACCCGGTGGACGCCACCGCGTCGGCGTCGATGCCGGAGAGCTCGGCCAGCCGCCGGTTGTCCACCACGGCCCGCAGCGCGGTCCCGAACGCGGTCCAGCGGCTCACCGCGCCGACGGCGGCTGCCAGTAGCACCACCAGGCCCAGTTCCACCGCCGTGTCCAGCGTGATCAGCAGTCCGCCGGGGGTGACCAGCGGAGTCGCCGGGACGACCACCGGTGCGTCCGGGTGCGGGGTGACGCCCCAGAGCAGTGCGGCGGCGCCGACCAGCAGGACGAACACCCCCAGCCCGGCGACCAGGGTCTCGGCCGTGCCCGCTTGGCGCCGTTGCAGTCGGCGGAACACCAGCAGGTCCATCAGGAAGCCCAGTCCGGGCGCCAGCAGCAGCACGCAGCAGCCCACCGCAAGGGCGCGCGGCCAGTGCCACACCACCACGCACTGGCGCAGCGCGAACGCGGTGGCCATGGCGACGGCGCCCTGGGCCAGGTTGAGCACCCCGGTGGCCCGGTGGCAGACCACCAGGCCGATGCCGGTGATCGCCGCCGCACTGCCCACGGACAGTCCGGCCACGGCGAGTTGGAGTGCGAGCGGGGCGGCCATCGGGCGCTCACACCTCCGGCGGGTCGCACAACGGGCAGGGGCGCAGCCCGCGTTCGGAGGCGGCGCCGTCGAGCAGCCGTTCCGGATCCTGGCGTCCCTGGACCAGCAGGCAGCCGGTCCGATGGTAGGTCCGACCGCCGGGAACGGCGAGCAACAGGGCGGATCCGTTCGGCCCGGAGCCCGCCTGATGGTCGGAGGTCGCGCCGGAGGGCGGTTCGGCGCTCCCCACGGCATCCGTCAGAAGCTGGTACAGAACCTCCAGTTGACGCTGCATCCGGTCCAGGTCGTGCTGCTGCTCGGCCGAGACCCTTGCCGAGACCGGCACATCGCGGCGGCGGGCGGCGAGGAGCACCGTGCCGCCGATGATCAGGGCGGCGCCGGGGGCCGTGGCGGAGGCGAGAAAGGGGATCTGCCGTGCGGTGTAGCGCTCACCGGACACCCCGTACCAGCCCAGGGCGCAGAGCAGCACGCCGCCGGCGCAGCAGACCCAGCCCAGGTGCGTGCGGAGCGCGCGCAGAGCTGTCCTTGCAGGTCGCGGCTGCTCCGGTACGGGCTCCTGCGGTTCAGGCATCGTCCCCCCTGGCGGGCCGTGAGGCACGGACCATGAACGTCACGTTCCCTCATCGATTTTGAGTGACTGCGTGCAGCGACAGGACCATCATGCGCCGTAACCGCTAGCGTGGAGATAGCTGACGCGCAGTCAGATCGGATACTCAGTCGGACGGTGAGGGTTCCATGATCGACGGTTCCACAGGCCTTCGGAGGTTCGCTCCACGCGTCGGCGTCGCCGCTGCGGTCCTGCTGCTCGCCGGAGCGTGCAGCAGCAGCGGAGGCGGCACGGCTTCACCCGGCGCGTCCGTCACCACTGGTGCGGCGACGGGCGCGGCCACCACCGCAGCAGCTCCCAGCGCTTCGGCCGCCGGCTCCAGCAGCGCGGCCGCCAGCGGCGCCGCCGGGGCGTGCGCGCCGACCACCACCCCTGCGGTCAGCGGCAGCGGACCCGCCGACACCGCGTCGGCCGGCGCCCAGGTCGCCGGCGCCTACCAGAAGTTCTTCGACCCGGCCACGCCCTCGGCCACCAAGGTCGGGCTGCTGCAGAACGGCACAGCCTTCGTCCCGGTGATGACCGGCTTCGCCAGCAACCCGCTGGCGGCCCAGGCCGCGGTGAGCGTCCAGAAGGTGGCGTTCACCAGCGCCACCGCCGCCGATGTGACCTTCAACCTGTGCGAGAGCGGCCAACCGGTACTGCCCAACTCGACGGGCAAGGCGGTCCAGGAGGGCGGGGTCTGGAAGGTCGCGGACGCGACCCTGTGCGGACTGGTCAAGCTCAACAGCGGCGGCGCGGCCGTCCCGGGCTGCTCCTGAGCGGCGGCGGCGCGGGCGTGGCGGGAGCCAGGGCCGGGGCGAGAGCGCGTGCGGGCGTGCGGGCGGCGCTGCGAACGGACGTGCGGGCCGGCATGCAGGCCGGCGCGCGGTCTGCGCCGAGGGCCGTGGCGGTGTTCGCCGTTGCCCTCGCGCTGTGCCTGTCGGCCTGCGGGAGCCGGCTGCCCGAGCGTGACTTCGTCACCCCTGGCCCCACCGTTGCCGCCGGCTCGGCGACGGGCACGTCCGGAACCGGGAGCGGAGCCACGAGCGGCTCCGGCTCGGGTCCCGGTCCCGCTTCCGGGCCGCCCGTCACCGTCGGCATCGTCGCCTCCGTCACCAGCCTGCTGGGCAACGGGACCTTCAGCGGTCCGCTCTACGGCGCCCAGGCGTTCTTCGACGCCTTGGACGCGGCCGGCGGGATCGGCGCCGCCGGGGGCCGGGGCGGACGTCAGGTCAAGGTGGTGACCTGCGACGACGGCGGAACCGGCAGCGGCAACCAGAGCTGTGTGCACAAGCTGATCGACCAGGACCATGTGGTGGCGCTGGTCGCCACCAGTGCCCTGGACTACGCCGGCGCTCCCTACGTCAGTGCCCGGGCCGTGCCGGACATCGGCGGTGAGCCGATCGGCACCGCCTACGACCGCTATCCGCACCTCTACTCGATCGACGGCAGTTCGGAGCCGCGCGACGGCAAGGCCGTCGGCTGGAACGGCACCGAGTACCTCACCACCGAGGTCTACCGGTACTTCAAGCAGAAGGTCGGCCTGGACCGCGCGGTGGTCGTCAACTACGACCAGGCCGACTCTTCCCGCTACGCCGCCCAGGTCACCGAGGGGCTCAAGGCGGAGGGCTACCACGTGCTCAACGAGACCGTGGACTTCGCGCTGCCCGGCTTCGCCGGCGTGGCCGCGGCGATGAAGGCCGACAGGAGCCAACTGCTGCTGGACGCCATGGACACCCGGGGCAATGTCGCGCTGTGCCAGGCGATGGCGGCGGCAGGCGTCACCGTCACCGCGAAGGTCACTACCGGGCTGAACTGGAGCGCGCAGGCGGGCAGTGACTACCAGTCCGTGCCAGGCTGCCTCAACTCGCTCTGGGTGACCGCGGACAGCCGCTCCTACTCGGACATCCAGTACCCGGCGGTGGCTGCGTTCCGCGCGGCGATGAAACACTACTTCCCTTCCAGAGAAGGGCAGTTGTCGCAGTGGGAGCTGGAGGGGTGGGCCGCCGCCCAGTGGTTCGCCGACGCGGCAGGAACCTGCGGCACGCAGATCGACTCCGGCTGCCTGGACCGCTACCTGCAGCGTCCGCAGCCGTACCAGGCGCACGGGCTGCTGGTTCCCACCTCGTTCGTGCCGCAGGCCAAGCCACCGACCGGGCTGCAGCGGGCCTGCCTGGACGTGGCCCGCTGGCAGCAGGGCGGCTGGGTCACCCAGGTCGCCGACATGGACACCGACTGCTTCGAGGTACCAGCTTTGCCGTACCGGCCCTGAGCGTGCAACTTGCCCGCAGCGGTTCAGTTGCAGCACCTCAGGGCGACGGGCTGTGCTGATGCAACCGCGTGCGCGACCGACCCGGCACGCGCAGCACCGACTTCCCTTCAGAGGCCCTGCCTCTACCTCTACTGCTACTGCTGCCCCTGGGCCGCGAAGAGCTTCAACTCCTTGGCGGTCAGCGGCGGCCCGACGCCCACCAGCGAGGTCGACATGCTCATCGGCTGCGGCGTCACCGCGCGGAGCAGGAACTTGCCGCGTACGCCGGGACCGCCCACCCCGCCGTGCGGTGCGGAGAGCAGGTAGACCGCCCTGGCATGAGGAGCGAGGACCGCAGGTCCGGAGACCACTCTCCAGTAGTCGGAGATGTTGGCCCCGGTGCTGGTGGCGAAGTGCGGAGTGAGGGCGGTCCCGGTGGCGTTCTCGACGTCGACCCGGAGCTGCTTGACCGTTCCGGCCAGCGCCTCGACGCCGGTGACGCCGTTGGTGGAACTGATCGCGGTGACCTTCATGGACAGCGGAGGGGGCGTCACGATCGCGCCGACCAGCGCGGCCGCGGCCGGCAGCAGCAGCACCGGCACCAGCAGCGCGCGGGCGGTGCGGGTCCGCAGCAGCGCCGGCCGGGGGTGCCAGGCGCGGTCGAAGTCGGTGGAGCTGACGGTCGCGGCGGCGAGCACCCACAGCGGGACGGTCAGGTCGAAGTAGTCCTCCTGGGACCGCGCCGACAGGTAGAAGACCAGCCAGGGCATCACCGTGACGGCGAGGCCGAGCCGGCGCGGGAAGACCACCAGCAGCACCAGCATGGCCATGCCCAGCAGCAGCCCCGCTTCGCTGTACAGCTGGATGTTGCCGCTGCCGTTCCGGAAGTAGTACGAGATCCCGACCAGGCCCTGGCCGCTGGGGATGGCCTTCTGGAACAGCGGGGTGAACACCCCCTGCAGCCAGGCGTACGGGCCCTGGATGATGAAGGGCAGGTTGATCAGGCCGGCGACGCCCAGGGCGATCGCGACGTAACGGCCCACCAGCCGGAGCGCGTCCCGGGCGGGCATCTCGCCGCGCCGGATCAGATAGAGGCCGACCACCAGGAACGGCGCCAGGAACCAGGTGAGTTGGTGCAGGCAGATCGCGATGCCCAGGCAGACGGCCCGGAGCACGCCCCACCGGCCCAGCTTCCCGCCGCGTCCGGTCCGCTGCCAGTAGGCCACGGTGATCATCAGGAACGGCAGCTCCATGCAGCCCGGGTAGCCCATCTGGGCGTAGCTGGGCAGCCAGCCGAAGCCGTAGCAGACGATCACGGACACCGACCGCCAGGGCGCGGGCAGCAGCAGGAACATCACCACCGAGGCCAGCAGCAGCATCGCGGTGGCGGCCAGTCCGGCCGGGGGGTGGCTGAGGCCCAGGTACATCGGTACGGCGGTGAAGACCGGCCCGAGCGGGGGGTAGTCCAGCCCGGTGGCGGCGCCGCCGTTCATCAGCGGGGTGGTGCCGACGTGGAACAGGTGGAAGATCTGCGGCCACTGGGTGCCGTAGATGTGCCCGCCGTGCAGCAGACTCCTGGCCGCCATGTGGACCAGTGAGCCCTCGTCGGTGCTGTAGTACACATGGCTGGACGGGCCTGCCGGCGGTGTCGCGGCGGTGACCGTGTAGAAGCGGTTGAGGCACTCCAGCGCGGCCACCGACAGCGCCGCACAGTCCACCAGGATCATCGCCCGGCGGGTGCGCACCGACAGCGCCAGTACGCCGAGCACCACGATGGCACCGAAGTAGAGGATCACCGCCAGCGCGTGCACCTGTTGGTTGATGATCGTGCGGTTCCAGACGTCCCGGGCACCGATCAGCATGCTGGAGCACGCGAGCACCGTGAGCATCCGGTTGACCTGCTCCGGGGGCCGGTGCAGGGTGCCGGCGCTGGATCCCAGCCAGCCGGGGATGCGGAAACCGGTCAGGAACCGGGGGGAGGACGGGCCCTGGTCGGACTGGGGCCCGGTCCCGTCCGGCTGGGGCGAACCCGGGCTGGTGGCACTGACTGGTGAGACAAGAGGCACGGCCGCATCATGGCACGCGAGATGGGCAGAAACGCCCGGATGAGAGAGGGTTCATTCCACATTCTTGTGCCTGTGACCTGCAGTGATGCGGTACGTCACCAGGCCGCTCGGAATCACCCGGACGGGGGGCGCGCAGAGCGCCGTCCGCGCTCGGGGCGGTGGGCGGCGGGAACTGCGGGGTTGCGGGAGCTGTGGGGGGTTGCGAGAGGCGTCCGCGGGTGTCGGCGGGTCGCGGCCGGGCGTCGCTGGCACGTTCGACGGAGGGCGGGGCGCCGTCGCCGGGGGCGCTGAGGTGAGGAGAACGCAAGGGGAAGGGGAGAATGGCGCGAGAGCGTACATGTGCGTGAGCACCGAGAGGACGTACCCCCATGGGCAACCCCGTCGACCAACTGGTCGATCTGCTGGACCTGGAGCAGATCGAGCTCAACATCTTCCGGGGGCGCAGCCCGGAGGAGTCGTTGCAACGGGTCTTCGGCGGCCAGGTGGCCGGGCAGGCGCTGATCGCGGCGGGGCGCACGGTGGCGCCCGACCGCACCGTGCACTCCCTGCACGCCTACTTCCTGCGGCCGGGGACCCCGGGGGTGCCGATCGTCTACCAGGTCGACCGGATCCGGGACGGCCGCTCGTTCACCACCCGACGGGTGCTCGGCGTCCAGCAGGGACGCACCATCTTCGCGCTGACGGCCGACTTCCACCTGCCCGAGGAGTCGCCGTTCGAGCACCAGCTGCCCATGCCGCCGATGCCGGCCCCGGAGTCGCTGCCGACCGCGCTGGAGGAGGTCGGCTCGGTGCTGGGGGAGCTGCCGCCGTTCATCAGCCGGCGCCAGCCCTTCGACATCCGCTATGTGGACCGGCTGCGGTGGACCAAGGAGGAGCTGGCCGGAGTCGAGCCGCGCAGCGCGGTGTGGCTGCGGACCAATGGCGAACTGTCGGACGATCCGCTGGTGCACGCGTGCGCGGTGACCTACGCCAGCGACATGACCCTGCTGGACGCGGTGCGGATCCCGGTGGAGCCGCTGTGGGGCAAGCGGCACTTCGACATGGCCTCGCTGGACCACGCGATGTGGTTCCACCGTCCGTTCCGGGCCGACGACTGGCTCCTCTACCAGCAGGAGTCGCCGGTGGCGGTTGGCGGGCGAGGCCTGGCGCGCGGTCAGCTGTTCGACCGACAGGGGCGACTGGTGGTGTCGGTGATGCAGGAGGGGCTGTTCCGCCGGATCCCGGAGTAGCACGGGCCCGGCCGTGTCGCCCCGGGTCGCCCCGGGTTGCCCCGGGACGCGCACGTCGCGGGGGCCGGGGGACTTGCGGCGCGGCGGTCGGGAGAAGATGACCTGTGCCGAAAGAACAGACCAGCAGTGCCGCAACGCCCCCCGTGATCGAGTCCATACCCACCGCAGCCACCCCGGCCTCCGTCGGCTCTGACGCGGAGGCCGCCGCCGCCGCATCCGCCGCCGCCGCATCAGCCGCCGCCGCCGCATCCGCCGCCGCCGTCGACCCGGCCGTGACCTCGACCCACCCACCC
>NZ_BBPM01000024.1:29534-62393 GCF_000787775.1 Streptacidiphilus carbonis | reverse complement strand
CCCACCCGCCCCGGCCGGCCCCACAGGCCGGCTGCGGAACCTGGCGCGGACCGCGCTCGCTGACGTCACCCCGCTCCGCACCAGCGCCCACTTCCGGCGACTCTGGTTCGGGCAGAGCGTCTCGTCCATCGGCCAGCAGATGACCGCGCTGGCCATCTCGGTCCAGGTGTACGCGCTGACCGGCTCCCCCTTCGCGACCGGACTGGTCGGGCTCTGCTCACTGGTCCCGCTGGTCGCCTTCGGGCTCTACGGCGGTGCGATCGCCGACACCATGGACCGGCGCAGGCTCGGTCTGTACGGCGCGTCGGGGCTGGCGGTGCTGTCGACGGCGCTGGCCGTCCAGGCCTTCCTGGGCGTTCGGCAGGTCGGGGTACTCTACGCGGTGGTGGCGCTGCAGGCTGTCTGCTTCGCACTGAACGCACCGGCCCGGGCGTCGATGGTGCCCAGGCTCGTCCCGGCCGAGCAGCTGCCGGCGGCGAACGCGCTGTCCACGGTGAGCATGAACCTGGGCCTGACGGTGGGGCCGATGCTGGGCGGCCTGCTGATCGGGGTGTGGAGCTACCAGGCCGCCTACCTGGTGGACGCGGTCGCGTTCAGCGCCTCGCTCTACGCGATGTGGCGGCTGCCGTCGATGCGCCCGGAGAGCAGCGGGAGCCCGTCGGGCGGAGCCCGTCCCCGCGCCTCCGTCCTCGACGGCCTGCGCTTCCTGAAGGACCGCCCCAACCTGCGGATGAGCTTCATGGCCGACCTCGCCGCCATGGTCTTCGGCATGCCCCGCGCACTCTTCCCGGCCCTGGCGCTGCTCCTCTTCCACGGCGACGCGAGCACGGTCGGCCTGCTGGCCGCCGCGCCCGCGGTGGGCGCGCTGCTGGGGGCGCTCTTCTCCGGCTGGGTCAGCCGGGTGCACCGGCACGGCCTGGCGGTCGTCTTCGCGGTACTCGCCTGGGGGCTGTCCATCGCCGGATTCGGGCTGGCCCGCCAGCTCTGGCTGGGCCTGCTGCTGCTCGCGGTGGCGGGCGCCGCCGACACCGTCAGCATGATCTTCCGCAACACGATCATGCAGGAGGCGGCCCCGGACGACATGCGCGGCCGGCTCCAGGGTGTCTTCGTGGTCGTCGTAGCCGGAGGCCCCCGCCTGGGCGACTTCGAGTCCGGCACAGTGGCGCAGCTCACCTCGCCCACGTTCTCCGCGGTGAGCGGCGGCCTCGCCTGCGTGGCCGTCATGCTCCTGCTCGCCGCCCGCTACCCCTCCTTCGCCCGCTACGACTCCCGCAACCCGACCCCCTGACTCCGAGCCCCCTGACCAGCGCATCCGTCCCCCCGCCCTGATCCGAAAGGCGTGCGCGAGCACGGGCCACGGTGCTGTATTGTTCTTCCTGTACCCGGGAGACCGGGAACAGGCAGCGAAGCCGCAAGGCACCGCAGCCTCGGGACGTGGCGCAGCTTGGTAGCGCACCTGACTGGGGGTCAGGGGGTCGCAGGTTCAAATCCTGTCGTCCCGACAGAGGTCAAGGGCCCGGAGACGTCGTCTCCGGGCCCTTTGACATCTCCACCTGACATCAACCCACCTGGTCAGCGGGGGACTGGTGCCGCAGAGGGAGCGGGTCCGTCGTCCTCATCGCCCTGCTCCGTGCTGGCGTCCCGACCGTCGTTGAGGGCGTCGTCCATCCGGTTGGCCGCGTCGCGCAAGGTGGTCTCCAGGACGTGGGCGTAGGTGTCAAGGGTCATGCTGATGTTGCTGTGTCCGAGCGTCTCCATGATGGTCCGTACGGCTACCCCTTCTGCCAGCATCAGCGAGGCGCTGGTGTGCCGCAGGTCGTGCACTCGAACCGAGCGCAGGCCGGCGCGCTTGCAGAGATCAGCCAGGCTGCGGTTGACGTTCCGAGGGTCCAGCGGCCGACCCGTGAGCGTGGTGAACACCAATCCCTTGGGCTGCCCTTCGAGGGGCAGCCAATCGGCCCCGGCCTCCGCGCGCTCCTGGACCTGTCGGGCCTGACGCTGCTTCAGTCGCGCGACGCATGATGTTGGCAGGGCGACGGTGCGCAGCGAGCGGGCAGTCTTCGGCGTCCCGAAAAGCAGGGCGCCATTCACTCGCTGAAGATTGCGGCGCACCCGAAGCTGACCAATCCTCAGGTCGATGTCTGACCAGGTGAGGGCGAGGACTTCACCGCGCCGCAGGCCCGTCGATACGAGCAGAAGCCACAGCGCTGATAGGCGGTCGTCACGGGCGGTTCGGAGTAGCGTCCGGGCATCCTGGGGCGTCAAGGGTTGAACCTCCTTGCGGGGGACTGTAGGCGTCTCGACGAGGCGCGCAACGTTGCGGGCCAACAGCTCCTCCCGTACCGCGTTCTGAAGGGCAGAGCGGAGTACAGCGTGGGCGTACTGGACCGTGCGGGCGGAGGGGCGTCGCTGGCAGCATTGGCCTCTTGAGCAGCAGACCCGATGTGCCTCGGGGCGTCGGCGGTCCAAGTCGCGTGCGCAGCACAAGCACATGCTGCGAAATCCGGCGATGGCCGTGCGAATGTCCGTCGGCGTCAGGCGGTTGATGGGCCGTTTGCCCAGGCTGGGCACCAGGTAGACCCGAACCACGCCCTCGTAGCTGGCAAGCGTCTTGGGCTTGTACCGGTTCGGCGCGACAGTCCCGATCCAGTAGTCGAGATACTTGGCCAGGGGCACGTTCGAGGTGACGGCGGGGATGCCCTGGCGGGTCTTCTCCTGCATCTCGGTGAGCTTGTCGGCGACGTCGCTGCGGGTCTTGCCGTAGACCCATTTGCGGCTGCGTGTGCCGTCGGGGCGGAAGACGTAGGCGGCGGCTGCGTACCGGCCGTCTGCTCGTTTGGTGATGGTGCCTTCTCCGTTGGCGCGTCGTGCCATCAGCGGTTCTCCTCGGTTTGGTTGCGCATGTAGGCGGTGACTACCTCGGCGGCGACGCGGCGGCTGCGGCCGATCTTGAAGCTGTCGAGTTGGCGGGAGCGGAAGAGGTCGTAGACGGTGCTGCGGCTGATGCGCAGGGCGGCCATGACTTCGGGGACGGTTAGGGCCTGTGGGAGGGGCGGTGTGGCGGTGCTCACGGGGCGATTCCTTCCGAGCGCGGCGGCGGGTGTGGTGCGGAAACCCCGGATCTGCTGACAGAACTGACACAACCCCCGTAGTTGGGTCCTGACCTGCGATTTTGTCCATGATCACTGTCGTGACAAAACCTCAAAAAACTCCGACAGAACCCCCGGGGCAGCGGACCGCCCCCGGTGGCACCGGGGAGGGCGGGGAGTTCTGTCAGAGTTTTTATTGGTTTTGTCAGACCAGCGATCATGGACAAACTTGCAGGTCAGGCGGTGTTTCGAGAGGTTGTGTCAGTTCTGTCAGCGCCTGGGGGGTTTCCGGCGGGGTCAGTCCTGCGGGGTGCCGAGGGCGGGGTGCGTCTGGTAGCGGGGGGAGGGCGGGCGACCCCCCTTGCCGGAGCGCGGGGGCGGGGTCTGCTGGCGCACCCACCCGTGTTCCTCCAGCAGTGCGAGGGCGGGGTCCAGGTCGGCCATGGTGGGGAAGTCACCCCGCCCGAGCAGGCGGAACAGCTCGCGCTTGGTGAAGGTCCCTACCGGATTCGTTTCCAGGTGGGCCAGTAGCAGGCGGGCGGCGTCGCGGGCGGGGTCGGCTCCCATGGCGTCGAACACGGTCAGCGCGTGTGCGGTGAAGTAGTCCCCCAGGGTCGTGGCGGCCGCCATGGTGGCGGCTTCGATGGGGCGGGCCCAGCCGTCGGCGGGGTGCGCGGCCAGGTGCAGCAGGCCAGCGATGCGCCCCACGGCCCCGTCGCGCTTGCTGGCCCATTTGACGATCGGTGCCAGCGAGCCGCCGTGGCCCAACCGAGCCTCGGTGACCCGCTGGTAGGCCAGCATGACCGCGTCCGCCTCCGGGGTCAGGGTCAGTACGGCGGGGTCGGTCCAGTCCACCAGGGCCAGCGCCAGGGCGCTGAGCTGCTGCGCGTACTGGTCGGCGACCGGATCAGGGATGGGGTCGGGGTCCAGTCGGCGGCGGCCGACCAGGGATTGCGGCAGGGCGTACAGGAAGCGGGCGAGTAGCCCGCGCCCGTCCGCGCCTTTGATACGCCCGATGCCCTCCAGGACTTCGGGTTGTACGGCCAGGCCCATGGTGACGGCGGGGCGTTCGATGTGCTGGGAGTCGCGGCCCTGGCGGTTGACCCGGACCATGTCTCCCGCGTGGCCTTTGAGGAAGATCTCCATGTTCGGGTTGCCGCTGTAGCGGCCCGCGATGATTTCGAAGATCCCGCCCTCGGGGGACATGACCGAGATTCGCCCGCCCTGCTCGGACAGCAAGGTGGCCAGGTTCTCTGGAGTGATGTCGTCGGCGACCAGTTGCGGTTTGGCCGGGGTGGTCAGGCCCTCGGCGGCTTGGGCCAGTTCGACGGCTTCGGCGGTCAGCTCGGCGCGCTTGTCCGGCTCGGCGTTCGCCGCCCTGGCAGCCGCCTTGTCGGCGGCGGACCGGGCGAGCTTGGCCGTGGTGTCGGCCTCGGCGCGAATCAGGGCGCTGCGCTCGACCAGGACCTTTTCCACGGCCAAGAGGGGATCGGTCATCAGGGCGAACACGGCGGACTTGCGGTTGCCGGGGTCCAGCGCGACGGCGGTGTACAGGTTCACCGGCTCGCGCCAGCGGCCCCGGATGCTGACCACCACCCGCCCCCCGGCCGCCGTGGCGATGACCGCCAGAGCCAGGCACCCCGCCAGGTCGGCCGGGGTCTGCGTCTCCTCAGCCACCGCATGGACCATCGCAGCGAGCCAGGTGGGCAGGGCTTCGATGGGGAACGGGGGCAGGATGTGGGCCTGGCCCAGCGGGACCGGCTGCTCCCACTGGTCGGCCTCGGTGGTGGGGGGTTCGATGAGGTGGTCCCAGTCGTCGCCGAACAGGCTGGTGACGTTGGTGCGCGGTTCGGGGATGGGGTCGGGTCGGGGTGTGGACATGCGGGGGCCTTCCTGAGCTGGGTGAGCGGGTGCGGGTCAGGACGACAAGCAGTGAGGACGGCCTGCGGCCGACGACTTGAGGCCGCCTACGGCTAGGGGTGGGCCCGGTGGGGTTGGCGGGGTGCCGCCCGGTGGGTCACGCGACAGCGCGACCGGTGTTGAGGCCGTTGGCGACCGCGCGGCGGGCGTAGGGCTCGGGAACCCCGACGCTCACGGCGGCGGTGATGATCTGCGCCGCGATGGAATTCAGGTCGCAGGGTCCGGGGCACTGGTGGTGCTGTGTGGCCAGGAACCGGGCTACGCCGAACGCCTGCGACGCGGCTCCGCTCTCTTTGCGGGAGCGGACCATGGTGAGGCCCCGTTCCAGGCCGGTGCGCACGTAGCGCTCGGTGTGCCGGCACCCGGTGGCCACGCTCCGATTCCAGGTGGCGGGCCCGGGGACTGAAGAGACCACCTCCTCACGTGAGGAGGTGGTCTCTTCCTTGACGGCCAGGGCACGCACGGCGTTGGGCAGATCTACCAGCGGGCCGCTGCCGGGGCCGAGCCAACGGGCGTAGGCCATGTGCGACTTGAGGTCCACCCCGGGCCGTACCGCGTTCGCGGAACGCATCGCGCCCCGGTAGATCCAGTGCTCCCCGCGTGTGGTGGCAACGGTCCGGGTCGGCGGGAAGATCTCCCTTGCCCACGCCACGGCGGCCGGGGTGTCCAGGTCCAGGACGGTCAGCCCGGCCCCGCCCGGGTGGTAGGCCAGGGCGGCAGCCTGCCGCCACACCGGGGCCCAGGCGGGGGAGGCCAGGACACCGGGGTCGGTGGTGGCGGCAGCCCAACCGTGGCACACGGCCGGGCACTGGCAGGGGCCCGCACTCTTCATGTGGGGTCGGCCGCCGCAGGCGCTATTCGCGCACGCGCGGCAGTTCCCGAAGGGCACCTTGCCCTCCCGCAGCGGCAGCACCGGCAGGCCCCAGGCGGCCAGGTCTAGCGCGGTACGCAGATGCTGCGGACAGGCTTCGTATGGGCTGCAGGGAAGCGGAAACACGTCCTGGCCGCGTTCGGTGGCGGCCAGGAAGGCCGCTGTGAGGTCCGTGCGTACTTTCATAGGGAAGGGCTCCCTTCAGGGCGTGAGAGAGACCGCCAGGCGATCCGTGAATCACCAACTTGCTTGTCAGGAAAGAAAGTTGGGGATATCGGCTGTGTTCGGGGTGCTCTCAGGCGAGGTCGAACAGGGTTTCCCCGTCCCACGGACGGCTTGCCGTTGGATCGGAGTCGGGCACGGCGTGCAGGTGGCGAGACTTCTTCTCGGTGGCGTCGGAGCGGAAGCGGCGCGAGTGGGGGTTCAGGCGCTGCCACTGTTCGGCGCAGACCTTGTGCGCGGGCTCATCGGTGTGTGAGCGCAGCGGGGTTGGCCTGCGGCACAGGAAGCACGGCAGGTCGTTGAAGTGGTCGAAGTGTTCTCCCAAGCGCCAGACCAGCAGGGCCATGGCCGGTCACCCGGCTGGTGCGGTGCGGCCGTTCGTGAGGTGCTGAGCCCGCGATGCGGCGATGTCGAGCTGCCGGTGCACCTGCGCTGCCGTGCGTCCGGGGGCGTCGTTCCACTGGTCGACCGTGCGCACCTCGGGGTCCTGTGCGGTGAACTGCTCCATCAGCAGGGTTCGGGCCCGCTGGACGGTGCTGGGAGTGCCGTATCCGCCTTGCAGGACGGCGAGTTGGGCTCCGAGGATGCAGCGGCGTCCCTGTGCGTCCCACATGGTGTTTTGGCACCACCCGTAGGCGACCAGGTAGCGGGAGACCAGCAGCAGATGCGTGGCGGTGTCGATCGGCACCGGGGTGGGCGGGCGGTGCCGCAGTCGATCGAGCAGCGTCGGCACCGGACGCACCATCCCCCGGTCCCAGGCGATCGGGGCCTGCCCGTAGGCGCAGACCCGGGCAGCCGGTGCCAGGGTGAGTACGGGGACGGGGGTGTGAGTGGCGAGGTAGTGCTCGATCTCGCGCACCAACTGCCTGCCGTCAGCGACCGATCCCAGGTCGGGCAGGGCCAGGACGGAGGTCAGGTTCATCGTGTCGGCCTCCCGTCAGCAGGTGCGCCGGTGAGCAGGTCGGCGATGGAGCCACCGAGGGAGTTCAGGCGCTGGACGATGCCGGTCCACGACTCGTTGTCGATGGCCAGCAGCGCCCCCACGGCCACGGGCACGTCACCGTTCGCGGTGGCGGTCAGGGCGTCACGGAAGTGCGCGGCGGCCAGGGGCCGGATGACGGGCAGGTCGGAGCGTTCGGGCTGCATGGCAGTCCTTCCGGGGGTCAGTGGCTCTTGCAGGCGGGGTAGCGCGAACGCCGGGGGCACTGGCCGTAGATGGCGGCTGTGACCTGGTAGGTGGCGGTGCGGCCCTGCGGGTCGCGCAGCGTCAGGTAGTAGTCGGTGGTGGGGGTGCCGGGGCTGTGGACGGCGTAGTGGCCGTTGACGGTGCCGGTGGTCTGCGGGACCAGGAAGTCAGTGCGCAGCGCGGTGCAGGCGAACACCGCCAGGGCGCCGGTCATGGCGAGCCCCAGGACGTTGCGGCCGAGGTTGTGCGGGCGGTGCGTGCGGCGGCGTGCGGACATGGCGGGATCTCCCGTTCCAGGCGTGACGTGCCGGTCTGGTGACTGTGTGTAAGGGAGGGAGGGCAAGGGTGTGGCCAGGAACCCCGCTTCTGGGGGTGTTTGGGTGGGTCGGCGGACCGCCTCCCCTGCCTCCCCAACGGCTGATCTGCGCTGATCAGGGCGGGGAGGCGGCGTTGGGGAGGTGGTAGGGGAGAACTCCCCTCCTCCCCTACCACCTCCCCTTACCATGAGTCACTGCTCGGGGGTGTCCTCTGCTCGCTCGGCCAGAGCGCGCAGCACCTTGGCGGTGGTGACGTGCATGATCCCCTGGTACTTGGTCGGTGCCGCGTCGACCAGCTCCAGGACCTGGGTCAGGTCGCTGAAGCCCCACCCGTGGTAGTGGGTGCGGTTGCGCTCCACCAGGTGCTGAATCACTTCCTGGGTCCGCATCCGGATCGCGTCCCCGAGCACGGCGGCGATGTCCGCCAGCTCATCCACGGCCTCAGCAGCCGATGCGGCGGGGGCTACCTCGATCCCCTCACGCAGCGCCAACGCCCGGGCCACGACCGGGCTGATCTCGTCCACGCTGGCGTCCTTGCGGACGTAGTAGGAGCGGATCACCTCGAACGGCTTCGGGGTGAAGCCCACGGTCACGGCGGTGCCCCGGTTCTCGATCGGGGACAGGCCGGTGGCGGTGACGCCGGCCTTGTACTTGCCCGAGCCGAGGATGCCGTCGTTGGCGATGTAGTCGCCGACCGCGAACGCCACCCCGTGCGAGGTGTTGCGGGTGACCTCCTTCGGGATCGACGTCGCGGTCGGGGACACGGTCACCCACACCAGCGTGATCCCCAGCTTGCGGGCCTTCTTCATGACCTTCTTGGCCAGGTCCTCAGCCTCGGCACCGTACTTCTTGTGCTCGAACAGCTCGTGGCACTCATCGAACACCACGATCCGGGGCCGCATCCGGGGGTCGCGCTGGGCCAACTCCCGGGTCAGGGCCACTGATTCGCCCCCGGCCTCTTCCAGGATCTTGCCGCGCTCGGTGACCTCGTTGCGCAGCTCCCGCAGCGCGTTCAGGGCGGCTTCGACCTGTTCGTCGTCGTCGCCCTTGACCAGCGTGCGCAGGCGCTCGCGCATCGGGTCGTAGTCGACGTTGTAGGCCATCACGTACACGTCGATCTCGACCAGCGGATCGAGCATCGCCCCCAGCAGTAGGGCGATGACCAGCGACGACTTACCCGATCCCATGATGCCGCCGAACATGTAGTTCGCGGCCATCAGCCGGGCGGTGACCTCCTCGCCGCGCTGGGAGACGGCGACTGGGACGCCCTTGAAGTAGTCGGTGGTGCCCTCGGTCAGCAGCGGCCACGGCGGCACAGGACCGTTCAGCGAGCCCTGGTCGGCCACCCACAGGTCCAAGACTCCGGGCTGCTTGGGGGGTTCGGTGGGCCAGACCTCCACCGGCAGCCGCAGCAGGTTGTGCGCCAGCACCGCCTTCTTGGCCGCGATCATCTCCACCATGACGCCGAGCGGGAGTTGCAGTTGGGTATGCCAGCCGTTGCCCATGCGGGTGGTCGGCTGCACCCACCGCGGCTGCCATCCCTCCTTGAACGCCTTGTTCATCGCCGGGATGCCCAGGTTCCGCAGGGCATCGAGGATCGCCCCCTCGTCGGGAACCACGTCCCGCGTGGTGGGGTCGGCCGGCAGGACCCACGCCGGGGCGGCCTGCCGTTTGGCACCGACCGCCCAGCAACCGGCCACGGCCAGCCACGGGGCGATGGCGACCAGTGGGCCCCAGACGACTGAGGCGATGAACACCACCCACGTGGCCAGGTGAATCAGCGCCATGGTCGGTGCGATGACCTCGCCGAAGTGGTGGGTGCCGATGGCCAGGGCGACTCCGAGCAGGAGCAGGCCGCCCATCAGCCCGAGGGTGCCGACCACGGCGCTCTTGGCCAGCTTGATCGGGGCGGTGAGCATGTCCATCCGCCGCTGGTGACGCCCCTGACGGAACGCGGCGGCGCGCTGCTCCCACTCCAACGCCATCTCAGGCTGACCTGCGGCCTCGGCGCTGCGCATCATCCGCTCGTAGCGGGCGGTGGTGCGGCCCTCCCAGGTGCGGCGGGCCACGATCAACGCACCGTTGGCGGTGTAGAGGCCATGCCGCATCACCAGCCGTGACGCGGTGCGGGTGCGCGGGTGAGTGACGGCCGTGCGAACCGCCCGAGCGCTGCGCAGCAGCCTCGATACCGGGGCAACCGGTATCGAGGCGGGGACCGGTTCGGGCTGCTTGGGCAGGACGATGCCCTCAATCGGGGCCCGCTCTGCGTCAACGGGGGGCTTGGCCAGTGTGGTGGTGCCGGGGATGCGGCCGGCTCGGTGGTCGGCCAGGTCGTGCACGGTGCCCAAGGTGGGCTCCGTGATCGGATCGGTCATGATGGGCTTCTCCTGCTCTCAGTCATGGGGCCAGGGGCCCGGGACGGCCGCACGCTTGCCGGCACCACGGCCGTCCCGGGATCGAGCATCAGCACTGTTCAGGCGGCAGACTTGGGCGGCAGCGCGCGGCAGGTGGCGGCGTGGCTGTTGGCGGCCTCGCGGCGGGCGTCCAGGTTGGAGCCCTGGTGGCTCTGGGCCAGGCAGCCGGTGCACGACCACGTCACCAGCGATCGGGTACCGGTCTCGGTGGCGGTGATCACCACCAGCGCACCGCCCAAGTTGAGGTAGCGGACCAGGACCAGCGAAGGGGCGTCCTCGGGGATACGGCCAGGCATGGGGAATCTCCAATACGGTGCTCGGATACGCGGGAACGTGCTGCTCAATGGCCGTGGGGCCGGTGGTGCTGTGCGTTCAGGCGGCCCGGGTCTGCGGTTCGGTGCACGGCACGCAGGTCCCCAGCGAGGTGGGGATGACGTATCCGGCATCAAGGTGGCAGGCGGGGCAGGTGCGGCGGGCACGCATGGCCGCCGCTAGAGCCGTGGCTTTGGCCGGTGTCATCGCACGCACCGGGCGGGCCAGGTCGAGTCGGTACAGGTAGGCGACCCGGGGACCTTCTCCCAGGCGCGAGAACCACATGAGTTGAGCGGCCACCGGCTGACCCGCTGGCCGAAGCCCCCGGGCACGCAGTTGACGGCGTGTGAGCAGGCCGTCCGGGGCCAGGTGGAACGGGTAGGTGGGGATGCCGTAGCGGGTGCCGGTGGGGTCGTAGAACCTCACGCCGCGCCCTGGTCACCGGACGCGTCATCGCTGGTCGGTTCCGGTGCCCGGGGTGTCGTGTCGGGCACTGAGTGCAGCGGGCGGTTGGCGCGCTCCGCCTTCAATGCGTCGCGCAGCGCACGGGCGTTGACGGAGGACGTGTGCACGGCGGCGCGGATGTTGTCGGCCGTCAGCCGGGCATCCGCCCAATCAGTAGTCGCCGACCGGGCTTCGGCCAGCAGCTCCGAGGGAGTACGAGTCGGCCGCTTGCTGCGGGCGGCGGTCGGCACGGTGCCGGTGGCCCGACGCGGCCGACTGACCGTGGCCGCAGCCGCGCGAACCGATGGTTCCGGGTCGGCGACCGGTGCGGGTGCGTCGGCTGCCGGAGTCGGGAGCGGGTCGGGGGTGACGTATACCGACGTCAACGGCGCGGGATCGGCCGACTGTTCGAGGTCAGGCACCGACCCTTTTATGATGGTCTGTGCCGACTCGCCCGTGTCCGGCTGGTGGTGCAGCACCTTGGCTACCAGGTCCGCGCCGAACGCGATCGAGCCGACCGGCAGCGAGGTTGCCAGCAGCATCAGCGCCCAGTCGGCCGGTGCCCAGTCGGCCAGGTGGACCCGGCCACCCGACTGGATCGCAGCCACCATCCCGTGGTCATAGTTCAAGACCAGGGAGGCGGCGGTGTAGGCGGCCAGCACTCGCAGCGCGAACCTTCGGTCGGCCTTGGGCAGCACTAGCGCCGCTACCAGTGCCAGCGCCATCAGGCCGTCCACGACTACCGGGTACAGGACGGCGGCGGTGTGGTCCGCGCCGATGGCACGGGCCACGTCCCGCAACGCGTTCCAGGACACCCGAAACGCCATCAGGACCACGGCCACCAGGGCCAGCACGAGCAGGATCTTCGGACGCCGGTTCATGCCGCCACCCGCCCCAACAGTCGGACCAGACCGGCCTTGCCCATGCGCGGCGTGCCACCGAGCAGAACGGCCACGTGGGAGCCGGTGATGTCGATGAACGGGTCAGTACTGGCTTCCGCGAGGAGTCGGGCGGCGTGGTCAGCCAGGTCCGGATCTGTGCGCATCAGGTCGTTCAAGATGTCGTGAGCGGCAGCCAGGCGAGCGGCCCGCTCCGAGGTGGACTCGCCACCGGTGGGGCCGGTGAAGAGTTCGGTGTCGATGCCGAGGGCGAGTTCCGCGAACTCGAACTCGTCAGCGGCCTCATGGCCTGCAACGATGTTCCTCATGGTCGCTCTCTTTCCATACAGGAGAGGGGCCCTGCGGGGGCGGCTGCCGACCGGCCAAGGAAACGGCAGCCGCCCCAACGCACGGGCTAGGACCACTCATCAGGTGACGAGTAGCCATGGACCCCGACGCACCCCACCGGGCGCGCCGAGGACCAAAGTCACTCGTGTTCATCAGGCACTCTGTTGAGTTCTCAAGGAACAGACGCTTCCTTCGGGTGGATCTCACCCCGACCCTCCGGGCACTACTGGCAAGGCTCTGAGCAGCCCAAAGAAGGCCACTTTGGACATCGTCCATATTGTTCGAACAATGCCGCTGGTGAAGATGCTGGCACGCTCAGCAACTGCGGTCAAGGGCATTGCTCGCATTGACTGGACAATGTCCTGCGACCAGCGGTTTCATAGAGGACATGGCAGTGAACCGAGTCGGGCGAGCCCCGATGTACCAGCAGATCGCAGAGGCACTGAGGCAACAGATCGCAGATGGCACGCTCGCTGCAGGTGCCCAACTGCCGACGGAGGCTGAGCTAACTGACCTGTACGAGGTGGGGCGTGGCACGGTCCGTCAGGGCCTCACGCTGTTGGTGAACGAGGGGCTAGTGGTGCCGACTCGACCTCGTGGGTACTTCGTGCGGAAGCGCGAGCCCATGGTGTTCAGGCCGCAGGCAGAGTTCCGAAAGCGTCCTTATTCGGTTGAGATGGATGCATTTGTCACAGAGCACTCGGCCGATGGCCGTAGTCCCAGGCAGATGATCGAGGTGGCGATTATGGAGCCGCCGCAGGATATTGCGAAGCGGCTGCAACTTGAGGATGGGCAACTGGTGGCGGTTCGCCGGCGCATCCGGTGGCTGGACGGCGAGCCGTTCAACTTGAACGACAGCTACTTCCCCCTGGACCTAGTCAGCGAGTCCGAGATCTTGAGGCCAGACGACATCAGCCGAGGGGCGAACGAAGTTCTGGCGGAACTTGGATATCGACAGGTCCGTGCTTTGGATGAGTTGTACGTACGTATGCCAACGCCGGACGAGGCTCGCCGCCTGGAACTAGGGGCAGGCACGCCAGTCGCCTATCACATTTGCACGGGGTACACGGAGAACGGGCAGCCAGTTCGGGTAGCAGTAACTGTGCTCCCGGGAGACCGGCATGTCATCACGTACGAGCGTAAGCGCGAGGCCAGCGAGGATGCTCAGTGACAGGGTTGTGCATGAGGGCAGCCAGCCGTGAGGATCTGGCTTTGGTGGAGGCCCTTCTATCGGGTGCTAGTGCCTGGCTGGCGGCCCGTGGGATCGACCAGTGGCAATACCCGCCCCGAAGAGAGAAGCTACTGGATTCGATGAGTCGGCAAGAGTGCTTCATTGCATTCTCGGACGGCAGGCCGGTCGGCACGATCACGGTAGACGACTTTGCCGATCCGGAGTTTTGGGCAGATTCTGATGAGCCAAGTTCAGCCCTGTACATTCACCGCATGGCTGTATCTCGCGAAGCTGCCGGCGAGTCAATTGGTGCCAGGATGCTCGACTGGGCTGCCGCTCGGGCAGTGGCGGCGGGAAAATCTAGCCTGCGGCTCGATGCGTGGAAATCTAACCCAGATCTTCAGAAATACTATCGAGGGCAATCATTTGATTTGGTGAGAATAGTGGACTTGCCGCATCGACCGTCGGGAGCGCTATTCCAACGCAATGTCACTGGGCATTGACGCGGGAGCATTTGAAATTCTTGATCCATGAGGCTCTCGGGTTCGCTGGTGCCCTGGGAGCCTCGTGTGGCTTTAGATGAACTAGCTTGTTGATACCTGCGGGAGTAGATAGATCAAGCACGTACTGTGGACAGCAATCAGATTCACGACAACTAAACGGTGATGGGTTCCCCACCCAGAAGCCCAGGTCAGATGGGTCGCGCGTAGGTGTACGCTGCGCTGCTGCCGAGGCGATTCCGCGATGAGAGTCAACGCGTTTAGATCGTCACCCCTGGTCAACGGCTTAGCGCCATCCGTTTGCGACCACAGGGGTCTCAGCTTGTCGAGCACAACGCGGTGGCCGATTCCCCACCCTGCGTTGCCCCTCCCAGCGATCCTTCAAGAGGAATTGTCGGGCCCCGCTGCTACAACCAGTTGGTGGGACAGGACACGTGGGGTGTCCTGCCGCTTGGAGGGGGAAGTCAATGCCAGAGCCCGGTTTCCACACCGTTCGCACTCACGTCCGGCGCAACCCGCGCCCCGGCGGGAAGAAGACCAGTCCCTGGGTGATCGGCGCAGTGATAGTCGTAGGTCTATGGATCGTCGCCCATTTCGGCGGCACTGCGTCAGGCAGTGTCAGTTCGCCGCCCAAGCCGTCTAGTTCTGTATCAGCGCCTGCTGCGACTGGCCACTGATGCCCCGTCGCCGGCCCCAGCCCCGATGGCGTGGGCCTCGAAGTGCCGGGGAGCAGATCGCCGCTGGAATCATCGCTTTGGTCGTGCTGCTGTCGCTCGTCCAAGCCAGTGCAGCGCTCGGGCGGCTGTTCGTGGCTGCCTGGCCCATCCTGGTCGCTCTGTGTATCGGTGCACTGGTGGTCCTGGCCGTGTTGCGGCTGCGCAGGGTTGCAGAGAGCCGTCTCCGGAGTGAGCGCCTGACACGACTACGCATATCGCTTGCCCAGATCGACGCTCTGACGGACCTACAGTTTGAGTTCTTACTGCGTGACCTGATGATCCGCGATGGCTGTGCCGCACGCCAGGTTGGCCAGCAAGGTGACCAGGCCGCCGACGTCATCGCTCAGGACCCTCAGTGTGGACGCATCGTTCTACAGGCCAAGCACACTAAGGTCGGCGGGAAAGTTGGATCTCAGGTGATGTACCAGGTGAAGGGAACGGCCGGACCCGTCCACGGAGCAGACCACGCCGTGGTGGTAACTAACGGTGCCTTCACCCGAGACGCGAAAGCTTGGGGCGACAAACACAAGGTCTATTGGATCGACCGCGAGCGGCTCCGCCTTTGGGCCGAGCACGGGGCAGTGCTCCACGATCTCCTCCACCTCCCGGCCTGCACCCGCAAACGCGCTCTTGGCTTGGGGCGGAGCGTAGCTTGAGGGCCAAAGTCGGAGGAGGGTGAACGGGATGTGGCCCTTCTCGTGAGGGCCAGGGTGGCAACAGGGCGCCGACGAGGGAGCGTCGGCACTGCGACCCACTGCCGATATGCCTAGGGATGGCGCTCACCTGTCACTCATCGTGACGGGATGCCCCGCCCATTGGTGCTCCCAGCCGCTACGCTCCGTCGCAATGCTGACCTACGGTCACGGAGCGTAGCGGCTGGGAGCCCGACCCGGAGAGGGTATGGAAAAATCGATATCGAAACGTTATCTGACCTCTTGAGCTAGTAGGCCATGCGGTTTGCCGCTGCCCGTTATTCCTAGTCAGAGGCGTCGCGCTGTTGCCTGCGGCCTAGCTGAGTGATGCTGGGCGGCGTCCCATGTACGCATCCCGGCCGTCATGAAGGTGGGCAAGGGGCTGGTGGGGCCAGTCGGGAGACTTGCGCAGCAACGAGTCAGCAACAAGATGGTGCATGTACACATTTTCTGTGTACCTTAGAGGACATGGAGACGATCCCGCTTGGAGAGATGAACCACAACCCCGCCAAGATCACTGCGAAAGTGCGCCAGGGCGTCACCGTCATCCTCACAGAGCACGGTAAGGAGGTGATCGTCATGACCCCCGCAGCTCAGTCCACGTCTGTTCTCGATCGGCTGGCAGCAGAGGGGAAGATTCGACGTGCGGCCCACCCGGGTGCCATGCCTGAGTTGCTTGACGACCTAACCAAGCTGCCCTCTCTGTCTGACATGTTGATCGCAGAGCGGGACAAGGAGCGCAATCGGTGAGCGCGTACTACTACCTGGACGCCTGCGTTTTACTCAAGCTCGTACAGAGCGAGCCTGAGACCCCGGCGCTACGTAAGTGGCGTGCCGATCTGGGAAGCGATGCTTATTTTGTCACGTCCCAGCTCGCAGGGGTCGAGATCGCACGGACGTTTCGCCGTGCTGGAGCCGATCGGCAGCGTGTGCCTTTCCTGGTGTCCAATGCGCTCAAGGGCATCGATCAGATACTCATCGACGATGAGGTGCTGACACGAGCTGCTGCCTTTGAGATCCAGAAGCTGGGGACGCTGGATGCGATCCACCTGGCGACAGCCCAACCGCTGCTGGCAGAGTTGGACGGCTTCCTGACCTATGACAAGGAGCTCACGGCCGCCGCTAAGGACATCGGATTGACTCACCTCGCGCCGGCGTAACTCGCTCCACCTGCAAGGGTTCCCGCGTGCTTCTTCGCACTGGACAGGGTTCAAGTTGGTGTCAGGCCGTGTGACAGCAACGTCTGACATCAACATGGCTGGACGAGCTCGCAAATACCGGGACTCGGCCAGGTGGTCGAGGCTCCTCAGTCACCTGATGTACCAGCTGGGTGACCCCATCCCTCATGTTGGCGGAAGGTTGGGGCCCGCCTGGGGGTCAGGGGGTCGCAGGTTCAAATCCTGTCGTCCCGACCAGCATCACTGCAGGTCGGAGGCCGTTTCTGCCGGAAGGTGGGGGCGGCCTTTTTCGGCGCGTCGCGGGCTGGTGGTCGCAGGATGGTGTCGCATCCCCGCAGATGGGACCGAGGGGCCCGGTGGGGTAAATCCCTTGGGAATGCTGGGCAGTTGACGCACTCCGCTGCCAATGATCCGTAGGCGCGGTGCTGGCGTCCTTCACGATCGAGTGACTGTAGGTGCCGAGAACCTCATCCGCGCAGGTGGGGACCCTTGGAGTGGGGGAGGCGCAGGCTCGGCCGGGCGGTATTATTGAACGCGTTCAGTGGCGTGTTATCGACGCGTGTGCGTGCAGGGTTGTGGCGTGCGAGGCGTTGCGGATGTTGTGTGCGACATATACTGTCGACGACATGAGTGCCCTGTATGTCGTTGAGGCCGAGCCGGAGGTGCGGGCCTGGCTGGAGCTGCTTTCGGGCAAGCATTTCCGCAAGGTCGAAGACTATGTCGAGGTGTTGGCAGAGTTCGGGCTCCAGACCCCGATGCCCTATGCCAAACCGTTGCGCGACGGGGTGAGCGAGCTGCGCCCCACCCTCGACGGAGTAGCGACGCGCATCACCTTCTGGATCACTGAGGATCGCCGCATCGTGCTGCTCACGGTATTCCGTAAGACGCGGTCGCATGAGGAGGCCCAGATCAGTCGGGCGGTGCTGGTGAAGAAGGAGTGCGAGGCCTCGCATCTGCCGGCGCACACGGTGTTCAGCCGTAAGGAAGGGGAGTGACGATGGAGCACAGCCGCTGGAAGCTGGCGCGTGAGCGCGAACTGGCCGAGGGATACACCGAGTCCGCCGAGGTGCAGGAGGAGCGCCAGGAACATCGCCTGTCGATGGCACTGGCGAAGGTGGTCTACGACCGCCGCATCGAACTGGGCCTCTCCCAGACCGAACTGGCTGCCCGGACCGGCCTGACCCAGGGCAAGATCTCCCGGATCGAGGGATCCGACACCGTGCCGACGCTGCCGCTGCTGGCAAAGCTAGCCAAGGGTCTTGATGCCTCCTTGAACATCGCCATCGACGCCGACACAGCGCAGGTAACGCTCTCCGCCCACAGGGCAGCGTAAGTAAAGGGCGGCTTGGGAGCAGCAGGTGTCGAAGTGCAGCCGAAAAGCCGTGAACCCGCTCTGCACTCGTTGGGAGCGGCAGGCGAGCGGCTGGGGGTCAGGGGGTCGCAGGTTCAAATCCTGTCGTCCCGACTCGGGCGCCAGTCAATAGTCGCAGGTCAAGGGCCATATCTGAGGAATCAGATGCAGCCCTTGAGTCGTTTTCGGGGGTTGGGATTGGGAGCATTCTGGGTGCGATTTGCCCCCAGAATGCTCCCTGTGGGGCTCAAAAACAGGATTCGATGGCTGACCTGCGGATTCTATGTGGCGTCAGTTGGCGATCTGGTACTCGTTGATAAGGCCTCCGAGGATTGCTCTGCGGCGGACTCGTCGCTCCGCTAGGTCGATTGCTGGGGGCCCGATGCCAGGCCAGGAGGGCGGTGGGTGTCATCGGGAAGACCTTTGCCCAGCGCCTACGGGGTATCAGGTGCGAGAGGGCGGTGAACCACATGCGGTCAGCTGGTTTGTAGCGCAGGCGCGGGACCCTGGCGGCGCAGGACCACGTTCTCGTGCCGCAGTACCAGCAGCTCGGCGTCCTTGGAAGCGTCACGTCGCAGCAGCAGGGCGGGCAGTGACAGCAGGCGACGGGTGATGGCGTAACCGTGGACAGGATCACGGTGCATGATCCCAGACGAGGCTGAACCGCTGATCAGTTTGCTCTGGTCGCCCGTCCAGCGCGGCGATGGCCCTCCGCTGCGCACGTCGATTCGTATTCTTGAGCTCCACAGGAACAAGTCCACCGGCAAGCCGATGGGCCCGCGTGGCGCACTCCTGGCTGGCCCGGCTCGCGCCCCGGGATAGCGTGTTCCTATCCCGGGGCGCCATAACGGACATGGCACCCCCTACGGAGGTAACCAACGAATGAGTTCGAAGCGCAGCCGGAACCCCGCCCTGCCCGTACTCGCCGACGCCTTCCGGCTCGCGTCGGTCAAGGAGGCAGAGGAGCACACCCGTGACTTCGCCGCCCGGCAGGCCACCGCCGAGCTGCGCCGCGCCTCGCACCCGGGCCGGGCAACCTGGGAGCCCATCGACCAGGCCGAGCCCGTACCGGTCCCGCCGACCGTGGTCGACGGCGACGGGGACCTGTGGCTGCGAGACCGGGCCGCCGGTACCTGGACCATGCCCGGTTTCAACCCGAAGGAGTTCCAGGCGCGCTGCGGTGAGGTGCTGACCTGGAACCAGCTCGCCTGCGAGTACGGCCCGCTGACCGCACTCGCCGACGACCGCCGCCGCCGCTGACCCCGCAGCCCCCTCAGCGACTGCTGGTGCGACCTCGCGTCAGCTGTGGTGCCGCTGCTGCCGCCCCGGGTGTCGGCGGGATCCTCGGGCACAGACGGTGATGCTGGCGAGGTTGGCCTCGCGGTGCTCCGCAGTGAGGCCGTTCTCGCGGCTCATGTACTTGTCCGGAAGGAAGTCCTAGGGCAGACCCAGGTCACGGCCCGGGTCCGCACGCCGTTGTCGCGGGCGATGACGGTGACCTGGTAAGGGGCGATGGCCTGCGCACCTCGCGCACCCCGGCGTAGTGGCGCTGCCACTCCAGCGGCCAGCCGGGATTCCAGTGCGGGTCGATGTGCGCCAGCGCGGCCTCCCGGCTCCGGCAGGCCTGACGGATCATCGGCTGCCGCGCTGGAGAACCGATGACCAGCAGCCACAGCAGCAGAGCGCCGAAGGGCTCGTCGGCGCTCGCCACCAACGCGCCCGCGCGGTCTCTCTCCCCTGCGGGGTCCTCGTTCCTGCTACAGTCACTGTGTTGCAGTTGTGGTTCCCATGAACTTATGTGTGCGCCTGCTGGTGTAGCCGACAGGCGCATTTTTGTTTTCCCGGACACTGTTCGGGCTGGTCATCATCACGGCGGCGCGCGACCTGTGACGTACAGGTCGCGGAACAGCCCCATCAAGGAGATACATATATGGCTACTGGCACTGTGAAGTGGTTCAACGCGGAAAAGGGCTTCGGCTTCATCGAGCAGGACGGTGGCGGCGCTGACGTGTTCGCCCACTACTCGAACATCAACGCCCAGGGCTTCCGCGAGCTGCTCGAGGGCCAGAAGGTCGAGTTCGACGTCACGCAGGGCCAGAAGGGCCCGCAGGCCGAGAACATTCGTCCGATCTGAGTTCCACCCCCGCAGCCTCCAGCGCTGCGAAGCGCCTGTCCGCCCCGCGCACACCCGCGGTGCGGACAGGCGGCCCCACCTGAGCACACTTCCGGCCCGCATCCCGGGCCCTCTGGCTCCGCCACCGGCGACCCACCCCGCGAGACGCACCGCGCCGCGTTCGGGTACCGCCCTGCCGTGACTCTTGGTTCTTCTGTATCTGAGTACGGTTCGAGGTTTCTGCCGCCCCGCTCCCGTGGGTGTGCGCCGACCGTAGGTGACGTGCCGCACGGTTTCACCGTCCACGCCCCGCAATCCATACTTTCTGGCTCGTTCGTGCGATCTCCCCGCGCCGGCTTCGGTGCGGCTGGAGCCTTCCTCGACGCGCGCCGCTTTCGAGGAAGGTCCTCCCATGAACCGTTCCAGCCGTTCGTCCGACCACAGTTCCAGCCCGCACACCCGTTCGGCCCCGCGCTCCGGATCGGCAGCATCCTCCTACGGCCGCCGCACCGGCGGCGGCCAGCGCTCCAGCTCGCCGAGGGGCCGTCAGGGATCCTCGCCGCAGGGCGAGTTCGCGCTGCCAGTCAGTACCACGCCGGCGCTGCCCGCCGTGGAGGCTTTCAGCGAGCTGGACATGCCCGGCGCCCTGCTGGCGACCCTGACCCGTCAGGGCGTGACCGCACCGTTCCCGATCCAGGCGGCCACGCTGCCCAACTCGCTGGCCGGACGCGACGTACTGGGACGGGGCCGCACCGGCTCGGGCAAGACCATCGCCTTCGGCCTGGCAGTCCTGGCCCGAACCGCAGGCCGCAAGGCCGAGCCCCGCCAACCGCTGGCCCTGGTCCTGGTCCCCACCCGCGAACTGGCCCAGCAGGTCACCGACGCGCTCACCCCCTACGCCCACGCGGTGAGGCTACGGCTGGCCACCGTGGTCGGCGGGATGTCGATCAGCCGCCAGGCCCAGGCCCTGCACCGGGGCGCCGAACTGGTCGTCGCCACCCCCGGCCGGCTCAAGGACCTGATCGACCGCGGCGACTGCCGCCTGGACCAGGTCACCATCACCGTCCTGGACGAAGCCGACCAGATGGCCGACATGGGCTTCCTGCCCCAGGTCACCGAACTACTGGAGCAGGTCGCGCCCGGCGGGCAGACCATGCTCTTCTCCGCCACCTTGGACCGCAACGTCGACCGCCTGGTCCGCCGCTTCCTCACCGACCCCGTCACCCACTCGGTCGACCCCTCCTCAGCCACCGTCAGCACCATGGAGCACCACCTGCTCCACGTGCAGGGCAACGACAAGAACGCGGCCATCGCCCACATCGCCTCCCGCGACGGCGGCGTCATCATGTTCACCGACACCCGGCACGGCGCCGACCGCCTGGTCCTGGAACTTCTGGCCAACGGCGTCAAAGCGGCCGCGCTGCACGGCGGCAAGTCCCAGCCCCAGCGCACCCGCACCCTGGACCAGTTCCGAGACGGCCAGGTCACCGCACTGATCGCCACCAACGTCGCCGCCCGCGGCATCCACGTCGACGGACTGGACCTGGTCGTCAACATCGACCCGCCCACCGACCACAAGGACTACCTCCACCGCGGCGGCCGCACCGCCCGCGCCGGCGAGTCGGGCACCGTGGTCACCCTCGTACTGCCCAACCAACGCCGCGAGATGACCCGGATGATGCACACCGCCGGCATCACCCCCCACACCACCCAGATCCACTCCAGCGACACCGAACTCGCCCGCATCACCGGCGCCTGCGTCCCCACCGGCATCCCCGTCGTGATCACCAACCCCGTGGTCGAACGCCCCCGCCGCAGCGCCTCCTCCGGCCGCAACCAGCGCAACCGGGCCACCTCCTCCGGTGCCCGCACTGCACAGGGCGCCCCCGCGTCCCGCAGCCGGGCCCCCCACCGTACCCGCGTCGCAGGCTAGAACCCGCAGGCACCGGCTGACCGGGGCCCCAGCCGAGCCCCGACCACCTGATGGCGAGGCAGTGCGGGCCGGCCGCGGAGTGATCACTCCACAGATTCCCCGCTCTGCCTCCCCCCTTCACCGCATCGCCCGTCGCGTTGGTCGAGACCCAGACGCCGATCTTCGCTGCCGGACGCGAACCGGGCTGACCATCAACAGGCGCCCATCGTCCGCGGCTGGCCGAGGGCGGCAGGGCGCGGCGCATCCAGGATGCCTCGGACACCGTCCTGGTTGTTCGTGGAGGGGGAGCTGGTGGGGCGGGGTACTGACCCTATGGTCCGCGTGCGGACGCGGTGGAGTTGGTCGCCGGTCGCGTCCAGCGCCGCCGTGCCGGCCCGAGAGGCCGGGGGTGAGCAGAGACGTTGTTGGTGCTCGTAGGCTGGGTCGCTGTCTTCGGCTTGGAGGCGGATTCTTTCGGATGAGGAGTGCAGGGCATGGCGGGACGTAGCGGTGGAATCCGGGGCAGCCAGGTCGGTGCGGGGCCGATGGGGGAGAACGAGCGCGGTGAATCCGCGCCCCGCTCGATCGTCTCGTTCTGGTGCGGCAACGGACACGAGGTCCGGATCGCGTTCGCCCGCGAGGCAGTGGCCCCGCCGGAGTGGGACTGCCCCAAGTGCGGGCTGGCCGCCAGCACCGACCGGGACAACACCCCGGCTCCGACCAGTACCGTCCCCTACAAGACGCACCTGGGATACCTGCGTCAGCGCCGCACCCAGGAGGAGGGCGAGATCCTGCTGGAGGAGGCTCTGGCCAAACTCCGCGGAACCATCTGAACCACGGCCGGGGCTGCAGGCAACTGGGGGCGCGCCCGGCACGGGACCTGACCGGCGGGCGTGCCGGGGATCGCCCGACGGGGCCGGGTTCCGGATGCTGGGGCGGCTCGCCGGCCAGGGTGTGGAGGCCGCATGGAGTCCTTCGAGGAGGAGGACCGCCGCCGGGCAGAGAAGTCCCGGCAGGTGGCCCTGTTCCGGTATTCGCTGATCCAGGAAGTGATCGACCCGGCGCTGTCGACCCGGCAGCGCGGTGCGTTGTGTCGGCGGTGCGTTGTGTCGGCGGATCGCCGAGCAGGAGCATACCGACGCGTTCGGCCGGCAGGTCACCGTGACCGGTGGACTTTGGACCGGTGGGTGCGGGACTGGCGCCGGGGTGGCTTCGCCGCGCTCGCCGACCCCGAGGCGGTGCGTCCCGCGGACCCAGCCTGAGCTGCTGGAGCTCGCGGTCGCGTTGAAGAAGGAGAAGCCGGAGCGGACCGCGGCCCAGGTTCGCCGCATCCTGAGGACCAGCAACGGTGGGCGCCGTCCGAGCGCACTCAGGTCCAGTGCACGATTCATTTGCGCAGTAGGTCGAGGATCTCCCGCGCGGCCATCTCCCAGGTGCAGCGGGTCGCCGCCGTCCGGCGCGCAGCCTCCGCGGTGACGAACGCGGCGGACGGGTCGCGCAGAACGGCGGCGACCTCGTGGCCCCAACGCATCACGTCGTCGGCCTCGTTCGAGACGACCGGCACCACCAGGCGTGACGCCTCCGACGTGGGCAACATCTCCCGCAGGAGCATGCCGAGACCACTCCTCCCGCTGACCAGGGTGGGAGTACCCGCGACTACGGCCTCTTGCCCCACAAGTCCGAAGCCTTCCGCCCGCGAGGGCATGAGCAGGAGCGTGGCCCGCGCGAAGTCCTGCGCCAGTTGCTCGGCTTCGGTGGAGAACGGGCGCACCGTCACCGCGAGGGACGGTCGTGCCGCCCACCCCTGGATCGCATCACGCAGCGCGCCACATTCGCCTGGAGCGGCACCACGCACGAGCAGTTCTACCTCGGGCTGGGCTTCGCCCCGGAGTGTCAGGGCGTGTGCGACCGCCTTGGCGCCCAGGTCGACACCCTTGATCTCCCAGTCCTCCATCCTGCCCATGAGCAGCACCTGCACCGGCCCTCCCGGGGTGGGGGCGCGCGGAGCGGGATCGGTCAGGTCGAAGCCGGGGTCCAGCCTGAGCGGCTTGGCAGTTCCGGGAAAGACCGACAGGTCCCGCAGCAGCCGCTGGTGCAGTCGTGGCCCGACGGCGGCAGTCCAGGTGGCGTCGCGGGCAAGACTGAGTTCGAGGCGGGTACGTACGTCGGCGCGCACCCCGGCGTCGTCCGTGCGGCCGGCGCGCCACCATTCCAGCTCGTCCGGCGCTACGTGCACGACATGCAGAAGTCGGGCCGAAGACCAGTGGTCCTGGATATGGCGGCGCGCCTGCACCCCGGTGACGCGGCCGTGTCCGATCACGACGCTGGGTACGACTCCCGGCGGCAGCGGGCAGTGACCGGCACCGGCACCGGCACCGGACTGAGCCTCGACCAGCGTCACCCCGGCTGATGCGGCGTCGGCCCGCTCAATCTCTCCTGCGATCGGCACGAGGCAGTGGACAGTGGCACCGGTTCGGGCGAGAGCGACACACAGCCGACGGCTGAGGGTGCTCAGGCCGCCATGCGCGGAGTGCCATTCGGTGGCGATGTTCAGCACCGTGGGCGCTGTGTCTTCGGTGGTCATGCGGGCAGCTTGCTGGACCGTCATGTTGACCGGCGACCGGGTCCGGGCAGGGCCGGGCCCGGACAGCACGGGCGAGCACCGCTGACGTCGTACTGTGCTTTGCTGGTGTCCGGAAAAGCGTCCGGCCCGGACAGCCGCGGCCGATCAGCTTCGGCACGGAGGTGGGCTCGCGGCATGGCAGAGCAGCGTCGGCGCTTCGCAGAGGCGGTCGCCCGAGCGGTGGCGGAGCTCGGCGGCGATCGCGCCGCCGGAAGGATCGGCCTCACCCGGAGCACCTGGTACGACACCAAGTTGGGGAAGACGCTACCCAACGCCACCACCTGGCCGCTCATGCTGGCGGTGCTGGAGGGATTATCTCAGGAGCGCACCGGCGTCTCCGACTGGAACGCGCTCTACACGGCGGCCTGCCTGGAGGCCGGGAAGTCCGTACCTGCGCCGGGCGGCCCCGCAGCATTCGATGCCCCGACCCTGCCTCCGGAGATCCCACCTCGCCTGTTCCTCAACGGCGGGCTCGCCACGATGCAGTCGTTCACGCTGCCGGCCGTCTCTCGCCTCGACCTGATCGCCGAGGCATTGGAGCAGGCCGACGAACGGCCCCTGCTCCTAGTCGGCGAGGGCGGGCTCGGCAAGAGCGTGCTGCTCGGCCAGTTGGCCATGCACCTGGCGGATGACAGGACGTCCGGCGCCGTCATCCTGGTCCCTTGTGTGCGCGTTCCGCCCTCAGCGGATCTCCTCACCGCGTCCTCCGCCGACGAGGCACTCGCCGCCGCCGCCGAGCTCCCGACGAGAAGCCTGCGGTCGTTCGCGAAGACGCTGCAGGAGAGCCACGGGCGGGTCCACGTCCTGGTCGACACCCTCGACGTGGTACTCACGGAACACACCGTCCATGCGATCACGCAGGTGCTTGCCGACATCGCCGCACAGGCCCGGCTGGTGCTGACCTGCCGCGCCCGGGAGTACGAGGAACTCGTTCTGGACCCCCTCCATCGCCGCCCGCGACTCGGGTCGCGTCCGGGCGAGGTCCTGCGCATGCCGAGGTTGAGTCCCACCGAGATCCTCGCGTGGGCGGGAGGATACGTCCGGAGCCTTCCACGCAGCTCCTACGAGCGTCAGCGGTTCATCGACTCGCTGTCCGACGCGGTATCGGCGGCCACCGTCCGTGAGGTCTGCTCGGTGCCGCTTCGCCTGGCACTCGCCTGCGATCTGTACAGCGAGAAAGGGAAGGTTCCCGCAGACCTGACCATCACCGACCTCTACCTCTCATACTGGGAGCAGCGCATCGCCCGTGACCGAAAGGGCATGCGCACCAGGCAGTCGGCCCTGCAAGAGGCCGCGGCCCTTGCGCTGGCGCAAGCAATCCTGGACCAGAGTGCCGAACGTCTCTCGCTCGGCGTAGCCGGATCGCGGCTGCCCAGCGGCCCCGGCCTGGATGCAATGGTCAGCGAGGGAGCGATCCTCGTCCACGACAGGCGATACGAATTCTTCCACCAGACCTACGCCGAGTTCGCCATCGCACGTCTGACCGCACAGGAGAGCGACCGGGACGAACTGGCCCGCCTGCGGCGACGTCTCGACGACCCCCATTCCTTCCTCTGGCCGGTCGCCCGGCATCTGGTCCTGCTGCCCTCTTCCGACGAGCGTCACAGCGAGCTCCGCGCGGCGGTGCCCTACACAACCCCCGAGGGGGCGCGCTATCAGGCGCTCGCCGCACTGAGCCGGCAGGACCCTGACGCGCTCCTCGACATCGCACGGAGCATCGAGGACCACGATCCGGAGCTTCTGCAGTCGCTTCTACCGCTGCTGGCCGATGCACCGCTGGCCTGTGCGGAAGTCGCACTGGAGATCACCGTCCCCCGGTTGGAGGACATCGACGGCGACCTGGTCAGCATGGTCGCTCGCACCACAGGCGCGGTGCTCGCCCGGATGGACTCCCACTTGCGCCCGCACCACCTGATGGCAGCTCTCGAACTGGTCCTGAGTCGCCGCCCCGGGCACGGCGGCAGCCACGAACTGCCGCATATCACCTGGGTACCGCTACCGCAGCTGCTCATCGCGGGAGTCCTCGCCAACGGGTCGGACCCGGCCGCCGAGCGCGCGCTGCTCACCCGCTACAGCGAGATCGGCGTCAGCGCGCAGGTGACGATCCTGAGGGCGATGCTCAACCGGCACCGGGACCGGGTACCGGTGGCGACGGAAATCTGGACGTCCCTCGCTGAGGCTGCCCTGAAGAGCGAGCTTCCGCCGAGCGTGACGGACGAAGAGGCCGTCGGCCTGCTTGGACGGTTCTGGAGCGACCCGGAGACCCGGAACGTCCAGGGCTGGACACGCTGGCCCGACCTCCTACGGGCTAAACTGCCCAACCGCTGGGCCTTCGCGCAGGTCCGGCTGATCGCTGAACTCGCCCGCGACCCGGACGTCAGGACGGAACTGCTCGCCGCTCTGCTGGCGAACAAGCCTCTTGAGCAGCGCGAACGGTGGCTGAACTCCGCCCGCTTCGTCGCCGACCGAGAGCCGGCGGACGTGGCCGAAAGCCTGATGATGCTTCCGGAGAACCCCCGCGCGGACGCCGTAGGAAGCGCAGCCAAGCTGGCGAGTCAGAGCGCGAAGGCGCTTGCACACCCCACGCGCGCAAAGCTGATCGCTACACTCGCACGCGTCGAGCCTGTGGACCCTCGCAGGGTCTGGCCCACGCTCATCAGACTCGCAGGTCAGGACGGAGCGCTGCATCGGGATCTGCTCGGCTCGTTTGTCACGCTCGACCGCGCCCGCCGTACGGACCCGGCGGCGGCGGAGATGTGGGCGGGGACCCGTGACAGTGCCCTTCGGAGCTGGTTCGACCTGGCGCCGGTGGAGTTCCTGCAGGAACAGCGAGAACAGCTGCGTGCTCTGCTGCCGACCGACAGCAGAGCCGACCGAATCCGCGCCGCCCTGGAAGGACGCATCGCGCTCGACGACGAGGCGGCTCGCAACTGGCTGACCGAACAGGTGCTTGGCGGCCCAAGCCCAGTCCCGGCGACCAAAGGGATCAGCGCCTTCAGGAACTCCGTCCGGGATCGGGGCTCGGGCCTGGACGCCGACGTGGCCCACTGGTTGGCGGAACTCCTGGCGACCGAGCACCCGGGCGCAGCGGAGGAGATCGCCGGGATCCTCGCCGACGAGGTGCTCGTCCCGGACACCGCCTTCACCGCGGAATCCCCCTCAGGCTCGGGTGCAACAATCGACCTGGGCATGGTGGCGAGTTCCCGGCTGGAGCGAGCCCTCCGCTCCCCGAAGAACACGGAACTCCCGATCACGCTGGTGAAGCTGCTCATCCGGATGCACTCCCTCGACCTCGTGCCGGTTGAGAGAGTCAGGGAGATCCTAACGATGGTCACCGGCCCGGCGCTGCGGATCGCCGAGCGTGTTGGATGCCGGCACAACGAGACCGCCCCGGGCGAGGCCAGTGCAGAGTTCGCCCGCTGGGCCACCGTGGTCACCAGGATCGCGCTGAGCAGCCTGCCGCTGCCTGAGGTCGAGGACACCGTCCGCCGCGTACTGGTCGGCTGGGACCCGCGTCAGATCGGGAAGCAGGTCGAACGCGACATCGCGAGCCTCCTCCTGTCCGTGCTCCACCATTCCCCCGACTTCATGGACTGGCTCACCACCGAGCTCTGGCCGAGTGCCGGTCCCGGCACCAAACGGGCCATCGCCGAGGCCGTAGCCGTCCACGAACGCACCCGCCCCGGTCACTGCGCACTCACCCTCTCCCGCGCCGCGGACTGCCCTCCCGACCTCGCCGCCCGGATCCAGGACTGGCTCCGCAACTGACAGCCCACACTCGACACGTTGCAGGGAAGGTATCCGGATACTGTGAGTGCGAAGGTGGAGCTTCCGCACTACCTGCCGCCGCATTGATCGGCAGCTTCGGCATACCCAACCCCGTAGCGGCACCCACCCTACGGTCATCTCCGTACGCGCCACACCCCAGCGCCAACCTGTACCGCTCGAAAAGTCATCGCTGCACGTCATGAGGCTTATCGGTACTCGTTGATGGTGCCGCCGTCGTTGTCCGCTCTTCTGCTGGGTTTGCCGTTCCTGCTTCACCGCGCCGACGTTCCGCGCGTAGGACGGTGTTCTCGTGCCGCAAGACCAGGAGTTCGGCGTCCTTGGCCGTGTTCCGGCGTAGCAGGACCGCCGGTATCGACAGCAGAGTGCGGGTAGCGCGGTAGAGCAGCGACACGATCATGGCGACAGCGTCCCAGGCGCCACTCACAGCCACGGGCAGCACAGTTCAGCTGCCGCGATGCCTCTACGAGCCCGACAGGGCCGAATCCGTGCGGCGGCCCCCGGCCCTGCAGAGGGTGGAGGGCAATCCTGGGCGCACCCCGATGGGCGAAGCGCCCGTCCGCCTCGTTCAGTCGGCGGCGAATCTGTCGGTTCCCAGGACGTTCAGCAGAGCCAGTTTGTCGTGACTCTCGGTGCCGGGTATTGCGGTGAAGACGAGCAGGGACTGCGCCTGGTCGGGGTCCAGTAGGTTCTGGCAGAACAGGTCGAGGCGTCCGACCTGGGGGTGGACGAAGCGCTTAGCGTCGCTCCAGCGCAGCCCGACCTCATGCTTCTGCCACAGCGCGGCGAACTCGGCGCTCTGCCGCTGCAGGTTCGCCACGAGGCGTGCGGCCTGTGATCGCGGGCCTTCGCGGGTAGCGGCGGCCCGCAGCACGGCGACGTTGACCCGGCTGCTGCGGTCGTGGTCCTCGGGAAGGTAGATCCGGCGCGACTGCGGGTCGGTGAACCAGCGGTAAGGGGCGCTGCGCTCGTCCCCGGCGTAGTGCGTCTGCTCGCCGAGCAGAGCGACGGCCGGCGCGGTCTGCACCAGCGTCTCCCCCAGCGGGCCCATGATCTGGGCCGGGGTGTCCTGCAGCCGGTCCATGATGCGCATCAGCCCCGGATTGACGTGCTCGCCGCTCAGCCGCCGTCCGGGGGCGCGGTGCCCGCACAGCAGGAACAGGTGGTCGCGCTCGTCGGGGGTCAACCGCAGTCCGCGGGCGATGGCGGCGGCCATCTGCGGTGAGGGCTGCAGTCCGCTGCCGCGCTCCAGGCGGGCGAGGTAGTCGCTCGACATGTCGCACTGCTCGGCGACCTCCTCACGCCGCAACCCCCGGGTACGACGGCGCGGCCCACGCCTCAGACCCACGTCCTCGGGCTGCAGCGCCTCGCGCCGGGCGCGCAGGAAAGCACCCAGTGACGCCGAGTCCACCACGAGTGCCATGAGCTCCTCCGGAGGGGTCGGTGGTGTCGTTCGGAATTCGGCCAAGGCCGGCGTGCCTCCATCGTCGCAGCCGCGACCGACCGTAGCCACGGACTGTCGATCAGCGGCTGAGCAAGTCCTTCACCCGCGCTGCCACTCCACGGTCCACTGGAAGGGAGCCGCGGAGAGGACACCCGGCACCGCGGAGACCAAGAGCAGGACGAGAGGCACACCATGGGCAAGTGGACCGCATCCGACCTGTCGGACATGACCGGCAGGACCGTGCTCGTCACCGGAGCCGGCAGCGGCATCGGCCAGATCACCGCCCGTGAACTGGGGCGCGTCGGCGCCCGGGTGGTGCTGGGGGTGCGCAGCGTCGACAAGGGCCGCCGCGCGGTCGCCGGGCTGCCCGGAGAGTTCGAGGTGAGGGAGCTGGACGTCTCCGACCTGGCGTCGTTGCGCAGCTTCACCGAGGATTGGACCGGGCCCCTGGACGTCCTGGTCAACAACGCGGGCGTGATGGACATCCCGGCGGCACGCACCGCCGACGGCCTGGACCTGCAGACCGCGACCAACTACACCGGGCCCTTCGCCCTGACCAACCTGCTGCTGCCGCACTTGACCGACCGCGTCGTCAGCGTCACCAGCCAACTGCACCGGCAGTCCAAGCTGGACCTGGACGACCTCGACTGGCGCACGCGCCCCTACGCCCCGATGGCCGCCTACCGTGACTCCAAGCTCGCGGTCGTCCTGTTCTCCCTGGAGCTGCAACGACGGCTGACGGCGGCAGGCAGCCCGGTGCGGTCGCTACTTGCCCACCCCGGCATCGCCACCACCTCACTGGCCGCGCACTCCTCGGCGAACATAGTCAACCGCTTCTCCCTCCTCCTCAACGACCCCGAGCACGGAGCGCTACCGCTGCTGTACGCCGCGACGCAGGACGTCCCCGGCAATGCCTACGTGGGCCCGGACGGCCTCGGCAGCATCAAGGGCCACCCCACCGTGCGCAAGCCCGCCAAGGCCGGACTCGACCAGGCAAGGGCCACCCAACTGTGGCGGGCCACCGCACAGCTGGCCGGAGTCGGCAACTGACCTCCCGCCCTCCTGGCCCCCCTTCCTTCGAACCGCACCGGAGTATCCCCGTGAACCCCACTGACAACACCGTCTTCATCGCCGGAGCAACCTCCGGCATCGGCCTCGAGCTCGCGCTGCGCCTGCACGCGGCCGGCAACCGCGTCATCGTCTCCGGCCGCCGCGCGGACCGGCTGGCGCAGATCACCGCCGAGCACCCCGGCATCGAGTGCGTCGTGCTCGACACCACCGACCCCGCCGCCATCCGCGCCGTCACCGCAGACCTGGTCGAGCGCTTCGCCGACCTCAACGTGCTGATCGCGATGGCCGGGATCATGCTGCCCGAGGACCTGCACGACGACGGCTTCCTCGCCACCGCCGAGGAGACCGTCACCACCAACCTCCTCGGCCCGATCCGTCTGATCGCCGCCCTGACCGCTCACCTCGCCTCCCGGCCGCAGGCCACGATCATCACCGTCTCCTCCGGTCTGGCCTTCGTCCCGCTGCCGCTCACCCCCACCTACAGCGCTACCAAGGCCGCGATCCACTCCTTCACCGAGAGCCTGCGCGTCCAACTCGCCGACACCGGCGTCCAGGTCATGGAGCTCGCACCCCCGGCCGTCCGCACCGCCCTGATGGGCCAGGAGGAAGCAGCACACGCCATGCCCCTCGGTGCCTACCTCGACGAGGTCATGGACATCCTCGACACCCCCGACCAGCCACACGAGATCCTCGTCAAGGCCGTCCGCCCGCTGCGTTTCGCCGAAGCCGACGGCACCTACCGCACCGTCCTGGACATGCTCTCGCAGCGCTGAACCGCGGCAGTCCCAGCTGAGCGGACCGGCCGTCGCGCGGCACATCGAGGCGTCAAAGCCGTCTGCGGCCGAGCGCTACGAGACTCGGAGGCCGCTCATCGCGGCCACCGTGTCGGCGATGGACAGCGACAGCAAGGCTCCCTGGCGGTGCTCACCTCGCTCGCAGGCCCAGCAGCCGTCGCAGTCGTGATGGGGATTTCGTCAGTCGCAGGGCTGTGCTGGGCTGCGCGGTCGCTCTGTGGAATCCTGGTGATGGCATGAGTTGTGGGTTATATTCGTGGTGTGTCGTGGGAGATCGTGCTTCTAGAGCCGGTGGAGGAGTGGTTTCTGGGGCTGTGTGCCTCGGAGCCGGAGACGGCGGTGCTGGTAGAGCGCGCGCTGGATCGCCTGTCGGAGGTGGGGCCTGCAATGGGTCGGCCGTTGGTCGACACGCTGGTCGGTAGCAGCCTGCCGAATCTGAAGGAGCTGCGGCCCGGTTCGCGGGGGCGCAGTGAACTGCGCCTGCTGTTCGTGTTCGACCCGGATCGGGAGGCGGTGTTCCTGGTGGCAGGGGACAAGGCGGGGCGCTGGTCGCGGTGGTATCCGGAGGCGGTGGCATTGGCGGAGCAGCGTTACGCGGCCTACCGGGATGAGAAGAAGACCGAGCAGGAACAGCAGCAGGCGAATGAGGAGGGTCGATGAGTCCGGCGCGACGGTGGCAGGACGTGAAGGCGGAGGCGCACAGGCGCCATCCGGAGCTGGCAGACCCGCAGCTGCGGGCGCGTGCGGACGTCCAGCTGGATGCCCAGGTCGCCGGCTTCCATCTGGGGGAACTGCGTAAGCTGGTCGGCAAGACCCAGGCGGAGGTCGCCGCGCTGGTGGGGGTGTCGCAGTCGCGGATCTCCCAGATCGAGAACGGTGACATCGAAGCCATGGAGTTGGAGACTCTGCGCGCTTACGCGGCGGCGCTGGGGGGACATGTCGATGTCACCGTCAGCATCGGCCCGCACGCTGTCAAAGTCGCTTGAGCATCTGGCTGCGGCGGCGCGATGGGTGGCAGCTGTGATGCGTCCGTAGGCAGTGGATGGCTTCTGGTGCGCACGAACGGTCCTGAAGCGGTTGGGAGCAGCGCCGACGGGAGCACTGTGTCGTGCCAGCCGCGCTGCGGTGGCGAGCTCCCACCTGAGCTGGGAGCGGTGGGTGCTGAGCAGCGCCCGGTTCGCTGCGAATGGCACCGACCGGTTGGGAGTGAGTGCCGGGGTGTGCTGAGTGGCGTGGTGCTGGGGGTCAGGGGGGCCACGGCGGAGGGCCTGGGTGACGTCGACACCACCTGTGCCATCACCGGTGGTGTCGTCGCCGCTCGTACGGGCCTGGACGGTGTGCCCGAGGCCTGGCGCATGCGCCGTGAAGCTCTCCCTGTCTGGGTCGACAACATCGGACCGGAGGTGGACGCACGGTGAGCACGGAGGCGCGTGCCCAAGACGGGGCCGTGGCTTCGTGGTCGGGAGGCTATGCGGCGAAGCGCAGGGCTGTGGCGGGGAGGCCGGGG
>NZ_BBPM01000024.1:0-29056 GCF_000787775.1 Streptacidiphilus carbonis | reverse complement strand
TGTGGTCGGCGTCGGCGCGGTCCAGGGCACCGGACAGGGCGGCCACGGTGTCGTGGGCGGCGTACTTCATCAGGTGGCCGTAGATGTTGAGAGTGGTAGACAGCGACTCTGCCTCGCCCGGCGGCAAGCTGGCCGGCGACCCACGCGTCGACGTGCCGGGCCCGCAGGTCGCACAGCTTGATCCGGCCGAACGCAGGCAGCAGGTCGTTGTGCACGTTCTCGAGGTAGTTGGCGATGGTGGCCGGATGAAGTACGTGCAGGAAGTCGACGGCGAGGATGCCTTCGGCCTGCGCGCTGAGGAACTGCTTCCAGGTCGGCACGGTGCGGCGTGTGGCGGGGTCGATTCCGAGGGGCTAAGGATGTTCCATGCCGTGGAGGCGGCGATGGCGTGACCGAGGCAGGTGAGTTCGCCGTGGATGCGGCGGTGCCCCCACCCCGGGTTCCCAGAGGCTATGCGCAGCACGAGGGTCTTGACCGCGGAGGCGGTGCTCGGGGGCAACCTGGGAGCCCATCGACCAGGCCGAGCCTGCACCGGTCCCGCCGACCGTGGTCGACGGCGACGGGGACCTGTGGCTGCGAGACCGGGCCGCCGGTACCTGGACCATGCCCGGTTTCAACCCGAAGGAGTTCCAGGCGCGCTGCGGTGAGGTGCTGACCTGGAACCAGCTCGCCTGCGAGTACGGCCCGCTGACCGCACTCGCCGACGACCGCCGCCGCCGCTGACCCCGCAGCCCCCTCAGCGACTGCTGGTGCGACCTCGCGTCAGCTGTGGTGCCCTGCTGCCGCCCCGGGTGTCGGCGGGATCCTCGGGCACAGACGGTGATGCTCGGGCGGGGTCTGTGCCGACGTCGTGCAGGATGTTCCACACGGTGGAGGCCGCGACCTTGATGCCGAGGGTGGCGAGTTCGCCGTGGATGCGCCGGTAGCCCCAGCTCGGGTTCTCCTGGACGAGCCATAGGACCAGGGCGCGGATGGAGCGGAGGGTGCGGGGTCGGCCGGGGCGCTCGGGGCGGGAAGCGCGGGCGTGGCGGCGGCGCAGGAGGTCGCGGTGCCAGCGGAGCACTGTGTCGGGGGAGACCAGTAGGGGGAGCTGGTGCAGCTTCCACCGCGGCAGTTGGTGCAGGAGTGCCGCGAGGAGGGCCAGGTCAGCCGCGGTTCGGCCGTCTGTCGTTGCAGGATGGCGAGTTGGTGGCGCAGGACGCGGATCTCGGCTTCCTCGTCCTTCTCGCTCATCGGCCACCGTCGTATCAGCGTGATGACGCTCGACAGGGCGAGGTAGGGCAGCCGCAATAACATTTACAGCATCCTGCCGGTACATCTTGAGGATCCCCGCCGCGGGCATCGGAAGATGCCTGACCCGGCCGGACGGGGTATTTGACACCTACAGCGTCGGCGGCGTACCGGACCGCCGCCGACGCTGTTGACGTGAGCGCCGCAGGCAGCGGGCTCACTACTCCTTGATGCCGTCGATCAGGACCGGGCTGCTGGTGGTGACCGACTGGATGGCGGCAAGGGCGATGGACAGCGCTGCCCGGGCGTTATGGCCGGTGACGGCCGGGGTGGTTCCGGTGCGCACGCAGCTGGTGAAATCGGCGAGTTCGGCGACGTACGCGTCGTGGAAGAGGTCCTGGTCGTAGCTGACGCAGTCGGCGGTGACGCCGTCCGCGCCGTAGCCGGTCAGGTGGGTGCGCCGGATGTCGCCCATGGTGAGCATGCCGGCCGAGCCGAAGACCTCGCCGCGTACGTCGTAGCCGTACACGGCCTGGAAGTTGGCCTCCGCGGTGGCCATGGCGCCGTTGTCGAAGCGGATGGTGACCACGGCGGTGTCGAGCAGGCCGCGGTCCCTGAAGTCAGGACGGACCAGAGCGTCGGCCATGGCGAAGACCTCGACGGGCTCGGCGCCGGGATTGAGGTAGCGCAGGGTGTCGAAGTCGTGGATGAGGGTCTCCAGGAAGATCGTCCACGGCGGGACGGGCGCCGGGTCGACCAGCCGGGGGTCGCGGGTGAGGGAGCGCAGCAGCTGCGGGGTGCCGATGCCGCCGGCCGCGACCTTGTCGTGGGCGGCGCGGAACCCGGCGTCGAAGCGCCGGTTGAAGCCGACCTGGAGCGCGACGCCCGCCTCTTCGGCGGCGGCGATGGCGCGGTCGGCCTCGTCCAGGGTGACTGCCATGGGCTTCTCGCAGTAGACGGCCTTGCCCGCCCGCGCCGCCGCCTCTACGAGGTTGGCGTGGGTGCGGGCCGGGGTGGCGATGACCACGGCGTCGATCCCCGGGTCGGTGAGCAGTTCGCCGATGTCGGTCAGGGCCCTGGGGCAGCCCAGCCGGTCCGCCAGGCCCTGCGCGGCGCCCGGAGCCGGGTCGGCGACTGCGGCGAGCCGGGCGCCGGGGATGCGCCGGGCGAGGGACTCGGCGTGGAAGGAGCCCATCCGTCCGGCGCCGACGAGACCGACGGCGAGGGGCTGCTGCGGGGTGGTGGCCATGAGGGTTCTCCGTACGTCGTCGTCAGAGGGTGAAGGCGGAGCGGAAGCGCTCCAGGGCGAGGTCGTCGTCGCCGGAGGCCCAGGCCTCCATGGCGACCGTGCCGTCGTAGCCCAGGTCTGCGAGGACGCGGGCTATGGCCGGGTAGGAGATCTCCCCGGTGCCCGGCTCGCAGCGGCCGGGCACGTCGGCGATCTGGATCTCACCGATCAGACCCAGCCCGTGCGCCCTGCGGACCAGCTCGATGAGATTCCCCTCGCCGATCTGTGCGTGGTACAGGTCCAGGTTCATCCGCAGGCCCGGCCGGTCCACGGCGGCGACCAGGGCCAGGGTGTCGGCGGCCCTGGCGAACGGTACGCCGGGGTGGTCGACGGCGGTGTTGAGGTTCTCCAGGGTGAAGACGACGCCGGCGCTCTCGCCCAGCTCGGCGATCCGGGTAAGGGTGCGGTGCGCGGCGATCCAGTTCGGGCCGTCGGCCTCGCCGGCCACCGGCACGACGGGCAGGCCCTTGTCGTCCAGGCCGGTTCCGTGCAGGTTCAACCGGGGGCAGCTCAGCTGTTCGGCGGCCCTGACCGACTGCTCGGCGGTGCGCAGCAGTTCGGCCGCGCCGTCCTCGTCGGTCAGGGTGCCGCGGATGTAGCCGGTCATGGACGAGAAATGGGCCGGGGTGCGGGCGAGGGCGTCCAGGTCGTGCCGGGTCCAGCCCCAGATCTCCACCTCGAAACCCGCCTCGTGGATGCGCTCGGCCCGTTCCGGGACCGGCCGGTCCCGGAAGACCATCTCGGCGCAGACCGCCAACGTGTACATCGCCACTCACCCTGTCCTTCTAGAACGTTCTAGACGTCAGGGTTGCAGTACGCCAGTCGGCGGGCTCCGCTGTCAAGAGGTCGTCGTCAACGGCTATAGAACGTTATAGTTGTCTGGGGCTGCGGCGCTCGGCGCCGGTCTGGGATCATCGGACCCGGAGAAGCCATCGACCATGGAGGTCACCAGTGTCACCGAGCCCCACGGCCGCGAGCGGGAAGCGGCCCACCCTCGCCGACGTCGCCGCGCGTGCGGGCGTGTCCACGGCGCTGGTCTCCACCGTGATGCGCGACACCAAGGGCGCCAGCGCCGCCACCCGCGAGCGGATCCTGCAGGCCGCGAAAGAGATCGGTTACCGGCCCGACGCCCGCGCACGGCTGCTGCGCAGCCATCGCTCACGGCTGCTCGGCGTCCAGTTCGGCCTGCAACACCCCTTCCACACAGACCTGGTGGAGTGCCTCTACGCGGCGGCCGAACCCGCCGGCTACCAGATCGCGCTGAGCGCCGTCGCCCCCAGCCGCAGCGAACAGCAGGCCGTGGAATCACTGCTGGCCGATCGTTGCGAGGCGCTGATCCTGCTCGGCCCGCAGGCCCCTGCCGCGCGACTGGCCGAGTTGGCAGGCCAGCTGCCGGTGGTTTCGGTCGCGCGCCGGCTGCGACCGCCGTGCGGGCAGGTAGCCGTCGTCCGCACCGCCGACGACGAAGGTGCCCGCCAGGCGGTCGACCACCTGGTCGGGCTCGGGCACCGCGACATCGCCCACATCGACGGCGGCAGAGCGCCGGGCGCCGCCGACCGGCGCCGCGGCTACCGCACCGCCATGACCGGCCACGGTCTGGCAGAGCACGTCCGTGTGCTGCCCGGCGGACTGACCGAGGACGAGGGCGCCGCGGCCGCCCGCGCCCTGCTCGCCGCCCGGCCCCGCCCCACCGCCGTACTCGCCTTCAACGACCGCTGCGCCACCGGGGTCCTGGACACTCTGCTCCGCTCCGGCGTCCAGGTCCCCGCCGAGATCTCCGTCATCGGCTTCGACGACAGCCGTCTGGCCCGCCTCGCCCACATCGACCTCACCACCGTCGGCCAGGACATCCCGGGCCTCGCCGAGTTCGCGGTCGGCCGGGCCGTCGCCCGGCTGGAGGGCGAACCGGACCCCGAGGGGGAGACCGTCATCGCCCCGCGCCTGGTCGTCCGCGGCACCACGACCGCAGCCGGCTGAACACGCGGAACCGCAGCACCGGCCGCCGTGCGTACCACGACCCGGTCGTCCAGGTGGGGCTGGACGAAGTTCACGGCCGTCGCCTTGCCTCGCGAGCCCACCACACGGCAGCTCATCTGCCAGGTGAGGTGGGCCATGTGGCAGCGGGCGGTGCCGGTGGCGCCGCCCGGGACCTCCAGATCGGCGTCCAGCCACTCGTCGACTGCGGCAGCCCCCGCCTTCCCACCGCCGCGCGCGGCGACCAGCCTGGGCTCCCCACCTGCCCAGGGCGTGAGCATGCGCTGCGCGTGCAGGCTGTAGCAGCCGAGGTCCATCGGTGCGCCTCCCGCCAGCGGCAGCGACCACCGCAGGTCGCCGTCCGGCGGCGCGGGCATGGCCATCACGGTCTCGATGTGCCGGAGCTCGCCCAACTCCCCGCTGCCCAGCAGCTCGTGCAGGCGCCGGGTGACCGGGTGGAACAAGTAGTGGAAGCCGTCCATGAACACCGTGCCCGCCTCGGCGGCGGCCTGGTGGACCTCGGCGGCCTCCGTCGCGTTGCTCGCGGACGGCTTCTGGCGGTGATCTCGGCCATGCCGGCGGGCAGGTGGTTGCGCATCAGTGCCAGCGGCTGCTGAAGGACAGTATCGCGGTCGGCCTGGAGGACAGGCTGCCGCTGCGCTCCGTCGGACCGGGCGGCACCCGGCAAGCACGTCCTCACCGCCGGGGCACCCGGAGCGCGGCTGCCACGTCGACCGGCTGGCCGAAGTAGTCGCTGACCCGGGGCCGACCACAACCAGCGGTTGTGCCCCTAGCGGGCCGCTAGTGGGCTTATGCGTCGGATGGGGTGTCGTCCCGGGTGGGGCGGGTGGTGAAGCGGGGCAGGGTGGCGACGGCGACGGCGAGCAGAGCGACGATGCCCATCTGGACATATTCGACGTCGGCGAAGGCGTGGCTCGGGTTGGTGGCCGCGTTGCTGAGGTAGAGGGTGCCGAGCGTGGCGACGCCGAGGGCAAGTCCGCTTTGCTGGAGGGTGATCAGGACTCCGGAGCCGAGCCCGGCGTGGTGGGCGGGGACGTCGGCCAGGACGCTGCGGAAGAGGCCGGCGAAGAGCATGGACTGTCCGGCGCCGACGAGGGCGAGGGGGCCTGCCGTGAACCAGAGGCTGACATGGGGCCAGTTGCTGAGGACCACAGTGACCAGCAGGGCCAGGCCGACGAGTTGGATGAGGGCGCCGAGGGTGAGTGCGGCGCGGCCCAGGCGGTTGAGGAGGCGGGGGGCGGTCATGGATCCGGCGAAGAAGAGCAGGGCCATGGGCAGGATGGCCAGGCCGCTGTGGAGTGCGTCGGCGTGCAGGCCGTTCTGCACGAGCAGTGCGAAGACGAACATGAACGAGCCGAAGCCGAGGCTGAAAGCCAAGACCATCGTCAGGCCGCGGGACATCGAGGGCAGGCGCAGCAGGGAGGGCGGCAGGAGCGGGGTCTGGCCGCGGGCTTCAGCGCGCTTTTCGACCGCGTAGGTGACGGCGAACAGGACGACGGCCAGGATGAGGAGCGCCCAGGTCCAGGCGGGCCAGCCCAGTGAGTGGCCTTCGGCGAGCGGGACGAGGAGGGAGGTGAGGGCGGCGGCGAACAGGACGGTGCCGGGGACGTCGATGCCCAAGGGGTGGTGGGAGCGGTTCTCGGGGACGATGCGCAGGGCGAGGGCGGCGACGGCGAGGCCGATCGGGACGTTGACCAGAAAGATCGGGCGCCAGGAGGTGCCGGCGATGTCGGCACTGACGAGGAGGCCGCCGACGAGCTGGCCGACGACAGCGGCGATGCCGGAGGTGGCGCCGTACATGGCGATGGCCCTGTGCTTGCGCTCACCGTCCAAGGTGTGGTGGAAGGTGGCCAGCACCTGGGGGACCAGCAGGGCGGCGGTGGCTCCTTGCAGGACGCGCATGACGACCAGGACGGTGATGGTTGGGGCGAGGCCGCAGGCCAGTGAGGTGAGGACGAAGGCGGCCAGGGCCCAGAGGAAGAGGCGGCGCCGGCCGTAGCGGTCGCCGAGCCGACCGCCGAGGACGAGGAGGGCGGCGTAGGCGACGCCGTATCCCGCGATGACCAGCTCGGCGGAGGCTCCGGTGGCGTGCAGGGAGTTGTTGATGCTGGGCAGGGCGACGTTGGTGATGAAGAAGTCCATGATCGGCAGGAAGGCTCCTGCCAGGAGGATGAACACGCCCGTGGGGCTGAGCGTGTGGCCGGCCCGGTGCCGGACGGCTGCGGGGGCCTGCGTGGCGGCCATGTGGACATCCCTTCGAACAATTTATTTGCTTGCGCTAGTAACGATAAAACTTGCGTGCGCTAGTTAGCAAGTCGTAGCGTGAGAGCATGCCCGAAAACGACCCCACCGCCGCCCTCGGCGCGGACGAGTACGCCCTGATCCGGGCCCTGCGGCCCGCGATGGCCGCCCTGATCCACGCTTTCGACGACGACCTGCACAGCCAGGGCCTCAGCCACGGCGAGTACCTGGCCCTGATGTTCCTGTCGGAGGCATCGGAGCGGACCATGCGGCTGAGCGATCTCGCGGTCGAGATCCAGCAGTCCGCCTCTGCCGCCGGCCGCACCGTGAAGCGGCTGGAGGTTCAGGGCCTGGTCGAGCGGGTCCAGTCCGCCCAGGACGCACGCTCCTTCAACGCGACTCTCACCGAAGCAGGCCTTGCCCGGCTCGAGGCCGCCTGGCCCGTCCACGTCGCCAGCGTGCGCCGTCACCTGTTCGACCGACTCGAAGGCGTGGACACGGCCAAGCTCGCCGCTGCTTTCCAGCGCATCGCCTACGACCGCCCCTGACGCCGACGTAGCCGCACAGCCGAACGGGGCAACCCGGCCCTCGGGGCGCTTCGCCCGCCCCTCCTGGGGAGGCGATCCCTCAGCCCGTCACCCGCATCAGAAAGGCTCCGCCATAAGCAGCACGCTCGGCCCCGGAAGGGAACTGCCCCAGATCTTCGCACTCTCCCAGCACTGCCGGTCAGTGCCCCGCTTCCGTCGGCGCTGGATGCGCCCGCCCGGGAAGCCGCGGCCTTCGTTGATGTGGATCGCCTGTGTCTTGGCCTGCGACAGGTATGAGCCCATGGGGGCCAGGACCGCTTCGGCCTTGGCCTGCCGTGCCTCGGCGTGCTCACGTGTGCCGGACACCATGACCACCCAGTCGTCCGCGTAGCGGACCGGGCGCCAGACGGGCAGGCCGCGGCTGCGACGCGCGGTGCGCTGATGGTCGGAGCCGTAGCTCTGCCAGGCCTCCGCGAAGTGCTCGTCGAGGGTGGAGAGGGCGATGTTGGCCAGCAGCGCGGACAGGATCCCACGCACGAGCGCTCCTCCGCCTCGCCCGCCAACGCGTCAGCGTGTTCTTCGCCATGCCCGCCGATCTCGCCGACACATTGCTGCCCCGGTGGAGATTCCGGTCGGGACGCTCGCGTCGTCCGTCCCGGGGTCGTTTCCTCTGTGGCTGCTGGGGCGACGTACGGCTACATGCCAAAGGCCCTGGCGGATCACGCGCCAGGGCCTATCGGTCGAGGCTCAGATGGTCTCCGTGTCGATCACGAACCGGTACCGCACATCGCTCGCCAGTACCCGCTCGTACGCCTCGTTGATCTCGGAGGCGGCGATCCGCTCGATCTCGGCACCGATTCCGTGCTCGGCACAGAAGTCCAGCATCTCCTGGGTCTCGGGGATGCCGCCGATCATCGATCCGGCGAGGATCTTGTTGCCGCCGATGAGGGAGAACGGGTGGAAGGTGATGGGCTCTTCCGGGACGCCCACGTTCACCAGGGCGCCGCCGGTCCTCAGCAGGCTGAGGTAGGCACCCAGGTCCAGCGGCGCCGACACCGTGGAGACGATGAGGTCGAAGGAGCCGGCGAGTTCCTCGAACGTCTTCGGGTCGCTGGTCGCGTAATAGTGGTCGGCACCCAGCTTCAGGCCGTCGTCCTTCTTGCGCAGCGACTGGGAGAGGACCGTGACCTCCGCGCCGAGCGCGTGTGCGATCTTGACGCCCACGTGGCCGAGGCCGCCCAGGCCGACCACGGCGACCTTCTTGCCGGGTCCCGCGCCCCACTGCTTGAGCGGCGCGTACGTGGTGATGCCTGCGCACAGCAGCGGCGCGGCGGCGTCCAGGGGCAGCCCGTCGGGGATACGGACGACGAAGTTCTCGTCGACGACGACGTGCGTGGCGTAGCCGCCGTAGGTGATCTCGCCGTCACGGCCGATGGCGTTGTACGTCTGGACGGCCCCCCGTGCACAGTGCTGTTCCTGGCCGGCCTTGCAGTTGTCGCACTCGCGGCAGGAGTCGACCATGCAGCCGACGCCCACGCGGTCGCCGACCTTGTACTTGGTCACGCCAGGGCCGACCTCGGAGACGACGCCCGCGATCTCGTGGCCCGGGACCATGGGGAAGGTCGCCTCGCCCCAGCCCTCGCGGACCAGGTGGATGTCGGTGTGACAGATGCCGGCGAACTTGATGTCGATCAGCACGTCGAACTCGCGGACCGCACGACGTTCGATGGTGGTGCGCTGCAGCGGAGCGTGGGCGGCGGGTGCGGCGTACGCGGCAACAGTGGTCATGCCGTGATTCTCCTTGCGGGGTTGCGCGCCCGGCTGCCTGTTCCCGGCCGGGCGTGGGATCTTCACTGTAGCCCATGTACGCATCAGTGCGAACATTGGCTTGAGGCCCCTGCAACACCCCCGATCCGGCCGCCTTCTACGGCGGCGAGCACCGCGGCTACACCGACTACCCGGCGCTGCCCGCCGACAGCGCGTGACCTGAAAGGAAGTCATCATCCGCGAGTGCGGCGAGTCAAGTCGCCGCGTGGCCGCAGTGTCCGCTGTTGCACTGCCGTTTGGGTTCCGTGGGTGTTCGTACTGGTGTAGAAAACTAACTAGTCCGTACATTATTGGAGCGGGGTCGGTGCGGGGCGCGGTGGCCTGGCCGCTGGGAGGCGGAGATGCGTAGGACGATTGCGACGGTGTCGTTGAGCGGTTCGTTGTCTCAGAAGCTGGCTGCGGCTGCGGCGGCGGGTTTTGACGGGGTGGAGGTTTTTGAGACAGACCTGCTGGCGAGCCGGCTGAGTCCGCACGAGGTGCGGCAGCGGGCGGCGGATCTGGGGCTGTCGATCGACCTGTACCAGCCGTTCCGGGACTTCGAAGGGGAGGAGGACGAGCAACTCGCCCGGAACCTGCGCCGCGCGGAGGCGAAGTTCGAGGTGATGGAGCGGCTGGGAGCGGATCTGCTGCTGGTGTGCTCGTCGGTGTCCGCGCTGTCGCGGGACGATGACGCGCTTGCTGCGGAGCAGTTGCGGCTGCTGGCCGAGCGCGGCGCCGAGCACGGGATCCGGATCGCCTATGAGGCGCTGGCGTGGGGGCGCAACGTCAGTACCTTCGAGCACGCCTGGCGGATTGTGGAACTGGCGGACCATCAGGGGCTGGGGACCTGCCTGGACAGTTTCCACATCCTGGCGCGCGGGGGAGACCCGAAGGGCATCGCGGCGATCCCCGGAGAGAAGATCTTCTTCCTGCAGTTGGCCGACGCGCCTTTGACGGCGATGGACGTGCTGCAGTGGAGCCGGCACTACCGCTGCTTCCCGGGGCAGGGTGGTTTGGATGTGGCCGGGGTGGCGCGCGCTGCGGTGGAGGCCGGGTACGCGGGGCCGCTGTCGCTGGAGGTATTCAACGACGTGTTCCGGCAGGCGGACGCGGGACCAACGGCGGTGGACGCACTGCGCTCGCTGCTGATGGTGGAAGAGGCGATCGGCCGTGCCGAACTGCCGACGACGGTGGTTCCGACTGGATTCGCCTTCGCGGAGCTGGCGGCCACCGACCCGGAGCCGCTGCGCTCACTGCTGGTGGGCCTGGGGTTCGAGCGCAGCGGTCGGCACCGGGGCGGCAAGCCGGTGGACCTGTGGGAGCGGGCCGGCGCTCGGGTCCTGCTGAACAGTGCGGCAGGTCCGGCGGCCGCCGCTGCTGGTGGCACCGCGCAGGTGGCGGCGCTGGGCCTGGAGAGCCCGGACCCCGACGCGGCGGTGCGGCGCGCGCAGGCGGTGCTGGCACCGGAACTGCCGCGCCTTCGGGCGCCTGACGACGTGGCGTTGAACGCGGTGGCCGCACCGGACGGCACCGAGCTGTTCTTCTGCGCCACCGGCCGGCCGGGCCGGGCGAACTGGCGCCTGGACTTCCCGCCGCCAAGGGAGCAGCCCGAGGCCGGAGCTGCGGCGGCGGCGCTGGTGACCGGTGTCGACCATGTCGCGCTCACCCAGCCCTGGCACCGCTTCGACGAGGCCGCGCTGTTCTACCCGGCCGTTCTCGGCCTGCAACTGCAGGAGAGCCTGGACCTGGCGGACCCCTACGGGCTGTACCGCAGCCGGGCAGCTTCCGGTCCAGGCAGCTCGCTGCTGCGGATCGCGCTGAACGCCGCACCCGGCCCTGACCACGAGGACGGCCGCCCGCAGCACATCGCGCTGGCCGTGTCGGACGTGGCGGCCGTGGTGGCCCGGCTGCACGAGCAGGGGCTGGCCACCTTGGCGGTACCCGACAACTACTACGAGGACCTGCGGGCGCGTCTGGAATTCCCTGCCGGGGAACTGGAGCGGCTGCGGCGGTTCGACCTGCTGTACGACCGCGACCAGTACGGCGAGTTCCGGCACTGCTACACCCCGGCGGTGGGGCGGATCAGCTTCGAGTTGGTCGAGCGCAGCGGCGGCTATCGCGGCTACGGTGCGGTCAACGCCCCGGTGCGCCTTGCGGCCCAGCGCGCGCAGGCCCACACGATGGGCCGTCCCGGAGGCGAGTAGCCGGCCCGGTCCGGCCCGCGGTGGGTCGTACACTGGGGCACCGCCGGACCGCCGGACCGAGGAGCAGCATGGCCGACATCGGCAACAGCACCGCCGTCAAGCGCGTCCGCGACGCCGAGCGCACGCGGGCCGAGATCCTGGACGTGGCCACCGCGGAGTTCGCGCGCCTGGGCTACACCGGGGCGCGGGTGGACGAGATCGCGGCCCGGACCCGGACCACCAAGCGCATGATCTACTACTACTTCGGCGGCAAGGAGCAGTTGTTCACCGCGGTGCTGGAGCGCGCCTACCTGGAGATCCGGGTCAAGGAACAGGAGCTGGACGTGGCTCACCTGGACCCGGTCTCGGCGATCCGGCGGCTTGTGGAGCTGACCTTCGACCACCACGAAGCGCACCCGGACTTCATCCGCCTGGTCAGTATCGAGAACATCCACGAGGCGGAGCACATGGTGGCCTCGCAGATGCTGAGCACCTTGAACTCCCCGGCGATCGAGGTGCTGGGCCCGATCCTGGAGGCCGGCCGGGCGCAGGGGGTGTTCACCGCGCAGGTGGACGCGGTGGACCTGCACGCGATGATCAGCTCCTACTGCTTCTTCCGGGTGGCCAACCGGTACACCTTCGGCACGCTGTTCGGCCGCGACCTGGTGGATCCGCAGCGGCGGGAGTACTACCGCGGGATGCTCGGAGACATGATCATCGCTTATCTCACGGAGCGTCAGCCTGCTTCCTGAAGCCCGGTGTCGGGACTTCCTGCGTCGGACCGCCCGGTCAGTTCGGCCAGGTCGGCGAGCATCAGCTCGGTGTGCGCCGCCAGGCCCGTGAACAGCTCGAAGGCGTCGGCTGCCTGCAGGGCGACCATGCCGCCGCCACCCAGAGTGCGGCAGCCAAGGGCGCGGGCGTCGCGCAGCAGCTCGGTCTCCAGCGGGCGGTAGACGATGTCGGCCACCCACAGACCGGGGTGCAGCAGTCGGGTGGGCAGCGGGGTGCCGGGGTGGGCGGCCATGCCCGTCGGGGTGGCGTGGACCAGGCCGTCGGCGGCGTCCAGCGCGGCGGGCAGCCGGGCGCGGTCCAGCACCTGCGCCCGGTCGGCGCCGAAGTGCTGGGTCAGGGCGTCCGCGAGCCGGGCGGAGCGGTCCGGGTCGGTGTCCAGGAGCTGCAGGGTGCCGCAGCCCAGGGTGAGCAGTGCGTGGGCGACGGCCGCGCCCGCGCCGCCGGCACCCAGTTGGACGACGCGCCCGGTGGGGGCGCCGGGCAGGTGGCGGGCGAAGGAGTTGGCGAAGCCGGCGGCGTCGGTGTTGTGGCCGACGGCCCGGTCGCCCTTCAGGACCACGGTGTTGACCGCGCCCAGGGCGGCGGCGGTGGGCGACAGTGCGTCCAGGTGCTCGATCACCAGTTGTTTGCAGGGGTGGGTGACGTTCAGTCCGTCGAATCCCAGGGTGCGTGCGGCGCGCATGAACTCGGCGACGGCGGCGGCCGGCTCGCCGTGTCCGTCGATGTCCAGGATCCGGTAGACTAGGCGGATGCGGTGCCGGTCGGCCTCGCGCTGGTGCAGTGCGGGGCTGAGGGAGGGACCGATGCCCGAACCCATCAGACCGGTCAGGTACGAGCGCTGGGTCGGCTGCGGCATCGAGTCCCCTTACGTGACGTGACGGCACGCCAATTGTATGGACTAGTTAGTTACTTATCCATGAGTCGGTCCGGCGTAGGTCGGCAGGACGTCGCGGGGGATGGGCCCCTTGTTGCGCACCCCGGACTGGCTCTCCTCCCAGGCGTGCGCCAGGATCCCGACGCTGCGGCTGAGCACGAACAGGCCCCGGGCCAGCGGGGCGGGGAAGCCCAGTTCGGCGTAGATGACCGCGGTGGCGCCGTCGATGTTCATGGGCACCGGGCGCGAGCGCCCGCGGTTCAGGGCCCGCTCCACGGCCCAGGCGGCGCGCAGGTGGCGGCCGGGCACCACGCCCTGGTCGGTGGCGGCGTCGACCAGCGCGAGCAGCGGGTCGCGGCGCGGGTCGCGCGGGTGGAAGCGGTGGCCGAAGCCCGGCAGGTAGCGGCTGTGCTCGCGCCAGCGGGCCACGACCTGCTCGGTGGCGGCGTTCAACTCCGCTCCCTGGTCGGTCAGGTCGCAGATGTCCTGCAGCAGCAGCACGCACTCCTGGCCGGCGCCGCCGTGGCTGTCGCCGAGTACGTTCACCGCGCTGGCGACCGCGCTGTTCAGCCCCACGCCGCAGGTGGCGGCCATGCGGGCGATGGCGATCGAGGGTGCCTGCGGACCGTGGTCCACCCCGGCGACCAGGGCCGCCTCCAGGAGGTCCGCCTGGGCCCGGGTGGGCAGGGTGCCGCGCAGCATCAGCCAGATCACCGAGCACAGGCCGGTGCTGCCGATCAGTTCCTGGACCGGGTGGCCGCGCAGCTCGACCACGCCCGGCGCCATCCGCGACACGGAGGTGGTCCACCAGTCGGCGGCCTTGCGGTCCCCGTCGCCGGGACCGTGATCGCCCGGCTCGCGGTCGCAGGGTCCGTGGCCGGCGGGCGGGGCGGTCATGAGGCGAGCCAGCGGGAGGTCAGTTCGCCGCGTTCGGCGTTGTGCTGGCCCAGCAGGGGTGGGGGTGTGAGCGGGCTCAGCGGCCGGCCGTCGAGCTGGACGCCGTTGCCGCACACCCGCAGCACGCGGTCCGAGCCGTCGGGGTAGGGCAGTTCGGACAGGAAGCCGCGGTGCCGCAGCTGGTCCAGGGCCAGGGCCTGGGCCACGGTGGCGATCCGGGCGGCGGGCACCCCGGAGGCGGTCAACAGCTGCTCCCAGTGGGCCGCGTCCTGTTGCCCCAGGGCCGCGTTGAGTTCGGCGTTGAGTTCGCTGCGGTGCAGTTTGCGGCTCTCGCGCTCGGCGAACCGCGGGTCGGTCGCCAGGTCGGGGCGCCCGACCAGGGTGCACAGCGTCTCGAACTGCTGCTGCTGGTTGGCAGCGATGTTCAGCGGTCCGTCGGCGGCGGTGAAGCTGCCCGAAGGGGCAGCAGTGGCGTTCTGGTCGCCCATCGGCTCCGGTTCCACCCCGCAGACCAGGTAGTTGGAGACCGGCCAGCCCATCGCCGAGACCGAGGCCTCCAGCATCGACACATCGATGAAGCGACCGGGTCCGCCGCGGGCCCGGTCGGCCAGGGCGGCGCACACCGCCATCGCCCCCACCAGGCCGCCCAGGGTGTCGCTGACCGGGAAGCCGACCCGCAGCGGCGCGGTCTCCGGGGTGCCGGTGATGCTCATCATCCCGGACAGGCCCTGGATCACCTGGTCGTAGGCGGGCGCGGCACTCATGGGCCCGGTCTGCCCGAAGCCGGAGATGGCGCAGTAGACCAGTCCGGCGTTCAGCGCCTGCAGGTCCGGCCAGTCGTAGCCCAGCCGCGCCAGCACCCCGGCGCGGAAGTTCTCCACCAGCACGTCCGCCCCGCGCACCAGCTCCTCGAAGGACCGGCGGTCCTGAGGGTCCTTCAGGTCCAGTTCCAGGGACTTCTTGTCGGCGTTCTGGGCCAGGAAGGAGGCGCCGATGCCGTGGGCGTTCAGCTCGGGGTCCGCGCCCAGGCGCCGGGCCAGGTCGCCCTGGCCCGGGACCTCGACCTTGACGACTTCGGCACCCATCAGCGCGAGCTGGTAGCTACAGTACGGACCGGATAGTACATTAGTCAGATCGAGGACTCGTATGCCGTTCAAGGGCCGAAGCCGCATGTCGCCTGCTCCTCCTTCTGTCACATCGCCGCAGCGAGGGGGTGGTCGAATCCACGCTCTGAGACATGCTGGGCCGCGACGGTCAGCTCCGCAGCGAAGCGTGTTACCGCCTCGTCGGTGAAGCGCACGCTCGGGCCGCTGAGCGTCAGTGCCGCCACCACCGCGCCGGTGCGGGAGTGGATCGGCACCGCGACCGCCGACAGGCCCTCCTCGCGCTCGCCGTGGCTGACCGCCCAGCCCGCGTGGGCCGCCTCCTCGACCCACTCGCGCAGCCGCCGCACGTGCCCCTCGCCATAGGGGGAGGACCGGGCGACCCGCGTGAGCTGGGCCTCGGAGGCGCCCCGGAGCAGGACCTTGGCCGATGCGCCGACCCACAGCGGCAGTTCGTCGCCGACGTGGACCACATGCCGCAGCGGCTGCGGGCTCTCCTGCTGGGCGACCACCACCCGGTGCACCCCGCGAACCATGTAGAGGTTGACCGTCTCGCGCAGCTGGGCTGCCAGGTCCCGGATCACCTTGCGGGTCTCGGGGGGCAACTCCCAGCTGTGCTTGGCCAGATGGGCCCAGCGCCACAGTCCCGGCCCGGCGGTGTAGCCACCGGCCGAGGCCCACAGCAGGCCGTTCTGCTCCAGCGTCTGCACGATCCGCAGGACGGTCGTCTTGGCCAGTCCGGTGGCCTCGACGATCTCGCGCAGGGTGACCGAGGGGCGGTCCTCGGTCAGCAACTCCAGGATGTCCAGCGCCCTTTGGACGCTGCGGACTCCCTGTGCGTCTTCGGTGCTCAAAGCTCAACCACCACCCGTAACTTTTCCGGTCCGATCCTTGTCGGGCGTCTTGTCGAACAGTACCGTACTCGGAGTCTGCACAGCGGTCCATCTGATCCGTCTAGCGGTATTTCGGAGTTCTTATGCCTGAGCCTGAAGCATCCCCGCCGACCGACCCAATCGCCGCTCCAGCACTGATATCTGGCGTCTGGAGGCATGACGGGTCCTGGGTTGACCGAACTGGTCCGTACATTCGACGGACCGTCAGTCGGGCCCATGCGACCACTCCTGAGGAGATCGACGAGGCGCTGGCCTACGCCCGCGCTTCGGTGCGGACCATCGGCGCACTGGCCCCCGCCAGCCGCGCCGCCGTCCTGGAACGCGCCTCGGCGCTGGCGCTGGAGCGCCGCGACGAGCTGGCCCGCCTGCTGGCCCTGGAGCTGGGCAAGCCGGTCAAGGACGGGCGCGGGGAGATCCTGCGCGTGGCCGACACCTTCGCAGTGTGCGCCGCCGAGGCACGCCGGTTGGGCGGCGAGGTACTGCCGGTGGCCGGCTGGGAGCGCGGGGTGGGCAACACCGCGCTGACCTACCGCGCCCCGGCCGGGGTGGCCCTGGCCATCACCCCCTTCAACGCCCCGGCCAACCTGCTGGCCCACAAGGTCGGCGCGGCCTTCGCCGCCGGCAACACCACCCTGGTCAAGCCCCCGCCGCAGGCCCCCGCGGTCTCCAACGCCGTCGTGCAACTGCTGCTGGACGCCGGCATGCCGCCGGCGGCCGTGCAGATCCTGCACGGGGGAGTCGAGGTCGGCGCCGCGCTGTGCGCCGACCCGCGGGTGGACGTCATCAGCTTCACCGGCTCCTCGGCCGCCGGCGCCGCTGTCGCCAGGGCCGCCGGACCGCGCCGCACCGTGCTGGAGCTGGGCGGCAACGCCGCCACCATCGTCTGCGAGGACGCCGACGTCGAGCACGCGGCCGCGGTCTGCGCCCGCACCGGCTACAGCAACTCCGGCCAGAGCTGCATCTCGGTGCAGCGTGTCTACGTCCAGCGCGCGGTCTACCAGCCGTTCCTGGACGCCTTCACCAAGCAGGTCCAGCAGCTGAAGGTCGGCGACCCGCTGGACCCGGACACCGACGTCGGCGCCATGGTCACCGAGGAGGCCGCCGAACGCGTGGTCAGCTGGGCCGCCGAGGCCGCCCGTGCCGGCGCCACGGTGCTGTGCGGGGGCACCCGCGAGCACGCCACCGCTGCCCCCACCGTCGTGGCCGCCCCGCCCGCCGACGCCAAGGTCGTGGTCCAGGAGGTCTTCGGCGCCCTGGTCGCCGTGTCGCCCTACGACTCCTTCGATGACGTCCTGGCGCTGTGCAACGTCGGGCGCTTCGGACTGCAGGCCGGACTGTTCACCAAGGACCTGCGCCGCGCCTTCACCGCCTGGCGCGAACTGGAGGTCGGCGGTCTGGTGGTGGGCGGCTCCTCCAACTTCCGCCTGGACCACCTGCCCTTCGGCGGCGTCAAGGACTCCGGCATCGGCCGCGAGTCCCCGCGCTGGATGATCGACGACTTCACCGTGGTCAAGACCCTCGTCCTGCGCGACCTGTCCATCTGGGGGGATAACTGATGACGCGCACCACCACCGGCACCGGGCTGCGCAGCGCCGCCGAGGTGCTGACCCGCCAGCTTGAGTCCTACGGAGTCGATACCGTCTTCGGCACCTGCGGCCACTCCAACATCGCCCTGCTGGACGCCATCTCCCGCAGCAGCATCCGCTTCGTCATCGCCCGCCACGAGCAGGCCGCCGCCCACGCCGCCGACGGATACGCCCGCGCGTCCGGCAAGCCCGGCGTGCTGCTCACCCATGTGGGCCCGGGCCTGATGAACGCCGTCACCGGAGTCGCCTCGGCCGGCTTCGACTCGGTGCCGCTGATCGCCATCAGCGGCGACATCCCCAGCTACTACCACGGCCGCGGCCCGCACCAGGAGGTCAACCTCCACCAGGACGCCGACCAGACCGCGATCTTCCGACCCTTCGTCAAACGCGCCTGGAGCGCCCACCGGGCCGAGGACCTGCCGAGGTTCCTGGAACGCGCCTTCTGGACCGCGACCAGCGGGCGCCCCGGCGCCGTACTGCTGAACATCCCCATGGACCTGTTGAACCGGGACATCGCGGCCGACCTGGCCGACGCGCACCCCCTGGTGCGCGAGAGCGCCGCCCCGGTCCTGGCCCCGGACACCGCTACCCGCATCGCCGAGCTGCTCGTCGCAGCGCAGCGCCCGCTGGTCTACCTCGGCGGCGGCCTGCGCGGACCGGCCGGACGCCAGGCCCTGCTGTCCCTGGCCGAGCACCTGGACCTGCCGGTGGCCCACTCGCTGATGGGCAAGGGCACCCTGCCCGACCGCCACCCGCTGCTGCTGGGCATCACCGGCTTCTGGGGCAGCGAACTGGCCAACCGGCAGACCCGCGAGGCCGATGTCGTCCTGGCCCTGGGCACCCGCTTCGCCGAGACCGACTCCAGCTCCTGGGACCCCCGCTACACCTGGGCCTTCCCGCCCGCCAAGCTGGTCCAGATCGACATCGACCCGCAGGAGATCGGCCGCAACTACCCGGTGCACATCGGCGCGGTCTCCGACGCGACCGCCGCCGTCACCGCCATCGACCAGGCCGTACGTGCTCTACGCCCCGATCCGGTGCGCCGCCCCGGCCTGCGCGAGGACATCGCCGCCTCGCGCGCCGAGGTCTTCGAGGGCGCCTGCGAGCGCGGCCGCAGCGATGCGTTCCCGATGGCGCCGGAACGCATCCTCGCCGACCTGCGCGAGGCGCTGCCGCCCGACGCGATCCTGGTCACCGACGTGGGCTGGAACAAGAACGGCGTCGCCCAGTGCTACGACCTGCCGCCCGAAGGCCGATTCATCACCCCCGGCGGCTCCTCCACCATGGGCTTCGGACCGGCAGCCGCCGTCGGGGTCCAACTCGCCCTGCCGGAGCGCACCGTGGTCGCCCTGATCGGCGACGGCGGCATGAGCGCGCAGCTGCCCGCGGTCCCCATGGCCGTCGAGCAGGGCGCCCCGGTGCTGTTCGTGGTGATGAACAACAGCGCCCACGGCACCATCGCCGACCTGCAGCAGGCCAACTTCACCTCCGGGTTCGGCTGCGAGTTCCGCGACCCGCAGGGCAACCCCTACACCCCCGACTTCGCCGCGCTGGGCCAGGCGTGCGGAGCCGAGGGGCACCGCATCGGCGCACCCGAGGACCTGGCCAAGGCCCTGCGCACCGCCGTCGAACGCCGCCGGCCGGCGGTACTGGACGTACCGATGGTCAACACCCCGGTGCCCACCCCGGGCCACTGGAACATCAAGGACATCTACCACGGCAGATTCGCGTGACCCTCCCTTCCCTCCACCACCGAGGTGACTCCATGTCAGCATCACCAGTACGCCGCGTCCTCACCCTCAGCACCGGTCTGGCCGCGCTGGTCGCGCTGGCGGCGTGCTCCACTCCCGGCGCCAAGACCACCACCGGCCAGGGCTCCGCCGCCACGGGCGACCTCAAGATCGCCGTCGTCGACGCGCAGAGCGGCCAGAACAGCGCCCTGGGGGGCTGGGAGTACAAGGGTGCCAAGCTGGCCGTGGACCAGTGGAACGCCCGGGGCGGCATCAACGGCCGCAAGATCGCCCTGACCCTCTTCGACGACCAGGGCGACCCGACCGTGGGCACCAACCTGGCCAGCAAGCTGGCCGGCGAGGGCTACATCGCGATGATCGGCACCGCCGAGAGCGGGGTCACCGTGGCCATGGAGCCCACCTTGAAGGCCGCCGGCATACCCAACATCACCTCCGGCCAGTCCAACGCCCTGACCGCCGGCGGGGACCCGTTCGTGTTCCTGAACGGACCCACCAGCACCACCTACGACGCCACCCTGGCCAAGTACGTGATCGACACCAAGGGCCTGAAGAAGATCGCAATGATCACCAACAACGGCTCCTACGGCAAGGGCGAGCACGACGCCTTCCTGGCCGAGCTCAAGAAGCGCGGCATCACCCCGCTGACCGACCAGGTCGTCACCACCTCGCAGACCGACTTCAGCGCCGCACTGACCACCATCAAGCAGAAGAACCCCGACGTGGTGTTCATCGGCTCCGAGGAGGTCGAAGCCGGACTGATCGTCAAGCAGGCCCGCTCCCTGGGCATCACCGCCCCCTTCGCCGGCAGCGCACCCCAGGGCACCCCCGTCTACGTGAACACCGCCGGGGCCGCCAACGCGGAGAACACCATCGTCAGCTCCCCCTACCTGAGCAACGACACCTCCGACGCGTCCAAGGCCTTCGCCGCCGCCTACCTGGCCGCCTACAAGACCACCGCGGAACTGCACGGCGCCAAGGCCTACGACGGCACCGAGATCCTGCTCACCGCCCTGAAGACCAGCAACGCGGCCACCGGTGCCAAGCTCGCCGACGCGATCCGCGCCACCCACTACCAGGGCCTGCTGGGCGACTTCGCCTACGACAGCACCGGCGTCGGCATCTTCGCCACCAAGATCGGCGTCATCAAGAACGGCCAGCTCACCGCTATCGGCTGACAGACCGCCACCCCACCCACTGAACACCGCCGCCCGGCCCCACACCGGCCGGGCGGCCCCCACCCCGGAAGGGACCGATGCAAGTCTTCCTGCAGACACTGGTGGGCGGCCTGAGCCTGGGAGCCGTCTACGCGCTGGTCGCGCTCGGCTTCGCCCTGGTCTACCGAACCATGGGCCTGGTCAACTTCGCCCACGCCGACGTCCTGATGGTGGGCGCCTACGTCGCCTCCACCTTCACCATGACCGAGCACCTGCCCTTCGCCGCCGCCGCGGCGGCCGCCATCGTGGTCACCGCACTGATCGGCCTGGTCATCGAGCGCATGCTGCGCCCCCTGGAGGGCAAGGACTTCGACCTCATGCTGATCGGCACCATCGGCTTCGGCATCGTCCTGGAGGCGCTGGCCACCCTGGTCTGGGGCGCCACCGGACGCGCCGTCCCCTCCCCGGTGCAGACCGCGCCGCTGCACCTGCTGGGCGCCAGCATCCCCAGCTACGACCTGGTGGTCACGGCTGTGGCGCTGGTGGCCATGGTCGCCCTGTCGCTGTTCCTGGAGCGCACCAGGCGCGGGGTGGCCATGCAGGCCGTCGCCATGGACTACGACGCGGCCACCGCGGTGGGCATCAACGTCGGACGCAGCAACGCGATCGCCTTCGCCATCGGCGCCGGCCTGGCCGCCCTGGCCGGCGCGCTGGTGGGCCCGCTGCTGTACGTCAGCCCGACCATGGGCGGCTCCATCGGCATCGACGGCTTCGCCGCCGCCATCCTCGGCGGCTTCGGCAGCATCCCCGGCGCGGTGGTCGGCGGCGTGGTCATCGGCCTGATCAGCTCATTCTCCGCCGGGCACTTCCACGGCTACTCCGACCTGGTCACCTTCACCGTCTTCGCGGTCCTGGTGATGATCCGCCCCACCGGCCTGTTCGGCGAGAGGACCGTGGTGCGCGCATGACCTCCGACCTGCAACCCCTGCAACGCCGCGCCGCCGTTCTGCGCCGCCCGGACCTGCGCCGGCTGGGCCGCCCCGCCGGCTACCTGGTGCTGGCCGTGCTGGCCTGGCTGCTGCCCTACGGCCTGGGCGGCTACGACATGCACGTCCTGGACACCGCCCTGGTCTTCGCGATCCTGGCCATCGGCCAGGGCCTGGTGATGGGCATCGCCGGACAGATCAATCTCGCCCAGGTCGCCTTCATGGGAGTCGGCGCCTACACCACCGCGATACTCACCACCCAGGAGCACATGGCGTTCTGGCCGGCCGCCGTCCTTGCCGTGGCGGCAGCGGCGCTGATGGGGCTGCTGATCGGACTGCCCGCGCTGCGCGTGCAGTCCCACTACCTGGGCATCGTCACCCTGGGCCTGTCGCTGGCGTTCCTGAACTGGGTCACCAACGCCCCGCTGGCCGGCAGCGGCTCGGGCCTGTCCGGGATCCCGGTGCCCCCGCTGGGCGGTGTCGACCTGACCAACGACTACCTCTACTACTACGTGGAACTGCTGGCCTTCGTCGCCGCCCTGGCGTTCGGCCTGTTCGTGGTGCGCACCCGGCTGGGGCGGCGCATGCGCGCCATGCGCGACGACTCGCTGGCCGCAGGCTCCCTGGGCGCGCGCATCCCGGTGCTGCGGATGACCGCGTTCCTGCTGGCCGGAGTGTACGGCGGGGTCGCCGGAGTGCTGTACGCCGGACTGATCCGCTTCGTGGCCCCGGAGACCTTCAGCATCACCGAGATGTTCCTGCTGCTGGCCATGGTCGTCATCGGCGGCCGGCAGAGCCTGTGGGGCTGCGTGGTCGGCGCCCTGGCCCTGTCGGCGGTCCAGGAGGAGCTCACCGACCTGTCCACCTACGCCCAACTCGGCTACGGCGCCGTGGTCGTCCTGATGGTCGTGTTCGCCCCCACCGGACTGGCCGGGGTACCGCACCGGCTGCGCACCGCACTCCAGCGCCGCGCACCTGGCCCCGAGTCCGCCACGGTGGGCCCCTTCCGGCCCTATCCGCCCGCCGAACCGCGCCCGGACGCCGGGACGCTGCTGCAACTGGACGCCATCACCATGCGGTTCAAGGGCCTGGTCGCCCTCAGCGAGGTCTCGCTGCAGGTGCGCGCCGGCGAGATCCGCGGGGTGGTGGGGCCCAACGGCTCGGGCAAGACCACCCTGTTCAACATCATCAGCGGGCTCTACCGGGCCTCGGCGGGAACCGTGGCCCTGCAGGGCCGCCAGATCGGCGGGATGCGCCCGTACCGCCTGGCCCACCTTGGGCTGGCCCGCACCTTCCAGAACCTGCGGCTGTTCCGCCGGCTGACGGTGCGCGAGCACCTGCTGGCCGCACTGGACCGCAGCCCCACCCGCTGGGCCTGGCGCTACGTGCTGTGGCCGGTGGGAGTCTGGCGCGGGGAGCGCGATCTGGGCCGCCAGGCCGACGCCCTGCTGGACCGCTTCGGGCTGGCCGCCTTCGCCGGCGCCATCCCCTACGCCCTGCCCTACGGCATCCAGCGCCGGGTCGAACTGGCCCGTGCCATGGCCGGGTCCCCGCAACTGCTGCTGCTCGACGAACCGGCCGCCGGACTCAACGGCACCGAGAAGGCCCAGCTGGTGGAGATCGTCAAGTCCATCCGCGACAGCGGCACCACCGTGGTGATCATCGAGCACGACATGGGCCTGGTGATGTCGCTGTGCGAACAGGTCACCGTGCTGGCCGCAGGCCGCGTCATCGCCCACGGCTCCCCGGCGCAGGTGGCAGCCGACCCGCAGGTGATCGAGGCCTACCTGGGCCGCGCCGCCGCGGACCGCGCCGGACAGGAACAGCCCGTCACCACCCCGTCGGAGGAACCCTCGTGATCAAGCATCGGACACCGGCGCCGACCCAGGCGCTGGCCTACACCGTGGAAGACCTGTGCGTGCGCTACGGCGGTGTGCAGGCGGTGCGCTCGGTGAGCCTGAGCGTGGCCCCCGGCGAGGCGGTGGGCATCATCGGCGCCAACGGCGCCGGGAAGACCTCCACCCTGCGAGCTTTGATGGGCCTGGTGCCGCGCGCGGCGGGGTCGATCCGCCTGGGCGAGCGCGACCTGGGCAAGGTGGCGGCCCGCGACATGGTGCGGCACGGCATCGGCTACGTCCCCGAGGGCCGCCATGTCTTCCCCGGGCTGCCGGTGGAGAAGAACCTGCTGCTGGGCGCCTACAGCCGCGGATGGCGCACGGCCGGCGACGGCGCCCTGGGAGAGGTCTACGAGCAGTTCCCGGTGCTGCACCAGATGCGGTCCCGGCCCGCGGGCGCGCTGTCGGGGGGCCAGCAGCAGATGCTGGCCATCGGCCGGGCTCTGATGGCGCGGCCCACCCTGGTCCTGCTGGACGAGCCCTCGATGGGTCTCTCGCCGAAGCTGGTCGACGAGATCCTGGACATCCTGCTGCGGCTGCGCGCCTCGAAGCTGAGCCTGCTGCTGGTGGAGCAGAACGCGGAACTGGCCTTCGGCGCCACCGGCCGCTGCCTGGTGATGGAGAACGGCGAGGTGGTGATGCAGGGCGCCACCGCGGAGCTGCGTGCCGATCCGCGGGTGCGGCGCAGCTACCTGGGACTGTGAACCGCACGCCCTGCAGCCGGGTGGTTCAGCGGCGGTTCGGCCCGGCCCCCGCGGGGGCCGGGCCGAAGGGTCTGCCCGGGTCGGGCCGGCTACTTGCAGAAGCTGGTCTCGCCCATCGCGGACTTGATGCCGCCCACGAGCAGCTTCTGGAACTGCTGCGCGCCGGGGTAGGTGGAGTCGGCGGCCCAGTCGCCGGCGTCGTGTCCCATGGTGGTCAGCCAGGCCCGGCCGCCGTCGTAGTACTGGCACCAGGCGACCGGGTGGTCGCCGCCCATGCCGGGGCTGCCGTAGTAGCCGGTGGGCGGGTCGGTCGGCATGGACTTCTCGTTGACGGTGGCCAGCACCCGCACACCGGTGGGCTCGGTGGTCAGGTTGTACCACTCGTCCTCGCCGGTCCAGGAGGAGGGCAGCGAGCTGGTGGAGCTGTCGTGACGGGTGGTCAGGTCCACGGTCGCGGTCTGCACCGGGCCGTGGTCGTAGAGCTGGGCGTTGCCCAGCAGTCCCAGGTACCAGTTCCAGTTGTACTCGGTGCCGAAGGCGTTGTGGACACCGATGAAGGCGCCGCCGCCCTCCATGTATATGCGCAGCGAGGACTGCGCGGCGTCGTCCAGGGCGGTGCGGGAGGTGAAGAAGAGGATCGCGTTGTACTTGAACAGGGTGGCCGGGCTGGCGAACACGCTGGTGTCCTCGGTCCAGTCGACCGAGAAGCCGTTCTGCCGGCCCAGCCGGATCATGCCGTTCTGGACCGCGTTGGCGGCCGTCAGCGTCGGGTCGAGGCCCGCGCCCAGCGCCGGGCCGAGGTCGGCGTGGCGCGGTCCGGCGGTCTTGGTGAAGACCAGCACGTGGTAGCCGTTCTTGGCCGGGTCGAAGTTGTACCAGTTGTGGTAGCAGGACGGGTCCACGCCGCGGCACACCCCGAACTGCGGGTCCACGCCGTGCGCGTAGAAGGCGGTGCCGGTGCCGCCGCCGGCGGTGGCGGCACCGCCGGACAGTGCCATCGAGGCGACGGTGACCATGGCGACGATCAGCGCGAGCAGCCCCGTGCCGCGCCTGGCCCGGAGTCTTGATCGCAGTCTGCTCAGGTTTGCGTTCACCGGTGTACAGCCCTCCCAGGAGAGTTGGTCCATCTGGTGGACCATCAAGCCCATTCTGATTGACTGGGCATCCGCGGTCACGGTAGTCCAACAGATCTGGGTGCGGAAGTCTTGTCGCACCGGTCAACTCCGGCTAGCTTTCGTCCATCTGATGGAACCGTAGGTCTGACAGGCGGTCCATCGCACCTGCTTCCACTCAGGAGGGCACGGAACCCATGGAGAGACGCCGGTTCTTGACAGGGGCGGCGGTGACGGCGGCGACCGCGACCGCGGCCGTGGCCACCGCCACCCAGGCGAGCGCGACCACCCAGCAGGGCCCCGTCCTGGCCACGCCCGTCCCCGACCAGCCGCTGCCGCTGGCCGCCGCGGGACGCGACTGGCCCAAGGTCGGCGGGGACCTCGGCAACAAGAACTACTCGACCCTGACCGGGATCAACCGACGCAACGTCACCAAGCTGGGCGGCGCCTGGCACACCAACCTCGAGGGCGGCAGCACCAAGCAGCCCCAGCAGAGCACCGCCGTGGTCCAAGGCGGCGTGCTCTACGTGCAGACCACCCAGCAGAACGTGTTCGCGGTCGACGGCCGCACCGGCTCGGTCAAGTGGAAGACCAACCTGGGCACCAGCACCACGAACATGCGCGGCGTCGCCCTGGGCGGCGGCCTGGTGTTCTCCGCATCCGGAGCCAACATCCTCTACGCGCTGGACCAGCACACCGGCGCCGTGGTCTGGCAGACCCAGCTGCTCAACGAGGGCGGCACCGGCGGCGGCGGCACCGGCGGCTGCGGCCCTGGCAGCGGCGGTGAGTGCGGGGGCACCGTGGGCACCCTGGCCGGCGCGGTCGTCCACTGGGACGGACTGGTCTACGTCGGCATGCAGGGCAGCACCGCCGGAGCCCGCGGCCGCGCCTACGCCCTGGACGCGGCCACCGGCAAGCTCGTCTGGACCTTCTGGAGCGCGCCGGGCACCGGCGAGTTCGGCAACGACACCTGGGCCGGCGACAGCTGGCAGACCGGCGGCGCGGTCTGCTGGCTGCACCCGGCCGTCGACCCCGACACCAGCACCGTCTACTGGGCCTTCGGCAACCCCTATCCGCGCACCGACGGCTCCAGCCGCAAGGGCACCAACCTGTTCGCCAACTGCCTGCTGGCCCTGGACGCCAAGACCGGCACGCGCAAATGGCACTTCCAGTCGGTGCACCACGACATCTGGGACTTCGACAACGTCATGTCCCCGCTCCTGCTGGACCTGCGCGTCAAGGGCCAGAACCGCAAAGTCGTGGTCTACGGCAGCAAGGTGGGAATGTTCTACATCCTGGACCGCCACACCGGCGAGGGCATCCACGGCATCGAGGAACGCCCGGTGCCCCAGCAGGCCGAGCAGCTGACCTGGCCCACCCAGCCGTTCCCCGGCGGCGAGCCGTTCGTGCCCCAGCAGTACCCCAGCATCGGCGACACCACCCGGCCGGTGCCCTTCTATCCGACCGGCCCGGTGTTCACCCCGCACTGGGACCGGGCCACCATCCTGTACCCCGGCGCCGGCGGGGGAGCGGACTGGGGCGCCTACTCCTTCAGCGAGTCCACCGGGCTGGTCTACGTCGGCTACGGCCTGATCAACTCCTCCTACTCCAATGCCGACGGCGGCCGCGTCAACACCTCGCGCCCCCTGGGCCAGTACAACAGCGGCGGCTTCGCGGCCGTTGACCCGCGCAGCAACACCGTGGTGTGGCGCCGGGACCACCCCACCGCCCTGTCCCACGGCACCGGCTTCCTCAGCACCGCCGGCCGGCTGCTGTTCCGCGGCAGCCTGGACGGTGTCCTCAGCGCCCTGGACGACACCACCGGCGAGGAACTGTGGACCTTCCAGTGCGGTGCCGGCGCCAACACCTGCCCGATCAGCTACGAGATCGACGGCGAGCAGTACATCGCGATCTTCGCCGGCGGCAACGGCCTGCCCTACCCCGACATCCCCAAGGGCGACCACCTGTGGGCCTTCAAGATCGGCGGCACGGTCGCTCCCGCGGCCACCCCGACCCCGCCCAAGGCCCGCAACGACATCAACGCGGCGGCGGTGACCGGCGCCACCGCCAACAACACCGTCACCCTGGGCCGCACCTGGTCCAGCTCCACCAGCACCCCGGGCACAGCCGAGAACACCGTCTCCACCGGCGCGATGGCCCCGCAGCACCTCGCCGTGCCCGTCGGCACCACCGTCACCTTCACCAACCCGGCCACCAACGCCAACGCCCACGGCGCCGTCTCGTTCTTCGAGAACGAGTTCGACACCGGACTGCTGATGCCGGGCCAGACCTTCACCCACACCTTCACCACCGCCGGCGAGTACTTCTACAACGACCCGGTGTTCCCCCAGTCCACCGGCAAGATCGTGGTCAGCTGACCGACCACCGTGCCGGTCCCGGGCCCCGTGAACCCGCACGCCCGTGAACCCCACGCCTGAAGGGAAGCCCCCATGAACACCCAGGACACCACCACCAGCCCCGCCACCCCCTGGCAGACACCCGACTTCGAGATCATCGACACCGGACTCGAAATCACCTCCTACGCCCTCAGCACCCGCTGATCCCCGCCGTGCTGCTGCGCATCCTCGGCACAGCAGCCGGCGGCGGACTGCCCCAGTGGAACTGCGCGTGCCCCGGCTGCACCGGGGCACGCGCCCACCCCCAGCGCCGCCGCCGGCACGCCAGCCTCGCTGCCCGCACCAACTCCGGCCGCTGGTACCTCGTCAACGCCACCCCCGACCTCGGCGAGCAGATCGAAAGCTGCACCGATCTGCACCCCGCGGCCGGCACCCGCGACACCCCCGTCACCGCCTTCCAGCAGGGGCAGCACACCAGCACCACCACCAGCGGCACCGGTGTGACCACACCGCCCTTCGACCGTGTTCGCGACCAGGTCCGCCAGGTCTACATCAGCGACCGCTACCAGGCGATGCTGGCAGGACTGGTCCGGTCCGCCCCGGTCCGGGTTTCGCGCACCGTACTCGACGCCGTGCCCACGCAATAGGGTGCACTCCGACCCGCGCGCCCCGGCCGTCAGACGTGAAGCGGCCGAGCGGGAACTGGAGATCACCGGCAGCGTCCTCGCAGGGGCATCAGGAAGGCGACCATGACCTCTTCCATCAGCGCACCACAGGACCGTGTGTCAAGGGAGAGTTCGTTCTGGCTCTTCGACACTTTCCGTGAAAAGGACAGTCTCTGGGTAGTCCTCCAAGGTGGGGGATCAAGTTCCTGAACTGCTGTCAGTCCTGTTCCCGCATCTGGCTCTCGTCGACGGCGATCAGCGCCGGACGAGCCAGCTCAATGAGCCTGCTCCTGCTCCCGCTGCGGGGACTGGGCACGACGGAATGCGCCGGGTGCCATGCCGAACTCGCGGCGGAAGGCCCCGGCCAGAGCGGACTCGGTGGAATATCCGGTCTGCCGGGCGATTGCGGCCAGCGGTGCGTCGGTGTCGCGGAGCAGACGGGCGGCATGGGCGAGACGGCGAGTCAGCAGGTATGTTGCTGGAGGCTGGCCGACTGCCGCGGCAAATCGCCGAGTAAAAGTAGCCCTGGACATACCCGCCGCGCGACTCAGCCCTTCGACCGTCCAGCGAGTGCCTGGACTGACCTCGATCGCACCAACCGCCGCAGTGACCTTCGGATCCGATGTCGCGGGCCAATCAGCTACGTCAAGCCACCGGCCCAGGGTATTTGCCAGCATGAGGTCCAGAAGTGCGTAGCGGATCGCGTCGATACCCGGTCCGTCGGCTTCGTGTTCGTCGAGCAGGGCCACCGCCGGATCGCGTAGCCCGTTCGACGGCACCACGATCAGATCCGGCAGGGCGGCCAGGTAGGGGTGTACAGCCAGGGCTGGGTCAAGCCGGTATGCGCCGCAGAGGAACTCGAAGTCGGCGGCGGTGGCCGCCGGCTGCGTTGTCCCCGACTGGACCGGCAGCAGTCCCCGTAACGGCCGTGGTGCGGAGGCCAGCCCGTGGTCGGCGCCGGAAGGGACCAGTACGGTGTCACCCGGCCCGAGCGCGACCGGTGGGTCGTTCTCGGAT
>NZ_BBPM01000025.1:42948-110003 GCF_000787775.1 Streptacidiphilus carbonis | reverse complement strand
CCCGAGCCCACGCCCACCCCCGCGCCCACCCTCGCGCCCGCGCCCGCAGCCCCGCAGTTCGACCCCAGCACCGTCTGGGCCGTGCCGCCGCACCTGCTGCCGGTTCCGCCGCGCGACCGCAGCTGGCTGCGCACCGCCTTGCGCTGGACCGCCGCCGTGGTGGTCTGCGCGGCCGTCGGCACCGCCACCGCCTTCGCCGTGACTGCACCGCGCCGCACCGACATCCCCGGCCTGAGGACCCCGGCCGACGGACGCTATGCCTTCCCCGCGCTGACGCTGCCCGCCCTCCGGTCCGGGGCGGTCGGCCCAGGAGACGGGACCACCCTCGACGCCTCGGGTGTGCACACCGCCGACCTGCGAAAGCTGCTGCTGCCGGCCCCTGCGGGTGCGAAAGTCGACACGTCCTACCCCGGTGCCTCCGGCTGGTACGACACGGCGGCGTTCGCCGCGAAGTACACCGACGCCTCGAAGGTGGCCGACGATCTCCAGGATGACGGCGCACGCCATGTCGCCGCGACGGCCTGGACCGGTCCCGACGGCACCCGAACCGAGATCTACCTGCTCCAGTTCCGCTCCACCCACTCCACCACCGACCTCTACGACACCGCCTGCGAGGCGTCGCCGGCCGTCGCACCGGACGCGCTGGTGGACCCGAATCTCGTGATTCAGGACTTCCCCTCCGGAACGGACTTCGTCGCCCGTACCGGCGAAGCGAAGAACGGGCACCCCGCCGCACAGATCACCTGCATCCAGAACGGTGACGTCGCGGCCGTCGTGGTGATGACCAACCCCGAACGGGTCAACCCGGTGGTCGCCGACCAGGTCGACACGCTCCAGGCCGAGCTCCTGCTCGGCTGACCGCACCCGTCGCGGGACCCCGGGTGCGTCCCCTAGGGGACGCACCCTCACCGGTACGCCGGAAGAGTGGGGAAAGCCGCTGCCTCCGGGCTGATGCGGTGCGGATCTCGGGGCCGATACGGTCGTCCTGTGTCTGTCATCATCACGGACAACCTCACCAAGAGGTTCCCCCGGGTCACCGCGCTGGATCGACTGACCGTCGATGTGCAGCCCGGAGTGGTCGGCCTGGTCGGAGCGAACGGCGCAGGCAAGTCCACACTCATCAAGATCCTGCTGGGGCTCGCCCCGGCCACCGAGGGCACGGCCCGGGTACTCGGGCTGGACGTCGCCACCGAGGGCGGTGCCATCCGCGAGCGGGTCGGCTACATGCCCGAGCACGACTGCCTGCCACCGGACGTCTCGGCCACCGAGTTCGTCGTCCACATGGCGCGGATGTCCGGCCTGCCGGCCTCCGCGGCCCGTGAACGCACGGCGGACACGCTGCGCCACGTCGGCCTCTACGAAGAGCGGTACCGCCCCATCGGCGGCTACTCGACCGGTATGAAGCAGCGCGTGAAACTCGCTCAAGCGCTGGTGCACGACCCGCAGCTGGTGCTGCTGGACGAACCCACCAACGGCCTGGACCCGGTCGGCCGGGACGACATGCTGGGCCTGATCCGGCGTGTCCACGCCGAGTTCGGCATCTCCGTGCTGGTCACCTCGCACCTGCTCGGAGAGCTGGAGCGGACCTGCGACCACGTCGTCGTCATCGACGGGGGCAAGCTGCTGCGCTCCTCCTCGACCGCCGACTTCACCCAGGCGACCCAGGTGCTCGCGGTCGAGGTGACCGACCGGCAGTCCGACCCCTCCTTCGACGCGGACCAGGCCCTGCTGGAGCGCCTCGGCGCGGACGGGCTGACCGCCAAGGCCGACGGCGGCCGGGTGCTGCTGGTCGAGATCAAGGGCGACGAGACCTACGACCTGATCCGGGACGCCGTGGCCGACCTGGGGGTGGGACTGGTGCGGATGGAGCAGCGCCGGCACCACATCTCCGAGGTGTTCAGCTACGACCAGGCCGAGGCCGAGGCCGAGGAGTCCGCCCATGTCTGACACAGCCCAGCAGCCACCGACGGCGCCCCGCGCCGACGTCATCCACGACATCGGCTACCGCCACTACGAGGGCCCCCGCCTCGGCCGCTCCTATGCGACCCGTTCGCTCTACACCCTGAGCCTGCGCGGCAGCTTCGGCCTCGGACGGTCCGTCAAGTCCAAGATCCTGCCGATGGCGCTGCTCGCGGTGATCTGCCTGCCCGCGCTGATCATCGTCGCGGTCACGGTCTACACCAAGCTGTCGAAGTACCCCGACACGGCGAGCTATCCGAACTACCTCTCGATCATGCAGTTCGTCATCGCCGTGTTCGTCGCGGCCCAGGCGCCGGTCGCGCTCTCCCGGGACCTGCGCTTCATGACCCTGCCGCTCTACTTCTCCCGTCCGCTGACCTCGCGGGACTACGTCCAGGCGAAGTTCGGCGCGATGGCCTCGGCCGTCTTCGTGCTGACCGGTCTGCCGATGCTGATCATGTGGATCGGCTCGATGCTGGCCTCGATGGACTTCGGCTACAACCTGGAGCACTTCGGCTACGGGCTGGTCGCCGCCGCCTTCTACTCCCTCCTCTACGCCGGGATCGGGCTGGTGATCTCCTCGGTGACGCCCCGTCGGGGCTTCGGCGTGGCCGCCATCATCGCGGTGCTGCTGATCAGCGAGGCCGTGGCCGGGATCATCTACGCGGTCCTGGACGTGCACGGGCACTCCTCCGGAGCCGGCTGGGCACTGGTGATCAGCCCCAGCAGCCTGGTCGCCACGACCGTCGACTGGCTGTTCGGGCTCAGCGGCCGGGGCAACATCCACGTCCCCTCGGACCTCGGCGGCTTCGTCTTCCTCGCCGAGATCCTGCTGGTCGCCGCCGCCTCGTACGGACTGCTGGTCCGTCGCTACCGGAAGATCTGAGAGGCCGCCATGACCACCATCAGCATCGACCAGGTCTCCCGCTGGTTCGGCAACGTCGTCGCCGTCAACGACGTCAGCATGACCATCGGCCCCGGTGTCACCGGCCTGCTCGGCCCCAACGGCGCGGGCAAGTCCACGCTGATCCACATGATGAGCGGCTTCCTGCCGCCCTCGTCCGGATCGGTCACCCTCGACGGCGTCCAGGTGTGGAAGAACCAGCAGGCCTACCGGCAGATCGGCCTGGTCCCCGAGCGGGAGGCCATGTACGACTTCCTGACCGGCCATGAGTTCGTCCTCGCCAACGCCGAGCTGCACGGCCTGCCCGACCCTGGCGCGGCGGCCCAGCGGGCGCTGGCCACCGTCGAGATGGAGTACGCGCAGGACCGCAAGGTCACCACCTACTCCAAGGGCATGAAGCAGCGCGTCAAGATGGCGTCCGCCCTGGTCCACGACCCGGACGTGCTGCTGCTCGACGAGCCGTTCAACGGTATGGACCCCCGCCAGCGGATGCACCTGATGGAGCTGCTGCGGCGGTTCGGGGCCGACGGCCGCACGGTGCTCTTCTCCTCGCACATCCTGGAGGAGGTCGAGCAGCTGGCCCGGCACATCGAGGTGGTCGTCGCCGGACGGCACGCGGCCTCCGGCGACTTCCGCAAGATCCGCCGGCTGATGACCGACCGCCCGCACCGCTACCTGGTCCGCTCCAGCGACGACCGCAAGCTCGCCGCGGCGCTGATCGCGGACGCGTCCACGGCCGGTATCGAGCTGGACTGGACCGAGAAGGCGCTGCGGATCCAGGCCATCGACTTCTACCGCTTCACGGAGCTGGTGCCCCGGGTCGCCAAGGAGGCAGGCATCCGCCTGCACACCGTCTCCCCAGCCGACGAGTCCCTGGAGAGCGTCTTCTCCTACCTCGTCACGTCCGCCCGATGAACTCCGAGAAGGTGCACCCGTGAACATGACCGTCGCCAGGCTGACCGTACGCGGCCTGCTCGGCCGCCGCCGCGGCCTGCTGCTGCTCGCGGTGCCCGCGCTGCTGCTGGTCCTGTCGGTGGTCATCCGCGCCGCCGTCGGCCAGGACGAGTCCACCACCGTCAACATCCTGGGCACCCTCGCCCTGGGGACCCTGGTCCCGCTGCTCGGCCTGATCGCCGGGACCGGGGCGATCGGCCCCGAGATCGACGACGGCTCCATCATCTACCTGCTGGCCAAGCCGCTGCCCCGGTGGAAGATCATCATCACCAAGCTGGTGGTGGCCATCGGCTGCACCGTCGTCTTCGCCGCGGTGCCGACGTACCTGGCCGGGGTGATCCTGTTCGGCAACTTCGAGAACCTGGCCCTCGCCTACGGCATCGGCGCGTTGATCGCCGGGGTCGCCTACAGTTCGATCTTCCTGCTGTTCGGCGTGATCACCAGGCACGCGGTGGTGGTCGGCCTGATGTACTCGCTCCTCTGGGAGAGCATCGTCGGCAACTTCGTCTCCGGGGCGAAGACGCTGAGCGTCCAGCAGTGGGCCCTCTCGGTGGCCCGAAAGATCGCCGACCCCGGGGTGGTCAGCTCCTCGGTGCACCTGCCCACGGCTGTACCGCTGCTGATCGTCGTCACGCTCGGCGCGACGGCGTTCGCAGCGGTGCGGTTGAGCCGGTTGACGCTGGCGTCGGAGGAGTAGCTCTACCTACGTCTCGCGCAGTTCCCCGCGCCCCTTGGTAATTGCAACTTTGGCTCAGTTGCAAACGTCCAGGGGCGCGGGGAACTGCGCGACTAGCCATCTACGGCCTGAGCGTCTGAGCCCGACCCGCACCCAATCCCGCCGTGAGCGCAACCCCGCAGCACACCACCAGAAGCACCAACGGCAGCGTCCATCCCCCCGTCACCTGATGGAGGGCACCGAACCCGACGGGCCCGCAGGCGGCGATGAAGTACCCCACCATCTGCGACATCCCCGACAGCTGCGAGGCCACCGCCGCGCCCCCCGAGCGGAGCACGATCAGGGCCATGGCCAGCCCGAACCCGCCGCCCTGGGCGATGCCGAGCAGCACCGCCCACACCCACGCGCCCCCCACAGGGGCCAGTACCAGGCCGAGGATCCCGCCGACGTTGCAGGACACCATCAGCGCGACCAGCACCCGCTGGCTGCTCATCCGTCCGGCCAGCGTCGGAACGACGAACGCGCCGCCGACCTGGATCAGGTTGCAGAAGGCGAACACCGCCCCCGCGGTCCCGCGGTCCATCCCCTGGTCGGTGAGGATCGTCGGCATCCAGGCGATCAGGGTGTAGGAGAGCAGCGACATCACGCCCATGTAGAGGGCCAACTGCCAAGCCAGCGGGTGCCTCCAGAGCCCGGCCATCCGTTCCCCCGCAGGCGGCCTCGCCGCCGTGCCCCGGCCGGAGCCCGCCGCCGGACGGCGTACCTGCGGGAGCCACACCGCCGCGGCGAACAGCGCCAGCACCGACCAGGACGCCAGCGACCCCTGCCAGCCGCCGAAGGCGTGCTCCATCGGCACGGACAGCGCCGCGGCCAGCGTCGCACCGACGATCATCGAGGTGGTGTAGACGCCGGTCATGGTCGCCGCGCGGTCCGGGAAGTCCCGCTTCACCAGGCCCGGCATGGTCACATTGAGCAGCGCGATGGCCGCGCCGATGACGACGCTGCCGGCGAACAGCGCCCAGGTACCGGTGACCACCCGCAGCCCGACCCCGGCCGCGAGCAGCACCAGCGCGCCCAGCACCACCCGCTCCGGACCGATCCGCCGCACCAGCCTGGGGACGAACGGCGCGGTCACGCCCATCAGCAGCACCGGCAGCGTGGTGAGCAGCCCGCCCGCCGTGGAGGACAGCCCGTAACCGTCGCTGACGTCGGTGAGCAGCGGCGACACCGCGGACAGCGCGGCGCGCATGTTCAGTGAGACCAGCAGGATCCCGACCAGTGCGGTTACCGGGTGGACGGCGATCCTGGCCGCCAGCGAGGGCGCGGGAGTACTCGGGGCGTACGGCGCCGGAGCGGCGTCGATGGTGGTGCGCGACATTGCGTTCTTTCCGGAGTTGCAGGTGGAGAGGTGAAGGGGGATCAGATGTCGTCGAGCAGACGGCCCACGGCCGCCATCGGCTCGGCCAGCAGCAGCCGGCAGGCGGCCTCGGCCGCCTCCGGGTCGCCGGACTCGACGGCGTCGACCAGGGCGCGGTGCGAGGCCAGGTCGACCTCGGGCATCCCCTGGTCGACGGAGGAGGAGCGCATGGACTCCCGGACCGAGGCGCTGAAGTAGCGGTAGACCTCGGTCAGCGCCGGGTTGTGGGCGGACTCGACCAGCGCGGTGTGGAACTCCAGGTCGTGCTCGACACTGGCCTCGCGGCCGGACCGCTCCGGCTCGGTGCGCAGGATGGTCTCCTCGGCGTCCAGCGCGGCCCGCATCCGGGCCAGGTCCTCGGCGGTGTGCCGGAGCGCGGCGAAGCGCGCGGCCTCGGTCTCCAGCGCCGCGCGGACCTCCAGCACGTCCCGCACCCCGGCCCGCTGCACCCCGTGCAGCACCGCGGCGGGGTCGCTGGTGCTGCGGACGAAGGTGCCCTCGCCCTGCCGCGACTGCAGCATCCCGGAGTGCACCAGCACCCGGACCGCCTCGCGCACGGTGTTGCGGCCGACCTGGAGCGTCGCGGCGAGCTCGTGCTCGGTGGGGATGCGGTCGCCCACCTGCCAGGCGCCGCTGCTGAGCTGGGCCCGGAGCTGCTCGATGGCGGAGTCGACCAGGGAGGTGCGGCCCGCGGCGTGCAGGTTGCTGCTCATCGTTCGCCCGTCCTCCGGTCGTCCTACATCCTCTTGCCCAGTCATCCTACAACTAGAATCAGCCGCGTTTCACAGGGGCCCAGCGAGCGGCCGGCTCCTCCTCTCAGCCTCGGCCGACCAGCGGCATCGCGGTGGCCATCACCGTGACGAAGGGGATGTTGGCGGACAGCGGCAGCGAGGCCATGTGCAGCACGGTGCGGGCGACGTCCGCGACGTCCATGGTCGGCTCGACCGCGGTGCGGCCGTCGGCCTGGAGGATCCCCACGGCCATCCGCTCGGTCATCTCGGTGGCGGCGTTGCCGATGTCGATCTGGCCGCAGGCGATGTTGTGCGGGCGTCCGTCGAGGGCGAGGGACTTGGTCAGACCGGTGATCGCGTGCTTGGTCGCGGTGTACGCGACGCTGTTGGGACGGGGCGCCTGGGCGGAGACCGAGCCGTTGTTGATGATGCGGCCGCCCTGCGGGTCCTGGGCCCTCATCAGCCGGTAGGCGCCCTGCGCGCAGAGGAACGAGCCGGTGAGGTTGGTGTCCACCACCCGGCGCCACTGCTCGTACCCGAGGTCCTCCGGCGGAGCCGAGAGAGCGGAGACGCCGGCGTTGTTGAACAGCAGGTCCAGCCGCCCGAAGCGGGTGCGCACCGCGGCGAACAGGGCGTCCACGGAACCGGGATCCGTGACGTCGGTGGGCGCCACCAGCACGCTGTCGCCTGCGGCGGCCTCGGCCGTCTCCCGCAGCGGCTCGGCGCGTCGACCGGCGAGGGCCACCGCCCATCCGGCCCCCAGCAGGGTGCGCGCGGTGGCGCGCCCGATGCCCGATCCTGCTCCGGTCACTACCGCGATACCCGTGTACATGGCGGCACCCTACGCCGTGCACCGCTTCCGACTGCGGGGGGCTCTACGTCGCGTGTGGCGGCTGTTCGCGCAGTTCCCCGCGCCCCTGGCAATGGCAAAACGTTCACGCTGACGGGAACAGCAGCTCCAGCACGACAGCCACGCCGTCCTCGTCATTGCTCGACGTGACCTCGTCGGCCGCAGCGACCAGCGCCGGGTGGGCGTTCGCCATGGCCACCCCGTGCGCCGCCCAGGCGAACATCGGCAGATCGTTGGGCATGTCGCCGAAGGCGAGCGCGCGGTCGCGCTTCACGCCGAGGCGGGCCGCCGCCAGGGCCAGCCCCGTCGCCTTGGACAGCCCCAGCGGCAGGACCTCGACGAACCCGGGGCCGGCCATCACCACGTCGACCAGCTGCCCGCCGACCTCCCGCACGACCTGCGTCAGCGCGTCGTCGGACAGGTGCGGGTGCTGCAGGAAGAGCCGGGTGATCGGCTCGGCCCAGAACTCCTCTGGGTCGGTGACCGCCCGGACGTCCTCCTCCGCGCTGCCCGGGAGGCTGTACCCCTCGCCGACCAGGACCTGGCCGTCCAGGCCCTCGCGGCCCACCGCGAGGAACAGCGGGCCGGTCTCCGCCTCGATCTTGGCGAGAGCCACCTGCGCCAGCTTGCGGTCCAGGGTGATCGAGGTCAGCAGCTTGTGCGCGCCCGCGTCGTAGACCTGGCCGCCCTGGCTGCACACGGCCAGGCCCCTGTAGCCGATGGCGTCCAGCGTCGGCCGGGTCCAGGACGCGGAGCGGCCGGTGACCACGATGTGCTGGGCCCCGGCGGCGGCAGCCGCCGCCAGCGCCCGCCGGGTGCGCTCCGACACGGTGTGGTCGGAGCGCAGCAGTGTCCCGTCGAGGTCGGTCGCGATCAGGTCGTAGGGGCGGGAGGGCCTGGTGCCGGCGGTGCTCGGATGGCTCACTTGCCGACCGGCTCCAGGACGGAGCGTCCGCCGAGGTAGGGCCGCAGGGCCTCCGGGACCACCACCGAGCCGTCCGCCTGCTGGTGCGTCTCCAGGATCGCGACGATGGTGCGCGGCACCGCGCACAGCGTCCCGTTCAGGGTGGCCAGCGGCCGGTTGCCGCCCTCACCCCGCATCCGGATGTCCAGTCGGCGCGACTGGTACTCCGTGCAGTTGGAGGTGGAGGTGAGCTCGCGGTACTTGCCCTGGGTGGGGATCCAGGCCTCGATGTCGAACTTGCGGGTCGCCGAGGAGCCCAGGTCGCCCGAGGCCACGTCGATGACCCGGTAGGCGAGCCCCAGCTTGTCGAGGAACTGCTTCTCCCACTCCAGCAGCCGCTGGTGCTCGGCCTCGGCCTCCTCCGGGGAGGTGAAGACGAACATCTCGACCTTGTCGAACTGGTGCACGCGGATGATGCCGCGGGTGTCCTTGCCGTAGGTCCCGGCCTCGCGGCGGAAACAGGGCGAGAAGCCGGCGTAGCGCAGCGGCAGCCGGTCCGCATCGATGATCTCGTCCATGTGGTAGCCGGCCAGCGGCACCTCGGAGGTGCCGACCAGGTAGAAGTCGTCCTCCTCCAGGCGGAAGACGTTCTCGGCGGCCTGGCCGAGGAAGCCGGTGCCCTCCATGGCCCGCGGCTTGACCAGGGCGGGCGTCAGCATCGGGATGAAGCCGGCCTCGACGGCCTGGGCGATGGCCATGTTGACCAGGGCCAGTTCCAGCAGCGCGCCGATGCCGGTCAGATAGTAGAAGCGCGAGCCCGACACCTTGGCGGCGCGCTCGATGTCGATGGCGCCCAGGATCCGTCCCAGCTCGACGTGGTCGCGGGGCTCGAAGCCCTCCGCGGCGAAGTCGCGCGGGAGGCCGACCTCCTCCAGGGTGACGAAGTCCTCCTCGCCGCCGATCGGTGCGTCGGGGTGCAGCAGGTTGGCGAACAGGCCCTGCAGCCGCTTGGCCTCCTCCTCGGCCTCGGTCTGCTCGGCGTTGGCCGCCTTCGCCTCGGCGGCGAGGGCGGAGGCCTGCTTCAGCAGCTCGGCCTTCTCCTCGCCCTGGGCGCCGCGGATCTGGTTGCCGATCAGCTTCTGGGCGTTGCGGAGCTCGTCGAAGCGGGAACCGGAGGACCTGCGCCGCTCATCAGCACTGAGGAGGGCGTCGACAAGGGCGACGTCCTCTCCTCGGGCACGCTGCGAGGCGCGCACACGGTCAGGGTCCTCACGGAGCAGGCGAAGGTCAATCACGGGGACGAGCCTACCGGTCCCGGGCTCCGCCCTGCCGCTGCTTATGCGGCGCAGCGGCCGATCCGCGGTGCGTGGGGCCGGAGGGCCTGGTGCGCGGTGGTTTGTCACATATTCGTCCCGGAACCTCACCAGGGCAGTACAGCCGTTTCACAGCAGCGTCCGCTCCTGCGAGGGTGGGGCACGGCAATCGAACGACCCCAGGGGGATGTCCATGAGCAGGATGCGAATAGCGCTGGCGGGTGCGGTGGCCGCGGCCGTGGCGGCGACGCTGGCGGGATGCGGGTCCGGCACCGCGGTGCGGGCCGCCGGGAGCGGGGCGTCCGGCTCGGCCTCGCCGTCCGCGAGCGCGACCGGGAAGAGCACTTCGGGCGACAACGTCCCGCCCGGCGGGACCAAGCCGGTCAACCCGCTGATCGAGTACACCACCGGGTCCAGGGGCCGTGTGGTGGCGCTCACCTTCGACGACGGCCCGAGTCCGGTGTGGACGCCGAGGATCCTGGCGCTGCTGGCCCAGTACCACGCCCATGCGACCTTCTGTGAGATAGGTCCCAACGCCAAGGCCGCTCCGGCGATGGTCAAGGCGATCGAGGCGGCGGGCGACCGGCTCTGCGACCACTCGGTGTCGCACAACGAGGCCATGAGCAAGTGGAGCGAGCAGCGGCAGACCTATGAGATCGCCGGCGCCAAGAAGATGATCGAGGACGCGGGCGGCGCCGGGACCCAGGTCGACTGGTTCCGAGCCCCCGGCGGCGACTTCTCCCCGCTGAACCGGCATATCTCCGTGCAGAACGGGCTGCGGCCGCTGGGCTGGACCGTGGACAGCCAGGACTGGATGCGCCCCGGCGTTCCCAAGATCCTCTCCAATATCCACAAGGAATTGGTGCCGGGGGCGATCATCCTGATGCACGACGGCGGCGGTGACCGGTCGCAGACGATGGCGGCGCTGCAGCAGCTGCTGCCGGAGCTCGTCAGCAAGGGCTACTCTTTCGAATTCCCCGTCAAATGATCACAGATTGACACTCTCTGTCCTAGTCTGACGGCAATGAGCGAGTCTGCGACAATGACGCTGCCTGGGGATAACCCCCTCCATCCTGTGGATATCTCGATGACTCCCGAGGATTCATTGATTTGTCCACAGTTGCCGAGGCGGTCCTGTGGATCGCCGGGAGGGCTGGGGATACTACTCCGAACCCGTCCCGGGGGCGGCTAAACCTCGACTTCGAGGGCGCGGGTGTGATTTTTGGCGAACCCCGGGCGGCGAAAAGGGAAACAGGCAGCCATTAGCCCGAAATGTCCGATTCGCTGGGCAGGGTCGGCTGGGCCGCCCATAGAGGGATTTGTCGATTCATCCCCAGCCTGTGGATAACTCACCCTTCATCCACACCGGGTCTGGCCTGGGGAAAACTCATACCGCCGGGCGAAGGCTCGTCAACGGGACACCGCAAAAAGGTGATCCAAAACGATCTCACATGATCACGCCAGGTTGATCACCAGGGTGGCCCGCTGCTCCGCTACTTCTCCCCGCGCCCGTCCAGGCACCGGGAGAGCCAGTCGGCGGCGTGGCTGAACTCCTCGTCCGAGGTACCGGGGCGGACCTGCGGCGCGACCTGGTCGGCCCGCGGATAGGAGCCGAGGAAGCGCACCTTGGGGCAGATCCGGTGCAGGCCCATCAGTGCCTCGCTGACCCTGCGGTCGGTGATGTGGCCTTCGGCGTCCACCGAGAAGCAGTACTGGCCCAGGCCCTCGCCGGTGGGGCGGGACTCGATCCGCATCAGGTTCACCCCGCGCACCGCGAACTCCTGCAGCAGTTCCAGCAGCGCGCCGGGGTGGTCGTCGGCGAGCCAGAACACGGCGGAGGTCTTGTCGGCGCCGGTGGGCGAGGCGGTCCGGCCGGGGCGGCCGACCAGGACGAAGCGGGTGGTGGCGGCCGCCGCGTCGTGGATGTCGGTGGCCAGCGGCTCCAGGCCGTACAGCGGCGCGGCGAACTCGCCGGCGAAGGCGCCGGCGAAGCGCCCCTCCTGCACCAGCCGGGCGGCGTCCGCGTTGGAGGCGGCCGACTCCCAGTGCGCGGTCGGCAGGTTCTCGGCCAGCCAGCGGCGCACCTGCGGCTGGGCCACCGGGTGCCCGCTGACCGTCTTCACGTCAGCCATCGCCGTCCCCGGCCGTACCAGCAGCGCGAAGGCGATCGGCAGCAGCACCTCGCGGTAGATCATCAACGGCCGCCCGGTGGCCAGTTCGTCCAGGGTGGCGGTGACCCCACCCTCCACCGAGTTCTCGATCGGTACCAGCGCGCCGGCGGCTTCGCCGTTGCGCACCGCGTCCAGTGCCGCGGGCACCGACACCGAGGGCACCAGCTCCCGCGTCGCGGCCTCGGGCAGCGTGCGCAGCGCCGCCTCGGTGAAGGTGCCCTCGGGACCGAGGTAGGTGTAGCGGGTCGCAGACAACCGGGGCCTCCGTGGGACGGGGTGCCGGCCATCGGCCGACGACAGTGGACCACAGCAACGTTAACCACTGCCGCCCCCCGCAGTCCCCCGGTCTCATCCTGTGGTCGCTACTGGGGAAGTGAGTAGTAACCCTCCAGGTCGGCGATCACGTCGACGCTGCCGACGGCGTTGTAGACGGTGATGCAGCCGTCTGCGCCGATGGGCACGGTGGCAAGGACGGGCCGGGTTTGGCCGGGGACGAGATTGATGTTGGAGGCACTGGGAGTGCTTCCGCTGCCGTAGGCGGTGAGATAGGTGGCGGAGGTGGGCCCGGTGCCGGTCAGATTGACGATGACGGCGGTGGCATTGGCGGGGATGCCGTGGGTGTCGGTGACCTTGATCCGCAAGGTGGAGTTCGCTCCGAGGCGCTGCTTCGTGGTTCCGAGCCCGGAGCGGGTGTCCAGCAGTCGGGTGGGGGTGACCGGGATGTAGAACGAGCCGATGGGGTTCGCGTTCGAAAAGGTGCCCAGGACATCCGCGATGATGGCGGTCTGACCGGCCCGGTTATAGAACTTGATCGTGTGGGAGCTGTCCACGGGGATGACGGCCAGGTTGGAGGTGGTCTGGCCGGCGTCGAAGTTGAGATTGGACGTGGTCGGCAGTGTTCCGTTACCCGGGTAGGCCGCGATCCAGCCGCTGGCAGTCGTCTGAGTTGCTGTCAGATTGACCACGGCCGCAGTGGTGCTGGTGTCCACCAGGGACGCGGGCAGCGTCAGTGTGGTGGTGCTGCCTGGCGCTGCAGGCTTCGCAGTCGCACCGATGCCGTGGCGGGTGTCGAGGATCCGGTTGTAACGTTCAGGATGGTGACGCCCGCGACTTCGAGGTCGTCGACCCCGTCCGCGTTGACGGCGGCGCCGACCGACAGCAGCGCGTCGCTTGCCAGGACGATATGAGCTGCCCCAGCCTTGGCGGCTATCGCGCTCCCTGAACTGCCTTGGCTCTGGGAGTGGCTGATCACGACATCGGACGACGAGCCGTCGATGTCGACACCGTCTGCGGGGGCCGTGTTGGGAGCAAGGGTGGTGTCGGAGCCGATCACGTCGACGTGATCAAGTTTGATGTGCTGAGAGTTGATGGAACTGACCGCTGTTTCCGCGTGCGACTCGAGCCGCATATTGCTCAGCGAGACGTACTGCGCGTTCTCGATGGAAACCAGGACCTGACCTGTGTTCGGCCCCGAGGGCGCGGTGAGGGCGGTGAAGTCGGGCGAAGTGCCGGAGCCGACGAAGGAGACGGGTGCGTCCGGCGTGCCGGATCGACTGATGACTATGGGTGCCGTCGGCTGAGCCGAACTCAGGATGTGCACGGTCTGCCCAGGGTCCACCACGTCGGCGGCCTCCTGGACGGAGCAGAACGGAATCGCCTGAGTGCCGGGGCCGGTCTGGTTGCAGGTACTGGAACTGCTGTTGACGTAGAGGTCCGTGACCGGTGTGTCGGCATGGGCCGTGGCTGTGCCGAGGGCGCTGAGCAGGAGGGCGGCAGTGGTGACGGCAGTGAGTGCGCGGGTGCGCTGCATCTGGGAGGTTCCCTCTGGGCTGTTCGGTCCGGCGGGGCGGCTAGGGAAGCGGTGCGGCGGGCGCGTAGTAGCCCTCGAGGTCGGCGACGACGTCGACGGTTCCGGCGGCGTTGTAGACGGTGATGTAGCCGCTGCTGTCGACGGGGACGGTGGCCAGGACGGGCCGGGTCTCGCCTGCGGTGAGGTCGATGTTGGACGCGGTGGGGCGGGTGCCGCCGCTGTAGGCGGTGAGGTAGGTGGCCCTGTCGCTGCCGGTGCCGGTCAGGTTCACGGTGACGGCGGTGGCGCCGGCCGGGATGCCGTTGGTTCCGGTGACCTTGATGCGCAGGGTGGAGTCGGCGCCCAGACGCCGCTTGGGCGCCCCGGTGCCGTCGCGGGTGTCGACGAGGCGGACCGGCGCGACCGGGAGGTAGCCGGTGGCGGGTTGCTGTGCCAAGGAGAAGTAGTACCCCTGCACGTCGACGATCAGGTTCACATGTCCCGCGTGGTTGCAGAACTGGACGGTGTCGTCGGGGACGGGGACGACGACGAGGTTGGAGGTGGTCTGCCCGGCCTGGAAGTTCAGGTTCGAGGTGACGGGCTGAGCTGATTCCGAGGGGTAGACGCCGATCCAGCCCCCTGAACCAGCCCCTGTCGCAGTGACGTTGAGCGCCACCGCCGCCACCGCGCCGCTGTTGGGCAGGACTGCTGGGAACTGATGGGAGAGGCACTGACCGGGCGTCAGCGGGGCCTTCTGACCGCCGGTGCCGATCCGGGTGTCGACGACCCGGGTCGGCGTCGTCGGCAGGTAGTAGGTACCAGGCGGCTCGATGTCGTTGGTACCGGCCACAGGGATGTTGCTGAAGAATCCCTGGATGTCGGCGGCGAGGTCGACCGTGCCGCTGGCGTTGTACAGGTCGACGTAGCCGTCCTGGCCGACCTGGACCGTCACCAGGTTGGGGTTGACCTGCCCGGCGCGGAAGTTGAGGTTGGAGGTGCCCGGTCGGGCCGAGCCGTCCGGGTAGGCGGTGACCACGCCGCCGGTGGAGGCGTTGACGTCGGTCACGTTCATCGTGACCGCTGCCACTCCTGTGGACGGTATGCCCGCCGCACCGGCGACCTTGACCTTCACGGTGCCGCCGGGGCCGAGCTTCGCCCTGGGCGCCCCCGCGCCGATACGGGTGTCGAGGAACCGCTGCGGGGTCGTCAGCGAAACGTAGGTGGTCCCCACTGTCAGCGGCTGGCTGACGGTCGCCGTCCGACCGCCGGCGTCCGTCGCGGTGTCGGTGACCGTGTAGGTGCCCGGCCCGGGGAAGGTGTGCTGGGGCAGTTGGGGCTTGGGCCCGTCGGCGTGCACCACGGGCGAACCGTCACCGTAGTCGACGGTGTGGCCGGTCACCGCCCACGGTGAGGTGGCGGAGGGCGTGGTCCCCACGGACACCGGCTTCCAGGATTCCGTGGTGAAACCCAGACGCGGGACCAGCGGCCCGGGGCTGCCGACCTGGATGGTTCCCGAACCCTTGGTCGACACACCGTCGGCCCGGTGCGCGGTGACGGTGACGGTGTACGTCCCGCCGGCGGGGGCGACGGGGTTCTGGAACGTGTGGCTGACGCTCGGTTCCGTGGAGTCCTGGGTCGGACTGCCGTCGCCGAAGTCGAAGGTGTAGCCGGTGACGGGAGTCGACCAGGTGTCCTGGACGGTAGCGGTCACCGTCACCGGGAGGGGCGCCGGTCCCTGGGTCGGCGCCATCGCCACGGCCGAGACGCTGAACGGGTTCTGGAACTCGCTGGCGCCGCGATCGGTCGTCCCGGCACCGGTCCCCGTGTTGGGCACGAGCGGGTCGTCGACACGGGCATGTCCGCCGAGGTCGGTCGCGGACTCGCCCGGGGCGTCGGCGTCACCGGAATCGATCAGCGGGGACCCGTCGGCGACAGCGGGGAACGAGTCATCCGTCAGGGTGTCCAGATCGTGCCGGCCCTGCCCGGTGGCCGCGTAGAAGTCCGCGCTCGAGGCGTACCTCTTCCCGCCCCAGTTGTAGGCGGTGAGGTAGGTGTAGCTGCCGGTGTCCGCCCTGACGGCGTTGTAGTCCGCAGTGATCGAGGCTGCCGACTCGGCTGCAACCTTGATCTGTGTCAGGGACCGCGGTGAGATCGCAGTGTTCTCGATGGAACCGGTGGAGACTCCGGTGATGCTGACACCTGTCCCGTTGTTCGAGTCCACGCTGACGCCCGCGACACGCAGATCTGTTGTGCCCTCCACATCGAGACCGGTGCCGTTCGCCTGAAGGACATAGAGCCGAGAACTGGCCAGGGTGATGTGGGACGCGCTGGCGGCCACCTTGATCGCGGCGCCGGCGTAGGCCTGGCAGTTGCAGGCCGTCACGTTCACATCGGACGAACCGCCGTCGATGTCCAGAGCGTCCAGGGGCCCTGAGCCCGCTGCGTACAACGTCAATCGACTCAGGTTGACGTGCTGTGCATCGACCAGGCTGACCGCCGCCACATCGCTGACCGCATGCACCCGCACGTTGTCCAGATCGATGTACTGGGCGTTCTTGACGGTCAGTAGGGCACCGCCGCCGGTGTTGAAAGCACTTGTGCGACTGAAGACACCGGAGAAGGTGATCGGTGCCTGCGCCGTCCCCGAACGCGTCAGCACGACCGGTTGTGTGGTCGGCGCGCTCAGGACCATGACGGTCTGTCCGGGATCCACGGTGTCGGCTGCGGCCTGGGCCGTGCAGAACGGCACAGCACTGCTGCCTGGTCCGGTGTCGCTGCAGGCGGCGGACGAACTGTCGACATACAGGGTCGTCGGAGCGTCGGCGTGTGCGGTGGCGATGCCGAGGACGGCGAGGAGCAGGGCGGTGGCGGTTGTTGCAGCGGGCAGGGCGCGGCTGCGCGGCATGCGGAGTCCCCCCGGGCCCGGGGGCGCGAGTGCCGCGCTGCTCACCCTGGCCGGTGATTCGTGTGAGTCCTGTGTGGGCGCTGAGCGTAGCGCGTGGGAATGGGACCAGGTCAAGGGGGGACGGTGCGTTTGATCAGGATTCCAGGAGGGCCTGGCCGACATATCCCCCAGGGGTGGGCACACCGCCCGGGACGGCGTAGAGGCCGCTGGATTCGTGGCGGATGAAGACGGAGAGGGCGTCGCCGCGGGCGAGTTTGCGTTGGACCGGGACGAAGCCGGTGAGGGGGTCGGCCTGGAAGGCGGTGAAGAGCAGGCCGGCGTCGGGGGCGCCGTCGCTGCGGAAGCCGTCGTGGTAGGAGTAGCCGCGGCGGAGCATGGCCGCGCCCTGGTTGGCGTCCGGGGTGGCGACCCGGATGTGGGCGTCGCCGGCGACGGCCAGTGAGCCGTCGGCGTTCTGCCTGTCCAGGTCGACCGCGGTGGTCTCGGTGCCGCCGGACAGCGGGGCGCCGGAGCCCTTGCGGCGGCCGATGACCCGCTCCTGACGGTCCGTCGACTGCTGGTCCCAGCTGTCCAGCAGCATCCTGATCCGCCGGAACACGGCGTAGCTGCCGCCGGCCATCCACTGCGGGTCGCCCTTGGCCGGGACGAAGATCCGGGCGTCGAAGGTGGCGTCGGTGGGCTTGGGGTTGTTGGTGCCGTCGATCTGCCCCATCAGATTGCGTCCGGTGTGCGGCTGCGCGGTCGCGCCGGGGGAGCGGCTGAAGCCGCTCATCTGCCAGCGGACCGTTGCGGCCCCGGCGGCCAGCCGCTGCAGGGTGCGCATGGCGTGATGGGTGACCAGGGCGTCGTCCGCGCAGACCTGGACCCAGAGGTCGCCGTCGCTGCGGCTGCGGTCCAGGGCGTCCTCGGGGAAGGCGGGCAGCGCCGCGAGCGCGGCCGGGGCGGTGGCGGAGATCTTGGGGAAGACGGAGGCCCCGAAACCGAAGGTGACGGTCAGTGAGGACGGCCCCGCGTCCAGGGCCACGTCGTCGTCGGCCAGGCCGGGCGGGGTACGGCCCTCGGCCATCGCCGCGGCCGCTGCGGACCAGCGCTTCATCAGCGAGACCAGGCCGGGCCTGGCCGTGCCCGGGGTGAGGTCGAAGGCGGTGGCGACCAGCCGGGACTGCATCGGCTGGACGATCCCGGCCTGGTGGGCGCCGTGGAAGGGGACCCGGTCCGCCCCGAGGGCGGTCAGGGCGGTGGCCGCCCGGACGGCCGGTGTGGCCGCCAGGGCGTGCGCGCCGAAGCCCGCGCCGGCGCCGACGGCCAGGCCCGCGGCGCCCGCCGTCCCGGCGGCGGTGAGCAGCCGCCGCCGGGACAGCCCGTGGGTGTTCTCGTCGTTCTCGTCGTTCGGGTCGTGGGGCATCTCAGTTGCTCACGTTCATGGTCGCGGTCACGGTCGTCTCGTCGATGGCGTCCGAGCGGACGCTCACCGCCAGCTGCCAGCTGCCGGCCATCGGCAGTTGCAGACCGGAGGCGGCCCAGTGGCCGATGTCGAGCTTGGACAGCTTCACCGGCAGCGGGCCGAGGCTCTTCGCGGGGAGGGTGAGGGTGACGTCCACCTCGGGCTCGTCCACCGGCTTGCCGCTGCTGTCGTAGATATAGGCGTGCAGCACATTGGTGCCCACCCGGGCCGGGTCGACCTCGATGCTGACCTTGCCCTTGGCGTTGGCCCCGGGGCCGCCGGTGTCGAACGGCAGGGTGAGGTCGGCCGGTCCGCTGGTGATCCGCTTGACCTGTCCGGCGGCCTGGGACTGTGCGGTGACGGAGCGTCCGGGCGGGGCGTTGGTGAGCAGGGTGGTGACGATCAGCACGATGACGGCGAAGGTGACCTCCAGCAGGACGGAGCGCAGCAGCATCCCGCGCGCCGGGCTGGCCTCGCGGACCCGCTGCGCGGTCGCCGTACGGCGGGCTGCGCTCTGGCGTTCCAGCTGGGCCCGGCGCACCGGGTCGGGATCGACGGAGCCGTCCTCCACGGCGGCCTGCACCATGGGTTCGGCCGCGGGCTCCGGCTCGCCGGCGAGCAGTGCGGTCCAGCGCCGGGACATCCACGCCGCGGCGAGGATCACCACCACCGCTCCGACCTTCACCAGCAGCAGTCGGCCGTAGGTCGTCGAGACCAGCGCGCCCCAGCTGCCCAGGCCGCGCCAGGCCTGGTAGACGCCGGTGGCGACCAGCGCCGAGACGGAGCACATGGCCACCGTGGAGAAGCGCCGTACCTGCGCGACGCCGATGCCTCCTTCGGCAGCCGGGGTCCGCAGCCCCACCAGCACGGTGGCCAGGCCGCCGAGCCAGAGCGCCATGGCCAGGATGTGCACCACGTCCAGCGGGACGGCGAGGGGGACCTGGATGCCGACCGAGGCGTGGTCCGCCAGTGCCCAGGTGCAGGCCAGGGCAATCGCGATGACCGCGCCCGCGACGCCGAGGGTGGCCCGCAGCCTGGCCTCGGCGCGGGGGTCCGGTTCTTCGTTCGGTCCGTCCGACGGTTCGTCCGGGGGATTGTCCGACGGTTCGTCGGACGGCTCTCCGGACGCGTCTCCGTCCGGCTGGCCGACGCCGTTCTGGCCGCCCAGCATCGACAGGAACACGCCCGCCGCCGCCAGCAGCAGCATCCGTACCACCAGCATGGTGCCCAGGTGCTCGCCGAGGGTGTGTTGAATCACCGTCAGGTCCACCGCCCGGCCGATCCCGCTCGCCGCCTCGTACGGCCCGCGCAGCAGCAGCTCCGTGACCGTGGCCAGCAGCAGCCCCGCCCAGCCGGCCAGCATCAACCGCTGCACCGAGCGCCGCCGCACCCCCGCGGGCCAGCACAGCAGCACCAGTGCCACCGAGCCGACCAGCAGCGCGAACGCGCCGTACTGCAGCGTGCGCGAGCCCCCGTAGAGGGCGCCGACCAGGGTGGTGCCCGTGACCGGCTGCTCGCCGGCGACCGGGGTGGTGCTGGAGGTGTGCCCGTAGGAGAAGGTGAAGGCGCCCGAGACGGGGTGGGTGTCGGCGGAGATCGCGCGCCAGGCCACCGTGTAGGTGCCCTGGGCCAGGCCGGGGACGAGAGCGACCCTCGCGGTGGTGGTGTCGCTGCCGTTGTGGCCGGTCGAGCCGCTGTCCACCCGCTTGCCGCTGGGGTCGAACACCCGCATGTCGTCGGCGGCCAGCGTGACCTGCTCGCTGAAGTGCAGCACGACCTGGGTCGGAGCGGTCTGCACCACGGCGTTCTCGGCCGGGTCGCTGGACAGCAGCGCGGCGTGCGCGGAGGCGCCGCTCGCGCCCGCGAGCATCAGCGCGAGCAGCAGCCCGAGCAGGGAGACCAGGGCGGCGACTCGGGTACGGGGGGCAGTCTGCAGGGCCATGGCCGTCACTTCGTCGAAGACGCGGGGGTGGGGGCGGAGCTGGGCTGGTAGGTAAGCGGCTGCACGGTGGCCTCGACGGTGACCGTGCCCGAGTGCTGGAACGACAGCCGCAGCTGGACGTGCTGACCCAGCTTCGGCGCCGGCTTGAGGCCCATCAGCATCACATGCGTACCGCCCCTGGCCAGTTGGGTGCTGCCGTGGGCGGGCACGTCCACGCCGTCGATCTGCTCCATGGACGTCTCGGTCGACCGGTTCAGCGCCGCGCTCTGCACCGAGGGGCTGCTGACTCCGGTCAGCCGGTCGGCGCTGCCGCCGGTGTTGCTGATGTCGAAGTAGGCGACGGCCATGTCGGGGGTGGCGGACAGCGGTATGTAGGCGTTGCTGACGCTGATGCTCGCGGGCGAGGCTGCCGCGGACGTGCCGGCGGCGGAGCCGGAACCGCCGCAGGCGGTCAGTGCGAGGCTGCCCGCGAGCACCGCCGCACCCGCGGCGCCGGCCAGCGCGGTCCTGGGCAGCCTCATGCCGTCACGCCCTTGATCAGCAGCGGCAGGTCGTGCAGGTAGGTCGCCGAGGTGGTGCCGCTGGTGTAGAGGATGTGCGCCTTGTCGTCGGTCGGCGCGTACGCCAGCACCTGGGCGCCGTGCACCGGCTCCTGGCCCTTGGCGGGGGCCTCCACCGCAACGCCGACCGACTTGGCGGCCGCGATGATGGTGTTGATGTCGCCGGTCAGCCCGATGAAGCCGCTGTTGAAGGAGTTCAGCCAGCTGCGCAGGGTGGCCGGGGTGTCCCTGGCCGGATCGGTGGTCACGAACACCACCTCGACCGACTTCTGCTGGGCCTTGGGCAGCTTGGAGATCGCAACCGCGATGTCGCCGATGGTGGTCGGGCAGACGTCGGGGCAGTGGGTGTATCCGAAGTAGAGCAGTACGGCCTTGCCGGCGGTCTGCTTGGCGATGTCGAAGGGCTTGCCACTGGTGTCGGTGAGGGTGGCGCTGGGCTTGTCGAAGCTGCGGCCCAGGCTGACGCCCTGATAGGCGGAGCTGCTGCCCTGGCCGTTCAGCTGGGTCACGGCACCGGCGTTGCCGCCGGAGGAGGAGCCGGACGAGCCGGAGGAACTGCCGCAGGCGGCGAGCAGCAGGCCGGCGGAGGCGGCGACGGCACCGGTGAGCAGGGAGCGGCGGCTGAGGTGCGACATCTGGGGGTCCATTCGTACTACGTGGCTGGTGGTCAGGCTGCGGTCTGAGGACGACGTGTTGCCGGTGGCGCGGGTGGGGTGGGGCCCTCGGGTCCCGGGCCCCACCCCCGCGCGACCGCTGACTACCCGGCGGACCTGCCGCCGGTGCCGCCGCGGCGCCAGCCGAGGAAGCCGAAGCCGACGCCGAGCAGGCCGACGACCAGGCCGACGCCGGCCAGCACCCGGGCGGTGGTGTCGCTGCCGGACGAGCCGGAAGCGGTGGTGGTGGTGACGGTCGGCCGCGCCGAGGCGGAGGCGCTGTCAGTACTGGCGGAGGCGGTCGCGGCGGTCAGCCGGAGCACCGGGGCCGGGTTGGCCGGCTCAGCCTGGCCCGCGACGGTCGGCTGGATCCAGCGGACGACCGAGCCGTCGCTGTAGGTCTGCAGCGCCTTGAAGGTGAGCGAGTCGGTGTCGGTGGGCAGCGGGCCCAGCGACAGCGCGAAGTCCTGGAACTGGCCGGGCTTGATCGTGCCGCCGGACCAGGTGATCTCCGAGACGGCCTCGGTGATCTGCCCGTCGTCGGTCGTGATCGGCTTGCTGAGCTTGGTCTTCTGCACGGTGGCGGTCCAGCCGGGGACGTTCTCCGTGGAGACGGAGGCGATCGGGTGGTCGGTCGGCAGATAGAACTCGATCTTCGTGGTGTCGGCGCCGGTCTCCTCGTTGGGGACGCGGACGTTCACCTCGGTGTAGCTGCCCTTGGCGGCGCTGCCGGGGTTGACCGTGACGTGCGCCGAGGCGGGCCCGGCGATCAGCAGCAGTGTTGCCGCGGCCAGGCCGGTGACGGTGGCGGCGCGGCTGCGCAGCGCCGTGCGTGGGGGGGACGACAGGAAGGAACGCATGGTGGCAACTCTCCATTGCAGGAGGGACGGGGGCAGGAAGGCATGGCCGACCTGCCCTGCCCGTACCGCCGGAGGGGTGCCTCGGGGCGCGTCGGGACCGGGTCAGGCCGGGAGGGCCCGCAGCGGGGGCCCGCGCCGGACGACCTGATGCCGCAGCAGCGCACCGCGGGCCCGTTGCCGGGGTTCCCGGCCGTGGCCGCGGCGGAGCGCCGTGACGCCCCGGTCGAGGCTGCCGAGCCGGCCGCGCAGCAGTGCGGCGGCCAGGGCGAGCAGGGTGCGCAGCGGTGCGGTCCAGCTCTGCGCGAGCACCTCGGTGACCTGGGCGGTGAGCCGCAGCAGCCGCCAGAGCGCCGCCTCGCCCCGGCTCAGCCACCAACCGGCGGTGAGCGCGGCCAGGAGGTGGCCCAGCAGCATCAGCGGGGTGAGGCCGAGCAGGCCGCTGTCGGTCCAGAAGGGCGCCAGGTGCGGGGCGCCGCCGATGACCAGGTGCGGGTCGAGCCCGGCCTGGGCGACCAACTGGGCGGCGGTGGTGCCGCGCGGCAGTGCGGTGGCGGGCGTGCCCGCCGGGTTGCAGAGCAGCTTGGCGGCGAGGGCGGCGAGGCTGCTGCCGGTACCTGCGGTCGAGCCGGTCATCCCGGCCATCCCACTCATACCTGCTATGCCATCCATGCTGCTCATGCCAGACATGCCTGACATCCCAGCCATGCTTCCCATGGAACCCATCGAGCCCATGGCCGTCTGGTGGAACAGCAGGTGCAGACCGATCTGGCCGACCGCGAGTGCACCGGCGATCGACGGCAGTCGGCGCTCCCGTCCGGCCAGCGCCACCGCGACCGCCCAGACGGCGAGGCCTCCGAGCAGCAGCGCGGCCACCGGGATCGGTCCGCCGCCGGCCAGGCAGTGCCCGAACGCGGACACGACGACGCAGACCACCGCGAAGGGCAGTGCCCTCAGCATGCGGAGGTCCAGTGCGGCGGCGCGGCCCGGCGTGGCTGCCGGGGCGGCTGGGGACACAGACATGACGTCGGCCAGTGTCTCACCGAGCCTGGGAGCGCCCGCGCCTGGGTGCCGGGAACCCGCCCCGGACGCCGTGCGGCGCTGGAGCGCGCGCCCCGCGCACACTCCCGCAGGACACACCCCGGGGTGCTGTCGCGTACCTGTTCCACTCCTGTGCGTCCGCCAAGGGTGTGACAAGTTTCCGTCGTGACGATTGATTCCCCTGACGGTCGGTTATAGGTAGTGGTATGTGGAGCCGCAGCCAGGAGGAGCCTGCCGTGGACATCTGGTGGTCTCTACACCTTCGGCGTGAGCCGGCGAGCGTCCCGCTCGCCCGACGCATCCTGTTGGGGACCATGGCCTCGGCCGGCGTCGATCCGGACATCTCGCACGAGGTGGGCGTCGCCCTGACCGAAGCCTGCGCCAACGCGGTGGAGCACGCCGCGCATCTGACGGACACCGGAGAGGACAGCGGGTTCCAGGTCACCGCGACCATCGAGGACGGCTGTCTGCGGGTCGAGATCACCGACACCGGACCGGGCTTCTCGGCCGACCCGGGCTGCGCCTCACCCGCCCCCGGGGCTGCGGCCCAGTCGTCGCCGGCCCGGCCCCTGTCGGCCCAGTCTCCGTCGGCCCCGCCTTCGTCCGCTCAGTCTTCGTCCGCCCGGCCCTCGGCGACGACCCGGATCCGTCCCTGCACCCCGGCCCGCGGGACCCGCGGACGGCGTCGGACGGCGACACGGCCGCGGTCGCGAGCAGTGGCGGTACCGGCGGGGATGCGGTCGCTTCCGCTGGACCTGGGGCTCGACCTCGGCCTTGACCTCGGCACCGATGTCGACCTCGGCGCGGACATGGCGGCCTTCGCCGAGGCGGGCCACGAACTCCCGGACCTCTGCGCGGAGAACGGCCGCGGGCTGTTCCTGATCCGGGCACTGATGGACCACGTGCAGTTCCGGAACCACCCCCGCAGCGGCGCCGTGGTCTCCTTCGACAAGATGCTCAAGTACCGCGACCGCCCGCTGCTGCACGCCTCCTGAGGCCGCCATTCCCTTCCGGGCCCTCCGGCTTGACCCTCACGCGACGTGAGGAACCAGGCTGGACGGCGGAAGGGAGAGAGAGCCATGAGCTACTCGGTAGGCCAGGTCGCCGGGTTCGCCGGAACCACCGTGCGCACCCTGCACCACTACGACGAGATCAAGCTGCTGTCGCCGAGCGGCCGTACCGCGGGCGGCTACCGCCGGTACGACGACGCCGACCTGGACCGGCTGCAGCAGATCCTGTTCTACCGCGAGCTCGGGTTCTCCCTCGAAGAGATCGCCGGCATCCTGGACGACCGCGAGGTCTCCCCCTCCGAGCACCTGCGGCGTCAGCACGCGCTGCTCACCGGGCGGATCGAGCGGCTCCAGCAGATGGCGGCGGCCGTGGAGGAAGCACTGGAGGCACGGAGTATGGGTATCAACCTCAGCCCCGAGGAGAAGTTCGAGATCTTCGGTGAGGGCTACCAGGAGTACGAGGACGAGGCCCAGCAGCGGTGGGGCGGGTCCGAGGCGTGGAAGCAGTCGCAGCGGAGGGCGGCGGAGCTCAGCAAGGACGACTGGATCCGGATCAAGGCCGAGGGCGACGAGATCATGCGACGGATCTCGGCCGCGGTACGGAGCGGCGTCGCCTCGAACAGCGGTGCGGCGATGGACATCGCCGAGGAGCACCGGCAGCACGTCTGCCGCAACTTCTACGACTGCAGCTACACCGTGCAGCGGGGCCTCGCCGAGATGTTCGTCGCCGACGAGCGCTTCCAGGCCACGTACGAGCAGTTGGCCGAGGGGGCGGCGCAGTGGTTCCACGACGCCGTCATCGCCAACGCCGACCGTCACGAGGTCCGCTGAGGGGCTCCTCCGCCGTTGCGCGCAGTTCCCCGCGCCCCTGAGGGGGCGCGGGGAACTGCGCGGACCTCGACCGCCGGCCGACGCGCACCCGCTCACGCCGCGGTGCCGAAACTGCGGCGGTAGGCCGTAGGCGTGGTCCGCATCGCGCGGGCGAAGTGGTGGCGGTAGGTGGCCGGGCTGTCGAAGCCCACCGCGGCGGCGACCTCCTCGACGGAGCCGCCTCCGGCTTCCAGCAGCGGGAGGCTGGCCGCCACCCGCTGGGCGATGACCCAGCGCATCGGGCTGGTGCCGTTGCGGCGGGTGAAGTGCCGCAGGTAGGAGCGTTCGGACATGCTCGCCGCGCGGGCCAGCACCGGCACGGTCAGCGGTTGTGCCAGCCGGTCCAGGGCCCAGGCCATGCTGCGGCCCACCCCGTCGTCCTCCTCCGGCACCGCCCGCACCGCCGCCTCGATGAACTGGGCGTGCCCGCCCTCCCGGTGCGGCGGCACCACGAAGCGGCGGGCGACGGTGTTGGCGACCCTCGCGCCGTGGTCGCTGCGCACCAGGTAGAGGCACAGGTCGATGCCGGCCGCGCTGCCGGCGCTGGTCAGCACGGCGCCGTTGTCGACATAGAGGACGTCGGGATCGACCTGGACCGCCGGGAACCGCTCGGCCAACTGCTGGGCGTAGCGCCAGTGCGTGGTGGCCCGGCGGCCGTCCAGTAGTCCGGCGGCGGCCAGCGCGAAGGCGCCCGAGCAGATCGACACCAGCCGTGCGCCCCGCGCATGGGCCGCGCGCAGGGCGGCGACCAGCGCCGGTGACGCCTCGCCCCGGGCGTCGGGGACGCCCGGCACGATCACCGTGTCCGCGGCCGCCAGCACGTCCAGGCCGTGCTCGGCCTTCAGACTGAATCCGCCGACGGCCCGCAGATCACGTCCCGGCTGCTCGGCGCAGACCTTCAACTCGTACCAGGGCAGCTCGCCGAGTTCGGGCCGGTGCAGCCCGAACACCTCGACCACCACGCCGAGTTCGAAGGGAGTCATGCCGTCGAAGGCGAGCACGGCGACCGTGTGCGCGGTCTCTGACGGCGGCCGTGCGGCGATGGTCAGCATGGCGGGATCCTAACGGGGCCCGCGGTTACCGCCATCGCCACCACCACCACCACCGCCGCCACGGCCGCCATCGCCGTGGACCGGCTGTCAGTCCTTGAGGCCGGCCATCCAGGCCTCGACCTCGGTCGAGCTGCGGGGCAGCGCGGCCGAGAGGTTGAGGCTGCCGTCGGCGGTGACCAGGATGTCGTCCTCGATCCGGACGCCGATGCCGCGGTACTCCTCCGGCACCGTCAGGTCGTCGGCCTGGAAGTACAGGCCGGGCTCGACGGTGAGCACCATGCCCGGCTCCAGCACGCAGTCGACATAAGCCTCGGTGCGCGCCTGGGCGCAGTCGTGGACGTCCAGGCCGAGCATGTGGCCGGTGCCGTGCAGGGTCCAGCGGCGCTGCAGCGCCAGCTCCAGCACGCGGTCCACCGGGCCCTCGACCAGGCCCCACTCGACCAGGCGCTCGGCCAGCACCCGCTGGCTGGCCTCGTGGAAGTCGCGGTAGCGGGCGCCCGGCCTCACGGCCGCGATGCCGGCCTCCTGCGAGTCGTAGACCGCGTCGTAGATCTTGCGCTGCAGCTCGTTGAAGCTGCCGTCGATCGGCAGGGTGCGGGTGACGTCGGCGGTGTAGAGGGTGTGCGTCTCGACGCCGGCGTCCAGCAGCAGCAGCTCGCCGGGGCGGACCTCGCCGTCGTTGCGGACCCAGTGCAGGGTGGTGGCGTGCGGTCCCGCCGCGCAGATGGAGCCGTAGCCGATGTCGTTGCCCTCGACCCGGGCCCGCCGGTAGAAGGTGCCCTCGATCCAGCGCTCGGAGCTGGCCACGGCCTGGGCCAGCTCGCGCACCACGTCGGTGAAGCCCTTGGCGGTGGCGTCGCAGGCGGCCTGCAGCTGGGCGACCTCCCACTCGTCCTTGACCAGGCGCAGCTCGCTGAGGAAGACCCGCAGCTCCTCGTCGCCGTGCTTGGTGGTGTGCTCGGCGAGCGCGGACTCCAGTGCGGCGTCGTAGGAGCGGACGATCCTGGTGGCGGCCGGCTTCTCCTCGGCCGCCAGGGTCAGCTCGGCGACGACCTGGCGGACGTCGCGGGTGGGCAGGCCGAGCAGCGCCTCGCCCTCGGCGAGGCTGTGCCGGCGGCCGACCCACAGCTCGCCCTGGCCGTCGAGCCAGAACTCGCCGTTCTCGCGGTTGGAGCGCGGCAGCAGGTAGGCGGTGGCGTCGTGGCCGCCCTCGGCGCGCGGCTCCAGCACCAGTACGGCGTCCTGGGTCTGGTCGCCGGTGAGGTGGACGTACTCGGTGGCGGCCCGGAACGGGTACTCGGTGTCGTTGGCGCGGGTCTTCAGGCTCCCGGCCGGGATCACCAGGCGGTCGCCGGGGAAGCGGGCGGACAGCGCGGCGCGGCGCTTGGCCGCGTAGGCCGACTGCTCCAGCGGTGCCAGGTCGCGCAGCTCGGTGTCGGCCCAGCCGGACTTCATCACCTCGGCGAGCTCGTCCGAGAGCGCCGGGTAGAGGCCGTTCTTACGGGCCTTGATCGGCTGGTCCTGCTCCTCGTCGACGGCCTCGACAGCCTCGGCGGCCTCGGTCGTGATCGGCTCGGTCGCGGTCGCCTCGGTCGCGTCGTTCACCTGCGTCGCCTCCTGCTCGTGCGGGACCACCCGCTGACGGGGGCGGTCCCTACGATCCTAGGACCTGGGAACAGGTGGTCGAAAGGGGCGGAGGACCTCTTCGTCCCTTACGTCGGAGCTACTACGCCGGACCTGCTCCGTCAGACCTGCTCCGTCGGAGCTACTACGCAGGCGCTGCTCGGCCGCTGCGAACAGCCGCCTACTCGAAGCCCGCCGCCAGCAGCACGATGTCGTCGGCTCCGGCCGGGCCGTCCGCGCCGTCCAGGCAGGTGCTGAGCAGGTGGGCGCAGAAGCGGTCCGGGTCGTGCCGGGCCTCGCGCGGGGCCGCCGCCGCGGCCGAGCGCAGCTTGGCCTGTCCGGCGTGCAGCGAGCTGCCGCAGCGGCGGGCCAGGCCCTCGGTGTAGAGCAGCAGGAGGTCGCCGCGGTCCGCCCGGAGCTCCACGCCCGGGGCCTCCCAGCAGCTCAGCATGCCCAGCGGCGCGGACAGCGAGGTCTCCACGAAGCTGGCGCCGAAGGAGGTCACCAGCAGCGGCGGGCACTGCCCGGCACCGGCGATGGACAGCTGCCGGGTGCGCGGGTCCAGGTAGGCGTAGAGCGCGGTCGCGGTACGGGCCGGCTCGGTGGTCTTCAGCAGCAGCTCCAGGTCGCCGAGGACGGAGACCGGGTCCTCGCCCTCCAGTACGGCGTAGGCGCGCAGCGCCGCGCGGATCCGGCCCATCGCGGCGGCGCAGTCGGGGCCGCCGCCGTTGACGCTGCCGACGCTCAGGGCCAGGCTGCCGTCCGGCAGGGCCAGCGCGTCGTACCAGTCGCTGCCCGCGGAGAGGTCCAGCCCGGCGGGCAGGCAGCGGGCGGCGAGCTGGATCCCGGGGACCCGGGGGAGCCGGTCCGGCAGCAGGCCGCGGCGCAGCGCCTCGGTGGTGCGGCGGAGCCGGTCGCGCTCGATCTCCTTGGCGATCAGCCGGGAGGCGGCGGAGCAGTAGAGCGCGGCCAGGCGCTGCTGGCCTTCGGTGGGGACCGCGGGCTTGTCGTGTTCCGCTCTCCCGGGGCGCGACGTCCCGTACCCCTGTGCACCCCAGACCGGGAGAACCTCCGCGGAGTCGAGCGCGCCGGGTGCGGCTGAGAAGAACCAGATGGCCGCGCCGAAGGGTTCACCGACTTCACCGGGGGCCGCGAGAGGGAGGGCGAAGGAGGCGTCGATGCCCATCTGTGCGGCCACCTCGCGGAAGCGGTCACCGACGACCCCGGCGCTCGCCCCGGCCGCGGCGGGCTCGGGGCTCAGCAGCCCCCAGGTCATGGCCTGGCTCGCGCCTTCGAGCAGGCCGGCGTAGGGGCCGCTGTCGCGCGGCACGGTCTCCAGCGCGCCGAGGGAGGGACGGTCCAGGCCGTAGCCGATGGTGGTGCCGGGGGAGTCGATAGTGCCGAACGCGGCGAGGCCGTCCGGGGCGTCGGGTACGTCGGCGCTGTGCACAGGGGCGTCGGCGAGCAGCAGCATGCCGCGCTGGGCGCCGAGGATGGCGGCGCCGGCCTTGAGGGCTCCGCGCAGGGTCTCCTCCAGGCCGGAGGCCGCGGTCAGTCGCTCGGTCAGCTCGTAGAGGGTGGTGAGCTCGGAAAGCTCGGACTGTTCGGCGCCGGCCCTGGCCGAGGCGCCGGTGGGGCCGTTGGTGGGGACGCCGGTGGGGCTGCCGGTGCGGCCGAGGCCGGTCGGTGCCGGCCCGGTGGAGGGCGCCGGGACGGCGGTCGCCTGCCCGTCGAGTGTGCGGCCGGAGCGGGGTGAAGGGGAGTCAGCCATGGTGTGCGCCCTTCGCTGCGGGTGCGGGCTGGAAGGGGGACGCACCGAGGGGGAAGACAGAGCGTGAATGGATTTGTCCGAAATAACTAATTTTGCACCCCCGTGTCATGCCGTGAGGCAATTAGTGACTTACTTCTACACACACCGATCGGGTGATGTCCAGGACTGTGAGGTGCCAGGTGATTGGTGTCTTTGCCCGAATATCTGGCCGAAAAACATCGCTGGTCATCCGCGGTGCGCGGAGAGCGTCCGGCCGACCTCGCGCCATTGCCCGAACTCCCGCAGCGCGGCCCGTACTCCCCGCCGTCGCGGCCGGTGGGACCAGTCGACCTGCACGTCGGCGACCCGGAATCCACGTCGCATCAAGTCGATGATCAGACCGGCTGACGCACCCGCTCCGTCGGAGAGCGGTTCGGCGGCCGCAAAGGCCTCCCTGGTCAGGCATAGTTCGGTCGCGACGGGACGGCCGACGGGAAAACCGGTGGCCCGCTCGATGCCCCGGCGCGCACGGCGCGCGGCAGCGCCGGGCTCCGGTTCCGCGCCCCCGACCCGGGCGATCACGGCATCGGCCTCGCCGGCCTGGACCGGCTCCAGCAGCCGGACCGCCTCGGCGGCGCCGGACTGGATGTCGGGCTCCAGGAGGAGCAGATGCCGCGGGCCGGACCGCCCTGATCCGGCCACCGCTGATCCGGCCTCCGTCGCCGCCGCCTGCGCTGCTGTCGCCGCCTGCGCTGCCGCCGCCGCAGCGTCCAGCTCTGCGACCCTCGCCACGCCGCGCAGCAGCGCCTCGGTGCGCCCGGTCCGCGCCCCCAGCCGGAGCACCTCGGCCCCGGACTCCTCGGCGACCCGAGCGGTGGAGTCGCCCGAGCCGGCGTCCACCACCACGACCAGGTCCACCCCGGGCAGCCGCCGTGCCGCGAGCACGGTCAGCGCGATCCGTGACGCTTCGTCATGGGCCGCCATCACCACGGCGACAGCGCGTTCGGCCGGGCGTTCGGCGGGGGTGTCCGTGGTGCCCGCGGAGGGCGGTTGCGCGTCCATGAGCGGATCGTACGAGCACGAGGGGTCCGGCGTTGCCTGTTCCGCGCAGTGTCTCATCTGGAGCATGCCAAGTCGCTGACCGCGGCCGCTGCGGCTCAGGGCAACCCGTTCGGTGGAACCGTCGCCGGTTCTTCCGCGTCATTCCGGACGATGCGTCAATCTCGTGAGTGAGCGCGTTCGTGAGGCCCGACGGCGGGGCCGCCCGGGGAAGCAGCCCGAAAACATCCCGCAAGCCGGAGCGGGAATGCTGAGGCAACATCCGGGTTCCGGGGTACAAGTCCAGACAGGGCCGGCGAAACAATCGCCACCCTGCGCCACCCCCCGCCAGGTTCCGCAGAGCGCGTCGGGCGTGGTGCGCTTCTCGTTGCGCGAGATCACGTACCGATCCTTGACTGGTCACGGAAAGGAACGAGTGCTCATGCGCGGGGTTCTCAGCACGATCCGCCCTCGGAACCTGCTTGTACGAGGGCTCGCACGGGCGCTTTCCGCCGGCCGCCGCCGGGAGCGGTCACTGCTCCTGTCCGCGGCCACGACCATCGCGCAGGACTGGGGCTGGCCGGTGCTGCCCGGGGCCGCCGCAGGGTGGGAGGGGTGCGGCTGCCCGCGCCCCGACTGCCCCACTCCGGGGGCCCATCCCTTCGATCCGCCGCTACTTGCTGCGACCACCGACTCCAGGATGGTGCGCTGGTGGTGGCAGCGGCACTCGGACGCACCGCTGGTGCTGGCGACCGGCGGTCCGGTTTCCGCGGTGAGCCTGCCGGCCTCGGCCGGGGCGCGGGTACTGGAGTACTTCGACGCGCTGCGGATCAGGACCGGCCCGGTGGTCGCGACGCCCACCAGGTATGTCCTGCTCGTGGCGCCCTACTCGATGCAGGAGCTGGCGGAGCTGCTGATCGCCCAGAAGTGGGTGCCGACCAGCCTGCGCTACCACGGCAGCGGCGGGTACGTGGTGCTGCCGCCGTCCAGGACCGGGGCGGGGGTGCTGCGTTGGGCCCGGGAGCCGGTGCCGGACCCGGAGGCCGGGGGGGCGCCCTGGCTACCCTCGGTGAGCGATCTGATGGGTGCTCTGGTCGCCGCCAGCGCGGCCGTCCCCGACGGGGCCCGGCTGGCCTACTGAACGGCGCTGCCGGGAGTTCTCACCGGCACAAGACAATGCTCGGCCGCTGGCGACGGGGGATGCACCAGCGACCGAGCTGTTTAAACCGTAACAAGTTTTGGCGCTCAAGCAAATTCCCCGGGAGGAGTCGGAGGCACTGTTTTCGGCTCCACTCGGGGAATTGTGATGCACATCACGGGCTAAATGGGTCAGTGTGCCCGCATTGTCGCCCACCGTGGCCGATCGGACGCAATCCGTAAAGGCGGACTTCCGACGGGCCGTCAGCCGAGGGTGACCTGACGGTTCACCAGACCGGCGCGCGCCCGGCGCTCCGCTGCGGTAAGCGGCGCGTTTTCGGCGAGTGCGCCGGCAAGGCGCTCGACAAAGGCGGCGGCCGGCTTCTCGCACTCCTCCGCCGTCATCTCCGCCGGCAGGTCCCAGACCGGCACGGTCAGCCCGTGCGCCCGGAACGAGCCGACCAGCTTGGTGTCCGCGCCCAGGCCGGCCCCCGCGTCGGCCGCCGCCACCCCGGTCCGACGGGCTTCGCCCGGCGCCTCCTGATCCTTCGCCGCCAGCCGCGCCAGCGCGTCCAGCAGCTCGTCCTCCGCGTACGGCATCACCCAGCGCAGGTGGTTCTTGTCCGTCACCGAGCACCAGTAGGCGGTGTCGACCGAGGTCAGCCGCACGGTCGGGATGATGGTCGCGTTGGCGGACTCCAGCGAGGCGGCGACCTCGCCGGTGGCGGACTCCGCGTCGTCCAGCCAGAACTCGAAGCCGCTGTGCAGGACCGGCTCGAACGGCGCGGAGTGGTCGAGCAGCTCCTGCAGCCGCGGGGCGTCCGCGGCCGGGCGGCGCGGCGGCACCGGCGTGCCCGGCTCCACGGCCAGCGCCTGGACCAGCGCGTCGCCCAGGTCGCGGCTGATGTCGCCGGAGGAGCCGTGCGTCTGCAGACCCAGCAGCACGCTGCCGTCCTGACGCCGCATCGCGGGCCAGGCCATCGGCAGCACCGTCGCCAGCGTCACCGAGGGGACCTCGCCGTTGGCGCCCTTGAGGGCCTCGGCGGTCAGCGTCAGCGGCACCGTCGCGGCCGGGACCAGCTCGCGCAGCGCCACCCAGTCGCCCTCGCCGGCCAGCCCCTCGAACGGACGCGGCACCAGTTCCTGGACGGCGTGCGAGGCCTCGCGGCCGTGGCACGCCTTGTACCGGCGGCCCGAACCGCAGGGGCACGCCTCGCGCGCGCCGACGACGGGGATCCCACCCGCGACTGCGGTGGCGGCGTTGTTCGATCCGGCGCGCGCGGGCGCCTTCTTCGCGGGCTTCTTGGCCATGGTGCGGTTTCTCCCGGTGCGGCAGCGGCTTGCTTCGCACCGAGCCTAGTGGTGCGCCGGTGCCCTCCGGTCACGGTGCTTCTCCGACTGCGGCGTGTGCGTGGTCGGCCGCGCAGTTCCCGCGCCCCTGTCCGGCTGCAACCGGACCACGGTCCGCAGTCGAAGGTCCGTCAGAACCGCGAACGCGCTGACGCGGCGTCAGCCCGTGGCCACCCCGTCGCGCCGGGCGTGCCGGGCCCGCACCGGCAGCACCGCCCAGACGGTCACTTCGCCCGGGGCGTCCCTGACGCCCCAGTCGCTGGCCAACTGTCCGACGATGCCCAGGCCTCGACCCCCGCGGGCGGTCAGCGAGGGGCTGCCCCGGCGCGGCCGGGTCGGGCCGCCGCCGTCCGTGACCTCGACGGTCAGCAGTCCGTCGCTGTGCAGTTCCCAGCCGACCACCACCAGGCCGGAGTCCGCCTGGGCCGTGCCCTGTCCCAGCCACGCGGCCTGGGCATGCGCCCGCGCGGTCGCATCCGCGGTGGACCCGGGGTGCAGCCCGTCGTGCGAGGAGGCCGGTACCGGCTCCAGCGGCCTGGCGTGCCTGCAGGCATTGCTCAGCAGTTCGGAGAGTATGAGCACCGCGTCATCGATGACGACGTCCGGCACCTGCCGCGCGGCGAGGTCCTTTCGCAGTCGACGCCGCGCAGCGCTCACGCTCTCAGGACCATGGGGCACGGCCATGGTCGCCGAAGAAGTCGGCACATCACGCGCTACCACCAGCGCCACCCCCGGACCTCCTCCTCAGCTGTCAGCCAGGGTGTGAATGCCCGTTGCAAGCGCGGCGGAAACGAGAACAGAAGCACCTCGACATGCCGAAATAGCGCGCGAAGTCGAAGGCGCGCCACCCATTTTACTATGCGTAGTCGGATCGTCACGGAGGGTTTGTCGGGGGTGGTGAAGAATGGCGATCCGGGTGAATTTCCGGCCATTCCGCTGCGCCCGCGTACGCCTGTCCACGCAGGCTCCCGACTCCGCCATAGTCCGTACTAGCGGCCCAACTGGTCAAGTACCCGGCGCGGATGATTGGTGATGATGGTGTCCACGCCGAGCCGCAGACACAGCTCCACGTCCTCCGGATCGTCCACCGTCCACACGTGGACCCGCTGCCCGGCCCGGTGCAGTGCGGCGACATAGCCGGGGTTGGCCCGCACCAGGTCGATGCCGGGTCCGGCGATCCGCGCACCGTGCGGAAGGCTGCCGTCGCGGAACCGCAGCGGGACGCGTTCCATCAGGAACACCGTCGGAATGGCCGGGGCGAGCTCCCGCACCCGGCGCAGCGAGAGCTGACTGAAACTCATGATCCGGACCGGGGTGCGCTCGCCGTCCGCCGGGGTGACCAGATCGAAGCGGTGGAGCAGCTCCAGGAGTTTGCGCTCGACGAGGCCCGCGTAACGGGTGGGGTGCTTGGTCTCGATCGCGAGTTCGATGCGGCGGCCGCAGGTGGTGGCGAATTCCAGCAGTCGTTCCAGGGTGAGCACCAAGGTGTGCTCGACGTCGGCCCAGTCCGCCTCGTCGGGGTCGATCGCCGAGCCGACGCGGGAGTCGGCCGCCGAGTCGACCTGGGACTCGGCTGCCGACCCGACCTGGGAATCCGCCGCCGAGTCGGCCGCGGCGCCCCGTCCGGCCTTCCACGAACCGAAGTCCAGTTCCGACAACTGGGCCAGCTCCAGGGTCGAGACGACGCCCCGCCCGTTGGAGGTCCGGTCCACCCTGCGGTCGTGCACGCAGACCAGGTGCCCGTCGGCGGTCAGCCGGACATCGCACTCCAGGGCATCGGCCCCCTGGTCCACGGCCAGCTTGTAGGCGGCCAGGGTGTGCTCGGCGAGCGTGCCGGAGGCGCCGCGGTGGGCGACGACGCGGGTGGCGGTGCGATTGGGCAGCACCTGCTGCCGACGGGCGTTCGACTGCGGGGCGTTCGACACGCCACCAGCCTAGGACGGACGCCCGTGCGGTCCCGGCAGCGGCAGATGAATTCTGACGGTGTGACCGGTTAACGACCCCGGTCACAGCCCCTTGCGCAGCAGGGGCGTCAGCGCCCAGGTGATCAGCGCCGGGACGACGAAGGAGAACAGCGACGCCGACGTCCACACCTGCGGATGGATGTGCAGGACGTTCTGGGCGTGGGCCCAGAAGGAGGGCCAGAAGCCGGCCCACCCGGTCAGCTGGGCCGGGGCGATCAGCTGGTACACCACGAATCCGACCGCCCACGGCAGCAGCGTCAGCCACCGCGTCGGCGCGGTCTCGCTGAGGTCCCAGCCGCCTTCCCGCTTCCCGGCCCCGAAGTAGAAGTCCACCGCCAGCACCGCAGACAGCGGCACGAACACCGCGCCGATCAGCCCGAGGAAGGACTCGTACCCGCTGAAGTCGGTCACCAGCAGGGCGAGCACGGTGACCAGGAGGCCCAGTCCGACGGTGAGAATCCGCCGGTCCACCCGCGGCAGCAGGTTCTGCACCGACATCGCCGTCGAGTAGACGTTGGCGAAGGACTGGTCCGCCTCACGCAGCACCAGCACGGCGAAGAACAGCCAGCCGGCGGTGATGCCCATGAAGGTGGTGAAGATCTTGTCGGGGTCGCCGCCGACCTGCAGCAGCGCCAGCAGCCCCACCACGTAGCACCACACCTGCGAGACGGTGTAGCCGCTGAACGCGCCCCAGAACGAACTGCGGGTGGTCCTGGCATGCCGGGTGTAGTCGGCGGCCAGCGGCACGAAGGAGATGGAGACGGCGATCACCGAGTCGACGGCGGGCAGGAAGCCGGTCCAGTTGCCAGGGGCCGGGTCGTGCACCCCGTGCCGCAGCAGCTCCACTGTGAAGAAGAGCATCGCCACGCCGACCGCGACGGCGACGTACCTGCGCAGCACCGCGATGGCGCCGAGCGGACGGATCGTCATCGCCGTGGTCAGCACCCCGGCCAGCACGACGTAGAGCCAGTGCGGGCCCCCGCCGAAGAGCGCGTCCGCGCCCATGGCGATCACGGTCAGTTCGAACACGCCCCAGCCGAGGCACTGCACGATGTTGAGCACGGTCGGCAGATAGGACAGCCGGGTGCCGAACAGCCCACGCAGGATCGCCATGGCCGGCGCCCCGGCCCTGGTGCCGATGACCGCGGCGACGCCGAGCATCACCGCGCCGATCACGGTGCCGACCACGATCGCGGTCACGGAGGCGGCGAGGGAGAGGTCCTTGCCGTTGAAGACCAGTACGGTCGCGGCGCTCTGGAAGCCGATCAGGCTGACGCCGAGGTTGGTCCAGAAGGCGGCCTGGTCGCGGAAGCCCAGCGTGCGCGGGGGCGCGGTGTCCAGTACCAGCGGCGCCTCGGCGCGCGGGGACCCCGGTGCCCGGTCCAGGACAGGAGAGGGGGAAGGGGACGGCGAAACGGACGTCACGAGGCTCAGCTCCCTACGCCGGCATTACCCGGTCAGGTTCAGGCGGTCGGCACCCCGTGTTCGGCGCCCTCTCAGCCTGGATGGGTCCAAGCTCCCGCGTATGTGTTCGAGGACATGCTAGGTGCAGTCGAGCCGCTGGCCAAGGATGAATGTCCGATGAGCTGTAGATGAGCTGTGGGCGGGCGGCGTAAGGAAGCTCTCAGATCGGTGCGCTATAGATGCGCCGAGGGGAAGCGCATGGCTGGCCCTTACGATGCCCTGACAGTGGGTGGGCAAAGCTTTGGGACGCGGAGTCCCGCAGGAGGAGGTCATTCGTGAGCACCGAGCACGAGGGTGGGGCTGTCCCCACCGGCGGGGAGCCGGTGGAACCCTCCCTGGACGCGCAGTCGCAGGACGTGCCGAGCGACGCAGCGCCCGCAGCAGCCGCACCCGCCGCACCTGCCGCTGACGACACCGTCGTCCAGCCGGTCAGCACCGACAAGCAGGACCGGCCGCAGGCCGCACAGTCGCAGGACGTGGTCGCAAACACGGCCGACACGGGCGCAGGCACCGTCGCGAACACGACCGCGGACACGGTCGCCGACACCCCCGCGCTCCCGTACGGTTCGGTCGAGCCGCCGGCCGACCCGGCGCTCGCGGCGTTCCCGCCGCCGGCCCCTTCGGCCCAGGCCCCGGCCCCGACGCAGGCTCCGCACCAGGCCCAGCCTCCGGCCCCGGCCCCGGCTTCACAGCAACAGCAGCCCATAGCGGATCCCGTGGTGCCCCCGGTTCCCCCGGCCCCCGTGGCCGCTGCTCCCGCTCCCGCCGCCCCGGCGTACCCGCAGGCCGCGCATCAGGAGCAGCCTTACCCGGCCGCGCCCTCGACGCCGCCCGCGCCCCCGACGGGAGCGCCGGCGCCCGGCAGCGAGCCGACCACGGTCCAGCCCCCCTACGATCCGGCCTACGGCGCCCAGCAGTTCCCGTACGGTGCCCAGCAGCCCCCCTACGGCGGTCAGCCCCCGTACGGCGGCCACCCCGGTCTGCCCTACGGCGGCTACGGCCAGCCCGTCCCGCCGCGCAAGAAGCGCCGTGGCGCGCTGATCGCCCTGCTCGCGGCGACCGCGATCATCGCCGGCGGCATCGGCGGCGGCATCGGCGCGGCGCTGGAGAACAACGACAGCTCCAGCGGCTCCACCACCGTCACCAGCAGCGTCGACCCCAAGGCGCTCAGTCGCGCCCCCGAGAGCATCGCGGGCGTCGCCGCCAAGGCGCTGCCCAGCGTGGTCACCATCTCGGCCAGCAACTCGCAGGAGTCGGGCACAGGCACCGGGTTCGTCTTCGACACCGACGGCCACATCCTCACCAACAACCACGTCGTCGCGCCCTCGGACAACGGCGGCAAGCTCTCGGTCAAGTTCTCCGACGGCACCAGCTACCCGGCCACGATCGTGGGCCGCGCCTCCGGCTACGACGTCGCCGTCATCAAGATCGTCGGTACGCCGAAGAAGCCGCTGGTCCCGCTGGCTCTCGGCGACTCCGACGCGGTCGCGGTCGGCGACACCACCATCGCCATCGGCGCCCCCTTCGGGCTCTCCGGCACCGTCACCTCCGGCATCGTCAGCGCCAAGAACCGCCCCGTCGCCTCCGGCGACGAGACCGGCGCGCAGACGTCCTACATGAACGCGCTGCAGACCGACGCCTCGATCAACCCGGGCAACTCCGGCGGCCCGCTGATGAACGCCTCGGGCCAGGTCATCGGCATCGACTCGGCGATCCAGTCGACCGGCAGCAGCACCTCGACCGGCACCCAGTCCGGCAGCATCGGCCTGGGCTTCGCCATCCCGATCAACCAGGCCAAGTGGGTGGCCCAGCAGCTGATCAAGACCGGCAAGCCGACCTACCCGATCATCGGCGTCCTCCGCGACGACACCTACACCGGCGACGGAGCGAAGATCGCCTCCGCCCCGGTCCAGGGCAGCGCCCCGGTCACCGCCGGCGGCCCCGCCGACAAGGCCGGGCTCAAGCCGGGCGACATCATCACCTCGCTCGACGGCGTCCACATCGACAGCGGCCCGACCCTGGTCAGCGAGATCTGGTCGCACCACCCGGGCGACGTGGTCACGGTCATCTACACCCGCGACGGCCAGAGCCACACCACCAGCCTCACCCTCGGCTCCCGCGTCGGCGACCAGTAACCAGCCAGCCCGCACCGCGTACCGCGCGAGCCCCCTCACGACCCCATAGCCCCGTACGGCACAGGCACCACCGCCGTACGGGGCTATTCGCTACCCAAGCACGCCCCCAAACATGAGAAGATCCCTGAGCGCGGGCAACCACCGGGGGCGCGCCCCCATCGTGCTGCCCACCCGCGCAAGGAGAGCTGCCCGAGCGGCCTAAGGGAACAGTCTTGAAAACTGTCGTCACGGGGAACCGTGACCGAGGGTTCGAATCCCTCGCTCTCCGCAGGTAGAGAAGTACAGGTCAGAGCCAGTATCGAAGTTTGTCAATGCTGGCTGTTTTCGATTCTTGACGTACGTCCGTTCGATTCCGAGGGCCCGAGACGGCCCTCTGTGGACCAGGCGTGGACCAGATCGGCTGCTCGGCGCCGCGTCCTCGGACGTGTTCGCAGGTCACCCCCCGCTATCGCCCGGTGACGGGAACAGTCGGGGCGGCTGTCGCGATGGTGCTCCCACGTGCGCGGGGGTGCCCCTGGCGGTGGTGTTCGCGGTGGTGGGGATCTGGGTGAGTCGGACGGCGTAGGTGACGGCCCACGGTGCCGGGTTCGCGCTCTGCGAGCCGTCGGCCTCGTCGCGCGCCCACGGAGTAGGTGAGCCGTGGACAACCCCGGGTGAGATGAGGGTGAGCCCGGGCAGCCCGAACCCGCCGCCAACGGCGGTCGCCCTTGCTCGGCGATTCGGTCAGGGCCAGGGCTTGACGGCCGGCGACCTGGCCCAGGTCGAGGCCGCTATCCCCGGGAGCGTCACTGGTGGGACGTGAATTCCCCCGTGACGCCTCGCCTTGGAGTGTTGCTGTGTGGGTGAAATATGCGCACCGAAGTACATAGGCACGTTGATGTACTTCTCTGGCCTGCTTGTGCATCTTTCAGATGATCTTCTATCACGGTCCGGCTTCGATTCGCCCTGGGGATGGCAGCGAAGGGGACGTGATGTGCCGTCAGACGACGAAGCATCAGTGGGGCAAATCGGGTCTAACCCTTTTTCGAGTAACGATACGTCACACCACGAACACCCGAATGGACGTCGGGTTGCGAGCGGGGGCACGTAACTGGTGCTCGGGCTGACGGGGGGCGGTTCGGATGGCAGGGTCCACGAACGAACATGTGGTTTTCTTGTGCGCGTCCAGTGGTCAAGTTTTGTCGAAGCTGCAAGAGAGGCTGACTCTCCGTGCTGTCACGCAAGTTCGCGGGCGGGCTGATATCCCGGCCTGTTCGCAGGTGGGTGTCCGTGATGGCGTCGGCCACTCTGGCGGCCTCGTTGCTGTCCGTGCTGTCGGTGGCCGCGCCTGCGGTGGCGGCGACCCCGGGTGGGGATTTCGTTGCGGTCTCGCCGTCGCAGAAACTGGTTGACACCGCCTCTGGTGTGGGGATCTCGACGACGCTCGGGGCTGCTTCCACGACGGCGTTCCAGGTTCTGGGGCAAGCGGGTGTGCCCTCCAGTGGGGTGAGCGCGGTCTCGGTGGACGTGGAGGCGACCGGTTCGAGCGCGGGGGGCTATCTGGCGCTGTGGGCGGACGGCACCGCCAAGCCGTCCACGAGCACGGTGAACCTGACCACCGGCGTGACGGCCGACAATGCCGCGATCCTGGCGGTGGGCTCGGACGGGAAGGTCGACGTCTACAACGCGGCGGGCACGGTGGACGTGCGGGTGGTGGTCAACGGCTACTACACCACCACGGCCGGAACCGTCGCCCCCGGGGGCTATGTGCCGATCGCGCCGACCCGGCTGGTGGACACCCGGGTGGGCACCGGCGCTGTCATGGCCCAGGTGCCTGCTGGCGGCAGTATCGACGTCCAGGTCGACGGGGTGGCCGGGATCACCGGTGAGTCCGCGGTGTTCGCCAACCTCACCGTGCCCCTTCCGGCCGCGGGCGGAAGCCTGTACGCCTACCCGAGCGGGGCCGCCAGCGGCGGCCAGCCGATCATCGACTTCTCCAGCACCACCCGCAGCAGCGGCGCGATCGTGGCGGTCGGCTCGAACGGGAAGATCACCCTGCGGAACGGTTCGACTACCGCGGCGATCGACGTGATGATGGACATCTCCGGATTCTTCGCCGCCGCCGCTTCCACCGGCGGCGGCTTCACCCCGGTCGCCGCGCGCCTGCTGGACACCCGCACCACCGCAGCGATCCCCGCCAACAGTGCGGTCAACCTCCAGGTCGGCGGCACCAACGGCATCCCGGCCCACTTCGGAGCCGCCGCGCTGAACCTGGTGGCCATCAGCGGGAACAGCCCGGGCCACCTGGTCGCCTGGCCTACCGGGCAGAGCATGCCCACGCTCTCGCTGGACCAGTTCCAGGCCAGCGCTGTCACCGCCGCGATGAGCGTGGTGGCAGCGAACAGCACCGGCAGTGTCAGCGTCTACAACTCCAGCGCGGCCCCCATCCAAGTGGTGGTGGACCTGCAGGGCTGGTTCGCCTACATCCCGCCGCCGTCGAACGGCGCGGCGTTCGACCCGGCCGCGGCCGCGCAGGTGCGCGAGGACCAGTGCCTGATGTCCACGATGGTGCGCTTGGGCGGTCCGGTGACCCGTCAGGTCGCCACTGCCGGACTGGACGGCACCGACGCGCAGCTGCACACCGCGGCCGATCGCAACTACGCCAATGAGACCGCGACCCCGCTGCACGCCGGCTACACCCAGGACGCCGCCGCCTACAAGGCCCAGGGCGCTGCTCTGTTCAATGAGGACGGCGTCTGGGAGAAGCCGCTGCAAGGCCTGCCGGTGCCGCTCGACTACCCCTCGGACGCCGCATTCCTGCAGGCGCCGGGGCAGCTGGGTGGTGACAGCTACTTCGACACCGTCGGTCTGGGACCGTGGCTGGAAGACCGGATGGGCAGCAGCGAGGACAAGCTGTACACCGACCCCACCCCGCTGGCCGGCGCTGACTCGGTGACGGCCGCAACCGCGCTGGGCAACGCGCTGTACTCGCAGCCGACCGACGGCAACGATCCGAACTTCGCGCGCGAGTACAACGAGTACAACGCCTGGCAGGACATGACGTTCATGCACGGGCTGTTCGCGGACGACACCCGGATGCTGCTGGAGAACGGCGGGTTCGCTCGCACCGCGTCGGCGCCGGGTACTGCGGAGTTCCGGGTGGCGGTGGAGGACCTGAAGACCCGGTTCGCGTCGTGCGAGTGGCGCAATCCGGAGGACCCGAACAACGTGCTGGGCGCGGAGGTGCAGGCGGCGTCGACCGAATGGCAGGCGGAGATCGCAGGCCAGGTCGAGCAGCGCGACGCGGTCTTCGCCGACAGCACCAAGGCCACCGCGGCCCTGGCGGCCGGCTCGAAGGCGCTCGGTGAGGCCCTGGGCCAGTCCTGGTCGGCCGACCACCTCTCGCACTGGCAGGCCTACTGGGGCCCCGGGGGCGCCGGTTTCGCCGGTACCGGGCCGATCACCTTCCAGTTGAAGTCCGCGACTACCCAGTGCCTGGACGACAAGGGCGGCTCGACCGCCAACAGCGCCGTGGTGGAGTCCTACACCTGCAACGGCGGTAGGGCGCAGCAGTGGACCCCCACCTCCAACGGAGTCCTGGACGGGCCGCTGGTCAACACGGCGGGCAACACCTGTCTGGACGTGGACGGCACCCACGGCCCCCAAGTACCGGGCACCGTGGTGCAGTTGTACAAGTGCAACGGCACCGCCTCGCAGCACTGGCAGTACACCACCACCGCCGGGGTGACCCGGCTGTACAACGTGGGCTCCAAGCTCTGCCTGAACTTCGCCTCCACCGCGCAGGGCGCGGGCGCGACCGTGGGCACCTGTAACGGCAGCGCGCCCGAGCAGTTCACCGCCCAGCAGAACAACACCGGCACCAGCACCGGGATCTACAGCCCCAGCTACCCGACGGCCGCGCAGTTCACCTCCGTGAAGAACGCACTGCCGGTGGCGCAGGCCGCAGCGAAGGCACAGCTGGTGGTCGCCCAGCAGCAGGCGGCTATCGCGCAGCAGGCGGCGGACGACACGACCACCGTCGAGCAGCAGGCCTACGCCATCGCGGACTCGGCCGGTGAGCCGCGCGGACGCGGTCTGCTGGCGGCCCAGCAGGAGGCCCAGGTCACGATGGCCTCCTCGGCTGCGCTGCAGGCGATCGTGAAGGCCACCGAGACCGCCTACCAGGCCACCACCGCGTCGGCCGCCGACGCTGCGACGCTGCAGGCGCTGGCGGAGACCCAGACCCATGCCTCGACCGCCGCGTTCCGCCTGGCGGCGGCGAATGAGGCCGACGCGCAGGCGAAGGCGGCCGCCGCCGGTGCAGCGCAGCAGGCCAAGAACGCCGCGGCGGCGAACACCACCGCCCAGGGAGCACTGGCCACCGCGCAGCAGGCCGAGCAGACGGCGAAGACCGCTGCCGACACCGCGCACGCCAAGCGGCAGGCCGCCGAGGCCCAGCAGGCGACCGCGGCCGCGAAGAAGAACGAGGCCGCAGCCGACGAGGCCACCGCGGCAAGCGACCAGGTCACCGCGGACCAGGATGCGGCCACCGCCGCCACCGCGCTGGCCGCCGCCCAGACCGCGGGAGCCACCGCCGCCCAGAAGCGCACCGCGGCCACCCAGGCCGACCAGGCCGCCACTACGGCACGTCAGAACGCCTGGGATGCCGCACAAACCAAGAACGCTCTGCAGGCCAAGGCCGACGCGGCGGACGCCTACGCGGACGCGGAGGACGGCAACGCCGACGCGCAGGACGCCCAGAGCGCCGCCACCGCAGCCGACACCGACGCGGCAAACGCGAGCACCGCGGCCGACGGGGCGTCGACAGCGGCCGACGCCGCCACCACCGCGGCGCAGGCCGCTGATGCCGCGGCCACCCAGGCCGAGGCTGCCGCCTCGCGGGCGCAGTCCGACGCCGACGCCGCCCAGGCGGCGAAGGCCACCGCCGACGCAGCGGTCAGGACCGGCGAAGCCGCAGTGGCCACCGCCGTGGCCGCCTCCCAGCAGGCCTCCAGCGACGCCACCGCCGCCCAAGCCGACGCCGCCACCGCCGAAGCCCAGGCCAAGCAGGCCCAGACGGACGCCATCGCCGCCGGCACCGCCGCCCAGGCCGCCCAGACCAGCGCGGCCACCGCAGCCGGCTACGCCTACACCACCGCCCAGGCCGCCGGCGCCGCGGCCAGCGCCGCCGCCCAGGTGATCGCCCCGGCCAACGACGCCATCCAACTGGGCGCACCGTATGTCAACACCGACGCCTCCGCCGGCCTGGCTGTCCTGTCCGCCCAGGCCTCCAAAACTGTCGCCGACCAGCAGCAGGCCGTCGCCCAGGCCAAGTCCGCGCAGGCCGCGCAGGCCGCCCAGACCGCCCAGGCCATCGCCGACGCCGCCACCGGCGACGCCAAGGCAGCCCAGGTCCCGGTCGCCGACGCCGCCGCCCAAGCAGCCCAGGCCCAGGCCTCCGCCCAGCAGGCCCTGGCCTCCGCCGCCCAGGCCCAGAAAGCCATGGCCGACGCCCAGGCCGCCCAGGCCCAGACCGTCGCCTACGACACCGCCGCCACCGCGGACGCCGCAGCCGCCCAAGCCGCCGCCCAGGCCGCAGCCGGGGACGCCACCGACGCCCGAGCCTCGGCCAACGCCGCCGAATCCGACGCCACCGCCGCCCAACAGGCCGCCACCACAGCCCAGACCGCCGCGGCCACCGCCCGTGAGGTCGCCCAACAGGCCGACCAGGACGCCACCGCCGCCGAAGCAGCAGCCAAGGACGCCGACGCACAAGCCGCCAGCGCCCAACAAGCGGCTACGGCAGCCGAACAGGCGCAGGACGCGGCTACCGTCACCAGCGGCGGAGCCACCGGCACCCCGCAGATGTTCACCACCGAGAAGGTCACTCCCATCGGCGACCCCGTCCCCGACAACGACTGCGTGCTGGGTCTGGGCAGCACCGGCTGCGACGTCACCTTCACTCTCAACTTCACTCTGACCATCGACTTCTACCTCTGCGACGCCGACGTCGCCCCCACCGACCTCACCGCGGCCGGCTGCCCGGCCGACAACACCACCTTCCTCGACAGCCAGAGCCAGCCTGCCTCCCAGAAGGTCACCCACCACTTCAGCACCTGGGACATCACCAAAGCCATCGACGAAGGCGTACTCAAGGGCCTCTGGGACAGCGTCACCGCAGACTTCGTCAACTGCGCCCACGGCAACATCACCAGCTGCGCCTGGGCCGCGACCTGGTTCGTCCCACAATCGAAGATCCTCGACGCCATCAAACTGGTCGGCAAACTCAACGACGCGATTCGCACCGGACTCGGCATCGATGACGCCCTCAAGGCCGTCGAGGCCATCGGCCTGGACGCCAAGGCGATGGCCGAGCTCAAGGCGGAGGTCCAGGCCACCGACGACGCTCTCACGGGATGCGTGATCAACAGCTTCCCGAGCAGCGCCCAAGTGCTACTGGCCGACGGCAACCACAAGGCCATCAGCTCGGTCCGAATCGGAGATCGGCTGCTCGCCATCGACCCTGCCACGGGCCGGTCTCAGGCCGAACCGGTGACCGCCACTTTCGCGCACGACACCGACACCCTGCTGGACATCAAGCTCAGCGGTGGAAGTACGCTCAGCACCACCACAGGGCACCGCGTCTACGCGGTGAACCGGGGCTGGATCCTGGCCGCCGACCTACGGCCGGGAGACCTGTTGCAGGCCGCCAACGGATCGTCCTCCGCCGTCACTGCCCTGAGCACGCGCACCGGTCTCGCTCCCCAGCAGGTCTACGACCTGACCGTCGACGGACTGCACACCTTTTACATCCGCAGCACTGGCGCCCAGTCCCAGGACCTGCTGGTCCACAACTGCAACAACCTGGTCGACGACGCAGTCAAATACCCGGACCTGGCCCATACCCTGAGCGACCACGTCACTGACGCGGCGACGGCCATCGCCAAGGCTAAGGCGGAACTGGCGGCAGGAGGAAAGGGCATAACCAGTGTCTTCGTCGACGCGCAGACGGCCCAGCAGGTCGTGGACTACGCCATCGCTAGCGACGCCGAGAAGAACCCCAAAAGGCTCGCAAACTGGCTCTCCCGGTCCAAGAACAACCCCACCGAGCTATACCCGATCACAGGTACCTTCGGGGCGAAGAACTCGATCGGAACGATCTACAAAGCCGACGAGTCATTCCGGGCGGCGGGCAACGGGTACACCGTGCTGCTCAAGCGAATGCCCGGCCACCCCCGGGGCTACATTGTCTACACCGCATACCCGACGGCGTGAGGCCGACCATGACTGAGCGCTATACCGAAGCCAACTTCGGCCTGACTGCCCTGACCGCTCAGTTCCATCAGGGCTGGGGCTGGAATGGAACAACTGTCGAGGACTTGGTCCGCGGCGTCGCGGACAGCTACGACGGTGCGGGGGCGCGGTCGCTGCTCGACGATGTGCTGCGTTTGCTGGAGTCACCGCTGGCGGACTCCGCCATCACCGGCGTGTGGAATGCGGCCAGTGGCGGGGAGTATCGCATCGACCGCCTGGGCATCGACGGCCGGGACTGGATGCGCCGGATGGCGGAGATCTGCGTCCAACGCATCCGCAGGGACGATCCAGCCTTCGCCGTCAGCATTCCAACCCCAGCCTCGGACGAGTTGGCCGAGGCGGTGCTCGACGAGCTCCGACTGATCGGACCCGCACTGGCGGCTGCGGCCGCCAGCAAGGACCCCCAAGTATCCGGGCTGGTGCCGGCCCTGGAGCTCATCGTCACCACAGCCGGACCCGACCTCGGATTCCGCCTGCTGCTACGGATCCTAGCCAAGTACTGGGTGCCGATCGACCGGCCCCAGTACGACCGGATGCTCGCCCTCGGCGAGGCGCTCGACTACGGCGAGGACCTGGTGAACGATGTGCACTTCCTGGCCGACATGGACGCGGAGTAGCGCCGACTGGAGGCTGACCGATTTGGTGGACACGTTTGCTGGCGGGGGCTGTTGTCAATCTGTTCCGGCGTGTCCCATGGTGCATGGACCGGTCGTGGACCATGCGGTTCGCAGAGATAGTGGAATATCACCATTCGCACAGGTCAGGGCGTTTTCCTTCCCGAGTCTCGCTGTGGGCTTGAAAACTGTCGTCACGGGGAACCGTGACCGAGGGTTCGAATCCCTCGCTCTCCGCACGTCGGAACATGCAGGTCGGGGTGGGTCTCGGGGAATTCCCCATACCCACCTTTTCGATTCCCGTCCCACGGGTGTTCGCCCGGTCCCAGCGTCGACCAGTGTTCGTGGTGTGCGTGCCGAAAACCTCATCCACGCTGGTCAGGCGGCATGGTGGTACTCGTGGAGGGTGCCGCCGAGGCGGTCGTGGCGGCGTATGTCGAGGTGGGCGATTTGCCCGGGTTCGGTGATTGGTTCGGGTAGCGCGCGCAGGGGTGCGGCGCTGTGGAGCGTCCGGTGGGTTCGATGTTCGTTGTAGAACGTCTCGTAATCGCGAAGTGCGTGGAGCAGGTGTCGCTCGTTCCAGATGAGCGTGCGGTGCAGGAGTTCTCGGCGGCAGCTGAGTACCCACCGTTCCGTGATCGAGTTCATGCGGGGCACCCGGATGCCGGTGTCGGCCAGGACGGCGTCGAAGGCGTCGGTGAACTTCGAATCCTGGTCGCGTATCAGGTACTTGACGGTGGTGCCGGCATCATTCAGGTCCATGGCGAGGTTGCGGATGGCCTGGGTGGTCCAGGCTGCAGTGGGGTGTGCGGTGGTGCCCAGGATGCGGATGCGGCGGGTGGCGTGCTCGATGATGGCGAGGATGTACTGGCGTTGGCCGGTCAGGGTGACGGTCTCGATGAAGTCGCGGGCGAGCAGGGCGTCGGCCTGGCCGCGCAGGAAGTCCGTCCAGGTGGTGGTGGATCGCTGGGGTGAGGGGTCGATGTCGGCGTCCTGAGTATTTCCCAGACGGTGGAGGCGGCGACTTTGATGCCGAGGATGGCGAGTTCGCCGTGGATGCGCCGGTAGCCCCAGGACGGGTTCTCGCGGGCCAGGCGCAGGACCAGCGTGCGGATGGAGCGGACGGTGCGGGGTCGACCGGGGCGCTTGGGTCGGCTGCTGTTCGCGTGGCGCTGCTTGATGAGGTCGCGGTGCCAGCGGAGCATTGTGTCGGGGCGGACGAGTAGCCGTAGCCGGCGTAGGACCTCGCGTGGGAGCGGGTGGAGCAGGGCGGCGAGGAAGGCGCGGTCGGGTGCGGTGAACGCGGGACGGTCCGGGCCGAGTTGGCGTTCGAAGACGGTGATCTGGTGGCGCAGTACCAGGATCTCGGTCTCCTTGTCCCGGTCGCTCATGGGCAGGAGCCGCAGCATCGCGAACGCGTTGGTGACGGTCGGGTAGGCCAGTTTCAGCAGCACGACTGATCATCCTGCCGCGATGCAGCAGGTTGCCAGCCACGGGGTTGTGGCCTGTGGCAGAGCAAGCGCCTTGACCTGGGCAGATGGCATTACCGGCACGCACACCATGCCGGACGGCGCGGTCCGCGAGGCTGCTACCTGCTCCAACCAGGCGCGCCGGCGAGCATCGAGCACGACAACGAACGGACTTGCCAGCGCCACGGACCACCCCGAGCAGAGGTTGGTTGCGAAGAGGGTGGGTCAGCGGAGCCCGCCGGAGGCGAAGATTACGTCGCCGGTGATCCATGCAGCGTCTTGGGAGACGAGGAAGGCGACCACCTGGCCGATGTCGTGGGGGTGTCCGAGGCGGCCGAGTGGTGTGGTGGCGACGGCCCTGGCAACGTTCTCGTCGTTGATGAGGCCGAGGTCTCGGGCGCCGTCGGTGTCGGTGGCGCCTGGTGCGACGGCGTTGACCCGGATGTTGCGCGAACCGAGCTCGTTGGCCAGGACTCTGGTCAGCGTGGTGAGGGCGCCCTTGGCCGAGGTGTAGAGGGCTGAGCCGGGAGCGTGGTTCGAGATGCCGGAGGTCGAGATGTTCACTATCGACCCACCGGCCGCGGGCAACTGCTTGACGAAGGTCTGGCAGGTGAAAAACACACCGGCCACGTTGGTCCGATAGATCCGGTCGAAGTCGCTCGGCGTGACGTCCTCAAACGGCTGGAAGGAGAAGATCCCCGCGTTGTTCACCAGCGTGTCGACCGGACCGAGGGCGGCATTGGCCTGCTCGAACAGTCGCTCGACGTCGTCTGGGCTTCCGACGTCTCCGGCCACGGCCACGGCCCTGCCACCGCTGCCGATGATGTCGGCGACGGCCCCTTCGGCGGCCGGGCGGTCAGTGGCGTAGTTGACCGCAACCGCAGCGCCGGCAGCCGCAAGGGCGGATGAGATCCCCCGGCCGATGCCCTTGCCGCCCCCTGTCACCAAGGCGACACGTCCGTTCAGATCGACCATTGACTTACTCCTCGCTGCGGTGCTGACTGCCGAACGAGTTGAAGGTATCCGGCGGGCTTACTGAGAGGAAGGACATACCTTTGGGTAAGCTCCCTCCATGAGCCAGTCAATATCGGAGACGGTTGACGGTGAGGAGCTGGTGTCCTCGCAGGACGTCTTTGCTGCCGATTGCCCCGTCCGGCCAATCTTTGGCGACATCACCAGCCGCTGGGCCACCCTGGTGCTTGCCGCGTTGATGACCCGACCGCACCGCTTCTCGCAGCTGGCTGCCCGCATCGGAGGCATCAGCGAGAAGATGCTCTCCCAAACCCTGCGGGCCCTCACCCGTGACGGACTCGTCAACCGCACCGTGACCCCCACCGTGCCGATCCAGGCCACCTACGAACTGACCGCCCTGGGAACGGATCTGATGCCGCGCCTCATGGACCTGGTCACCTGGGTCGACCACCACACCAGCGCGATCCAGACGGCTCAGGCCGCCTACGACGCCGACACACCCATTCCGCCCGCCGTGGCGAACAGACACTGAAGTCGTTCGAGCCGACGGCTGCGCCTATCGGGTTACTGGGCGCGACCCCTGACGCCCGACCGCAAAGTTGAGCGCGGAGCTGCGCAACCTGGCGTCCCCGCGCGCCGCCCCAGGACGACTTCCGCCAGCTCGCGCAGGCCAGGTCGGTCTTGTCATTCCCCACGAGGCAAGCTGAGTCATATCGACTCTTGTGCTGCGACAGGCTGACGGCGGAGCCCTTCCACCTTCACTCGGTTATACGGCGCCTCGTGGCGCACGGTGACGAAGCGCCAGGATCTCGGCGTCCCTGTCCCGGTCGCTCATGGGGAGAGGCCGCAGCAGCGAGAAGGCGTTGGTCCACGGTCAGGTAGGCGAGTCGCAGCAGCACATCCGATCATCATGCCGTGCTCCCCGACCACGGTTGCAGGCCGGGTGACCTGCACGGATGGGGATCTCGGCAGGGGCAACCCAGGAAGTGCCCGGAAAGATCGACACGTCGCCCTATTTGCCTGCGAGGGGCATCAGCGGCAGTCGCCAATGCCGAGTGGGACTGAATCTGCTCAAGGTCCGCCGGGCGGTGCGGGCCGGACGGGAAAGGCGGTGGCCAGCGCCCGGATCGAGCCCGTATCCGCCTCCTTCTCCATTGCGTCGTTCTTGTCGGAGACCTTCAGACCGTTCCCCATATCAGTACCGGGCACGGGCCCCCGCTCCTGTTGGCCGACGTGAATCAGCTCGTGCAGCAGGGTCTTCTTCCTGGAGACGTCTCCGACGATCTTCTTTCGCGAGGTGAAGGCGACCGCGCCGAGGGCTCGGGCCACCTCCTTGTCTCTCGGGCTGTCGTGGATCTCGACGGACTGGAAGCTGCCCTCGGGAACCCCCAACCGGCCTTCCGCCTCCCGCTGGACCGGCTCCGGCAGCATGCGGCCCCGGGACCCGAGGACCTCCCGGACCGTGTCGCGCTGGATCTGCGCGACGGACTGCCCGTGCCCGCAGTCCGCGGTGTGGCGGTGCTCCTTCCGCTGCAGCACACGGGCCACGGCCGCGTTGCCGACAGTCCGCTGGAGCTCGTGGATCGCGGCCGCCGTGGTGCCGGCCCGGCCGAACGGCGCCGGACCCGGGGCGGTCGAGGCGACGGTCGAAGCAGCGGTCGAAGCGGTGCGGGACGCGGAACGGCGCGGTTTCTCCGCTTCAGTGGCCTTGCCCGGGTCTTGCGCGCGCATGCGACGAGCCTTTCCGAGAGCGTGAGGAGTCCCCCACAGGAGTCCCACACCACACATACGCGACCGGTGGAGCGGCCGGAAGGGAATCGAGGGCACTGCCCACTGCGCCTTCGGGGCAGTAGGGCAAGCCTGTTGGGACGCCGACTGTGTCCCCTGGCCTGCTGACCGGACACCTGCTCCGCGGATAGCTTCGCAAGGTGAGCCTCTGGACTTCCCTTGAACCGGCATCGACCACCGTGGACGCGGGTGGTACCGCCACCGTGCGACTGCGGCTTCGCAACACCGCAGACGTCGTCGACGAGTACCGCTTCGTTCCCGTCGGCGAGATCGCTCCCTACGTCACCGTCGAACCGCCGACCATCCGGCTCTACCCGGGCACCACCGGAACCGTCCAACTCACCTTCGCACCACCGCGCAGCCCCGACGCCACCGCCGGGCCGAACCCCTATGCCGTCCAGATCATTCCGACGGAGCACCCCGAGGCGACCGCCGTCCCCGAGGGCAACCTCACCATCACCCCGTTCGCCGAGATGCGGGCCGAGCTCGTCCCGCACACCGTCAAGGGACGCTTCCGGGGACGCCCCAAGCTCGCCATCGACAACTTCGGCAACACCACACTCACCGCCTCCGTCACCGGCAACGACAACGGAGACCAGCTCTCCTACGACATCCACCCGGCCAATGTCCAGGTCGAACCGGGACGCGCCGCCTTCGTCAGTGCCACGCTCAAGCCCCGTCGGCTCATTTGGTTCGGCCACAAACAGCAACGGCCCTACCGCCTCGCCGTACGCCGCTCCGGCAGCACACCCCTTGACGTCGACGGCACCTACGTCCAAAGCGGATTCCTCCCCCGCTGGCTCGCCACCGTCCTCACCCTCCTCTGCACCCTGGCCCTCGCGTTCGTCGCCCTCTGGTACACCAAGGCAGCTCCCGTCAGCAGCCAGGCCACCGCGGAGATCCAACAGCCCGTCGCCACCACCCTGCCCGCACCGCCCCCGGTACCGTCCTCCGCGACGCCGAGCACGACCCCGTCCGTGGCACCGTCCTCTGCCCCGGCCTCGGCGCCCGCCTCTGCACCGGCCAAGACGCAGGCCGCCGGAGGCGGGGCGAAGACCCACCCCAGCGCGCACGCCACGGCGGTACTTCCGGACACTGCGGGAGTCGCTGTCACCAAGCTGAACGCGAGCAGCCCGGGGCGACACATCTGCTACCGGGCCTACGTGGACGGCATCGGCTGGCAGCACCCGGTCTGCGACGGCGCCACAGCCGGCACCCAGAACCAGAGCCGCGCCATCCAGGCCCTCGACATCGCCGTGTCCGGCACCTCGGCCGCGGCCAACGGGTACATGGAGAACACGGGTTGGCAGCCCGCCTGGCAGAGCGGGCCCGCGAAGGCCGACGTCACCATCGGATCCCCCAACTCGCAGCTGCGCATGGAGCAGTTCACAGTGAGCCTCGGAGTGGGCGTCGTCTGCGGCAACGGATGGATCCAGAACGACACCCAGTGGCAGGGACAGACCTGCGACACCCCCGGCGGCCCCCGCAGCTGGATCACCGTCGGGACTCAGGGGAAGTCGCTCCGGCTGGAAGCCGTCCAGCTCACGGTCACGGCGTGAAGGAACTGACGGGTGCGAAGATCACCAGCCGCCGTCGTCCAGCACCAGCCGTCCGGCTTTGCGGTACTCGCGCTGGGCGCCGGCCAGCAAGTCCGCGGTGGTGACGTCGCCGCCACGGCCGGCGGCTGCGTACGCCGCGGTGACCACGGCGCTGCGGATGGAGCCTCCGGCCAGCTCGAATTCCCGGGCGCACGGCCCCGGGTCGATGTCGGGCGCGCAGGGCACCGAAGCCAGGCTGTGGCGCCACAGCGCCAGGCGCTGGGCGGGGTCGGGGAACGGAAAGTCGACCACCAGGTCCAGCCGCCGGGTGAACGCGTCGTCGATGTTGGCCCGCAGGTTGGTCGTCAGCAGAGCGATGCCGTCGAAGGACTCGAGCCGCTGCAGCAGGTAGGCGCTCTCCAGGTTGGCGTAGCGGTCGTGCGAGTCCTTGACCTCCGAGCGCCTGCCGAAGACGGCATCGGCCTCGTCGAAGAGCAGGACGGCATCGGTGCGATCGGCCTCGGTGAAGATCCGCTCCAGGTTCTTCTCGGTCTCACCGACGTACTTGTCCACGATGGAGGAGAGCTGCACGACGTAGAGGTCGAGGCCGAGTTCGGCGGCGACCACCTCGGCGGAGAGCGTCTTGCCGGTGCCGGACTCGCCGGCGAAGAGCGCCAGCACGCCCCGGCCCCGTCCGCCGCCGGCGCTCAACCGCCAGTCGCCGAGCACCTGGTCGCGGTGCCGGGCCCGCAGCGCCAGTTCACGCAGGTGGGTCAGGGGGCCGTCGGGCAGCACGAGATCGTCCCAGCTCACGGCGGGCCTGATGCGGCGGGCGTGCTGTTCCAGGCCGGACGCGGACTGCTGGCGGGCGGCCAGCCGCAGATGCGCGCCGGAGAGCGGGCTGCCCTCGAACGCCGCCAACTCCTGCGCGGCCCGGACCGCGCGCCGGATCCGGTCGCCGCCCAGCCGGTAGGGCGCCACCACCGGCGCCAGGTCGAACCCGGGCGCTCCCGCTGTGCCGACGCCGGCCGTCCCGATGGCGGCGGACCAGGCGTCGAGATCGCCCGAGTGCTGCCGGGGCGCGTCCAGCACGAGGGGGTCGCGATGGCGGTCGCACCAGTCCGGGTCGTACGGGCGGGAGCCAACCAGCAGCACGGGCACATCGGGCACCGCGAGCGCCCGCACCAGCGGCCCCGGACGCTCCGGCAGCGGGGCCACCACGACGGCGCAGCCGCGCAGCCGCGCCTCGCGGAGCAGTTCCGGGATCAGGTGGTGGTCGTAGTCGGGCTCGGGCTCGCCGCGGCCGCGCTCGTGGTCGCCGGAGAGCGCGGGCCGGCCGGGGGCGGCGGGCGTGTCGGGGGTGAAGTGCAGTGCTTCCAGGCCAGCCGCGCCCAGGGCGGCTGCGGCACAGGCGAGCCCGTCGCCCTCCCGGAGTTGGCGCAGGTAGACCGTGAGCGGGCCGGACGCGAGGCGTTTGGCCAGTCGGTCCGTCAGCGCGTCCAACGGCGGCCGCACGTCCGCCGTCGGCAGCGGCCGGGCGTATCCGTCGAGTGCGGACTCCTGCGTGTCGTCGCCCAGCAGATGGGCGGTGACCCGGTCGGGGACGCGCAGCGAACGGCCCAGGAAGGGTCGTTCGGACTCCTCCACCCGGACCAGGCGCAGCGCGAGCAGCGGCGCGGACGGGTGGAGGCGGGCCCGCGCCGCGGCGGAGTGCGCGGGCAGGCCGCAGAGTTCGAGGGCGAGGCCGACGGTCGCCCGGCGGCGGCTGACGTCGTCGTTGAGGTAGCCGTACAGCGGCTCGAAGGTGCGGTCGAGGTCGGGGGCGAGCGCGAGCAGCAAGAGGTGGACGTCCAGCCCGGTGAGGCCGAGCCGGACGGCGAGCCGATGCAGCGGGTCGCCGTCGCCCGCCGCGTACTCGCCGCCCGGCGTCGCCGATAGCGCATGGTCGTCGGCTCCGGCGGCGGCGCCGGCGGGCCGCAGCAGGCGCCGTACGGCGTCGTCGGACAGGTACAGGCCGCGCAGCGGGTCGTCGGCCGTCGGATCGTCGGCGCTGCGCAGCTCGACCGACTGCGCCACCCGGTCGCGCAGTCGTGAGAGCCGGTCGAGCAGTGGGCCGGACGCGCTCACTCGGGCACCGCGTCGCCCGGCGGAGCCTCCGCGCCGGCCGGACGCCGCGGGTGGTAGCGCTCGGCCGAGCCGTCCAGGCTGCCGTCGGTCGCGCGGACCCGCACCGTGAACTCCTCGACCGGGGGTCCGGCGTCGTACTCCGGGAAGGACAGGATCGGCACGGTGACCGCGACGTCGATGGACGGCTTGAGTTCGCCGCCGAGCGCCGACCAGACGTCGGCGCTGGAGCGTGCGTCCATGGTCCCGGCGACCGAGAGGGGCACGGTGAGGCCGAGCGCGGCCAGCGGCCCCGTCAGTTCCTCCGGCAGCAGCAGTTCGTGGGGCACCAGCGTGGCGAGCACCGCGGCGAGCATCCGGTGCTCGTCCTGCGCCCGCTTGGTCCAGGCGGTGACGAGGTACGACAGCCGGAACCAACGCGGCGGCCGGCGCAGGCGCAGCACCGCTCCCCGCTCGTCCCTGACCTGCATCGCCCCGCTCTCCCGCCGCTTGACGTCCTCGCGGATGTCGTACAGGTAGGCGTCGATGGTGGGGGAGTTGCGCCGGGCCGCCCAGTCGCGGGTCGGCGCGTCGAAGGCGATCTCGACACCGGTCCCGGCCAGGGCGCCGCCGGACAGCAGTCGCTTGAGGACCTCGTCCACCTCGTGGATCACTGCCGCGCCCTTCGCTGTCACCGGAGCCGATCCGCCGCTCGGCGCGGCATACCCGTCAGCCATCATGCCTCGTCGGAGCGCTGCCGCGGCAGGCACACCGAGGACGGTTTCGGGGCAGCTCCGGTTGCCCCGGGGGCCCTCGGTGTGGGTCCGAACCGTCAGATGTAGCCTTCCCGAAGGGCATAAGCCACGGCATGTGCCCGGTTGCGAAGCTGCAGCCGGGTCGTGAGGCCGTGCATCACGTTCTTGACGGTGCGTTCGGAGTACGAGAGCTTGCTCGCGATTTCCCCGGTATCCATTCCCTCGGCGACCAGCCGGAGCACATCGACCTCGCGCGGCGCCAGGCCGTGCACGGGAGCGTCGGACAGGCCGGCGGTGCCACGCTGCACGGCGCCGCGCTGCATGGTGCCGACCTGCGTGATCAGCCGCCCCAGCAGGTCCGCGGGGAGGTCTCCGTCACCACGGGAGGCCGCCACCACCGCTTGCTGGAGCCGGTGCCCGGTGGCCTCGCGCCGCCACACTATGGCGCCGACCCCGCATTCGATCACCTGGAGCAGATCCGCCTCCCGGATGGTGCTCGCAACCAGCACGGCCCGGGTGGCGTCGTTTCTGATCAGCCGCCGCAGCGACGACAGAGTGGGCTCGTCCAGCGTGTCGGCCACCAGGATCGCCACCGCACCCGACCGACCGACCGCCTCCTCGACCAGCTCTATCGACGGCTGATGGCGCAGCTGGCTCTTCACCCCGGCGAGCGAGACCGGGTCCGACGCGTGCACCGCGACCGGTATGGCGGTCGCGGCTGCGGCTGCTCCACAAGACGTAAGCACAGCCTCACCCCGACATCCCTTTGTCGTGGCCATGTTGACCACGCGGAGTCCCCACTCTCTGTGATCGGTACGCCGTTCGCAATCGTGGGCTACCACGAGACCGACCACGAGATCGGAGGATCTGATGACGCCGACCCGCCCGCCGACCACCCATGACGGCCCGCTCCGCGAGCGCCGGGATGTCCTGGAGCTGCTGGCCGCGGAGGCCGAGCGAGCCAGGACCGGATCCGGGCGGATGACGGTGCTGAGAGGCGCCACCGGGATCGGGCGCAGCGCAGTGCTGGAAGCCGTCGCGGACGACGGCGCGGCGCACGGCATGCGGGTGCTGCGCGCTCGCTGCTCGGCCGAGGATACCGGCACGGACCTCGCCACCGTGCGCCAACTGCTGGGCTACGACGCCGATTGCCGCCCGGAGGATCGGCCCGGCTTCGGCCGGTTCTGGCGGCTGCTGCGCTCGGCCGCGGCCGACTCGCCGATCCTTCTGGCTGTCGACGACGCCCATCTCGCCGACCACCTCTCGCGGCGCTGGCTCGCCGAGGCGGCCCGGCGACTGGACGAGTTAGCCGTCCTCATCGTGGTGACCGAACGCAGCCAGTACGACATCACGCCGCCCGCGCCGGGGCTCGCCCACGCCCTGTCGCCCACCCTGGTCCACGTCCACACGCTCGCCCCGCTGAGCTGTACAGCCGCCGAGACCATGGTCCGCGACCGCTTCGGGCCGCACGCCCCGGACGCCTGGGTGGACGGCTGCGTACAGGCATGCGCCGGCAATCCGCTGCTGCTCCGGGCCCTGCTGGACGACCTGGGCTCACCGACCCGGGACGGGCACGCCGCGGCGGGGTTTCCGGACAACTGCGCCGACCTCTATCCGGGCGCCTTCGCGGCCGCGGTCGCCTGGTGGCTGGAGAGCGCGGGGCCCGGGACCGCCGCCGTGGCCCGCGCCCTGGCCCAACTGGTGGGCGGGCAACTGGCGTACGGGCAGCCGGCGGAGGGACAGATGGCGGATGGGCAGTCGGCGTACGAGGAGGACGGCGTCGAGCTTCTCGCCGGGGTGACCGGGGCCGACCCGGCCAGGGTGTCGGGCTGGGTCACCGCGATGCAGCGGCTCGGGCTGTTGCGGCCCAGGCACCTGCGCGACGACCCGGGGCCCGGCCGCATCCGCTTCGCCCATCCGCTGCTCCGGGACGCCGTGCTGGACGGCTGGCCCCGCCCGCAGCGGCAGGAGGCCCACCACCGGGCCGCCGCGTTCCTGTACCGCCGGGGGGGCACCGCCGAGGCGGTGGCCGGCCACCTGCTGCAGACCCCCCTGGTGGGAACGGAATGGGCGGTGGACGCCCTGCAGGACGCGGCGGCCACCGCGGCCCGGGACGGCCGGGCCGGCGACGCCGTCGACCACCTGCGCCGCGCGCTGGACGAGCCGATGGCCCGCGATCGCAGGGCGGAGGTCCTCACCGAACTCGGCTCGTTGGAGTTCACCGCCGTACGGAGCTCCGGGATACCTCGGCTGACCGAGGCGCTGCGCCTGCGGGAGCTGCCCCGGGAGCGGGTCCAGGCCACGGTCACCCTCTGTTCCGCGCTGGCCCAGCGGGGCGAGGCGCACGCCGCGTTCGACCTGCTCCACGACCTGGACCTGGATGGCGGCCTGGCGGACGAACCCCTGCTGGCCCGCACCGTCCGGACGGCGTCCGTGCTGCTCTCCGACCACGACCCGGAGGTCCGGCTGACGGTCTACGCCGGACTGCGCGACACCGCCGCGCGGTCCCCCGCCCTGCTCGGTCCAGCCGAGCAGGCCCTGCTGGTCAGATACGAGGCGACCGTGGGACTGCTGACGGCCGATCAGGCGATGCGGCGGATCCGTGCCCTGCTGTCCGCTCCGGAGGACCCGACCCTGACGCCCTACCTGATCGGCACGGCCGCCGCCGTGGCCCAGTGGTCCGACGCGCTCGACGACGCCGACCGGCTCGTCCGGTTCGGTCTGGCCGGGCCGGGCCTCTCGCCGCTGCATCCGATGCGCCGGGCCCTGCTCAACGTCCAGCTGGACACCGCCGCCGCGCGCGGTCGCTTCGCCCCCGTACCGGCGGGCCTCGGAGCCGACGGCGTCCCGGCGGACCTGGCCGCGCCCGACGGCCCCAGCAACCTCCGGGCCCACTCCCTGCACGCGCTGGTCGAATCCGGCCGGCTGGCCGACGCCCAGCGGCTCGCCGGGCAGGTCGACGTCCAGGACGCGCACGACAGCTGGGAGTTGAACAGATTCCTGTATGCCCGAGGCATGCTGCGCTCTGCCTCGGGCGACGTCGAGGGCGCCCTCGACGACTTCCTGGAGTGCGGCCGGCGGCAGACCGCCAGACAGGTCCTGAGCCCCATCGTCACGCCGTGGCGCTCGGCCGCCGCCGAGTGCCTGCTGGCACTCGGCTCCCCGCAGCGTGCCCTCCCCCTGGCCGAGGAGGAGTACCGGCTCGCCACCGCGTGGAACACACCCCGAGTGCTCGGTCGCGCCCTTCGCGTCCTGGGCGAGGCGAGCAGCGGCCGGCGTGGACACGAGCTGACCGCGCAGGCCGTCGAGATCCTCCGCGGCACCTCCGAGGGCAGCGAACTGACCGCCGCGCTGATCTCCCGGGGACGGAAGCTCACCGCCGCCGGGCAGCGCGGAGAGGCCAGGTCCCTGCTCCGGGAGGCCACGGCCACGGCCGAACGGCTGGGCGCCGTACGCCTGTTGACCCTCGCCGAGCAGGCGCTCGGCGAGGGCGGCGCCCGGCGCCGAACCGCCCGTGCCACCGGCGTCGGGGCGCTGACCGAGAGCGAACACCGCATCGCCGGGCTCGCCGCCGCCGGCCGCACCAACGCCGAGATCGCCTACCTGCAGCACCTCGCCCGGCGCACCGTCGAAACCCATCTGACCAGCACCTATCGCAAACTCGGCATCCGCCGCCGAAGCGAGCTCCCCGCCGCACTGGACCCTGACCCGAGCGAGGTCCCCCACGGCCGGGTATGCCGTTACGAGCCGCCGCCGCTGGACGGCCCGAAGAACTCGATCTCGGCGATGGCCACCTGCTTCAAGGCCGAGGCGCCGTAGGCCGAGCGCAGGATGAAGCGGACGGAGGTGACGTCACTCGCCCGGAAGGCTCGGGTCTGCCCGCCGCTGGCCTGGTCCAGCGTGAGCAAGCGGTTCTGGGTCCGCCCGTCCGCCGTAGTGACGACAGCCTCGATGGTGTGGGGGAGAGCGGACTTGGACAGATCGCTCGGCAGGGTCGACTCACCCGAGGTGATGACGACGTCGAGCAGGTCGGCCGGCTGGCTGAAGTCGGCCTCGACCCACTCTCCGGCATCGGACTCGGTCAGGCCCGGCCCCCACCAGGTGTTGTTGAACTTGTCGAAGGCGAGCCCAGGGCCGTGGCCGGCGAAGGAGCGGGACGCGCGATAGGAGTCCGGTGAGATCGGGGCCCGCTTGGTGAAGTGGTCGCGCACCGACTGCACCGCCGTTCCGGTGTTCAGCGCGGCGGTCACCAGCAGCGCCAGCGCCACGGCGCCGACCACCCAGCTCAGCACGCGGCCCAGGCCCCGGCGCAGGCGGGGCCGTTCACCGGCCCACGGCACCCGCCGAACGCCGAGGCCCGGCAGTCTGCGCCACCAGGGCCGACGGGCCGGATCCGCCGGACGGCCGTCCATGGTCATGGCGCAGCGGCGGCAGAAGTGGCGGTCGGGCCTGTTGCCGGTGCCGCACCACGGGCAGCGGGCGCCGTCCTCGTCATCCTGCTGCTGGAGGCCCTGGACCTGCGGTCGCGCGCTGACTGGACGGCCCGGCAGCACGGGGGCCACGGACAGTGGAGCGGCCGCCGGCTCCGGGTCGGTGACCGGGATCAGCAGGGCCCTGGCCCGTTCCGCGGCGGAAGGTTCCCATCCGCCGGCGGGGAGGGGTTCGGCGGTCCGATCGCTGGGCGCGGTGGCGGGCGTCGGTACGGTGGGGGCTTCCGGGTCGGCGAAGGCTGGAGCGCCGGGGCTGTCGGCGTCGGCCCGCGCTCCGATCACGCCCCGGAACGGGACGGCCGAGCGCGCCGGTTCCGGCGTGGGCGGCTCGGCGGGGTCGTTGACGGCGACACCGTGCACCGGTGTGTCGTCGTTGCCGGCCCTCCGGCCGTCAGTCGTCTCCTGGCGGTAACCCGTGCCCGGGGTCCAACTGAGCACCGCGCCGCAACTGTCACAGAAGGATTGCCCGGGGGTCGGCGGCGCGCCGCACTCGGCACACGCGGGCGCCCTGTTCTGTCCGGGGTTCGGTCCCCGGCCCGCGTTGGCGGTCTGGTCGGTCACCTGTCAAGGTTCCTCTCAGCTTCGGTCACCTGGACCGTGTACGGCATGTGGGCAGGACGGGCGGCGGCAACCAGGGTTTCCAGCCGGTGCCGGTCCTGAGGAGTGGGGTCGGGCAGGGAGAGCGTCACGTGCAGCCGCGGGCGACGTTCTCCGGGAACCGGGCCGAGCGGCCTGGCGTCCCAAGCGGCGCCGCCGCTCTCGGTGATCTCCGGCTCCACCCCGAAAGCGAGACGTACCGCCTCGGCCAGGCCGCGGCGGGTGCCGCGGATGCGGTGCAGGTGCGCGGCGGCCGCGACCGCCGCACGCAGCAGCACCTCGTCCTCCGTGCCGTCGGTCTCCGCACCGACCCAGTCGCTGAGCCAGCGGACGAAGTCCACGGGGGCCAACGAGGGGGTGAAGTAGGAGTCCAGGCAGTCGAGGACGTTGTGCAGTGGGGCGAGCACCTCGTCGAGCCCGGCGACGAAGCGCTGTGCCAGGTCGTCGTCGGCGAAGACGGCGGGCAGCATCAGGCCCAGCGGCGCGGAGGTGCCCAGACCGTCGATGGAGCCCCTCATGACGGGTCGCCGATGACGCGGACCCGGTGGTCGAAGGAGAAGACCAGGGCCGGCGCGTCGAGGTTGATCCGGTCGGTCGGCTCCCCGCGCTTGCCGGTGAGCGGGTCGGCCGGGTGCAGCAGCACCTGGTCGACTAGTTCGACACCGGGTACCCGTTGCAGGACGGCGAAGATCTCACCGGACTGCACCGGTCGGCCGAAGGGCCAGCCGGTGCCGTGGCTCCCCCCGGTCAAGGGGTCGAGGTGCCGGTAGAGGGCATCGTGCGCCTGCCGCCGGACCCGGTCGGCGTCGGTGCCGCGGAAGGCATGCACGGTGGCGACGACGGTGACGCCCTGGTAGTAGGGCGGGCCGACGGCCAGCCGGGTGCCGATCAGCCGGCGGTCGTCGAGATACTGGGTAATCCGCCCCAGCAGCGCGTCCCCGGGGACGAGTTGCTCGAAGCGCAGGTGCCCGCCGGCGTCGGCTACCGCCTGCGGGACGACCAGGACCCGTACCGCATGGGCACCGTGCTCGTCCGGGTCGCCCTCGAGGCAGGTGATCCGGGCAGTCTCGGGTGCGGCACGCCGGGCGAGCTCCTCGTAGTCGCGCAGGGTCACGGCGCGGTCCTGGGCGCGTAGCGTGATCGGGGCGCGGGCCTTCGCCTCGGCGACGGTCTCGGCGTCCACCCCGCCGGTGGCGGCCTCGCGGTTGACCACCTCGGAGACGTAGGGGACGGAGTTGCGCACCACCTGGATGGCGCCGCGTGCGACGTTCCCCGCCCTGCCCCCGCCGGTGCGGTACCGGCGGGCGCGAATGACCGCGCCCTTGGGCGGCACGGCACCGTACTGGCGCAGGCTGCCGTCGGGTTCGCGGACCGCGGTGCCGAAGGCGAGCTCGCCGGTGGCCGTGTCGAGGGTGAAGTGGCGGTCGCCGGGACCGGAGGCGGCGAAGTGCGGGACGGCCTCCCAGTCGGTCCACCCGTCGTTCTCGGCGACCTGGAGGTGCAGCGGGGGTGTGTCGCCGACGACGGGGGCCCGGGCCAGCCGCAGCCGCTGGCCGGGCAGCCCGGTGGACTCCCCCAGCGCTTCGTCGCGGACCGTCTCGGCGTGGACGGCGCCGGTGGTGCCGCCGATGGTGAACGCCTCGGCCGACCGCACGGTGGGCGAGGTGGTGTAGAAGGGCTGGTCGGGCAGCGGCTCCGTGACGCGGCAGCGCAGCCAGCCGGCCTCGCGCCGTCCGGTGCGGGACAGCACGTGGCCGCCGGGGACGTGCAGCACGACCTCGCCCGGGCGGTTGAGCCCGCCGGTACCGTCCCGGTCGACCTCGCAGCCGGTCCAACCGTCCTCCGTCCAGGCCTCCCAGACCAGCGGCGGCTGCCGGGGGTCGACGCCGACACCGTCGACCCGGCTGTCGAGCGTGAGCGCCACCGCGCAGTGCGGGACTGCGGCGGTGAGCCCGAAAAGCAGGCAGTCCCCGGGCCGCGGTGACTCGGCAAAGCAGTGCAGGTCCTTGCCCTCGGCGAGGTCCGAGGTCCGGTCGATCACCGCCTGCCCGCTCTGCTGAACCACGAGGTACGCCAACTCGCTGGGCACCACTGTGAGTTCGCGCTCGGTGGCGAAGACCACCGCCTCCTCGCTCTCGGTCCGGGAAGTGGCGACCTCGGTGCCGATCGGCAGCCGGACGGCGTCGCCCAGCGGCGAGGACAGCCAGAAGGTGACCGCGGCGCGCGCGGCGGAGGGCGGGAACAGGGTGATCCCGATGAGGTCGAGGAAGGCGAGGTGGTTCTTCTCCGGCACGCGGTTGAGCCGGTACACGATCTGGTCGGCCATGTGCGCGACCGTCTCGACGAGCGTGACGCCGGGGTCCGACACGTTGTGGTCGGTCCACTCCGGGGCGCGCTGCTGGATGTAGCGCTTGGCGTCGTCGACGAACTGCTGGAAGCGCCGGTCGTCGAGGTTGGGGGAGGGCAGTGCCATCAGCGGTCGCTTTCGGTGGCCGGTCCAGGTCCAGGTCCAGGTCCAGGTCCAGGTCCAGGGTCCGGGGACGGCTCGTCGTGGGAGGGGATGACGTAGAACGGGAAGACCAGGCTGCGCGGGTTGTTGGTGCCGCGGATCGAATAGCGGACGTCGATGAAGAGCACCCCCGGCTCCTCCCCGGCGGTCACCTCGACGTCCTCGACCTCGATGCGCGGTTCCCAGCGGTCCAGGCTGCCGCGGACCTCGTGCTGGATCCGGCCCGCGGTGGCCTCGTTGACCGGGGCGAAGACCATGTCGTGGATGGCGCAGCCGAATTCGGGCCGCATCGGCCGCTCGCCCGGTGCGGTGGCCAGCACCAGCCGCATGGCCTCCTCGATCTCGCGCTCGCCGCTGACCATGGCGATGCCGCCGGTGGGGCCGATGCGCATCGGGAACGCCCATCCGGTGCCGACGAACTGCTCGGGCATCAGGGGATCACCATGACCTGCGCCCCGTCGAGGGTCGCCTCTCCCAGCATCTTGATGATGCCGGCCAGTTGGATGTTGATGCCCTGGATGTCGAGGTCCGCGACCGAGGAGAGCTCCAGGCCGACGTCGCCGCTCACGCTCGTGTTCACCGCGTTCATGCTGAGCGCCGCCCCGCCCTTGACGGTGACGACCTCCCCCTCGATCGACAGGTCGCCGCCGCTGCTCATGGACAGTTTCTCGCCCGCCTTCAGCGAGATGTCCGCCGCCTCGACGGACACCTTCCGAGTGCCCTTGATGGTGACGCTGCCCTTGCTGTCGATGGTTATCTCGGTATGGGACCGGTCCAGGTTGACGGTCAGCCGGTTGTCACCGGTGTTGAGCCGTACCCCCTGCCTGCCTCCGGTGCGCTGGTCCAGCAGGTCCAGGCGATTGCCGCTGCGGTCGGCGAGGGTGCGCCGGACGGTCCTGCCGCTGGTGGCGTCGTACGGCTGGACATCGACGTCGCCCGGCTTGTCCTTGCCGTTGTAGAGGCCGCCGATGACGAACGGGTGGTCCAGGGCACCGCGGTCGAACGTCACCAGCACCTCGTCGTCGACGTCCGGGCCGATCAGCCCGCCGCCGTTCACCCCGCCGAACTGCACGGTACGGGTCCAGTCGCTGACGTAGGTGTCGTCCAGCCAGGGGAACCGCAACTTGACCCGGCCCTGTCTGAGCGGATCCTTGATGTCCGTGACCAGGGCGTTGGCGACGCTCGGCAGCCGGGGCATGCTGCCGACACCACCCGAGGTGAGGCCGAACAGGGAGCGCCACTGGCGTCCGCTGACAGTCAGGAACGTCTCGTATCCGCCACCGCCGAGCCCGAAGCTGTGGCGGGCGCCGGTCACCGTGTACTTGCCCTCGAAGGGGTCGCCCACCCCCGCGAGGGCGACCGGGACGCCGGGTCGCAGCTCGGGGTTGCCGGCGGCGGTCACCTCCAACTCGGCGAAGGCGGCGGTGACGTCGTCGGCGAGGGCGGCTGCGGCGTTCTTCACCTCCCCCTGCTTGTCGTAGGGGGTGTCGGTCTCGACGAGCGTGGCGGTCCCGAAGGCGGCGACGGCGTCGGTGGGGGTGATCCCGATCGCGATACCGGGGTTGGCGACAGTGGGCGACTGACCGACCAGAGTCTTCTTCGTCGTCACGTCCCAGCCGCGGGCCCGGACCTCGGCCACCTGGTCGGCGGAGGTGACGGCGGCCCGGCAGCGCCGGATGGACTCGCGCGCCAGCACGTGCGGGCTGCTGTCGCTCAGCGAGCTCGCCGCGGGCGCACCGGACGCGGGGTCGCGCTTGACGAACTGGAAGGTGCCCCGGGCGCTCAGGGACATCACCATCTCGTTCTCGTCGGCGAGGCGGCAGAGGAAGTCCCAGTCGGTGATGTTGGCCTGGGTGACGAACTCGTAGACCGTCGTGGTCCGGTGGATACTGCCGATCGGGACCTTGTCCTTGCCCGCCAGCTGGCGGGCGATGTCGGAGGCGGTCATGTTGCGGTACGCCGCCACCCGGCGCTGCCGCAGCATCCGGTGGCCGAGGTCGTAGCCGCGTACGACGGTGAAGCTGCCGGTGCCGTCGTAGTCGCTCTCCAGACCGGTGACCTCGCCGCTGAGCAGCGGGTACTGCGCGCCTTGGCCGGCCGCGACCGGCGCCAGCACCACCTTGGTGCCGAGCCTGATGCCGGCCTTGGCCAGCACCAGCCGGTCGGGGTCCCGGAAGTCGAGCTGGAAGGAGCCGGGCACACCGGCGCCGAAGTCGACCCAGCCGGACACCAGCAGCGGGGCGATGTCGTCCGCCAGTTTCCGGCCGTCGAACGTGGCATGGAAGATGTTGGAGTAACTGATCCGGCTCATCAGGCGCCGACCTCTTCAGCGGCGGGGAGCATGAGTTCGGTACCCGGGTTCAGCTGCGCCGGGTCGTCGATACCGTTGGCCTCGGCGATGGTGCGCCAGGCAGTGGCGTCCCCGTACTCGCGCCAGGCGAGGAACTGCAGCGAGTCGCCTGCGACCACCCGGTGCACCCGCCGGGCAGTGAGCGCGCCGGAGGTGGGGTTCTGGCCGGCGGTCTTGCTCGGGATCTCGTTCAGGTGCACCTGGCAGACAGCGCGGGTGGGCAGGCCGGTGGAACTGATCTGGACCTCCTGCACCTCCACGGAGCTGACGTAGGCAGTGAAATGGACCGTGGTGTTGCCTCCCCAGTCGAAGACCACCCACGGGGGTGAGGGCTGCTTCGCCGCGATGCTGGCAGTGGTCGTCTCGCAGCAGGAGAAGAGCAGTTCGACGTTCTTGAGCACGTCGTGGCTGTCCGGTTTCCCGGAGCGGTCCAGCAGGATGTCCACCGTCATGTCGCGGGGCACGGGACCCATGAACTCCGGGACCGCGCCGGAACGCACGGCGGCGCTCGGGGTGGTCTTCCACTCGGCTCGGCGGCTGAGCGTCAGCTGGGACGGGTTGTAGTCGAAGTGCAGGGTGCTGATCAGGGAACCCGGTGTGGTGCCGTAGCCGATGGGCGGCTCGTGGATCGCCAGCGAGGCCCGCGTCAGGCTCTTCCCGGCACCGGTGCTGCCAGTCATCTACGCGGCCCCCCAGTCGGTGAAGCCGTGGTGGGTGATGACCAGGGTCTCGATGGCCACGGCCGGCGTCTCCGGATTGAACGACGGCCCGTTCCAGCTCACCGGGAGCACTTCGATCAGCCCCCAGCGGGCGACGGTCGAGCCGTCCGCGCGCTTCGCGGCGATCTGTGCGGTGGGGCGGGTGATACCGGTGGTGATGGAGGTGATCCAGGTCCCGACCTTCCCGGTCTCGGGGGTGAGCGGGCGGGTCAACGTGATGTTGGAGAAGGTCACCCGGGACGGCAGCTGCCACACGAAGCCGTTGTTGCCCCCCTCCTGGTGCTGGTAGATCTCCACCGCGGCGGCGAGCCCTTCGCAGGTGTTGAAGCGGCCCAGGTCCTGGCTGTCGATCGTCAGGTCGAAGAAGATGGTGGACCCGGGGTCCAGTTCCTGGGGCATCGGTGCGGCCTTCCTGCGGATGGGTCGAGGTGGTGCGGCAGTACGTTTCGTCAACTCAGCGGCTACCGCTCAGGGGCGGCTCACCGGCCATTCAGGGGACAATCAGCGGCGGGGATCGCGCAGCCTGCCGATCCGCTCACGGTCGAGTCGCAGCTCGGTGCGGAGCATCCTGGTCAGCGGTCCGATCAGCTTGTGGGTCAGCTCGTCGACCTGTGCGTCCTTCAGCTTCCGGGCGTCGAAGCGGGACGTGACGGAGACGGAATCGTCGACGCCCGGCGCGGACGTAAGGCCGGCCGGCCAGCTGTACGGGGGGCTGGACGATGGGTTGTACGGGGGGCTGTACGGGGGCGGTGGGTCGTACCGGCCCCCCTCGTCGCTCGCACCGGCGCTCCCGCCGCCACTCCGACGGGCCACAACGGGCGTCACCTGTGGCTGCGCGCGGCGGGCCGGGGAAATGAACCCGCTGACCAGGCTCGGCACGGACGGGGTCGCGGGCGTCCGCTGCACCGGCAGCGCCATCCGTGGCGCGGGCGCCGTTGCCAGGAGCGGAACCGCAAGGTCGCGCCTGTACCCCTGCGGCGCTCGCGGCACCACGGACCCGCCAACGGGCAGTACCGACCGCTGTAGCGGGAAAGCATCCGCCACAAGCGGAACCGCAAGGTCGTGCCCGTACGCCTGCGGCGCTCCCGGGACCACGGACCCGCCAACGGGCAGTACCGACCGCTGTACCGGGAAAGCATCCGCCACACCGCTGAACCGCACGCCGTCAGTGCTGCGTTGCACCGGGGCGCCATCGTGCGGGACGGCGGCCGGGTACACCCCCGGGCCGAGAACGGGACCGGGGCCGCCGGGCGCGGGGCGGGCAGCGGGCAGGGGGGTCGCACCGAGGGCTGCGGGGCCCGGCGCTGTGGTAGCGGTGGCAGCCGCAACAGCGGCGGTAGTGGTGGCGGCGGCCGTGGTAGCAGCCGCGGCCGATGGTCCCGGGAACGTGCTCAC
>NZ_BBPM01000025.1:35909-42568 GCF_000787775.1 Streptacidiphilus carbonis | reverse complement strand
GGTAGCAGCCGCGGCCGATGGTCCCGGGAACGTGCTCACCGCGCCGCGTCGCGCCTCCGAGCCGGTTCCCGATCCGCGCGCGGCCGAGGAGCCGCCCGCCGCCCAGGAGCCGGAAGCGGCCGCCAGGCGCTGTACGGCGAGGCCGGTCGGCGACGCCAAGCGGGCAGTACCGGCCGGAGCGGCACGACCGGCGAGTCGTTGCACCGGCGCGGACACGGATCCCGAAGTGGTGTCCCGCAGCGGCACCGTCTCCGGCACGCTCGACCTGCTCGGCGGCTGCGGGGCCGCAGCCTCCAGGAACGGCAGGCGCGGCGCTATCGATCGGGCCGGGGCCAACGGGCGTACGGGGTCGGGTAGGTGACGGGGGGCGGGAGGCTCCGCACGCTTCGGCCGGGGCTCGGGTCCGGCCGCGCCAGTAACCGCCGCTCCCGGGAGTCCGGCCGGCCCCACGGCCCCACCCCCGGTCGTCCGGGACGGACCCGAATCCGAGTCGCCGACGACCACGGCCGAGCGCTGCACCGACACCGCGCCCGCCACCGAGCGCGCCGACCGCCCTTCGGTCCTACCCGCGCCCGGATCGGCAGCCGTCACCGGCCGCGAGAGACCCACCAACGGAGCATCCGGCGCACCGGCTGCCGGGCCTGCCTCATTGCTGCCGACCGCCACCTGCCGCGCTTGACCCACCAGGTCTCCCGAAGCCCCGCGCACTCGCGCGTCACCGGCCGGGACGGACCGACGTACAGGCACCGCGCCCGACTCTCCCGCGGCCACCGCCGGACCGGCCGCGCCCTTCGCCGAAGGAGCCCTGTTCGCAGGGGATTCGACAGTCGACGAGGATCCCGGCGCCAACGGCATGACGGCCGACGTCCGCTCCCCCGCCCCACCCGGGCTCGCAGGCGCGGACGTGCCGGAAGTCAGCCGCTGCACGGGAAGGCTGTCCGACGAACCGCCCGCCCCGGTACCGCCCGTCGACAGCGGTCCGGACGGGGTGACGGGCGAGGTTGGCACCATCGGCGCCGGGGCACCGGCTGTTCCGTCGGATCGAGTGCTGCCAAGCGAAGTTGACGGTACGTCGGCCTCTGGTGAGCGGGCCGAACCCGGGCGCCCCGAAGTCTGGGCACCCGTCGGCCCTTGCGCAGCGGCCCGCTGCACCGTCACTGCCGGCCCCGCCGCCGCCCCGCCGGTGAGCGGGGTCGAGCCTGCGGGCGGAGCGCTCAGCGGAGCGCCGAGCAGCGGACGGCGTCGCGGTGTCGAGGCGCCTGACGGAGCACTGCCGAGGCGGGTGCCCACGGGAGGCGGCAACGGAACCGTAGGCGAGTCGGAGGAAGACCCTGCGCCGGAAGCCCGGTCGGACTGGGAGCCGAGCCCGGGTCCGGGTCCGGGGGAGCTCCCGCTCGCTTCGCCGCCTCCGCTCGGCGCGCCCAGCCGCGCCGTTCGGCGCTGCACGGGCACCGCTCCTCCGGGGGCGGGGGCAGCGGGGAGGGCGGAAGAGGTGGGCTCCCCGAGTCCGCGCGGTACCAGCGGTACTGAGGGAGTCGGGCCGGGGGCGACCGTTCCCCCGTGCGCGTCCGTGCGGAGCGGCGCCACCGGGGACGGCACCGAGCCTCGCGCACCGACGGGCGGAGGCGTCGGCGTTTGAGTCGGCAGTATCCGAGGCGTCGGCGTCCGAGGCGTCCGAGGCGTCGGAGGCGTGGCGACCCTGGGCTGCGGGCTCGGGTCTGCTGCCGGCCGGCGGTCCTGAGTCGGCCGGCGGTCCGCTGCCGGCTGGGCGTCCGGAGTCGGCGCGGGCGTGGACCGAGGTGCTCCGGGCACGATCGTCGAGGCCAGTGACGGCGTATCGCCGACGAGTGCGGCGGTGGTCGTGCGCACCGGCGCCGTCTCCCGGTCGGGGGACCGGGCCGCCCGCGCGCCCGGGCGGGACGCCGGAATCGCAGCCGGTAGCACCCGCCGCTGGACCGCGGCCGGGGCGGCCGCGCTGGTCAGCGGGGCGGGCCGAGCGCGCCGGGGCCGTACCGGCGCGACCTGCGGGCCGAGTGTGCGGGCAGCCGACACGGTGCGCTGGACCGCAACGTCGGTCGAGCCGGCCGCGGCGTCTGCCCGGTGGACCGCGTCATCGGCCGCCTCGGGCGCCTCCACCGCGACCGGAAGGGACAGCGCGGGCTCGCCTAGCTCTCCGAACGACCCCGCGGCGCCGGCGGTGGGCACCAGCACGCCCTTGATCAGGCCGGTAGGAGCGCCGTCGAGGACGGCGTGCGACAACGCCCTGGTGAAGGAGGGGTTCTGCCAGGTCGTCAGCGACTGCGCGAAGTCGGCGGACGCGACGGTGTGCCGGGCCGGTTGTGCCATCGCCCGCTGGATCGGCGGCAGCGCGAACCAGCCCTGCCGCTCGCTGGGAGCAGCGGGCACCCCGGAGGCGGCGGCTTCCCCGTGAGCAGCTCCGGATGCGGCCGGGGCCGGAGTTCCTCTCGTGGCGGCACCCGGCGTACCCGTCACACCCGGGTCCAATGAGTGGGGTCCGTCCACTTTACGCCCGCCACCAGCGGGTTTCGTGGGGGTACGGGGGGTCGCCCCCCGGGAAATTGGAGCACCCGTGCGTCCCCGCAGTCGGTCGAAGATCCCCATGGGCTACGCCTGCCCCCTCATCGCTCGGCCGTGGCGCGGGTCACCAGCGCGGCGATCTGCTCGGCGTACCGGCGGCGGTCGTGGTGTTCGAGGTCCAGGATGTCCTCGAGGCTCCAGTGGAAGTGGTAGGCGATGTACGCGATCTCCTCATGGATGCGGTCGGTCGCGTACGTCACGATTCCCCCAGGCGGCTCCCGCCGAGCTCGACCTCGAACGGTTGCTCGCAGTGCGGGCAGGTGACCCCGGCCCGGGTGTTGCCCTCGGCGTTGATCTGGCGGTAGAAGTCCTGCAGGAAGGCGAGGTCGGAGGCGAACATCTTCTCCACCACGCCGTCGTGCACATGATCCACCGTTCCCAGTTGGGTGATCACCAGGCCGAGCAGTACCACCGACAGATACGCCGGGTTGTCCCGCACCCGCCGGTCCTGCAGCGGGATCAACTCGTCCCTGGCGGTCGCCAGGCGCATGATCCCGTTGCGGTGCACAGTGCCGGAGGCGTCCACGTACCCGCGCGGCAGCTCGAAGGCGAACTCGGTGCGCAACTGCTGCCGTACGGGCGCCGGTTCGGCCGCCGGGACCGCCGCTGCCGTCGTCTCCGCCGGTTCGGCCAGGACCTCCGCCTCCGCGGGGGCGGAGGTCCTGGCGGACGATCCCCGACGCATTACTCGGGTACCAGGTCTTCGTAGACGATGGTCGCGGTCTCGGTGAGCGCGTTCGGTTCGCCCGCCGTCACGTCGCCCGGTACGACATTGCTGCACCAGGCGTTCGTCAGGTGGTACCGCTTCACCGGGTTCATCTGGGTGTCGTAGAAGATGATGGTGGCGTTCTTGCGGGCCGCGCCCATGTTGCCGTTCTGGGAGAGCTTGTGCCAGTCGTTGAAGGCGGTGCTGTGGGTCACGCCGTACACGACGGTGACCTCCCCGGCCTGCCGTCCGCCGGGCATCTTCTTGATGATCGGCTGACCGTTCGCCGAGTTCTGCTTCAACTCGATGACGTCCTGGGTCGACTTGTAGCCGCTGATCGACTGGAGGTACTCCAGGCCGACGCCGTCGATCTGGATACCGAAGTTGTGTGTGGTGAGCGATTCACCGGGCTGAAGACTCATGCGTCCTGTCTCTCTCTGCTCGCGCTGTTCAAGTCGTACTGTTCAGGCCGGCGACTGATCGCACGGGACCCATGGGCCGACCGGCCCCATCCTCCGGCTGTCGACTACTCGTCCAACTCGCCTCCGCCGCTGGAGAACTGGGCGAGTCGGAAGACCACGAACTCGGCCGGCTTGACCGGGGAGACACCGATTTCGCAGATCACCCGACCGAGGTCCACCGACTCCGGCGGGTTGGTCTCGGCGTCGCACTTCACGTAGTAGGCGTCGTCCGCAGTGGCGCCGAACAGGGCGCCACTGCGCCACTCGGTCACCAGGAACGCGGAGATGTTCCGCCTGATCCGGGCCCACAGCGCCTGATCGTTGGGTTCGAAGACCACCCACTGGGTGCCGGTCAGGATGGACTCTTCGAGGTAGTTGAAGTACCGCCGGACGTTGAGGTAGCGCCAGGCCGGGTCGGAGGAGAGGGTGCGGGCACCCCATATCCGGATGCCCCGGCCCGGGAAGGCCCGGATGCAGTTGATGCCCAGCGGGTTGAGCAGGTCGTGCTCACCCCGGGTTATCTGCATCTCCAGGTCCACCGCGCCGCGGACGACCTCGTTGGCCGGGGCCTTGTGCACGCCGCGCTCGAAGTCGTTGCGGGCCCAGACTCCGGCCATGTGACCGCTCGGCGGCACCATCCGGGTCTGGCCGCTGTTGGGGTCGAAGACCTTGATCCAGGGGTAGTACAGCGCCGCGTACTTGGAGTCGTAACCGGCGGTCTCCTGGCGCCAGACCATGATCTGGCGGGCGTTGAGGCCCGGCGGGGGGTCGATGACGGCGAGCCGGTCGCCCATCAGCTCGCAGTGCGCGATCAGGGCGAGCTGTACGGCCTTCACGGCCTCCAGGTCGATGGCACCGCGCTGGTAGGCGGCCATCAGGTCCGGCACGGCGACCATCGAGACCTCGTCGACGGCTTCCAGGCCGCCGAAGCCGGTACGGTCCGCCGAGTCGCCCACGTACTCGCGGATGCCGACCTCGTCGGTGCTCTCGTCCGCTGGAACCGGCAACGAGGCGACCGGCGCGGCGAGCGCGACCGTCTGGTTCTCCGGCCGGGCGAGCTGCGCGGCCGGGGCGGCCTCCGCGACGGTGATCAGCTTGGAACGTTCCTTGACCTGCGTGACGACGTAGGTCCGGTGGCCCTTCTTGGCGGTCACGTCGAAGGTCTCGGCCACCTTCTCGCCGTCCTTGACGACCAGTCGGAACCGGTCGGCCGGTCCCTCGCCCTCGGCGTCCGCGACCTCGACGCTGATCCCGCTGCCCCCGCCGGGCGCGACGGCCGACACCTTGAACGTGCCGAGCTGCTTCGCCTCACCGGCGGGCAGCGCGGCCGCCCCGGCGTTGCGGCTGGACGTCAGGGCGGCCGGGTCCTGGGCGCCGGCACCCGTCACCCCGCCCGTCACGCCGCCGACGCGGACCACGAACGCGGAGGATCCGCCGTTGTTGAAGAAGCCGTAGACCGAGTGCGCCAGGAAGTACCCGTCGGTGAAGTCACCGAAGGACGCGACGTACTGCGACCAGTTGGTCACCAGCGTCGGCTCGTTGAGCGGTCCGGCCGGGGCGAGGCCGACGAAGGCGGCCACCGAGGTGCCCACTCCCTCGATCGGACGCGCACCGCTGGCCACCTCCTCGACATATACACCTGGTGACAGGTACGACGGCATACTCAGCGCTCCTCGGGGTACGAGACAGGACTGATACAACATTTCCGGACCTCCCCCCGTACCGAAACGTCCCCCGGTGCCTGATCGGGGGCAGTGCCGCTGCCCGTCCCCGTGCCCCAAAGGGCAGCCCGCCGCGCCATGGCCGCCCGTGCCCCTAGGACTGCCCTCGCGGTCCTTGCCCGGTTTCCGTTCGCGCAGTACTCCTGGGAGTCCAGTCCACGGACAGACCGGTCATGCACGCCCAGGAACAGCCGAAAGATCCCGGTAGCTCCGAGCGTCCCCGACGTCCCGTCACCGTGGTGGCCGAAGTGTCATCCGCCACGGGCCCGGCGCCCGGCGCGGGCATGGCCGCCGGCGGGATCCTCTCCCTGCAGCGCAGCGCGGGCAACTCGGCGGTGGCCCCGGATGGTGGAGTGGACGCGGCATCAGCACGGCGCGGGCTACAGGCATGCGGCGGCAGAGCCGACCGGTGCACCCGTGATCCAGCGCGCGGCCTGGACGTTCAACAGCAGCACCAGGACCCACGACGCCATGGAGCAGCAGGCCCCGGCCCTGTGGCAGGACAGTGAGGACCCCAGTCGGACCACCACCGCGGCGCAGCCGGGACTGGGCCCCACCCACCGGAGCACGGCGACCAGTACGACGACGCGAGCCGGCGGCTGTTCACCAGTGGAAACGCCGTCATCTCCAAGCGCGGAAGGAGTACGAGACACACGAGACCCGGTTCCGGCACGCCCTGGTCGAGGCCGAGCGGCGGCTCGCCACGGCCCTCGACCTTCTGCAAATCACCGGCAACCAGCCGAGCGGCCGGACGCTCCACGCACTCAAGCTCAGCTTCCCCGGGTTCCAGACGGCATCGCCCAGTTCCTGCCGCGGATCACCGCGGTGATCCGGCGGGTCCAGGCCCAAGCCGAACTGGCAGAAGAAGGTAAGCGATGGGAAAGCGCGCCCTGATGAACGCCGACTCCTGCGCACAGTTCGTGCTGACCGCCAGCGGCGAACCACTGCCACGGCCCGGCCCGAGCGGTCAGTAGTCGGAGTCCGAGTCGTCGAAGACGGTGCGGCGGTTGCGGGGACGACGGTAGGACTGGCTGCTGGGCTGACTGGCTGAGTACTCCTCAGTATCCGGTCCCGCGTAGTTGGCGTAGGGACCGCGGCTCCGGGCCCGGTTCAGGCTCGCGCGGGCCACGGCGGGCCCCCGAACGACCTGGCCCCGACTGCGGCTCCGGCTCC
>NZ_BBPM01000025.1:0-35385 GCF_000787775.1 Streptacidiphilus carbonis | reverse complement strand
AGCGGGACCCCGAACAGCCTGGCCCCGACTGCGGCTACGACTCCGGCTGCGGCTCCGGCTGCGGCTCCGGCTACGCCCGCGCCCCCGCTCCTCCTCAACGACGACGCTGCCGTAGTCGTCGGCTTCGCGAATGCTCGGGGCCGGAGTGCGGTTGCGGTTGGCCCGGACCGTGCTGCGGGCGCGGCCACGGTGCTGGCTGCGGGCGCGGTAGTTGGTTTCGCGTTCCTCGGGACTGTGACTGCGCCCACTGCTGGCGTCGAGATCCGAGTAGTCGGACATGGTGAGGCCCTCGGACGGTCCCTGAGACCTCAGTTGGGGGTTGTGAGCGCCGTACTGCCTCATCAACCTGTCCTGCTCCCGGGCGTCCGGGTACCGTCCGGTGCGCATCTGCTGCCGCATCGAGATGGCCTCGGCCTGTTCCGAAGCGATCAGCGGTCGTGTCCTCCGGGTCTGGCCGGGACCGGTGAAGTGCGGAACCCGATGCCCACTGTCCACCATCGCCCTGTAGCCGGCATCCGACTGGCGGCCGGCCACGGTGCCCGTCTGCGCGTGGAACTCAGGCATGTCAGCGTAGCCCATCTGGTTGAGCACGAGTGCCGCGTACGGATTGTCCCTGTCCCGGTCGGCGATGGCGCTGTGCTGGGCATCCCGGTACTCGCGCCCGGTCATCCCGGTGCGGCCAGGGTCAGTGAGCCTGTTGCCCGTGCCTTCGTGGCTGCGGTGTGCTCTGAGGGTCTCGGGATAGGAAGGCATCTCGGCTTCCAGCCGGCGAATGGGTTGGCCTGCGGGGCCGGACGCTCCCCGCTGCATGCCGCTGCCTCGGGCACCGACGTTGAAGAGGACGGAGTGCTCGTGCTGGTGTGTACGGCCGGAGATCGGGTCCCCGTACTCCTCTTCCAGCAGAGCCGCCTCGCGAGCGCGGAATCCGTACGTCCCGCGGGCGGGTCCGGGCTGCCTGCCGGAGCGCTGCACCGGCAGGGGAGCCTGCTGTCCCTGTCCCTGACCCGTCAGGGCACGGGACACGGCGGCGTTGCCCGCCAGACGCTGCAGGGCGAGAACCGATGAGACGGCAGACGTGAAGGTGGCCTGCGGGGCGGCCGACCGGGAGGTCACTCCTGGGGCCCGCCCCGGCGAAGCCCCTTTCGGCAGCTTGCCCCGTTCCTCATGTGCCTGCACTGGCCGCTCCCTGTGCTCCCTGCGAACCGCCTTCCGAATCGCCCTCCCATGCCTACACCGCAGCCACCCTCGTTGCCGAGGTGCGCCGGGGCACTGTGGTTGCCTGTTGGGGCAACTTCCACGTTCCGCCCACGCGACCGATGAGTTCCGTCCCGCCATCGCCAGCCTCACAGGCGCAGGCGCAGGGGATGGTCGGCAGGGACCTCCACCACACAGATGCGCACGCCGTCGGGGTCGCTGACCCACATCTCCAACAGACCCCACGGCTCACGCCGGGGCTCGCGCAGTACCGGCACGTCGTGCGCGGTGAACTCGCGGTGAGCGGCGGCAAGATCGGCGATGACGTGGGGCTTGGCGGCGGTAGCGAGACCGCCGCCAAGCCCCACCGGGTCGTCGCAGTTCAGGATGAGGCTGCGAACGTCCCGTTCAGGTCCACGATCAGGTCGACCGGGGTATTGCCGCCGTTGTAGAGGACGATCGACCCGTCCGGACCGACCGGCGTCACGGCGGCGTTGGCCACCGTCTGACCGGCGGCGAAGTTCAGGCTGGACGCGTTCGGCGGTGACGCGCCGTCAGGGTACGCGCTGATGAACCCGGCGCCGGTGGTGCCGGTGACGGTCAGGTTGAGCTCCGCCGCCACCGCGCTGAGGGGAACTCCGTTCAGCCCGGCGAGATGGAGTTTGATCGACGCCCGGGCACCGAGCTTGGCGATGTGGCCGCCAGTGCCGGTGCCGTACCGGGTGTCGAGGATCTGAGCCGGTCCGGTCGGCATGATGACAGAACCTCCGGCGAAGGCCTGGTAGTAGCCGACCAGGTCCGCGACGAAGTCGACGGTGCCGGCCCCGCCGTTGGAGAGGACGACCCTGCCATCGGTCACCGGCACCACGACCAGGTTGGAAACCGTCTGCCCCGCGGCCCAGTTGGAGTTGGAGGTGCCCGGGTTGCCGTAGCCGTCGCCGTAGGCCGTCAGGGCCCCAGCAGTCTTGGTGTCCGTGGTGGCCACGTTGAGCACCACCGCAGTTGCACTGGTGGGAACGCCGTTGTGGCCGCCGACCGTCACGGTCACCGAACCACCGCCGCTGACCGGGGACTTGGCAGCTCCGGTGCCGTAGCGGGTGTCCAGCACACGCACCGGGCCGACGGCACCGTAGGTGTCACCGCTGCTGTTGGATGCCGAGCCCATCTGGTAGCCGAAGGTGTCGACGATCAGATCGATCGGCCCCGCGCTGCCGTTGTAGAAGTCCACCTCACCGTCGCTTCCGGCCGAGGCCAGAAGGCTGTTGGCGACCGTCAGCCCCCGGACGAAGTTGAGCGACGAACTGGTCGGGCGAGTGGTGCGGTCCGGGTAGACGGTGACGTATCCGCTCGCCTTGGTGTCTGTGACGGTGACCGTCACGCCGACTCCGTCCACCCCCGGGTAAGCGTCACCGAACAGACTCAGGGGCAGCTGGACGGTCCCGTGCGCCGGAACGCTGTCCACATGGCGGTTTCGACTGTCGAAGACACGCTCAGGGCCCTTCGGGATGAACTCGTCGCCTACGGTGACCGTCGTGCTGGCCGTCGAGGTGCGACCGAGTACGTCGGTGGTGACGATCTTGGCCGTGTACGTGCCTGGGTGGGCGTATGACTGGCCGAACGTGTCCTGGGTGATCGTCCTCGGCGATGTGCCGTCTCCTGGGTAGAACTGGGCGCTCTTGATCTCCCAGCGATTGGCTCCCGCGCCGAGGGTGAAGCCGGCCTCGTCGGGCCAGACCCAGACCAACGACCCGCTCGAAGCGAGGGTCGTTGCGGTGAGCGTGACGCCCGGAGCGGTGGATGTGGCCACTTGGACGGTCTGGGTCCGCTTTACGGCGTATCCGTTGACGTCGGCCGTCGTGGTGGTCGCCGTGTGGATGCCGGGTGTGCTGTACACGTGCGAGATCTGGCCGCCGCTGACCGTCTGCGCGCCGCTGCTGTCACCGAAGTCGACGGTGGTCGTGAGGGCGTCTCCCCAGCTGTCACCGGCGTTCGGGGTGACCGAGAAGGTGTACGGGGCGGCGCCCAGCGGGGTGGCCGGGCTGTAGGTCGGGGCGAGCGCGAGGGTGTCCTCGTGCTCGACCGCGCCCCGGTCCACGAATCCACTGCCCGTGCCGGTGTTCGGCGTGTTCGGGTCGTCGGCGCGCGGGCTGCCGTAGAAGTCGGCGACGGCCTCGCCGGGTGCCGACGCGTCGGCGGAGTCGATCAGCGGGGATCCTTCCGCGGGCGTCGGCGTCACGTCCGCCGTCGGGACGTCGATGTCGTGGCCTCCCTGACCGGGGACACCCGCCGCGAAGGCCGTCGCGGTCGTGTAATTCGTGGTACCCCAGGAGTAGTCGAACCGGGGTGCCACGGCTGACCACGCGTTGTATCCGACGTTCACGCCACTGGTGGAGTCCGCCGCGACCGACAGCAGCGGGAGTGCCGCACAGGCGGACGGGTCCGCGGCGTAGCCCCTGACGGCGTTGTTCTCGACCGTGACACCTGTGGAGCCGCCGGCGATGCCGATCGCGGGCTCGCAGGAAGCGCCGGCGACCGTGTTCCCTGTCACGGACAGCCCCGAGACGCCGGTGGCCGAGATCACCTGGCCGCGAGTGGTGGCCATGATGTCGTCGGCGATCGTGACCTGGCCGGCTCCCGCGGCGAGTTGGAATGTGCCGCCGGTGTTGGTGACGGCGGTCCTGGTCACCACAATGCCCGAGGACGAACCGTCGATCGCGATGCCATGCGTCGCGGCGGTACCTCCGGTGACGTCGTCTGTGTCGAAGGTGATGTTGTGGGAGCCCGTCACGTCGATCCCGGAGCTCAGGTTGCCCTGGACCGTGATCCCACTGATGCGGACGTCGTGCACATCAGCCAGGGTGAGGACCGTCGCCGTGGACCCCGAGTTCTCGATCGTCACCGGTGTGTTCCAGTTGACGTCGGAACGGGGCGTGGCTGACTCGAAGGTGATCGGGGCGCCCGGATTTCCGGAACGCGAGAGGGTCGCCGGGCCCAGATAGATACCCGGCTCAACAAGGACGGTCTGTCCGGGATTCACGGCGTTCGCGGCTGCCTGAATGGTGCAGAAGGGTCGGGCTTCAGTGCCCGGTCCAGCGTTGTTGCAGAAGGAGGACGTGCTCACGTAGAGGTCGGTCGGCTGGACGGCGGTGGCCGTGGCCACCGGGGTCAGGCCGCCGCCGGCGAGCAGCGCCGCGGCCGTGATGGCGACTTTGCGCCTGAAATTCATGAATGTCCCCAATTCCCGCCAGGCGGGAACAAGTCGGGCAGGAATTTCGCATGGTCGAATTCCACGAAGGTCGCGAGGATGCTACTCCCGGCCCGAACGCTCCGAAGCGGCATTTCGCCCCTGGGGCAAAAGGAGAGCGGCCTCGCCTGTGGCCTTCGTCACAGGCGAAGCCCAGGCGACGGATGGGACCCGGCCCCGGCCTGATCCACCTCCGAGTCCCGGCGTGGCCACTCCTCTCCCCAAGGTGCCGGGGCCGCCTCGTTGAGAGGGCGGCTCCGGCCGGTGTTGGCTGTGGCGAGGGTTGCTACTGGCCGGTCCAGTCGCCGATGACGGGGACGCTGCCGGTCGCGCCGTAGGCGACGGAGTGGTCGGTGGTGTTGGTTGTGGTGGTGTTGTTGAAGTAGAGGGTGTTGTTGCCGGGTCGGTAGACGCCGGGGTCACGATGCCGTCGCTGTTCCAGTCGGGCGGCCAGGGGGATGTCGCCGGGTTGCCGGTCCGGGGGCAGTCGGCATCCGATGCCATGGGCCTGCAGCAACCGGACCTGGCCGGCGCTGGGGTGGTGCCCGAGCATGGTGCGGGTGTCCGGAAGCCCGTGGATGATCGGCGGTGTGGGCGATCTGCTGACAAGAGTGGTTTTTTCACCCTCCGATATCGCAGTCCCCAGCTTGACCTGCGCGGATCCACATCCGATGCACGGCGGCCCGGTGTAGCCGCGCCGTATGTGCATGAGCATGATGGTGCACTGCCTCATCCATCCATGCGCCACCAAGGGGAAGCAGTGCCAACCCGTTCCATAGCCGCTTCGGCGACTCTTGCGGTCGCCGTCGCGGCCTGCCTGGCCGTTGTCCCGAGCACTGCCCACGCCGACGGCTCGACGATCTACGTGAGCAACCGGGCCACCGCGAACTGCTCGGACAGTGCCGCTGACGCCGGCTCCCAGGCGCAGCCCTACTGCACCCTGCAACCCGCGGTGGACGCCGCGCAACCGGGGGACACGGTGGCCGTCCTCGGCGGCAACTACCTGCCGGTGGACATCAGGACCTCAGGCTCGGCGAGCGCCCCGATCACCATCGCTCAGCAGGGCAAAGTCTTCGCGGACATCGTTGTACCCGCCGGTGGTACGACAGCCGCCATCACCTTCGACCATGTGCACAACGTCACCGTGCGCGGGTTTTTCGTCGGCAGCAACGGTGCATCATCACCCGTGGTGGCTGTCAGCGGTTCCCATGGCGTCACGCTGGACGGAGACCGCGTCGATGGTGATGATTCCCCGTCCGCCGTCGCCGTTGACGGTTCGAGCAGCGATGTGACGCTGAGCCGTGACGAGGTGGATTCGCAGCCAGGTGGAGCGGGTGCAGTCATCGCTGCAGGGGCTGCCGGGACGGTGGTCACCGCTGACCGTTTCTACTATTGGCGCGGTGTGCCCTTGCAAGTGAACGGCGCTACCGGCACCGACGTGGTCGGCAACACCTTCGACGACCAGAGCGGATGCAACACCGCGCTCGTCCTCTCGGGGACCTCGACCGACACGACCGTCGAGAACAACGCGATCCTGCTCGGGGACAACGGCGGGTGCAGTGGCTACGGCACCAGCACCCCGGTGATCGTCTCAGCCGGCGCCGCCGGGAGCACCACCCTGGACTTCAACACCGTCGAGGACCGTGACACGGCGAGTGCCTTCTACAACTGGGCCGGCACCTCGTACGCGACACCCGCGGCACTGGATGCCGGCACCGGGCAGGGTGCCCACGACACCGACTTCCGGACGACCGTTTCGAGCGATGTGCTGGCGCCGCTGATCGACTCGGCCAACGCCGACGCGCCCGGAGAGACGGTTACCGACGGCAAGGGCCACTCCCGCGTGGACGACCCCCTGGCGGCCGATACCGGGAGCGGAGCCTTCAGCTACTACGACCGCGGTGCGACCGAGACCCAGGATCCGTACGCGGCGGTACCGACGGTGTCGGTCGCCGAGGGTCCGGCCCCGTTGACCGAGACGGTATCGGCCGTCGAGAGCAATCCCTGGCACACCCGGATCGCCAGTTACACCTTCGACTTCGGCGACGGCAGCACCCCGGTGACGACCAGCTCTCCTAGCACTGCGCACACGTACACCTCAGTCGGCAACTACCGGGTGAGCACCACCGCGACTGCGGCCGACGGCACGGTGTTCACCAGTACGAAGCAGGCATACGTGACCGCCGCCAAGACCGCGCCCCTGGTGCCCTCCCTGTCGCTCAGCCATGCGTACGGCATGAGCAGTCTCACTGTGCGCACCGACGCCACGGCGACCACCGACGACTGGAGCATCACGGACCACACCGTGGACTTCGGCGACGGCACCGCGCCGGTCGACCTCGGCGCCGCCTTCGGCGGAGTCACCAACCACACGTACGCCGCGCCGGGCACCTACACCGTGACCCTCACCTTGCAGGACGCCGGTGGCCGGACTGCGGACACCACCAGCACGACCACGGTGGGCAGCGTTTTCGTCCCCTTCGGTCCCACGCGCATGCTGGACACCAGGACTGGGCTCGGCGCGCTCAAGGCCAAGGTCGGCGCGGGCGGAGTGGTGAGGCTCAAGGTGGCCGGAGCAGACGGGATCCCCAGCAGCGGGGTCTCGGCGGTCACCCTCAACCTGACCGGTGTCAACGCATCGGCCGGCACCTATGTGACCGCTTATCCGGACGGTGGGTCCACCCCCACCGCTTCGAACCTCAACCTGGTCGTCGGCCAGGTGACCCCAAACCTCGCCACCGTACGCGTGGGCGCCGACGGGTACGTCGACCTCTACAACCATGCGGGGACGGTCGACCTGGTCGCCGACGTCGAGGGCTACTACAGCACCTCCGCGCCGGTCGACACTGCTGGCGCCGGGTTCGACAGGGCCACCGCGTTGACTCGGGTACTGGACACCCGCAACGGCACCGGCACGGGCAAGGGCAAGGTCCTCGCGGGTGGCGTGGTCACCGTGCAACTCCCGACGGGCAGTTACACCAACGCCTCGGCGGTGCTGCTGAACCTGACCGCGACCGATACCTCTTCCGCCGGCTGGGTCGGTGTGGAGCCCAGCACAGGCGGGGTCCCCGCCTCGTCGGCGCTGAACTTCACGACGGGTCAGACCACGTCCAACCTCGTGGTTGCGCCGGTGAACAGTTCGGGCCAGGTGCAGTTCTACAACCGCACGGGCAGTGTGGACCTGGTGGCCGACCTTGAGGGCACCACCGTCTCCGACCCGACCTCTGCGGTTGCAGCCACCGCCGCGGCGCAGGCGGGCGCGCCCTACTTCCCGGTCTCCCCGACCCGGGTACTGGACACTCGCAACGGCACCGGGGCGGTACAGCGGGCACTCGGCGCGAACAGCACGCTCGCGGTCGCGGTCGCGGGAGTGCAGGGGATTCCGGCCGGTGCCACGGCCGTAGTGCTGAACCTGACCGGGGTGGGGGCCACGTCCGCCACCGGTCTGACGGTGCGCGCAGACGGGACCTCCGCGACCCTCGGTTCCGACCTCACTCTCGCCGCAGGCGCGACGCGCGCGGATCTGGTCATGGTGCCGGTGGGTGCGGACGGGAAGATCGAGATCGCCAACAGTGCGGGCAGCGTCAACGTGGTTGCGGACATCGAGGGCTACTGCATCGGCTGATCACCACGCGCCCCTTCACACCAGGGCGGGCCTGCCCGGGACCGGCCAGGTCCGCCCTGGTGTGAAGGGCGCACCGGGGGAGGCCGATCGTCATGGACGAGCGGGGCAAGCACAGGTCAGAGCAGTATCGACGTTCGTCGATACTGGCTGTTTTTGATTCTTTGCGTACTCCTATTCGCCCGGTGACGGGAACAGTTGGGGCGACTGTCGCGATGGTGCTCCCACGTGCGCGGGGGGTGCCCCTGGCGGTGGTGTTCACGGTGGTGGGGATCTGGGTGAGTCGGACGGCGTAGGTGACGGCCCGCGGTGCCGGGTTCGCGCTCTGCGAGCCATCGGCATCGTCGCGCACCCACGGAGTGGGTGGGCCGTGGACAACCCGCGTGAGATGAGGGTGAGCCCGGGCAGCCCGAACCCGCCGCCAACGGCGTTGCCCTTGCTCGGCGATCCGGTCAGGGCCAGGGCGCGGCGGTCGGCGACCTGGCCCGGGTCGAGGCCGCCATCCCGGGGAGCGTCACTGGTGGGACGTTGATGTACGTCTCTGGCCTACTTGTGCATCTTTCAGATGATCTTCCATCGCGGTCCGGCTTCGATTCGCCCTGGGGATGGCAGCGAAGGGGTGTGGAGTGCCATCAGATGACGAAGCGTCAGTGGGGCAATTCGGGTCTATGCCTTCTTCGAGTAACGGTACGTCACACCGCGAACACCCGAATGGACGTCGGGTTGCGAGCGGGGGCACGTAGCTGGTGCTCGGACTGACGGGGGGCGGTTCGGATGGCAGGGTCCACGAACGAAGCCGACTGCGCGACCAGGGGCTGCCGCTGACCACGCGTGCCGAACTCGAAGCGGCGCTGAAGGTGTCCGGCAGCAGCGAGCCCTACTGCATCGACCACGATCCGGCCGACCCCTGGACGTCTTCGCTCTCATGTGGGACGAGTTCGACGAGCTCTGGGTCATCGGCGTCGCGAAGAAGGACGTCCAGCCGACCATTCACCTCCGCTTCACCGACGAGGCCGAAGCCTGCCGCTACGTCTTCGAACTGCTCACCCGCCCACCGTCCCTGCCCCAACGCCTCACCGCAGCCCAATGGCACGCCCTGCGCGGAGACCGCCGCGTCCGACCCTTGTGACAGCTCAACTTGAGTTCGGTGCGCTCGCGTCAGCTTGTTGCCGCGTGGAGCAGTCGGGTCACGGTGCCGGAGAAGCCGGGGGCCCGGATCAAGCGGCAGGCGTTCGTCCAGGTGTCGGTGTTTTCGCCCAGGTGCTGATCGGTCAGGTCGGTGATCGCCTTGCACAACAGCGCTGAGCCCCTGGTGTCCTGCTCGGTGATCACGCACTGCAGGGGGTGATGGCGCGCGATGCCGGGGAGTTGCGCCGCGTCGCGCAGGACGAGGTCAGCCGGGTGGGCCAGTTCGAGGACGTCCTGCGCGCCGACCCCGTCGGGTCCGGCGTAGCCCAGAGGCACGGCGAGGGACAGATCCGGTTTGATCGGGAGCTCGCGCAGCAGAGCCCGGCCTGTGTGGCGGTCGGTCAGCAGGCGAGACCACACGAACTGGTCCCGCCAGTGCATTGCGGCGTGTCGGCGGACGTCGGGTGGGCAGTGGGGGTGGCCGACCACCGTGGGGCCGTGCCGTAGCAGCTCAGCGTCGTTTCGCTGCGCCGCCGTTCTGACTGCATCCCAGTCGACCGCGAATGCCGGCTCGTCGGGTTCGGGATCGTCCTCGGTCGCATACGTCCGGAAGAGGAAGTCCCGCGCGCGACGTTCGGGTACCAGGGCATTGCGAAGCGCGGCCGCGTTCTGGTGGTCCACGGAATCCTGGAAGGCGGTGCGTACCCCGTCCAGCAGTGGAGCACCGTCGGCTTGCAGGACCTGTGTGAGCAGGTCGTAACGGTCGGCTCGCGCCAGGAGCAGGCCGGATTCGAGCTGTTCGAGGGCATCGAGGTGAATGCGCTCGCGGTCGTAGCCCGGGGCCGGCCAGTCCGGAAGCAGAGCCCGGAGCCGCAGCAGCGGATCGGCCGTGTACAGGAATTCCCGGGGGACCGGCTGCCCTGCGAACGGCCAGGGGATCTCGCCGTGACGCCAGGCGGTCAGGAACGGCGGCACGGGTCCGTGGGCCAAGAGCCACGTCACGGTCTGCCCGCTGACGCTGAACCAGTCGCGGGGCAGCACCTCGTCGTCGTGCCACAGCAGACGCTCGATCGAACGCTTGCCGTCTTCCTCGTACTCCTCGTCCTTCGCGAGTTTTTCGAGGGTCCGTCGGATGTCGAAGTGCTTCGACCACACCTCTTCCCGAAGCACCCCACCCGGCGAGAGATGGCCCAGGCGCTCGGCCACTTCGTGCATCAGGTCGGTGGACCGGGCGAAGTACAGCAACGATGGCAAGGTCATCAAGGACACCACGGCCCGGCCTGGTCAGCTGGTTGGTCGGTCGGCCGTTCGGGCAGCTTGAGGTCGTAGGCGACGCGGTGTCGCACCTTGAAGCTTCCCCTGATGTTCGCCGTGCGCGGTCCAGCAGCCGCAGGATCTACGTGGGTCCCCTTGTGCGCGAGGGCTTCACGCAGTCCAAGGCGGACGACTGGGGCGGAGAGCTCCTTGGGGTGGCTGCGGTGGCGATTCGCGCACACCAGCGTCACCTCCGCCCGGTCGACGATGATGGTCGCGCCCTGCACCGGCCCGCACAGCGGGCAGGCGACGAACTTCCTGGTGTCGGCCGTGCCCACCGACGCCGCGGTCCAGACTTTCCCGGACACGTTGACGGTCAGCGTGCCGGCCGGCTCCGGCGCCGGTCGGAGCCCGGTCTCGTCAATTCGGGACAGCCGGTCGGAGAGCCAGGGCAGCAGCGCGACCATGACCGACGGTCCTAGCGGGAGGTACGGCCGGTCCTGGCCGATGTGCCAGTCCGGCACTATCAGCCTCGAGTACAGCTCGTGGACCGACGGGCGACCGACCGCGTCACCGGGCACCGCGCCCGTACGGTCGGTCCAGAGCAGCGCATCCATGATCCGGTACTTGAGCTTCTGCGGCTCTCCGTCATCGGAGTCGGCGATCTGCTGGACCGCCTGCTTCAGCGCGTTGCGAATCGCCTGGACCGGCACCATCGCGGGCGCGTTGATCGTCTCATCCGCCAGCGCGTACACAGTCAGTGCCAGGCACTCGAGTCGGTCCTGCGCGTACTCGTCGGCTTCGACTTCCTGCCAGGCCGGCGCGAGCAGCCGCGCGGCCTGCCTGGCCGCGGCGTGCCAGACGACTCCGGCATCCGGATACAGGAGGTAGCTCAGCGCCTCGCTCAACGGCGTCACCGGATCTGGCACCGCGGGCCCAGCTGGCCCCGCGAGTACTCGCGTCCGGCCGGCCGGCGCGGGCGGCGCCGGCGGCACGTCGACGAACTGGTCGAGGCTCGCCCGGTCCAGCGACGTCGTGAAGCGGCGCAACCACCATCGCCGGCCCGAGCGCTCGGCTGCGGTCGGACGGACTCTCCCCTCGAAGGCGAGCATGTCCCTGCGCTGCCACTCGCCGTCCAGGAGTCTGAGCCGCTTGTGTCTGCGGTCCGGGACCGGAAACCGGATGTGCTCGTGGAAGGACGGATCGAAGAGGCGCGACATGCCCGGCCAGTGGACCACCAGCGGCCCGCTGAGTTCGAGGTCGTACTCGCGGCTGAGCCTCATCGTCAGGTGTCGCTCGGTTCCTGGCAGGCTCCGCACGAAGACGTCCGTGCCGTCGTCGATCACCACGACGGGATACAGCTGTGGGAAGGCCACGCGCGGCTCGATGTGGTGTGACATCCACACCCCCGTCAACGGCCCGGACGGTGCCGTGGCGCACAACTGCGCAAAGTCCTCGTAGCTGTAGCGGCCGCGATCGTCGAGTTCGCGGAAGAAGTCGCAGGTGAAATCGGGGTGGAAGTGCGAGAATCCGAGCCTCTGCATCGATCAGCCCTGCTTGCGCAGGTCGGCCGGCATGACCGTCGCGGCCCTGGCGGTGAGTTCTCGGTATGTCATGCCCTTGAACGCACCCGACACGTTGAAGCGGATCCTTGCGACGACCTCACCGGACGGGTCCTCAAGGCGGAAGTTGATGGTCTTGACCTCCGCGCGGTCGATCTCCACGACGTATTCGGCGCGACGCGCCCTCGCCCGGAAACCGGGCACGATGCGGACCCACCGCGCGAGACGCCCGCCGACCACCGTGTACCGACCCTCCCAGAGGGTGCCCATGTGCGGCGAGTCGGGCCGCTGGAGGAGGCGGGACGGCTTCGCCTCCTCCAGGCGCCGCAGCATTTCCAGGTGTTCCCGCGAGTAGTGGTCATAACGGGGCATCAGTCCGCTCCACCCCTTCCCGGTTCATGCCGGTATCGGTTCCGGGACTCTACCGCAGGAGGCGATTTCCAAACCGATGAGCACGGCCGCCGCCCGAACTGCCGTGCGCAAGCGGTGGTCTCCGGGGGAGGCCGTCTCTACCCTGTCGGCATGTGTCGATACGCGAGGCCCTACAAGGGGCACTACGTCTGTCTGCCGTGCCGGGCATCCTTCAAGCAGGACGCCACCCCGTCACGTGATCACAGGTGCCCTCGCTGCGGGCAGATCATGATCAATGCAGGCTTTGACGTTGCGATCCCGCGTCGAAGAGACGGGTCGGCGTGGCGAGCACTGGAGGCGACGCTGCAAGCTGGCCTGACCTTCCACTCCTGCGGGTGCGGCGGGCCAGGCTTCCGACCCCGCAGCAGCGCCGAGGTGCGGGAGCGGCGCAAGGTCGCCAGTAGGCTCGGACTGCCGGACGGGGTGGTACTCAAGCGCTATGACCCTCTTGAGCCGGAGTGGGAAGAGACGCACCTCTGAGGACCAGTCGGCGTGCAGGCTGTGTGCGTGCCCTTCGCCCGGCTGGGCTCATCACGGAACCGGGTCCAATGAGTCGGCTGTGGGTGCGGCGGTGGCCGCGTACCGGTTCATGGCGGACACCGGCAGGAGACGCAGCAGTCAGGTAACGACGTCAAGCTCACGGCTCACTAATCGGCGGCTGGCTCGCCCTTGATGATGACGAAGGGGATACTGCCCAGTTCCGCTGCAATGTGATTGCGGAGGGCGGTGGAGGTGGTGCCTGCCTGGTTGGTGTCGAGTTCGATGCCGGACTCGTCCTGGACCGAGCCGATTTGGTAGACCGGGTACCCGGCGATCGTCGGCCCGGAGGCTATCAGTTTGGCGGCGGCGGCCTGCAGGGTGCGTTGGGAGTAGCGGCAGCGGTAGATGTCGAGCCGGGTGAGGTCTTTGGTCGGGTCGGCCTGCTTGGCCGCCTGGGCCAGCTCCTTGCCGCGCGCGGGGTCGGTGACGCAGAGCGCGACCCGCCCTGCGGGGTAGTCGGTGATGGCCGTGCCCCAGATGTCCGTGTACGCGCCGAACTCCTGTTTGTTCAGGGCCTGGACGAGCGCTTCGGCCTGCGGCGTGTTGCCCGGTGTCGCCGTCGATGACGGTGCGGCTTCGCTGGTCCACTGGGAGGGGGTCGGGCACGACTTGCCTGTGCTGGGACTCGGGATCGCGCTCGTGGACGTGGTCACAGAACTGGGGGCCTGCTCTGTCGCCACCGCCTGCGGAGGAGCGGTTGCGGCGGTCGCCGCCCCCTGTTGCTGCGCGGGTGCGGCGCAAGCGGTGACAGCGACCAGTACGCCCGAACACATCGCCAGGACAATGGTGCGACGCATGACTTTTCCCTCGTCCAGTTTGGTTTGCGGCAGTGCCTATGCGACGCGGTGGCGCGTTGTACGGTTCCGGCAGGACCCTGGGCCAGTGGGGCCGTGAGTGAGCCCGGCCTGGAGGGCGGATGAGAAGAAGAGCCACAGTCCACTGACAGGCTCGGGGTTCCCGGACCCGCCACCGCACCGCCGACAGGGACGTGACCAGCGCCGGGAGGGCGGTGACGCGGGACGGCCGTGGGTGAAGGCGGGCTGAACGGGCGGTCGTGGGTGTGATGAGACGTCAGGTGCATGGCTGGGCGAAAGGCCTCATTCACTGTGCCGTCACCGGCGGGCAGCAGGGTTGGGCGGTCCGCTGCGCCTGCCTGGAGGAACACCATGGACTCACAGCACGAATCCGCAGGGGAGCCCGGAGGGCTCTCACGCCGTCACGCCCTCGGACTTCTGGGCACCGCAGGGGCCGGGGCGGTGGCCGTGCCGCTGCTCGGAGCCGGAACCGCCGAGGCGGCGACCGGGGAGGTCGGCGCGGCAGGGACGGCCGGGTCCGGATCCACCGCCTTCATCCCGACCCTGGACGGCGCAGGCGCGCCGCCGGTGCAGGGGCTGCACCTGACCTTCGGCGCGGACCCGAGCAGCCAGATGGTGGTCTCCTGGATCACCGACGGCGCGGTCGACAGGCCCCGGGTGCAGTACGGCACGCTCCAGGGCGGCTTCGGCTCCAGCGCGAGCGCGCGGACCCGCACCTATGTCGACGGCAAGTCCGGCCGCACGGTGTACGTGCACCACGCCGAGCTGAACCGGCTGAAGCCCGCCACCGACTACGTCTACCTGGTGTCGCACCGCGGCACCACGCCGGACAGCGGCAACTTCCGCACCGCGCCCCGCGGCCGGGCACCGCTCACCTTCACCAGCTTCGGCGACCAGGCGACCCCGGAGGTGACCTGGACCGCCGCCGGCCCCTCCGGCATGGACGCCAACTCCACGCCCGCCTCCAAGGACATCGTGGCCGGCATCGAGCAGGTCGCACCGCTGTTCCACCTGCTCAACGGCGACCTCTGCTACGCCAACCTGGACGTGGACCGGGTCCGTACCTGGAACAACTTCTTCACCAACAACTCCCGTTCGGCCCGCTTCCGTCCGTGGATGCCGGCGGCCGGCAACCACGAGATCGAGAGCGCCAACGGCCCCATCGGCCTGGGCGCCTACCAGGCCTACTTCTCGCTGCCCTCGACCGAGACCGACGCCGAACTGGCGGGTCTCTACTACGCGTTCACCGCAGGATCGGTCCGGGTGATCGTGCTGCAGAACGATGACAACTGCCTTCAGGACGGCGGTGACATCTACATCAGCGGCTACTCGGGCGGACGTCAGTTGTCTTTCCTGGAACGGGAGTTGAAGGCCGCCAGGTCCTCCCGCGAGATCGACTGGATCGTCGTCGCGATGCACCAGGTGATGATCAGCTCCTCCGACGCCAACGGCGCCGACCTGGGCCTGCGCCAGAAGTACGGCCCGCTGTTCGACCGGTACGGCGTGGACCTGGTGGTCTGCGGCCACGAGCACAACTACGAACGCTCGCTGGCGGTCCGGGGCGTGGTCTCCGGCAGCGAGACGCTCACCCCCAACCCGGCCTCCACAGCGACCGACGACATCGACTCCGACCTCGGCACGGTGCACATGGTGCTGGGCGGCGGCGGTGTGTCGGGCACCACCAACCAGTCGTTCTTCAAGGACGGCAGTGCCAAGGTGATCACCGCCGTCTCGGCTACCGCGGGCTCCAACGGCAAGCGCACCTCGACCTACGTCAAGGAGCAGGCGGTCTGGGCCGGGGTCCGGGACACCGAACACCCCTACGGCTTCGCGGCCTTCACCGTCGACCCGGGCCGCCACCCGGGCGACACCACCCGGCTCCGGGTGACCTACTACAACGTCAACATGCCGCACGGGAACCTCTCGGTCTTCGAGCAGTTCACCATGCACCGCAAGCGCTCGGACGGCCACGGCTGACCGGCTGACGCTCCTTCAGGCCCGGCCCCTGACCCGTCCAGGCGGGTCAGGGGCCGTTCTGCTCACGGGACTTACCCGGGAGTAAGATGTCATGAGCGAATCAGACGACGGCCATCTCCGCGTTCTTCGGAGTTCCGCCGGGACCGGAAGCGTGCGGACTCCGAGCCGTCTTGAGAGAGGGACCACCGGTCATGGCCACGAATGCCGCACGCCGCCCGATCGCCGCCGTCGCGACCGCCGCCGCCTGCGCCGCCGCGCTGAGCCTGGGCCTCGCCGGCCAGGCCGCCGCCTCGGCGCCGGTGCGCAGCGCCGCCGTCGCGAGCGCCAGTGCCGGCGCCGCTACCAGCGCCGGCACGGTCAGCTACGCCACCTGGCTCGCCGACGTCAGTACGGCGACCGCCCCGGCCCAGGCCTACCTGCAGCAGCGCGTCGCGGCGGCCTCCTTCAGCGGGAAGCCCGCCATCGTGCTGGACATCGACAACACCTCGCTGGCCTCCTACTTCAACCCGTCCAGCTACCCGGTCCCGGCCACCCCGCCGGTCCTCGCGCTGGCGCAGTACGCCACCGCGCACGGGGTGAAGGTCTTCTTCGTCACCGGCCGGCCCGACCTGATCGACCTGGTCAGCAAGTACAACCTGACCTCGGTCGGCTACACCGTCGACGGCCTGTACAGCCGCAACCCGCTGCAACTGCTGGAGTCGCTGCAGTCCTTCAAGACCGCGGCCCGCAAGCAGATCGAGGCCGACGGCTACGACGTCGTCGCCAACGTCGGCAACAGCGCGAGCGACCTGGCCGGCGGCTACGCCGACGCCACCTTCAAGCTGCCGGACTACGACGGCCTGCTGGACTGAGCCGGCAGCACCGACGGCGAAGGCCCTGCCGACCGGATCACCGGTCGGCAGGGCCTTCGCTGCTCACTCTCCGCTGTTCCGCTGTCCCGCGGTTCGCTGTCCAGCGCTCAGCGGGGTGTCACATGTAGTAGCCGAAGACGTCGGCGATCACATGGGTGGTGGCGTTGACGTACAGGTCGACCTTGCCGTCGGCGCCGACCGGGACGATCACCTGGTTGGGGATCGGGTTGCTGTTGGACCAGTTGAGGTTGGACGACCCGGGACGCGCGCTGCCGTCGGCCCAGGCGGTGAGGTAGCCGCCGGTCGCGCCGCCGACCACGGTGACGTTCAGGACCACGGCCTTGATGCCGGTGGGGACCCCGGCGCGGCCGGTGACCTGCAGGGCGACGGAGTTGCCGCCGGCCAGCGGGGTGGTGGTGCCGACGCCGACCATGGCGCGGGTGTCCAGCAGCCGGGTCGGGGTGGTGCCGGTGAACGAGCTGCCGCCGGCGTCGGCGCTGAAGTAGCCGAAGACGTCGGCGAGCACATCGCCGGTACCGGCCACCTTGATGCTGACGTTGCCGTCGGCGCCGACCGGGACGATGGCCAGTCCGGCGATGACGGTGTTGGCGGCCGACCAGTTGACGTTGGAGACGGTCGGGACGGCGCTGCCCTCGGGGTAGGCGGCCAGGTAGCCGGCGCTGCCGGTGTGGACCGCGGTGAGGTTGAGCACCACGGCCTTGGCGGTGGCCGGGACGCCGTTCAGGCCGTCGACCTTGAGGCTGATCGTGCCGTTGGTCACCGGGGTGCTGGTGCTGACGCCGACCGCGGAGCGGGTGTCCAGGATCCGGGTCGGGGTCTGCGTGCTGAGGGTCAGCCCGCTGGTGTCATTGGTGTAGTAGCCCTGGACGTCGGCGATGACCTGGGTGGAGCCGGCCACGAAGAAGTCCACCGCGCCGTCCGCGGCGACCGGGACGGTCACCAGGTTGGCGATGGTCTGGCCCTTGACCCAGTTCAGGTTGGACGTCTTGGGACGGGTGGTGCCGTCGCCCCAGGCGGTCAGGTAGCCGGGACCGGTGGTGCCGGTGACGGTCACGTTGAGGACCACCGAGGTCACCCCGGTGGCCGGGATGCCCGCGTTGCCCTCGATCTGGACGCCGGTCATGCCGTCGGCCGGCACGATGGAGCCCGTGCGGGTGTCCAGCAGCCGGGTCGGCGTGACCGCGTGGTACGTGCCGGAGCCGGTCGCCGGGGCCGTGAGCGAGCCGCAGAGGCTGGTGGTCAGCGCCGCCGCCTTGGGCTCACCGAGCCCGGTGGCCAGGTCGTAGCCGGTACCGGCGCTGTAGCCGCCGTTGCCGATGTCGTTGCTGCCAATGGTGATGTCGGAGAAGTCGGCCGCGTAGCTGCTCCTGGCCGCCGCGTAGAGCGCGGGGTTGATGAAGCCCAGCGGACCGTTGGCCTTGCAGGCGCTCTGGGTGTCGGCGATGGCGGTCAGTGCCGCCCAGGTCGGAGCCGCGCCACTGGTGCCGCCCAGCCTGCCCCAGCCGCCGCCGGAGTAGAGCGCGTAGCCGTTGGCGGGGTCCGCCAGCGCCGCGACGTCCGGGACCTGGCGGCAGGTGGACGTGCTGGTGGCGCCGCAGGGGGTGGCGGTGTAACCAGCGCCGGTGAAGCCGGACTGGTAGTCCAGTCCGCTGCCGTTGGGCACGCTCCAGACGGAAACGCCTCCGCCGGAAGCACCGTCCCCGCTGTTCCAGGTGGAACGGGCCGAGGCGGGACTGCCGGTGAGGTTCGTGCCGCCGACACCGGTGACGAACGGCTGGCCTGCCGGGTCGTCGGCCGAGGCGGTGAGCACATCGCTGGTTCCGGTCTTCGTGGCGCAGTCGCTCGCGCCGTCGTCGCCCGAGGCGGCCAGGACCGTCTGGCCCTGTGCCGCGGCCTCCATGAAGTAGTAGTTCTCGGCGTTGATCAGCGCACCCGAGGTCTCCAGCTCGCAGCCGCCCCAGCTGGTGGACAGCACCTGGGCGCGGTCGTCGACGATCATCGCCTGGTAGACGTGCTCAAGGTTGTCGTCCGTGAAGGCGGTGTTCGGGGTCGCCTTGCCGTTCGCGTCCAGGACGGTCGCGTCCGGGCCCTCGTAGTCGATGATCGAGGCGCCGGGCGCCAGTCCGACCACGTCCTCGATGTCCAGCAGCGACTCGATGCCGATGTTCTGGTCGGGATTGGGCGCGACCTTCGCACCGCCGTCGACCTTGTAGGTGCTGACCGCGGCCTTGGTGCCGTAGCAGGACTGGTAGGCCGCGACGTCTGAGGAGGAGAAGCCCTCCAGTTCGAGCAGGCCGATGGTGACGCCGCTGCCGCTGGTGGAGGTGTGTTCCATCCCGTACGACGCGGCCAGGTTGCCGGCGCTGTAGTACCCGTGGCCGTCGCTGCCGAGGCTGCTCAGCGCCTGGGTGCCGGCGCTGCACAGCTGCGGACCGCCGGTGGTGGTCCGGGAACTCACTGCGCCGGCCGTGCTCGTCGAGGTGGGCGCCGTGGCGGCGGTGCTGAGGCTGCCGTGGCTCGCGTGCACCCGGATCAGGCTGTCCATGCCGGCGACGCCCGAGACGTACCCGGCGATGTTCCCGGCGAGCTGCGGGGCCGTGCTGTTGGCGTAGCCGGTGCTGCCGTCCTTCAGCCGGTAGCCGGCGAAGCTGGTGCCGAAGGCGTGCGCGGCGGTGGCGAGGGTGGTGGTGACCGGGATCGACAGGCCGTCGGCGCTGACCTTGCCCGGGTTGAGGCCCTCGGCCTTGAGTGAGGCGGTGACCTTGGCGACGGTGTCCGCGGTCGGGCCGAAGGCGGCCGCGAACTGACCCTTGGCCAGGTAGTGGTGGTACTGGGCGCTGCCCTTGGTGGACACGGCGGCGACGAACGCCTTCAGGGCCGCGGTGTCCCGGGGCTCCAGGCCGACGCTCAGCGTGAGGTGGGTGCCCCCGGCGGGCGCGCCGGTCCGGACCGCGCCGACGGGAATGCGCGCGGCGGCGCCGACCCGCTGGGGCACGGCCGACCCGGCGCTCGTCCCGGACGGGCCGGACGGGCCGAACGAGGCGGCGCCGGCCGCGGTGGTGCCGACGAACAGGGCGGCAGCGGCGGTCGCGGCTATCAGCGCGACCTTTCCGGCATGTCCGCCCAGGGCGGCATTGACCCTTCTGGGCATGCAGATACTCCTCGAAAATGACGTCGCGTCATGCATCGAGACCGAATGGAGTTCGCTGGTGCGTCTGGACGGCACCGGAACATCCCCCGTGCAGAACGAACTGGAAGCACTTTCTATCAGGGCTTCTCGAACGTATTAGCCCTGGTCGGGTGTTTCTGCGACTTCGTTATGACACCGATGTGAAGGGTGTGGACGCTGGGGCGAAGAGACGGGGAAGGCGAGGTCGGGCGGCCGAAGACGCGGCCGGTGCCGTCCCGCGGGGGCGGGACGGCACCGGCCGTGGAGCGGGGGTTCCGATCAGGTGTGGTCGGCGGCCTTGCGGCGGCGGGTGAGCACCAGTGCGCCGGCCCCCAGGGCCAGGGCAGCGGCACCGGCGCCGAGCAGGGGTCCGGTGCTGCTGCCGCCACCGGTCGCGGCGAGGGAGCCGCCGGTCGGGCCGGCGGAGGGAGAGGCGGAGCCGCCAGTGGCGGCAGCGGTGGTGGCTGCGGTGGACGACGGGGAAGCCGTCGCCGAGGCCGGGGTGCTCGGTGAGCCGCCGGTCCCGGTCGTGCCGTTGAAGACGATCGGCGCGGTGTAGCCGCTGGTGCTGTCGTCCCAGGGGAAGCTGACCGGAACGCCGGTGTAGTCGCTGGCCTCATTGGTCAGCTTGGCGCTGCCGACGGCGTTGGAGAGCGCCGCGTCCAGGCGGACCTTGAAGGTGTACAGGACCTGGTAGCCGGGGGCCTGGGCGTAGGTCGAATTGCACTCGTAGGGGCCGTGGCCGGCCGCCGCGCCCTTCTGGGCCAGTTCGCAGCCGTCGGGCACCTTGGTGACGGTGGTGCCGGCCGGGAAGGTGACCTTGAGGGCGTCCATGCCGTCGCCGCCGCTGCGGTCGTAGATCAGCGCCGGACCGTTGTTGCGCATTCCCACGGTCACGTCGACGGTCTGCCCCTTGGTGCCGCGGGCGCTGCCGCCGACCGCGCTGTAGTGGGCGTGGTTGTCCGCGTAGACGTCGAGCTCGGTGTAGCTGTCCTGTGGGTTGATGTCGGCGGTGCGGGAGTGGACGGAGGAGGCGGGGACGGCCTCCGCGGTCAACTCCGGTCCCGTTCCCCGGGTGGAGCCCGAACTGTGCGACACCCTGCTCGCGGCCTGCGCGCCCGGCGGCAGCACCGAGGCGGTCAGCAGGGTGTACCAGGCCTCGCTGGTGACGCCCACCTGCACCGGGTCGACCAGCCGCAGCGCCTGGCCCGGAGCGAGCGGGGTGTTGATGGTGCAGACGGCCTCGACGTTGCCGAGGTCTCCGGTGGGCTTGCTGTACGTGCAGTTGCTGTAGTGCTGCTTGAATTCGAGCCCGGCCATGGCATCCAGCGTCAGCACGGTCGACGGGGCGGTCTCGTTGCCGGTGTTGGCCCACTGGATCGGGGCGCTCAGGGTCGAGCCGACCTTGGCGTGGTGGATCGCGCTCAGCTGCTGGATGGTCAGGTCGGCGCCGGAGCCGACGGAGACGGTCTCCGGGACCTCGTAGGAGGCCAGGCCGGGAGCGGTGGCCTTGAAGTCCAGGGTGCCCTGGGCGCCGTCGGCTGCCTTGGCGTCGGCCTTCAGGCCGAAGCCGAGCTCGGTCGGCGGCCGGCCGCTGCTGATGTCGTCGACATGGCTGATGGTGCAGGTCCCCACCGTTCCGGTGTGGGTGCAGCCGGCGGGCCAGACGACGTCGGCCACCCCGGCGAGACCGCTGACGTCCACGGTGAGGGTGGCCGAGGGGACGTGCCCCTGCAGGTCGTGGGCGACCTCGACATGCAGGGTCCTGGTGACCGCGGTGCCGTTCACCGCCTTGGGCAGGGTGAGGTTCCACTCGCTGATGTTGATGTGCAGCGCGTCCGCGGCGAACGCGGTGCCGGCCCCGGCGAGCAGCGCGGTGCCGGTGACTGCGAGGGCGGCGGCGGCACTGAGCGCGCGGCGGGTGCGTATGGATCCCACGGGTGTCCTTCAGTCGCAGGTGTCAGGCCGCGAACACTAGCCCGTTCCTGTGCGACCGCAATGCACGGTCGGGGGAACGATCCGGACACAAACCTCCCCATGACCCCAAACCCCGCGCCGGGTTTGCCGAAGTGTTATACCGGGGCCCGTCGGCGCACACGTTTGGCGAAGCGGAGGTAGAGGGACGGGACGACGAAGAGGGTGAGCAGGGTGGAGGTGATCAGGCCGCCGAGGATGACCACGGCGAGCGGGTACTCGATCTCGTGGCCCGGCCGGTTGCCGAGCAGCACCAGGGGGACCAGGGCGAGGCCGGTGGCCAGGGAGGTCATCAGGATCGGGGCGAGCCGTTCGCCGGCGCCGCGGACCACCAGTTCCGGGCCGAAGGCCATGCCCTCGTGGTCCTCCAGGTGCTGGCAGTGGTTGACCAGCAGGATGCCGTTGCGCGCGGCGATGCCGAAGACCGTGAAGAAGCCGACCAGCGCCCCGATGGTGACCACGCCGCCGCCGATCCAGATCGCGATCAGCCCGCCGACCAGCGCCATCGGCAGGGTGAGGAACACGAACACCGCCAACCGCCAGGAGCCGAAGGCCAACTGGAGCAGGATCAGGATCGCGACCGCGGCGATCGCGGCGGTGGTGAGCAGGCTGTTCTGGGCGCTCTGCCGCTCCTGGTACTCGCCGAGCAGCGTGTAGTGCGAGCCCTGCGGGACGCTGAGGCCCACCAGGTTGCGGCGGATGTCCTGGACCACCGCGGACAGGTCGCGGCCCTGGACGTTGGTGCCCACGTCGATGTAGCGGGAGTTGTCCTCGCGGGTGATCAGGTAGGGGTCGGGCCCTATGGTCACATTGGCCAGGTCGCCCAGCCGCACGCTGCCGCCGGACGGGGTGTCCAGCCGCATGTCGCTGATCGCGGTCGGGTCGGACCGGGTCGAGGGCGTGCTCCACACGTACACCCCGTACACCTGGTTGCCCTTGAAGACGTTGCCCATCTCCTGGCCGGCCACCATGGCGGCCGCCTGGCGGCGGACGTCGCCCGGTTTCAGGCCGTACTTGGCGGCCTTGGCCAGGTTCACCTCGACCTTGATCTGCGGGGTGTCCACCGACAGGTCCACATGCGGGTCCACCACGCCGGGGACGGACTGGATCCGGCCCAGCACCGACTCCGCGGTGCCGCGCATCTGTGCCAGGTCCTGGCCGTAGACACGGATGGTGACGGCCTCCTTGGAGCCGGACAGCACCTCCTCGATGCGCTCGTTGAGGTAGGTCTCGACATCGCGGTAGAGGCCGGGGTAGCTGTCGACGACGGCGCGCACCGAGGCGACGGTGCGGTTGTAGTCGACCTTCGGCGAGATGCTGATCCACACCTCGGCCGCGTTGATGCCGACCACCTCCTCGCCCTGCTTGGAGCGGCCGATGTGGGCGCCGAAGTCGGTGACCCCGGGGATGGCGGCCAGTTCGCTGCTGAGCTTGGTGGTGGTGCGGACCACCTCGGCGTCGGAGGTGCCGGGGATGGCGTCCCAGTGGATCAGCAGGTCCCGCTGCTGGAAGGTGGGGAACAGCGACTGCCCGAGCTGCGGCGCGACCAGCGCCCCGGCGAGGACGACCAGGCCGAACACCGCGTAGGCGGCCCGCGGCCGGGCCACGATACGGCCCAGCGACGCCCCGTACCACTTCCGCAGCAGCCGGACCAACGGCGACTGGAAGCGCTTCAGCTTCGCCTTGCGCAGCAGGATCAGCGTCAGCGCCGGGGTGACCGTGAGCGCCACCGCCATCGAGGCCGCGATGGCCAGGGTGTACGAGATGGCCAGCGGCCGGAAGAAGGCGGCGGTCAGCCCGTGCAGCAGGAACACCGGGACGGAGGCGCAGACGATGATCAGGGTCGCGTAGACGATCGGGCTGCGGACCTCCAGCGAGGCGCCCAGGATGATCCGCGCGGTGGAGGCCGACTCGTCCGCACGGCCGGGCTTGTCGACGCTTCGGGCCACCCGGAGTCGGCGCAGGATGTTCTCCACGTCGATGATCGCGTCGTCGACCACCGCGCCCAGGGCGATGATCAGACCGGCCAGCACCATGGTGTTGACGGTGGTGCCGAAGGCCCGCAGCACCAGCAGGGTGGCGGCCAGCGACAGCGGGATGGTGATCAGGCTGATCAGCGCGACCCGCCACTCGAACAGGAACAGCACGATGATGACCACGACCAGCAGGAAGCCGAGCAGCAGGGCGTCGGTGAGGTTGTGCACCGAATCCTGGATGAAGTCGGCCGGCCGGAAGATGTGGGTGTCGAACTGGACACCGGGCAGTCCGGGCTGCAGCTCGGCGATGACCTTGTCGACGTCCTTGGTCACCTGCAGGGTGTTGCCCCAGGGCAGCTTCTCCACCACCAGCAGCAGGCCGGGCTTCCCGTTGATCACGGCGTCGCCGATGATCGGCGTGTAGTCCTGGACCACCTGGCCGACGCTGCCCAGCGGGACCTCCTGACCCTGGGCGGCCGGGTCCTCCAGCGGCACCTTGGCCAGGTCGGCAGGGGTCTGGACGGCGAGCTGGTGGCTCACCTGGTAGCGGGAGGCGGAGCCCTCCACGTCGCCGCCGGCGCCGACCACCGAGCCGGTGGAGAACTGCAGCGCGCCGGAGTCCAGGGCGTCCGAGGTGGTGCGTTCCACGTCGTCCAGGGTGGTGTGACTGGCCGCCAGTTTGGCCGGGTCGACCTGCACCTGGAAGGTCGGCTGGCGCTCGTTCCAGATCGACACGTCGGCGACGCCGTCCACCCGCAGCAGCCGCGCCTTGACGTTCCAGTAGGCGAGCTGGGACAGCTGCATCGTGTTGAGGGTGCTGGACGTCATGCCGATCTGGAGCACCCGGCCGGTGGCCGAGACCGGGGGCAGCATCACCGGCGGGCTGGCCCACTTGGGCAGGGTGGGACGGACCGTGGACAGCCGTTCCTGGACGAGTTGGCGGGCGTGCAGCAGGTCGGTGCCCGGCTTGAAGATCAGCACGATGGAGGACAGTTGCTGTACAGAGGTGGAGCGCAGCGTGTCCAGACCTGCCATGCCGTTCATGGAGAGCTCGATCGGGACGGTGACCAGGTTCTCCACGTCGGAGGTGGACAGGCCCAGGCTCTCGGTCTGGATCTGCACCTGCGGCGGTGCGAACTCCGGGAACACGTCCAGCGGGGTGTGCGGGACGGTGGCGATGCCCACCGTCATCAGTGCGACGGCGGCGGCCACCACCAGGAAGCGGAAGCGCAGGCTCCAGGAGACGATGGCCTGCATCGCGGTCCGGTGCGGGCGGCGGGGGCCGCGCGGGCGCGAGGCGGAGCCGGAGCCCCCGGAACCGGAACCGGAACCGGAGCGGGAAGTGGCGCGGGGGTCGGTGCTGGTCACAGTCACTCCTCTCCCACGCCGTACTCGGCGCCCAGCAGTTCGGGCGCGGCCACGTCCACCACCGGGGTGCCGGCCGGCGGGCCCGACCGCAGCAGTACCTGGCCGTTCTCGGTGCGGTCGACCACCACGGCCACCCGCAGGTAGGTCCGCGGCGCCGGGACCGTGTAGGTCCAGGGGCGGCCCTCGGGGTCGTAGACCAGGGCGGTCTCCGGGATCCGCAGCAGACCGCCGGAGCCGGTCGCGCGGAGCACCGGCGTGGTGGCGACGGCCAGCCGGCTGACCGCCTCGGGGGTGAGCACCACCCGGTGCAGCGTGCTGCCGGGGACCGCCACCAGGGTGGCGGGCTGGACGCCGTTCACCTTCTCCGCCTTGGGCCCACAGCCGGCCAGCACCGCGCCGCCGGCCAGGACCAGGACGAGAACCGCTGCCGCGACGGTCTGCTGACGTCCCATCAGCCCACCTCGTCGTCGGGGGCGGCGGCGCCGGCCGGCAGCCACTGCTGCAGGGCCGGCAGCAGCACCAGCGTCACCAGCGTGGTGGTGACCAGCCCGCCGATGACCACCAGGGCGAACGGACGGGCCAGTTCCATCCCGGCGATGTCGCCGCGCACCACGAACGGCACCACCAGCAGGGCCAGCGCTCCGGCGGTGGTCAGCACGGTGGGGGCGGTCCGCCCGGCGGCTCGGCGCACGTCCGGGTCGTCCCGGAACCGCCGCAGCAGGGTGAGGCCGCCGTGGACCGCGACGCCGAGCAGCGGCAGGAAGCCGACCAGCGCCCCGGTGGTGATCCGGGAGCCGTTGCCCATGGCCGTCAGTGCGCCGCCCGACAGCGCCAGCGGGAGGCTGAACAGCAGCACCGCGGCCCGGCTCCAGCTCCGCAGCGCCGCCTGGAACAGCAGCAGCGCCCCGGCCGCGCAGGCCAGCGCGCACAGCACCAGGGTGAGCTCCCCGTTCTGGGTCTGCTCCAGGCCGCTGGTGATCTCTGCGTGGTAGCCGAGCGGCAGGTCGACCGCCTCAACCGCCGAGCGGACCCGGCTCAGGGTGGTGCCCAGGTCCTGGCCGTGGACGGCGGCGGTGATGTCGAGGTAGCGGGATGCCTGGTCGTGGTCGATCTCGGTGGGCGCCGGCTGGATCGAGACGGTCGCGATGTCCTTCAGCGCGACCTGGCCCCCGGTGGGGGTGTCCAGCATCAGGTTCTGGATGTCGGCCAGGCTGTTCCGGACGGCGGGAGTGCTCCATACGGCCACGTCGAAGATCTGCTGCTGCTGGTAGTAGCTTCCGACCGGGATACCGGCCACCAGCACGGCGGTGGAGCGGCGCACGTCGCCGGGCTTGAGGCCGTACTTGGCGGCCTTGGCGACGTCGGTGGCGATCTCGATCGAGGGCTCGGTGGGCGTCCGGGCGATGGCGGGGCCGGCGATGCCCGGCTGGGCGGCGACGGCCTGCCGCAGCCGTTCGGCCTGCGCGGCCAGCACCTTGGTGTCGGTGCCGTAGAGGCGGACCCGTACCGCGGCGTTGCCGTCGGTCGCCTCGGCGGTGCCGTCCTGGAGCGCCAGCTGAGGGTAGGTCAGCAGGGTGTGCCGCACGGCCGAGGCGGCCGGCTGACGGTCCAGCGCCTTGCGGACGGCCGCGGTGGTGCGGCCGTAGTCGGCGCCGGGGGAGAGGGTGACCCAGGTCTGGGCCGAGTCGACATCCACGACCTGATCGCCCATCAGGGCCTGCCCGACGTCGCTGGCGACGTCCTTGACGCCGGGCAGCGCGCGCAGGCTGTCCCCGGCGGCGCCGGCCGTCTTCTCCATGGCGGGCAGCGAGGTGCCGGGCGCGGCCTGCCACTGCACCAGCAGCTGGCGGTTCTGCGTCTGCGGCAGCACCCCCTGCGAGGTGTGCGCCAGCTGCGGCAGGATCGAAAGCGCGGCCAGCGCCAGGACCACGGCCAGCGAGCCGGCCACCACCGGGCGCAGCCTGTGGTCCAGCAGTCGGTGGTAGCCGCGTTCGGTCCAGTGCAGCCGGGGGGCGGGGACCGGGGCGGTGGACGGCTCGTGGGTTGCCGTCGCCGTTGCCGCCGTCGCTGTCCCCGGCTTGCGGCGGAGTCCCGGGCGGAGCAGCAGGTAGGCCAGCGCCGGGGTGACGGTGAGGGCCACTGCGGTCGCCGCGAGCAGCGCGAGCACATAGGCGATGACCAGCGGACGCGCCAGGGATCCGCCCAGGCCGGGGATCACCAGCAGCGGCACCGCGGTGACCAGGACCACGGCGAGGGCGAAGCCCAGCGGGCGGCGGGCGTCGGTGAGGGCGTCGGTCAGCAGGTCGGACAGTGACGGCCGGGGGTCGGAGCCGGGGTCGGAGCCGGGGTCGGACGCCGCACCGGCTTCCGTCGGCGGCGCGGCGCCCGGGGGCGCTGACGCGGCGTCACCGCTGTGCGGTACCGCGGTGGCCCCGGCCGGGGGCTCCGGGTCGGACCCGTCGTCGGTGACGCCCGCGGCGCCGAACGCGTGTTCCGGGGCGCCCGGCCGCGGCATGGCGGCGTCGGCCGCGCTCCGCAGCGCCAGCACCCCCGAGACGGCGTCGTCGACGACGATGCCCAGCGCCGCCAGCATCCCCGCCAGCGTCATCTCGTTGAAGGTCGATCCGCGCAGGTAGAGCACATAAGCCGCGGCCACCAGCGGCAGCGCCACCGCCACCAGGCCCACCAGGGCGACCCGCCAGGACCGCCAGCACAGGCCCAGCCACAGCGTCAGCAGTACCAGCCCGGCCAGCGCCGACCAGCCCAGGTTGTGCAGCGCGGACTGGACGAAGTCGGCCGGGCGGAAGACCGAGGTGTCGACGGTGATGCCGGTCAGCCCGGGCTTGAGCTCCGCCATCGCCTGCTCGACGCCCTTGGTGACGGCGAGGGTGTTGGCGCCGGGGAGCTTCTCCACGACCAGCAGGAAGCCGGAGCCGCTGGAGAGCACGGCGTCGCCGCGCAGCGCCGGGTGGTCCTCGACGACCGTGGTGACGTCGCCGAGCTTGACGGTCTTGCCGTTGGTGTCCTCGACCGGGACCTGGGCGAGGTCCTTGGGCGTGGTGATGGGCAGGATGTGCTGGACCGACAGCCGCTGGTCGGGAGTGTCGATGAAGCCGTCCGCGCCGGGCGAGGAAGCCTCGACGAAGGTCAGCGGCGAGGTCCACATGGCGTCACCGGTGGTGTTGATCACCTGCGACAGCGAGACCCCGGCGGAATGCAGCCTGGCCGGGTCGACCAGGACCTGGAGCTGCTGGTCGCGCTGGCCCCAGATGGTCACATTGGCGACACCGGGAACGGCGAGCAGCCGCGGCCGGATCCGCCAGCGGGCCAGCGTCGACAGGTCGATCAGCGAGGTGGACTTGGACGACAGCCCGATCATCATGGTGCGGCTCTGCGCGGACTGCGGCTGGATCATCACCGGCGGGGTGCCGACGTTGACCACGGCCGGCCCCTGGGCCACCCGCTCCGTCACCAGCTGCCTGGCCTTGTAGATGTCGGTACCGGGCTTGAAGGTCAGCTCGATCGAGGAGAGCCCCGGCACCGACTGGGAGCGCAGCCGGTCCAGATAGGCGATGCCGTTGAACTCGTCCTCCAGCGGGACGGTGATCAACTGCTCGACCTCGTTGGTGGACAGCCCCAACGCCTCGGTCTGCACCTGCACCTGCGGCGGCAGGAACTCAGGCAGCGTGTCCACGGAGGCATGGCGCAGCGAGCCCACCCCCACCACCATGACCACGATCGCGGCCGCCACCACGGCAGCGGCAAGCCGCAGGCTAGAACTCACGATCCAACGCATGACGATCCCCCCGAACCGGTGTTCATGGAGGGTCCCCCGCTGGGGCGCCTCCTACACCCGACAATGACCGAACGTGTACAAGTCGTCACACGATCATCATGAACTCCGATAAGCGAAACCCCGGGGTGTGACACGAGTTGTCCCTGAGATGGACGTGATGATGTCAACTCTCGTCATGAGAGCGTACTTGCATAAGACCGCGAGAGCTGCCTACACTCATGCAAGTCAGCTCTCGTAAGCGCGGCGAAAAGGACCCACATCATGAGCACCCCCGCCTCCACTCCCGCCTCCACCAGCAGCTCCAGCGCCGTGACCCGGACCGTCGACCTGGCCGGCGGCCTGTCCCTGACCGTCCAGGAGTTCGGCAGCAACTCCGACGGCGGCGCCGTCCTGCTGCTGCACGGCGGCGCCGGCCCCCGCACCATGGCCGGCCTGGGCAACGCGCTGTCCCAGCACGTGTACGCGATCGCCCCGACCCACCCCGGCTTCGACGGCACCCCGCGGCCGGAGTCCTTCGACACCGTCGCCGACCTCGCGGTCGCCTACCTGGACCTGCTGGACGAGCTGGACCTGACCGGCGTCATGGTCATCGGCAACTCGGTGGGCGGCTGGATAGCCGCCGAGATGGCGCTGCGCGACACCCGCAACCGGATCGGCGCGCTGGTGCTGCTCAACGCGGTGGGCATCCACGCCGAGCTGAAGGAGAACGAGGTCCGCGACGTCCGGGTGATGGCTCCGGCCGAGATGACCCGGCTGTCCTTCCACAACCCGGCGTTCCGCCCCGACTTCGCCTCGTTCACCGACGAGCAGCGGGCCGTGTCCGCCGCCAACCAGCGCACCCTGGCGGTCTATGCGGGCGAGGCGTTCAGCCACGACCCCAAGCTGCGCGGACGGCTGCACCGGGTGACCGTGCCGGTGCTGGTCGTCTGGGGCGAGCAGGACGGGATCGCGCTGCCGGCGTACGGCCGCGGCTACGCCAAGTCCTTCCCGAACGGCCACTACACCGCCATCGCGGAGGCCGCCCACTTCCCGCAGATCGAGCAGTTGGGGGCCACCCTCGGTGCGATCGGCGATTTCGTCGACACCGTCGTCAAGCCGGACGAGGCCGCCTGACCTGTTGATTCGGGGTTTGTGAGAGTATGCTCTCATGACTGCGGGAGTCTTGCGTTCTACGCTGCGGACGAGAGGTGGACCGATGGCATCGCAGAGCACGGCGGACCGGGGCGCGGCGGAGCGGGCCGTGTCCGGCCGGGCCAACCAGAAGCTGCGCACCCGCACGGCGATCGTCCAGGCCGCGGCCGAGCTCAGCCGGACCGGCCGCGAGCTGACCATGCCCGAGGTCGCCCGGGCGGCGCTGGTCTCCGAGGCCACGGCGTACCGCTACTTCCCGGACCTGGCCAGCCTGTTGCAGGAGGCCATCGTCGGCCAGCTGCCCAGCGCCGAGGAGGCGCTGGCCCCGGTGGCGGACTCCGAGGACCCGGTGGAGCGCATCGCCGCCGCCACCGAGTTCCTGATGCGCCATGTGCTGACCCGGCAGGGCGTGGTCCGCGCGATGATCGCGGCCACCGTGATCCGGCCCGGCGGAGCCGCCGCCCGGCCGGGTCTGCGCTTCGGTCTGATCGACCATGCCCTGGCCCCGCTGGAACAGACCCTGGGGGCCGCCGACCCCGCCGCCCTGGTCCAGCTCAAACGCGATCTCGCGGTCGTGGTCAGCGCCGAGGCCCTGTTCGGGCTGACCGACCTGTACGGGCTGGAGCCGGAGGAGGCCGTCGTCAGCCTGGTGCACACCGCCACCACGCTGACCCGGGCCGCACTCGCGGAATCCGGCTGAATTCAGTCGGCGGCGCTGATTTCGGCGCCCTGTCGCAATGTGTGCAGCTTCTCCGCGTCGCTGCTCCCCGATTCGGCCGTGTACGTAATAACCCGGAGGTCGGAGCCGGGGACCATCAGTACTTCGAGGTCCAGTGTGATGCTCCCGACCGACGGATGCTCGACGGTCTTTCGGTCGCCGCCGATTGCCCCGACTGTTCCGCCGAACCACAGTTCGGCAAATCGCCGGCTGGTTTCCATCAGCCGTTCGACGAGCGCGGCGAGGCGGGCGTCGGCGGGATACGCGGCCGCGGTCTCACGCAGGTCGGCGACCAGGGCGGCCTCCTCGGCGGCGTCGCCCGCCAAGGACCGCACCGGCCAGGCGGCGATGGCGTCGTTCCTGCGTCCGTCGGTCGTCCGGAACATCCCGGCGACGAGATTGCGCTGGTCCCAGCCGTAGTCGTCGGGGTCTCCGACCACGGCGGTCCACATCCGGTTCCAACTGACCAGGGTCCAGTCGGCGGCGTAGACGGCGACCGGAACGGAGTCCAGACGCTGCATCAGCCGCCGCACGCCCACCGGCACCTCCATCGGCACATCGCCGTCCGAGGGCGGCATCAGATGGGCGCAGCGGAACAGGTGGTCGCGTTCGGCGGCGGGCAGTTGCAGTGCTCTGGCCAGGGCGGAAACCACCTGGGCGGAGGGATTGCGGGCGCGCCCCTGCTCCAGTCGGACCACGTAGTCGACCGAGACGCCGGAGAGCCGGGCCAACTCCTCGCGGCGCAGCCCCTGGAACCGTCGCCCGTCGGCGTCCGGCGGGGAGAGCCTTTCACGCCAACCCCGCAGCGCGATACCGAAATTGTTCGTCGTCGCCATCAATGGCCATGGTAACCAGGAACGGAGCGGAGTGGTACTGCTGGTCCTACCCTCTTGCCTTGTGGCGGAAGCGGGTTGGGGAGAAGAATCGCACACGCCCGTTGCCCCGATTTTCCGGGAAAGCAGAACTGAAGGGGTCGCCCCGTGAGCATGGCCTACCTCGCACAGCCCGATCAGCAGCAGAAACTCGAATGGCTGGACGGCGGAACATTCTCCGTCCTGCTGGACAGCGCGGCCACCGACGGCCAGTTGACGGTGGGCCGGTTCACCGTCAACAAGGGCGAGGCCCCGCCGTACCACCTGCACACCCGCGAGGACGAAGTCTTCATGCTGATCAAGGGCACCGCGCTGCTGTGGTCCGACGACCAGGAGATGGAGCTGTCCGAGGGCGGCATCGTCTACCTGCCCAAGAACGTCCCGCACGGCTACCGGATCACCTCCGACGCCGCCGACCTGCTGATGATCTGCACCCCCGGCGGCATCGAGGGCATGTTCCGCCACGCCGGACGCGATCTGGCGACCCCGCGCCCCGACGGCTTCGAGATCTCCAAGGACCGGATGGCCGAGGCCGCCGACCGGTACGGCCAGATCATCCTCGGCCCGCCGCGCTGACCGCAGCCGGCTCCCGACCGGGCGCCACCACCTTCCCCTGTTGATGAATCCCTTCTGAAAGGCACCATCTGATGAGCCGGCAGCAACGCCGTACGCTGGACGAGATCCTGCGTCACGGACCCCTCGACATCGGCGGCGACGTCGTCGAGCAGCGCGAGGTCTTCCACGCGATGATCACCGCGATACCGCTGCCCGAGGACGTCTCGCTCACCCCGGGCGCGCTCGGCGGCGTCCCCGTCGTCACCGTGGACACGCCGGGCAGCGACCCGACGCAGGTGCTGCTCTACCTGCACGGCGGCGGGTACGCCATCGGCTCGGCGGCGGACGGGGCCGGGCTGGCCGCCGACCTCGCCCGCCGGGTCGGCGCGCGGGCCGTCTCGGTCGAGTACCGACTGGCGCCGGAGCACCGGTTCCCGGCGGCGGTCGACGACGCGGTGGCCGCCTACCGGGCGCTGCTGGACAGTGGTGTGCCCAGTTCGGCGGTGGCCCTCGTCGGCGAGTCCGCGGGCGGCGGCCTGGTCGTCGCGGCGCTGGTGGCGCTGAAGGACGCGGGTCTGCCGCAGCCGGCCGCCGCGGCGGTGTTCTCGCCCTGGGCCGACCTCACCCTGTCCGGCGACAGCATGGCAGGCAAGGCCGCGGTCGATCCCGCGCTCACCCCGGAGGGGCTCCGCACCCGGGCCCGCGACTACCTCGGCGCCACCGACCCCGCGGTGCCGCTGGCCAGCCCGGTGTTCGCGGATCTGAGCGGACTCCCGCCGCTGCTGATCCAGGTCGGCTCGCACGAGATCCTGCTCGACGACGCCACCCGGCTGGCGGCCCGCGCCGCAGGGCAGGACGTGTGGGTGGAACTCCAGGTCTGGCCGGAGGTCCCGCACGTCTTCCAGTCCTTCGCCGCCGTGCTGGACGAGGCCGACGCCGCCCTCGACGCCGCCGCGGCCTTCGTCCGGGAGGCGCTGAAGGGCTGACGGGAGGCATCACCGGAACCGCGGTGCGACCCGGCCGCGGTGGGAACAAGTTGTCCGGGAGGGGGCCCGGACCGTGGCGGTCGCAGCGGACCTGACAGGATCGGTCCGTGATGCGACGTTCTGCGAAGAGCAGTTGGGGCCGCACAACCGCCGGGGCCGCGGCGGGCGCACTGCTGCTCCTGTCCGCCGGAGCACCGCCCGCGGCCGCGGCGGGCGGTGCCGGGGACATCACCGCTGCCGTGCTGGCCGGCCAGGACGTGGTGCTGACCGGGGACGCGGTGGTGAGCGTGCCGTCCGGCACCCACACCTACAGCGGGGTGATCAGCGGACAGGGCACCCTGCGGGTGACCGGGACCGGAACCCTGGTGCTCACCAGGGACAGCACCTTCACCCTGCCCGCATCCCGGCAGCATCAGCAGGTCTCCGTGCTCGGCGGCAACCACCCCTACAGCACGGTCAGCGACCCCGACGCACCCGCGATCACCGTCGACCGAGGCACCACGCTGCAGTACGGCACCGGCGGCAGCACCGGACTGATCGGCAGCTTCCCCTACAACACCCCCGGCTACCAGCAGAACCAGGACAACATCAGGGTCGACGGCACCCTGCGGCTGTCGCTCACCCGCGCATTCAACCTCGGCATCATCAGCGGCAGCGGACTGGTGGCGCAGCCGCGCAATATGTGGGGCACCCTCCAGATAGCCGGGACCAACCCCTTCTCCGGGGTGGTCTACAACGGCACCGGCACCGCCTTCGGCGCCACCGACTACCCGGCCGCGCTCCCCGACGCGAGCACCATCGTCAACCAGGGCTCCTGGATCATCGACACCCCGCTCGGCCAGACCGTCACCCAGCGCCAGGTCTTCTACAACCAGGCCTACGGCAGCGACGTCAACGTCCACTCCCGGCCCGGCAGCAAGGTCGTCCTGACCGGGTACTACAGCTGGAGCGACTCCGGTTCCGACACCGCGCCCTCGCTCAGCGACCCGGCCCTCAACTGGCGGCCGGTCGCGCACAAGAGCAATGTGCGCGGGACCAACATCGAGGGCGCCGATGTGCAGTGGGGCGACGGCACCACCCATGCCATCTTCATGCCGGGCACCGCGCAGACGGTGTACATCAATCTGCACACGGCCAGCAATCGGCGGTCCCTGCTCACCTTCGACTACAACGGCCCGGTGACCCTGGGCGCGCCCATCGGCGGCGGCAGGTACCACGACACCCTCGCCGCCCCCGGGCAGGGAGACATCGTCATCGCCGGGACCACCGGCAACGACGTCACCTTCGCGGCCACCCAGTACTACGACGGCTCGACCACGATCCAGCGGGGCGCGGTGCTGCGGCTGGGCTCCGGCAGGTCCGGCGGCGACGGCGGCCTCTACACCTCCGGCGCGCTCTACCGGGTGGTCGACGAGGGCATGCTGGTCGCCGCCGATGTCGACAAGGCCCTCACGCTGTCGAGGATCAGCGGCAGCGGATCCTTCATCCAGAACGGCGCCGCCACCACCACCTTCACCGGCTCGGTCGACTACACCGGAGCCACCACCGTGGCCATGGGCACGCTGGCGCTGACCGGCGCGAGCCTCGCCGCCAGCAGCGGAGTCGCCCTCACCTCGCCGGGGGCGGTGCTGGACCTCCACGCGGCGGGGAGCCAGAGCCTCAAGGCGCTCACCGCGGTGGCCGGCTCGAAGATCCGGGTCGCGGACGGTTCGGCGCTCAGCGTCGGCGGCCAGGCCGTCGCTCTGACAGGCGCTCAGGTCACCATCGGGGGAACGGACTTCTCGCTCCAGCACAGCGCCGGCACGACCGTCCTCACCGCTGCCGGCCGAGCCACCCCCAGTGCCGGGGCCGGCGCGTCCGCCTCCGTCCCAGCCGGCGCGTCCCCGTCGCCGGCCCGGTCCCGAGGGAGCGTCGCCGGGGCCGACGCGGCTCAGGGCGGCGGTCTGAGCGCCTGGCAGACCACTGGCGCGGCGGCAGGACTCCTGTGTGTCGCCGCAGCCGCCTACGCCGTAGCCCGCCGACGCCGCCCACGGGGCCGGCGACGCGGGCGCTAGCGCGGGGGCGGGTCGCGATCCCGGCCGAGCCGCGTGCCGGCCGCAGCCGACACCTGTCCGACGGATTCGGTGAGCAGTGACCGCAGACGCCGACCCACCCCCGACACTCGACACATGATGAATTCCAAGGGCGGCGCCCCGGCCGCCCCCGATCCCGCCGCCCCCGA
>NZ_BBPM01000026.1:102718-110490 GCF_000787775.1 Streptacidiphilus carbonis | reverse complement strand
GGCGTGGCCGGCTCGTCCGGACGGGTGGGCTGCGGGGGCGCGTGCGGGGCCTCCGCCTGCCCGGCGGCGGCACCGCGGCGCAGCCGGGCCCGGGCGGCCGCGTTGCTGGGCCTGCGGCGTGGGCTGCCGGGCCTGCGGCGTGGCTCCCTCACGTAGTCCCCGTCCGGGTAGGGTCGCGACCACCCCTGGGCGGTGGCCGAATACGGGCATACCCTTTCAAATCTTTGCGTACCCCGCCGTTCGGGTCACATCAGGCCTTCGCGGTCACATCGCGGCAGACAGCCGCCGGGGCGCCCCCGGGGAGGGCGAAGCGGTCCTGGTCCAGCCGGTCGACAGCCGGGGGTCCGCGCCCGCGCCTGCGCCTGCGCCTGCGCCTGCGGTGGGAACTCCCCCGACTCGGCCTTGCCCCGGTCCACTAAGCTACTCTCGGTTGTCGCTTCGTCACTCATTCTCCTGGCACGACCTGCGTCCGGCTCCCCGAGACCGCGTCCTGCCGCACCGCCCGTCTCGCCCGGGGCCTGCCCGAACCTGCCGGTCCGGACGAGAGCGAGTGCGGCTCCCCTCAGCCGCTGCGGGACCGGGCCGCCGCCCGGGCCGGACACATTGGAGCGCTCATCCACCGCCATGACCACCCCGACAACGAAGGGTCTCCGGTATGACCACCCGTCGCCGTCGCGACCATCAGGCCGAACGCGCTGCGCTCCAAGCCGCCGCCGACCGCCTTCTCCACGGCACCGCTCTGCGCTCGGAGACGGGCCGCCTCACAGTCACCGAACTGCTGCACGAATCCGGCCTGCGCCGTGACGTCGTCTACGGCCATCACAAGGACTTGGTCGAGGAGTTCCAAGCGCAGGTGCAGGCGCTGGCGCAGCAGCACATGCCGTCCACCGCCGACTCCCTTGCCGAGGAGAACTCCCGGCTGCAGGAGAAGCTGACGGAGACCACGTCCGCACTGGCCGAGGAACGCGAAGTGACGGCAGCTCTGCGCCGTCTGATCACCGAGCTCGACCTGGAGCTGCAGGCCGCCCGAGGGGCGACCGGCCCCACCCGGGTCACCGGCCTCCCCGCGCGGCGGCGACCGGTCCGCGAACGCTGATCCTTCCAAAGCAATGCCGTCGGCGTCCCGCACACGCCGCGTCCGTACCGGTCACCGGCCCCGAGGCCACCAAGGCAGGTGTTCTTGCACCCATGGCCACCGATACGATCATGAGCATGACGGCAGCGGAACCGACCATCCTCGCGACCTCCGGCGGGCACCGAGCCGGAGGTCGCACGAGGGTGGCTCGTGGCGGACGGCACCCTTCCGACGGCTCACTGCACGGACGACGGCGTCGGCCTCGTCTACCAGGGAACGGAGTTGGTGGAGGCGGTGGCAGAGGTACCGGCAGCGCCTACATGGTCGGACGCGAGGGTGACGGGGCAGTGGAGGAGCGTATCGAACCTCGTAGGCTGCCCAGCGTCTGAAGGTCGCCCCTCCGGTCAGACCAGACTGCCACGAGACTTGAGCTCGTCGAAGAGCAACTGATCAACAGGCGGTACCAGGTCCCTGTCGCTGTACGAGAACCAAGCCATCTCCTCGATCTCGCTGCTCGGGGTCAACTCCCCACGACACTCGGCGGTGTAGCAGGCCATCCGCACCACGACGCCCTCCGGGGGACCGGGTGCGCCCGCCTCGTACGTCCCTACGTGCGCCACGGTCTCCGGATCGAGCAGGACCGTCAGCTCTTCCTCGATCTCGCGTACCAGCGTTTCCAGGTCGCTCTCGGCGCCCTCCCGCTTGCCGCCGGGGATGTAGAAGACGTCCTTCCCGCTCGGCCGGGCGCACAGGATCCGACCGCCCTCGATCCGCACCCACGCCACCGTGTCGATCAGCACTGGCAGAGTCCTCTTCCCGCTCTCCCCGGAACATGTCCGGAAAGGACACTACCGCCACAGCGGCGAGCACCGGACGGGGCCCGCAACTCGCCGATCCACCCCGTCCCGACAATCGACTTGTCCAAGGCGGCGACCCAGTGACCCGGCGGACGGCGGCGTGGATTGAGCTGTGCGCGTACACCGGTGCGGACGGTCTCCGGGTCTGGGGCAATGGAACCCCAGGAAGGAGCCAACGATGTCCGAGTCCGAGTCAGAACCCGCGGTCGAGCCCGCGCCCGACCCCGACCCCGAGTTCGAGGCCGAACCCGTCCCCCTCCCCGACGCCGACCGGGTCGACCTGCGGCCGCCCGACCGCGCCGAGACGGTACGCATCATCCGCGGCCTCAAGGGCGCCCTGTCGGGCGGCGGCGGCCTGACCGAGCTTCAGAAACTGCTGCTGCGGGCGGTTTCCCGGTCGATGACCGGCTTCGAGGTCGACCCCGACACGGTGGAGCCGCTCGGCGCCCGCGGCCTGGCCGAGTCACTGGCGGCGCGGAACGAGATCTTCCGCACCCGGGTGCTGCAGCTGATGGTGCTGGGCGAACTGGTGCTCAACCCGCTCCCGGAGGACGTCTGCCTCGCCGTCGACGGGTACGCGCACGCGCTGGGCGTGGACGACGGGATGCGCGAGGTCGCCAAGGACTACGCCGAGGGCGCCCTGGGCCTGGCCCTGACCGACTTCGAGCGCAACGGCTACACCGCCCGCTGGGACGCCGACAGCTCCTCCCAGCTGCACGCCCGCAGCGCCCTCACCGAGCCCTGGCAGCAGGTGGCGGACGACCCGGCGCTCGCCGCCCGCTGGGCCGCGCTCGCGCACTGCCCCGAGGGCTCGCTCGGGCTCGGTGTGCACCGCTTCTACCAGGCCAGGGGGTTCGTCCACCCCGGTTTGCCGGACAGCGCGCCGCCGTACCTGGCCCAGCACGACTGGGTGCACGTGGTGGCCGACTACGGCACCACCCTGGAGTCCGAGTTGGAGGTGTTCGGCCTGATCGGCCGGGCCATCCCCGACCCGCGCGGCTTCTCGCTGCTGGCGATGGTGCTGGGGCTCTTCGAGACCGGGCTGCTGGAGCGCGCCGCCGGACTCTTCGAGGCGGACGCGGGCCACCTCTCCCGCGAGGGCGTGGCCCTGCGCCTCGGCGACGCCATGCGCAGGGGCGCGGTCACGGGGGCGGACCTGCTCGGCATCGACTGGTTCGAGCTGGCCGACATCCCGGTCGACCGGGTCCGTCGGGACCTCGGCCTGCCGGACAAGGACCCGCTCGCGGTCCGGGCCGGCTCGGTCAGCCCCTGGGGCCCCGGCGGCATCTCTCCGTTCCAACGGCGCTCCGGAATGAAGCTGGCCGCCGCGGAGGGACGCCGCTACGACTCCTTCGGCGCGGACCTGTGACAGCTCTGACCTGTGACAGCTCTGACCTGTGACAACGCCGACCTGTGACGACGTCCGCGCCGCCGTTCACTCCTCCGGGGCGAAGCAGCAGAACTCGTTGCCCTCCGGGTCGGCCAGCACGTCCCACCCGATGTCGCCGCCGATCGGACGGACCAGGGCGGCGCCGAGGGCGATCAGCTCCTCGGTGCTGCCGAACACGTCCAGGTGCATCCGGTTCTTCAGCGACTTGACCTCGGGAACCGGGATCACCCAGATCAGCGGCCCGGCACCGGTCGGGTCCACGATCGGGATCGCGCCGCCGCCGTCGGGACCGTCGTTCCGGCGGCGGTAGCCCAACGCGGTGCACCACCAGTCGGCCAGGGCTGGGGCGTCGTTGGCGTCCAGGCACAGGTCCTTGAAGCGCGCTGCGGGCATCTCTTGCCTCCGGATCCGGGTGGCGCCCGTCGGGGGCGGGCGCGGTCGCATCGAGGCTAGCGACGGGGTGCGGGGAGGCACGACGACGTTCCTGGAGATGCGGACTTCGCCCGGGGCGCTGATGCTGGTGGGGTCAGTATTCCGTGAGGAGGACCGTGATGTCCGTGCTCGACAAGATCAAGGGTGCGCTCAAGGGTCACGAAGCCCAGGCCGACAAGGGCGTCGACAAGGCCGGCGACATGATCGACCAGAAGACCGGCGGCAAGTACGCCAGCCAGGTCGACATGGCCCAGGAACAAGCCAAGAAGCAGATCGGCGACGACGTGCCCCCGACCGATCCCTCCTGACCGCACCTGATCCCGCACGTCACCGCCGCCTGCCCGGAGCACCCTCCGGGCAGGCGGCGGACGTGTTCGTGCGCCGGGCTCAGATCAGCCCGGCCAACCGGTAGAGCACCAGCGAGCCGGCCACCGCGACATTGAGGCTGGCACCGCTGCCGACCATCGGGATCTCGACGACCTCGTCGAGCAGGTCCAGGGCCTCGGGCGGGATACCGCTCTGCTCATGCCCCAGCACCATCACCGTGGGCCGCCGTGCGGCCGGCAGGTCGGCCAGCCGCACCGCCTCCTCCGCCAGCTCGACGCCGACGATGTGCAGTCCGCGCTCGCGCTGCCGCTCCAGCCAGCCCAGCGGATCGCCGGTCCAGTGCAGACAGAGCGGTCGGCGCAGGGTGTTCCCCCGCGCCAGCGCCTCCGGCACCCAGGGAAAGCGCGGCACCGCCATGCACGCCCCCACGGCATCGCAGGTGCGCAGCAGCGTCCCCAGATTGGCCCCGTGCAGCGGCCACAGCGGCGCGGCATACAGATGGTCCCAACACCCGTGCCCCCGAGGCCGCCGCAACCCCCGCAACTCCCCCCGGCTCCGCACCCGCGCCCTCATCGCCCCGGAGTGGAGCACCCCCGCAGCAGCCCCGGCCAAACCTGATCGCTCGTCATACGGCCCACGTTAGGCCGCGACGGCCCCGAGGGCACGCGATTTTCGGCCCACCCGGCCCTCAGTAGCGCGGCAGGACCGGGATCGCCTTCTCCGCAAGGTCGATGAGCGCCTCCACCTCGGCCGCGCCGGCCGCAACCTACTCCGCAGTCACGGCCACCGCGGTCAATGCCATGCCGCCAGGAGGTCTGTGGGCCCGAAGGAGGCGTCGATGCCCTTGCACGTCACGCCGCTCCGACTGACCGCGACGAGAGGGAGCGGCCGGTCCGTGAACTCGGCCCAGTGCTTCAGCAGTGACGCCTTGTTAGACGTTGAAGCGGAATTCGACGACGTCGCCGTCCTGCATGGTGTAGTCCTTGCCCTCGATGCGGGACTTGCCCTTGGCGCGGGCCTCGGGGATGGAGCCGCATTCGACCAGGTCGTCGTAGGAGACGATCTCGGCCTTGATGAAGCCCTTCTGGAAGTCCGTGTGGATCACGCCCGCGGCCTCGGGGGCGGTGGCGCCCTTCTTGATGGTCCAGGCGCGGACCTCCTTGGGGCCTGCCGTGAGGTAGGTCTGCAGGCCGAGGGTCTCGAAGCCGACGCGGCCCAGGGTGGCCATGCCGGCCTCCTCCTGGCCCATGGACTGGAGCAGTTCCAGGGCCTCGTCCTCGTCCATGCCGATCAGCTCGGACTCGATCTTGGCGTTGAGGAAGATGGCCTCGGCGGGGGCGACCAGGGCGCGCTGGGCCTCCTTGAAGTCCTCGTCGGTCAGTTCATCCTCGTCCACGTTGAAGACGTAGAGGAAGGGCTTGACGGTGAGCAGGTGCAGCTCGCGGACCGAGTCGCGGTCGAAGCCGGCCTCGAAGAGGGTCTTGCCGGACTCCAGGACGGCCTGAGCCGCCTCGGCGGCCTTCAGCAGGACCGCGGACTCCTTCTTGAGCCGGGACTCCTTCTGCAGCCGCGGCAGCACCTTCTCGATGGACTGGAGGTCCGCGAGGATCAGCTCGGTGTTGATGGTCTCGATGTCGTCCTTGGGCGAGACCTTGCCGTCGACGTGGACCACGTCCGGGTCCTCGAAGGCGCGGATGACCTGGCAGATCGCGTCGGACTCGCGGATGTTCGCCAGGAACTTGTTGCCCAGGCCCTCGCCGACGCTGGCGCCGCGGACGATGCCGGCGACGTCCACGAAGTCCACCGTCGCCGGGAGGATCCGCTGCGAGCCGAAGATCTTCGCCAGCACCGCGAGGCGCGGGTCCGGGACGCCGACGACGCCGACATTGGGCTCGATCGTCGCGAACGGGTAGTTGGCCGCCAGCACGTCGTTCTTGGTCAGGGCGTTGAAGAGCGTGGACTTGCCGACGTTCGGCAGGCCCACGATTCCGATCGAAAGCGACATGTGGCGAGATCCTGGTGGAGGAGGCGGCCCGGAGGCGACGAGAAGGACAAGGGGTCGGTGCCCCAGTCTACGGAGGTTCGCGGGGACGTTAGGCACAGTGGGTGACGGTGACGCGGCACCGGCGTGTCCGTCACAGGGAGTGGCGTTCATCCGACCGTACGTTGGACTCGTGGAGTACCGACGGATGTCTGACGCACGCACCACCGACCGCCCCGGGGCCGCCGCAGTCCCCGGGCGGGCCGCAGCCGTGCCCGGACCGGCACGCTCCCACGAACCGGACGCGGGGACGGCGCCACGCACCCCCGAGCAGCGCGGGGGCGGCTCTCGGCGCCCCGCCCCGCGGTCGGCCGCGCGCCCCGGTGCGGGGCCCAGGACCCCGCACCGGCTCACCGCGGTGGGGGGCGCCGTGGTCACCCTGGGCGCGACCTTCCTGGGCGGCGCACTGGACTTCTGGCTGTTCGCCGGCTCCGGCATCGTGATGGGGCTGGCCTATGTCGCCGCCTGCTTCCAGGTCGCGGTGCGGGTACGCCCCGCGGACCTGGCGGTCGCCCCGATCAGCGGGCCGATCGCTTTCGCGATCACACTGCTGGTACTCGGGGGCGGGCCCGGCGGCGGCTTCGTCGGACGGATCATCAGCTTGGCCACCGGGCTGGCCCTGCAGGCGGGGTGGCTGTTCACCGGGACGGCCGTGTCCGCGGTGATCGCGCTCGCCCGCCACGTCGCCCTTACCCGGGCTCGTCGTCGCGGGTAACGGGTTTCTGTACCGTTTCCGGGTGCGGCGTCTGCCTGGTAGGTCGCGCGGTTCCCCGCGCCCCCGACGATGCTGCAACTGACTCACAGTGGTTCAGTCGCAGTCCCCCAGGGGCGCGGGGAACCGCGCGGCCGACCGAGTACCGTCCGCAGTCGAAATCCGACCGGTCCGTCAGCCCAGCTTCGCGGCAGCCATCGCGGCGCCGACGATCCCCGCGTCGTTCTGGAGCTGTGCGGGGACGATCTCCGCGCGCAGCGGCTTGAGCAGGGGCAGGAACTTGTCCGCCTTGCGGCTCACCCCGCCGCCGATGATGATCAGCTGCGGTGAGAACAACTGCTCCACCATGGCGAAGTAGTCGTCGAGCCGCTCGGCCCAGTGCGCCCAGCTCCAGTCGTGCTCCTCCTTGGCCGCGGAGGAGGCGTGCTTCTCCGCGTCCTTGCCGTGCAGTTCCAGGTGGCCCAACTCGGTGTTGGGCACCAGCGCGCCGTCGATGAACAGCGCGCTGCCGATCCCGGTGCCGAGGGTGAGCAGCAGCACCACGCCCTTGCGGTCCTTGCCCGCGCCGTAGGCGACCTCGGCCAGGCCGGCCGCGTCGGCGTCGTTGACGACGGCCACCGGCAGCCCGAGCGCGTCCGAGAACAGCGCCCCGGCGTCCAGGTCGATCCAGCCCTTGTCGACATTGGCGGCGGTACGGGTGTGCCCGTCCACCACCACGCCGGGGAAGGTGAGGCCGACCGGACCGCGCCAGTCGAAGTGGCGGACCACCTCCTGCACGGCGCCGACCACCGCCTTGGGTTCGGACGGGTGCGGAGTGAGCACTTTGTGCCGTTCCTGGGCGAGGGCGCCCCGATCCAGATCGGCGGGCGCCCCCTTGATGCCCGAACCGCCGATGTCCACACCGAAGACGTTCACGTCGTGAATCCCCTGTTCGTCGT
>NZ_BBPM01000026.1:58501-102311 GCF_000787775.1 Streptacidiphilus carbonis | reverse complement strand
CCCAGACCGGGGGCCCCCCCTTGATCCCGAACCGCCGATGTCCACACCGAAGACGTTCACGTCGTGAATCCCCTGTTCGTCGTCGAACCCGATAACGCCAACCTAGGACCTACCCCGTCCGGCCGCCTCACGTACGTGAATCAGTACGAGCCGGCCGTGAACCGGGGGAACCGGCCGCGGGCCCTACTTGCCCGCGGCCTCCGCGCGCAGGTCCCGGCGCAGCTCCTTGGGCAGCGAGAACTGGATGTGCTCGTCCGCGGTGCGGACCACCTCGACGTCGCCGAAGCCGCGCGCGGCCAGCCACTCCAGCACGCCCTCGACCAGGATCTCCGGGACCGAGGCGCCGCTGGTGACGCCGACGGTGGCGACCCCCTCCAGCCAGGCCTCGTCGATCTCCTCGGCGAAGTCGACCAGGTGGGCGGCCCTGGCACCGGCTTCCAGGGAGACCTCGACCAGTCGCACCGAGTTGGAGGAGTTGCGCGAGCCGACCACGATGACCAGGTCCGAGTCGGCCGCGATCTGCTTGATCACCACCTGCCGGTTCTGCGTGGCGTAGCAGATGTCGTCGCTGGGCGGGCTGGTCAGCAGCGGGAAGCGGGTCTTCAGGGCGCCGACGGTGGCCATCGCCTCGTCCACCGAGAGGGTGGTCTGCGACAGCCACACCACCTTGGACTCGTCCCTGACCTGCACCTTGTCGACGTCCCCCGGGCCGTCCACCAGGTGCGTGCGCTCCGGCGCCTCGCCCATGGTCCCGATGACCTCCTCATGGCCCTCGTGGCCGATGAGCAGGATGTCGTAGTCCTCCTCCGCGTAGCGGAGGGCCTCCTTGTGCACCTTCGTGACCAGCGGGCAGGTCGCGTCGATGGTGGCGAGCTTGCCGCGCTGGGCCTCGTCGTGGACCGAGGGGGCGACGCCGTGGGCGGAGAAGACCACGATGTTGCCCTCGGGGACCTCCTCGGTGGCGCCGACGAAGATGACGCCCTTCTTCTCGAGGGTCTGCACGACGTACTTGTTGTGGACGATCTCGTTGCGGACGTAGATGGGGGCCCCGTACTGCTCCAGAGCCTTCTCCACGGCGATGACGGCACGGTCGACGCCCGCGCAGTAACCGCGCGGGGCGGCGAGCAGGACACGGCGGGATGCGGTAGCAGGCATGGTCCCCAGCCTACCGGCAGGGCGGGGCGGCCCCCGGGGCCGTCCGGTCGTGGCTCTCGGCGCTGTCGGACCCTGCCGATAGTCTCGACGCATGGCCCTGGACACTTCGGCGGACACCCCCATCCCGGTGGCGAAGGTGTCCCAGCTCATCGGCGGCTGGATCAACCGTCTCGGCGCGGTCTGGGTGGAGGGGCAGATCACCCAGCTGAGCCGGCGTCCCGGTGCGGGCGTGGTGTTTCTGACGCTCCGTGACCCGTCCGAGGACGTCTCGCTCTCGGTGACCTGCTACCGCACCGTCTTCGACCCCGTCGCCGAGCTGGTGTCCGAGGGCTCGCGGATAGTGGTGCACGCCAAGCCCGAGTGGTACGGGCCGCGCGGCACGCTGTCGCTGCGCGCCGCCGAGATCCGCCTGGTCGGCCTGGGCGACCTGCTGGCCCGGCTGGAGCTCCTGAAGCGCACTCTGGGCGCGGAGGGGCTGTTCGCCGCCGAGCGCAAGAAGCCGCTGCCGTTCCTGCCGCAGTGCATCGGCCTGGTGACCGGGCGCGCGTCCGCCGCCGAGCGCGATGTGCTGCAGAACGCGCGCCGGCGCTGGCCGGCCGTCCGCTTCGAGGTCCGCAACGTCCCGGTGCAGGGGGTGCACGCCGTCCCGGAGGTGATCGCTGCCGTCAAGGAGCTGGACGAGCACCCGGACGTGGACGTGATCATCGTGGCCCGGGGCGGCGGCAGCGTGGAGGACCTGCTGCCCTTCTCCGACGAGCAGCTGGTCCGCGCCGTCTCGGCGGCCCGGACACCGGTGGTCAGCGCCATCGGCCACGAGCCGGACCAGCCGCTGCTGGACTTCGTCGCCGACCTGCGCGCCTCCACTCCGACCGACGCCGCCAAGCGGGTGGTCCCCGACGTCCGGGAGGAGCTGGCCCGGGTGCACGGGCTGCGCGACCGGGCCAGGTACGGCGTCCGGGCCCGGCTGGACCGGGAGGAGAGCGGGCTCGCCTCGGTCCGCAGCCGGCCGGTGCTGGCCGCGCCGTACCGGATGGTGGACGAGCGGGCCGCCGAGCTCGGCGCCCTGCTGGAACGCTCCCGGCGGACCCTGGACCACCGGCTGGACCGGGCCGCGTCCGAGCTGGCGCACACCCTGGCCCGGGTGGTCGCCCTCTCCCCCGCGGCGACGCTGCAGCGCGGGTACGCGGTGCTGCAGCGCGAGGACGGCGCGGTGGTGCGCGACCCGGCGCAGGTCGCCTCCGGCGAGCGGTTGCGGGCCCGGGTGGCCGAGGGCGAGCTGTCGGTGACGGTGGATCAGGGCTGAGACAGCGCAGGCAGGAAGGCAGCGGAGGCCGGGACGCCGGGAGGCAGGGAGGCAGGGGAAGCGTCCGGACCTCAGCGGCGCCGGGTGCGGGACAGCGGGACGGAGTGCTCGGTGAAGCCGAGCTGCCGGTAGAGCTGCTGGCCGGAGGCGGTGGCGTGCAGGTCGATCCGGGTCGCGCCGCGGGCGTCGAACCAGTCGAGCAGGGCCTCGGTGCAGGCCCTGGCGTAGCCGCGGCGGCGGCTCCCCGGGTCGGTGCAGATGTTGAAGACGAAGCCGAACAGCCCGTCGGGGTGCGCGGGCGCCGGCAGCCGTTGTTCGAGCGTGCCGACGGCGCAGGCCGCGAGACGGCCAGGGTGCGCGGTATCGTCGACCACGAAGATCCCGAAGTTGCTGTCGGGATCGGCGGTGACCTTGCGGAGCAGGTCCTCTGCGGCCTCGCGCCAGCCGGCGGAACCGTCGCCGGCGGCGGCCGTCCCGGCCTGCATGGACTCGAACATCAGCTGCCGCAACCGGACCAGCTCGGGTGCGTCGTCGGGGACGCCGGTACGTACGGTGACCATGCGGCGGAGGGTAGCGAAACGGCGGCGGCACTGTCGCCGGAATTGGTCGCCGGAATTGTCAGTGCGGGCCCCTAGGGTGGGGCCATGGCTAAGAAGTCGGCGGGTGAGGCAGCGGTGGACGACACCCTGGGCTACGAGCAGGCGCGGGACGCCCTGCTGGAGGTCGTCCGGACGCTGGAGACCGGGGGGACGTCACTGGAGGAGTCGCTGGCCCTGTGGGAGCGCGGGGAGCAGTTGGCGAAGGTCTGCGAGCGGTGGCTGGACGGCGCCAGGGCCCGGCTCGACGCCGCCCTGGCGGAGGGCGAGGAGGAGCCCGAGGAGTGATCCACATCACGTGATCCCGGACTGCGGAAATAGTTGAAACTTCACCTATGTTGGAACCCGTGACAGCGGCGACCCTGCCGTCCGTCCACAGGTACACATCTCGAAGGTGAATCATGTCTGACGCTCTGGTACTCGACGCCGCCGCCCAGGACCTCCTGTTCCGCGAGGCCCGCACCGCCAACACCTTCACTGACGAGCCCGTCAGCGACGAGCAGATCCAGGCCGTCTACGACCTGGTCAAGTTCGGCCCGACGGCGTTCAACCAGCAGCCGCTGCGCATCGTCCTGGTCCGCTCGGCCGAGGCCCGCGAGCGCCTGGTCGGCCACCTGGCCGACGGCAACAAGGCCAAGACCGCCGCCGCCCCGCTGGTCGCGATCGTCGCCGCGGACCACGAGTTCCACGAGGAGCTGCCGACCCAGTTCCCGGTCTTCCCGCAGGCCAAGGACCTCTTCTTCGCGGAGCGCCCGGTCCGCGAGGCCTCCAGCTCCTTCAACGCCGCCATCCAGGTCGGCTACTTCGTCATCGGCATCCGCGCGGCGGGGCTGGCCGCAGGCCCGATGACCGGCTTCGACGCCGCGGGGATCAACAAGGACTTCTTCCCCGACGGCGACCACTCGGTGCTGGCCGTCATCAACATCGGCAAGCCTGGGCAGGACGCCTGGTACCCGCGCAACCCCCGCCTCACCTTCGACGAGGCCGTCACCACCGTCTGACGACGTGCACGCAGAACGCCCCGGCCGCTGACAGCGGCCGGGGCGTTCTGCTGTGCTGCGTCGGGGCTACTTCAGCGTCGCGGCGAACTTCTCCAGGTTCGCGAAGGACTCCGTGCCGGTCACCACCGTGGTGACCTTGCCGGACTCCAGCACCAGGGCCCGGTAGCGGTCGCCCTGGTAGTGGCTCCAGGCCTTGCCGTCGACCGTGCTGGTGGCGGCCTGCTTGACGCCGTTGGTCGTCGCGTCCGCGAGGAACGCGGTCACCGGGCCGTTGCTCTGCCGCACCGCGACGTACTGCTTGGCCGGGTCGATGAAGCCGAGCGTCCACTCCGCGTCCTGCGGGTCGTTCCCGTCGTACTCGACGGCCGTGGCGTTCCACCCGGAGGGCAGCCCGGCGGGGGCCAGCACCTGGTACGGGGCCGCGCGCTCGGCCGACGAGAGGGCGGACCGGTACTCGACCGCGTGCACCCCGTTGCCACCGCTGTGCGGGATGAAGTAGTAGATGACAAAGCCCGCCGCCATGACCGCGAGCAGCGACAGGATCATGTCGCGCACGGACTTCCCGGCCATGCCGGGCCGCTTCTGCGTCCTGGTGGGTGCTGTCCCGGTCTGCGCCGGCGCGCTCTCTGTTGCCACGCCTCCATGGTGGCCCATGCCCTGCCGGGCCGCCCGCACCGGGGTGCCGAACCGCCGCAATCCGGGCCCCCGCCCGGCCCGCTGAGCAGGCACCACTTACCCGGGGTGCCCCAGGCCACAGACATCTGTGCAGGTCACGGATAGGCTCGCAACACCCTCATCCGGCCGTCGTCGTACAAGAGAGGTACGCAACCGATGACCGAAAACCAGCACCACAACCACGCCCTTCCCTCATCCCTGGAGGTCGCCCCCGAGGCGCCCGATCGCAACCTCGCCCTTGAACTCGTCCGCGTGACCGAGGCCGCCGCCATGGCGGCCGGCCGCTGGGTAGGACGTGGCGACAAGAACGGCGCCGACGGCGCCGCCGTTCGCGCCATGCGCACCCTGGTCCAGACCGTCTCCATGAACGGCATCGTCGTGATCGGCGAGGGCGAGAAGGACGACGCGCCCATGCTCTACAACGGCGAGCGGATCGGTGACGGCACCGGCGCCGAGTGCGACGTCGCCGTGGACCCGGTGGACGGCACCACCCTCACCGCCAAGGGCATGCCCAACGCGGTCGCGGTGCTCGCCGTCGCCGACCGGGGCACCATGTACGACCCCAGCGCGGTCTTCTACATGGACAAGCTGGTCGCGGGCCCGGATGCGGCCGGACTCGTCGACATCACCGCCCCGGTCGAGCACAACGTACGGGCGGTGGCCAGGGCCAAGGGCTCCGCGCCCGAGGACGTCACGGTGGTGCTGCTGGACCGCCCGCGCCATGAGCAGCTGGCGGCCGAGATCCGGGCCACCGGCGCCCGGATCAAGTTCATCTCGGACGGTGACGTGGCCGGCGCCGTGATGGCCGTGCGCGAGGGCACCGGCGTGGACCTGCTGCTGGGCATCGGCGGAACGCCCGAGGGCATCATCGCCGCCTGCGCCATAAAGTGCCTGGGCGGTGTGATCCAGGGCAAGTTGTGGCCCAAGGACGAGGCGGAGCGCCGCAAGGCGCTGGACGCCGGGCACGACCTGAACCGGGTGCTGCACACCGACGACCTGGTCAGCGGCGACAACGTGTTCTTCGTCGCCACCGGGATCACCGACGGCGAGCTGCTGCGCGGCGTGCACTACAAGTCGGAGACGGCGACCACCAGTTCACTGGTGATGCGGTCCAAGAGCGGGACGATCAGGCAGATCGACAGCACCCACAAGCTGTCCAAGCTGCGCGCCTACAGCGCGATCGACTTCGACCGGGCCCGCTAGGCGCTGTCCGACGGACGCTCAGCCCGCGGCGGCGACCTGGCTGCCGACCCGCGCCGCCTCCCGGAGCTCCTGCTCCCGGCGGCGGCGCCGGGCGAGCACCACCCGGCGCTCGGCGGCGGTCAGGCCGCCCCAGACGCCGTACGGCTCGGGCTGCAGCAGCGCGTGCTCCCGGCACTCCAGCAGCACCGGGCAGCGTGCGCAGACCCGCTTCGCCTGCTCCTCGCGCGCCAGCCGGGCCGCCGTCGGCTCCTTGGAGGGGGCGAAGAACAGCCCCGCCTCGTCGCGGCGGCAGGCCGCGCTGGAATGCCATGGACTGTCATCCGCCGGTCCGCGTTGTGCCGGGACGTGTGCAACATGTGCACGGGGGTCGTCCATACGGGCCTGTATCGGATGAAGCACGACGCACTCCTGACGACAGTGGCGAATGCTCGGTGTGTGAGGCCAGAACTACCCCGTCGCAGACCGATTCATGCATTGCGCACACAATCCGGCGAACGCTGCGTCAGCCTTCGCCGGCGTCCAGGAATTTGCGTGCCTTGTCGCGGGCCCTTGCGGCCAGTTTGCTCGGCTTGCGCCGCTTCGCCTCGACCCCGCCGAACACCGCGGCGCCCTTGATGGTGACCACCGGGCCGTGCGGATCGGGACTCTCCTGCCGCCTCACGTCGAAGCCGCCGAAGATCCCGGCGCCGCCGCCGCGCAGGGTCACATGCTCGGGGACCTTGATCTCCACACCGCCGAACACCGCGGTGCAGTGGATCTCCAGCTCCGGGGCGTCGAACACCGCCTCGGTCAGGTCGATCTCCACCCCGCCGAAGATCGCGACGGCCTTGAGCATCCGGCCGGCCCGGAACCGGCCCTTGCGCTCGGCCCCGCCGAAGATCGCCACCATGGACTCCGGCTCGGAGCGGGACGGCAGCGCGGACCGGCCCGGACTCGGCGCCGGTCGCGGGGCGGCGGCGGCCGCACCGGCCGTGGGCATGCCCTGGTGGGTGGCGTGGTGCGACGGCAGGTCCCGGGTCAGCGGCACCAGTTCGCCCAGGGTCTTCGCCGCATAGACGGCGTCGACGCGCTCGCCGTGCTCCTCCGCGGTCAGCCTCCCCTCCGCGTACGCCTCGCGCAGCGCCTCGGCGACGCGTTCGCGGTCGGCGTCGGAAGCACGCAGGTCGGCTTCGGCCGGGTCGGCGTAGGGCTTCTTCAACGGATCCGGGACGGGCTTGGGCACGGGTGAGTTGTCCACAGGGTGAGGATAGTCACCCTGCCACCCTCCATGACAGCCCCGACGACCCCGATCAGTACCCTGGGGAAGGCTCCGCCACGGCTGCCGGAGCTCGGAGCCCGCCGCCGAGCTCCGATCGCCGAAGAATGAGGACCCCACGATGCCGGACTTCGCCTACACCGACCTGCTGCCGCTCGGCGCGGACCCCACCCCGTACCGGCTGCTCACCACCGAGGGCGTCTCCACCTTCGAGGCGAACGGGCGGCGCTTCCTGCGGGTCGAGCCCGAGGCGCTGCGGCTGCTGGCGGCCGAGGCGATGCACGACATCTCGCACCTGCTGCGCCCCGCGCACCTGGCGCAGCTGCGGCGCATCCTGGACGACCCCGAGGCCAGCCCCAACGACCGCTTCGTCGCCCTGGACCTGCTGAAGAACGCCAATATCGCGGCCGGCGGGGTGCTGCCGATGTGCCAGGACACCGGCACCGCGATCGTCATGGGCAAGCGCGGCCAGAACGTGCTCACCGAGGGCGGCGACGAGGCGGCGCTCTCGCACGGCATCTACGACGCCTACACCGAGCTCAACCTGCGCTACTCGCAGATGGCCCCGCTGACCATGTGGGACGAGAAGAACACCGGCAGCAACCTGCCGGCCCAGGTCGAGCTCTACGCGACCGACGGCGACGCCTACAAGTTCCTCTTCATGGCGAAGGGCGGCGGCAGCGCCAACAAGTCGTACCTCTACCAGGAGACCAAGGCGATCCTGAACGAGTCGTCGATGATGGCCTTCCTGGAGCAGAAGATCCGCTCGCTGGGAACGGCCGCCTGCCCGCCGTACCACCTGGCGATCGTGGTCGGCGGCACCAGCGCCGAGTTCGCCCTGAAGACGGCGAAGTACGCCTCGGCCCACTACCTGGACACGCTCCCCACCGAGGGCTCCCCCACCGGCCACGGCTTCCGCGACCTGGAGCTGGAGGCCCGGGTGCAGGAGCTGACCCAGAAGATCGGGATCGGCGCCCAGTTCGGCGGCAAGTACTTCTGCCACGACGTCCGGGTGATCCGACTGCCCCGGCACGGGGCCTCCCTTCCGGTCGCCATGGCCGTCTCCTGCTCGGCCGACCGCCAGGCGCTGGCCAAGATCACGCCGGAGGGCGTGTTCCTGGAGCAGTTGGAGACCGACCCGGCGAAGTACCTCCCGGAGACGACGGACGAGCACCTGGACGACGCGGTGGTCCGGATCGACCTCAACCAGCCGATGAACGAGATCCGCAGCGAGCTCAGCAAGCACCCGGTGAAGACCCGCCTCTCGCTGACCGGAACGCTGGTCGTGGCCCGCGACATCGCCCACGCCAAGATCAAGGAGCGCCTGGACGCCGGCGAGGGCATGCCGCAGTACCTCAAGGACCACCCGGTCTACTACGCAGGCCCGGCCAAGACCCCCGAGGGCTACGCCTCGGGCTCCTTCGGCCCCACCACGGCCGGCCGCATGGACTCCTACGTCGACCAGTTCCAGGCGGCGGGCGGCTCCATGGTCATGCTCGCCAAGGGCAACCGCTCCCAGCAGGTGACCGACGCCTGCGCCAAGCACGGCGGCTTCTACCTCGGCTCCATCGGCGGCCCGGCCGCGCGCCTGGCCCTCGACTGCATCAAGAAGGTCGAGGTCCTGGAGTACGCCGAGCTCGGCATGGAGGCGGTCTGGCGCATCGAGGTCGTCGACTTCCCGGCCTTCGTCGTCGTGGACGACAAGGGGAACGACTTCTTCGCTTCGCCGGAACCGACGCCCACCTTCACCTCGATCCAGGTCCGCGCGGGCGCATAGGGCCACCAGCCCGACGGACGGAGTCCGGCGCAGCCGGTCGAAGCTTGAGAGGCCCCCTGGGGCCGAGCAATGCGAGACCGGCCGTCGACGCAGGTGCCAAGGGGAACGACTTCCTCACCGGCCCGGGGGCCGCCGCGCAGCCGCTGATCACCAGCATTCCGGTGCGGTGGCCCGGTCGGGCTGGAGAGGCGAGCGGCGTCCGTAAGGGGGAACAGCCGCTCGCCTCCCGTCGCTGTGGGTAGACGGAACCCATGGCGATGAGCAAGGACGAACCCAGCATGGACGAGACGAAGAGCTACCGGATCGAGCACGACTCGATGGGCGAGGTGCGGGTGCCCGCCGGGGCCAAGTGGGGGGCGCAGACCCAGCGCGCGGTGGAGAACTTTCCGGTCTCCGGGCAGCGGCTGGAGCGGGCCCACATCGAGGCGCTGGCCCGGATCAAGGCAGCTGCGGCGCGGGTGAACGCCGAGCTCGGGGTGGTGGACGGGGACGTGGCCAAGGCCGTCGCCGAGGCAGCCGACGAGGTGGCCGAGGGGCGCTGGGACGCGGAGTTCCCGATCGACGTGTTCCAGACCGGGTCCGGGACCTCGTCCAACATGAACGCCAACGAGGTGATCGCCACCCTGGCCGCCGAACGGCTGGGCGCGCCGGTCCATCCGAACGACCAGGTCAACGCCAGCCAGTCGTCCAACGACGTCTTCCCCAGCTCGATCCACATCGCGGCCACCGCCGCCGTCACCCGTGACCTGGTCCCCGCGCTGGAGCACCTCGCGGAGGCGCTGGAGCGCAAGGCGGCCGAGTTCGCCGAGGTGGTGAAGTCCGGGCGGACGCATCTGATGGATGCCACCCCGGTGACCCTGGGGCAGGAGTTCGGCGGGTACGCCGCCCAGGTCAGGTACGGCGTCGAGCGGCTGCGGGCGACGCTGCCCCGGGTGGCCGAGCTGCCGCTGGGCGGAACGGCCGTCGGCACCGGCATCAACACCCCGCCGGGGTTCTCCGCCGCCGTGATCGCCGAGGTGGCGCGCGCCACCGGACTCCCGCTGACCGAGGCGCGGAACCACTTCGAGGCGCAGGGCGCGCGGGACGGGCTGGTGGAGCTCAGCGGTCAGCTGCGCACCGTCGCCGTCGGGTTCACCAAGATCGCCAACGATCTGCGCTGGATGGGGTCCGGGCCGCGCACCGGGCTGGGCGAGATCAACCTGCCCGACCTCCAGCCCGGGTCGTCGATCATGCCGGGCAAGGTCAACCCGGTGATCCCGGAGGCCGTGGTGATGGTCGCCGCGCAGGTGGTCGGCAATGACGCCACCGTGGCGGCGGCCGGCGCCGCCGGCAACTTCGAGCTCAATGTGATGCTGCCGGTGATCGCCAGGAACCTGCTGGAGTCGGTCCGGCTGCTGGCCAACATCGCCCGGCTGCTGGCCGACCGCACGGTGGACGGCATCACCGCCAATGTGGAGCGGATGCGGGAGCTGGCCGAGTCCTCCCCCTCCGTGGTCACCCCGCTGAACCGGTACATCGGTTACGAGGAGGCGGCGAAGGTCGCCAAGCAGTCGCTGGCGGAGCGGAAGACGATCCGTCAGGTGGTGCTGGAGCGCGGCTACGTCGAGCGCGGGGAGCTGACGGAGCAGCAGTTGGACACCGCGATGGACGTGTTGGGGATGACCCGGCCGTGACTCGCCGGGACCCGGCCCTGACCGCCCGTGGGGGTGGCGGTCAGGGCCGGGCGACTCGGGCCTCGCGGCTCAGGCGACGCCGATGTCGTCGGCCGAGTAGGCGCTCTGGCCGTACCACCCGTGGATGTACAGGGTCACCGAGGTGGACGACCCGGTGGTGAAGGTGACCGTGAGCTTCTGCCAGGTGGAGCCCGGGCTGGCCCAGGTACTGGCGCTGGCTCCGCCGCTGACGCCCAGGTAGACGTAGTTGCCCTGGATCCATCCGGTGAGGGTGTAGGCCGTGTTGGCCTTGAGCGTCAGCGTCTGCTGGCACTGGGCGGTGTCACCGGACGTCGGCGTGGCCGTCAGCGCATGGCTGCCGCTGTGGACGGTGCTGCTCTGGACGGTGGCGCCGCCGGCTGCGGAGCAGGTCCAGGGGGACAGCGAGCCCGTCTCGAAGCCGCCGTTGACGACCGCGCCGCCGCCGGGCGGGGTGGTGGTGGGCGGCGCGGTGGTGGGCGGGGCGGTGGTCGGCGGGGCCGTGGTCGGCGGCGCTGTCGTGGGCGGGGCGGTGGTCGGCGGGGCCGTCGACGGGGCCGGGCAACTGGACGCCGAGCCGTTGGTGTCGGTCACGGTGTCGTTGAACAGGGTCGCCGCCGGGTCCAGGTCGTACATCGAGAACATCATGGTGCCGCCCAGGCCGTTGCAGTGCAGGTAGTCGGTGGTGGCCTGGATGGACCGGGCGTCCTCGCCGCTCCAGAAGTTGGAGCCGTCGTAGAAGTACGCGGCCTGGGCCGCCGGATCCCAGAAGGTGTCGGCGGCGTTGTCGACGACGCCGGTCAGCTCCTTGTACATGCGTACGCCCGCGACGTTGCCGGAGTCGGCCGCGCCGGTCGCCGGGCCGGTCGCGGTCTGGAACAGCCCGTGGTTGCTGCCGGCCGGAACTCCGGTCCAGCCGCGGTAGTAGAACGGGACTCCCAGCGTGAGCTTGCCCGCCGGGAAGCCGCCGGTGATGCCGTACTGGGAGTCGCCGACGGTGTACGCCTTCACCGCCTCGTCCACCGAGTACTTCGCGGTGCCGGGTGCGACCGGGGTCATCGGGTCGTTCGGCCCGGAGTACAGCGGCGCCTGGTGGTTGGTGGGCCCGGTGGGCTCCCAGCCGCCGTGCATGTCGTAGGTCATGGCGTCGCCGAAGGTCAGGTACTGGCCGATCTTGTCGGTCTCGACGTTCTGGATCTTGTCCTGACCGGACGGCAGCGCGGCGCTGAGGGCGTAGCTCTTGCCGTCGGCCGAGCCCTGGGTGTTGAGCTCGCTGCGGAACTCGGCCAGCAGCGCGGTGAAGTCCGCCTTGTCCGCGGTGCTGGAGTGGTTGCCGGTGTGGCCGCCGCCGCCCGGGTACTCCCAGTCGATGTCGAAGCCGTCGAAGATGCCCTTGCCGGTGCCGGCCCCGCCGTAGCCGTTCTGCGAGGGCAGGTTGCCCTTGATGAACATGTCGATGCAGGAGGAGACCAGGGCCTTGCGCGAGGCGTCGGTCGCCGCGGCGTCGGAGAAGTACTTGGAGTAGGTCCACCCGCCGATCGACAGCAGGATCTTGAGGTTGGGGTTCTTCGCCTTCAGCTCCTGGAGCTGGTGGAAGTTGCCCACGATCGGCATGTTGTAGGCGTCCGAGGTGCCGTCGACGCTGATGCTGGAGTCGTAGGACTTGCCGTAGTCGGCGAAGGAGTCGCCCGCGCCGTCACCGGCGTTGGGGTTGCTCTCGTCCTGCGAGGCGGCCGAGTTGGCCTCGAAGCACTGGTGCGTGGTCGGGTCGATGTTCTCGAAGTCGTAGATCAGGTAGTCGAGCTTGGGCGCGATGCCCTCGGTCTGCAGGTTCTTGGGGTAGAAGGCGTTCTGGTAGATCGACCACTGGTCGAAGTAGGCGACCTTCAGCCCGCCGCTGGTGGCGGCGGCCCCGGTGGTGTTGCTCGCCGGGGTGACCGTGGCCGCCCCGGCCGAGGTACCCAGCAGCGACGCGGACAGCCCGACCAGGGCCGCGGCGACGGTGGCGACGGCCACGCCGAGCCGCCGCGAACCGCGACCGGACCGCTCGGAGCTTGTGTGCCCAGGGGTTCTGGGCAGGGTGTGGCGCATGGATTGGTGCATGGTGCGTCCTCCCGAAGTGGGGGATGAGGGGGACGGGAGCGCATGCGCATGCGTTGAGCTGTTGAGCAGGTACCTGCCACTCAATGTGGTACAGACCAATCATGCCGTCAAGGGCGAGGACCGATAAGGGTCTGGACCAATAAGGGAACTGACGGCTGGTTATGATCTGACTGGCCGCGCTGCGGTCGAAGGAGTTCAGGCACGGACAGAGGGTGGTCGGCGATGACCGATAACGCATCGGGCTGGATGAGCACGGCCATCCGCCTGGAGCCGATCCAGCCGGTGGACCTGCGCACCGACCGCCCGCAGTCGGCGCGGATGTACGACTTCCTGCTCGGCGGGAAGACCAACTTCCCGGTGGACCGCGCGGTCGCCGAGCAGGCACTGGCGGCCTATCCCGGGCTGCGCACGGTGACCCGGATGAACCGGGCCTTTATGCGCATCGCGGTCGAATTCCTGGCCCGGCAGGGAATGGACCAGTTCCTCGACATCGGCACCGGCATCCCGACCGCGCCCAATGTGCACGAGATCGCCCAGGGCATCCGTCCGGACGCCCGGATCGTCTACACCGACAACGACCCGATCGTGCTCGCCCACGCCCGCGCGCTGCTCACCGGGACGACCGCCGACGGCCGGGTCGACTACATCGAGGCGGACCTGCGGCAGCCGGAGCAGATCCTCGGCCACACCTGCCTCAGCGGCCCGCAGCCGGCGCTGGACCTGGACCGGCCAGTGGCGCTGCAGCTGGTCTCGGTACTGCACTTCGTCCCGGACCAGGACGAACCGTACGCCCTGGTCCGGGAGTTGCTGAAGCCGTTGGCCTCCGGCAGCTACCTGGTGCTGTCGCACGCCACCGCCGACAGCAACCCGGAGCAGGTCAACCGTGGCGCCGACACCTACCGCGCGGCGGGGGTGCGGTTCCAGACCCGCACCCGCGCGGAGGTCGCCGCCTTCGCGGACGGCCTGGACCTGCTCGCCCCCGGCGTCGCCACGCCGACCGCCTGGTGGCCCGGCTTCGCCGGGGACGCCGAACTCCCCTACGCCGAGGATCCGGCCGTCGACGACGCCTACCTGCTGATCGCCAGGAAGCCCTGAGCGGTACGCGGGCCCGTGGTGGTCAGCGTTGGCGTCCGCGCGGCTTCAGCGGGAGGTCGGGCAGGGCGGGCGCGGGGACGGGGGCGCCGTCGTAGCCGTGGACCTCGCCGAAGCGGGTGCCGGTCGTCCAGGCCTCGCGGGCCTCGGCGATCTCCTCCCCCGTCCTGGCCACGAAGTTCCACCACATGACCAGCTTCTCCTCGAACGGCTCGCCGCCGAGCAGCAGCAGGCTGCTGTCCGCGGCGGCGCGCAGCGGGAGGTCGCGGCGTCCGCAGCCCAGGTAGAGCATCGAGCCGCGCTCCACCGGCACCCCGTCCACCTGGGCGTCGCCGGCCATCACCAGCACCGCGTACTCGAAGTCGGGCTGCAGCGGCAGCCGCGCCGAGACACCGGCGGCCAGGGTGAGGTCGGCGCCGACCAGGGGTGAGTAGGTCCGGCCCGGGGAGCGGGCGCCGTCCAGCTCGCCCATGATCACGGTGGCGTGCACCCCGGGTGCGGTGACCTCCGGGAGGACCGGGTGGTGCTCGAAGTGCGGATCGGTGTGTCGATGCACGTCAGGGAGTGCGACCCAGAGCTGCGCGCCGTGCAGCAGCCGGGAGTGCTGGGACGGGGACTGCTCGGAGTGCGCGATGGCCCGTCCGGCCGTCATCAGGCCCAGCTCACGCGGCCGCACCGTGGCCAGGCTGCCGAGGCTGTCGCGGTGCTGCACCTCTCCGTCGTGCAGCCAGCTGACGGTCTGCAGGCCGATGTGCGGGTGCGGGGGGACCTGCATCCCGGGCTCGGAGGCGATGTCGTCGGGGCCGTAGTGGTCCACGAAGCACCAGGCGCCGACCATCCGGCGCCCCAGGTTCGGCAGCAGGCGGCGCACCACCGTGCTGCCGCCGAGGGGGACCTGCTTGGCCGTCAGCAGCTCGTGCACGGGGGTCGCCGAGACGTCCTCGCGGCCGCCGCACAGTCGCGCCTGCGGCGCGGTTTCCAGGTTGCTCATGGAGCCAGCCTAGATCTGTTCCGCCTCTGTTCCGGCTGGTCGCGCGCCCAGTTGGTCGGACTCGGTCCCGCGCCCCTGGAATTCCGCCGCCAGGAGCGCGGCGCGGACGTCCTCGTCGACGTGCTGGCGGGTCTTGAGGTAGCCGACGGTGGTGTTGGTGACGGCGACCAGGGGGACGGCCACCACCGCGCCGCCGATGCCGCCGACCACCGAGCCGATGGTCACCGAGAGCACCACCGCGATGGGGTGCACCCGGACCGCGCGGCCCAGGATCAGCGGCTGCAGCAGATGCCCCTCGATCTGCTGCACCGCCAGCAGCACCGCCAGCACCATGGCCGCGGTGAACACCCCGTTGGTCACCAGCCCGATCAGCACCGCCACGGTGCCGGTGACCAGCGCGCCGACCAGCGGGACGAACGCGCCGAGGAAGATCAGCACCGAGATCGGCAGCGCCAGCGGCACCCCGAGCAGATAGATGCCTATGCCGATCGACACCGAGTCGATGAACGCCACCAGCACCGTGCCGCGCACATACGCGGTCAGCGTGGACCAGGCCCGGGGCCCGGCCCCGGCCATCCCGCGGCGGGCGCCGGGCGGGAACAGCCGGAGCAGCCAGCCCCAGATCCGCTCGCCGTCGTAGATCAGGAAGAAGGTGCAGAACGCCGCCAGGAAGACGCCGGTCAGGATCTCGATCACGACGCCGACGGTGGAGAAGCCGAAGGAGGTGATCTGGTCGCTGTTGGTGCCGATCGCCTTGGACAGCTGCCCGGCGAACTCGTTGATCTGCTTGTCGGTCAGATGCATCGGGCCGTGGGTCAGCCAGGTCCGGATCTGCGAGATGCCGTTCTGGACCTTGCCGGTGACCTCGTTGAGGTTGGTCGTCACCTGCCAGCCGACGAACCAGCCGACCAGGCCGATGCCGATCAGACCGCCGATGAAGGTCATCGCCGCGGCCAGCCCCCTGGGCACCCCGTGCCGCCGCAGCCAGGCCACGGTGGGCTGCAGCAGCGCGCTGATCAGCAGCGCCGCCACGAAGGCGAAGGCGACGATGCGCAGGGTCTGGACCACGCGGAACAGCACATAGACGCCGGCGCCGACGATCAGCAGCCGCCACATCAGCTCTGCGGTCACCCTGAGTGACCAGGGCACCGCCTCGGTCGGGCTGGTGGGCCTGGCGGGATAGTGCGACAGCCCGTTCTCCACCGGGGGGAGGACCGCCACCGGCGGCGGCGGGTCGTTGCGGTGCTCCACCACCCTGACGTCGGCCTCGACCTCACGGCGCCGGTGCTCCAGCCGCGCGGTGATCCGCGACAGCAGGGACGCCCCCCACTCCGCCGGTCCCCTCTGCTGCTCGCCTGGCATCGCCCGCCCCGCCCCTTCACACCGATGAAGCCTGCTCACGCCCGCCCGTTCCGGCCCCTGAGGGCTCCGAGAGTTCCGAGGGCTTGGAACCGAACGGTACCCGGTGCTCACGAACGAGAGCGGGGCGGCCCACCCGAAAGCCGAGCCGGTCATCTTTCGACAGCCGATCGGAAAATCGGGTCATTCTCGGCTTTATGGGTTTAGCCGGACAGGGATCAGGGGACGACCAGCATCGAGGCCGCTCCGCACACGGCGGCCGTTCCGTGGGAGATGTATCGAAGCCCCCGATCGGACAGGGATCGGGGGCTTCAACATGTCTGCGGGGCCGCGGGCGCGCCGTCCGGCCTGCGCGTCAGTACGACTGGTGGACCTGCCAGTAGGCCCAGGCGTCGCAGGGGCTGCCGTAGCGGGAGTCCATGTAGCTGAGGCCCCACTTGATCTGGGTCGCCGGGTTGGTGCGCCAGTCCGATCCCGCCGAGGCCATCTTGTCCCCCGGCAGGGCCTGGACCAGGCCGTACGCACCGGAGCTGGCGTTGGTGGCGGTGTAGTCCCAGCCGCTCTCGCGCTCGACGATGTTGCTGAAGCAGGAGAACTGCGAGGCGGGGACGATCGACTGCGCTATGGCCTGCGCGGACCCGGCGCTGTAGGTCTGGGTGACGGCGGCGCGGGCGGCGGCACGGCTCGCGGCGGCCACCTCGTCGGCGTGCGCCTTGGCGGCCTTCGCGGCGGCTGCGGCCTTGTCCGCGTCGGACTTGGCCTTGGCGACCTGCGCGGCCTTGATCCGGGCGGCCTCGGCGGCGGCCTTCTGCGCGGCGGCGGTGGCGGACGCCTGCTGGGCGTCGGCCTGCATGGCGATGTTCTCGCTCACCGTCTGGGCCTGCTCGCCCGACGGGATATCGGCGAAGAGAGTGGATCCTGCGACATCGGCGGTCTGCACGGTGGGCTGGGTGTCGCCAGAGGCGACGCCGACCACGGCTCCGACGGCAGTGACGGCGGTGGCGGAGGCCACAGCCACACCCCGAACCGAAATCCGGTTCACACGGTTTCCTTCCAGCGTCGTCCGTGTGGTGACCGCACGGACGAACCCCACCCCTGACGCTGGCCTCCCCCTGCGACGGTCACGGGAGACACGGGCCCGGAGCGCCCCGGTGGGAACGGGGCGCCATGGAACTCGGGCGGTACGGGACCGGACGTTTCACTCTGACGAGTGGTCAGTCCTGTCCCATACGGGGCCTGACAGAACCCACACCTTGCCCGACCCGGACGGCCCGGCGCAATTCCCGGTTACGTGTCGAACCTCACATGGCCGATGGGGCGGGAAGTTCTGCCGTTCCCCTGTGGGACACCTGGTGCCATGGTTACGATCGAGCAACTTTGCCTACGGCCGAGGCACGACAAGGGGCGCGGAAAACTGCGCCGCCGACCGTGCACCTCGGTGCACCGTCAACAGCACGGTTCCCCGCGCCCCGGCACGCTCAGCTGTGGATGTCCTCCAGCAACTCCGTGACCAGCGCCGCAATCGGCGACCGCTCCGACCGGTTCAGGGTCACATGCGCGAACAGCGGATGCCCCTTCAGCTTCTCCACCACCGCGACCACGCCGTCGTAACGCCCCACCCGCAGGTTGTCCCGCTGGGCCACGTCATGGGTGAGCACCACCCGCGACCCCTGGCCGATCCGGGACAGCACCGTGAGCAGCACGTTCCGCTCCAGCGACTGCGCCTCGTCCACGATCACGAAGGCGTCGTGCAGCGAGCGCCCGCGGATGTGGGTGAGCGGGAGGACCTCCAGCATCCCGCGGGAGAGGACCTCCTCGATCACGTCCGGCGTGGTCACCGCCGAGAGGGTGTCGAAGACCGCTTGGGCCCAGGGGCTCATCTTCTCCGACTCGGAGCCGGGCAGGTAGCCCAGCTCCTGCCCGCCCACCGCGTACAGCGGCCGGAAGACCATCACCTTGCGGTGCTGCCGGCGTTCCAGCACGGCGTCGAGGCCGGCGCACAGCGCCAGCGCCGACTTGCCCGTACCGGCCCGGCCGCCCATCGAGATGATGCCGATGTCCGGGTCCTGGAGCAGGTCCAGGGCGATCCGCTGCTCGGCGCTGCGACCGCGCAGGCCGAAGACGTCCCGGTCGCCGCGCACCAGGCGCACCCTCCCGTCAGGCGTGACCCGGCCCAGGGCCTTGCCGCGCTCGGAGGTGATCACCAGGCCGGTGTGCACCGGCAGCTCGCGCACCTCGGGGATGTCGACGGTCTCCGCGTGCCCGGCTTCGAACAGGGCGTCCACCTGCTCGCCGGCGACGGTGAGCTCGTGCATGCCGGTCCAGCCGGAGGTGATCGCCAGTTCGGCGCGGTACTCCTCCGCGAGCAGCCCGACCGAGCTGGCCTTGACCCGCATCGGCAGGTCCTTGGAGACGACGGTGACGTCGTACCCCTCGGCCTGGAGGTTGCGGGCGACCGCCAGGATGCGGCTGTCGCTGTCCCCGAGCCGGTAGCCGGCCGGGAGGACGGACGGATCGGTGTGGTTCAGCTCGACCCGGATCGTTCCGCCGACGTCGCCCACCGGAATGGGGGCGTCGAGCCGTCCGTACCGGACCCGGTAGTCGTCCAGCAGGCGCAGCGCCTGGCGGGCGAAGTAGCCGAGTTCCGGGTGGTGCCGCTTGGCCTCCAACTCCGTGACCACGACCACGGGGAGCACGACCTCGTGCTCCTCGAATCGCGTCATCGCGTTCGGGTCGGCCAGCAGAACGCTGGTGTCGAGGACGTACGTGCGCCGGTCTTGCGTGCTCCGGCGGCTCTTGGAGCTGACCACAGGGCCTCCCGGGCGGACGACCTGCTGTCATCCGCGGTTCGCCGGACCCTCGGGCCCCGATGGCCGAGGTCACGGTCTGATCCGGTTATTCCCCGGGTCGCCCGAACCATGCCGACGGCTCTGTTTATTCAAAGAGCGAACTGACGCCCCATCGCCATCAGCAGTTGCGCCGCCCTGCGCACACCCCGTCAGCCGCCGAAACGGCGCTGCCGATTGGCGTAGTCGCGCAGCGCGCGGAGGAAGTCGACCTTGCGGAAGGCCGGCCAGTACGCCTCGCAGAAGTAGAACTCGGAGTGCGCGCTCTGCCAGAGCAGGAAGCCGGACAGCCGCTGCTCGCCGGAGGTGCGGATGACCAGGTCGGGGTCGGGCTGGCCACTGGTGTAGAGGTGGCGGGCGATGTGCTCGACATCGATCATCTCGGCCAGCTGTTCGACCGAGGTGCCCAGTGCGGCCTGCTCCTGCAGCAGCTTGCGGACCGCGTCGGCGATCTCGTGGCGGCCGCCGTAGCCGACGGCGACGTTCACGAGTATCCCGCTGTGGTGGGCGGTGGCCTGCTCGGCCTCCTTGAGCACGGCGGCGGTGGAGGGCGGCAGCAGGTCCAGGGCGCCGACCGGGTGGACCCGCCAGTGGCCGGTGGCGGCCAGGTCGCGCACCGCCTGCTCGATGATGCCGAGCAGCGGGACCAGCTCCTCCTTGGGGCGGCTGAGGTTGTCCGTGGACAGCATCCACAGGGTGACCACCTCGACGCCGACCTCCTCGCACCAGCCGAGGAAGTCCGGGATCTTGTCGGCGCCGCTCTGGTGGCCGTCCACGGTCGACATCCCGGCCGCCCGGGCCCAGCGGCGGTTGCCGTCGAGCATCACCCCGACGTGGCGCGGCACGGCGGTCCGGTCCAGGTGCGCCTCGACCCGGCGTCCGTAGAGCCCGTAGGTCAACTGTCGGAGCACCGGTGTGCGGCGGATGACCCTGCCGAGGTCCATGGTTGTTGCGCCCCTCTGCTGCGACCTTCCGGGCAGGCGGACACGGAGCACCAGCCCACCCCCCGGGAGGTCACCCTACTCCCGGCCTCTGAGGGTCACGACTCGATCCCCTCGGGGAGCGACGCCCCGGACCCCCACGACGGCCTGCGTCCGATGGCCCGTCGGATCGGCAGACTATTGTTCATTCGTCTGACAAAATGCGCCCTCCGGAGAGGCATCCACCCCATGATCCCAGCTCCTTACCAGCCGGCCGACACCCGCTACCAGGGTTCGATGAACTACCGCAGGACCGGCCGCAGCGGACTGAAGCTGCCGGAGATCTCGCTCGGCCTGTGGCACAACTTCGGCGACGACAAGCCGTTGGAGACCCAGCGGGCGATCCTGCGCCGCGCCTTCGACCTCGGCGTCACCCACTTCGACCTGGCCAACAACTACGGCCCGCCGTACGGCGCCGCCGAGGCCAACTTCGGCCGCCACCTGGCCGCGGACTTCCGCCCGTTCCGTGACGAACTGGTGATCTCCACCAAGGCCGGCTACGACATGTGGCCCGGCCCGTACGGCGAGTGGGGCTCGCGCAAGTACCTCACCGCCAGCCTGGACCAGTCCCTGCAGCGGATGGGCCTGGACTACGTCGACATCTTCTACTCGCACCGGTTCGACCCGGACACCCCGCTGGAGGAGACGATGGGCGCGCTGGCGTCCGCCGTCCAGCAGGGGAAGGCCCTGTACGTCGGCATCTCCTCGTACAACGCCGAGAACACCCGCAAGGCCGCCGCGATCCTGCGCGACCTGGGCGTTCCACTGCTGATCCACCAGCCGTCCTACTCCATGCTGAACCGCTGGACCGAGGAGACTGCAAATTCTGAGGGGCGCTCGCTGCTGGACACCCTGGAGCAGGAGGGGGCCGGCTGCATCGGCTTCGCGCCGCTGGCCCAGGGCCTGCTCACCGACCGCTACCTGCACGGCATCCCGGAGGACTCGCGGGCCGCGCAGGGCAAGTCGCTGGACCCGGGCGCGCTCAACGAGCAGACCCTGTTCAAGCTGCGCGCGCTCAACGGCATCGCCGCCGAGCGCGGCCAGTCGCTGGCCCAGCTGGCGCTGACCTGGCTGCTGCGGGACCCGCGGATGACCTCGGCGCTGATCGGGGCCTCCTCGGTGGAGCAGTTGGAGACCAACATCGCCGCGGTGCAGGGCCCGGCCCTGACCGGGGAGGAGCTGGCCGAGATCGACCGCTACGCGACCGAGGCGGACATCAACCTCTGGTCTGCCTCCAGCGAGGGCTGATCCGGTCCAAGAGCTGGTCCACCTTGGTACAGACCGCATTCGGGAGGTTCTCCTCCGGATGCGGTCTGTACCTTTTTGCGCCCCGGCTTCCTGATCGGAGTTGTCTCAACGGAACCTTAAGCAGCAGTTGGGGGTCTTGACAGGCCAACTGGTCTAGTCCAACTTGTGGGTCAAGCTTCGGCTCGCCGAGCAGTGTCCGCTCGCCCCGCGCCCGCCATCAACGGGTTCCGTGGGGGTACGGGGGTCGCTCCCCGGGGAGTTGGAGCACCTCCTGTCTTCCCTCCCCCACACCTTGAGGACAGATCCATGGCTTCCCCTCGCCGCGCCATCGGCGCAGTCACCGCCTGTGCAACGGCCGTCGGACTCGGTCTGACCGGCCTGGTCGCCTTCACCGGCGGCGCCAGCGCGGACACCACCAACCTGGTGGCCAACCCGGGCTTCGAGACCGGCACCCTCTCCAACTGGACCTGCAGCGGCGGCGCCGTCACCACGTCCACCGTCCACTCCGGCACCCACGCGCTGGTGGCGACCCCCACCTCCAGCGACACCGCGCAGTGCAGCCAGACCATCAGCGTCCAGCCCAACTCCTCGTACTCGCTCAGCTCCTGGGTCCAGGGGCCGTACGTCTACCTGGGCACCAGCGGTGACGGCACCACGGACGTCAGCACCTGGTCCAACAGCGGTTCCTGGAACCAGCTGAGCACCACGTTCAAGACCGGCGCGTCCACCACCAGCGTCACGGTCTACCTGCACGGCTGGTACGGACAGGCCGCCTACTACGCCGACGACGTGGTGCTGAGCGGCGCCGCCGGGGCGACCACCTCGGCCGGCCCGACGGCGACGTCGGCCAGCCCGACGCCCACCGCGACCACGGCCTCCCCCACGCCGACCGCCACCACCGCCTCGCCGACGCCCACCCCGACCGCCACCGCGACAGGTGGCACCGGCACCGGCAAGCACCTGGTCACCGGCTACTGGCAGGACTTCGACAACGGGGCCACCGACCAGAGGATCAGCGATGTCAGCTCGCAGTACGACATCATCGCGGTCTCCTTCGCCACGGCCGACCCCAGCAACACCGGCGGCATCACCTTCTCGCTCGACCCGACCCTGCAGAGCAAGCTCGGCGGCTACACCGACGCCCAGTTCAAGGCCGACATCGCGGCCAAGCACGCGGCCGGCAAGAAGGTCGTGCTCTCGGTCGGCGGCCAGAACGGCACCATCAGCGTCGCCAGCGCCGCTGCCGCCACCAACTTCGCCGACAGCGCCTACTCGCTGATGCAGACCTACGGCTTCGACGGGGTCGACATCGACCTGGAGAACGGCCTCAACCCGACCTACATGGCGCAGGCGCTGCACTCGCTCGCGAGCAAGGCGGGCTCCGGCTTCGTCCTCACCATGGCTCCGCAGACCATCGACATGCTGAGCGCGGGCTCGGACTACCTGGCCACGGCGCTGGCGGTGAAGGACGTCCTCACCATCGTCAACACCCAGTACTACAACTCGGGTTCGATGAACGGCTGTGACGGCGGGGTCTACTCCGAGGGCTCGGTGGACTTCATCACCTCGATGGCCTGCACCGCGATCCAGGCCGGACTCAGCCCCAGCCAGGTCGGCATCGGCGTCCCCGCCTCGTCCAGCGCGGCCGGGAGCGGCTACGTCGCTCCCGGCGTGGTGGAGAACGCCCTGAACTGCCTGGCGAAGGGCACCAACTGCGGCACCTTCAAGCCCAGCACCACCTGGCCGGGCATCGGCGGGGTGATGACCTGGTCGACCAACTGGGATGCCAGCAATGGTAACCAGTTCGCCAACAACGAGGGTGCGTTCGTCCACGCGATGCCGTGACGCCGAACCGTCCCTCAGTGGGTGAGCGCCACCGCGAGTAGCGTTCCCAGCAGCAGGAACGGTCCGAAGGGAAGCTCGTCGCGACGCCTCGCACGGCGCGCGACGAGCTTCCCCACGCCGAAGAGGGCTGCCAGCAGGAAGCCCAGCAGCACGCCCTCGAAGACGGCCGCGAAGCCGTACCAGCCGAGTACCGCGCCGACGGTCAGCCCCAGGGCCGCGTCGCCGAGGCCGAACGGCAGCGCCAGCGCCATCAGCCAGAACACCGCGCCCAGCCCGGCGGCGCCGTAGAGGGCGTGCAGCGGGGAGCCGGTGCGGTCCCCGGCGAGCCGGGCCGCCGTGAGCAGCAGCAGTGTCCCGGCCGCCGAGGGGTAGGTGAGCCGCCGCGGCAGCCGGTGCTCGGCGACGTCGACCAGCGCCAGCGGTACCGCGAAGGCGGCGGCCCAGAGCAGCGCCAGGACATGCCAGTGGTAGCCGGTGGCCGCCGCGGTGGCGCCCAGCGCCGCCACGCACAGACCCAGACTCCAGCTTTCCGGGCGGCGACTCCCCGTTCCCCCGCCTGACCCCGTTCCCCCGCCTGACCCCGTATCCCCGCGTGCCCCCGTCGCCGGTGGTCCGGGCAGTACGGGTTCCGCCCGGGAGTCCTGCATGCACCTCGCGGCCTCGCGCCGTGCCAGGGGATGCACCGCGGCACCGGCCAGGCAGCCGGAGACCACGGTGAACACATACGGACCCAGCACGGCCGCCCCTCTCCCCCGGAGGACTACAGGCTAGCCTCAGCCGGTGACCGCCAGGGCGTCGATCTCCACCAGCAGGCCGACCGGGAGGCCCACGTAGACCGTGGTGCGGGCCGGGAAGCCGCCCTCGGGGAGGGCCTTGGCGAACCAGGCGTCGTAGGCGGCGTTCAGCTCGGCGAAGTGCGCGGTGTCGGTGAGGTAGACCCGCATCATCACCACGTCGCCCCAGCCCGCGCCGCCCGCCTCCAGTACGGACTGGACATTGCGCAGGGTCTGCTCGACCTGCTCGGTCAGCCCGGGGCCGACCGGGGCGCCGGTGGCCGGGTCGAAGCCGACCTGGCCGGCGACCTGGAGCAGACCGCCCTTGGCGACGCCCTGGGAGAAACTGGCGATCGGGGTCGGGGCCTGGTCGGTGCGGACGACGCTCTTGCTCATGGCGGTGGGCTCCTCGATGGCGGGTATACGTCCTGTACGAGCGAACTGCTGTGCGGCAGGATATGCAATCAGCATTGCGCCTGTCGCAACACCTCGTCACACCCGTATCGCCGTATCGCCGTATCGCCATGAGCCCGGGAGCACCGTGGACCGCCTCGCACTGGAACAGCTGGCCCGCACCGTCGTCGACTGGCGGTTCAAGGGCATGCCGCCCACCCGTGAGGAGGTGACCGTCGCCGAGCTGACGGCGGCCAAGCCCAACCTCTTCACCGACGGCTTCACCACGCCGCTGCTGACCCTGGACGCGGACGCGCTGCGCCACAACCTCGACCTGATGGCCCGCTGGACCGCGGCGCACGGGCTGGCCTTCGCCCCGCACGGCAAGACCCCGCTGGCCCCCCAGCTCTACCAGCGCCAACTGGAGCTCGGCGCCTGGGGGATCACCGCGGCGATGCCCTCGCATCTGCGGATGTACCGGGCCTTCGGGGTGCGGCGGGTGTTCCTGGCCAACGAGCTGGTCGACCCGGCCGCGCTGGCCTGGCTGGCCGCCGAACTGGACGCCGATCCGGAGTTCCGCTTCGTCTGCTACGTCGACTCGGTGCGCGGCATCGAGCTGATGGAGGCGGCGCTTCCGACCGGTGGCCGTCCGGTGGACGTGGTGGTCGAGCTCGGCGCGGACGGCGCACGCACCGGCGTGCGCGGGGTCACGGCCGCCGTCGAGCTGGCCCGGCGCGCCGCGGCCTCCGAGCGGCTGCGGCTGGTCGGCGTCGCCGGGTACGAGGGGACCATCGCCACCGTCGACGACCGCGCCCAGGTCCGGGCCTGGCTGGCGGACCTGGTCGAACTGGCCCACCAGGCGGACGCCGCCGGGCTGTTCGAGCGGGCCGGGGAGCTCGCGGTCGTCGAGGAGATCATTGTGAGCGCCGGCGGCAGCGAGCACTTCGACCTGGTCGCCGAGGCGCTGACCGAGCAGACGCTGCGGCTCTCCCGGCCGGTGCTGCGGCTGCTGCGCTCCGGCGCCTATGTCACCCACGACGAGCTGCACTACGCCGCCATCTCGCCGCTGCGCGACGCGGCCGAGGCGGAGCGGCTGCGGCCCGCGCTGCGGCTCTGGGCCCAGGTGGTCTCCCGGCCCGAGCCGGGGCTCGCCCTGCTCAACGCGGGCAAGCGCGACGTCCCCTACGACCTCGGCCTGCCACTGCCGGACGTGGTCCGCTCCGCCGCTACCGGCGCGGAGCGCCCGGCCACCGGACTGACCGTCAGCAAGCTCGCCGACCAGCACGCCTTCGTCGCCGTCGGGTCGGGGGCCGGCGTCGAGGTGGGCGACTGGGTCGGGCTGGGCCTGTCGCACCCCTGCACCGCCTTCGAGAAGTGGCAGCTCATCCCCGAGGTCGAGGCGGACGGCACGGTGGTCGACCTGATCCGGACCTTCTTCTGATGGCTCGACAGGTCCTGGTCCGCGGCGCCCTGGTCGTCGACGGCTCCGGCGGCACGCCCTACCGCGCCGACACCCTGGTCCGGGACGGCCGGATCGCCCTGATCCACCGCGAGACCGACCCTGGACCCCGACCCGGCACGGACCCCGACGGCCGTACCGTCGACGCCGACGGCCTGGCGCTCACTCCGGGCTTCATCGACATGCACGCCCACTCCGACCTCGCGCTGCTGACCGACCCGGCGCACCTGGCCAAGGCCGCCCAGGGCGTCACCCTGGAGGTCCTCGGCCAGGACGGCCTCTCCTACGCGCCGGTCGACGCGGCCACCCTGGCCGGGCTGCGGGTCCAGCTCGCGGGCTGGAACGGCGACCCCGAGGGTCTCGACTGGTCCTGGCGCAGTGTCGGCGAGTACCTGGACCGGCTGGACGCCGGACCGCAGGGCGGCGGACTGGCCGTCAACGCCGCCTACCTGGTCCCGCACGGCACCCTGCGCGCCCTGGTGCTGGGCTGGGAGGACCGGGCCGCCACGGTGAACGAGCTGGAGCTGATGAACCGGCAGCTGGACCAGGCCCTGGCCGAGGGCGCCGTCGGTCTGTCCGCCGGGCTCAGCTACTCCCCCGGGATGTACGCGGACACCGCCGAACTGGTCTCGCTGTGCCGGACCGTGGCCGCCCGCGGCGGCTACTTCTGCCCGCACCACCGCTCCTACGGCGCCAACGCCCTGGCCGCGTACGCCGAGATGACCGAGGTCGCCCGGCAGTCGGGCTGCGGTCTGCACCTGGCCCACGCGACGATGAACTTCCAGGTCAACGCGGGTCGGGCGGGCGAGCTGCTGCACCTGCTGGACACCGCGATCGCCGAGGGCGTGGACCTGACCCTGGACAGCTACCCCTACCTCCCCGGCTCGACCACCCTGGCCGCGCTGCTGCCCGGCTGGGCCACGGCCGGCGGACCCGAGGAGACCCTGCGCAGGCTTGCCGACCCCGCCGCGCTCACCGAGATCCGCGCGGCGCTGGAGCAGCACGGCTCGGACGGCTGCCACGGCGTGGTCGCCGACTGGGACACGGTGCAGGTCAGCGGGGTGCGCAACCCGGCGCTGCGCTCCGCCGTCGGGCTGACGGTCGCCCGACTGGCGGCCAGGGACGGGACCGACCCGTTCAGCGCCTACGTCCGGCTGCTGCGCGAGGACGGGCTGGGGACCACGGTGCTGCAGCACGTCGGCCACGAGGAGAACGTCCGGGCGATCATGCGCCATCCCGCGCACACCGGCGGCAGCGACGGACTGCTGGTCGGCGACCGCCCGCACCCCCGGGCCTGGGGCACCTTCCCGCGCTACCTGGGCCACTACGTCCGCTCCGAGGGGGTGCTCGGCCTGGCCGAGTGCGTACGGCATCTCACCGGCCGCCCGGCCCGCAGGCTCGGGCTGGCCGACCGCGGCCTGGTCCGCGAGGGGTACCGGGCCGACCTGGTGCTGCTGGACCCGCAGACGGTGGACGCGGGGGCCGGCTACGAGCGGCCGCGGACCGCCCCGTCCGGCATCCCCTACGTCCTGGTCGACGGGGTGCCGGTGGTCGACGACCACCGGCGCACCGACGCCACTCCCGGACGCAGCGTCAGAAGGAGCGGCACGGCCATTTCCTGACAGCCGGTCAGCCGATGGACGGGGAGTTCGCGCCGGGGGTGGTCGGTGTGATCACCAGATGGTGCGTCACACCCGGGGTGGGCTTCACCGTCAGCGACAGGATGTGCCTGCCGGCGTCCCACTTCTGCTTGTAGGCCCCGTTGAGCTGGATGTCGCCGCCGTCCGGGAAGTCGCCCGGCGGCAGGTAGACGTCGGTGCTGCCGGTCACACCGGCCTTGTCGTTCCAGTCGACGGCCAGCTCCAGGGTGGACTTGTCGTAGCTGAAGTCCACCGGCTGGCCGGCGATGGCCCGCGGGTAGGCGGTGGCCAGCACCGGGGCTATCCCGGAGGGCTTGCCTGGCGCCGCCCACGGCGACCAGCTGCCGGGGTCGCTGGACCAGTAGGCCGATCCGATCATCATGCTGTCCAACAGCGTCTGGACATGGTCGACGTAGAGGTGCGCGCCGTCCTGGGTCGCGTCCAGGCCCCACTCGCCCATCAGCACCGGCGCGTCCATCCGTGCCGCGGTGCGCTGCACCTGGGTCTGCCAGGAGGCCATGGTGCGGTCCGCCAGATAGGCGTCGGTGCCGGTGTAGGTGCCGCCGCTGTCCATGGGGGCCGGGTACAGGTGCGGCGCGTAGCCGATCCTGGCCTCGTCGCCGGCGGTGGCCGTCCTCGGGTCGTCGAGCTTGGGCAGGGCGCTGGGCAGGCCGTGGTCGGCGGTGGCCGCCGCGGGTTCGACGAAGATCCAGTGGTCCGGGTCCACGGTCCTGACGGCGTCGATCACCTGCTGGTAGAGGTGCGCCAGCGGTCCGGTCTCGAACGCCGGGCCCTGCAGCGATCCGCCCCAGGGCTCGTTCATCACGTCGTAGCCGAGGACGGTGCCGTTCTTGGCGAAGTACGAGGCGACATGGGTCCAGGCGGCGACATAGTGCTGCCGGTACTCGGGATGGCCCGGCTGGGTGCCCCAGAACTCGTCGAAGGCGTGGGTCACCCCGGGCTGGACGTAGGTCATCTCCCACGGGCTCTGCTTGTCCGCGGCCAGGCCGCCGCTGTCGGTGGCCCAGGCCGGCGCCCCGTTGCCGCCGACGGCGGCCCCGTAGACGTCCTGGTGCATGTCCAGCAGCACCTGGTAGCCCTGCGCCTGGTACCAGTCGACGCGCTGCTTCACCTCGGCCAGGTAGTGGTCGTCGTAGACGCCGGGCTCCGGCTCGACGTCGCTCCACTGGATCAGGAAGCGCACGAAGTCCGTGCCCAGAGTGTTGTATTCCCCGGTCACATCCCCCTGTTTGATCCAGGGCATTCCGTCGGCCGAGGTCTTGGCACTGCTGGAGGTGTTCAGTCCGTAGAGGATCAGAGCACGGCCCTGCGAATCGGTGATGAATCGCTCATGCCACCCTCCGCCCCCGGACGACTTGGCCCCCACCGCCCCCAGCAGTCCTATCGCGCAGGCCAGAACCACCAGGTTCACCAGCCATCGCCGCAGCCGTGCCACTCGCCCCACACCCCGCCCGCCCCGAAGTACCGATCCGGTGATCCTAGATCGCCGGAACCATACCTCCCACCCTCTCAATGTCCTGATCCGGTACCAAGATGTCCCGGCATATTCGCAGGTTGAGATTGTCCGGGAACGGCTGTCCAGAAGGAGACCGCGGCACTAGAGTCCGGCGCATGGCCATGATCGAGCAGCGCCCCTCCCCTCTGCGGGCGGCCGTGTCGCGCGCGCTGACGGGACGGAAGGTCGCCTACGCGGGCGGCCTGGTGACGCTGCTTCTGGTCCTGGCCTTCGGGACGGACTCGCTGCTGTTCTGGTTCACCCAGAACTACGGCGACCTGCTGATACCCAGCGCCCTGGGCGTGCCGGTGCTGCTGCCCGGGCTGCGCTTCACCCGTTTCGCCCAGGAGAGTTGGACCGCGCTGGGCTGCGAGGACTTCGCGGCGCTGCTGCTGGTCGGCACGGTGGTCCGGCTGCTCGGCCGGCACCGGAGGCTCTACCCGAGCTCCGGGCGGCTGCACCGGTTCTTCGTCGGCTGGGGCGCGCTGATGGCGGGCGGGCTGCTCTCCGGCTTCTTCCGCGGTCTGGTGGTGGCACGGGAGGTGGCCGGCGGCCCGCTGGCCTACTTCGGCTACCCGTTCCTGGGCGCGCTGGTCAGCCTGGTCTGGTGCATGGCGCTGGGCTGGATCCCGGGCCTGGCCGCGGTGTTCGCGGTGGTCCCGGCCGCGGCGGCGGAGCGGGCCCGCGAGTGGTGGGCCGAGAGCGGACGGCTGGTCCTGGTCTACCTGGTCGAGCCGGCCAAGGACCTGGGCGTGCAGGCCGCCCGCGTCTGGCGTGAGCGGGGCGGCGCGGAGGCCGCCGCGAAGCTGTGGAGCCGGGTGCGGGGTCTGCTCCGGTCGTCCGGCGAGCGGCTGTCCGCCGGCTACGGGTCCACCGCCGGGTTCAGGGCCGCCGCCAGGGCGAAGCTCCCGGCGAAGGCGAAGCTCCCCGCGAAGGTGGGGCTGCCGTCGAAGGTCAGGCTCCCCTCGGGGGTGAGACTGCCGTCGAGGATGAAGCTCCCGTCCGGGGTCAGGCTGCCGGTGAAATTCCCCCGTCAGCGCACCGGCGGCCGCGACGACACCGTCCCACATGACGAAAACCACAGGGCGTCCAGCACCAAGGCCCCGTAGAGTACCGAGCCATGCAGGTGATCCAGTCCAGCAAGCTCGCCAATGTCTGCTACGACATCCGCGGACCGATCCTCGACGAGGCCATGCGCCTCGAGGAGCAGGGCCACCGGATCCTCAAGCTGAACACCGGCAACCCGGCACCCTTCGGCTTCGAGGCACCGCCGGAGATCCTGCAGGACATCCTGCGCAACCTCGCCACGGCACACGGCTACGGCGACTCCAAGGGCCTGCTCGCGGCCCGCCGCGCCGTGGTGATGCACTACGAGGACCTCGGCTTCGAGGACCTGACCGTCGAGGACGTCTACATCGGCAACGGCGTCTCCGAGCTGATCCAGATGGCCATGCAGGCGCTGCTGGACGACGGCGACGAGGTGCTGGTGCCCGCGCCGGACTACCCGTTGTGGACCGCCTCGGTGAGCCTGGCCGGCGGCACCGCCGTGCACTACCGCTGTGACGAGCAGGCGGACTGGTACCCGGACCTCGACGACATCGAGGCCAAGATCACCGACCGCACCCGCGGCATCGTGATCATCAACCCGAACAACCCCACCGGCGCCGTCTACGACGACGAGCTGCTGCGCGGCATCACCGAGATCGCCCGCAAGCACAACCTCATCGTCTACTCCGACGAGATCTACGACAAGATCCTCTACGACGGCGTCAAGCACACCCCCACCGCGCTGTTCGCCCCCGACCTGCTCTGCCTGACCTTCAACGGCCTCTCCAAGGCCTACCGGGTGGCCGGCTTCCGCTCCGGCTGGATGACCGTCTCCGGCCCCAAGGAGCACGCCCGCAGCTATGTCGAGGGCATCAACGTCCTCGCCACCATGCGGCTCTGCGCCAATATGCCGGCCCAGCACGCCATCGCCGCGGCGCTCGGCGGCCGGCAGTCCATCAAGGACCTGATCCTCCCGGGCGGGCGGCTGCTGGAGCAGCGGGATGTGGCCTGGAAGCTGCTCAACGACATCCCCGGCGTCACCTGCGTCAAGCCCAAGGGCGCGCTCTACGCCTTCCCCCGGCTGGACCCCAAGGTCTACCGGATCAAGGACGACGCCCAGATGGTGCTGGACCTGCTGAAGCGGGAGCACATCTACGTGGTCCAGGGCACCGGCTTCAACTGGCCCGACCCGGACCACTTCCGCCTGGTCACCCTCCCCCGCGTCGAGGACCTCGCCGAGGCCGTCACCCGCATCGGCACCTTCCTGGACGGCTACAGCCAGCCGTAGCGGCGGGCCGCGGCGGCGGCGGGCGGCGACCGGCCGCGACGAGTGGCGGAATGCCCCCCAGTTTGGACAGAGTCCAAGTTAGGATGGTGTCCCGCACCCCGTTCACCGCATGCCCCGAGGGCGCCCCATGTACGAGCAGCCCAAGACCGTTCCCGGCTACCGGCGCGCGCCGACCAGGACCCAGGTCCACAACAGCAGCGCGCACAGCAGCACCGTTCCGGCCCCGCCGCGCGACACCAGGCTGGTCGGCCACCTCGCCGCGCTGCGCGCCGCCACCGAGGCGGTCCGGCGGACCACCGAGGAGCCCGCGGACCAGGCCGAGCTGGACGCCGCGCTCAAGCAGATCAGCGCCAGGCTCAACGAGGTCTCGGCCGTGTCGGCCCGGGCCGTGGCGGTGGTGCCGTCGGCTGCCGCCGACCGCGGCAAGTGCCTGCGTGAGCTGCATGAACAGGCCCATGCGCTGGCCGGGCGGCTGCTGGTGGTCGCCGCCGCACAGCAGGACACCGCCACCGCGATGCTGGCGTGCCGCCGCATGGACACCCATGCGGCGGCACTGGCCGCCCTGCCGGCGGCCGGCTGATCCCAGCCGCTAGCCCAGTCGCTCGACCAGCCGCTCGTACTCCGCCCACAGCTCCTTCGGCGCGTGCTCGCCGAAGCGCTCCAGGTGCTCGGGGATCAGCGCGGCCTCCTGCCGCCAGATCTCCGGGTCCACACTCAGCAGCAGCTCCAGGTCGGCATCGTCGATGTCGAGCCCGTCCAGGTCCAGCGCGTCGCGGGTGGGCAGCACCCCGATCGGGGTGGTCACCCCGTCCGCGCCGCCCTGCAGCCGCTCCACGATCCACTTGAGCACGCGGCTGTTCTCGCCGAAGCCCGGCCAGACGAACTTGCCGTCGGCGTTCTTGCGGAACCAGTTCACGTAGTAGATCTTCGGCAGCTTGGCGGCGTCCGCCTCCCGGCCCAGCTTCACCCAGTGGGCGAAGTAGTCGCCCATGTTGTAGCCGCAGAACGGCAGCATGGCGAAGGGGTCGCGGCGCAGCTCGCCGACCGTGCCCTCGGCCGCCGCGGTCTTCTCGCTGGCGACGTTGGCGCCGAGGAAGACGCCGTGCTGCCAGTCGAAGGACTCGGTGACCAGCGGGACCGCGCTGGCGCGGCGTCCGCCGAAGAGGATCGCCGAGATCGGCACCCCGGCCGGGTCCTCCCACTCGGGGGCGATGATCGGGCACTGCGAGGCCGGGACGGTGAACCGCGCGTTGGGGTGCGCGGCCGGGGTCCCGCTCTCCGGCGTCCAGCTGTTGCCGCGCCAGTCGGTGAGGTGCGCGGGGGGCTCCTCGGTGAGCCCTTCCCACCACACGTCGCCGTCGTCGGTCAGCGCGACATTGGTGAAGACGGTGTTGCCCCACATCGACTCGACCGCGTTGGCGTTGGTGTCCGCGCCGGTGCCGGGCGCGACGCCGAAGAAGCCGAACTCGGGGTTGATCGCGTAGAGCCGGCCGTCGGCGCCGAAGCGCATCCAGGCGATGTCGTCGCCGATGGTCTCGACCTTCCAGCCCGGGATGGTGGGCTGGAGCATCGCCAGGTTGGTCTTGCCGCAGGCGCTGGGGAAGGCCGCGGTGATGTAGACCGGCTCGGCCTTGACGTCGGGCGACACGGTCGGCGGCGTCAGCTTCAGCACCAGCATGTGCTCGGCCAGCCAGCCCTCGTCGCGCGCCATGGTCGACGCGATCCGCAGGGCGTAGCACTTCTTGCCGAGCAGGGCGTTGCCGCCGTAGCCGGAGCCGTAGGACCAGATCTCGCGGCTCTCCGGGAAGTGCGAGATGTACTTGGTCTCGTTGCAGGGCCAGGCGACGTCCGCCTGCCCCTCGGCGAGCGGGGCACCCAGGGTGTGCACGGCCTTGACGAACTCGCCGTCCTCACCGAGGAAGTCGAGGACGGCCTGTCCCATCCGGGTCATGGTGCGCATCGAGACGGCGACGTACGCGGAGTCCGTGATCTCGACGCCGCACGCGGCGAGAGGGGATCCGACCGGGCCCATGCTGAAGGGCACGACGTACATCGTCCGACCGCGCATCGAACCCGCGAACAGCTCGCCGAAGGTCTCCCGCATCTCGGCGGGGGCCTTCCAGTTGTTGGTGGGTCCGGCGTCCTGCTCCCGCTCGGAGCAGATGAAGGTGCGGTCCTCGACCCGGGCGACGTCGCGCGGGTCGGAGGCGGCGTAGTAGGAGTTGGGGCGCTTCTCGGGGTTGAGCCTGGTGAATGTCCCCTTGTCGACCAGGAGGTCACACAGGCGCTGGTACTCGGCTTCAGAGCCGTCGCACCATTCGATTCGGTCGGGCTGGGTGAGCTCTGCGATCTCCTGGACCCAGGCGAGCAGCGGTTTGTGCTGCGTGGGGGCGGAGGCGGCGAGGGCAGAGTTCTCGTACGGCACGATCGCTCCGTTTCGCACCGAATCGTCCTTGATCCGGTGACGGGGTTGAGGGTTCTCGCAGCGTAACGCCGATATTCCTAATGCGACATACCGCCCCTGTCCCCCCAATGTGACCCGGCACACAAAGTTGTCCCACCAGCGGGCGACGAATCAGGAAATCCGTCGCATCCACGGCGCTCCAGCAGGATGTTCGGAGCCGCGTGAGTGAGGATTCACACCATCTACTGATAAGTAACCTACGGTTCCGTAGGTAGTCTGACCCCATGACCGACGCCATCAGCGCCATCACCCCGCTCAAGCCCAGACTGCGGGGCTGGCTGCACGCCGGGATGTTCCCCCTGTCCGTCGCCGCCGGGATCGTCCTCATCTGCCTGGCGGGCTCGACCCAGGCCCGGATCGCCTGCGCCGTCTACTCGGCCTCGGCCTGGATGCTCTTCGGCATCAGCGCGCTGTACCACCGCTTCGACTGGGGCCCGCGCGGCGAGGCGGTGCTGCGCCGGCTCGACCACAGCAACATCTTCCTGATCATCGCAGGCAGCTACACCCCGTTCACCATCCTGCTGCTGAGCGGCGGCCGTCGGCAGTTGCTGCTCTGGCTGGTCTGGGCCGGCGCCCTGGCCGGGATCGCCTTCCGGGTGTTCTGGGTCGGCGCGCCCCGCTGGCTCTACACCCCCTGCTACATCGCCCTGGGCTGGGCGGCGGTGTTCTTCCTGCCGGACTTCCTGCGCACCGGCGGCATCGCCGTGGTGGTGCTGCTGGTGGTCGGCGGACTGCTCTACAGCGCCGGCGGCGTCATCTACGGCCTGAAGCGGCCGAACCCGTCACCGCGCTGGTTCGGCTTCCACGAGGTGTTCCACCTCTGCACGCTGGCAGCCTTCATCGTCCAGTACGTCGGCGTCTCCCTGGTGGCGTACTCGGCCGTGGCCTGAAACCGACGCCGCTCCGGCGCTGCCCACAATCGCATATTGACTGTGCCCATCTTTTGAGAGTTACTGTCATAAGACAGAAGCACTCAACTGATGGAGCCTGCCATGTCCTCTCCCGAACCTCCCCGGCCACCCGTCGCCGCCGTCCCGCGCCGCTGGTGGGCGCTGGCCGCCCTCTGCCTCGCCGTCCTGGTCCTCGGCTTCGACGGCACCGTCCTCAATGTCGCGCTGCCCGACATAGCGGTGCAGCTGCACGCCGGCACCGGCGAGCTGCAGTGGATCGTCGACGCCTACCTGGTGGTCTTCGCCGCCGCGATGCTGCCCGCCGGACTGCTGGGCGACCGCTTCGGCCGGCGCAGGCTGCTGATCGGCGGCCTCACCCTGTTCCTGGCCGCCTCGCTGGTCGGCACCTTCGCCGACTCCGCGAACACCCTGATCGCCGTCCGCGCGCTGATGGGCCTGGGCGGGGCGCTGATCATGCCACTGGCCATGTCGATCATCCCGACCCTGTTCCCGCCGAACGAGCGCAGCCGCGCCGTCGCCGTGATGACCACCGGCACCGCCCTCGGCCTGCCGCTCGGACCGATCCTCGGCGGGCTGCTGCTGAACCACTTCTGTTGGGGCTCGATCTTCCTGATCAACGTCCCGCTGATCGCGGTCGGCATCGTCGCCCTGGTGCTGCTGGTCCCCGAGTCCCGCAACCCCGCCGTCCCCCGGGTGGACCCGGTCAGCGCCCTGCTCGGCACGGCCGGCCTGGCCGCGCTCACCTTCGGCTTCATCCAGGCCCCCACCGACGGCTGGGGATCGCCGCTGATCGTCTCCGTGCTGGCAGCCTCGGCGCTGCTGCTCGGCGGGCTGGTGCTGCGCGAACGCTCGGAGGAGAACCCGATGCTGGACCTCACCCTGCTCGCCGACCGGATGTTCCGCTGGAGCACGATCGCCACCGTGCTGGTCACCGCCGTGATGATGGGCGCGCTGTTCGTCCTGCCGCAGTACCTGCAGTCCGTGCTCGGCTACGACGCGCTGGGCACCGGACTGCGGCTGATGCCGCTGATGCTCGGCCTGATGGTGGCGGCGCGGACCTCCGAGCGGCTGGTCGCCCGGATCTCCGTCCGCTGGGTGATCACCGCCGGGATGCTGCTGGTCGCCGCGTCGATGTTCCTGGGCAGCCTGACCCGGGCCGGGGACGGCTACGGCTGGGCCGCGATCTGGCTCAGCGTGCTGGGCCTGGGCATGGGCCTGACCATGGTCCCCGCGATGGGCGCGGCCATGGCGGCCCTGCCGACCGACCGGGCCGGCGTCGGCTCCGGGCTGCTGCAGACCTTCCGCCAGTCCGCCAGCGCCATCGGCGTCGCCCTGCTCGGGGCGCTGCTGGCCGGGATCTACGCCGGCAGGCTCGACACCTCCGGCCTCCCCGCACCGCTGGCGCACACCGCCCGCGGCTCCGTCTCCGCCGCCCAGGCCGTCGCCGACCAGTTGCACTCCACCGCGCTGGCCGCCTCCGCCCACAGCGCGTTCCTGCACGGGATGACCACCGTGCTGCTGGTCTCCGGCATCGGCGCGGTGCTGTCCGCGATCCTGGTCGCGGCCCGGATGCCCGGCACCGCGGCGGACCCGGCCCCGGACGTCGCCAACGGCGCGGCCGATCACGCACAATCAGTGGCATGACCCCCGCGCCGCCGAAATCCATGGACCCCCGGGCCGCGACCGACCTGGAGGAACTCCTCTCCGCCCCGCTGGGGCTGCGGGAGCGCAAGAAGCTGAAGACCCGCCGCGCGATCCGCGCGGCGGCCTTCCGCCTGTTCGCCGCGCAGGGCTGGGACGCCACCACCGTCGACCGGATCGCGGCCGAGGCCGATGTCTCGCCCAGCACCTTCTTCCGGTACTTCCCCACCAAGGAGGACCTGGTCATCACCGACGACTACGACCCGGTGATGGAGGCCGCACTGCGCGCCAGGCCGCCGGACGAGTCGGTGATGGAGTCACTGCGCCAGGCCATCCTCCCGTCCCTGCGCCGGATCATCGGCTCGGAGGGCGACGACATGCTGCTGCGGATGCGGCTGCTCAACGAGGTCCCCGCGATCCGCAGCCGCAGCACCCTGGAGATGATCCGCTCCCGGGACATGCTGGTCACCGTCCTGGCCGAGCGCACCGGCCGCCCGGCAGGCGACCTCGGCCTGCGCGCCCTGGTCTCCGCCGTCCTCGCCGCGTGCAGCGAGGCGGTGGACTACTGGTCCGCCAACGACGGCCGGGGCAATGTCGCCGACCTCTGCGAACAGGCGCTGAACGCGGTCGCCGAGGGCTTCAGCGGCTGAGCGCGGCCGCCCAGGCCACGCTTGATCTCGCTTCTTAAAGCGCCACCGTCAGCTTCTCCGCCAGTGCCACAGGATCGGTGACCGGGGCGTCGCAGCTGAACCGGCGGCAGACGTAGGCCGTGGGCAGGCCGTCCCGGAGGGGGCGGTCGGTCAGTAGCGGGACCGCGGTGGCGTCCGGCTCGCCCACTGCCAGCACCGCGCCCGGCGCGGTGGCCAGCAGGGCGGTGCGGCGCAGCGCCGCCGTGCCCGGGTGGTCGGCCGGGCCGACCACCGCGATCTCGCGCGGGCCGTCGACCAGGGCCTCGGCCACGGCCAGGCCCCAGCCGATGAAGCGCGGAGCGCGCGGACCCAGCGCGGTGACCACGCCCAACGCCCGTTCGGCCGCGGTCCGGTGCCGCTCGGACCCGGTGAGCGCGGCGTAGCCGAGCAGCGCTCCGGCCGCGGCGGTCCAGCCGGAGGGGACGGCGTTGTCGGTCGGGTCCTGCGGGCGGCGGATCAGCCGCTCGGCGTCGGACGCCGTGTCGTACAGCGCACCTGACGCCTCATCGGTGAACCGGCTGAGCACGGTGTCCAGCAGCACGCCGCTGAGGGTCAGCCAACTCTCGTCCCCGGTCACGGAGTAGAGCGCCAGGAAGCCCTCCGCGGTGTCGGCGTAGTCCTCCAGCACCCCGGCGTTGGCGCCGGGGCGGCCGTCGCGCGAGGTCCGCAGCAGGCGTCCCTCCGGTTCCGGCGTCAGATGGACGGCGACCAGCAGGTCGGCGGCGGCCAGCGCCGCCTCCAGGTACTCGGGGCGCTCCAGCAGCGCGCCGGTCTCGGCGAGGGCGGCGATCGCCAGCCCGTTCCAGGCGGCGACGACCTTGTCGTCCCGGGCCGGCCTGGGGCGCTCGGCCCGTGCGGCGAGCAGCCGGTCCCGTACCGAGGCGAACCACTCGGCGTCGTCGCAGTCCTCCGGGAGCTGCAGCACCGACGCCCCGCCCTCGAAGGTCCCGGCCGCCGTGACGCCGAACAGCGCGGCGGCCCGGACCGCGTCCTCGGGGCCGAGCGCCTCGGCGAGCTGGGCCGGCGTCCAGGCGTAGAAGGCGCCCTCATGGTTCCGGCCGTCGGGCCCGGCACTGTCGGCGTCCAGCGCCGAGGCGAAACCGCCCTCGGGGGTGCGGAGTTCGGCCAGCAGGAAGTCGGCGGTCCGCAGCGTGACCCGGCGGGCGAGGTCGGATCCGGTGGCCCGCCACAGGTGCAGGTACACCCGCAGCAGCAGAGCGTTGTCATAGAGCATCTTCTCGAAGTGCGGAACCACCCACTCCGAATCGACCGAGTAGCGCGCGAAGCCGCCGCCCAACTGGTCGTGGATGCCGCCGCGGGCCATCGCCGCGCAGCTGCCCTCGACCATCCGCAGCGCCTCGGCCGAGCCGGTCGAGGCATGGTGCCGCAGCAGGAACTCCAGCGCCATCGACGGCGGGAACTTGGGCGCGCCGCCGAAGCCGCCGCGCTTGTCGTCGTACTCCCGCCCGAGCGCGACCGCCGCCTGCCGCAGCTCCGCCGCGGTCGGCGGCCGCTGCCCGGCGGCCCCGTACACATCACCCCGTCCGGCCAGGTCGGCGACGATCCGCGCGGACACCTCGGCGACCTCGTCCCGCCGGTCCCGCCAGGCCGCGGCGACCCCCTCCAGCACCTGCCGGAACGACGGCATCCCGTGCCGGGGCTCCGGCGGGAAGTAGGTCCCGAAGTAGAACGGCTCCCCTCCCGGCGTCAGGAACACCGTCATCGGCCACCCGCCCTGCCCGGTCGCCGCCTGCACCGCCTCCATGTAGACGGCGTCGACATCGGGCCGCTCCTCCCGGTCCACCTTCACCGCCACGAAGTGCTCATTGAGGTACCCGGCCAGCCCGGCGTCCTCGAAACTCTCGTGCGCCATCACATGACACCAGTGGCACGAGCTGTAGCCCACGCTCAGGAGGATCGGGACGTCACGTCGGCGCGCCTCGGCGAACGCCGCCGCGCTCCACTCCCACCAGCCGACGGGGTTGTCTGCGTGCTGGCGAAGGTACGGGGACGTGGACTGCGCGAGCCGATTAGCCATGAATCCATCCTGACGCACACCCGGGGTACGACGCGCATCGCCGGAGCCACGGCCAGGATTGTTTGGAAGCGCTTCCAATCTTTCGTTCAACTCATTGACAGAGGTCGGGCGACGAAGCACCATCTCGTCCAGGTTCTGAAGGCCTGGCAGCACCTGCCGACCTGTGGGAGCGCTTCCAGTTCTCTGCTTCCAGGCCTCTCCTCCCACCCTTGGAGTCAACGTGCAACCACAGAGTCTCCGGCGGCCGTTCGCCGCCGTCGCGGCGCTGGTCCTCGGCGCCGGCCTGGCGGTGCTCGCGCCGGGTACGGCGTCCGCCGCGTCCACCGCGTCCACCGCGTCCACCGGTCACGCCATCAGCCCGTCCACCCGTTTCTTCGTACCGCCGCCGGCGGACGGATCGGTGCAGCAGATCGCCCAGTTGGCGAAGAAGGGCGACCTCAGGGACGCCAGGCTGCTGGCCGAGATGGAAGCGGTGCCGTCCGCCGTCTGGCTCACCGGCGGCACGCCGGCGGAGGTGGGCAAGCAGGTGCGGACCACCCTGGCCGAGGCCGCCCTGGAGCGGGCCGAACCGGTGTTCGTGGTCTACGACATACCCGGGCGCGACTGCTCCGAGTACTCCGCGGGCGGGGCCGCCGACCAGGCCGCGTACCAGAGCTGGGTGGCCGCGGTCGCCGCCGCTGTGGGCCGCGCCCACGCGGTGCTGCTGGTCGAGCCGGACGCGCTGGGCAACGAACCGTCCGACTGCAACCTCCCGGTCTCCGCCTACCCCCACACCGACGCCGAGCGCACCGCTGAAGTCGCCTACGCGGCGAAGACGTTGGAGCAGGACCCGAACACCAGCGTCTACCTGGACGGCACCAATCCGCACTGGCAGGCCGTTCCCAACATCACCGCCCGTCTGCTGGCCGCCGGCGTGCAGCAGACCCAGGGGTTCTTCCTGAACGTCTCCAACTTCCGCACCGACCCCGAGCTGCAGGACTACGGCTCCTGGATCTCCGACTGCGTCGCCATGGTCACCGACCGTTCGCACTGGGCCTACGGCCACCCCGAGTACTGCGCCAGCCAGTACTACCCGGCCACCGTCGACGACTTCAGCACCTGGAGCCAGACCACCGACTGGTACACCCAGAACCTGGGCGGCGCGGTGCCCGCCACCCACTACGTGGTCGACACCAGCCGCAACGGCCAGGGCCCCAACACGATGTCCGCCTACGGCGCGGCACCGTACGACCAGAGCGCAGCCACCGTGGCCACGCTGATGCAGGGCAACTGGTGCAACCCCACCGGCGCGGGGCTGGGCGTCCACCCCACCGCGAACACCGGCGTCCCGCTGCTCGACGCCGACCTGTGGGTGAAGACTCCCGGCCAGTCCGACGGCCAGTGCGACGCCCTGGGCGGCGTGCGGGCCTGGGACTACACCGCCTACAGCCGTCCCGGCTGGCCCACCGACGCCGCCGGCCAGTCCGCGTTCGACCCGCTGTGGGGCCAGGTGGATCCGGCCGCCGGCAGCTGGTTCCCGGCCCAGGCCCTGCAACTGGCCCGTCTGGCCGACCCCGCGCTGGGTTGAGCCGGGTGCGTTGACCCGGAGCCCGTCCCCCGCCGGCGCCCGACACCACTGGTGTCGGGCGCCGACACGGTGGATCAGGGGTGGTACGGGGTGTAGGTGATGGCGCTGACCTTCAGATAGCGCGCTCCGTCGGCGGTGGCCCAGGTGGAGGAGTCGGGGTTGCCGGGCCAGTTGCCGCCGACTGCGGTGTCGATGATGAAGTGCATGCCGACGCCCGACGCGGTGGTGAACCACTTGGTGCCGGTGAAGACGCCGTCGATGCTGAAGTCGATGTGGTCGGGCCACCAGGTGAAGGAGTAGGTGTGGAAGGCGTTGGTCCAGCCGCCGGAGTTGTTCACGGCCCACTGGGTCTGGTTGTTGCCCGGGTCGTGGAAGGTCTGGTAAGCGGTGTTCGGGCGGGAGCCGACGATCTCGGCGGCATCCATCTCGGGCAGCCACGGGTTGAGGTAGGCGCCCCATACCGCGGGCAGCAGGCCGTCGCCGTTGGGCATGCTTGCGGTGAAGCTGTAGGTGCCGTAGCCGTACAGAGCCTTGGACTCCACGCGGCCGGAGTCGTACACGCCGCCGCCTGCGTTGTACGTCTTGATCATCAGGGTGCCGCCGTCGTACCAGACGCAGTTGGGCGTGTAGGTCTCCAACTCGTTGTTGTCCGTCCAGCGGCCGCTGACGACATTCCAGAAGCCGAGGGAGTTGAGGGTCTGGGGCGTGCCCCAGGAAGCGGCGTGGGCGGGGACTGCGGTGAGCGCCATCAGCAGGCACGTCGCCAGGGCCGCCATCAGCAGCCGCGCTGGTTTGAGAAGGGTCAGGGGCATGGTGGTACCTCCCGATACTGCGGGCCGAAGGGTGGTTCGGTGGTGGATATGGAAGCGCTCCCGTTTCAGGACTCCTGCGGCTTCGCACGACCAAGACCGTCTCTGGCTGATGCTTCGTCCGCCCTGCGGCGGCCAAGGCAAGGTGACCAGAAGGGATGTTCTCCGGAAACTGGAAGCGCTTCCATATTTCCATGATGATTGGCCTGGACATGCAGGGTGTCAAGAGTGCTCACAAGGGCTTTCCTGCACGGGTGCGCAGAGCACGGCAGGATGCCATCGTGGAAGCGCTACCATCGACGCTCCGGCTTGGTGGCCGAAGGCCACCAGCGCGGACCGCCGACGGCTCGTGGAGGGACAGGACAGATGCAGGCATCGCCGCGGCGACAGCCCACCTTGGACGAAGTCGCAGCGCGTGCGGGAGTCTCGCGCACCGCCGCATCGCGCGCGATCAACAACAATCCCCATGTCAGCCAGGCCAAACGCGACGCGGTGCAGCGTGCCGTCGACGAACTGGGCTACGTCCCCAACCCGACGGCGCGCGCCCTTGTCACCCGCCGGGTCGGTGCGGTCGTGCTGGCGGTCTCCAGCGACGAGCCCACGCTGTTCGCCGACCCGTTCTTCGCCGAAGTCACCGTCGGGGTCAGCTCGTTCCTCGAACAGACCGACCTGGAACTGATCCTGCTGCTCGCGCACACACCCCACGGCAGGGACCGGCTCCAGCGCATCCTCAGCGCCCGCCGCGCCGACGGGCTGATGCTGATGGCGGTGCGCGGAGACGATCCGCTGGGGCAGCTGGCCGAGCGGACGGACATGCCGGTGGTCTTCGGCGGCCTGCCCCTGCACAGCACGCCCCGCTGGTATGTCGACCCCGACAACCGCGGCGGTGGCCGCCTGGCCGCGGAACACCTGCTCCGCTCCGGTCGGCGGCGCATCGCGATGATCACCGGTCAGGTCGACCTGCATGCCTGCGTCGCACGCGAGCTCGGCTTCCGCGAAGCCCTGACCCTGGCCGGAGCACCGCTCGTCGCACTGGAGGTCGGCGACTTCACCCTGCCGGGAGGTGAAGCGGCGATGGAGCGCCTGCTCACCGCCCACCCGGACATCGACGCGGTCTTCGCCGCCGGGGACAACATGGCTCTGGGCGCCCTGCGTGCCCTGCGGCGCCACGGACGCGGGGTGCCGCACGACGTCGCCCTCGTCGGCTTCGACGACCTCGCCGGCGCACCCTACGCAGCCCCGTCGCTCACGACCGTCCACCAGCCGGTCCGCGCCCTCGGGCGGGAGATGGCGCGCATGCTCGTCGACGCCATCGACGGCCAGGACCCGAACCCGCTCATCCTGCCCACGCACCTCACCGTCCGCGACAGCGCCCCCGAACACCGCGCCGACCAGGCGTGACGGCGCCCCGCGCAGGCCCCCCGGGTGCCCCCCGCGCGGTGACCGCTGAGCGCGGCGGCCGGGGGGGCCGAAAGGTAGGGTTCCCGGGGGTGGCGGGTATTTCCCTGCACCATTGAGCCCACAGGTTCCTCATTCCCAGGGAGCACGTATGGCAGGCCGACCCGAGCGCCGACCGCAGCAGACCCATCGCGGCCGGGTGGAGCGCGTCGAGCGGCTCACCCCGCACATGATCCGGGTCGTCCTCGGTGGAGAGGGCCTGGCGGCCTTCGGCACCAGGGGGCTCACCGACCACTACATCAAGATCCAGTTCCCGCGTCCGGGCGTGGCCTACCCGGTCCCCTTCGACCTGGACCGGATCCGCGCCGAACTGCCGCGCGAGCACTGGCCGGTGACCCGCACCTACACGGTGCGGCGCTGGGACGCGGACACGGGTGAGCTGGCCGTGGACTTCGTGCACCACGGCGACGAGGGCGTGGCCGGGCCCTGGGCCGCGCAGGCGCAGCCGGGGGACGAGATCCACTTCGGCGGGCCGGGCGGCGCCTACGCGCCCTCCGCCGACGCCGACTGGTACCTGTTCGCCGGCGACGAGAGCGCGCTGCCGGCCATCGCCGCCTCGCTGGAGCAGCTGCCCGAAGGAGCCAGGGCGAAGGTGTTCGTCGAGGTGGGCGGCCCCGAGGAGGAGCAGAAGCTGCCCGCCCCGGCCGACGCCGAGATCACCTGGCTGCACCGCGGCGCGGAGCGGATCGGCGCGGCCCTGGTCCGCGCCGTCTCCGGGCTGGACTTCCCGGCCGGCGCCCCCGAGGCGTTCGTGCACGGCGAGGCCGGCTTCGTGAAGGAGCTGCGCCGGCTGCTGCGGGTGGAGCGTGGCATCCCGTTGGACCGGCTGTCCATCTCCGGCTACTGGCGTACCGGCCAGGACGAGGACGGCTGGCAGTCCACCAAGCGGGAGTGGAACCGCAGCGTGGAGGAGGAGCAGGAGGGCTGACGCCCCATCGGGCGTGAGCGGAAAGCAGCGGTGGGCGGCGGGCGCCGCCGGCGGTACGGACCCCCCGGG
>NZ_BBPM01000026.1:52053-58320 GCF_000787775.1 Streptacidiphilus carbonis | reverse complement strand
GGCGTGAGCGGAAAGCAGCGGTGGGCGGCGGGCGCCGCCGGCGGTACGGACCCCCCGGGGTCAGCCGCCGGCGGCGGCCCGTTCCGTCGTTGCGGCGGAAGCCGCTGCCGCCGCTGCCGCCGCGGGCGCTCCCAGTGAGTCGAGCAGCGCGGCCGTCCGGGCGTCGGTGAGCCGGTAGCGGACGACGCGCCCGTCCTTCTCCGGGGTGACCGTTCCCGAGGCGCGGAGCAGCCGCAGCATCTGGGAGACCGCGGTGTCGGCGATCCCGGTGGCGATGGCCAGGTCGGTGACGGCGATCGGGCCGCCGTGGTGCACCGCCAGCAGCAGCGCGAGCCGGCCTGGCTCGCCCAGCAGCGCGAAGCGCGAGGCCCACTCGGCGATCCGGGCGGTGTCGCCGATGCCCTCGATGGCCTCGCAGACGGTGTGCTCGTCGATGGTGCGCCGGTGCGCGCGCTCCTCGGGGACCAGATGCATGCGCCCCACTTCACCGCAGAACCGGAGTGAGATGCAACACCTGCACAGCTGTGCAGGCTTGTTGATGTGGCCCCGCGCCCCTACGGTGGTTCAGCCGTGGTGTTCGGGAAGACCGGTGACCTGCCCTCAGGGGCAGCAGACCGGAGCGGCCCTCGCCACTGTGATCGGGAAAGCTCCGCACCGTACCTGCCCCTCCACCGGGGAACAGGCGGCCACTGGGCGCGTTCGCGCACCTGGGAAGGCCGGGAGCGGGGCACTTCTCCGGTCGACCGCAGGGGAGTCCACCCTTCTCACGCCCGCCACGCGCGGGATTCACGTGGGGGTACGGGGTCGCTCCCCGGGAGATCGGAGTACCCGTCAGCCAGGAGACCGGCCACGGCACCGCACGACCACTGTCCACGAGGTGCTGGAGAGGCTGCCCCTACATGACCATGCCCAAAACGCCCATGGCGTCCGAGAAGTCCGCTCTGCCGGTGCTCCGCTGGGAACGCCGGGACTGGATACGCACCGGCGGACTGATGGCGGTGATCGCCGCCCTGCATGTGGTCGCCTTCGGGATCCTGGCCGTCATGGTGGCCCCGCACCACTACACCGTCGGCAAGCAGGTCTTCGGCCTCGGGCTCGGCGTCACCGCCTACACCCTGGGCATGCGGCACGCCTTCGACGCGGACCACATCGCCGCCATCGACAACACCACCCGCAAGCTGATGGCCGACGGCAAGCGTCCGATCTCGGTCGGCTTCTGGTTCGCCCTGGGCCACTCCACCATCGTCGTGGTGCTGGCCGCGGGCATCGCCGCGGGGGCCCGGTTCGCCGGCACCGTGACCGATGACTCCTCCAGCACCCACCAGGCCCTGGGCGTGGTCAGCACCAGCGTCTCCGGCGGCTTCCTCTACCTGATCGCCGCGCTCAACCTGGTCTCCCTGTTCGGCATCCACCGGGTGTTCCGGGCGATGCGCCAGGGCCAGTTCGACGAGCACGAGTTGGAGAAGCACCTGGACAGCCGCGGCTTCATGAACCGCATCCTGGGCCGGCTCACCAGGTCCATCACCCGCCCCGGCCAGATGTACCCGATCGGCCTGCTCTTCGGCATCGGCTTCGACACCGCCACCGAGGTCACCCTGATGGTGATGGCCGGCTCGGGCGCCGCGGCCGGGCTGCCCTGGTACGCGATCCTGTGCCTGCCGCTGCTGTTCGCCGCCGGGATGAGCCTGTTCGACACCCTCGACGGCACCTTCATGAACTTCGCCTACCACTGGGCGTTCTCCAACCCGGTGCGGAAGGTCTACTACAACCTCACCATCACCGGCCTCTCCATCGCGGTGGCCTTTCTGATCGGCACCATCGAACTGGTCGGGGTGCTCCACGACCAGCTCGGTCTGGACGACCCGGTCAGCAACTGGATCTCCGGCGTCAACCTCAACAACGTCGGCTTCGTCATCGTCGGACTCTTCGTCGCGGTGTGGGCCTGCGCGCTGGGCTACTGGCGGCTGGCCAAGGTGGAGCACCGCTGGTCGCAGCCCGGCTGAACTCCCTGGCAAACCCCGTCCGGCGGTGGTGAATTCCGGGCGGCACGCCCTCTCCCGCTCCCATTGCGCCGGGTTTTGCGCACCATGGTTCGCCGACGCCCGATTCGGATGCCCAACCCCAGGAAATCCTTGTTCCAGGGGGAGTTGACATCCATGGCACATCTGAGCGAAGGAGACCGTGTGGCGCTTTTCGACCGCGTTTCCCAACCCGGTCCGGAATTGCCGGCGATCGAGCATGCCCGTTCCAACGTGATCGGGACCGGACCGACCGGATTGGGCACCTCCGCGGCGCGCTTCCCGCACGCCCGTCGCCCCACCGGGGACGAGCCGGACCGGGCGAACGAAGCGAACGGCACAAACCAGCCGGCCGCGACGGCTGAAGCCCCCGTCCGGGTCCCGCCGCTGCACTGCCCCGACGCCGTGCGCGACGACCCCGCGCTCGGCGAGGAGGTCAACAACCGGCTGGTCGACTGGGCCGAGGAGGTCGGACTGTTCCGGGGACGGCTGGAGCGGCTGCGGTCGCACCAGTTCGGACGGTTGTTCATGCTCGCCCACCCCGACTGCGACGACCCCGACCGCCTGCTGGTGGCGGCCCGCTGCGGGCTGGCCGAATGGGCCGTCGACGACCACTGGGTCGACGAGGGCGAGGACACCACCCCCGAACTCCTCGGCCACCGGCTGGCGCTGACCCATGCGGTGGTGGACCCGGTCCGGCTGCCGGGCCGGTATCTCGCGCAGTTCGAGCAGGTGGTCCGGCAGGAGCCGGTGCTCCGCGCCTTCCGCTCCTGCCTGGACCACCTCACCGGGATCGCCACCCCCACCCAGGTGGCCCGGCTGCGGCACGAGCTGGCCGTGATGTTCGTGGGCTACTCCCAGGAGGCCCAGTGGCGCTCCTCCGGCCGGACCCCGGCGGTCTGGGAGTACCTGCTGCACCGCTACGAGAACGCCTTCTTCCCCTGCATGGTCCTGATCGACCCGATCGGCGGCTACGAGCTGCCCGCCCACGAGTTCGCGGACGCCCGGGTGCGCCGCACCTACCTCTACGCCGGCACCGCGAGCGTGCTGCTGAACGACCTCTACTCGATGAGCAAGGAAGACCCCACCGACACCAACCTGCCGAACCTCATCGCCGCCGAGGAGCAGTGCTCGCTGCAGGAGGCGGTCGACCGCACGGCTCGGATCCACGACGAGCTGATGCACACCATCGAGGCGGAGGCCGCCCTGCTCAGCGCCGTCGGCTCGCCGCAGCTCCGGCGCTTCCTGGCCGGGCTGTGGGCCTGGATGGGCGGCAGCAAGGAATGGCACGCCACCAGCCCCCGCTACCACGCCCCCGCGGCGCAGTCATGACCCCCGAACCCGACCGGAAGGCATCCGACTTGACCACCACTCAGGACTCCCCCGTCCTCGCCAGCCCCTACCAGCGCTCCGTCGCCTCGTACTGGAACGCCGAGCGGAACCCGGTCAACCTGCGGCTGGGCGAGGTGGACGGGACCTACCACCATCACTACGGCATCGGCGAGGCGGACCGGTCCGTGCTGGAGGGCCCCGAGGAGACCCGCGAGGAACGGACCGTCAAGGAACTGCACCGGCTGGAGTGCGCCCAGGCGGACCTGCTCGCCGACCACCTCGGCCGGATCACCCCCGAGGACCGGCTGATGGACTCCGGCTCGGGCCGCGGCGGCGGGAGCTTCGTGGCGCACCGGCGGTTCGGCTGCCGGGTGGACGGCGTCTCCATCTCCGAGACCCAGGTGGCCTTCGCCAACGAGCAGGCACGGAAGGCCGGGGTGGCCGACAAGGTGCGGTTCCACCTCAAGAACATGCTGGACACCGGCTTCGAGTCGGGCTCCTTCCGGGGCATCTGGAACAACGAGAGCACCATGTACGTGGACCTCTCGCTGCTGTTCGCGGAGTACTCCCGGCTGCTGGCCCGCGGTGGCCGGTACGTCACCATCACCGGCTGCTACAACGACACCTACGGCCTGCCGTCCCGGGCCGTCAGCCAGATCAACGCGCACTACATCTGCGACATCCACTCGCGCGGCAGCTACTTCCGCGAGATGGCGGCCAACCGCCTGGTCCCGGTCAACGTGGTCGACCTCACCGCCGCCACCATCCCCTACTGGGAGCTGCGCGCCCGGTCCTCGCTGGCCACCGGCATCGAGGAGGCCTTCCTCAGCGCCTACAAGGACGGCAGCTTCCAGTACCTCCTGATCGCCGCCGACCGGGTCTGACACCCCCTCCTACCGGCGCCCCCTACCACCGGCACTCCGTACTACCGGAATCATTCGTATGCCTTCTTGACGCCGCGCCCCCGGCGCGCTGGGATTCATTGACGGTTCAATGTCAGGTCCATGGCGTGGTGGGGGCGCGGCGGGGTACCCAGGAGGACGGACGGTTCCATGCAACCAGTACCGAGCAGCGGCACGCCTCCGATCGGCCGGGACGCGCTGCTCACCGAGGCCCGGGCCGCGCTCCGGCCGGACCGGGGACTGTTGCTCACCGGGCCCGCCGGGATCGGCAAGAGCGTGGTCCTGGACGCCCTCGCCGCGGAGTCCGCTGCCGCCGGAGGCCTGGTGCTGCGCTGCGGGCCGGTGCCGGAGGAGTCGGTGCTGCCCTACGCCGGCCTGTGCGACCTGCTGTCCGGGGTGCCCGCCGACCTGCTCGCGCAGCACCCGCCGCTGCTGCTGCACACCCCGCCGACCGCCCCGCAGGAGCGGCTGGCCCTGCACACGGCCGCGGTCCGGCTGCTGCGGACGCTGGCCGCCGAGGCCTCCGTGCTGCTGGTCCTGGACGGGCTGCAGGACCTCGACCTGCCCAGTGCCGCCCTGCTCTCCTTCCTGACCCGCCGGGCCGGCACGCTGGCCGTCACCGTGGCCGCCGCAGAGCGGACCGGCTCCGGCGAGTCGGCCCTGCGCAACCGGCTCTGCCCGCCGACCGCGGTGGAACTCGCCGTCCCCCCGCTCGCCGAGGAGGCGATCGAGGAGCTGATCAGCCGTCACGGCACGGCGCCCTCCGCCAGGGAGCTGCGCCGGATCCAGCAACTGGCTGCCGGGAACCCCTTCTACGCACGGGAGTTGGCCCTCGCCACGGCCAACCGCCGACGTTCGGACCGGAGCCGCTGGGCGGCTGAGGAGCCGCCGATCCCCCGGCGGCTGCGCAATCTGCTGCTCGCCCCCACCCGCGCCCTGCCGCCGCGGTCCCGCTCCGCGCTGCTGCTGGCCGCCTGCTCGCCGGAGCCCACCCTGGGCCTGCTGCACGCCGCCGGCGTCGCCGATCCGGTCGCGGCGCTGGCCGAGGCCGAACGGCTGGGCCTGGTCGGCGTCGCCGCCCACGGCCGCATACGGTTGCGGCACCCGCTGCTCGGCGCGGCGCTGCGGGCGGAGGCGCTGCTGCGGGAGCGGATCGCCGTCCACACCGCCCTGGCCGAGGCCACCGCGGAGCCCGTCGCCCGGGCCCGGCACCTGGCGCTGGCCCGCCCCCGCGAGGACGCCGAGGTCGCCGACGCGCTCGCCGCGGCGGCCGATGTGGCCCGGCACCGCGGCGAACCCGACACCGCCTACGAGCTCACCGCCCTCGCCGCCGAGCACACCCCCGCGGCCGACCGGCAGCGCCGCACCGCGCGGCTGCTGGCCGCCGCGGCCCACGCCGCCGACGCCGGACGGCACGAGGACGCCCGCAGCGCCGCCGCCGGAGTGCTGACCGACTCGGCCGACCCGGCCGAGCGGGTCCGGGCCCGGATGATCCTGCTGGAGACCGTGGGCCAGGCGCTGGACGAGGCGGGCGGGCTGATCCAGGGCGGCCTGGCCGACGCCGGGGAGGACCCCGCGCTGCTGGCGCCGCTGTACTTCTGGTCCGCCGTCCGGGAGTTGCTGGGCGGCCGGACCGGCACCGCCGCGACCGAGGCGCAGCGGGCCGCCGCCCTCGCCTTCACCGCGCACGACCGGGCCACCCGGGTGGAGGCGCTGGGGCTGGTCGCCACCGTGCAGGGGCTGCGCGGCAACCCGGTGGCCGCCGACGCGGCCCTGGAACTGGCGCTGCACCTGGCCGCGGCCGAGCAGAGCGGCAGCCTGCTGCGCCGGCTGGCGCTGGCCCAACTCGACGCCGACCGGGTGCCGCAGGCCCGGCGCCGGGTCACCGCGCTGCTCGACCCGGGGGCCGGGGCCGAGGGGGTGGAGGACACCCTGGCCACGCTGGTCGCCCTGGTCCGGATCCAGACCCGGGCCGGGGAGTGCCGGCAGGCGCTGGCCACCGCCGAGCGCTGCAC
>NZ_BBPM01000026.1:24162-51761 GCF_000787775.1 Streptacidiphilus carbonis | reverse complement strand
GCGCTGGCCACCGCCGAGCGCTGCACCGCGCTGGTCGGCGACGCCGGCCGGCCCTCGCCGCTGGCCGCCTACGCGGCCGCGCTGGCCGAGACGGCCGGCGGCAGCACCGCCCGCGCGGCCGAACTGGCCCAGCGCGCCGTCGACGGCTGTGCGGCCGCCAGCGACCGGCTGTTCCAGGTCCGCGCGCTGGGGGTGCTGGGCGCGGCGCTGCTGCTGACCGGCAGCGCCGAGGGCGCCGCCAGGGCCGGGGAGGCGCTGCAGCGGGCCCGGGAGCTGAGCGGGGCGATGGAGCTGGCCGACCCGGACACGGTGCGCCGGCTCGCCGACCTGGTGGAGGCGCTGCTGAACTCCGGGGAGACCGCCGAGGCGGAGACGGTGCTCGCGGAGGCGCGCCGGCTCACCGAGGACTGGCCGGGCCCCTGGGGCGCGGGCGCGGTGGCGGCGCTGGACCGGGCCGAGGGCCTGGCGCTGGCGGCGGCGGGGCGCACCGAGGAGGCCATCGCGGCGCTGCGGGTCTCCGCCTCGCAGCTGCAGGACCTCCCGCTCCCGCTGGAACTGGCCCGGACCCTGATCGCCTGGGGCGCGGTCGAGCGCCGGGCCCGGCACCGTGCGGCGGCCCGGTCGGTGCTGGCCGAGGCCGAAGCGGTGTGCCGGACCCTGCAGGCGGAGCCGCTGCTGCTGCGGATCCAGCAGGAGCGGACCCGTTTGGAACCGGGCGACCGGGTCGGCGCCGCGGACGATCTGACGGCCAGTGAGCACCGGGTGGCCGAGCTGGTGGCAGGCGGCGCCACCAACCGCGAGGTCGCCGCGGCGCTCTTCGTCAGCGTGAAGACCGTCGAGGGCACCCTGTCCCGGGTCTACCGCAAGCTGGGCGTGCGCTCCCGTACCGCGCTGGCCCGCGCCGTCGCCGCCGTCAACACGGCGGACGCCGACGGACACGTCATGTTCACGTAAACAGCAAGGGTAATCCCGCTTATGCGAGGGGCGGCGCGCTCCTAGCGTGAATCCCGACCGCTTCCGGCGCAGCAGTGCACAAGTCCCCACCGGAACAAGGACGCTGCGCGCTCACCCGTCCCAGGAGGACACCCGTGAAGTTGCCCCTCCGCGCCGCCATCGGACTGCTGGCCGCCCCCCTGCCCGTCATCGCTCTCGCCGTCGCCCCCGCAGCCCACGCCGCCGTCCAGCCGAGCGCCCGGGTCGCCCTGCGCAGCGACGTGCTGCCCGCGGCCGCGACCGCCCACGCCACCCGTACCGGCCAGGTCGCGGCCGGCAAGGGCATATCGGTCACGGTCAGCCTGGCCCAGCGCGACCCGGCCGGTCTGCGGACCTTCCTGAAGCAGGTCACCGACCCGAAGTCGAGCCAGTACAAGCACTACCTGACGGTCAAGCAGTTCGCGGCCCGCTTCGGCGCCACCGCCGCCAGTGCCGGCCAGGTCACCGCCTATCTGAAGGCGCAGGGCCTGAAGGTCGGCGCGGTGAGCGCCAACGGGCTGACCCTGACCGCCGTCGGCACCGCCGCGCAGGTCCAGAAGGCCTTCGGGACCACCCTGGCGACCTACCACGACGCAACGACCGAGCAGGACTTCTACGCCAACGCGGCCGCTCCGGTGCTGCCGGCCGCGATCGCCTCCGCGGTCACCGATGTGTCGGGCCTGTCCGACTACACGAAGCTGCACCACTACAGCTCCAGGAACCCGCAGGCCTCCTCCAAGGCGGTCAGCGGCCTCACCCCGGCCAAGGCCCGCTCGGCCTACAACGTCGCCTCGGCCATCAGCTCCGGCTACAACGGCTCCGGGGTGACCGTCGGCCTGCTGGAGTTCTCCGGCTTCACCCAGTCCGACGTCACCGCCTACGACAAGTACTTCTCGCTGAGCCCGTCCACCCCGGTGGTGCGCAGCGCCGGCGGCGGCACCACCGACAAGTCCGGCCAGGACGAGGTCGAACTGGACATCGAGGTGGTCCAGGCGCTGGCGCCCGGCGCGGCCACCAAGGTCTACGAGGCACCGAACAGCGACGCCGGCGAGGTCGCCGTCTACGCCGCGCTGGTCAGCGACGACGTCCCGGTGGTCTCCATCAGCTGGGGCACCTACGAGGCCGGCGAGACCGCGAGCAACCGCACCGCCCTCGACACCGACTTCCAGGAGGCCGCCGCCCAGGGGCAGTCGGTCTACTCCGCCTCCGGCGACAGCGGCTCCGACGACGCGGGCGACGGCGGCACCTCCGTCGACTTCCCGGCCTCCGACACCTATGTGACCGGCACCGGCGGCACCACCCTGACCACCACCTCGGCCGGGGCCTGGAGCAAGGAGACCGCCTGGTCCGGCAGCGGCGGCGGCGTCTCCTCCTACTTCAGCACGCCGAGCTTCCAGAGCTCGGTGAACACCGGCAGCTACCGCGACGTCCCGGACGTGGCGGCCGACGCCAACCCCAGCAGCGGCTGGGCCATCTACACCGGCGGCTCCTGGCAGGAGTTCGGCGGCACCAGCGCCGCGGCGCCCAACTGGGCGGCGTTCACCGCGATCTACGACAGCGAGGCGTCGGCGCTGGGCGCCTCCGGGTTCGGCTACGCCAACTCCACCATCTACTCGCTGGCCTCCTCGTCGAGCTACAGCAGCGCCTTCCACGACGCGAAGAGCGGCAGCAACGGCGCGTACAGCGCGGCCACCGGCTACGACAAGGTGACCGGCTGGGGCAGCTACAACGGCGCGGGCTTCCTCTCCGCAGAGCTGGGCTGACCCGGACCACGACGGCGGGGCCCGGGGTTCCCGGGTCCCGCCGTTGCTCTGATGCGGACCGTAACTGGCGTGTCGCGCAGTTCCCCGCGCCCCCAGCTGATTGCAAGCGGGCCAGTTGCACGTGTCAGGGGCGCGGGGAACTGCGCGCCCAGCCATCTACGCTCCGCACCAGAAAACTACGCGGCGTCCCGGAGCCCCTCCGACCACTTCTCCTCGACCCGCCCGTAGCGCCAGATCAGCAGCGCAGCGACCCACGTGGCGACGAACAGGCCGACGATGACGAAGCCGACGTTGTTGAGGTCCAGGCCGGCCACCCAGCCGACCGGGCCGCCCGTGACCTTCAGCTCCTCGGCGACCAGCGAGGTGATCTCGATCCCGCCGATGATCACCGCGACCACCACGCTCAGCCCGGTGATGGTGATGTTGTAGTAGACCTTGCGGACCGGCTTGGAGAAGGCCCAGTCGTAGGCGAAGTTCATGAACGAGCCGTCGATGGTGTCCAGCAGCGACATCCCGGCCGCGAACAGGATCGGCAGCACCAGGATCGCGTACCAGGGCAGTGCGAACGCGGAGGCACCGCCCGCCAGCACCAGCAGCGAGACCTCGGTCGCGGTGTCGAAGCCCAGCCCGAACAGCAGGCCGACCAGGTACATCTGCCAGGGCTTGGTGACGGTCCGCATGATCGGGGCCAGGATCCGGTTCATCAGGCCCCGCTTGGCCAGGTGCTCCTCCAGCTCGACCTCGCTGTAGGCGCCGGTGCGCATCTGCCGGAAGACCTTGACGATCTGCCGGAGCACCATGGCGTTCAGCACCGCGATGACCATCAGGAAGGTGCCGGAGACCGTGGTGCCGATCAGGCTGGTCCAGTGCTGCAGCGAGCTGGAGCTGTCCTCCACCTGGCCGGCCAGCGCCCTGACCCCCAGCGACAGCAGCGCGCAGAGCCCGAAGACCACCGAGGAGTGGCCGAGCGAGAACCAGAAGCCCACCGAGAGCGGCCGCTGTCCGTCGGACATCAGCTTGCGGGTGGTGTTGTCGATGGCGGCGATGTGGTCCGCGTCGAAGGCGTGCCGCATGCCCAGGGTGTAGGCGGTGACGCCCATCCCGGCACCGAAGAGCTGGGTGCCGACGGTGTAGTGCGCCGGTGCCACCACGGCCAGCAGCGTGAACCAGCCGACGACGTGCAGTCCGAGGACGAAGGCGGCCATCCCGCCCATCCGGGCCCACTCCCGCGGGGTCAGCGACGCGCGGATCCGCGCTATCGCTCCTGCACGCACATCTGTACCGGTCACGGCACACCCCTCCTGGTCGGCGACGACCCGACCACGTTAGGGGTAGATCATGTGTAGTTGCAACTGATGTGCAATAGCGAGCCAGGTGCGACTACTTCGCGGCGGCCTGCTTCTCGGCAGACGGCTTCTCGGCGGACAGCTTTGCGACGGACGGCTTCGCGGCGGGCTGCTCCGGCTCCTCGACGAAGTCGACCTTTTTGAGGGAGCGGTTCATCGCCTTGAGGATCCACCAGGTGCCGATGCCGAGGACGGCGAAGACGACGAAGCCCAGGATCCCCGGCGTGACCTTGTTGTCGTCCAGGGCCAGCAGGGTGGTAGCGGTGCCGTGCACGGCTGCGAGGGAACTCATACGCCTATGGTCCCCCCACGGGCTTTCCGCGGGGGGACCGGGGTGCGCCGAAGCGTGTCGGACCGGCTCGGACCGGCTCAGACCTGGACGACGTCGGCGGTGATGCCGGCGAAGAGGTCCTGCTCCGGCAGCGAGGTGTCCACCAGCGAGCGGGCCAGCTCGTAGTCCTCGGTCGGCCAGACCTCCCGCTGGATCTCCAGCGGGATGCGGAACCACGGCCCGTCCGGGTCGATCTGGGTCGCGTGCGCCAGCAGCGCCCGGTCCCGCACCTCGAAGTACTCCCCGCAGGGCACCCGGGTGGTGATCTCCCGCGGCTTGCGGTCGCTCTCGTCCCAGCGCGCGATCCACTCCGCGTACGGGGACTCCAGGCCGCGCTCCTTCATGGCCGCGTCCAGCGCCTTGATCCGGTTCAGCGAGATGCCCTGGTTGTAGTAGAGCTTCAGCGGCTGCCACGGCTCCCCTGCGTCCGGGAAGGCGTCCGGGTCGCCGGCCGCCTCGAAGGCCGCCATCGAGATCCGGTGGGTCATGATGTGGTCCGGGTGCGGGTAGCCGCCGTTCTCGTCGTAGGTGGTCACCACATGCGGCCGGAACGAGCGGATCAGCCGGACCAGCGGCTCGGTCGCCACGTCCAGCGGCTGCAGCGCGAAGCAGCCCTCCGGCAGCGGCGGCAGCGGGTCGCCCTCGGGCAGCCCCGAGTCGACGAAGCCCAGCCAGGCCTGCCCGACCCCGAGGATCTCGCGGGCCGCGTCCATCTCCTTGGCCCGCACCTCGTGGATGTTCTCCTCGATCCAGGGGTCGCCCTGGAGCTTGGGATTGAGGATCGACCCGCGCTCACCCCCGGTGCAGGTGGCGACCAGTACGTCGACGCCCCGCGCCACGTACGAGGCCATGGTCGCCGCGCCCTTGCTGGACTCGTCGTCCGGGTGCGCGTGTACCGCCATCAGTCGCAGCTGCTCAGTCAACGCCCCAAAGCCCTTCGTCAGTATTGCCTGCTTCTATAGTGACCGATTGGGAACCGCGAACATTCCGGGTTTCTGAGCCGAGCCGTTCAATGGAGGCGAAAGTCGATGGCTCCCACCGAGCAGGCCGAGGTCGGCACGCCGCTGCCCGCCGGGCGCTACGGCGTCGACCCCGAGCAGCGGGAACGGCGGATGCACCGGGTCTACCTGGTCTGTGTCGCGCTGGCGGTGGCGGTCGTCGCGCTGGTCGGCTACAGCTACCTCGGCAAGGACTCGTTCAGCGGCCAGGTGGTGTCCTTCCAGGTGGACTCCGCCGCCCAGGTGCAGATCCACCTGGAGGTGTCCAAGCCCGGCGGCACGTCCGGCAGCTGCACCGTGCGCTCGCGCGACGTCAACGGCAACGAGGTGGGCCGGGTGACCGTGTCGGTGCCGGCCGCGCCGAGCACCTACGACACCGTGGTGACCCTGCGCACCTCGGGCCGCGGCACCACGGGTGAGCTGGTCAGCTGCTCCTGAGCGAGCAGGGCGGCCAAGCGGTCGGGCCGCTTGGCGCGTACTCCCTCCCGGTCGGCCGCGGAAATTGTTAGGCTTCTGGTTTCGCCCCTTCCGGGGTAGATGTGCGGATGCAGTACGGGCCGCGGGTCACCGGAAGCGGGCGTTGTCTGTTATCCAAGCCCCACCACCCATAGCCCAGCACACATGTACCTACGAGGAGCACCCGTGACCCAGACCAGCGAGAACGTGACCTGGCTCACCCAGGATGCGTACGACCAGCTGCGTGCCGAGCTGGAGCACCTGTCGGGTCCTGCACGCGCCGAGATCACCCAGAAGATCGAAGCGGCCCGCGAGGAGGGCGATCTCAAGGAGAACGCCGGCTACCACGCCGCCCGCGAGGAGCAGGGCAAGATGGAGCTGCGGATCCGCCAGCTCAACCAGCTCCTGGAGCGCGCCCAGGTGGGCGAGGCCCCCGCCGACAACGGCGTGGTCGGCCCGGGCATGGTCGTCGTCATCGCCTGGGACGGCGACGAGGACGACACCACCACCTTCCTGCTCGGCTCGCGCGAGGCGTCCTCCGTCGATCTGGAGACGTACTCCCCGCAGTCCCCGCTGGGCCGCGCGATCGACGGACGCAAGGTCGGCGAGACCGCCACCTACGAGCTGCCCAACGGCCGCAAGACCAGCGTCAAGGTCCTCTCCGCCAAGCCGTACCAGGGCTGACGCCCCCGGCTGCGGCGGACCGCGGCACCACCGCGACGGCGGCCGTGCGCATCCAGCGCCGGCCGCCGTCGTGTTGCCCGGGGGATCCCCCAGGGCCCGTCTGTCTAGCCGACGGCTGAGCGGTACTTGCGTACCGAGAGCCACGAGAACAGCAGCGTGATCAGCAGTGACCAGCCGACCGACACCCACACCGCGTGCACCATCGGCCAGACCGTGGCCTGCGGCGCGGGCGGCGGCAGCAGGTTGCCGAAGAGCTGGCGGGCCGCCTGGACCGAGGCGCTGAACGGGTTCCAGTAGGCCACCGGCTGCAGCCAGCCGGGCATGCTGCTGACCGGCACGAACGCGTTGGAGACGAAGGTCAGCGGGAACAGCCAGACCAGCCCGGCCGAGGTGGCCGCCTCGGGGCTGCGCACCGAGAGCCCGATCAGCGCGCCGATCCAGGAGAAGGCGTAGCCGAGCAGCAGCAGCAGCGCGAAGCCGCCCAGCGCCTTCAGCACCCCGTCGTGGATCCGCCAGCCGATGATGAAGGCGACCAGCCCCAGCACCACCAGGGTCAGCGCGCTCTGCACCAGGTCGGCGATGGTCCGGCCGACCAGCACCGCCGAGCGGGCCATCGGCAGCGAGCGGAACCGGTCGACCAGGCCCTTGGTCATGTCCTCGGCGATGCCGGCCGACGCGCCGGCCACCGCGAAGGTCACCGTCTGCGCGAAGATCCCGGCCATCAGGTACTGCTTGTAGGTGTCGGCGTTGCTGGGCGCGCCCGGGATGGCGATCGCCCCGCCCATCACATAGGTGAACAGCAGCACGAACATGACCGGCTGGAGCATCCCGAACACGACGATCTCGGGGATCCGGGTCATCCGGCGCAGATTGCGTTTGGCGACGACCCAGGAGTCGCGCAGGGCCTGCACGGCGCCGCCGCGCTGGACCGGCGTGGCGCTGCCGATGGCGCCGGCCGTGGTGACGGCTGACATCAGGAGTCCTTCCCTTCGCTGCTGCTGCTCCCGGCCGCGACGGTCCGCGCGGCGTCGCCGTCACCGGTCCCGCCGGCGGCGTCCGCGGCTGCTTCCAGTGCTTCCACGTCCGCTGCCTCCACGTCCTCGTCACCGAAGGTCGCGTGCCCGGTGAGCGAGAGGAAGACGTCGTCCAGGGTGGGGCGGCGCAGGCCGATGTCCTGGATCACGATGGTCCGCGCGTCCAGCTCCCTGATCACGTCCGCGAGGACGCTGGCGCCGCCGCTGACCGGGACGGTGATCCTGCGGGTGTGCCGCTCCACGGCGGGCTCGCCCTTGGCGTAGGGGGCCAGCGCCTCCACGGCCTGGCCGAGGTGCGCCGGGTCCTCGACGACGATCTCGATGCGCTCGCCGCCGATCTCCGCCTTGAGCTCGTCGGCGGTGCCCCTGGCGATCACCTTGCCGTGGTCGACCACGGCGATGTCGTGCGCGAGGCGGTCCGCCTCCTCCAGGTACTGGGTGGTGAGCAGCAGCGTGGTGCCCTCGCCCACCAGCCGCTCGATGACCTCCCACAGCGCCATCCGGTTGCGCGGGTCCAGGCCGGTGGTGGGCTCGTCCAGGAACATCACCGGGGGCCGGACGACCAGGGCCGCGGCGAGGTCCAGCCGGCGGCGCATACCGCCGGAGTAGGTCTTGGCTATGCGGTTGGCGGCCTCGGAGAGGTTGAACCAGTCCAGCAGCTCCAGCGCCCTGGCCCTGGAGTCCCTGGGGCTCATCTGGTAGAGCTCACCGACCATCTGCAGGTTCTCACGGCCCGTCAGGTACTCGTCCACGGCGGCGTACTGGCCGGAGAGGCCGATCAGCCCGCGCACCTCGTTGGGCTGCTTCAGCACGTCGAGACCGGCCACCACCGCGCGGCCGGAGTCCGGCCGCAGCAGCGTGGTCAGCACCCGCACCATCGTGGTCTTGCCCGCCCCGTTGGGGCCCAGCAGCCCCAGCACGGTGCCCTCCGGGACCTCCAGGCTGACCCCGTCCAGGGCATGCACCTCCCCGAATGTCTTCACCAGGTCCTCTGCCTCAATGGCCGCCGCCATCGCTCACTCCCTCGTCAGCCGCACCTTGTGCCGGGTCGTGCCTCTTCCGGGTCGTGCCCGATGACCAGCCTCGCCGGGATCCGGGGGGTGCGCGACCCGGCATCCGTCTGGCGTCAGCTCTGCCGCAGGATCGGGTAGCCCGACCGCTGCAGCTCCGACACTACGGTCTCGCAGTGCTCGGGGCCCTTGGTTTCCAGATGAAGGTCGACTTCGGCCTCGCCGAGGTCCAGCTTGGGGTCGGTGCGGACATGGGCGATGTCCACGACGTTGGCGTCCACCCGGGACAGCGCGGCCAGCAGGGCGGCCAGCGCGCCGGGCCGGTCGGTGATCCGCAGCCGCAGCGAGAGGTAGCGGCCCGCGGCGACCATGCCGTGCCGCAGGACCCGCTGCAGCAGCAGCGGGTCGACATTGCCGCCGGAGAGCACGGCCACCACCGGTCCCTCCAGCTCGCTGGGGTGCTCCAGCAGGGCGGCCACGGTACTGGCGCCGGCCGGCTCGACCACCAGCTTGCAGCGCTCCAGGCAGATCAACTGGGCGCGGGCCAGCGCGTCCTCGGTGACCGTCAGCACGCCGTCCGCCAGCCGCTGGACGATCTCGAAGGGGATGTCCCCCGGACGGCCCACCTGGATGCCGTCCGCCATGGTGGAGAAGCCCTCCAGGCTGACCGGGTGTCCGGCCGCCAGCGAAGGCGGGTACGCGGCCGCGCCGGCGGCCTGCACGCCCACCACCCGCACATCCGGGCGCAGCTGCTTGACCGCGGTGGCGATCCCGGCGAGCAGCCCGCCGCCGCCCACGCCGACCAGGACGGTGCGGACCTCGGGGCACTGCTCCAGGATCTCCAGGCCGACGGTGCCCTGGCCGGCCACCACGTCCTGGTGGTCGAACGGGTGGATCACCACGGCGCCGCTCTGCTCGGCGTACTCCAGCGCGGCGGCGAGGGTCTCGTCGAAGTTCTCCCCGTACAGCCGTACCTCGGCGCCGTAGTCGCGGGTCGCGGCGACCTTCGGCAGCGGGGCGCCGACCGGCATGAACACGGTCGAGTGCACTCCCAGCGTGGTCGCGGCCAGCGCCACGCCCTGGGCGTGATTGCCGGCGCTGGCGGCCACCACCCCGGCGGCCCGCTCCACCGGGCTGAGCCCGGCGATCCTGACGTAGGCGCCGCGCAGCTTGAACGAGCCGGTGCGCTGCAGGTTCTCGCACTTCAGGTGCACCGGCGCGGCGACCAGTCCGGAGAGATGACGACTGCCCTCCATCGGGGTGACCCGGGCCACCCCCGCCAGCATCTTGTGGGCGCCGCGGATGTCGTCGATCGTGACGGGCCAGGAGTTCATGGGCTTCAGCGTAGGGCCTCGCACCGTTACGCTCTGGAGGGCTCTCTGAGCAGCTCAGTGGAACGACAGATCGTGACGGCGATGACTCCAATCATTCGGGGGGCGACCCCCCGCAGCTCCACGCAACGGCAGCCCGCGGGCGTGAGGCAGCAGGCATGAACAAGGAAGCCTCGGCAGCAGCCGACGACGTGCTCTACGACCGGCTCCAGTACCAGGTCGCGATCTTCGCGCGCCGGGTCGAACAGGTGCGCATGGGCGGGGTGGGCGACCAGCGCAACTCCATGGACCGGGCCGCGTTCCTGCTGCTCAACCGGCTGGACTGGACCGGGGCGGTCGGCGTGAAGGCGCTGGCCCAGGCCATGGGGATCGACTCGTCCACGGTGACCAGGCAGGTCGCCCCGCTGGTCGACTGCGGCCTGGTGGAGCGGGTGCCGAACCCGGACGACGGCCGCGCGGTCCTCCTGGAGCTGTCCCCACTCGGCCGGGAGCGGCTCCAGGAGGTCCGCGAGTCACGCCAGTTGATGATGCATCAGCTCTTGGACGGCTGGTCCGAGGGGGAGCGTGAGCAGTTCTGCGAGCTGCTCACGCGCTTCAACACCTCGATGCAGACCTTCAAGCCCTGACCGCCTCAGCCGGGACCGCCTCAGCCCCGGCTTCCACGGTCCCGGCCGCCTCAGCCCCGACCGCCCCGGTCCTGGCTACTTCAGCGCCTCCGCCAGGTCCACCAGCAGGTCGTTGACCGACTCGATGCCCACCGACAGCCGGACCAGGTCGGCCGGCACCTCCAGCGCGGAGCCGGCCGCCGAGGCGTGCGTCATCCGTCCGGGGTGCTCGATCAGGGACTCCACGCCCCCGAGCGACTCCCCCAGGGTGAACAGCCGGGCCCGGTTGCAGACCTCGACCGCGGCCTCCTCGCCGTCCTTGTGACGGAACGACACCATGCCGCCGAACGCCTTCATCTGCTTCACCGCGACCTCGTGGCCGGGGTGCCCGGGCAGACCCGGGTAGAGCACCTGCGCCACCTTGGGGTGCCCCGTCAGGAAGTCGGCGACCCGCGCGGCGTTCTCGCTGTGCCGGTCCATCCGGACACCCAGCGTCTTGATGCCGCGCATCACCAGCCAGGCGTCGAAGGGCCCGGCGACGGCGCCCATCGCGTTCTGGTGGTACGCCAGCTCCTCGCCCAGCGCGGTGTCGTCGGTCACCAGCGCGCCGCCGACGACGTCCGAGTGGCCGCCCATGTACTTGGTGGTGGAGTAGACGACCACGTCGGCGCCCAGCGCCAGCGGCTGCTGGAGGTAGGGGCTGGCGAAGGTGTTGTCGACGACCAGGAGCGCGCCGGCCTCGTGGGCGATGTGCGCGACCGCGGCCACGTCGGTGATGCCCAGCAGCGGGTTGCTCGGCGTCTCCACCCACACCGCCTTGGTGTTGGGCCGCAGGGCCGCCCGTACCGCCTCGGGGTGGTGGGTGTCGGCGACCGACCACTCCACGCCCCAGCGCGACAGCACCTTGGCGAACAGCCGGAAGGTGCCGCCGTAGGCGTCGTTGGGGATGACGATGTGGTCACCGGGCTTGGTGACCGTCCGCAGCAGGCAGTCCTCGGCGGCCAGCCCCGACGCGAAGGCGAGGCCGCGGCGGCCGCCGTCCAGCGCGGCGAGGTTGGTTTCGAGGGCGGTACGGGTCGGATTGGCGGAGCGGCTGTACTCGTAGCCGCCGCGCAGCCCGCCGACGCCGTCCTGCTTGTAGGTCGAGACCTGGTAGATGGGGGTAACCACGGCCCCGGTCTGCGGATCGGCCTCCTGCCCGGCATGGATGGCCAGGGTCTCGAAGGCGTGGTTGTGCTCGTGAGGGTGCGAGGTGCTCATGGGATCCGAGGGTAGTCCGAATCAGCGCCTTTCTTGGAGCACAGCCGCGGCAGGCACGGCAGCCGGTACGATCCGGTCCTCGTCGCACTGATGTGCTGTGGCACAGAAGTGCAGAAACCGGCCCGAGGAGGACCGTTCTTCCATGCGTACGTCCGTGCGCGCCGTCCAGGCGCTCACCCTCCTGGCCGGCTTCTACGTGATCGCGCTGGGCTTCCTCGCCGCGCTGGTCCTGATGGACGTCGAGATCCTCACCCACCTCGGCTCCGACGGCGGCACCGGCGCGCTGAAGCTGGTGCTGCTCAGCGTGCTGGTCGCGATCCCGCTGATCCGCGGGGTGTTCCTGGTGCGCCGTCCCAAGGACGAGCCGCCGCCCGGGGTCACCGTCACCGAGGAACGGCAGCCCGAGCTGTGGGCCCGGGTGCGCGGCCTGGCCGAGCAGGTCGGCACCCGGGCCCCGGACGAGATCCGGCTGATACCGGCGGTCAACGCCGCGGTCAGCGAGAACCCCAGGTTCCTGGGGCTGGTCCCCGGGCACCGCCGGATGCTGATCGGCATCCCGCTGCTGATCGGCCTGACCGAGCCGCAGCTGGACGCGGTGCTGGCGCACGAGCTCGGCCACTACAGCAACAAGGACACCCGGCTCGCCGGGATCACCGTGCGCGGACGGCAGAGCCTGATCACCGTGGTCCAGCACGCCAGGTCCAGCGGCCGCGCCATCACCGCGAACCTGTTCGCCGGCTACGCCAAGCTCTACATCCGGGTCTCCGAGTCCGTAGGCCGCCGCCAGGAGCTCAGCGCCGACCTGGCCGCCGCCCGGATCGCCGGCCGCGACCACGCCGCCGACGCGCTGCGCCAACTCCCGATGCTGGACGCGGCCTACGACTTCTACCTGGACCGCTACGCGTCCGTCGGCTGGGACGCCGGGCTGCTGCCGCTGCCAGAGGAGTTCTACGGCGGCTTCCGCTCGCTGCTGGCCGCCGAGGGCCGCCAGGAGGAGCTGGACAAGCTGCGCCGCGAGCCCCCGGCCCAGGAGACCACGCCCTACGACTCGCACCCGCCGATCAGCGAGCGCGTCGCCGCGCTGGAGGCCCTGCCGCCGGACGGACGCACCGTCACCGGCCTGGAGCGGCCCGCGCTGGCCGTACTGCGCGAGCACGACCTGCTGCTCTCGGCGGTGGCCGCCGCCGCGCTCTCCCCCGAGGCGGCCGGCAAGCGCCCGGTCCCCTGGGACGAACTGGCCCGCACCGCCGGCCGCACCGCCCTGGTCAAGGACTGCACCGTGATGGCGAACGCGGCCCAGACCGCCCTCGGCCGGCCGCTGACCGGACTGGACGACCTGCTCGGCGCGATCGACGCCGGCTGGCTCGACACCATCGCCGCCCGACTCCCGCGGACCGACCCCGCCACCGACCCCCGCACCGCCGCCCGGCAGGCCCTCCGCCCCCACCTGCTGCTCGCCCTGGTCGACGCGGGCCGCGCCCGCTTCACCCAGTCCTGGGACCAGGTCCTCCACCTCGACTACGCCGGCCCCGCCGGCCCGGAAACCGTCCAGTCCGCCCTGGAGGCCCTCACCGCCACCCCGCCGAACACCGCCCCGACCCGTGCCCTCCTCCACCCGGGCCCGGCCGCCTGACGGACGTTCACCTGGTTCACCTGGCCGTGCGGGCGGCGACGGCCATGACGACGACCGAGGCCAGGACGATGACGGCGCCGACGTAGAGGGGGGCGGTGTAGCCGAAGCCCGCGGTGATGGCCAGGCCGCCGAGCCAGGCGCCGAGGGCGTTGCCGACGTTGGACGCGGAGACATTGGCGCTGGCGGCCAGGGCCGCGCCGCCGGCGAAGTCGGTGACGCGGGTGATCAGGCCGGGCACGCCGGCGAAGCCGAAGAGTCCCATCAGGAAGACCAGGACGACCGACGCGCTGTCGCTGCCGGCGAGTCTGCCGAACAGGGCCAGCGTGATGGCCAGGCCGGTCAGGGCGAGGACCAGGGTGCGGTCGCGGTCGCGGTCCGCCGCCCGTCCGCCGACCAGGTTGCCGACCACCAGGCCGACCCCGTACACCATCAGCAGCCAGGCGACGTCCGCCGGGGAGAAGCCGCCGACCTCGGTGAAGGTGTAGGCGATGTAGCTGAACGCGCCGAACATCCCGCCGTAGCTGAGCGCGGTGGCCACCAGGGTCAGCCAGACCTGCCAGGAGCGGAACGCCTGGAACTGGGCCCTCAGGCCGGTGGGGGGTGCCGGCTCCGCAGCGCCCGACGCCCGCCCGGGCCCTGCCTCCCCGGCCCGGGCGGGGACGAGGGCGACGATCCCGGCCAGGGCCAGCACGCCGATCGCGGTGACCGCCCAGAAGGCCGCCCGCCAGCCCCACCGCTCACCGACCAGCGCGCCGAACGGCACGCCCAGGACGTTCGCGACCGTCAGCCCGGCGAACATCACGGCCACCGCGCGGGACTTCCGCTCCGGCGCGACCAGGCTGCGGGCGACCAGCGAACCGATCCCGAAGAACGAACCGTGGCACAACGCCGCCACGATCCGCCCGAGCATCATCACCGGGTAGCTCGGCGCGACCGCAGACAACAGGTTGCCGACGACGAACAGCACCACCAGGCCGACCAGGGTCCCCTTGCGCGGCAGCCGCGCCGTCGCCGCGGTCAGCGCGATCGCCCCGATCGCGACACTCAACGCGTACCCGGAGATAAGCCGGCCCGCAGCCGCCTCGGACACCGTGAAACTGGCCGCCACCTGCGGCAGCAGTCCGGCGATCAGGAACTCGGTCAGCCCTATGCCGAAACCGCCCAGCGCCAGCGCGATCAGTCCAACCGGCATCTCTCGCTACTCCGATCGCACGCGGACGAGCACGGTCCGCGACTCTACCGCTGCCCCTCGCTCGTCGGACAGGCCCGAGGCCGTCAGGCGCTCTTGGCACGGCCCTGGATGCGGAAGACCGTGTGGCCGAAGGCGACCCGGTCGCCCGGGCGGACCACGACCTGGCCGATGATGCGGCAGCCGTTCACCAGGGTGCCGTTGGTGGAGGCGAGGTCGCGCAGCATCCATTCGTCGCCGACCAGGCGCAGCTCCGCGTGGCTGCGTGAGACCGAGTCATGGGTGAGCCTGAGCTCCGATCCGGGCAGCCGGCCGATCCGCAGCACCGGGGTCTCCGGGCCCGGGAGCACCAGCGGCTGCAGCCGGGGCGTCTGCCAGGCGCCGCGCAGCCGTACGCCGAAGCGGGAGACCGCCGCGACGGTGCGCAGCGACATCCGGGTGAGCCGGCCCTGGTCCGGCAGGTCCGCGATGAGCTCGTCCAGGTCGGCGCGGCGCTGGGCGGTGAGGGCCAGCTCGATCCTGCGGATGAAGGTGTCGGGCGACAACCGTCCCTGCACCGAGTGCTCACGGAGCAGTCGGATCGCCCGGTCGCGTTCCGCGTCCGAGATCCGCGCCACCTCGGTCAGGGACTCGGGGGTCGTCATGGTTGTGATTGTCGGGCCTGGCCCCGGCTCCGTCCATACCGGTCCGGGTGCCCCGGTGTGCGGGACCGTCAGACCGCGCTGCCGGCCTTCCAGGTGGCCCAGTCCATGTTCCAGCCGTTCAGCCCGTTGGCCGGATCGACGGTCCGGTCGCCGGAGTTCACCACCTCGACCACGTCCCCGGTGATGGAGCTGTTGTAGAACTTCGCCGCCGGGGTGCCGGAGTCGCCGGCCCCCTTGGTGTCGTGCATGGCGACGCAGCCGTGGCTGGTGTTCTCGTTGCCGAAGACCGAGGTGCCGGCCCAGTAGTTGCCGTGGATGAAGGTGCCGGAGGTGGTCAGCCGCTGGGCGTGCGGGACGTCCTTGATGTCGTACTCGCCGCCGAGGCCGACCGTGGTGGAGTCCATCCGGGTCTGCAGGAACTTCTCCGCGATGACCATCTTCCCGGCCCAGGTGGTGTGCGCGGTGCTGCCGCCGGTGATCGGGTACGTCTGGGTGACCTCGCCGTCCCGGGTGACCGTCAGCTTCTTGGCGGCGAGGTCGGCGACGCTGGTCTGGCTGCGGCCGACGGTGAAGCTTATGGACTTGGACTGGGTGCCGTAGACGCCGTCGGCGCCCTCGACGTCCTTGAGCGCCAGGGTGAGGGTGACCTTGGTACCGGCCGCCCAGTAGGTCTCGGGCCGGAAGTCCAGCCGGGTGCTGCTGAACCAGTGGCCGACGATCTCCACCGCGGGCGACGCGGTGACGGTGATCCCCTTCTGGACTGCGGCCCGGTTGCTGACGGCCTTGTCGAAGTTGATCGAGACCGGCATGCCCACGCCCACGGTGGTGCCGTCGTCGGGAGTGAACGTGCCGACGAACGTCGCCGCCGGGGCGCCGGTCCTGAAGGCGACGCTCTTGGTGGTCTGCACCTGGTCGGAGTCGGTCCCCACCGCCGCCAGGGTGTAGCCGGTGCCCGAGCTGAGCTTGCCGGAGGAGGTCCAGCTCAGCTTGTCGGCGGCCAGGGCGCCGGCCACCTGCTTGCCGTCCGAACCGGTGAGGGTGACCGAGCTGAGGGTGCCGTTGCTGACCGTCACCTTCACCGGCTGGGTGAAGACCGCGGTCTTCGCGCCGTTGGCCGGGACGGTGGTGATGGCGGCCTTGGACACCGCAGCGGCCTTGCCGCCGTCGCCGCTGCCGCTGCCCTTGCCCGAGCTGCTGCCGGAGGAGCTGCATCCGGTGACCAGGGCCACCGGGGTCGCTATCAGCCCCGCCACGATCGTCCGCCTGGCCCAGGGGCCGCCCTTGCCTGACGTCGTCGTGTCGTCCACTGCTGCTCCTTCGTGTCGGCGGGGTACCGGTCGGCGCTGTCCCAGGAGTTCACCCGAGCTGTCTGACAGTCCTATGAACATAGACCGAAACCATGCTTACAACCCAATCATGAGCAAACACGGACAGCTCAGACATACCCGTCTGTGAGCGGGCACAGCCAAGGGCGGCCCCGGAACCCCGGAGCCGCCCGCCTGCACCTCGCCCACCGCCAAGTGGGTTGTCGCTCCGCCGCTCCGACGCTCCGTTACGACGACCCGCCGTCACTCCGACACGCCGTCACTCCGCGTCGTAGAAGTCCCAGTCCTCGTTCTCGGGGTCGTACTCGACCGGCTGGGACTCCCAGGTGGCCTCGGCCAGCTCCACACCCGGCACGTTCTCCAGCATCGCCACCGGGTCGACGAAGTGCGCGATCGCCCCGGCCGGGTCGATCTCGATGGCCGCGACCGCCTCGGCCCGCTCCTCGTCCTCCAGCTGCTCGTCCGCCCGCACCTGCTCCAGCGCGGCGACCTGGAGCGCCTTCTCGTCCGCGATCTCCACGATCAGTTCGATCTGCAGCCGGACATAGCGGCGATCGCTGTTCTCAAGCCCACTGGTGTCACTAGTCATGGGCTGAGGCTATCCAACCCGGCCCCCACTCATTAGCATCGTCCGGACCACGACACTCCGCTGGGAGCGACATTGACCACCCGCCGCCCGCTCACGATCACGGCCGTCGCCGCCGGAATCGGCACCGCCGCCGCGCTGGCCCTCGGTCCGATGGCCTCCGCGGCCACCACCCAGGCGAGCACGCGCGACGTGCAGAAGGCCGCCGCGCACAACGGCACCACCGGCAGCACCGACCAGCTGGCCGACACCGGGGTGGACACCACCCCGTACGCCCTGGGCGGCGCCGGGTTCCTGGTCGCCGGGGTCGGCATGATCTTCGTGAGCCGCCGCTTCGCGGGCTGAGCCCCCGCCCGCCGCTCCGAGCCGGTACCCGCGCACCGGCCGGCCCGACACGGCCGCAGCCAGGGGCACGGGTGCACGGGCACGCGTGCACGGCATGGGTGCCCGGACACGGCATGGGTGCCCGGACACAGGCAGACACACCAGTAGGGCCGGTCCGTGAGGACCGGCCCTACTGTCTCCGCTGAGTCCCCCACCCGGGAACGCGGAGCCTGGTGCCGCGGGGACCGCCGCACCCTGCCGGTCGGTCGGGACCGACAGGGGCGGGACGACGGCGTTCCCCGCGGGCGGGGACGCGGCCGGCCGGGTCAGGGCCGTCCGACGCGTCCTGAGGTGACCGCGGTCCGGGAGCCGCTCCGGACTTTCGCTGCCACCACGCTCGGCTTCTTGCCGTGGTGACAACAATGCCCGGCGGTTGTTAAGCGCGTGCTGCCGGAACGTGTCGTAGGTGTACCGGTTGAAGGCGTTTCAGTGAACGCCTGCACCCGTCCCGTGCGCCCCACCGATCGCCCCGCCGTGCGCGCTCAGGAAGGCCAGCAGGTCCTGCCGGCTGACGATTCCCTGCGGCTTTCCGTCCACCAGGACGACCGCGGCGTCGGCTTTCTCCAGCACGCCCATCAGTCGGGTCACCGACTCGCCGGAGCCGACGACCGGGAGCGGGGCCGACATATGAGGGCCGATCAGGTCGCCGAGCTCGAAGCGCTTGGCAAACAGACCGTCAAGAAGGTCGCGCTCCACCACCGAGCCGATCACCTCGCCGGCCATCACATCCGGATGCCCGGCCCCCGGGGAGACCACCGGCATCTGCGAGACGCCGTATTCCCGCAGGATGTGCACGGCCTCACCGACCGACTCGTTCGGGTGAATGTGCACGAACTGGGGAATCCCCTCGTGCTCCAGACCGTCCTTCCTGGCGAGGACGTCGCCGGCCACCGCCTCCGGACCGCCCTCGTCCAGGAAGCCGTAGTCCTGCATCCAGTCGTCGTTGAAGATCTTCGAGAGGTAGCCGCGGCCGGAGTCGGGCAGCAGTACCACCACCACGTCGTCCGGGCCCAGCCGTTCGGCCACCCGGAGCGCCGCCACGACCGCCATCCCGCAGGAGCCGCCGACCAGCAGGCCCTCCTCCTTGGCGAGGCGGCGGGTCATCTGGAAGGAGTCCTTGTCGGAGACCGGGACGATCTCGTCCGCGACCGTGCGGTCGTAGGCCGTCGGCCAGAAGTCCTCGCCCACGCCCTCGACCAGGTAGGGGCGGCCGGAGCCGCCCGAGTAGACCGAGCCCTCCGGGTCGGCGCCGATGACCTGCACCGCGCCGTCCGAGACGTCCTTGAGGTAGCGGCCGGTGCCGGAGATGGTCCCGCCGGTTCCCACGCCCGCCACGAAGTGGGTGATCCGGCCGCCGGTCTGCTCCCAGAGCTCCGGTCCGGTGGAGTGGTAGTGGCTGGCCGGGTTCTCCGGATTGGAGTACTGGTCGGGCTTCCACGCGCCGGGGGTCTCCCGGACCAGGCGGTCGCTGACGTTGTAGTAGGAGTCCGGGTGCTCGGGCGCGACCGCGGTCGGGCAGACCACGACATCCGCGCCGTAGGCCCGCAGCACATTGATCTTGTCGGTGGAGACCTTGTCCGGGCAGACGAAGATGCAGCGGTAGCCCTTCTGCTGGGCCACGATGGCCAGTCCGACCCCGGTGTTACCGGAGGTCGGCTCGACGATCGTGCCGCCGGGCTTGAGCGCGCCGGACTTCTCCGCCGCCTCGATCATCCGCATCGCGATGCGGTCCTTCACCGACCCGCCCGGGTTGAAGTACTCGACCTTGGCGAGCACCGTCGCACTGATGCCCTCCGCGACCTTGTTCAGCCGGACCAGGGGGGTGTTGCCGACCAGGTCGATGATCGACTCGTGGTACCGCACGGGATCTCCTCCGCGGTTTGAGCAAATGTTCCGGACGCACGGTTTGTCGTCCTGTTGGGATCAGACTAGTGGGGCAGACTGCCAAGATAAGGACAGGCAGAGAGAGCTTGGGGGTCGCTCATGTCGAGAGCGAGGGTGGCACGGCGGATCGCCGCCGCTGCGGCCTACGGAGGCGGCGGGATCGGGCTGGTCGGGGTGGGGTTCGCCGGGATCCTGCTGACCGAGGCGAAGCTCGCCGAGCACACGCTGAACACCCTGCAGGGCGACCCCCCGCACGCCGATGGCGTCTACGGACGCGCCTTCGCCGCCGACGCCGATGCCGAACCGCTGGTCCTCGCGGTGCTCGGCGACTCCACCGCGGCCGGCTTCGGGGTGACCCGCGGCCGGGACACGCCCGGCGCCCTGCTCGCGGGCGGCATCGCCTCCATGGCCGAGCGGCCGGTCCGGCTGTCCGTCGCCGCGGCCAACGGCGCCACCTCGAAGGACCTGGAGCGACAGGTCGACCTCGCGCTGCAGACCGTCCCCGACGTCGTCCTGATCATGATCGGCGCCAATGACGTCACCCAGCGGGTGAAACTGACCGCCTCGGTGCGGATGCTCGGCACCGCCATCCGCCGACTGCGCTCCGCCGGGGCCGAGGTCGTCGTCGGCACCTGTCCGGACCTCGGCACCATCGAGCCGGTGCGGCCCCCGCTGCGCTGGCTGGCCCGGCGCGCCAGCCGTCAGCTCGCCGCCGCCCAGACCATCGCCGTGGTCGAGTCGGACGCCCGCAGCGTGTCCCTCGGCGACCTGCTCGGCGCCGAGTTCAGCGGCCGTCCGGAGATGTTCGCCTCGGACCGCTACCACCCCTCGGCCCAGGGCTACGCCACCGCGGCGATGGCCATGCTGCCTTCGCTCTGCGCCGCGCTGGACATCTGGCCCGAGGGCACCGCCGAGGAGCGCCCCGACGCCTTCCGCGGCGAGGGCGTGCTGCCGGTGGCCCAGGCCGCCGCCGAAGCGGCCGGACGCGGCGGCACCGAGGTGGCCGGCGCGGCCGTGCTGGGCGCGGAGTCCGGCCCGCGGGGCCGCTGGGCACTGCTCAAGCACCGCCGCCGGCGGCACCTGCCGGACGGTCCCCCGGAGGGCGTCGCAGAGCCCTCGGCGGATGACGCAAGGTCAGGTAATTCACACTCCGTCGGCGCTGACGCCGGATCTACCTGAGGGTAACTTGTCCCCGAGCGCCGCCCTCCCACCCTTGGAGTCCCCATGCCCGAAGCCGTCATCGTCAGCACCGCCCGCTCGCCGATCGGCCGGGCGTTCAAGGGCTCGCTGAAGGACGTCCGCCCGGACGACCTGACCGCGACGATCATCCAGGCCGCACTGGCCAAGATCCCCGAGCTGGACCCGCGCGACATCGACGACCTGATGCTGGGCTGCGGCCTGCCCGGCGGCGAGCAGGGCTACAACCTGGGCCGCGTGGTCGCCGTGCAGATGGGCATGGACCACCTGCCCGGCTGCACCGTCACCCGTTACTGCTCCTCCTCGCTGCAGACCAGCCGGATGGCACTGCACGCGATCAGGGCCGGCGAGGGCGACGTCTTCATCTCGGCCGGCGTCGAGATGGTCTCCCGCAGCATCAAGGGCTCCTCGGACGGCCTGCCGGACACCAAGAACCCGCTGTTCGCCGACGCCGAGGCGCGCACCGTCGCCACCGCCTCGGCGACCGGCGCCCCGGTGTGGGAGGACCCCCGGCAGAGCGGCCTGGTGCCGGACGTCTACATCGCCATGGGCCAGACCGCGGAGAACCTGGCCGGGCTCAAGGGCATCAGCCGCCGGGAGCAGGACGAGTTCGGCGTGCGTTCGCAGAACCTCGCCGAGAAGGCCATCGCGGACGGCTTCTGGGAGCGCGAGATCACCCCGGTGACCACCCCGGACGGCACCGTGGTCAGCAAGGACGACGGCCCGCGGGCCGGGGTCACCCTGGACGCGGTCTCCGGCCTCAAGCCGGTGTTCCGTCCGGACGGAACCGTCAACGCGGGCAACTGCTGCCCGCTGAACGACGGCGCGGCCGCGCTGGTGATCATGTCCGACACCAAGGCCCGCGACCTCGGGCTGACCCCGCTGGCCCGGATCGTCTCCACCGGCGTCTCCGGCCTCTCCCCCGAGATCATGGGCTACGGCCCGGTCGAGGCGTCCAAGCAGGCGCTGAAGCGGGCCGGGATGGCCATCGGCGACATCGACCTGGTCGAGATCAACGAGGCCTTCGCCGCCCAGGTCATCCCCTCCTACCAGGACCTGGGCGTCGACCTGGACCGGCTCAACGTCAACGGCGGCGCCATCGCCGTCGGCCACCCCTTCGGGATGACCGGCGCGCGTATCACCGGCACGCTGATCAATTCGCTCCAGTGGCACGACAAGCAGTTCGGCCTGGAGACGATGTGCGTGGGCGGCGGCCAGGGCATGGCCATGGTCATCGAGCGGCTGAGCTGAGGCGCCGCGAAGGTTGGGGTCGCCCGAGGAACGAGGGCGGCACCCGGCCGCAGCGGCGCCGATGCGAAGTCGCCTTTGGACACGGAGCGGCTGAGCTGAGACCTCCAGGCTCCTCATCGATTTCTCAGAATGACCCGTTTGGCCCCACATCAGCTGGGTAAGGGCCAGGTCACGCTACGGCGCGGCCTGGTCCATTTTCTTTGTCCGAAACCCGGGGATTGTCGACGGAACGTATTCAGCCGATTGCTCTGCGTGCAATTTTCGCACCGGATCAATTCGGTTGATGTCGGACGTCACAAATGAAAAGGACATTACGCACTGCCGTAATCCGCTGCGGTGGGGCACTGTGGGGTTGACCGCCAGTTCAACCCTTCACTAGGGGTGCTTCCGTGAACATCCTCGCCTTTGTCCTCACCGCCCTGCTGGTCTTCACCGCAGCCACCGCAACCGCATGCCTCGTCGCACTGCGCAGGCTCGCCCGGCGCTTCGACTCGGCCGTACGCGAATCCGTCGCCGTCGCGCTCGCCGACGACCGGGAGCGGGAGATGGCGGAGGCGCGCTCGTTCTGGGCCGAGCAGGAGGCGCGGATGGCCGAGGACTCCCTCGGGGTCGGCGAGCCGCTGTTCGACAGCGAGAGCGTGGTCCTGCTCCCGGCACCGCGCGGCTACGTGGACGACCAGGGCGAGATGGACCCGGAGTTCGCCGACGCCCTGCGCTCCGCGCTGGAGGAGATGATCTCCGAGACCAGCAGCGGCTCCGCCGGCCACCCGGCGGCGCCGGTCGCACCGGCCGGGGACCGTCCCGACCGCCCGGCGCACCCCTCGATGCCGGGATCGTTGAACAAGCACACCGTTCCGCAGCCGACGCCCAGCCCCGAGTGGACCGACCTGCGGCTGGACGAGCTGGTCGCGGTCGGCATCACGCTGCGCGATGTGCGCCCCGGCCCGATGGGCACCCTGGACGTCTACATCTTCGAGGACGAGACCACGCTGTGCATCGCCCCCGGCGACCCGGTCGCGGGGGCCCGGCTCCGGGCGGCCGTGGACGCGGGCGCCCCGGTCCGGCTGCTCGGCAACTCCCGCCTCCCCGGCGGCCACGCGCTCACCTTCGCCCTGGGCACCGCGGAGGCCGCCGATGGCGCCGACACCGCCGGCGCGATCGGGGACGAGCACGACGGCGAGACCGTCTACATCCTCGCCGACCGGGTCGTGGCCAGCCTGTAGCCCTGCTCCACCGCGGCCAGCGCCTCCGCCAGCACCGCCTCCGCCTCCTCGCGGTCGGCGCCGCGCAGGGCCTCGGCCAGATCGTGGGCGGCCAGGGCGATCTGGTCGCCGACCGCGAAGATCCCCGCGTCCGGGATCTCCGGCCGGGCCGGACCCTCGGCCGCCACCGCCTCCTCCTGCCTGGCCAGCAGCCGGGCCAGCCTCAGCCCCTCCGGAGCCAGCTGGGTGAGCCTGCCCTGCGGCATCGAGCGGAAACGGTCCGCCAGACGGTCAGCCGCGAAGAGGAGTGGGGTCGGATCGGACATGCCGTCAGCGTATCGCCCGGCGACTGTTGCCAAGGGGACTGCCCTCGGGCAGAGTCGAAGAGTCGGCCTCACCACACATCGGCCCACTTCCGGAGGCGCCCAGTGTCCCTCATGTACTCCACGGAAACCCACCAGAACCTGCTGAGCCGCATTCCCGCCGTCACCGGCCGCCCGCTCGGCGACTGGCTCAAGGCGGTCGACGAAGGCCCCAGCCTCACCCGCTGCGAGGAGAAGATCGCCTGGCTCAGCCGCGAGTACGGCATCTCCTACGGCTACGCCAAAGCCCTGGTGCACGAGCACGGCCTGCGCCGCGCCGCCGCGCGCATGTCAATGTAACGAGGCGACGGGTGCCCGGAGCCGGATTTGAACCGGCACGGCCTGGCGGCCAGCGAGGTTTAAGCTCGCCGTGTCTGCGTTCCACCATCCGGGCCCGTCCGCACTCTGAGCCTAGCCGCAGCAGACCCCTCAGATGTGCACACCTGTGGGGAAGTTGTCTTATTTCACCGTTACTTGACGCATCGTCGGCGCAGAACGACCGCCCTCGGACCGGTGCTGACCCCCTCAGGGATGCTGTCATCCCTGCGGAGGAGAGCCAGGGACATCCCCTACACCGGCAGGCAGTACCCGCAACCGTCCGGGCGGGCGACTACACGGCGTGACCGGCCGGAGAGGATGGGATCACACCCCATCCTCTCTGACTGGAGTAGTCCTGTGACCACTACCCTGCTCACTGCCGCGGCCCGCGCCGTCGGCCTCAGCAAGGTCTACGGCGAGGGGGACACCCGCGTCACCGCCCTGGACCAGGTCTCCGTCGAGTTCGTGCAGGGTCAGTTCACCGCCATCATGGGCCCGTCAGGCTCCGGCAAGTCGACGCTGATGCACTGCATGGCCGGACTGGACTCGGTCACCTCGGGCTCCGCCACCATCGGCGACACCGAACTCGGCGGCCTCAAGGACAAGCAGCTGACCAAGCTGCGCCGGGACCAGATCGGCTTCGTCTTCCAGGCCTTCAACCTGCTGCCCACACTCACCGCGCTGGAGAACATCACCCTGCCGATGGACATAGCCGGGCGCAAGCCCGACCAGGCCTGGCTGGACCAGGTGGTGGCCACCGTCGGCCTGTCCGACCGGCTCGGCCACCGCCCCTCCCAGCTGTCCGGCGGCCAGCAGCAGCGGGTGGCCTGCGCCCGCGCCCTGGCGTCCCGGCCGGCCATCATCTTCGCCGACGAGCCCACCGGCAACCTGGACTCCCGCTCCGGCGCGGAGATCCTCGGCTTCCTGCGCAACTCGGTGCGCGAGCTCGGCCAGACCGTGGTGATGGTCACCCACGACCCGGTCGCCGCCTCCTACGCGGACCGGGTGGTCTTCCTCGCCGACGGCAGGATCGTCGACGAGATGTACGGCCCCACCGCCGACAGCGTCCTGGACCGCATGCGTCGTTTCGACGCCAAGGGCCGCACCAGCTGAAGGGGGGTCACACCGCTATGTACCGCACCGCACTGCGCAACGTACTGGCCCACAAGGGCCGGCTGCTGATGACCATGCTGGCCGTGCTGCTGGGCACCGCCTTCGTGGCCGGCACCATGGTCTTCTCCGACTCGGTCGGCCAGGCCTTCAAGAACAGCCAGTCCGCCAGCTTCGACAACATCTCGGTCCAGGTCCACAACTCCGCGGCCGGGAGCGAGACCAAGGCCTCGGACAACAACAGCTCCGCGCTGCCGCTCACCGACGCCACCGTCAAGAGGATCGCCGCACTGCCGGGGACGCAGTCCGCTCGCGGCACGGTCACCGGCTTCGCCGGCCTGTCCGACCCGCAGGGCAACCTGATCGGCGGGCGCGGCAACACCCAGGGCTCCAACTGGGTGGCCGGCCCCGACGGCCGGGACAGCAGCTACCCGATGGTGCAGGGCGCCGGTCCGACCGACTCCCACCAGATCGCCGTCGACCAGCGGACCGCCCAGAAGAACGGCTTCAAGGTCGGCGACACGGTCCGGCTGGCCGTGGACGGCCCGGTCGAGCAGATGACCGTCACCGGGATCTTCACCACGGTCGACCCGCAGGTGAAGGCCGGCGGCTCGCTGGTGCTGTTCGACACCGCCACCGCGCAGCACTTCTACCTCAAGCCCGGCCAGTTCACCACCATCCAGGCGGTCGCCAGGCCCGGCACCAGCCAGCAGCAACTGCTGGACCAGGTCCTGCCGGTGATCCCGCACAGCGGGAACATCACCGCCAAGACCGGGGTGCAGCTCAGCGCCGACTCGCTGGCCCAGGTGGAAGCGGCCACCTCGGGGATGCGCACCGCGCTGCTGGCCTTCGCCGGGATCGCGCTGTTCGTCGGGATCTTCCTGATCTCCAACACCTTCACCATGCTGATCGCCCAGCGCACCCGCGAGCTGGCGCTGATGCGCGCCATCGGGGCGAGCCGCCGTCAGATCACCAACTCGGTGCTGCTGGAGGCCCTGTTCGTGGGCGTCTTCGCCTCACTGGGCGGGCTGCTGGCCGGGATCGGCATCGGTGCGGGGCTCAAGGCGCTGTTCGGCTCGGGCGGCGACCTGCCCTCCGGCGGACTGGTGCTCTCCGCGACCACCGTCGTCGCCACCCTCGTCACCGGCGTCGTGGTCACCGTGGTGGCCGCGCTGCTGCCCAGTATCCGGGCCTCCCGGGTGGCCCCGGTCGCGGCGATGCGCAGCAACGACCAGCCGGCCACCCAGAAGTCGCTGGTGGTCCGCAACTCCATCGGCGCCGCCTTCTTCGGCACCGGTCTGGCCGCCGTGCTCTACGGCGCGCACCTGGGCGGCTCGGACGGACGGCTGCCGGTCGGCGCCGGCGCCGGGCTGATCCTGATCGGCGCGTTCGTGCTCACCCCGCTGCTGTCCCGGCCGCTGATCGCCCTGGTCGGCCCGCTCTTCGCCCGGCTCTACGGGGTCTCCGGGAAGCTGGCCAAGCAGAACGCGCTGCGCAACCCGCGCCGCACCGCGGCCACCGCCTCGGCGCTGACCATCGGGCTGACCCTGATCAGCGCGCTGACGGTGATCGGCGCCTCGGTCACCGACGCGGTCACCAAGGAGGTCACCTCCGGGATGACGGCGGACTACGCGATCAGCATGACGCTGGGCGACCCGATCTCGCCGACCCTGCTGCCCGGCATCAAGGGCACCGCGGGCGTCACCGCCGCCAGCGTCCTGGACGCCCAGTACGTCAAGGCCGACGGCAGGGAGCTGTCGGTGAGCGGCTTCGACGCCGCCTCCTTCAGCCAGTTGGCCGCGCCGGCCATGGTCGGCGGATCGGCCGACGCGATCCGCCAGGGCGCGCTGCTGGTCTCCGAGGACACCGCGGCCTCGCACCACTGGACCGTCGGCGGCAGCACCCGGTTCACCTATCCCGACGGCAGCACCGGCACGGTGCGGATCGGCGGGATCTACAAGAAGAACGACCTGTTCGGACCGGTGATGATGGGCGAGTCGGTACTCGCGCCGCACACCACCGCGCCCTATTACCAGACGGTGCTGGTCAAGGGCGCCGGCGGGGCGACCCCGGCGCTGGAGCAGGCACTGAAGGACTCCACCGGCCGCAACCCGCTGGTCGACGTGCAGTCGCAGAAGCAGATGGTGAAGGACTTCAGCTCGCAGATCAGCCTGCTGCTCAATGTGATGTACGGGCTGCTGGGCATGGCCGTGCTGATCGCGGTCCTGGGGGTGGTCAACACCCTGGCGATGTCGGTCTTCGAGCGCAAGCGCGAGATCGGGATGCTGCGGGCGATCGGCCTGGAGCGCCGCGGGGTCAAGCGGATGGTCCGGCTGGAGTCGGTGGTGATCGCGGCCTTCGGCGCGGTGCTGGGGGTGGCCATCGGCGGCTTCCTGGCCTGGGCGGCGGTGCAGCTGCTGAAGTCCTCGCTGGCCGGTCTGACCACCTCGTTCCCGGTGGGGCAGCTGGCGGCCTATGTGCTGGCGGCGGCCCTGGTGGGGCTGGGCGCGGCGCTGTGGCCGGCCCGCAGGGCGGCGCGGCTGGACATCCTGGACTCCATCAAGACCGACTGACGGCCCGTCCCGGGATGCAACCGAGCCAGTTGCAGACCCATAGGGGCGCGGGGAACTGCGCGACCAGCCAGGCAGAACGCTGCAGTCGAGCTCCGTCAGAAAGTCCCGGCCCCGGACGCGCCAGTGCCCCGGTCCTCTCCGTTGCGGAGGG
>NZ_BBPM01000026.1:0-23582 GCF_000787775.1 Streptacidiphilus carbonis | reverse complement strand
ATGAGCACCACGGGTGTGGTCCGGCGACGCTGCCGGGCAGAAGGGCGTGCGGTCGTGCTGGGGTACGACTGACTACGCGGGGACCTTCTCGGTCTTCTCGGTCTTGGCGGCCTCGGGCGCCGCGGCGGCCTTCGGCTTCGGGGCGGGCGAGGCCGCCTCGACGAACACCTCGCGCGGACGCTCCATCTCCACCAGGGAGACGGTCTCGCGCTTGAGGAACATGGCCAGGGTCCAGTCGGCGAACACCCGGACCTTGCGGTTCATGGTGGGCACCCGGCTGCCGTGGTACAGGCGGTGGAACCACCAGGCCGGACGGCCCTTCAGCTTGTACTTGCCGAAGAGGATCGCCACACCCTTGTGGAGGCCCAGACCGGCGACCGCGCCGAGGTTCTTGTGCTTGTACTCCTTCTGCGGGAAGCCCCGCATGCCGGAGACCACGTTGTCGCCGAGCACGATGGCCTGGCGGACGGCGTGCTGCGCGTTGGGCGGGCACCAGGCGCCCTCGCCGACGGCGAGGTCGGGCACCTGGGCGTTGTCGCCGGCCGCCCAGACGTTGTCGAAGCCCTGGACCTGGAGGGTCGGGGCGGTGTCGACGTGGCCGCGCGGACCGAGCGGCAGGCCGAACTCGGCGAGCGCCGGGTTGGGCTTGACGCCGGCCGTCCACACGATGGTGGAGGCGTCGACCTCGATGCCGTTCTTCAGCACCACGTGCTTGTCGACGCAGGAGTCCATCGAGGTCTCGATGTAGATCTCGATCCCCCGCTCCTCGAGCTTCTCCTTGGTCCACAGACCGAGGTCCGGGCCCATCTCGGGGAGGATCCGGTTGGCCGCCTCCACCACGATGAAGCGCATGTCCTCACGCTTCACGTTGCGGTAGTTCCCGGCCGCGTCGCGGACCATGTCCTCCAGCTCGGCCACGGTCTCGATGCCGGCGAAGCCGCCGCCGATGACCACGAAGGTCAGCGCCTGCTTGCGGACCGCCTCGTCCGTGGTGGACTCGGCCTTGTCCAGCTGGGCGATCACGTGGTTGCGGAGGCTGATGGCCTCCTCGACCGACTTGATGCCGATGCCGTTCTCGGCCAGGCCGGGGATCGGGAAGGTGCGGGAGACCGAACCCAGCGCGACGACGAGGTACTCGAAGGGCAGCTCGTACGAGTCGCCTGCGGCCGGGGAGATGGTCGCGACCTTGCGCTTCTGGTCCACCGCGGTCACATGACCGGTGAGGACCTCCGCACCCTTGAGGGTGCTGCGCAGCGGCGCGACGAGGTTGCGAGGCGCGACATTGCCGGCCGCCGCCTCGGGAAGGAAGGGCAGGTACGTCATGTAGGACCGCGGGTCGACGACCGTGACGGTCGCCTCTCCGTAGCGCATCTTCTTGAGGATGCGCATCGCGGCATACATGCCGACGTATCCACCGCCGACGATGAGAATGCGAGGACGCTCCGTGGTGCTCATATCCGAAAGTATCCAGCACCCTCCGGAGCACCCCTTGTGGCCCTCCTCACATGCCTCTGGACACGACCTGCTACACTACGCAGCCCAGGTTTCCCACTGGATGCACCGCGGCGGCCCCGCTGCCGGGGTAGGCGGCATTGCCGCAGCTCGTCGCCCCTGTTGCGATTGTGCGTGCGAATCCGGCCACCGGCCTTGGATGCGCCTGGCGACAGCCGCCGAGGGCCTTTGGTCCCGCAATTCGGACGAACCGGCCCTCCGGGTGACCCCAAAGCCCGGATCTGCATGTGAAGAAATTCACGAAGTTTCTGGAGCGCCCTCGCGAGCCGCGTTCCCGGCCACGCTCCAGGCGATGCCGTCGAGGATGTCGTGCTCGCTCACGACCAGCTCAGAGGCGCCGCAACGCTCCATGACGGCCAGCAGAACAAGAGCCCCCGCGCCGATGACGTCGACGCGTCCGGGGTGCATCACCGGGATCGCGGCGCGCTCCTCGGCGGTCGCCGACAGCAGCATCCCGGTCACCTCGCGCACCTTCGCCAACGGGATGCGCGAGTGGTGGATCGCGGCCGAGTCGTAGGCCGGCAGGCCCAGCGCGATCCCGGCCACCGTGGTGACCGTCCCGGCCAGGCCGACCAGGGTCGCCGCCGAGGTCAGCGGGACGGTCCCGGCGACCAGGTCCAGCGCCGCCTTGATGTCGGCGCGCATGGCCAGGGTGTCACTGCCATGACGCTCCGTCATCCGCACACAGCCGATGTCCACCGAGCGGGCGGCCTCCACCCGGTCGCTGCCCAGCACGAACTCGGTGGAGCCGCCGCCGAGGTCGAAGACGAGGTAGGGAGGGACCATGCCGCTACCGGGAGCGTTGAGCTCCCTGGTGGCGCCGGTGAAGGAGAGCTCGGCCTCCTCGTCGCCGCTGATCACCTCGGGGTCGACGCCCAGGATCGCGTGCACCCCGGCGGTGAACTCGTCCCGGTTCTCGGCGTCCCGGGAGGCACTGGTGGCGACGAAGCGCACGCGCTGGGCACCGTGCTCGGCGATCACCGCGGCGTACTCGCGGCAGGCGGTGAAGGTGCGCTCCAGCGCCTCGGGGGCGAGCCGCCCGGTGCGGTCCACGCCCTGGCCCAGCCGGACGATGGTCATCCGGCGGTCCAGGTCGTGCAGCTCCCCGGTGTCCGGGTCGAGGTCGGCGACCAGCAGGCGGATGGAGTTGGTGCCGCAGTCGATCGCGGCGACGCGCTGCAGGCTCACTTGTCGCACCCCTCGGCGCCGCTGCCGCCCTCGCCGGCCCCGGCGCAGACGCAGGGGCCCTTGCGCCACCACTCCGGCAGCATCGCCAGCGCCTCGTCCCCGAGCGGGTTGACGCCCGGTCCCGCGGCCAGGCTGTGGCCGACCAGGACGTGCAGGCACTTCACCCGGTCGGGCATCCCGCCGGCGCTGGGAAAGCCCTCCAGCACCTCGATGGCGTCCCGGCGGGCGATGTAGTCCTCGTGGGCCCGCTGGTAGGCGGCGGCCAGCTCCGGGTCCTCGGCCAGCCGGGCCGTCTGCTCCTTCATCACCCCGTCGGCCTCCAGCGTGCCGATGGCGGACGCGGCCCTGGGGCAGGTCAGGTAGAACAGCGTCGGGAACGGGCTGCCGTCCTCCAGCCGCGGCGCGGTCTCCACCACGTCCGGCAGGCCGCAGGGGCAGCGGTGGGCGACGGCGCGCAGCCCGCGCGGCACCCGGCCGAGCTGGGCGGCGATGGCGGCCACATCGTCCGCGGCAACAGCGGATTCCGCGGCGGGGGCGTCCTTCGGGGCGGGGGTCTGCGTCATGGTTCGGCTTGCTTTCTGGGTCTGGGCGGCGCTGGTGCTTCGTGGTGTCACTGCGCGGGCGTGGCCGCGTCCGCGGTGTCGAGGGACTGGAACAGGCTGTCGTACCAGGGCTGCTGCGCCTGGGCCGCGGCGGGCGTCCCGGAGGCGCTGCCCGCGCCGGTGGTGGGGGCGAGCGAGACGAACGGGGTCTCGCCGGGGTAGCCGTAGTGCAGCCGCTCCCTGGCCTGCGCGGCCACGAACACCGGGTCCTGCCAGCGGGCCTTCTCCCGGCGCAGCTCGTCCACCTGGGCCTGGGCCTGGGCCTGGGCGGCGCGCTGCTGAGCGATCTGCGAGCGCTGGGCGATGAACTGCCGGGTCGGATACGCCAGCGCGGCCACCAGCGAGCACAGCACCAGGGCCAGCACCGCGGCGCGGCCGGTGAGACGCGGTCGGCGTGCCGCCGGTCTGCCTGTACTGCCGCTCACGTGTCCGCCCTCCCGTGGATGTGCTGGTGCCCCGCCGCCCACCCTAGAGGGTGAACGCGGCGGGGCACCGGTCAGGCACGACGAGTCGCCGGCCCGTCAGAGCACTCAGCCCTCGCTGGGCTGGAACCGCGGGAACGCGCCGCGGCCGGCGTACTCGGCGGCGTCGTCGAGGATCTCCTCGATGCGCAGCAGCTGGTTGTACTTGGCGACGCGCTCGGAGCGGGCCGGGGCGCCGGTCTTGATCTGGCCGCAGTTGGTGGCGACGGCGAGGTCGGCGATGGTGACGTCCTCGGTCTCACCGGAGCGGTGCGACATCATGCAGCGGAAGCCGTTGCGCTGGGCCATCTCCACCGCGTCCAGCGTCTCGGTCAGCGAGCCGATCTGGTTGACCTTCACCAGCAGGGCGTTGGCAGCGCCCTCCTTGATGCCGCGGGCCAGCCGGGTCGGGTTGGTGACGAACAGGTCGTCGCCGACGATCTGCACCTTGTCGCCGATCTTGCCGGTGAGCACGGTCCAGCCGGCCCAGTCGTCCTCGAACAGCGGGTCCTCGATGGAGACCAGCGGGTACGCGGCGACGAGCTCCTCGTAGTACTCGGTCATCTCGGCGGCCGAGCGGGACTTGCCCTCGAACTCGTACTTGCCGTCCTTGTAGAACTCGGAGGCGGCGCAGTCCAGGGCCAGGGCGACGTCCTTGCCGGGGGTGTAGCCGGCCAGCTGGATGGCCTCGACGATGAGGTCCAGCGCCTCGCGGTTGCTGTCCAGGTTGGGGGCGAAGCCGCCCTCGTCGCCCAGACCGGTGGAGAGGCCGCGCTTCTTCAGCACGCTCTTGAGGGTGTGGTACACCTCGACGCCCCAGCGGACGGCCTCGGAGAAGGACTCCGCGCCGATCGGAGCGATCATGAACTCCTGGATGTCGACGTTGGAGTCCGCGTGCGAGCCGCCGTTGAGGATGTTCATCATCGGGACCGGCAGCACGTGGGCGTTGGGACCGCCCAGGTAGCGGAACAGCGGCAGGTCGCTGGCCTCGGAGGCGGCGTGCGCGACGGCGAGCGAGACGCCGAGGATGGCGTTGGCGCCGAGGGAGGACTTGTCCGGGGTGGCGTCCAGGTCGAGCATGGCCTGGTCGATCAGGCGCTGCTCGGTGGCGTCGTAGCCGATCAGCTCCGGGCCGATCTGCTCGATGACCGCGAGCACGGCCTTCTCCACGCCCTTGCCGAAGTAGCGCGACTGGTCACCGTCGCGCAGCTCCAGGGCCTCGAAGGCGCCGGTCGAGGCGCCGGACGGGACGGCGGCACGACCGGTGCTGCCGTCGTCGAGGCCGACCTCGACCTCGACCGTGGGGTTGCCTCGCGAGTCGAGGATCTCCCGGGCTACGACGACGTCGATGGACGGCACAGGCATCTCCTAGGGGGGAATACAGGGGTGCTTACGACAAGAGCCTATCCGCAGCGGTGGGCACAGCCACGCGGACGTTCCGGCTGTCTCACCCCCCGGAGCCCCTACTCACCAGTAGTTCACCTGGCGGGTAGGGGCTCCGGAGTGGTGCACGATGTCAGACCACGAACCTGGCGTCAGACCACGACCAGCTTCTGGCCGGGGAAGATCAGATCCGGGTTGCCGCCGACGGTGGACTTGTTGTCCTGGTACAGCTCGGTCCAGCCGCCCTTGAGGTGCGCGGCGGCGGCGATGGCCGAGAGGCTGTCGCCCGCCTTGACGGTGTAGTTGCCGTGGCCGACCTGCGGCTTCGCCGTGCTGGTCGAGGTGCTGGTGCTGGTGCTGGTGGTCTTCCTGGTCGCCTTGGAGGCCGAGTCCGTGGCCGCCGCCGACCGGTGCTTGCCGGTGCTGGTGCTGGTGCTGTCCGTGCTGCTGCTCTGCTTGGTCGTGCTCGTCGCCGAGTCCGAGCTCGACGCGGACGACGACGAACTGCTGGACGAGGAGGAGCCCGAGCCCGCGGTGCTCACCGACGCGGCGGCGCCGCCCTGGCTGAGTCCGGCCTTCGGCCCGCAGACCGGCCAGGCGCCGGGCCCCTGAGAGGCCAGCACCTTCTCGGCGATCGATATCTGCTGGCCCTTGGTGGCGTGGTCGGCGGTGGAGGCGTACTGGCTGCCGCCGTAGGCGCTCCAGGTCGAGGCGGAGAACTGCAGGCCGCCGTAGTACCCGTTGCCGGTGTTGATGGACCAGTCGCCGCCGCTCTCGCAGCTGGCGACCTTGTCCCAGGTGGACACCGAGGCCGCGGAGGCGCTGGTCGCGGCGATCAGCGGCAGGGCGATGCCGGCGGTGCCGAGGCTCGCGGTCGCGACCAGGCGCTTGGTCTGGCTGGTGCGCGGCTTGCGATGGCGTCCGGGCGTGTTCGCGAAAGGCATGGCAGGTACCCTCTCCGACGCCTGCGAGGTGAGCTGTCGGGTTCGGGCCGTGAGGTAGCCCGGGCGCTGACGCGCCTTCACCCCTAGCCGCAGCCTTGCGAACTGCGGCGACTTACCTGGGTCCCCCGCTCCTGCCCAATCCTGAAGTCTCGGTTTCCGCTCCCCGGCTGGACAGGACTCGGCGTCCCGCGGAGCGGCCGCCCACGCATGCGGGCGTTCCGGTGCAGGCTAGACATATGAGCGACATAATCACAACCCCGTAACGTCAGCGGCGCGGCGTCACTCCGAGCAGAAGCGGCTCCAGCGAATCAACAGCCACACCTGCACCGCAGCTGCTCAGCGCCGTTGCGGACGCCTCCGAGCAGCGGAATCCGACGAAGCCGGTCCCTGCCCTGCGAGCGGCCAGAAAATCAGCCGCCGAGTCACCGATCAACACCGCTGGGCGCGGTTCGCCGGACAATCCCAGCTGGTCGACCGCCCGCAGCAGCTCGCCCGGATCCGGCTTTATCCGACGGGGGTCCTTGGGGCGCCCGATCACCGGCCCCGAGAACACGTCGAGCAGACCGTGCTCCCTGAGATGCCGGTCAACGGCTTCCTTGCTGTTGTTGGACACCACAGCCAGCCCCGTCCCCCGCGCGGCAAGCGTCCGGATCAGCTCGGCAGCCAGATGCGTCGGCGGAGCCGTACCCGCAGCAGTGACCTCCTCCGAGGTCAACGAAGCTGCGATGCGATCTTCCTCCGCGATCGCCCGCGCCGGCGTCCATCCCTTGGCCAGCAGCCGTAAGCGCAGCTCCCTGAGTACCTGGTGCGGGTCCTGGCAGTCGACCAGTTCCGCTGGGAGGCATCCGCGCCGTTCCAACTCCCGGCACAGCCGCTGGGCGACCCCCGGGGCGTGATGGCGACCGAAGAGCGCGCAAATCGGCCCGTCGAAGTCCAACACGACAGCTTTGGCCTGGCGAACCATGCGCTGCGCCTCGGCCACGGCATCAGGCGCGACGGCCATCACGCCCTGCCCTCCGTCGGCACGGGCAGGTCCGTGGGCACCGGGAGAATGGTCGGTTTGCGCCGGCCCAGAACACTCTCCCTCCCCACGATCGTCCACAGCGATTCGAACTGCGCCCGATGCGACCTCAGCAACTGCTCGCCCTGTCGGTGCGTCAGGCGCCCACGGAGGGTCGGGAGTCAGCCGGCAGCCGTAGGCGCCCGGCCTCTGGTCCGCGCCCAGTCGGCCAATGACTTGCGAACGGTCTGCTCGGTGGGCAGGCCCACAAGCCGCAAGGGGACGGCGGCGGCGGCCAGTGCCGCCTGGACCCGCCGGACCGCCGCGGCCATGGTGGCCTCCTCGATCTCCGCGCCGAGACTCAGTGCGGCTCGGATCACGTCGGGATACACCGACTGTGCCCGCTCATAGGCGAGGTAGTGCGGAAGGTCGCGTCGGAACCCGTCGGTGTGGAGTGGTGACACTGCCTTCACCGCCTGCTCCCAGGCATCGACCATCTGCCACTCCTGGTCCGCCGGATAACGGGTCCGGCAGAGATGGGTCGCCAGGTCGTAGACCGGGTCACCGAAACTCGCGTGCTCCCAGTCGATCACCTGCAGCCGCTCGTTCGGTCCCAGCACCAGGTTGTTGCGGTGGATGTCGGTGTGAAGCAGCGTGAAGGGCCTGCTGTGCAGCGCGGGCAGGGTGGCCCCGAATCCGTACATCGCATCGGAGGCGATTCCGAGCGCGGTGAACAGCCTCCCGAAGGCACCCCAATAGGCATCTGCGAGCCGCTCCTGGGCGTACGCCACCAGGCCGTTCAGGAAACCACTGCTGTCCTGCGAGCGGGCCCACTGCGGCGGCAACGGAGGCAGGTCCCGCCGCTGGAAGCTCGTCAGTCTCGCGAAGAAGTCAGTCAGTTGGTCGATGACCGCAACCGGCAGGCGGGTCCCTGCCGGAAACGCCTGCGCCAGCGCGCTGCCCTCCGCGTAGCTGATGATGGAGGGGCTGCCACCTGGAAAGGTGTGCAACACCTGCGGAATCCCGGCCCTGCGACCGTGCGGATCGTCGCCGAGGCGGCCGGCGATGGCAGTCAGCAATCGATCCTCGTCCTGCCACGTTCGCCTGACGAGTTCAGGGCCGTGCCTACGGACCCGGACCAACACTGAACTGCCGCAAGGCCTGCCGAGGGCCAGTGCCTGTGACTCGGTCAAACAGACCTGGTAGTTGCGATTGTGGAATCCGCCCGCGTTGATCACGCGCATCCGGACCGATTCGGCGATCTCCCTGTAGGCGTCAGCCTGCGACCGGAGGACGACGGGTTCGCCAGAGCCAACCGGGAGGGACAGGGATTGCGGAGCGCTGATGGCAAGTCCAGATGCTGCGGTATCGGCACCGGTAAGGTGCAGTGGATTCTAGTGAGCCGGGGGATGCTCCGCGCCGCTGACACCAGGGCCGTTACCTCGAAGTGATGAGGATCAGCGCAAGGCCGTCGGCAGCAGTCTGCTGAGGTCGCGGACGACATGGCGGGCGCCCGCCTCCATCAGCGCCTCGACCTTGGCTTCGGTCGCCGCGTAACCCAGGAAGGGAATCCCGGCCTGTTTGGCAGCCTCCAGGTCCGATATCGAGTCGCCGATCAGCAGCGCCTGGTCGGGGTACTCGCAGCCGAGACCCGCCAAGGCGCGGTTCAGACAGTCAGGATGCGGCTTCATGAAGTCCGGGTCCGGGTGGCGCCCGTACACCTGCCCCTGGAATGCCGACCGGAACACCCGAGCGCGCTCCTCCCCCAGCAGGTCGTCGATGGCAAGGGCGGAGTTGTTGCTGGTGACGGCGAGTCTCCAACGGCTGAGTCGGAGCAGTCCAGCGACCAGAAGCTCCGCTCCGGCGGTGATCTCCGCGGTCCGGACGGCCAGTCTCTCTGCCTCGACGAGTTGGAGTTCGCAGCGCTGCACCAGCTCTTCGATCGTCGGCTCGTCCAGGCCGGGCCATTGCCGGAGCGCGCCGCGCAGTCCTGACACCAGCCCGTGGGGATCGACCGAGTCCGAGAACCGTCCGGCCGCGGAGTGTCCGAGGGCCTCTTCCAGTCGGGCCGCCAGCTGTTCGGCGATTCCGGGGGCCTCTCCCAGCGTGAAGAGGCGGACCAGGGGTCCGTCGAAGTCGAAGAGCAGGAACCTGGCCCTGCGCACGAGTTCGGTGAGGGCGTCGGGTGGGTTGAGCAAGTTCCGGTTCACCACACGAGTGTCCGCGCAACTCACTCACGGGTCCACCGGAGGCAGCAGCGACGGGCGGTGGCATCGTCAGTCCTCCAGCGGTTCCGCAATGGTGCTCCAGATGGAGTCGAACCAGCGCTGGGCTGTGTCCACGGCTGCGGGCTGCTGGGGGATCAAAGCGGCGTCGAGGCCCATCAGGTCGTAGATCATGACTTCCTCCATTTCGCCCTCGGCGTCCGAGGGATCCACCGGAAGCCGCACGGGGACCTCGATCACCTCATACCAACCGCGAAGTGCCTCGGTCCCATTGATGATGTAGATCTTGACTTGGGGAGTCATCGCGACGGTTCGGATCTCGAGCAGGACGTTGGGGATCAGTCCTCGGAGCCTGACCTCGTCGACGGCGTCCGTCAGCCTCCGTACCAGGTCGAAAGTCAGCCGTTGGAGCCGCTGCAGCGGGCGCGGGTCCGCCGGATCGGCGACGCTGCGGGGCAGTGCCAGGGGTGCGCTCATCTTGGGCAGAAGCAGCCGGATGTGCAGGGACTGCGGCCGAGAGGCGCCTGGCAGTCGCATCAGGTCGAGCCGGGGCTTCAGCAGGGTGGCCAGCGTCTCGGCGCTGAAGCCGAAGTAGTCGATGGTCACGTCGGCGGCTGTCAGGCCGCGTTCGAGGTAGGGGTCGAGAGCGATGATGGCCGGCTCCGCCTCCGAGTAGGCGTCCGGATCCTCGTCAGGCGGGCCGATCCTCGGCGCCACGAACGATCCACTCCCCTGCTTGGACCGGATAAGTCCTTCCTGCCGCAGTTCCCGGAGCGCCCGCTGCACCGTGTCCCTGGAAACGTCGTAGTCCTTCGCCAACCGCTCCTGCGGTGGCAACTGCGCGCCCGGTGACAGATCCGCGACGAGGAGACGCAGCTCAGCGACCACTCGCTGGACAGATGTCTGCGGAGTCCCGTTCATTTTCTGCCTCCCGGTCGGCGCCAAGGCTACAACTTTCAGTCAGCCTTCGGTATGCCTGGGCCTTTTGACTGATCATCAGTTTTCTTGACGCCATAGCGGCAATAACTCATACAAGCAGTCAGGTGATCCGAGAAGCAGCGGTGACCGCATCCACTTGACTGGCGGGGGACAGCGTGGCCACAAGTCGATGATGCCTCGTTTCCGCGCATCCCAATCCCCCACCCCCTGAGGGGTTGCTGGAGGTGGTCGCGATGAAACTGAGGTCCGGCTGGCAAATGATCTACGTGGCGCTGCTGATGCTGCTCAACTACCGGCTCCAGCAACACAACAGTGAGCTGTGGTGGCTGTTCGCGGCCCCCAACATCCTGCTGTGCAGCGAGGTGGGGAACGGCGGGGAGGTCGGGTTGAAGAGCTTCCTGACGGTGGTGGCCGTGTGCTGCGTCGCACACAGCATCCATCTGCACGTCTGAACATGGGCACTGTGCACCAAGATCTGCCTAGGCTCCGCTCTCCTGACTGAAGTTGACTGGGAGTTGGCGGAGCCCTCGCATGATCAGGCCGCCGCGCCAGCGGAGGTCGTCCGGGGCGGCGGCGAGGGTGAGGTCGGGGAGGCGGCGGAGCAGGGCTTCGAGCGCGTACTGGGCTTCGAGGCGGGCCAGCGGGGCGCCGATGCAGTAGTGGATGCCGTGGCCGAAGCCGAGGTGCGGGTTGTCGCGGCGGGCGAGGTCGAGCAGGTCGGGCTGGTCGAAGCGGGCCGGGTCGCGGTCGGCGGCGGCGAGGACGACCAGGACCGGGTCTCCGACGGCGATGGACTGACCGCCGAGGGTGATCGGACTGGTGGCGTAGCGCCAGGTGGCCAGCTCCACCGGGCCGTCGTAGCGGAGGAGTTCTTCCACAGCGGTGGTCAGGAGGTCGGTTCGGCCGGAGGCGATGGAGGATTGCAGCTGTGCTCGCTGCTCGGGGTGGGTGAGCAGGGCGTAGAGGCCGTTGCCGATCAGGTTGACCGTGGTTTCGAAGCCGGCGAAGAGGAGGATGAAGGCCATCGCGGCGGCCTCGTTCTCGGTGAGGTGCTCGCCGTGGTCGCCGGCCCGGATCAGGTCGGAGATCAGGTCGTCGCCGAGGTCGGCGCGTTTGCGGTGGATGAGGTCGGAGAGGTAAGCGCGGATCTTCTTCACCGCGCGGGCTACGCCTCCTCGCGGCCCGCCGCCGTGCCGAATCATCATGCCGGCCCAGTCGCGGAAGTCGTCCTGGTCCTCGGCCGGGACGCCGAGCAGGTCGCAGATGGCGTAGATGGGGAGCGGGAAGGCGAAGTCGTGGATCAGGTCCGCCTCTCCCCCGGCGGCGAAGCCGTCGATGAGACGGTCGGTGATCTCGCGGACCCGGGGTTCGAAGAGGGCGACCCGGCGCGGGGTGAAGGCCTTGGAGACCAGGCGGCGCAGCCGGGTGTGGTCCGGCGGGTCGATGTTGAGCAGATGCGTCATCAGGTCCGCGCTGCGCTCCCCCGGGATGCCCGTGCGGCCGCTGCTGCTGCCGTGGTTGCCCGGGTTCTTGCTGAGCCTGGCGTCGGCCAGGGCCTGCCGGGCGTCGGCGTAGCGGGTCACCAGCCAGGCCTCGACACCGCTCGGCAGCGTGGTGCGGTGCACCGGGGCGTGGGTACGCAGCCAGGCGTAGGCCGGGTAGGGGTTCGCGGCGAACTCCCAGGTGAAGAGTTCCGGCATCGGCTCGGCCGCGGACGGCGACGGGGGTAGCGGTTTGTGCACTCCTTGACGTTAGCTGGCGGTTGGCTTGCATCGTGGACGGGCACTGTTGCGGTGGCGGGCCGGATGCCTACGATCACCGGCAGTGCGCGCGGGCCCGTGCGGGGACCCCGCTGGAGGGAGCAGGAGACATGCAGGTACGCGGAGCCGTCGTGGTGGTCACCGGTGCGGCCGGGGGGATAGGTTCCGCGCTGGCGCGGCGCTTCGCTGCCGAGGGTGCGCGCGGGCTGCTGCTCGCCGACCTCGACGCGGGCCGGGTCGAGGACCTGGCCCTGGCGCTGGACCGTGAGGGTTGTCACACCGTGGGCGTCGGCAGCGACGTCTCGCGGGAGAGCGACGTGCAGGCCCTGGTCGAGACGGCCGAGAAGCACCTGGGCCCGGTGGACCTGTTCTGCAGCAACGCCGGCATCGGCTCCGGCGCGGGGATCGAGGCGCCGAACGAGGTGTGGCAGGCCTGCTGGGAGATCAATGTGATGGCGCACGTCTACGCGGCGCGCGCGGTGCTGCCGGGGATGCTGAAGCGCGGCCGGGGCTACCTGCTGCACACGGCCTCCGCCGCCGGGCTGCTGCAGATGCCCGGCGACGCGGCCTACACGGCGACCAAGCACGCCGCGGTGGCGTTCGCCGAGTCGCTGGCGGTGACCTACGGCAGCCGGGGCATCAAGGTCAGCGCGCTGTGCCCGCAGGGCGTGCACACGGCGATGACCGCGGACCCGGCGGTGGCGGCGGTGCTGGGCGCCTTCGGCCGGATGCTGACGCCGGAGCAGGTCGCCGACGCGGTGATCGAGGGCCTGGCCGAGGAGCGCTTCCTGATCCTGCCGCACCCCGAGGTGGCCCAGTACGAGCAGGGCCGGGCCGCCGACCGCGACGGCTGGCTGGACGGCCTGCGCCACGCGGTCGACAAGCTCGGCTCCGCGGTCGGTCCGGCGACCGGCAGCCTCAGCCTGGGCTGACGGCGAGCACCGCGGCCGCGACTGCCTGCCGGCGGTCGCGGGCGCTCGCGTCGGGGTCCAGCATCTCCGGGGTCGGCAGGATCGCCGGGACCGGGACGGTCACCCCGTTCTCGGCGTAGCGGCGGATCTGCTCGCGCACCTGCCCGGGGGCGCCGTGGACGATCAGCGCGTCCACCACCTCGTCCGGCACCGAGGCGGCGGCGCCCTTGCGGTCACCGGCCGCCCAGGCGTCCCACATCGGCTTGAGCTGGTCCTCGCGGCCGAGCCAGCGGTGGAACGCCGCGTAGGCGGGGACGGTGAGGTAGCCCGCGATCAGCCGTCGGCCCAGCGCCCTGGCGTGGTCGGCGTCGGTGGTCGGGCAGGTGAAGATCCTGGCCGCGACGGTCTTGCCGGTGCCTCCGGCCGCGTCGAACTCCCGGACGGCGGTGGTCACGTCCTCGGCCGAGAGCCAGTTGAGGATGGTGCCGTCGGCCTCCTGCGCGGCCAGCCGCAGCATGCCCGGACGCAGGGCTGCCAGCAGCACCGGCGGGGTCTGCGCGGGGACCCGCTCCAGCCGGAAGCGGCGGACGGCGAAGGTCTCGTACTCGGTGTCGACCTTCTCCCCCGCCAGGGCGGACTTCAGGAAGCGGACCATGTCCCGGCTGCGCTGGAACGGCTGCTCGAAGGGGACGGCGTTCCAGTCCTGGACGATGACCGGCGAGGAGGCGCCGAGGCCCAGCGAGAAGCGGCCCGGGGCGGCCTCGGCCAGGGCGGCGGCCTGCATGGCCAGCAGGGCGGGACCGCGGGTGTGCACGGGGACAATCGCGGTGCCCAGGTTGAGCTGCGGCGCCCAGACCGAGGCCAGGGCCAGCGGGGTGAAGGCGTCGGCGCCGGCGGTCTCCATCGACCAGAGATCGGTGAAGCCGAGGTCGGGAAGCGCCTCGACCAGACGGCGCTGGTCGGCGAGCGGGATGCCGTCGAGCGGAAAGGTCAGGCCCCAGCGGGGACCGGCTGACGCGGAGTCGGCGCTGTCGGCGGAGTCGGGAGTGGCGGCGGTGGGGGTCATGGGCTCGATGCCACCATGGCCTGCGGCTCAGGGCAAGGCCGCAGCCAGCGCGTCGCGGCAGAGCCGGTCGGCGAGCCGGGTGGTCTCGGGCAGCCGGAAGCGCGGGGCAGCGGCGAGAACCTGGGCACAGGCGTCGTCCAGGGTGACCAGATGGCCGGTGGACACGGTCACCGGTTTGACGCCGTCCTGGGTGCGGAGCATCCGGGCCACCACCTCCCCGCCGTCCCGGACGTCGGCGCTGTCGCCGCGCGCCGGGCCCGGCTCGTCCCAGCTGCCGAGCAGCGGCGTCTTGGCGACGCCGAGGGTGGGCAGCCCGGTGAGCACGCCCAGGTGGCAGGCCAGGCCGAAGCGGCGCGGGTGGGCCAGGCCCTGGCCGTCGCAGAGCAGCAGCTCGGGGACGGTCCCGAGCTGCTCCAACGCGGCGACCAGCATCGGCAGTTCACGGAAGGCGAAGAGCCCGGGGACGTAGGGGAAGCCGGCCGTGCCGACGGCTGTCGCCCGGTCGACGACCTCCAGCGTCTGGGCGTCCAGGACGACCACGGCGGCCGCGACCCGGTCCTGCGCGCTGCCGTGGCTGCCGCCGTAGGCGACGTCCAGTCCGGCCAGGGTGCGCGGCGGCGCGGCGAGCGGAGCGGTGCGGACCAGTGGGCGCAACTGCTCCTGGACCCGGTACGCCCCGCTCTCGTCCGACGGCCAGTCGGGGGCCAGCTGAAGCCTCATCGGTTGTCCTGCTCCGCCTGCCGGACGGCGTCACGGTAGCGGCGTGCGGCGGCCCGCAGTTCCGCCTCGGGGTCCAGGCCCTGCTCCTGGGCCTGGACGGCCAGGGCCAGCAGCCGGTCGCCGATGCCCGCCTCCGCGGGTCCCTCCTCGCTCAAGGCGGGCGCGAGTCCGGCCTTGGCGGCGCGCGAGTGCAGCTTCGCGACCAGCGCGAGGGCGGGCTGCGCCAGCGGCACGCCGTCCACGACGGATTCGCGCTGCTTCTCGGCCGCCTTCAGCTCCTCCCAGTTGGCCTCCACATGCTCGGCCGTGGGGGCGTGGACGTCCGCGAAGACGTGGGGATGGCGATACATCAGCTTGTCGACGATGCCGCCCGCCACCTCGTCGATGCCGAAGGGCTCGTCCGGGTGCTCCTCGGCGATCCTGGCGTGGAACATCACCTGCAGCAGCACGTCCCCGAGCTCCTCGCGGAGCATTCCGCGGTCGCCGTCCTCGATCGCCTCGACCAGCTCGAAGGCCTCCTCGACCAGGTACTTCACCAGGGACTCATGGGTCTGCTGGGCGTCCCAGGGGCACCCGCCCGGGGACCGCAGCCGGTCCATCACCGCGACCAGGTCGAGCAGCCGGGCGCCGGGCAGGTCGTAGGAGCCGGGCAGCAGCTCGATCTCCGGGACCGGGCCGGCGGCGAGGCCACCCTCGACGGCGATCCGGGCCAGCGCGTCGGTCAGCCCGGGGTCGCCGTCGACCCCGCAGATCCACACCACGGTGCGGCCGGACGCGGCCTCGGCCAGGGTGCGGGCCAGGGCGTGGCCCGGCTGGTCCAGCAGCTCGACGTCGACACCGGCCGCGCGTACGGGCGGCAGCTGCGGGTGGCCGGCGTCGCCGGCCAGGACCCGGTCGGCGGCCCGGAGGGTTTCCCAGGCGGCCCAGGAGAGCAGGCCGGGGGCGACGCGGTGGGTGCTGGAAAGGAGGACGAGCCGTCCGGGGGCGGGGGTGTTGTCTGGATCTGCCACGGTCCGAACTTACCGGTTACGGGTTTCTGGTCGGGTGCGGCCCGTGCATGGCTGGGCGCGCAGTTCCCCGCGCCCCTGACGGGGCTGCAACTGCACCACTGTGGGTGAGTTGCACCTGCACAGGGGCGCGGGGAACTGCGCGCCCAGCCGATTACGGTCCGCAGCCGAGAACCCTGCTACGCCGTCGCGGACGAGGCCGTCCTGAGCCAGGGCTGGTTCGCTGCCGCCAGCGTCAGAGTCCTGGCGTCCCAGCTGCCGTAGCGGGGGTTGACGGTGACCCCGATCTCGCTGCTCGCCTTGGAGATGATCTGCTTCAGCGCGGCGTCGGCGCTGCTGGAGCTCGGGTCCACCCCGGCCTGCTGCAGCAGCAGCACCTGCCCGGCCTGCAGGTGGGCGTAGAGCTCCAGGTCGGAGGGGGCCAGCAGCAGGTTGTCCACGACGGCCTGCCGCAGCGCCTGGGCGCTGCCGGCCTGCTGCAGATAGGCCGCCTCCACCTGCTGGACCTGGCCCTCGGTGACGGACTTGCCGTCCTTGGCGAGCGTCTGGTCCACCAGTTGGTCGGCCACCAGCAGCCCCAGCGTCTTCTGCGACACCCCGGCCTGCTGCTGGGCGGCGGTGTCGCCGGCCGCCGCGGCCCGGAACGCGGAGACGTGCGACTGCAGCGTGGCGACGGTGATCCGGTCGTTCCCGATGACGGCCGCCGCCCCGGGGTGGGCCGGCCCGGAGGAACAGGCCGTGAGGGCACCGGCGGCGCACAGGGCGAGGACGGCGGCGGCGGTGCGACGGCGGTTCACGGGGCCTCCCGGCGGTGGCGCCTACGGCGCTCTGCGACTGCATGTCACGTACGGGTCTGACGATACGTCTGCTACTGCTCCGAGGACCGAGGATAGGCAGCGCACCAGGCCGATGTCACCAGGTCGGCGTCACCCGTTCGCCGGCAGCGGTCAGCTGACGCGGGTGGACCGGTGCGCGGACTCCACCGGGTGCGCCGGGTCGGCGGGCTCCTCGGTCGGGGCGACCTCGCCGAAGCGCGCCAGCGCGAGCGCTCCCGCGACGGCGACGGCGAACCCGGCCACGGCCAGCGGCATCAGCCCGTGCCGGGTGCCGTCGCCGAGCAGGACGACGCCGAGGACCGCGGGCAGGGCGGTCTCGCCGAGCACCATCGCCGCGGTTGCGGTGGTGACCCGGCCGCCGCGGACGCCTTCGGTCATATAGGCGAAGGAGACCGCGCCGCCGGCCAGCAGGGCGTACGTCGCCGGGTCCTTGAGCAGCGGGACCAGGTCCATGCCGTGCACCGCGGGGAGGACCCGGACGGCCAGGCCGACCACGCCGAAGCCCAGGCCGCAGAGGGTGCCCATGACCGCGGCGCGGCGGGGTTCGCGGAGCTTCCAGGCGATCCCGCCGACGGCCGCGAGGGCCGCCACGGCGGCGAGGAGGGCCCAGTGGAAGGCCTCGGACGGCTGCCGGTGCCCCTCGGCCCCTGCGGTCGCACCGAGGACGGCGAGGCCGACGCAGACGCCGGCGACGCCGGCCCATTCGGCTCGGCCCAGCCGGATCTTGAGCAGCGCCGCGCCCAGCACGGCGGTGACGGCGAGGGCGCCCGCGAGGGCCGCCTGCACGACGTAGAGCGGGAGCGAGCGCAGGGCGATCAGCTGGGCGACGAAGCCGAAGCAGTCCAGGAGGAGGCCCGCGGCGAAGGGGAGGTTGAGCATGGCCTTGGCGGTGCCGAGGAGGCCTTCGCCGGGCGTGGACTTGTGGCGCTGGGCGCCGAGGGCCTGGAGAACCATGGCGACGCCGAAGCACAGGGCGGCCGTGAGGGCCATTGCCAGACCTAGGAACATGGTGCGGTCCTTGCTTCGGTGCGGGTTGTATGGGTGGCTGGTGTTCGCGCGCGCTGTCGATCAAACACAGTCCCGCGCCCCTATCAGGTAAGCACCGTGGTCAGGAATTCGGTGCACCAGGTGAGGAGTTCGCGGCCGACCACCGGCTTGCCGCCGATCTTGCCGGTGCTGGGGCGGGGGACCAGGAGGAGCCTGGTGTTGGACTTGACCTGGCTCCGAGGGTAGATCCGCTGGAGCCGCAGCTCCTGGGACTCCCGCAGTTCGACCGGGCCGAAGCGGATGTTCTGGCCCTGCAGGGTGATGTCGGAGATCCCGCAGCGGCGGGCGAACAGCCGCAGGCCGGCCACCAGCAGCAGGTTCTCCACCGGTTCGGGGAGCTTGCCGTAGCGGTCGACCAGCTCGGCGCGGACCGCGGCGATGTCGTCCTCCGAGTTTACCGAGGCGATGGCCCGGTAGGCCTGCAGCCGCAGCCGCTCGCCCGGGGCGTAGTCGTGCGGGACATGGGCGTCGACCGGGAGTTCGATCTTGACGTCCAGCGGCTCCTCCTCCGGCTCGCCGGAGCCGTCCACGTTCTCGCGGTACTCGGCGACGGCCTCGCCGACCATCCGGATGTAGAGGTCGAAGCCGACGCCGGCGATGTGGCCGGACTGCTCGCCGCCGAGCAGGTTGCCTGCGCCGCGGATCTCCAGGTCCTTCATCGCGACGTACATGCCGGCGCCCATCTCGGTGTGCTGGGCGATGGTGGCGAGGCGCTCGTGGGCGGTCTCGGTCAGCGGCTTCTCCGGCGGGTAGAGCATGTAGGCGTAGCCGCGCTCGCGGCCCCGGCCGACGCGGCCGCGCAGCTGGTGCAGCTGGGACAGGCCGAAGGTGTCGCCGCGCTCCACGATCAGGGTGTTGGCGTTGGAGATGTCGATGCCGGACTCCACGATGGTGGTGGAGACCAGGACGTCGAACTCCTTCTCCCAGAAGTCGACGACGACCTGCTCCAGCGCGGTCTCCCCCATCTGCCCGTGCGCCGTGGCGATCCGGGCCTCCGGGACCAGCTCCTTGAGCTTGGCGGCGGCCTTGTCGATCGACTCGACCCGGTTGTGGATGTAGAAGACCTGGCCCTCGCGCAGCAGCTCGCGCCGGATCGCGGCGGAGATCTGCTTCTCGTCGTAGGCGCCGACGAAGGTCAGCACCGGGTGCCGCTCCTCCGGCGGGGTGGTGATGGTGGACATCTCGCGGATGCCGGTGACCGCCATCTCCAGGGTGCGCGGGATCGGGGTGGCCGACATGGTCAGCACGTCCACGTTGGCGCGGAGCTTCTTCAGCTGCTCCTTGTGCTCGACGCCGAAGCGCTGCTCCTCGTCCACGATGACCAGGCCCAGGTCCTTGAACCTGGTCTCGGCGGAGAACAGCCGGTGGGTGCCGATGACGATGTCGACACTGCCCTCGCGCAGCCCCTCCAGCACGGCCTTGGCCTCGCTGTCGGTCTGGAACCGGGACAGCGCCTTCACCACCACCGGGAAGTTGGCGTAGCGCTCGGAGAACGTGGAGAAGTGCTGCTGAACCAGCAGCGTGGTCGGCACCAGGACGGCGACCTGCTTGCCGTCCTGGACCGCCTTGAAGGCGGCGCGGACCGCGATCTCGGTCTTGCCGTAGCCGACGTCGCCGCAGATCAGCCGGTCCATCGGGACCGTCTTCTCCATGTCGGACTTGACCTCGGCGATGGTGCTGAGCTGGTCCGGGGTCTCCGCGTAGGGGAAGGCGTCCTCCAGCTCGCGCTGCCAGGGGGTGTCCGCGCCGAAGGCGTGCCCGGGGGCGGCCATCCGCGCGGAGTAGAGCCGGATCAGGTCCCCGGCGATCTCCTTGACCGCCTTCTTGGCGCGGGACTTGGTCTTGGTCCAGTCGGCGCCGCCGAGCCGGTGCAGCGAGGGGGCCTCGCCGCCGACGTACTTGGTGACCTGCTCCAGCTGGTCGGTGGGGACGAACAGGCGGTCGCCGGGCTGGCCCTTCTTCGCGGGGGCGTACTCCAGCACCAGGTACTCGCGGGTGGCGCCCTGGACGGTGCGCTGCACCATCTCCACGTAGCGGCCGACGCCGTGCGCCTCGTGCACCACGTAGTCGCCGGACTGCAGGGCCAGCGGGTCGATGGCGTTGCGGCGGGCCGACGGCATCCGGCGCATGTCCTTGGTGGAGGACTTCTGCCCGGCCAGGTCGGTCTCGGTGACCAGGTGCAGTTTGAGGCCCTCGGAGTACAGGCCGTACTCGATGGAGCCGCAGGCGACGTGCACCACGTCCGGGTCGGGGACGCCGACCAGGTCGGGGGTGAGCCGGGCGCCGATGCCCTCGCCGGAGAGCATCTCGGCGATCCGGGAGGCCGGTCCCTTGCCCTCGGTGACCAGCACCACCCGCCAGCCGTCGGCCAGCCGGCCCTTGGCGTCGGCGATGGCGCGGGCGGTGTCGCCGCGGTAGGCCTCGGCCGGGTGCAGGTCGAGGTGCAGCACGTCGGGGCCGGCGAGCACCTCGTCGTCGGCGGCGAAGGGGCTGACGGACCACCAGGGCAGTCCGATCTCGGCGGCGTGCCCGCGGATGTCGGCGATGGACCACAGCGAGGCGGCGCCCACGTCCAGCGGGCGGTCCCCGCCGGAGGCGGCGGCGACCCAGGAGGCGTGCAGGAACTCCTCGCTGGTGGCGACCAGGTCGGCGGCCCTGGTGCGGACCCGCTCGGGGTCGCAGACCACCGCGACGCTGCCCTGCGGCAGCACGTCGACCAGCAGCTCCATGTCGTCGACCAGGACCGGGGCCAGCGACTCCATGCCCTCGACGGCGATGCCCTGGGCGATCCGGTCCAGGATGTCGGCGAGCTCGGGATGGTCGGCCGCGAGTTCGGCGGCGCGGGCCCGGACCGGCTCGGTGAGCAGCAGCTCCCGGCAGGGCGGCGCCCACAGGCCGTGCTGGGCCACCTCCAGCGAGCGCTGGTCGGCGACCTTGAAGTAGCGGATCTCCTCGACCTCGTCCCCCCAGAACTCCACCCGCAGCGGGTGCTCCTCGGTGGGCGGGAAGACGTCCAGGATGCCGCCGCGGACGGCGAACTCGCCGCGCTTCTCGACCAGCTCGACCCGCTGGTACGCGGCGGCGGACAGGCGGCGGGTGAGGTCCTCCAGGTCCACCTCCTGACGGACCCTCAGGCTCACCGGCTCCAGCTCGGCCAGCCCCTTGACCTGCGGCTGCAGCACGCTGCGGACCGGTGCGACGATCACCTGAAGCGGTCCGGCGGACGGGTCGTCGGCGCTGGGGTGGACGATCCGGCGCAGCACCGCGAGCCGGCGGCCGACGGTGTCCGAGCGCGGCGAGAGCCGCTCGTGCGGCAGCGTCTCCCAGGCCGGGAACTCGGCGACACTGTCCGGGGGCAGCAGCGAGCCCAGTGCCGCCGCCAGATCCTCGGCCTCGCGTCCGGTGGCGGTGACGGCCAGCACCGGCCGGCCCCGGCTGCCCCTCGCCTCCTCCGCCAGGGCGCGCGCGAGCGCCGCGACCGCGAACGGGCGGGCGGCGGGCGGGCCGACCAGGTCCAGGTGGCGGCGGTCCCCGGCGAGGGCGGACCGTGCCGCCTCCGCGAGGGCCGGGTCGGCGACGACGACGTCAAGCAGGCCGGTCAGGCTCATGGACTTCTCTCAGCGGGTCTCAGCCGGGGGCAACGCGAAGCACCCGGAACGCGTTGCGCACCGGGGGTACCCAGAGTACGCCCCCGCGCCGACACCGGCCGGGGCACGCTCAGGTCTCGTCCGCGGTCTCCGCCACCGGCCGGCCGAACTCGGGCAGCACCACGGTCGGGAGCTCGGCCGTGGCCTCCACCGCTGACTCCACTGCGGACTCCACCGCCGACTGGGCGGTCGCCCCCGCGGGGGCGCCCGACGGCGGGAGCGGCACCTCGTCGGTGTCGCGCTCGCTGCCGTCGGGGGCGGAACCGACCGGAGCCGGGGCTTCGGTGGCGCCGGTCAGCGCGGTCAGGGTGGTGCGGATGTGGTCCAGGTGCGCCTGCAGCTCGTCGCGGCGCTCGGCGAAGGCCGCCTGGTCGCGGGCGGCCGCCCCGGCGATCCGCTCGGCCTCCCGCCGGGCGGCCTCGACCAGCCGCCCGGCCTTCGCGGCGGCCTCCGCCTCGATCTCCTCGGCCATGGCCTGCATCGCCTTGCGGTGCCGCTCGGCCTCGCCCTGCTTCCGCTCGGCGCCGGAGGTGAGCTGCTGCTCGGCGGCGGCCGCGGCGGCCTCCGTCCCGGCCTGCTCCTGGTCGGCGCGCTGCTGCAGCGCCGCCAGCCGGGCCCGGGTCGTCTCGGCGATCTCCTCCGCCCGCTCCCGTACGCCGTCGGCGTAGCCGGCCGCGTCCTCCCGCAGGGTGCGGGCCTCGCGGCCGGCGTCGGCGCGCTCGGCCTCCGCCCGCGAGCGGGCCCGTTCCAGCTCGCGCCGGTGGCCCTCGTCGGCCGAGGCGCGCAGCCGGACCCCGTGGTCGTCGGAATCCGCACGCAGCTGCTGGCCGTCGGCGCGGGCCTCGGCGTCGACGGCGTCGACCCAGTCCTCGGCCTCGGCCCTGATCGCCGAGGCCTCCTCCTCGGCCATCACCAGCAGCCGCCCGGCCCGTTCGCTGAGGTGGGCCAAGGACGGCGGCTCGGCCTCCTCGGCGGCCCTGGCGGCGTCGATCAGCTGCTGCTCCAGGGCCCGCATCCGGTTGCCGAGAGCGGACAGCCGCTCCCAGGCCTGGTCCCGGTGCTCGGTGAGCTCGGCCATCGCCCGCTCGACCTGGTCCGGGTCGTAGCCGCGCCTGGCCATGCTGAGACCGTGCTGCGGAGAGACGGCGTCGCTCATCGGCTGGTCCTCTCATCCGGAGGTAGGGAAAATCGGGGAATCGCAGAAGCAAAATGATCAGATTTCGATCCATTTTGCACACGTCCCCTACCCGGACACGGACACCGACACCCGGCGACGCCGTCTTCCCGTCAGAGCAGTCCGTCCCACAGCTGTTCGAGCAGCACCGCCCACCAGGTCTCCGGCGAACCCAGCGCCGCCGGGTCCAGCGCGGCCAGCTGCGCCTGGAAGTCGGTGGTCCAGTGGCCCGCCTGCTCCGGCGTCAGCCCGTACCGGAACCGCCACATCCGGCCCAGCAGGGCCATGCAGCGCAGGAACTCCGGCAGGCCGCTGTTGACGAAGCGCGGCTGCTTGGCCTCGGTTCCGGCGGGCTGGGTCGACGTCCCCAGGTCGACGGCCACGATCGCCGCCGTCCCGTACTGGACGCACAGCTGGCGGCCGTAGTCGTTGCCCAGCACCAGATAGGTGCCGGCGTCCGGCTGGGCCGTGATGCCGCGTTCGGCGGCCAGCTCGGCCAGCGTCGGCATCGGACGGCCCGGCTGGGCCTGCGCCCAGAAGAACGGGCCGAACTCGACCGGCAGCCCGGCCCAGGTCAGCGACGACGACACGGCCTCGGGGATGCCCTGCCGGGACACCGCCTGCTGCTCGTAGCGGAACACGTTCTGCGGACCGAAGGCCTGCTGCAGCTCGTCCGCCAGCGCCTGCGGCGGCACCGGCGGGGCGGGCTGCACCGACCCCGGCGCGGGCAGCGGCACCCGGAACGGGCGCTGCGGGGCCGGGCCCGCGGCATGGGTGTGCAGCTCCCCGTGGTGCTCGAACAGGTGCTGCACGCCGCGCTGCCGGGCCGCGTGGTCCCGGCCGTACGGGGCGATGCTGCTCACCCGGACGTTCGGCCAGGCCTCCTTGACCATCCGCTGGCAGTAGCCGCCGGGCAGGTCGCAGCTCTCCAGCTCGGTGTGCAGCTCCAGCACCTGCTCCGGCGGCACGTTCAGCCGCCGGACCTCCTGCAGGACCTGCCACTCGGGGTGCGGCAGGCCCAGCGCGGAGCGCTGGATGATCTGCTGCTCGGAGCCGTCCGGGCCGCGGTAGCGGAGCACGGCCATGTAGCCGGGCCCCACGGTCGGCACGCCGGCGGCGGGCGGCTGCTGCGCGGCCGGCGGAGGCGGCGGGGCCTGCTG
>NZ_BBPM01000027.1:71628-96416 GCF_000787775.1 Streptacidiphilus carbonis | reverse complement strand
CCCCGGCTGGCTGCGCCGGGCCCTGGCGCCCCCGGCCCCGCCCCCGGCCGTCGAGCCCGTGGCCGAACCGGTGGCGCCGGTCCCGCGCGGGCCGCTGCCGCTGGTGGAGTCGCTGGCGGTGGTGGTGCTGGCCAGTGCCGCGGTGCTGGCGCTCTGGTACGTGGCCCTGCTCGGCTGGTTCATCGCCTACTCGGCGCGGCGGCTGGGGCGCGGCGCCGCCCAGTTCGCCGCGCTGTGGGTGCCGGTGCTGGTCGCCGCGGTCTGCGCGTTCTGGTTCTACGGGCACACCCACAACCGGCCGCCCGGGCAGCACTTGACGGATGCTCAGTTCAAGGCGGTGCTGCGGTCGACGGTGGCGGTGTGGCTGCGGGCGGCCGCGGCCTGCTCGGCGCTGTTCCTGGCCTGGCGGATCGCCCGGTGGCGCCGCCGCTGACGTCCTCTCAGCTGCGGATCCCAGCTGCGGATTCCAGCTGTGGATGCCAGCTGCGGGGTCTCAGCCCCGGGTGGCGGTGGTGTAGCGGACCGTCGTGCGGCGGGTCAGGCCGCCGTCCACCTCCAGCGAGGCCAGTTCGGCGAAGGCCGCCTTGCGGGCGTCCTCGCGCCGCTCGTCCGGGATCAGCTCCAGCAGGGCGGCCCGGCGCCCGCTGTTCCAGACCGAGGCCCACCACTCCTCCGGTCCGGTGTAGGTGGCGACGTCCTCCTCGTCGACCGTCTCGATCTGGTCGAAGCCGGCCTGCTCGAACAGGTCGGCGATCTGCTCGGGGGTGTCCAGCAGCGGGTTGCCGCCCTTGTTGGTGGACCACTCGCGGACCGACTGCTGCTGGTCGGCGAAGGCGAGCGCGGCGCGCACCGGGCGCTCCCAGGCCGGGTCGGCCGGGCCGAAGCTGGTCATCGCGAACCGGCCGCCGGGCACCAGCAGCCGGTGCGCCGAGCCCAGCACGGCGGCCGGGTCCGGGGTGATGAACAGCATCAGCCCGGCCAGCACCGCCTCGAACGAGCCGCTCGGAAAACCCGGGTCCTCGGCGTCGCCGACCCGCACCACGAGATTGCGGAGCCGTTGGGCGCCGATCTCGGCGGCGGTGGCGTGCACCATGCCGGGGGAGAGGTCGATTCCCACCGCGTAGCCGTCCGGCCCGACGGCCTCTGCGGCGGCGAACAGGACCGCGCCCCGGCCGCAGCCGAGGTCGAGCACCCTGTCCCCGGGGCGGAGCCGGGCCCGGCGCACCAGCCCGGCCCCCAGCCTGCGGACGAACGCACCTGAGTCCGGGGCGCCGTAGACCTCGGCGACCAGGTCGAATCCATGGGCGATGGCTGCCTTGCGCCTTGCTGACTGCTTGGCCTGCTCTGCTGTCGTCGGCATCCTGCCATGGTGGAACGGGGTGACCTGGGTCACAAGAGGCGTAACGCAATCAGCTTCTGAGGAACCGTTGGAGCTGCGCGAGCACCAAGTTGGCGCCGGTGTAGCCGATCCCCTGGAACCAGAGCCCGTCGTCCACGGCGAAGGCGCGGTGCGCGGCGACGGCGCCCAGCGCCCGCCAGGCCGCGCTGCCCACCACCGCCGCGGTGCCGGCCTTGCCGGTGTCCCCGTAGGTGGCGTAGAAGAGCGCGGTGCCGTCGAGGCCCGCGAGCTGGGCCGGGTCGCCGAGGGTGGTGTCGAACACCTGGCCCGACTGCGAGGAGGGCCGGCCCAGGTCGAGGTCGGCGAGGACGGTGCCCAGGAAGTTCTGCGTCGCATACAGCCGCGGGTCCTCGTCCTGGACGAAGCGCACCAGGCTGATCTGCTGCTTCTTGGCGGCGTCGGTGCCGCCCAGGGCCTCGATCACCTGGGAGACGTGCTGGGTGTAGCCGGTGCTGACCAGGGCGACCGAGGCCGACTGGTTCAGGGCGTCGGCGTGGACCGTGAAGTTCTGCCTCCAGGGGTAGCCGGTGGTGGCGGTGAGCACGGTCGGGGCGATCGCGGCCAGGCTCTCGTAGCGCGAGCCGTCCCTGGTCTGGTTGGAGAGGATCAGGTCGGGGTCGAGCCTGCCGATGGCGTCCAGGTCGGGGGCGCCGATGGTGCCGGTGGAGGCGATGCCCTGGAGCCGGGCGGCGCCCCAGTAGTCGGGCAGCGTGGCGTCGGCCGCTGCCCGGGAGGCACCGACCGGGGTGAAGCCCAGGGTGAGCACCGAGTCCAGCTCGGCGGTGTCCAGCACCACGACCCGCTTGGGGGCGGACGGGACCTCGACGGCGCCGGTGGCGGTCTGCACCGAGCGGGTGGCGCTGCCGGAGCCGTCCGTCGAGCCGCTGCCGCCGCTGCAGCCGGCCAGAGCGCCGGCCAGGACGGCGGTGCCCCCGGCGAGCAGGCTGCGGCGCGGAATCTGACGGGGCATGACGTCCTCCGGTGAGGTCATTTGTCACCTTTGAGAAGTATGTCCCCATGGCTCGCCCCTTAGGGTGATCAACATGACTGGACGCACCGCTCCCATCGTCGGCTTCGACCTCGACATGACCCTCATCGACTCCCGGCCCGGGATCAAGGCGGTCTACGACCTGCTCGCCGCGGAGACCGGCACCGCGATCGACAGCGACCTGGTGGTCACCCGGCTCGGCCCGCCGGTCGAGCAGGAGATCGCCAACTGGTTCCCGGCCGAGGCCGTCCAGGTCGTGTCCGACCTCTACCGCGCGCTCTACGCCGAGCACGGGGTCGCCGGGTGCGTGGCCCTGCCGGGTGCGCATGAGGCTCTCGCGGCGGTCAGCGCCAGCGGCGGGCGGACGCTGGTGGTCACCGGAAAGCACACGCCCAACGCCAAGCTGAACCTGGACGCGCTGGGGCTGGCCGTGGACGGGCTGTACGGCTCGGTCTTCGGCCCCGACAAGGGAACGGTGCTGCGGGAGGAGAGCGCGACCGTCTATGTCGGCGACCACCTGGCCGACATCCTCGGCGCGAGGGCGGCTGACGCCTTGGCGGTGGGGGTGGCCACCGGGCCCTACAGCGAGCGCGAACTCGCCGAGGCTGGCGCGGACGTGGTCCTGCCGGACCTCACACACTTTCCGGCGTGGCTGGATTCGTACGTTGCCTGAGTGCGGCACTTGCATGGTTGGCAGCGCAGTTCCCCGCGCCCCTGGCTGGTTGCAACCGAGCCAGTTGCAATTGGTCAGGGGCGCGGGGAACTGCGCGACAAACCATCTACGGTCCGCACGCAAAGTCCCCTAGGCGACGCTGCTGCTGCCCCGCTTCTGCGAACGCGCGGCGCGGAGCAGGCCGAAGAGGGCCACGGCGAAGCCGACCGGCATAACCATGCTGACGAAGTACGCGGCCGAGGGCAGCGGCGTCAGGCCCAGGAACAGCGGGGCCACAGTCACGACTGTGGCCACCGCGCCGACGATGAACAGGATCGCGCCGACCCGGACCAGGCCGTCGCCGGGGTGCTGAGTTTCAGTAGTCACCCCACCAGGGTATGCACGTCACGCACGGGGATTGCGCCGAGACTGTCCGGATGCGGCCCCGCAGGAGGATCGGGGGTGTGTCATGGCAACGGCGAAACCGTGGGAGAAACAGCCGACGAGACGCTGCCGCCGGACCTCGGATCCCGGCCTGCCGGCAGCGCCGGTCCAGGAATGGACTCGATCTGCACACGGCCGACCTGGAACAATGGCGCGGCACTGACTGCGATCCGCCGACAGCTCGGCACGGCTGCACCAGCCGGTGTCGGCACCACCCGCCACACCGCTTCCGCCCGCAGGCTCGGTCCTGCTACCAGCTTCTGCCGGTTACTCCCTGTACTTCCCTCAACCCATCTCACACCAGCGACGAGGTCTCCGATGCCCACGGGCAAGGTCAAGTGGTTCAACACCGAGAAGGGCTTCGGCTTTCTCTCCAGCGACGACGGCGGCGACGTCTTCGTGCACTCCAAGGCCCTGCCCAGCGGGGTCGAGGCGCTCAAGCCGGGGCAGCGGGTCGAGTTCGAGATCATCGCCGGCCACCGCGGTGATCAGGCCCAGAAGGTGACCGTGCTGGACGACCTGCCCTCGCTCGCGGCGCAGAACCGGCGCAAGCCCGACGACCTGGCGCCCATCGTCCAGGACCTCACCACGCTGCTGGAGCGGATCCTCCCCGGCCTGCAGCGCGGGCGCTACCCCGAGAAGCAGGCCGGACACCAGGTGGCGACCCTGCTGCGCGCGGTCGCCGACCAACTGGACGTCTGAGCGGTCCTGAGCGCTCCTGCGCAGTCCTGAACAGTCGTCAGCGGAGGCGCGTGGCCCCGGCGAAGGCCAGCGCCTCCGGTGCGACAGCGGGGACCAGGCCGGCCGCGGCGGCCCGGTCCAGCAGGCCGTGCACCGCGGCGTAGCCGGCCTCGCCGAGGTCGGCGGTGAACTCGTTGACGTAGAGCGCGATGTGCTGGTCGGCCACGGCCGGGTCCATCTCCTGGGAGTGCGCCAGCACGTACTCCCGGCTGGCCTCGGGCCTGGCCCAGGCGTACTCGACGCTGGCCCGGATCGCCGCGGCCAGCTCGGCGAGCTTCTCCGCGCCGAGCGAGCGGCGGGCGATGATCGCGCCCAGCGGGATCGGCAGCCCGGTCGCGGCCTCCCAGGCCTCGCCCATGTCGGCGAGTGAGCGCAGCCCGTACTGCTGGTAGGTGAACCGGGCCTCGTGGATCACCAGGCCGGCGTCCACCTTGCCGTCCCGCACCGCGGGCATGATCTCGTGGAACGGCAGCACCACGATCTCGCCCAGGCCGCCGGGGACCGCCTCGGCCGCCCACAGCCGGAACAGCAGGTACGCGGTGGAGCGCTCGCTGGGGACGGCGACGGTCTTCCCGGCCAGGTCGGCGGGGTTGCCCGACGCCTCGGGGCCGGTCAGCACCAGCGGGCCGCAGCCGCGGCCCAGCGCGCCGCCGCAGGGCAGCAGGGTGTACTCGTCCAGCACCCAGGGCAGGGCGGCGAAGGAGATCTTCAGCAGGTCCAGCTCGCCGCGCTCCGCAAGGCCGTTGGTGATGTCGATGTCGGCGAAGGTCACCTCGGGCGCGAACGGCGCCGGGACCAGGCCGTGGGCCAGGGCGTGGAAGACGAAGGTGTCATTGGGGCAGGGCGAGTACGCGGTGGAGAGGGTCGCGGCGGTCATGCTTCCGACCCTAACCCCTCACTCCCCGGGCCCGGTGAGCCGGTTGTAGGGCAGCAGTGCGAAGGCCCGTTCCAGGGCCGCGAAGGCCTCGCCGATCCGCCAGGCGGCGCGGTCGCGGGGGCCGACGGCGTTGGAGACCGTGCGCAGCTCCAGCACCGGGACCCCGTGCGCGGCGGCGGCCTCGGCGACGCCGAAGCCCTCCATCGCCTCGGCGACGGCGCCGGGGTGGCGGCCCGTCAGCTCGGCGGCGCGGGCGGCGCTGCCGGTCACCGTGGAGACGGTGAGCACAGGGCCGACGGCGGTCGGCAGTCCGGCGGCGCGCAGCGCGGCGGCGACCGGTCCGGAGTGCGCGGTCTCGTGCCGGACCCGGCCGAAGCCCAGCTCGGTGACGCTGAGGAATCCGTCCGGGGTCTCCGCGCCCAGGTCGGCGGCGACGATCACGTCGGCGACCACCGCGCAGCCCAGCGGCGCGAGCGGGGCGAAGCCCCCGGCGATACCGGCCGAGACCACCAGCGCGTAACCGGCTGACGCGGAGTCGGCTGACGCGGCGCCGGCCGGCGCCAGCGCGGTGGCGGTGCCGGCCGCCGCGGCGGCCGGGCCGACCCCGGCCGCCAGTACGTCCACCGGGCCGCAGCGGGTCAGGCCGCCCGGGCCCGGCACCTCCGCGGCGTGCGGGAGCGCGGCGCGGACACCACGCAGCACCGCCGCCGCCTCGGGGGCGACGGCGGTGACGACGAGCAGACGGGACGGCGGGACGCTCATCGGGACGGTCGTCCGGTCAGCTCTTGACCGCGATCTCGAACAGCCACTCGCCGTAGACCGGGGCGTTGGTCGCGCCGGTGCCCGCGACCACCAGCACCGGGGCGGTGGTGGGGGTGGTGCCGGTGGTCGAGTCGGCGACCATCAGCGAGGAGACCGTCAGCGGACCCGCGTACTGCTTCTTGGTCGGCGAGACCGGGGCGCTGCTGCTGCTGCGCGCGAACCACTGCTTCCCGGCGACGTCCTTGCCGACGTCGATGCCGAAGGTGACGTTGGCGTTGTTGACCTGGAGGGTGGGGATGTCGCCCTTGGTCAGCTGCGCGGTGATCGCGGCGGCGCAGGTCTTCTGCTGCGCCGTGGTCAGCGCGTCGCCGCCGTTGTAGCAGGAGTCGGCCGGCGGGGCGATCTGCTTCCAGGTCGAGCCCGAGACCACCGAGACGCTGGGCACGGGCTTGCCCTTGCTGTGGGCGTGCTGGACGGAGAAACCGACCGTGCCGACGCCCACGACGGCGACGGCTCCGAGGGCGAGGACAGCGCGGTTGATGCTCATGGTGCTGAGGCTACCGTCCGTCCGCTGCCGCGCCACGTCGGGGGCTGCCGATCTTCCCCGGCCTTAGGCCAGGTGGGGCCGGGGGACCCGGCCGGGGAGCCGGATCAGGCCGCGCAGGGTGAAGGCCAGTGACAGCAGCAGGATTCCGGCGGCGGTGCCCATGCCGACCTGGCCGACCAGCGGCAGCACGATCCCGAGGCCGCCGCCGATCACCCAGGTGAGCTGCATCAATGTCTCGGAGCGGGCGAAGGCGGAGGTCCTGACCCGCTCCGGGACGTCGCGCTGGATCAGCGCGTCCAGGGCCACCTTGCCCAGCGACTGGGTGATTCCGGCGGTGCCGGCCAGCAGGGTCACCGTCAGCATCCCGTACGCCAGGGTGGCGGCCAGCGCGGCCGCGGCCGCGCAGGCGAGCGTCAGCGTGACGAGGATCTCAGGCGCCCGGGCGCGCAGCCAGGAGCCGAGCGCCGTCCCCAGTGCGTTGCCGATGCCGAGCGCCCCGGCGGCGATGCCCAGGGCCTCGGTTGCGTTCAGGCCCGCCAGCGGGTGCTCCCGGAGCAGGAAGGCCAGGAAGAAGGTGAGGAAGCCGGAGAGCCCGCGCAAGGTGCCCTCGGCGCACAGCGCGAGCACCACGGCGGGGCCGACGGTGCGCAGTCCGACCTTCGGCGGCCCGGTGGCCGGGGCGGAACCGGCGGCGGGGGAGGCGCCCGCGGGCGCCTCCTTGCGCAGCGACACCGGCTCGGGCCCCCGGTCGGCTTCGCGTTCGGCCGCGGTGGCCTCGGCCGCGGTCGGCGCGTGCAGCAGCGCCCGGGCCTCGCCCTTGGCCAGGTCCACCTGGTGCGGCAGCCCGAACGCCAGGAACGCGCCGACCAGGTACACCACGAAGGCGCCGCGCAGCGGCCAGGTCGGGCCGATCAGGTGCAGTCCGCCGCCGATCGCGCCGGCCACGCCGGTGGCCAGCAGCCCGGCCAGGGTGACCCGCGAGTTGGCCTTCACCAGGGTCACCCGCTCCGGCACCAGCCGGGGCACCACCACGCTGCGGACCACCCCGTACGCCTTGGACGCGACCAGTACGCCCAGCGCCTCCGGGTAGACGGTCAGCCCGCCGCCCGCGATGGAGCTGGTCATCATCCACGCGATGGCGGCCCGGACCAGCATCGACAGCGCCATCGCACTGCGCCGCCCGCTGGGCAGCCGGTCCAGCAGCGGGCCGATCACCGGGGCCAGCAGCACGAACGGGGCCATGGTGATCAGCAGGTAGAGCGCGACCCGGCCGCGGGCCTCGCCGGTCGGCACCGAGAAGAAGATGGTGGAGGCCAGCGCGACGGTGATCATCATGTCGCCGGCCGAGTTCACCGCGTGCAGCTCGATCAGCTTGGCCAGCCCGGACTCGCCCGCGCCCTCCGCCGAGGTGGCCTTGCGGATCCGCCGCCCGGTGCCGTGGACGGCGTGGCCGACCCCGCGGGCGGTGGCGGAGGCCCCCCGGTGCAGCGTGCCTGCCAGGCCCCGGGCGCCGCCGGGCCGACCAGACGGGTTCGACCCCGTCGCCGTCGTCTGCCGTTGGCTCGGCCCGGACGGGGAGGGGCTGTCGATGCCGGGGGGAGTGGAAGCTCCCGCAGGCGCGTCGTCGGCCACGTCGCCATCCTGCCCGACCGATGGGCTGTCATGCTGGCTTTCTGCTATGAGCCGATCAGTGTGGCGGGGCCACACGTGGCAAGGGACTGTCCCCTTCGGCCGCGCGACCGGTACCGTGCACCCAGTGGCACTCCGCCGTATCCGGTGGGGACGTCGCGCCAATACCTTTCGTACCGCCCAGCAGTACCGCGTGGCCGTCCTGCGGCGGCCCGGCTGTCCGCTCCCCCGAGCGCGGCCGGACCGGTCCGCGGAGTCGCGCAGAATGGGACGTCTGTCGACGCCCGCGGCAGGCGCCCCGCGCCATGCCGCCGGAGACGGTGGCGTACCGGAGACAGTCTTTGGGAGAGAATCGATCCTGTGATGAGTGCTGCGACGACGCGAAGCCGTACCCCCGACCGGCTCTGTGCGGAAGCTGTGGACTTCGCCCGGGCCGCCGCCGTGGAGGCGGCCGGCGAGGCCGCTGTCGGCGAGCACCTGGGCGTGGAGGCCGACGGCGAGCGGGTCGTCACGCACTACTTCGCGACCAATGAGTGGGCCTACCGGGGCTGGCGCTGGGCCGTCACGGTCACCCGCGCCTCCCGCAGCAAGCAGGTCACCCTTGACGAAACGGTGCTCCTTCCGGGCGCCGAGGCGCTGATCGCGCCGCAGTGGGTGCCCTGGAGCGAGCGGCTGCGCCCGGGCGACATGGGCCCCGGCGACCTGCTGCCGACCGACGAGGACGACCTGCGGCTGGAGCCCGGCTGGTCCGGCGAGGACGAGCCCGCCCCCAACTCGGCGCTGGCCGACGCGGCCGCGGCGGAGGCGGCGGTCGCCGCCGACATCGGCGCCGACGTGGAGCTGGCCGCGCCGACCGAGCGCGGCTCCATCGCCTCGGTCGCCCTGGAGCTGGGGCTCGGCCGGGCACGGGTGCTCTCCCGGCTGGGACTGCACCTGGCCGCCGACCGCTGGGAGAAGGACTACGGCGCGCACACGCCGATGGCCCAGGCCGCCCCGGCGAACTGCAACTCCTGCGGCTTCCTGATCCCGGTCGCGGGCACGCTCAGCCAGACCTTCGGGATCTGCGGCAATGAGTTCGGCCCGGCCGACGGCCATGTGGTGGCCCTGGACTACGGCTGCGGGGGCCACTCGGAGGCGGCCGTGATGCCCACCCCTCCGCAGCCCCCGCCGCCGGTGCTGGACGAGTTCAGCATGGAGAGCTTCCCGCTGCACCCGGACCCCCACGGCGGCTCGGTCGCCGAGGAGGACCCGGCCGAGGAGCTCGGTCACAGCTGACGGCCGGTCAGCCGACGGTGATGGCTTCCAACTTGGCCCTGAGGTAGGCGGAGGAGTCAACCGGCTCGTACGCCACCGGACCTCCTACGGGGGCGACCGCGGTGTGCGGGTCGCACTCGTAGAAGTAGACCAGCGACATCAGGTCCTCCTCGGGCGCCTCCGGCGACGGCGGCAGCACCCGGTGGCGGCCGGACTTCCAGCGGTCGCCGGTCCAGCGCGCCATCAGGTCGCCGATGTTGACCGTCAGCGCGTCCGGGTCGTACGGCGCGTCCTCCCAGCCGACCCCGCCGTCGGCGGGGTCGATGTAGACCTGCAGCCCTCCCCTGCCCTGCTGCCGGTCCAGCAGGGTGACCGTGCCGAAGTCGGTGTGTGGGCCGATCCGGAACTGGCCCGGCTGCGGCTCGCCGACCACCCCCGTGCCCGGGTACCAGTTGATGTTCAGGGTGTAGGTCGGATGCGCGGTGTGGTCGGTGAAGAAGGTCGTCGGCTGCCCCAGGGCCGCGCCCAGCAGCCGCAGCACCTCGTCGGCGACGGAGCGCATGGTCGCCAGGTACTCCTCGACGGTCTTCCGCAGCGCTGGGGCCTCGGCCTCCGGCCAGCGGTTCGGCTGGAACCAGAAGGCGTCGATCCCGGCGTCGCCGGACGGCCGGTCGGCGCCCACAGTCCAGGACTCCTTGAGATCGGGCGGGGTCTCGGTGCCCTCGGAGTAGCCGTTGGCCTCGGCGCCCTTCGCCAGCCAGCCCCGGCCGCCGACGGTCACCCCGTACCGCTGCTTGACCGCCGTCGGCAGCGCGAAGAACGCCCGCGCGGCCTCGCGGACGCCCTCCCGCTGCTCGCGGCTCACGCCGTGCCCGGTGATCAGCAGGAACCCGGCCTGGCTGAGTGCGGCGTCCACCGCGGCGGCGGTACGGGCCCTGGCGTCGGGACCGCCCGACAGCCAGGGCGCGAGGTCGATCACGGGGATACGGGGAGACATGGGGTACCTGCTCTCTTCGCTCGTCACTCGCCGATGTCCTCGAACCACAGCTCCGGCCTGGCCTCGATGAAGTCGCGCATCATCGCCGTGCACTCGGGGTCGTCCAGCAGCACCACCTGCACGCCGTGCTCGGCCAGCCAGTCGTGGCCGCCGTGGAAGGTGGTGGCCTCGCCGATGACGACCCGGCCGATGCCGAACTGGCGGACCAGGCCGGAGCAGTACCAGCACGGCGAGAGCGTGGTCACCATCGTGGTGCGGCCGTAGCCGCGCAGCCGGCCGGCGTCGCGGAAGGCGGCGGTCTCCGCGTGCATCGACGGGTCGCCGTCCTGCACCCGGCGGTTGCGGCCGCGGCCCAGCAGTTCGCCGTCCGGGCCGAACAGCGCGGCGCCGATCGGGATGCCGCCCTCGGCCAGACCTGCCCTGGCCTCCTCGACGGCGACCGCCAGCAGATGTGAGGTGTCTGTCATGGGTCCACTTTCCCGTCCCGGAAACACCGGGGCAACGTGCGGAAAGTACGCTCCAGCCCACCTTGCCGCCGACACCGTGTCCTCCCCTCCCCGCCCTCAGGAGTCGCCTTGGCCGCACTCACGCTCCGCGAGATCCTCTCCTTCGACGTCCTCGGCGATGCCGCGCCCGAGATCCTCTGCGGCGGCAAGGGCCTGGACCGGCCGGTGCGCTGGGTGCACTCCAGCGAGATCTACGAGATCGGCCCGCTGCTGTCCGGCGGCGAGCTGCTGCTCACCACCGGCCTCGGCCTGGCCGGGGCGGACGCCGGCGCCCGCCGCCACTACGTCCGCGAGCTCGCCGAGCGCGGGGTCGCCGGGATCGCCGTCGAACTGGGCCGCACCCTCACGGAGATGCCGTACGAGCTGGTGGACGAGAGCCGCCGACGCGGCCTGCCGCTGGTCGCCCTGCGCGCGGTGGTGCCCTTCATCCGCATCGCGGAGGCCGCCAACACGGCCATCGTCACCCAGTCCCTGACGGACCGTCGGCTGCCCGCCCACGACCGGGACGGGCGGGTGGCCGCGCTGCTGGTCGAGCTGGCCGAGGGGACGGCGTTGAGCCAGGCGGACGTGGTGGCCAGGGCCCGGGCGCTGGACTTCGCGGTGGACCGGACGCACCGGCTGGTCGGCGCGGCGGCGACGGGCGCCGGGGCGGGCGCGGTGCTGGACCGCGCGGCCGAGTTGCTGGGCGGACGCCTGCTGCGGGCGGCGGTGCCCGGGGGGACGGTGGCGGCGCTGCTCACCGTCCCGGTGCGGGTGTCCGGCTCCGGCGACGCGGTACGGCTGGCGCAGAGCGCTCTCGTGGCGGCGGGGGAGGTCCCCGAGGGGGCCGGGGTGACGGTGGCGCTGGGGCCGGCCGCCCCGGGGGAGGCGGCGTGGAGCCGCTGGGGCGAGTCGTTGCGCGAGGCGCGCACTGCACTGGCGCTGGCGCTGAGCGTTCCGGCGCCGGAGCCGGGCTGCTGCGAGGGGGCGCTGGTGACGTCGTCCAGGGCGCTCGCGCTGGAGCGCCAACTGGTCGGCGACGGGCTCACCCCCGCATCGCGGGACCGGCTGGCCCAGTTGGTCAGCCGGGCGCTGGGGCCGCTGCTGGAGTGGGAGGCGGCGCACCCCAGCGACCTGGTCCGCACCCTGGAGGTGCACCTGCGGAACGGGTGCAGCCCCACCAGGACGGCGGGGCTGCTGCATGTGGGGCGGCAGTCGCTCTATCAGCGGGTGGAGCGGATCGAGTCGTTGCTGGGGCTCGCTGTGGGGGATGCCGACGTGCACGCTGAGCTGCTGCTGGCGTGTTGTGCGCATCGGGTTCTGCGGGGTGGTGAGTAGCAGTGCAGGTCGTGCATGGTTGGCAGCGCAGTTCCTCGCGCCCCTGTGGGGGCGCGAGGAACTGCGCGGACAGGATCCGCGGCTGACGGTCAGGTACCCGCGGGCTCCGGTGCTGAGGCCTTCGTGAGTGCCACGGCTCCGCTCACCGGCCCCAGCCCGGGTACCAGCCGGAGAAGGAGGTACAGGACCGCCGCGATGACGAACCCCCCGGCGAACGCGATGTCGCCGATCCCGGGCACGTGCTTGGGGATGACGCCGGTGTAGTCCGACTGGTTGGAGAACAGCCAGACGCCGAGCCCGGTGCCCGCCGCCATCGCGATCGGTGCCGCCCAGCAGCTGAAGGCCTTGTCGCCGAGCGTCGCGGCGACGGTCTCGTCGGACTGTCCGCGCCGCAGCATCCGGTCGGTGAAGACGACGGCCAGCCAGGGACCGATCCAGTAGGTGATCACCAGCAGGAAGTTCTCGTACTTCGAGCCCGAGTCGTGCAGCCCGGACCAGGCGACCAGGGTGCCGGCCACGCCGAAGACCAGGGCGACCGTCGCCCGCCGCACCGCCGCCGGGAGCCTGATCCCCATCGCGACGAAGGACAGCGAGCCCGAGTAGATGTTGAGCGCGTTGGCGGCGATCCCGCCGACCGCGATGGCGAGCAGGGTGAGGTCCGCCAGCCAGGTCGGCAGGGCGTGGGTGAACGCCGCCGTCGGGGACAGGTTCGCGGGTGCGGCGATCGTCGCGGACGCCGCGCCGACGGTCTCCAGCAGGACGCAGGAGAGGAAGACGCCCAGCGCCGGCCACAGGCCGACCGCCCACCTGGGGGAGGACTTCGGCAGGTAGCGGGTGTAGTCCGAGCCGTACGGCGTCCACCCCGCGGCGTAGCCGAAGGTCGCGCCCGCGGTCAGCAGGAAGGCGCCGGGGAAGGCGTGCGCGCCGGTCGCCGCGGAGACGTCCGACTTGCTGAGGATGACCCCGGCGGCGATCAGGAAGACGACGGTCAGCAGCGGGAAGGTGTACTTCTCGGCGCTCTGGATGAAGTTGTGGCCGAAGTAGGCGATGCCGACCTGCAGCACCACCACGATGAACAGGCACAGCAGTGCGGGCCAGCCGAGCAGCGTGTTCAACGCGTACGCCGCGCTCACGCTGTTGACGGCGAACCAGCCGATGCCCGCGGTCAGCGCGTTCAGCCCGGCCGGCAGGGCATTGCCCCAGTAGCCGAAGGCGCTGCGTCCGGCCACCATCTGCGGCACGCCGTGGCGGGGGCCGCTGAGGCCGAGGAAGCCGTGGGCGACGGCGCCGAGGCCGGTGCCGAGCACGATCGCCAGCACGGCCTGCCAGAAGCCGAGACCGAAGACGCCGACGGCCAGGACGCCGACGAAGACGGTGGCGAACTCCATGTTGGGGGAGGTCCAGGTCCAGAACAGTCCGAGCGGCCGGCCGTGTCTGGCGGCCTCGGTCACTGGCTCTGCACCGGTGGGTTCGACGGCGAGTACGTGGTCGCCGTACTCGGATATCTCTGTGGGGGCGGCGGTCATAGGGTCAGTGTCGGGGTGCGCCGGAGACCCGTAAACGGTCGGAACGACGGGTCCACGCGGGGGTACTGCGTACGTTCTGTACGCACCCGGTGCGGTGCTCCGGCGATGTCCGTGCGAGGCAGCCTAGCCGGTGGCGGATACTGGCACGTATGGCATACGACGATCTTCGGTCCTTTCTCCGGGCGCTGGAACGGGAGGGCGACCTCAAGCGGATCAAGGTGGAGGTCGACCCGTACCTGGAGGTCGGGGAGATCGTCGACCGGGTGCAGAAGGCCAAGGGCCCCGCGCTGCTGTTCGAGAACGTCAAGGGCGCCGCGATGCCGCTGGCGATGAACGTCTTCGGGACCGAGCGGCGGCTGGCCAAGGCGCTCGGGCTGAAGTCGGCCGAGGACGTCTCGGAGAAGATCGCCGGCCTGCTGAAGCCGGAGCTGCCGCACGGGTTCACCGGGGTCCGGGACGCCTTCGGCAAGCTGGCCGGGATGGCGCACGTGCCGCCAAAGAAGGTGAAGCAGGGCGACGCGCCGGTGCAGCAGGTGGTGCTGACCGGGGACCAGGTGGACCTGGACGCGCTGCCCGCGCTGTTCACCTGGCCCGGCGACGGCGGCTCCTTCTTCAACCTGGGGCTCACCCACACCAAGGACCCGGACAGCGGCATCCGCAATCTGGGTCTTTATCGGCTGCAGCGCCACGACCGCCGCACCATCGGCATGCACTGGCAGATCCACAAGGACAGCCGCAACCACGCCGCGGTCGCCGCCCGGCGCGGGGAGCGGCTGCCGGTCGCCATCGCCTTCGGCTGCCCGCCCGCGGTGACCTACGCGGCGACCGCGCCGCTGCCCGGCGACATCGACGAGTACCTGTTCGCGGGCTTCGTGGCCGGCGAGCGGGTGCGGATGGTGGACTGCCGGACCGTGCCGCTGCAGGTGCCGGCCGACGCCGAGGTGGTGCTGGAGGGCTGGCTGGAGCCGGGGGTGGATTTGCCGGAGGGGCCGTTCGGCGACCACACCGGCTTCTACACCCCGCAGGAGCCGTTCCCGGCGCTCACCGTCGACTGTGTGACGATGCGTTCGCGGCCGCTGCTGCAGTCGATCGTGGTCGGCCGGCCGCCGACGGAGGACGGCCCGCTGGGCAAGTTCACCGAGCGCTTCTTCCTTCCGCTGCTGAAGATCATCGTCCCGGACATCGTGGACTACGACCTGCCCGAGGCCGGCGGCTTCCACAACTGCGTGATCGTCTCCATCGACAAGAAGTACCCCAAGCACGCCCAGAAGGTGATGCACGCCATCTGGGGCGCGCACATGATGTCGCTCACCAAGCTGATCGTGGTGGTGGACGCGGACTGCGACGTCCACGACTACCAGGAGGTGGCCTGGCGGGCACTGGGCAATGTCGACTACAGCCGCGACCTGAGCGTGGTCGAGGGGCCGGTGGACCATCTGGACCACGCCTCGTACCAGCAGTTCTGGGGCGGCAAGGCCGGCATCGACGCCACCCGTAAGCTCCCCGAGGAGGGGTACACCAGGGACGGGGGCTGGCCCGAGATGGTCGAGTCCGACCCTGAAACGGCCGCGACGGTCTCCCGTCGCTGGAAGGAGTACGGACTGTGAGCGCGACTGCTGCCGCCGCCACCACCGTCCCCGCACCGGGGAAGACCAAAGCGTTCCTGCGCCTGGTGATGATCGAGCACTCGGTCTTCGCTCTGCCGTTCGCCTATACCGCCGCGCTGACGGCGATGTTCCTCGACAACAGCCATGTCCACTGGCTGCAGCTGCTGCTGGTGACCCTCGCCATGGTCGGCCTGCGCACCTTCGCGATGGCCGCCAACCGGATCATCGACCGCGAGATCGACGCCCGCAATCCGCGTACCGCCGGGCGCGAACTGGTCACCGGCGCGGTGTCGGTGCGCACCGCGTACGCCGGCTCGGCCGTCGCGCTGATGGTCTTCCTGGCCGCCGCCGCGCTGCTCAACCCGCTCTGCCTGGCGCTGGCGCCGGTCGCGGTGATCCCGATGGTGGTCTACCCGTACGGCAAGCGGTTCACCGACTTCCCGCACGCCATCCTGGGCCTGGCCCAGGCGATGGGCCCGATCGGCGCCTGGCTGGCGGTGACCGGGACCTGGTCCTGGGACGCGCTGGTGCTGGGGCTGGCCGTGGGCGTGTGGATCGGCGGCTTCGACCTGATCTTCGGCTGCCAGGACGTCGCCGCCGACCGCGCCGACGGCGTGCGCTCCGTCCCCGCGCGCTTCGGCGTGGACGCCGCGCTGTACGGCGCGCGCGGGGCGCATGTGGTCACCGTGCTGCTGCTCGGCTGGTACGCGGTGCTCAGCGACGCCGGCTGGGCCTTCTGGATGGGCCTGATCGTGGTCTGCTGCGCCTTCATCTACGAGCACTCCATCGTCAAGCCCGGCGACCTGTCCCGGCTCAACCGGGCCTTCTTCCAGGTCAACGGTTTCGTCGGGATCTCCCTCTTCGCCTTCGCACTGCTGGACCTGGTGCTGCGCGGCCTGGGCGTCTGACCCGCCCCCGGGCCGGGACCGGCCCTCACGTCGGGACCGGCGCTCAGGCGGTGACCGGCTCGACCTCCTGGGCCGCGCGCTCGTCGTAGGCGGCGCGCGCGTCCAGGACGGTGTCGATGTGGTGCTCGGACCACTCCTTGACGGCGGCCAGCAGACCGGACACGCTGCGGCCCAACTCGGTGCTGCCGTACTCGACCCGGGGCGGGATGGTCGGGTAGACGGTCCGGGTGACCAGCCCGTCGCGCTCCAGGCTGCGCAGGGTCTGGGTGAGCATCTTCTGCGTGATGCCGTCGAGCTTGCGCCGCAGCACGCCGAAGCGCAGCGGACCGTCGGCGAGGGCGCCCATGACCAGCATGGTCCACTTGTTCGCCAGCACGTCCAGGATCTGTCGGGAGGGGCAGGCGGCGAGGTACGCGTCGGCGCCGCCGAAGAATCGCAGGTCCGAAGTGGTTCCCATGAGGTACCTATATACCTTTCAAGTGCCTTCTGTTCAACGGGTACTGAGGATCGCAGGATTGGTCCGTCAGCTTCCACCCCTTCCTGCGAACGAGGTAGTACCGATGCGTGCGATCACTCAGAAGTCCTTCGGCGGCCCCGAGGTCCTGGAGCTCACCGACCTGCCCCGGCCGGTGGCCGGACCGACCGAGGTCCTGGTCAGGGTGGCGGCGGCCGGTGTCAACCCGGTCGAGCTGTTCATCCGGTCCGGGGCCTTCCCGCTGATCGGCCAGGCTCCGTTCACTCTCGGCTGGGACGTCTCGGGCGTGGTCGAGGAGGTCGACCCCGGGGTCAGCCGGTTCCAGGTCGGCGACGAGGTGTACGGGATGCCGTACTTCCCCCGGGCGGCCAACGGCTACGCCGAGTACGTCGCCGCGCCGTCCCGGCAGTTGGTGCGCAAGCCGGCCGGGCTGAGCCACGCGGAGGCTGCCGCGCTGCCGCTGGCCGGACTGACGGCCTGGCAGATGCTGGTGGATACGGCGGACGTGGGCGAGGGACAGCGGGTGCTGGTGCACGGTGCGGGCGGCGGGGTGGGCCACCTTGCCGTGCAGATCGCCAAGGCTCGCGGGGCGCATGTGATCGCCACCGCGAGCGCCGGCAAGCACGGGTTCCTGCGCGGGCTCGGCGCCGACGAGGTCGTCGACTACCGCGCGGCCGACTTCACCGGGACGGTGGACCCGGTGGACATCGTGATCGATACGGTCGGCGGGGACACCCCCTTCCGCTCGCTGACCGTGCTGCGGCCCGGCGGGATCCTGGTGACCGCCGTCGACAAGGGCAACGAGGAGCTGGCGAAGGCCGCCGCGGCGGTGGACGTGCGCTTCGCCGGGATCTCGGTCGAGCCGGACGTGGTGGGGCTGGAGGCGCTCAACGCGCTGGTCGAGGCGGGGCGGCTGCGCCCCTTCGTCGAGCAGGCCTTCGAGCTGGCCGACGCGGCCAAGGCGCACGAGGTGGTGGCCGGGGGCCACGTCCAGGGCAAGGTGGTGCTGACGGTCTGAACCGGGGCGCGCCGGTAGGGTCGGTCAGGTGGTGGAGCAACCGGCGGGACAAGAGGTACAGCGGTCGGAAGAGCAGCGGGTGCCGTGGGTGGTCGGGGTCTCCGGGGCCTCCGGGACGGCGTACGCGGCGGCGGTGCTGCGCGGGCTGCTGGCCGCCGGGGAGGCCGTGGACCTGGTGGTGAGCCGGGCGGCCCGGCTGACGCTGCTGGACGAGACCGGGATCCCGTTCCGCGACGGGCACTGGCGCGAGGACCTGCGGGAGTGGCTGGAGCAGCCGGTCGACTCGGCGAAGCCACAGGTCGGGAGCCTGGACGGGGTGCGCTACTGGTCGGCCGGGGATCTGGCCGCCGGTCCGTCCAGCGGCTCCTACCCGGCCAGGGGGATGCTGGTGGTGCCCTGCAGCACTGCCTCCGTCGCCGGGATCGCGCTGGGGCTGTCGAAGGACCTGCTGCAGCGCGCCGCGAGCGTCACCCTCAAGGAGCGGCGGCGGCTGGTGGTGTGCGTCCGGGAGACGCCGCTGAGCGGCCAGACGCTGCGTCAACTGGTGGCGCTGGACGACGCCGGAGCGGTGGTGCTGCCGGCCTCGCCCGGCTTCTACGCCGGCGCCCGGAGCGCCCAGCAGTTGGTGGACTTCGTCGCCGGCCGGGTGCTGGACGCGGCCGGAGTGCCGCACGACCTCTACCGGCGCTGGGCCGGCCAGCTGGGAACGGCCGGACGGGAACGGCCGGACGGGACGACGCCTGAGTGAGGCAGCTCACTCTCCCGGGGTATTGTCGTTGGGATGTCAGGGTCGACGGCCCGGGAGTCTTGGATTCCGGATAAAGTCGGCTGGTTGCCCAACGATCGGAAGGCGCGGGATTCCAGCATGGACGCGGTGGACAGACAGCTCATCCAGGCGCTGCGCGAGAACGGCCGGGCGTCCTACGCGGAGCTGGGACGGCTGGTCGGGCTCTCCGGCCCGAGTGTCACCGACCGCATCAACCGCCTGGAGCAGGCGGGCATCATCACCGGCTACCGCGCGACGGTGAACCCGGCCTCGCTGGGGCTGGGCGTCACCGCGCTGATCGGTCTTCAGTTGTCGGACGCCGCAGACCACGAGGACGTGGCGCACCGGCTGCGGGACCTGGCCGAGATCGAGGACTGCTGGTTCATCGCGGGCGACGACTCGTACATGCTCAAGGTGCGGATGCCCGACGTGGACGGCCTGGAGTCGATCGTGAAGCGGCTCTCCGGGACCAAGGGTGTGGCCCGGACCAGGACCACCGTGGTGCTGTCCACCAAGTGGGAGAACCGGGCCACCGAACTGCCCGACACCGATGCGTTGACCGACCGGAGGGCGTGACCCGCAGATGGCCGTGGTGACCCTGGACGACATCCGCGACGCGCAGAAGCGCATCGCCGGTGTGGCGGTGCGCACTCCGCTGATGCCCTGCCCCTGGGCGCAGACGGACACGCACACGCTGCACCTCAAGCCGGAGAGCCTGCAGCCGACCGGCGCCTTCAAGATCCGCGGCGCCTACAACCGGCTGGCCGCGCTGACCGCGGCGGAGCGGGCCCGCGGCGTGGTGGCCCAGTCCAGCGGCAACCACGCGCAGGCGGTGGCCTACGCGGCCCGGGCGCTGGGGATCAAGGCCGTGATCGTGATGCCGGACACCTCACCGGCGGTGAAGGTCGAGAACACCCGGTCGTTCGGCGCCGAGGTGATCCTGGTGCACATGAGCGAGCGCGACACCACCCCGGCCGACCTGGTCGCCGAGCACGGCCATGTGTGGGTGCCGCCTTACGACGACCCGTGGATCATCGCCGGGCAGGGGACGGTCGGGCTGGAGCTGGCCGAGGACGCCACCGCGCTGGACCTGGACCTGCGCACGGTGCTGGTGCCGGTCAGCGGCGGCGGGCTGATCAGCGGGACCGCGGCGGCGCTGAAGCTGACCATGCCGGGAGTGCGGATCATCGGCGTCGAGCCGGAACTGGCGGGGGACGCGGCCGAGAGCTTCCGCACCGGCGAGCGCAAGGTGTGGCCGTTCGAGGACACCCACCGCACCGTCGCCGACGGGCTGCGCACCAACTCGCTGGGGCTGCTGCCCTGGGAGCACGTCCAGGCCTACGTGGACGACATCGTCACGGTGAGCGAGGACGAGATCCGAGCGGCGGTGGCGGTGCTGGCCAGGCGCGGGCGGCTGGTCGCCGAGCCCTCGGGCGCGGTCGCCACGGCGGCGTACCTGCACCACGCGGACCGGCTGCCGCGGGGGCGGAGTGTCGCCGCGGTGGTCAGCGGGGGGAATGTGGAGCCGTCCTTGCTCGCCGAGTTGCTGGCGGTGTGAGCGCACCCTCTCCAAAGGGAGCGGGGGCGGGCTGCGGGCGGGGGTAGGCTCAACCGAGTCGTTTAGTGGTGCGGGTAGGAGAGGGCTGAGGGCCGGATGGACGCAGGACTGAAGCGGGAGCTCGAGGCGAAGGTCTACGCCGGGGAGCGGCTGTCCCGTGAGGACGGCATCGCCCTGTACGAGACCGACGACCTGGCCTGGCTGGGCGGACTCGCCCACCATGTGCGGACGCAGAAGAACGGCGACGTCGTCCACTTCAACGTCAACCGCCACCTCAACATGACCAATGTCTGCACCGCCTCCTGCGCCTACTGCTCGTTCCAGCGCAAGCCGGGCGAGAAGGACGCGTACACCATGCGCATCGAGGAGGCCGTGCGGCTGGCCAAGGCGATGGAGAACGACCAGCTCACCGAGCTGCACATCGTCAACGGCCTGCACCCCACCCTGCCCTGGCGCTACTACCCGCGCTCGCTGCGCGAGTTGAAGGCGGCGCTGCCGGACGTGGCGCTGAAGTGCTTCACCGCCACCGAGATCCACCACTTCGAGAAGATCTCCGGCCTGTCCGCCAGTGAGATCCTGGACGAGCTGATCGACGCCGGCCTGGAGTCGCTGACCGGCGGCGGCGCCGAGATCTTCGACTGGGAGGTGCGGCAGCACATCGTCGACCACGACACCCACTGGGAGGACTGGTCGCGGATCCACCGCCTTGCCCACTCCAAGGGCCTGAAGACGCCGTGCACCATGCTCTACGGCCACATCGAGGAGCCCAAGCACCGGGTCGACCATGTGCTGCGGCTGCGTGAGCTGCAGGACGAGACCGGCGGCTTCCAGGTCTTCATCCCGCTGCGCTACCAGCACGACTTCCACGACTCCAAGGACGGCGTGGTCCGCAACCGGCTGCAGGCCATGACGACCATGGCCACCGGCGCCGACATGATCAAGACCTTCGCGGTCTCCCGGCTGCTCTTCGACAACGTGCCGCACGTCAAGGTGTTCTGGGTGATGCACGGCCTGGACGGCGCGCAGCTGATGCTCAACCACGGCGCGGACGACATGGACGGCTCGGTCGTCGAGTACAAGATCACCCATGACGCGGACGGCTTCGGCACGCCCAACAAGCTCAGCCGCGAGAACCTGCTCGACCTGATCCGCGACGCCGGCTTCCGCCCGGTGGAGCGCAACACCCGCTACGAGATCATCCGCGAGTACGACGGCCCGGTGGCGGACCGCCGGGAGACCCCGCAGACGATGCGTTTCTAGGACCACCAGGACTCCTCCGCACCATGGCACTGCTCTTCACCCTCGACCCCGAGCCCACCGCGCGGCTCCTGGCCGAGATCACCGGCCTCTGGACCGACGTCAGCAACGCGGGCGGAGCCGTCGGCTTCGTCGCGCCGGTCACCGTCGAGCGGGTCCGTCCCACCGCCGAACGGCAGTTCGCGGGCGTCCAGGACGGCCCGGACCGGCTGCTGGTGGCCCGCGCGGCGGACACCGGCGAGCTGGTCGGCTGCCTGTTCTTCGAGGACCAGCGCTTCGAGCTGATGACCCATTGGATGCTGCTGAAGCGGGTGATGGTGCACCCCCGCTTCCAGGGCTCCGGGTACGGCGCGGAGCTGCTGGCCGAGGCCGAGCGGATAGCCAGGGGCTGGGGGCTGTCCGGGCTGAAGCTGACCCTCCGCGGCGGCCGCGGGCTGGAGGGCTTCTACGGCCGCAGCGGCTACAAGGAGGTGGGCCGGGTGCCCGGGGCGATCCGGGTGGCGCCGGGCGAGGAGTACGACGACGTACTGATGTGGCTCGACCTCCGGTGAGCCGCGAGGGGGGCGTTGAAGATCCGCCCCGGCCGCGTGCTGTACTGGACAGGTCGTCCGAATCGCTCGGAAGAGAGAGCCCAGCGCCGTGAGCAGCAAGACACACGCCACCCTCCGCTACACCTCCATGCGGTTCAGCATCTTCGGCGCCGTCTTCGTCGTCGTGCTGGTGCTGGCCCACTTCAAGCTCATGCCGGTGATGGCCGGGGCCCCCGGTGTGCTGCTGCTGGTCATCATCGCCCTGCTGGTGTCCGGGCTGCTCAGCTATGTGCTGCTGAGCCGTCAGCGGGACGAGATGTCCGCGCAGATCACCGAGGGCATCGAGGGCCGCAGGCAGCGCGGCGCCGGGATGAAGCAGCGGATCGCCGCCCAGACCGCCGCCGAGGACGCCCTGGACGACGCCCTCCGCGCGGACGCCCAGAACTAGGGCGTTGTCCGACCCCTCCGCCGCAGACCCCGCCGCAGAAGCGGGTGCCGGGCTGCCGCACCGTCCGACCGGGCGCGATGTGGCGCGCCTGGCCGGGGTCTCACAGGCGACGGTGTCCCTGGTCTTCTCCTCCGGCGAGGCCGCCCGCGCCCGGGTCTCCGCGGCCACCCGGGACCGGGTCAGGGCCGCCGCCGCGGAGCTCGGCTACCAGCCGCAGGCCGCCGGACGACAGCTGCGGCTGGGCCGCACCGGACTGGTCCACCTCGCGGTGCCCAATATGCTCGGCCCCTTCTTCGCCCGGGTACTGGACGGCGCGCAGGGCGCGGCGACCGCGCACGGCCTGGCCGTGGTGGTCAGCTCGGGCTGGGACAGCGACACCCTGGCCCGCGCCTGCGGCACCGGCCAGTTCGACGGTCTGCTGCTGTGCTCGCCGGACGACAGCCAGCTGGGCGAGCTGCCCGCCTCGCTGCCGGTGGTGTTCCTGGACGCCGACCCGGCCGGGGTGGCCGACTCGCCGCTGCGCCGGGCGCTGGAGCTGGACGTCGCCGGGGGCATGGCCGCCGCGGTGCGGCATCTGCGTGAGCTCGGACACAGCAGGATCGGGCATCTGCGCTCGACCGACTCCGCGTACACCTTCCGCTCCCGGCAGGCCGGGTTCGAGCGGGCGGCGCGGGGCGCCGAGGTGGTGGAGGCCGGGGTCTCCATCAACGGCGGCCTGGAGGCGGGGCGGGCCGCCGCCCGCACCCTGCTCGGCCGGGCCGACCGTCCGCAGGCCCTGGTCTGCGACGACGACGTGGTCGCGGCCGCCGCCTACCATGTGGCCGCCGAGCTGGGACTGCGGATCCCTGACGACCTGTCGGTGGTCGGCATCGACAACATCCTGGCCGCGCAGCTGCTGTCGCCAGGGCTCACCACGGTGGACCTGCCGGGGGAGCGGCTGGGCAGCGCCGGCCTCGACCTGCTGGCCGAGCTGATCAACGGCGGCCGGCCGCCGGGGCCCGCACCGCTGGAGACCGCGCTGCTGCTGCGGGGCTCGACGAAGGGCGCGCCGGGGCGGCGGGTACGCTCTGAGGGTGGACCCGAGGACTCGTAGCAGGATCGTGAGCGGCGCGCTGGTGCTGCTGCTGTTGGCCGTGGTGATCGGCGCCATCGCCCGCTGAGACGGGCGGGCGGCGAAGAGGAAGGGCCGTCCCGCTCGGCGGGACGGCCCTTCCTCTCGTTTGCTCATTGGCTCATGCGCTCAGAGCTTGTCGATCACGTAGTCGATGCAGACGGTCAGCGCCTCGACGTCGGCCGGGTCGATCGCCGGGAACATCGCCACCCGCAGCTGGTTGCGGCCCAGCTTGCGGTACGGCTCGGTGTCCACGATGCCGTTGGCGCGCAGCGCCTTGGCGATGGCGGCGGCGTCGATCGAGTCGTCGAAGTCGATGGTGCCGATGACCTGCGAGCGCTCGGCCGGCTCGGCGACGAACGGGTTGGCGTAGGAGGACTTCTCGGCCCAGGTGTAGAGGCGCGAGGAGGAGTCCGCGGTGCGGGCCACCGACCAGTCCAGGCCGCCGTTGCCGTTCAGCCACTGCAACTGCTCGTTCAGCAGGAACAGGGTGGACAGCGCGGGGGTGTTGTAGGTCTGGTCCTTCGACGAGTTGTCGATCGCCGTCGGCAGGTCGAAGAAGGGCGGGATGTAGCGGCCGGAGGCGGCGATCTCGGCGGCGCGGTCCAGCGCGGCCGGGGAGAACAGGCCGATCCACAGGCCGCCGTCGGAGGCGAAGCACTTCTGCGGGGCGAAGTAGTAGACGTCCGTCTCGGTGACGTCGACGGGCAGGCCGCCGGCGCCGGAAGTGGCGTCCACCAGGACCAGCGAGCCCTCGTCCGCGCCGGCCACCCGCTTGATCGGCATGGCGACACCGGTGGAGGTCTCGTTGTGCGTCAGCGCGTAGACGTCCACGCCGGCCTCGGCGACCGGGACCGGGTGGGTGCCCGGCTCGGTCTTCACCACGGACGGGTCGGCGAGCCAGGGGGCCGCCTTGGTGGAGGCGGCGAACTTCGAGGAGAACTCGCCGAAGCTCAGGTGCTGGGACTTCTCGCGCACCAGGCCGAAGGCGGCGATGTCCCAGAAGGCGGTGGAGCCGCCGTTGCCGAGCACCACCTGGTAGCCCTCGGGGAGCTGGAAGAGGCTGCTGACGCCCTCGCGCACCGAACGGACCAGGTTCTTCACCGGGGCCTGGCGGTGGGAGGTGCCCAGCAGCGAACTACCGGTCGCGGCGAGGGCGTTCAGCGCCTCGGGGCGAACCTTGGACGGACCTGCGCCGAAACGGCCGTCAGCGGGCCTGATGTCAGCGGGGATCTGGATCTCAGCCACAGCCCGCAGCCTACCGGCTGCGTCGCCCCGTCCAAGGGCAGGTCCGCCACATGAGACACCATCGAGCGAATGGTGCACCACAGTGCGTGGCTTGTCGCGCAGTTCCCCGCGCCCCTAGCAATTGCAACTGAGTCAGTTGCACAACCAGGGGCGCGGGGAACTGCGCGAGCGACCAGCTACGGCGGGAAGGTCCCGGCACTGCGGAACCAACCGCCCCGAGGGG
>NZ_BBPM01000027.1:62566-71451 GCF_000787775.1 Streptacidiphilus carbonis | reverse complement strand
CCAGGGGCGCGGGGAACTGCGCGAGCGACCAGCTACGGCGGGAAGGTCCCGGCACTGCGGAAACCAACCGCCCCGAAGGGGCCGCTAGCGGGCGATGTCGTCGAACCCCTCGACCTCGCGCGGGCTGCGCGAAGCCGGCCCGACGTAGCGTGCGGCCGGCCGCACCAGGCGGCCGGTGCGCTTCTGCTCCAGGATGTGCGCGCTCCAGCCCGCCGTGCGGGCGCAGGTGAACATGGAGGTGAACATGTGCGCGGGGACCTCGGCGAAGTCCAGGATGATCGCGGCCCAGAACTCCACGTTGGTGGCCAGGACGCGGTCGGGGCGGCGGGCGTGCAGCTCCTCCAGCGCGGCCTTCTCCAGCGCCGCGGCCACCTCGTAGCGGGGAGCGCCCAGCTCCATCGCGGTGCGGCGCAGCACGCGGGCGCGCGGGTCCTCGGCCCGGTACACCCGGTGGCCGAAGCCCATCAGCCGCTCGCCCTTGTCGAGGGCGCCCTTGACCCAGGCGGTGGCGTCGCCGGTGCGCTCGATCTCCTCGATCATGCCGAGCACCCGCGAGGGCGCCCCGCCGTGCAGCGGGCCCGACATCGCGCCGACCGCGCCGGACAGCGCCGCGGCGACGTCCGCGCCGGTGGAGGCGATGACGCGGGCGGTGAAGGTGGAGGCGTTCATGCCGTGCTCGGCGGCCGAGGTCCAGTAGGCGTCGATGGCCTTGACGTGCTTGGGGTCGGGCTCGCCGCGCCAGCGGATCATGAAGCGCTCGACGATGGTCTCGGCCTTGTCGATCTCGCTCTGCGGGACCATCGGCAGGCCCTGGCCGCGCGCGGACTGGGCCACGTAGGAGAGGGCCATCACGGCGGCCCGGGCGAGGTCGTCGCGGGCCTGCTCGGGGCTGATGTCCAGCAGCGGTTTGAGGCCCCAAGCCGGGGCGAGCATGGCGAGCGCGGACTGGACGTCGACGCGGATGTCACCGGAGTGGATCGGCAGCGGGAACGGTTCGGCGGCGGGCAGGCCGGGGTTGAACTTGCCGTCGACGAGCAGGCCCCAGGTGTTCCCGAAGGACACGTGGCCGACGAGCTCCTCGATGTCGACCCCGCGGTAGCGGAGCGAGCCGCCCTCCTTGTCGGGTTCGGCGATCTCCGTCTCGAACGCAATGACTCCCTCGAGTCCGGGTACGAAATCGGACATCAGGCGGCTCCTCTGGATCGATCGACGTCGGTGACTCTGGTGTGGCCGAGTCGTCGGCTGCGGTGACGGTGCTTCCACGCGGTTGCGCGGCAGTACGGCTGCGAGCATGTGGCACGCAGTGTCAGGGTGGCAGGCACTGGGTGCATTGCGCCAGGGCCCACGACGGAAATGCCCCGTAGGAGGATATGAATCACCCGGCGCCCGGACACCTTATCTCTCGACATCGAGATTTTGTACTGGTGAAGGAGTGCCGGTGCGCACGTGGGGGATGATGTCGGCGTGCAGCCACAGGATGTCGCGGCGATGCGCCGCCAGTACCTCGCCGTCGGCCTCGACGAGTCCGACCTGGCCGGGGAGCCGATGGACCAGTTCGACCACTGGTTCGCCGACGCGGTGAAGGCCGGTCTCGACGAGCCCAACGCCATGGTGGTCACCACCTCGGGCCCGGACGGCCAGCCGAGTGCGAGAACCGTGCTGCTGAAGGGGTACGACCGGCGCGGCTTCGTCTTCTACACCAACTACAGCTCCCGCAAGGGGGCCGAGATCGACGCCAACCCCAGGGTCGCGCTGCTCTTCCCCTGGCACCCGCTGTCCCGCCAGGTGATCGTCACCGGCCGGGCCGAGCGGGTCGGCCGGGACGAGACCGCGGCCTACTTCCGCAGCCGCCCGCACGGCTCCCAGCTCGGGGCCTGGGCCAGCGAGCAGTCCCGCCCGGTCGCCTCCCGCGCGGAGCTGGAGCAGCGCTACGCCGACCTGGCCGCCCGCTATCCGGAGGGCGAGGGCGTCCCGGTCCCGCCGTTCTGGGGCGGCTACCGGATCGCCCCGCTCGCCGTCGAGTTCTGGCAGGGCCGCGACAACCGCATGCACGACCGGCTGCGCTACCAGGCCGGCCCGGAGGGCTGGCGGGTCGAGCGGCTCTGCCCCTGACGCCCGGCCCTGACGCCCGGCCCCGCGCCCGGCGCGCTGCTTCTCGGCCAGATGCCTGGAGATTCCGTGCGTATCCGGTCCAGGGGGCGCAGGGGGTCTTGCGGGCTTCCCCGGCGCCGGTGACCCTGGTCGGGAATGGACATGCGCCTTGAGGAACTCCGCGCTGGGACGGTCTCCGTGGGGGAGAACAAGCAAGGGAACTGCCGCAGGCGCACCGGAGTAGGGACATCCAACTCGCAAAGGCTGGTCCTGATGAGCGCAATCCACTCTGCTCGGCGGCCGGAGGCCGCAGCCGCAGCGGACGCTTCCGCACGGGTGCCGATAGGGCGGCTCGCCGAACGGGTCGTCACGGGCTCCCCGAGAATGAGCCGGGTCCTGCGCGGGGTGCCGCAGCAGCGGGTCGAGGTGGCGGCGTTCCAGTCCTCCATCTGATCGGCTGAGCCGGTGGGCAGTTGATCCGGCCCCAAGTGGTCGTGTTGTGCAAGCAAGCCGGGCACAGAGTGTCAGTCCTTGGCGTTACCGTTGCATCAGACCGTTCTTGACGGAGTGTTCGGTCGGTGTGACGGGCGGAGGGCACAGGTGCCGAAGCAGACCGACGGCTTGGGGTACATCCGCGGCGGGGGCGCGCCGGACCCGCGCAAGGCCCCGCCCTTCATGCTCAGTTACGCACGGCCCACCCGGGGCACCGCGGCGGATCTGGAGCCGGTCAAGCAGCTCTTCGACGACCTCCACCAAGAGGTCGGCTTCATCTCCGCGGACCTGAAGGACGCCGAGTCGGCCGGATTCGACCAGGAGATGCCGCTGGGCGTGCTGTGGCAGCGGCGGCTGTCCTACTACCTCGCGAACTGCCGGGTGCTGGTCGCGCTGACCTCGGCGCCGTTCTTCGAGAGCGACTGGTGCGGCAAGGAGTGGTGGGTCTTCACCCAGCGCAAGGTGGTGGTCAGCGCCCCGCTCAAACAGGACGAGTTCCCGCTGGTCCCGGTGGTCTGGGTACCCATGTCCGGCGGCATGCACCCGGTCGCCAAGCGGCTCCAGTACACCAACCGCCACCTGCCGCACTCCTACGCCCGGGACGGCCTGCTGGCCCTCAGCCGCAGGGGCGGCACCGACTACCGGGTGGCGGTCAACCACATCGCCACCCGAATATGCGAGTTGATGGAGCACACCGCCATCGAGTCGGGCAGGCTGGTGAAAATCGAGTCCGCCCCCAACGCCTTCAAGGCGCACCGGCTGCAGCCGAACTACCAGGGTGTGCAGATCTGGCACGACGAAGGGCCCGAACCGGCCGCGGAACCGGAGTGAGGGAAGGGATGGGCCGCCCCATGAGCGACGCCGCCACTCGCAGCCCGCGGACCCCGGCGCACCCCGGCGGCAACGCCCCCTGGTTCTACCTGAGTTACGCGCATGCGCACGGAGCGCCCGTCGTCGACAGCTGGGCCACCGCCTTCTACGCGGACCTCACCGAGGCGTTACTGCGCCGGGTCGGCGGCGTGGACCCGGAGGCGCACGGCTTCCTCGACCTGCCCGGCGGCAGCGAGACCGGACGGCAGGAACGCCGGGCCGGCGCACTGGCCCGGTGCCGCTCGCTGGTGGCGCTCTGCTCGCCGGACTACTTCACCGACCTCGAGTGCCACAACGAATGGGTGGCCTTCCACCGGCGCGGGGCCCTGCGGGGCAGTCCGGGGGAGGCCTTGGTGCCGGTGCTGTGGGAGCGGCTGTGGTCGGACTCCCCGGCCGGGGTCGGACTGGACCGCAGGGCGCTGGCCCAGCGCTTCGGCGAGGACGGCCTCCGGGCCTCGCTGGCCAAGACCCGGATGACCGAGCAGTACCGGTACGGGGTCCAGTGGACCGCCGAGGCGGTGCGGAGCTCCGCCGAGCGCGTGGTCCTCAGTGCCGGGCACCTGGACGCCCTGGAGCCCCGGCCGCAGCCCTGGCCGGGCCATCCGCTGGAGCGCACGCTGCGGATCCAGGTGCTCGCCCTCGCGAGCACCGACCCGCTGCCCCCGGGCTGCGATCCGTCCCGCTACGGCGAGCGGCCCACCGACTGGCGTCCGTACGGCGCGGACTCGGCCCTGCCTGCGGGTGAGTTCGCCGCCAGGCTGGCGCTGAGCTGGAACATCCACGTCACCGCGGTGGAGTCCTTCGAGGAGGCGGCCGAGGACGGGGCGGCGGGCCGCCGGCCGGAGGGCCCGCGACTACTGCTGCTGGACCGCTGGGCGCTGCTCAACCCGCGCCTGCGCGAGCTCCTGCTGAACCCCGACCGCAGGCAGCGGCACCCCGTGGCGGTGATGGTCCCCTGGGACCGCCGCCTGCCGGGCGCCCGCGACCACGGGAACGGGACCGCGCTGCAGCAGCTGACCCTGGAGACGCTGGACCGCGCGGTCGGCCGCCCCAAACCCGACTACGAACCGCTGCGCCGGGGGATACCCGACTCCGCCGCCTTCGCCGCGCTGCTGCCGCAGGCCGTGGAACAGGCGCGCAAGGCCTCCTTCATCCGGCGCCGCTGAGCGGCCCGGCGCCCGCCCCACCCAGGATCGATGAACAACGCAGCCGAAAGGTCCGTGACGATGGACACAGCACAGGGCGACGACGACCGCCGCGACGGGCGCGTGGTGACGTTCTACTCCTACAAGGGCGGCACCGGGCGCACGATGACGCTCGCCAACGCGGCCTGGATCCTGGCGGCGAACGGCAAACGGGTGCTCACCGTCGACTGGGACCTGGAGGCGCCGGGGCTGTTCCGCTTCTTCCACCCCTTCCTGGACCACAACGTGCTCAGGACCACGGGCGGGGTGGTCAACATGATCAACGACTACCTGGACCGGGCCATCCACGACCCCCATCCGCAGCGGGCCGAGGAGAGCGGCCGCGCGGCGGTCCCGCTCCATGCCATCAGCCTCAGCTGGGAGTTCCCCGGCGGCGGCGGGATCGACTTCATCTCGGCGGGCAAGCAGGACAACAACTACTCGACCATTCTCAACGGCCTCAACTGGGACGAGTTCTACCAGGGCTACGAGGGCGGCGCCTTCCTGGACGCGCTGCGCGACGAGATGCGCGCGAGCTACGACTACACCCTGGTGGACAGCCGCACCGGGCTCAGCGACTCGTCGATGATCTGTACCCAGCACCTGCCCGACGACCTGGTGGTGTGCTTCACCCTCAGCGACCAGAGCATCGACGGCGCGGCCGGCGTCGCCAAGCTCATCAGCGAGCGGTTCGGCGACGGCTACCCCGAGCGCAGCATCCGCATCCTGCCGGTGCCGATGCGGATCGACGAGGGCGAGAAGGACCGTGCCGAACGGGGGCGCGCGGTCGCCCGGCAGCGCTTCCGCGGCCTGCCCGCGCGGGTCCACACCGTCAGCCCGGCGCAGTACTGGGGCTCGGTGGAGATCCCCTACCGGGCCTTCTACGCCTACGAGGAGATGCTCGCCACCTTCGGCGACGAGGCCGGGCTGCCCAGCAGCGTACTGGCCGCCACCGAGCGGTTGGTCGCGGAGCTGACCCGGGGCGAGGTCACCCGGATGCCCCAGGTGCCGGAGCAACTGCGGCAGGAGACGGTCGCCAGGTTCGCCCGCAAGGACGTCACCGGGCGCGGCGACTCCGCCTTCCAGCTCTGGTACGCGATCGAGGACCAGATGTGGGTCGACTGGGTCCACTACGTCCTGGACAAGTCCGGATTCGGTGCGACGCCGCTGCGGATCGACCTGGAGGCCGACGCGGACGGGCGCTCGGCCGACCCCGCCGCCGTCCCCGGCGGGTCCGGGAGCCCCGGTGGCCCAGGTGGCCCAGGTGGCCCCGGCGGTCCCGGCGGCCCAGGGAACGGGAACGGCGCCGCCGGCAACGGCGCTGCCGGACCCGAGCTGGTCAGCATGCCGCTGCTGACCCGTCACTTCATGCGCACCGCGCGGGCCGAGGAGGTCTGGGGCCCGGTCAGGACCAGCGCGCTCACAGCGCCGGCGCCGCGCACCGTGGCGCTGCGGCTGGGGATGGTGCAGCCAGGCGCCCCCTCCGGGCACAGCGCGCCGCTGGACCTGTCGTCGCCCTCGTTGAACGGGGCCCGCGCCGCCGAGCAGCTGATCCGCCATCTCGGCGGGGACGACGACACCGTCAACCAGGCCATGAACGCGGTCAACGCCCCGGAGGCGCCCCGCTACCCGGGGCTGCGCACCGGGATCGTCAGCCTGCAGAGCCGCAACACGGACTTCACCGGCCGGGCCGAGGAGCTGGGCAAGCTGCGGCGCAGGCTGATCGAGCCGGCCGGCGACCTGCGGCACGGCGGTGCGCAGGTGCTGTTCGGACTGGGCGGCGTCGGGAAGTCACAGCTCGCCCGCGAGTACGCCTACCGCTACCTCCCCGACTACGACGTGGTCTGGTGGATCCCGGCCGAGCGCCCGTCCGCCGTCCTCAACGAGCTGGTGGCCCTGGCCGAGCGGCTGGACCTGCGCGGCAGCCTCAGCGACAGCGAGGCGGTCAGGGCCGTGCTCACCGCGCTGGGCCAGGGCGCCCCGTACGAGCGCTGGCTGCTGATCTTCGACAACGCCGAGGACCCCGACAGCCTCAAGGAGTTCCTGCCCGGCGGCGACGGCCATGTGATCATCACCTCGCGCAACCAGGTCTGGAACCGGGTGGCCACCGAGCTGGAGGTGGACGTGTTCACCCGGGCCGAGAGCATCGCCCACCTCTGCCGCCGGATCGACTGGCTCGAGCCGCAGGTCGCGGCCCGGCTGGCCCAGGCCCTGGGCGACCTGCCGCTGGCGGTGGAGCACGCGGCGGCCTACCTGGAACTGACCAACATGTCCGTGGGCACCTATATGGAGCGCTTGGAGAGCTATCCGGAGGACATGTTCGGCGAGGCGCCGCCCAAGGACTACCCGCAGCCGATCAAGGTGACCTTCGCCGCCTCCCTGGACCAGCTGGAGCAGGCCTGGCCGTCCGGCAAGCGGCTGCTGCAGATGTCGGTGTTCCTCGGGCCCGACCCCTTCTCGCAGGCCCTGGTCTACAAGAGCCCGGAGATGCTGAGGGCACTGGCGCGGCACGACAGCAGGCTGCGATCCAGCCCGGTGCTGCTCGGGCAGGTGCTCAACGCGGTCCGCAGGCTGTCGCTCGCCAAGGTGGACGGCCGCAAGGACACCGTCCAGGTGCACCGGGTACTCCAGTTCCTGCTCAGGTCGCAGATGTCGGCGGAGGAGCAGGTGGAGGTCCGCGACGAGGTGCAGCAGATCCTGGTGGGACAGCGCCCGCTCGGCGGCGAGGTGGAGGACCCGGAGAACCGGCCCGGGTTCGAGCGCATCCGCTCGCACCTCGCCTCCTGCCAGGCCGAGCAGTCGGAGCACTACGAGGTACGGCAGTTGATGCTCGATCAGGTCCGGCTGCTGTGGCGCAGCGGTTCCCTGCTCGCCGGACGGGTCGAGGCGGACCGCATCGACGTGGTGTGGAGCCGGCTGCTGGGCGAGGAGCACGAGCAGACGCTGGCGCTGCGCACCCTGCGCGCCAACATCCTGCGCGACCTGGGCGAGTACGAGGCCTCCCTCGACCTGGACGAGCGGACCTGGCGGAGCCAGGAGCGGCTCCTCGGCGCGGAGAACCTCAGCACCCTGCTGTCGGCCCGCGGGATGGCGGCGGGCCTGCGGGCCATGGGCAGGTACCAGGAGGCGTTGGACCGGGACCTGAAGACCTACGAGAGCCTGCGGTCCCAGTTCGGCGACGAGGACCGGCACGTGCTGACCACCTCGCACAACCTGGCCATCGACTACCGGCTGATCGGCAACTCCAAGAAGGCGCAGGAGCACGACGAGAGCAATGAGCGCACCCGGCGTCTGATCCTCGGGCCCAACCACGAGCGCACCCTGGCCTCCCAGCTCTACCTGGCGCGGGACAAGCGGGACAGCGGGGAGCTGCGGGAGGCGGCGGTCGACCTGGAGCGGCTGCTCGACACCTACCGAAAGCAGCGCGGCGACGACTACCCGGACACCCTGAGGACGGCCCGCAGCCTGGCCGTCTCACGGCGGCTGATGGGCCGGTTCGACGAGGCTGCGGCGCTGACCAGCGACACCTACGCCCGCTATCTGGAGCGCTACGGCGCGGACCATCCCGACACCTGGACCTGCGGACTCAACCTGGCCGCCGACGAGTGGATCGCCGGCAGGTACCCGGAGGCCCTGCGGCTGGCCGACGACATCGCCGGACGGTTCATCAGCCTGCTCGGTGAGGACCACCCCAACTCCCTTGCCTGCCTGGACAATGTCGCGGTCTACCTGCGCTCGCCCGGTGCCCCCGAGCAGAATCTGCGACGGTCCATCGCCATCGGGGAGAAGATCACCCGGGAGCTGCGCCGGGTCCTCGGCGACAAGCACCCGTTCACCCTGTGCGCGGAGGTCAACTGGGCCAATGCCCGGGCCGAGCAGGCGGATCCGGACCTCCGCGCGGTGGAGACGAGCGAGCGTTCCGCGCTGCGCCGGCTGGGGGAGCTGCTGGGCGAGGAGCACCCGGACTCGCTGGCCTGCCAGTCGAACCTGTCGGTGACCCTGCTGGCGCTCGGCGAGAAGGCCGAGGCCGACCGGCTGCACGACGACGCGCTGATGAAGTTCAGCCGCGACCGCAGCCTGGGGGACGGCCATCCGGACGCGTTCAAGACCGAGCGGTGGGAGCGGATCAGCCACGTGCTCGAACTGCACTCCTGGTGATCGGGGCGGCCGCCGGGTCTTCCGGCGGCGCGGCGCGGTGCGTCTGCTCGGCGGGGTGCGTCGGTACGGCGGGGTGGGGGGGGTCGGCGG
>NZ_BBPM01000027.1:36538-62349 GCF_000787775.1 Streptacidiphilus carbonis | reverse complement strand
GGGGGGGTGCGTCGGTACGGCGGGGTGCGTGGGCTCGGCGGAATGGGTCGGCTCGACGGGCAGCGTCGGACCGGCCGGGAGCGTCGGCTCGGCGGGGCGCGGCTGTCTGAGCCAGGGCAGCAGGTCGGGCAGCACCGTCATGGCGTTGAAGTGGGCCTTCCCCGGCTCCAGCCGGAGTTCGGCGCCGGGGATGTGCTGCTTGAGCCAGACGGAGTGCTCCACGGGTGAGAAGACGTCGTCCTCGCCGTGCCAGAGCAGCACCGGGACCTTGATCTCGTCGAGCCGGAAGCCCCAGTCCGCGATGAAGGCCATGGCGTCGTCGATCCAGCCGTTCCCGGTGTCCCTGAGGGCCTCGTGGTAGTTGGTCCGCAGCATGCCGCGGATGCCGGCGTCGGAGATGACCTCCAGGTCGGAGGCGTGCACCTCGTCGCGCAGCTGGGAGAACATCGTGTCCGGATCGGCGCGGATGCTCTCGGAACGGATGTTCAGACCGGTGGCCAGGGCGTCGATGCCCAGTGCCGCGTGGGCGTACACGTCGACGTTCCCCTGGGTCATCCCCTCGGTCCACCGCGGCCCCATGCCGTCGGGCCCGACCTTGGGGGCCACGCTGACCAGGGCCGCGACCCTGGTCACCCGTTGGGGCAGGAGGGCGGCGCAGGCCAGCGCGTGCGGGGCGCCGCCGGAGCGGCCGACCACGGCGAACTCGCGGATGCCCAGCTCGTCTGCGATCGCCTTGACGTCGTCCGCCGCCGAGGCGATGGTCCGCCCGACAACGCGTTCGGTGTCGCCGTAGCCGGGTCGGTCGTAGGCGATCAGACGGATCCCCAACTGGTAGAGCACGCTGGGGCGGGGCACCACGCCGAGGCGGCTGCCGGGGGTGCCGTGGAGCAGGAAGACCGGGGTGCCGTCGCGTTTTCCCCACTCGCTGACGGTGAGCAGCAGCCCGTTCTTCTTCTCGTTCTTGACCAGGTAGGACGTCACGGTACGGCTCCAGGGCTCCGGTCGTACCGGGCGTCCCCGCTGCTGTGTGCCGGGGGGAGCCGCCACTCGCGTTCCTGCCGAATTCCCCGACATCAGCCGCGGACCTCCCGACCGGCATCGTGCGGGATGTGCTTCCGGCGTATGAGCGCGTCCATCCTCGCCGACAGTGTCGACCTTGGCCCCGCAGACACGAATCTGCCCCTCCGACTGTCACACGTACGAGTGATCGGGGGTGCGTCTGTGTCATTCGGAAGTGTCCTGGCGCGGTCTCGCCTCCCCCGGGCCGGATGCCACAGGGGCACCGGTGCGGCCTGGTTCTGATGGTACGTGAGATACGGATGCTGGTGCTGTGTCCGTCGCACAATCGCCCCCCGGCCGTCGTCCGGCCCGTGGCCCAGTATGGGCGAGGCAGGGCCGGGTGGGCAGTAGGCTGCTCGGCCCTTGTCTCGTTGACTTCGGCCATTCTCGCGCCGGGGCCCGGGGAGCCGCGTCCCCCGGGCGGCTGAACTCCCCACGATCGTCCCCGTCGCGGCCACGGCCCGGCTCACCCCGGCGCGGCGGAACGGATTACGGCAGACGGCGTAGCCGGAACGGCGCGGTCCCGGGCTGCCTGGTGGACCTGCGCTGCCCGGTGGTTCCGCGCTGCCTGAGCCAGGGCAGCAGGTCGGGCAGCACCGACATGGCGTCGAGGTGCGCCTTCCCGTACTCCAGCCGCAGGTCGGTGCCGCGGATGTGCCGGGCCAGCCAGGCGGAGTGCTGCGCCGGGGAGAAGACGTCGTCCCGGCCGTGCCAGAGCAGGACCGGCACGGTGATGTCCGACACCGAGAAGCCCCAGTCGCGGCTGAAGGCGATGAGATCGTCGATCCAGCCGTCGCCGGAGCTGAGGAACGCCTCCTGGTAGTTCCTCCGGAGGACCTGGCGGATGCCGGCGTCCGCGATCACCCGCTGGTCGGCGTGCGGCCCCTCGGCCAACTGCCGGATCAGGATGTCGGGATCGGCGCGGATGCTGGAGGAGCGCGCCGTCACCTCCTCGGTGATGCTCTCGGCGCCCTCGGCCGCTCGGGCGAAGGCGTCGATATTTCCCGGGCCCATGCCCTCGGTCCAGCTCGCCCCCATGCTCAGCGGCCCCACCTGCGGAGCAAGGCTGACCATGGCGGCCGCCCTGGTCACCCGCTCGGGCAGCAGGGCCGCGCAGGCCAGCGCGTGCGGACCGCCGCCGGAGCGCCCGACGACGGCGAAGCTGTCCAGCCCCAGCCGGTCCGCGATGGCCTCCACATCCCGCGCCGCGTCGCCCACCGCGCGCCCCTCGCTGCGCCCGGACTGCCCGTACCCGGGCCGGTCGTAACCGATCAGCCGGATGCCGAGCTGATACAGCAGCGTCGGCCTGGGCGCCACACCGACCCGACTGCCGGGCGTCCCGTGCAGCACGAACACGGGAAACCCGTCGCGCTTCCCCCACTCGCTCACCGCGAGCGTGCGGCCGCCGCCGCGTCCGGGATTGATGTGCCTGGTGATCGAGAAATGCCGAGGTCCACAGTACGCAGACATAAGACTCCCCCGGGGAGAGGAAGGGGATTCCGGCCGGCCGGTGTGACGTCAGTCGGCCTCGATGGACAGGCGCCCGTGCGGTGTTGGGGCAACAGGTCGCCGCATGTGTACGTGACACGTGACGTGTGGTGTCAGGCTGATGATACGTCAAACCTGGCCGCCCGGTGTGGCGATGAAGCCTGGTGGCGGAGTCATCGACTGAGTCTCAGCCGCACCCTGGTGGGCATGCGGGCCGAAGCAGGCGCGCCTAAGGTTGCGTGGGGACCGTAGGCCCCTTTTGGGCGACGCGAGTTCGCGCGACGCCAGAGCCGCTGGAGGTATTCAAGATCGCCTTTTTGAGGCAGCCACGTCATGCCGGCTCAAGCAACCAAGGAGTCTGCTCACATGATCCCTCTTCAGGAGATCCCCGCATCGGTCGAGGTTCGGGATAAGCCGAAGGTCTCTCCACAACGTGTGGCTCTGTCCCAGCTTGCAGGGCACACTAGCGGTCGGGGTGGCTCAGTTGTTCGAGTGCTGAGAGCAATCGGGACCCCGCGACTCGAATGCGCGAGCTTCACCTCCTGCATCTGACGTCGGCGCGAGCTACCCCACCCCGATGAGACGTACAACACTGCTTGTCAGTCGCATGGTTGACGGGCGACGACACTCCAGTTCCAATGGCTTCTACCATCGATGGCCGAGGTGTCGGCTGCATGGGACCGGTGGAGCGGGAGGTACGGGTGACCGTTCGCGGGGGAAGCTCCAACGAGCGGCCCTACATATTCCTGAGCTACGCACATGCACATGATCCCCTACCGGTGCCGATGGGTGGCGACGGCAGTCGCCCGAGGCCCCATCCAGACCATCTGGTGCACAAGTTCTTCGCGGATCTCTGCGCGCTGATCACTGAGTTGAACGACATTGCGGTAGCCGTCCCGTCAGGCGTGGGCTTCATGGACAGGCACCTTCGTCCGGGAGTGCAGTGGACAGCGGAACTCTCCCAGGCGCTCGCATACTGCAGGGTCTTCGTCCCCCTGTACTCGCCCCGGTATTTCCGCAGCGTCAACTGCGGGCAGGAGTGGCAAGCGTTCAGCCGCCGCCAGGTGTTCTCCAGCCGGCCGGACGGGCGTCGGACCAGTGCCGTCGTACCGGTGCTGTGGGTTCCGCAGGACTCAGGCAGTCTGCCCAAGTGTGCGACCGGACTCCAGTACAAGCATGTGGAGTTCGGCCCGGCCTATGCCCAGGAGGGGATGTACTCGCTGGCACGGTTCGGCTATCTGCAGGACGCCTACGACTATGCGCTGAACCGGATCGCCCGGGAGATCGTCGCAGTGGCTGCCGAGACCAAGGTTGTCGTCGATCACCACCATGGTGCGTACTCCGCACTGCCAAGTGCCTTTGAAACCACCGATGCCAGCCCTCGACTGCGAATTTCCGTGCTGGCCGGCGACCGTCGGAGCGCGCCGCCGGAACGGTCCAGCAGTTGCTACGGAGAGACTCCGTCGGAGTGGCAGCCCTATGATCCCGGTCCTGACGACGGTTTGTCGCTGGCGGAGCATGCGGCCAGGATCGCCGGGGAACTGGACTTCCAGGCCAGCATCCACGTCTTCGATGATGAGGCCGACACGGTTCTGAGCGGATCAGGCCCGGTCGCTCCCGAACTGATGCTCTTCGACCGTTGGTCGCTGCTGAATCCGATAAAACGCGACCTGGCCCGCAAGTTCGATCGAGTAAACCCCGGCTGGGTGAGCATGCTGCGGCCGTGGTGCAGGAACGATCCGCAGCGCGAGCAGGGCGAGCAGTTGCTCCGGGACCTGGAGGCGGAGACCTTTGCGTCACGCCGACGGGGTGCGAGCAAGCCGTCCTTCGACGACGTCCAACTGCAACTGCCCACCATCGAAACCTTCTCCGAGATGGTCCCCAGGGCAGCCATCCGTGCCTGGCACGCCTACCAGTCGCAGCGTCGCCCGACATCCCCCACAGTTCCGCTCGGCGTGCTCGCGCAGGATCGGGCGGCGTCGTCGAAGCCCAACCTGAGCGCGGTCCGATCGAAGCAGTGGGCCGCTCCCGCACCTTCTGTGGCAGTGCCGGTCCCGCCGATCCCCGATCCGTCCCACGCAGGCTCTCCCCCAGCTGACTCCCGGGTGGAGGGGACGACATGAGCGAGCATCCCGGTACCGCTGACCGGGACGGACGCATCGTCACCTTCTACTCGTACAAAGGTGGTACAGGCCGAACCATGGCGGTCGCCAATGTCGCCTGGATCCTCGCCTCCAACGGCTATCGGGTCCTTGCGGTCGACTGGGACCTGGAAGCGCCGGGGCTGGATCTGTTCTTCCAGCCCTTCCTCGAACAGAACGAGCTGGCGCTGTCCACCGGTGTCATCGATCTGATCACCGACTACCGGAAGGAAGCTCTGCGGGGCGGGGAGCGCACACCCGCCTGGACCGCCCACCTGTCCAGAGTTCGACCGCGTGCGGTGCCGATCTCCTGGGATCGATTCGCCGACGGGGGGAGTCTGGACTTCCTCTCCGCCGGACGGACCAGCAGCAACTACTCCGCAACGCTGGGCGGGATCGACTGGGTGTCGTTCTACGAGGACCTGGGCGGAGGCGACTTCTTCCAGGCGCTGCGAGCCGATATGCGGCGGTCCTACGACTACGTGCTGATCGACAGCAGAACCGGACTCTCTGACAGCGCCGAGATCTGCACGGTGGACATGCCTGACGATCTGGTGGTCTGTTTCACCCTCACCAACCAGAGCATCGAAGGCGCCTCCCGAGTCGCCAATCTGATAGCTGATCAGTACAGCGACCGCCAGATCCGGATACTTCCGGTGCCGATGCGAGTCGACAAGGGCGAGCGAGAGAAGGTCAGCGCAGGGAAGAACTACGCCCGGGCCAAGTTCGGGAGCTTGCCCCGCGGGCGCAGCGCAGAGTCGCTGACCCGATACTGGAACTCGATCGAGATCCCCTACCAGCCCTACTACGCTTTCGAGGAAATACTGGCCGCCTTCGGCGACGAGCCCGGTCTGCCCGCCACCCTGCTCGCGGCCTTCGAACGGTTGACTGCCGAACTCACCGAGGGGCGGGTCACAGCTCTTGCACCGCTCGGCAGTGACGTTCGCCTCGACTACGCCGAGGCTTTTCACCGCTGGCTTCCTGATCCGCTGTCACCCGCCGGCGGTATCCTTGTCTCGCACGCCGCCGAGGACACTGCCTGGGCCGAGTGGATCGCGTATGTGCTGCGCAAGGCCGGACATCAGGTGTGGACCGCCGATGTCTCGACGGAACCTGACCCGTGGCAGGGTGGTGAGCCGTCCGGATCGCGGGTTTTCCGGACCGTCGCGGTCCTCTCCGCCTCCTATGTGCGTTCACCTGGGGCGCGTGCCCTGTGGGATTCGGTGACCAGACGCGACCCGCAGGGGAAAGGCCGTCGCCTTATCCCGATCGCCATTGCTGAACTGACTTCACCGGCGCCGTTCAACAACCGTACCGAGGCCAACATCTCCCGGGTCGGCGAGGCGGAGGCAATCGAGGTGGTACTGGAGGCAGTGGGCGGGGCTGCGGGCCAGGAGGAGGCTCCCGACGGCGCCGACCCACGCTTTCCCGGTACTCAGCCGGAGATCTGGAACCTGGCGAACCGGAACCGCATCTTCACCGGGCGTGCGGACTTGCTCCAACGACTGCGCGCGGGGTTCGACCGCGGGGCGGTCCTGGCACTGCAGCCGCAGGTGCTCTTCGGTCTCAGCGGAGTTGGCAAGACCCAGGTCGCGCTGGAGTACGCATATCGATTCATGTCCTACTACGACCTGGTCTGGTGGATCGATGCCGAACACCCTGACCGCGTTGCCGCCTCGCTGGGCGAGCTGGCCGCTCGGCTCGGCCTGTCCGCGGGTGAGAGCGTCGCCGATGCGGCAAGGGCCGCCTGTTACGCCCTGAACGCCGGCCGGCCGGTCGACCGATGGCTGCTGATCTTCGACAATGCCGACGACCCGGAGGTCGCACGCTATTTCCCGGCCCGCACCGGACACATTCTGGTCACTTCGCGGAGCGAGTTCTGGTTCTACAAGGGGAAGCCGCAAGAAGTGGACGTGTTCATCCGCGAGGAGAGCATCGAGCATCTTCGCCGCCAGGTGAGCAGTCTCAGCTGGGAGGATGCGAATCGGCTCGCCGAGGCCGTCGGGGATCTGCCCCTCGCCGTCGGTACCGCCGCAGATTGGCTCGGCACTACCGGAACGCCGGTGGATACCTATGTGGCCCAACTCACGACTACCGCGCAGGACGACCCCACAGTTCCGGTGAACCCTGACCGCCCGAGGGCGCTCGGCGGTGGCTGGGACATCTTGCTCAGGCGACTCAAGGAACAGTCTCCGAGTGTGGGGCGGCTGCTGGAGATCGCGGCGTACTTCGCGCCCCACGAGATCCCCGGGGAACTGCTGCAAAGCGATCGAATGGTCGAGGCTCTGGAGCTCTCCGGACCCGTACTGCGAGGGCAGGCGCTGGTCAGGGCCGCGATCGAATCGATCGGACGCTACAGACTCGCCGAGGTGGGCCCGGACAGCAGTATCCGACTACGCCGGACGGTGCGGGCGCTGCTCCGCTCCAGCCTCTCCCCGGAGGATCGGACGGCGACCAAGCATGTGGTACACGACATTCTCGTGGCGGCACGGCCCCCGGTGGACGATGTCGGCGACCCGGAGTTCTGGCCCGCATTCGAGAGGATCTGGCCCCATCTGGCTTCCTCCGGCGCGGTCGACTGCGACGCGGACGGTACCCGAAAGCTCTTGCTTGACCGCGTCCGGTACCTGTGGATGCGCGGGGAACTGGAGGCCGGCGAAAGTCTGGCCCGGGAGTTGCAGATGACATGGCTGCGCAAGTACGCATCGGAGGATCGCCTAGCGCTCTACCTGCGCAGCCAGTTGGCCAACGTCCTGCGCAGCGAGGGCCGCATCCAGGAGTGCTGGCGGCTCGACCGGGACACACTGGCGAAACAGCAGGAACTCCTTGGTCCGAACGATCTGGATTCCCTCATCAGTACCCGGGCTCTGGCAGCGGATCTGCGTGCCCTGGGGCGCTTCGGGGAGGCCCTCGAACTCGACCGAGCATTGGTCGGCACGATGAGCGGTCTCCAGGACGAAGCACAGACACTGTTCACGCTCAACAATCTGGCCATCGACTACCGCTGCATCGGGGACTACCAGAGAGCCAGAGACCTTGACCAGGAGACGCTGGAGCGGAAGATCGCCTGCCTGGGGCCCGGACACCCGTTCACGCTCACCGGCAAGGCAGCCCTCGCCGAGGATCTGCGTGCGCTCGGCGACTATCAGGGCTCGCTGACTCAGCTTGAGGAGTTCCGGGAGCAGTACGGCTCGGTACCCGTGATGGATCTGCCGTCGCTGCGATACGCCGCGAGCCTGGCGGTGACGCTACGTCAACTCGGCCGTCCGGAGGAGGCCAGGAACATCAGCGCCGCCACCTATGAACGCTTGCGGAGGATCTATGGGGAGCACGCCCCGGACACTCTGTCCTGCGCGCTGAACCTGGCCGCCGACTACTCGGCCGCAGGCGAGAGCGAGCGCGCCAGGGACTTCGCGGTCGAGGTCCGCGACGGTTATCGCGAGCGGGTAGGAGCCGACCATCCGTTCGTGTTTGTCTGCGAGGTGAACATCACCATCTACCAGCGCGACAGCGGGCAGGTGGGAGAGGCGATCCAGTTGGGCGAGCGTGCTGCGGCGTCCCTGGAGCAGAGACTCGGGTCGGACCACCCCTTCACCCTGTCAGCGAGGCTCAATCTGGCCAACTCGTACGGCGTGGCCGGTGATGCACTGAGTGCGGCCGAGCTGGGTCGGGCCGTGCTGAGCGGACTCTCTGCCCGCTATGGCGCAAAACACCCTGACGCCGTGATCTGCGCGGCCAATGTGTCTGTGGCACTCCGGGAGTCGGGTCAGGAGTCTCAGGCGGAGGAACTGCATTCCCAGGCAGTGGAGGAACTGGTGGCACAGCTGGGTCCCGAGCACCCGCTGACCCTGGCCTGCGGACGCTGGCAAAGAGTCGGGCGCCCGCTGGAGATTCCGCCGCTCTGATCCGGGGCGGCGGCTGGCCGGCTCAGCGCCGCGGGGGAGGACCGAAAGCCTGTGTCGACGGGGTCGAGGCCCCAGCGCGTGCTGAGGCCGAGGTGTAGTCGCTCCAGCCGCCGGCCCCGTCGTGAAGGAAGGGGCGATCGGCGGGGCCGTCGAAGTGACGTGGTTGTGGCTGAGAGGGGAGGTGGGGGCTGCTTTTCCGGCCAAGTGTGAGGGACCTGTGTTCGAGGCGCGGAAAGGGTGATCACCCACTCGGGTGAATCAGTCGGTGGCTCTGATCTGCGGGTTCGTGGTGCCGCCTGGGTTGTTTCTCCAGGCGGGGGTCTTCCGGGGCGCTCCAGGGGCGGAAAAGTACCGCTGCGACTGTGTCCGAAACCCCCCGGCGACCGCTGCGGCGGCACTAGGATGGTCCCGTTTCACTACCCAGGTTCGCCCAGCGCGCGCAGAAACTCCGGACTATCCGGAGCGACATGTGAATACGGACAGGCTCTGGCTGCATTAACATCGCGCATGAAGGCTGCCTAGTCTTCCGTATTCCCCACTACCCGCGATTGGGCCCCCATGAACACGTCCGCAGGAACGATCAAGAAGTCGGCTGTCGACCGTGGTGTCGAAGCCGGGCGACGCCCTCTGGCCCGACTGGCCGATGACGCCATGCGTGAGGGCCAGTCGGCCGGCACCATGCTCGGCCGAGTGCTGAAGGAGACCGGCCGAAAGAGCATCGAGGTCGCAGCTTTCGGTTCCAGCGTCTGATCACAGCGGGCTCCCCATCGGTCCTCACGCACATGGACGCAGTCTTGGTGCCTTTTCGTCAGTTCGTTGTGAAGTTGCACAGTCGTTGTGATCTTGCTTGCGACCATTGCTACATTTACGAACACGCTGACACCCAATGGAAGGGGCGGCCAAAAGCCGCCTCGGGTGATGTGCTGCCCCGAACCGCGAAGCGAATCGCCGAGCACGCCAGGGCGCACAGCCTGGATACCGTTCATGTCGTGCTGCACGGTGGGGAGCCACTGCTTGCGGGGGTGCATCTGATTCGGCTCGCGGCGGAGGAGCTGCGACGCGAATTAGCCGGTGTCTGTGCGCTTGACCTGCGCATTCACACCAATGGAGTATTGCTGGACCGGCGATTTCTCGATCTGTTCGCCGAATACGACATCAAGGTCGGAATCAGCCTCGACGGGGACAAGGCCGCGAACGACCTGCACCGTCGCTATGCCGACGGACGCAGCAGCTACGCCAAGGTGCTCAGGGCGATCGACCTGCTGCGGCAGCCCGAGTACCGCAGGCTCTTCGCCGGACTGCTGTGCACGATCGATGTGCGCAACGACCCGGTCGCCGTCTATGACGCGTTGCTGGCGCTGGAGCCGCCGCGGCTGGACTTCCTACTGCCGCACTCCACTTGGGACGAGCCGCCGCTGCGCCCCGACGGGCCGGAGAGCACTCCGTACGCGGACTGGCTCGGCGCCGTGTACCGGCGTTGGGAGGCCCAGGGCCGCCCGGTGCCGGTGCGGACCTTCGACTCGGTACTGCGGACCCTGCACGGGCTCAGCAGCCTCACCGAGAACCTGGGGCTGGAACCCGCGGACCTGGTGGTCGTCGAGACGGACGGGACCTTGGAGCAGGCCGACTCGCTGAAGACGGCCTACGACGGGGCGCCGGCGACCGGTTTCAACGTCTTCGACCACGACTTCGACACCGCGGCGCGACACCCGGGCATGATCGACCGTCAGCACGGCCTAAAGGGGCTGTGTGAGGAGTGCCGCACCTGCCCGGTGGTGCAGTCCTGTGGTGGCGGCCTGTACGCGCACCGCTATGAGACCGGCAGCGGCGGCAGCGGCTTCGACAACCCCTCGGTCTTCTGCCGGGACCTGTTGACCTTCATCAGTGATGTGGCGGAGCACGAACGCATGACCACCGACTTCCAGGCGGAGCCAGAACTGCTGTCCGAGGACCAGCTCGACCAGTTGGCGTCCGGCTACGGCGACGCCGGCACGGTCACGGTGCTGGCCGCCGAGCAGTTGGAGATCGGCCGCGAGCTGCTGGCGACGGTGTGGGACCGGGCCGCCGACCGCTACGACGCCAAGCCGGTCTGGGACCTGCTGACCACGCTGGACACCGAGGCCCCGGAAACCCTCGACGCCACGCTGGCCCATCCCTACACCAGGGCCTGGGCGATGCGCTGCCTGGACGGCGACCAGGGCGCCGACCTCGGCGGGATGGCCGAGATCGCCGCCGTCGCGGCCCTGCGCGCCGGTGCGGACGAGACGGTCCGGGTGCCGGTCCGGCAGGGCGGCGTGCTGCGCCTGCCCGGGCTGGGGCGGCTGCTGCTGGACGGCCAGGGCACGGCGACGGTCAGCGGCACTGCGGACGGGTTCACCGCCACCCTGGACGGAGCGGTCACCCGGGTCAGTTGGGAGCGGGGCGACCGGCGCTGGCAGCCCGTACGCCGGATCGCCGCCGGTGCCGACTGGACCGTGGCCCTGGAGGACACCGACCCGCAGCGTGACAGCCACCAGTGGCCGGTCGCCGAGCGGCTCGGCGACGCCGAGCTGGCGGCCTGGGAGACCGGGCTCACCGGGGCCTGGCGCTTCGTCAACCGGGCTCTGCCGCGCTACGCCGGGGGTGTGGCGGCCGGCCTGTCCACCATCACACCGCTGCAGTCGGCCCCGCCCGGCCAGGACGTCAGCGCGGCCGCGCGCAATGCGTTCGGCACGGTGGGCATCGCCCGCCCGGCCGCCGCGGACACGCTGGCGCTGCTGATCGTCCACGAGTTCCAGCATGTGAAGCTGGGCGCGGTGCTGGATCTGCACGATCTGTTCGATCCGGCCGACTCCCGGCTCTACTTCGCCCCCTGGCGGGCGGACCCGAGGCCGCTGGAAGGGCTGCTCCAGGGCACCTACGCGCATCTAGCCGTCAGCGAGTACTGGCGGGCCCGGCTGCGCGAGCTCCGTGCCGAGCCGGGACAGGGCCAACGGATCCAGGCCCAACTCAACCAGGTGGAGATGGAGTTCGTGCGCTGGCGACAGCATACGGCGGATGCGGTGGAGACTCTGGCCGAATCCGGTTCGCTCACCCCGCTGGGTGAGCGCTTCACTGCCGGAATGCGCGCGACCGTGGCACCCTGGCTGGACGAACCGGTCGGTACCGGAGCCGTGGTCGCGGCCCGGCGCTCTATGGAGGAGACCAAGGCGCAGTGGCTGGCGAACCAGGCGCAGGGCTGAGCGGAGCGGGGCTGAGCAGGGCCGGCCTGAGCGGAGCGGACCTGAGCGGGCCCGGGCCGGGTGGAGCCGGGCGGGCCGGGGCCGGTCCGAGGGAGAAGCACACCGAGGCGGATCTGCTGGCGGACCTGCGTGCGCTGGGGGTCCGGCCCGGCGGGGTGCTGCTGGTGCAGTCCTCGCTGCGCAGCGTCGGCCCGGTCGTCGGCGGGGCCGACACCGTGGTGCGGGCACTGCGGCGGGCGCTGGGCAGTACCGGCACCCTGGTGGTCTACACGGCCACCCCGGAGAACTCGCTCTCCTCCCCGCTGCACCGGACGGCCACGGCCGGGCTCGGGCCGGCGGAACTGGCCGACTACCGGGACCGGATGCCGGCCTTCGACCGGCTGCGGACCCCCAGCTCGCCCACGATGGGCCGGATCGCCGAGACGGTCAGGACCACCCCGGGTGCGCTGCGCAGCAGCCATCCGCAGACCTCCTTCGCCGCACTCGGCCCCGACGCCGCCTGGATCACCGGGCCGCATCCGCTGGAGAGCCACCTCGGCGACGGCTCGCCGCTGGACCGGCTCTACCAGGCCGACGCCCAGTCGCTCCTGGTGGGCATCCCCGACTGGCTCTGCACGCCCTACCATCTGGCGGACAGCCGGGTGCCCGCGCCGCCGATGCGGGGCTACGACTGCGTGGTGCTGGACGACGCCGGTGAGCGTGCCTGGATCCATTTCGACGGGGTGGATCTGAGTGACCACCACTTTCCGCGGCTGGGCGCTTCGGTCCGGCGGACGGTGCCCTTCGCCGAGGGACTGTTCGGCCACGCCGGTTCCTGGCTGCTGCCGATCGTCCCGGCCGTGGATGCCGCCCTGGCCTGCCTGACTGCGGGCCCGACGCCGTATTCCTGACCGAGGCATGCATGAGGCACAATCAATTCGCCTATGCTGTCGTATGATTGACGATCACCGAAAGTAGGGTGTTGATGTCGCAGGATGACTGACTCCCCTGCCGAACGCGAGGGCCCCGGGACGGGGCTCTGTCCAGCAGCCGGTACGGGGGTGCCCATTGAGTGTTCGCGGCGGGTGGGGCGAGGATGCGCCCCGTCCCTTCTTCTTTCTCAGCTATGCGCACACCCCGGTCAGCAGCCAGGTGGACGGGGATCCCAACCACTGGGTGCACCGCCTCTTCAAGGACCTGTGCGCGGCCGTCATGGAACTGACGGACCTCCCGGAGGGCGAGCCGCCCGGCTTCATGGACCGGGGCATGCACCTCGGCGAGGGGTGGTCCGAACGCATCGGTGAGGCGCTGGCGCACTGCCGGGTCTTTGTCCCGCTGTACTCGCCGCGCTACTTCCACAGCGTCGCCTGCGGCCAGGAGTGGCAGGCATTCTCCTCGCGCCCGGTCTACCGGATACCGGGGACCCCGGGCTCGGCCACCGGCATCGTCCCGGTGCTGTGGGTGCCCGGCCAGCAGAGCCTGCTGCCGCAGGTGGCGAGCAGACTGCAGTTCAACCACAGCGAGTTCGGCCAGGACTATGTGCGCGAGGGCCTGTACGCGCTGCTGAAGCTCAACTACTTCCGCGACGCCTACCAGCTGGCGGTGCACCGGCTGGCCCAGCGCATCGTGCAGATGGCCGAGCAGACGATGATCCCGGTGGGCCCGGAGGAGGACTTCCTGGCCAGGCCCAGCGCCTTCGAGAAGCCCACCCCCGCCCGCCAGCTCCGGATAGCTGTGCTCGCCTGCGACGCCACCCGGCTGCCCGAGGGGCGCTCGCCGGCGGCGTACGGGCAGAGCCCGCTGGACTGGCAGCCCTACCGTCCGGAGTCCAGCCGTCCGCTGGCGCAGCACGCGGACCGGGTGGCCCGGCAGTTGGGGTTCCATCCCAGCATCCACGAGTTCGAGGAGGAGGCGGACGCGGTGCTCAACGCGGAGAAGCCGTCCGCCCCCGGGCTGCTGCTGCTGGACCGGTTCGCGCTGCTGGACCCGGCCCGCCGGGAGCTGGTCAAGGCCTTCGACCAGTGCAACCCGGCCTGGATCAGCCTGATGGAGCCGTGGAACCCGGACGACCCGGAGTGCCAGGCGGTGGACGAGAGCCTGCAGAGCGCCGCCGAGGAGGCCCTCTGGCACCGGCGCCGGGACATCAGGCCCAGCCTGCGCGGCGGGTTCGACGGGCTGCCGACGCTGGACTCCTTCGAAGCCGAGCTGCCCAAGGCCACCCAGCGGGCGATCTTCGGCTTCACCGAACGCAGCAGACCCGTGCCGCCGTCGGGCGGCTACGCCGGCGGCTCGGGCCGCCCGACCCTGCGCGGGGGGCCCGATCCGGGGCTCCCGCCGGATCAGGTGGAACTGGAGCCGGACCCCGACGAGGGCGACGACGACTGACCCGGGCCGACGACCGGCCCCAGGCTTCTGCACCGACGCAACGCGCTTCTGACAGCAGATACTTCGGCGGAGGGAACCCATGACCAGCGAGTACCAGGTGGAGGATCGGAACGGCCGCATCATCACCTTCTACTCCTACAAGGGCGGGACCGGGCGCACCATGGCCCTAGCCAACACCGCCTGGATCCTGGCTGCCAACGGGCATCGGGTGCTGACCGTGGACTGGGACCTGGAGGCGCCGGGCCTGGCGCACTTCTTCCGCCCCTTCCTGGATCAGGACGATCTCGCTGCCACCACGGGAGTGATCGACCTGATCATGGACTACCGGGACGAGGCGCTCCGGGAGCAGCCCCACGAGGAGGGCTGGCACCGGGAGTTCGCCAAGGTCCGGCGGCACGCCCTGTCCTTGAACTGGTCCATGTTCCAGGAGGGCGGCCGGCTCGACCTGCTGTCGGCCGGCCAGGTGCGCAGCGACTACGCGGCGACCGTCGCCGCCATCAACTGGGACCATTTCTATGCCGAGTTGAACGGCAGTCAGTTCTTTGACGCGATGCGTTCCGACATGCGCGCCCACTACGACTACGTCCTGATCGACAGCCGGACCGGGCTCTCCGACATAGCGGATATATGTACCGTGGAGATGCCCGACGACCTGGTTGTCTGCTTCACCCTCAGCGACCAGAGCATCGAGGGCGCCTCCGCCATCGCCCGCACCGTCAACGAGCGCTACCGCACCAAGGGCATCCGGATCCTGCCGGTGCCGATGCGGGTGGACGACTTCGAGAAGGTCAAGGCGGACGCCGGCCGCGCGCTGGCCCGGCAGCGCTTCGGCGGCCTGCCCGAGGACATGAACGAGGCCCAGCTGGCCCAGTACTGGGGTGCGGTGGAGATCCCCTACCGGCCCTTCTACGCCTATGAGGAGATCCTGGCCGGTTTCGGCGACCAGCCGGGCTCGCCGACCTCGATGCTCTCCGCCTGCGAGCGGCTGACCGCCGCGCTGACCCGGGACCGGGTGGTGGGCCTGCCGGCGATGCCGGAGGACGTCCGGCTGCGCTACGCCGACTCCTTCACCCGGCGCCGCCCGGCGATAAGGGAGGACATCTTCCTCTCCTACGCGCCCGAGGACCGGATGTGGGCGGACTGGATCGAGGCGCTGCTGACCCGGGCCGGGCTGCGGGTGCTGCCCAGGGAGGTCGGCGCCGACCCCAGGGCCGAGGCCGAGCGGGGCATGGACGCGGCGGCCCGCACCCTGGTGGTGCTGTCCCCGGCGTATGTGCGCTCGCCGCAGGCCCATGCGGTGTGGAACTCGGTGACCGACGCCGACCCGGCCGGGGTCCGCCGCGAGCTGATCCCGGTCCGGGTCGGCGACGTCCGGCTCACCGCGCCGTTCAACAACCGCAACCAGGTGGACGTGCTGCGCCTGGACGAGGCCCAGGCCGCCTCGGTGCTGCTGCGCGCGCTGCGGCGCGGCGAGCAGGACGTGCACAAGCTGCTGGGCGCCGAGGGACCCCGGTTCCCCGGCACCCGTCCGGCGATCTGGAACGTCAAGCCGCGCAACCCGGCCTTCACCGGCCGGTCGGCGATCCTGGAGAGCCTGCGGGACCAGCTGCGCGGCGGCAACCCGGCCGTGGTGCTGCCCACCCCGACCACGCTGTACGGCCTCGGCGGCGTCGGCAAGACCCAGGTGGCGCTGGAGTACGCGCACCGCTTCATGGCCGACTACGACCTGGTCTGGTGGGTCGACGCGGAGCAGTCCGACCAGGTGATGCTGTCGCTGGCGGAGCTGGCCGGAAAGCTGGACCTGCGTCCCGGCGACAACGTCGCCGAGGCGGCCGAGGCGGCCAGGGAGGCGCTGCGGCAGGGCACCAGGGTCGACCGCTGGCTGCTGATCTTCGACAACGCCGACCGCCCCTCGGAGATCGCCAGATTTCTGCCGGGCGGCCCCGGCCACGTCCTGATCACCTCCCGCAACCAGGCCTGGACCGGCCAGGCCGAACCGCTGCCGGTGGACGTCTTCACCCGCCAGGAGAGCGTGGAGCACCTGCGCCGGCGCAACACCGGGCTGTCCCGGTCCGACGCCGACCGGGTCGCCGACGCAGTCGGCGACCTGCCGCTGGCCGTGGAGATCGCCGCGGCCTGGCTGGAGACCACCGGAACGCCGGTCAGCTCCTACATCGCCGAGCTCCAGGACGAGGCGGTCAAGGCGCTGACCACCACCCAGCAGGAGATCCCGGACTACCCCCGGCGGTTCAGCGCGACCTGGAACGTCTCGATAGCCAGGCTGCGCGAACGGTCCCCGGCCGCCAACCGGCTGCTGCAGCTGTGCGCGTACTTCTCGGCCGACCCGATCGCGATCGGCCTGATCTACAACGACCAGATGCTGCGCTCGCTGGTGTCCCTCGACCCGGAGCTGCAGGAGAGCGTGATGCTCGGCAAGGTGGTCCAGGCGATCACCCGGTACGGGCTGGCCAAGGTCGACTCCAACAGCCGGACCTTCCAGGTGCACCGGATGGTGCAGGCGGTGATCCGCTCCGAGATGTCGCGCGACCAGCAGGAGGCGGCCAAGCACGAGGTGCACCAGATCCTGGCCGGCGCCCGCCCCGGCGCCCTGGACGTCGACGACTGGGCGAGCTGGCCGGACTTCGAAAGGATCTGGCCGCACCTGGGCCCCTCGGAGGCCCAGGACTGCGACGAGTCCGAGGTCCGCCAGCTGCTCATCGACCGGGTCCGCTACCTGTGGAAGCGCGGCGAACTGGAGGCCGCCCAGGAGCTCGGCCACCGCCTGGAGGACGCCTGGACCGCCAAGCTGGGCCCGAACGACCGGCAGACCCTGCTGCTGCGGTTCCAGCTGGCCAACGTGGTCCGCTCGCAGGGCCGGTTCGAGGAGGCCCTGGAGCTGGACCAGAGCACCCTGGAGCGGCAGCGCACCCTGCTCGGCCCGGACCACCTGCACTCGCTGATGACGGCCGGAAGCCTGGCCGGCGACCTGCGCGCGCTGGGCCGCTTCAAGGCGGCCATGGAACTGGACCTGGAGACCTACAGCAAGCTGAGGGACACCTACGGCGAACTGAGCAACCGCACCCTGCTGACGGCCAACAACCTCGCCCTGGACTACCGCTTCACCGGCGACTACGAGGCCGCCCGCCAGCTCGACCAGGAGACCTTCGACAAGCGCGACGCGGTGCTGGGCTCGATCCACCAGGACACCCTGGCCAGCAAGGCGGCGCTGGCCGAGGACCTGCGGGCCCTCGGCGACTACGAGGGCTCGGTGCAGCTGCTGGAGGAGTTCCAGGAGGCCTACCGCGAGGTCCCGGTCACCGACCTGCCCAAGCTGCGCTACGCCAAGAGCTATGCGGTGGCGCTGCGCAGGGTCGGCCGCCAGGGCGAGGCCAGGCAGCTCACCAAGGACACCTACGACCGCTATCTGGAGCGCTACGGCGCCGACGCCCCGGACACCCTGGCCTGCGCGCTCAACCTGGCCGCCGACTACTCGGCGGCCGGGGACAAGGAGGCGGCCAGGGACTTCGCCGCCGAGGTGCTCCAGGGCTACCGGCAGTCGCTGGGCAACGACCACCCCTACACCCTGGCCTGCGCCAACAACGTGGGCATATACCTGCGGGACAGCGGGCAGCTCACCGAGGCGACGGCGCTGTGCGAGACCACCCTGGCCTCGATGCAGCGGGTGCTCGGCCCTGAGCACCCGTTCACCCTTTCGGTGATGGTGAACCTCGCCAACTGCTACGGCGACAGCGGGAACCTGGACCGTGCCGAGGACCTGGGCCGTACGGCGCTGCGCGGCCTGGTCGAGCGCTACGGCCCGCAGCACCCCGACGTGGTGGTGTGCGAGGGCAACCTGGCCGTCACGCTGCGGGACTCCGGGCGGCGCACCGAGGCCGTGGAGCTGCGCAGCAGGGTGGTCGACGAGTTGATCCGCCAGGTGGGCGAGGAGCACCCGGCGACCCGCAATGTCAGGGGCTGGAAGCGCAACGGCCGGGACCTGGAGCTGCAGCCGGTGTAGTCGGCCGGGCAGCCGGCGCAGGGGCGGACGGGGGTGGCGAAGGAGTGGCGGGACGTCAGAGATGGTGTCCCGCACCCCATTTCAGCACCGACGGCAGGATCCTCAGCACGCCGAAGTGGGCGGTGGCGGGTTCGACCCGCAGCTCCGAGTCGGGGATCCGGTCGGCCAGCCAGCGGGAGTGCTCGACCGGGGTGAAGACGTCGTCCTCGCCGTGCCAGAGCAGGACCGGGCCGGGGATGTCGGCGGGGTCGAAGCCCCAGTGCTGGTTCAGCGCGACCACGTCGTCGATCCAGCCGCCGGCGTCGTGGCTGCGCATGGCCTCGGCGAAGTTGGTGCGCAGCATGGAGCGCACACCCCGGTCCGCGACCACCCGCCGGTCGGACTCGGGCATCTCGCTGTTCAGCTCGGCGATCAGGATGGACGGGTCCGCCCTGATGTCGCGGGAGCGGGCGCGCAGTGCGGAGGCCAGCCGGGTGCCGCCGCTCTGCGCGCTGGCGTAGGCCTGCCGGTTGCTGGAGGCCATGCCGGCGTACCAGTCCAGGCCGGGGGCGCCGCGGGGGGCCAGGCTGATCAGCGCGGCGGTCCTGGTCACCCGCTCGGGGAGCAGCGCGGCGCAGGCCATCGCGTGCGGGGCGCCGCCGGACCGGCCCACCACGGCGAACGTCTTGATCCCCAACTCATTGGCCACGGCGGCTACATCGGTGGCCGCGTCGGCGACCCGGCGGCCGGCGAGGCGGTCCGAGTCGCCGTAGCCGGGGCGGTCGAAGGTGATCAGGCGGATGCCGAGCCAGGACAGCACCGGGCTGCGCGGCGCCTGGCCCAGCCTGCTGCCGGGGGTTCCGTGCAGCAGGAAGACCGGCTTGCCGCGGGGGTCGCCCGCGGTCTCGACGGCAAGCCGCCGGCCGTTGGACAGTTCGACTGCTAGCGACGCCAACTTCTCTCCCTCGTTCGGGTCACGGCCCGGGGCGGACGGGGTGGGGGTGGTACGGGGTCGGACTGGGTCGGGTGGGGTGGGGTTGGGTGGGTGGTGTCCGGGGTCGGCCCTGCGCCGCGGCCTTCAGACCCGGTGCTGGCTGCGGGCGCGCCAGACGATGTGCTCGCGGGAGATGGCGTCCTCGGCCTCCCTGGCCAGATGGGACCACTCCGTCTCGGCGCCCGGCGCCTCGGGCCGCAGATGGCTCAGGCCGGCCGCGATGCGGTCCAACTCCTTGGCTGCCAGCCGGTAGGAGGCGGCCAGCGGGCGGTACTGCCGGAGCTGGATCCAGGCGGTCGCGGCGGCGGCGCAGGCCGGGATGACGCCGAGGGCGTGCAGCGAGGTGAAGGTGGTCGCCTCCAGGGCCGCGATCAGCAGTCCGGCACTGAACACCACCGCCAGGCCCACGCCCCACAGCTGCACCTTCTGGTCGCACTCGTTGGCCCGCGAGTCGTACCAGACCTTCTGGGCCCTGAGCCGCTCGTTCACATAGAGGTTGCGGCGCTCCCGGAGGGTGCCGGCGCGGGCCGCCTGCATCTCCGCGTTCACCTGGGTCCCGGCCCCGGGGGCGGGACCGTCCTGGGCGGAGTAGGGGAGCCGGCCGACCAGGTCGTTGAACCGCTTGTCCGCCTCAGCGTCCCGGCCCTCGCCCTCGAAGGGCTGGGCCCGTACCACGTACTTCCAGGTCAGCGCCTTGACCGACTCGGCGGTCGAACGGCCCTCGTACCACTGCTCCTGGGGCGCCCTGCGGTGCAGCAGCCAGGCGGTGGCCCCGGCGGCGGCGAGCAGCAGCAGCGAGGCCACCGGCGCGATATTGACCCCGCCGACCCGGTGGGCCGGCAGGGTGCCGAACAGTGCGGCCAGGATGGTCAGCCCCAACTGCCAGCGGTACCAGTACAGGGCGAAGTCCTGGCCGCGGAGCGAGGCCAGGTCGGCGGCCCAGAACGGGTCCGGAAGCAGTTCCGCCTCACGATTGCGCGGTGGGTCCTGATTCGGCATCCATGTCCCCCTAGGCTCTACCTCAGTCTGCCCAGTGGACCCGCTGTCGTACAGAACGCGAACGGTTGCATCGGACCCGTCGGGCGCGTGTCTCAGACCCGTCGGTCGCGCCTGGCCCGCCAGATGGTGTGCTCCCGGGAGACCGCGTCCTCGGCGTCGCTTGAGAGCCGGGCCCAGACCGCCTCGGCATGCTGGGCGGTGAGGTCGAGACGGCTCAACTGGGCTTCGATGAGGTCGAGTTCGCTGGCGGCCAGTCGGTAGGCGGCGGCCAGCGGACGGAACTGCTTGAGCTGGATCCAGGCGGTGACCGCGGCGGCGATGGTGGTGCACACCCCGAGCAGGTGCAGGTCGATGATGCCGAGGAACTGGGTCAGCGCGACCACCACGGCCAGGATGATGGTCCCGGTGGAGACCAACTGCCAGGCGGTGGTGGCGTTCTCGCAGCGTTCGGCCCGGGACAGGTACCAGACGCGCTGGGCCCTGATCCGCTCCTGCAGGTAGAGGTCGCGGCGCACGGTCAGCGGGGTCTGCCGGAGCCGGTGCATCTCGTCGGTGATCATCGGCTTGGCGCCGGGCGGGATCACCGGGCTCTTCTGGAACGCGGCGAAGACCTCGCTCATCTGCTCCAGGTAGGCGTTGTCGGCGTCCACGGACTCGCCCTCGCCGGCGAACGGCCAGGCCCGCACCACGTACTTCCAGACCAGCGTCTTCACCGACTCGGCGGCGGCGCGGCCCTCGTACCAGAGCGACTGCGGCTTCTCCCGGCCGAGCCGCCACCAGAAGTAGCCGGCCCCGGCGAAGAAGGCGGCGGAGACGGCCTGGAACCAGTTCAGCTGGTTGTGCCGGACGTCGGCGATGCCGGCCAGCGCGGCCAGCACCAGCATCAGTATCTGGCCGCGGTACCAGCGGATGGAGCGCTCCTGGCCCTGCAGTGAGGCCTGGTCGGCCGTCCAGAAGGGCTCGGGGAGCAGCTGGCGCTCCCGGTGGCCAGGTGGATCCTTGTGGACCATCGACATCCCCCTTGTCTCGACCGTCCTCGCCAGTGTGACGGTGCCCAGGGGCGGGGCACAGCACACGTATACGCCGAAGTTTCCGGCCGTCGGACGTGAGTTGACCGGTGATCAGGACCGGTACCGGTCCGGTCAGGCCCGGACCACCTCGACGCCTGCCGCGCGGAACGGCTCGATCTGCTCGTCGGTCGCGCCGGAGTCGGTGACCAGGACGTCCACCGCGTCGATGCCGCAGATCCGGGCGAAGGCGCGGCGCCCCACCTTGCTGCTGTCGGCGACCACGACCACTCGCCGGGCCCGCTCCACCAGCAGCTTGTTGATGCCGGCCTCGGCCTCGTTCTGGGCGCTGGCGCCGTCCTCGGCGTCGATGCCGTTGACGCCCAGCACGGTCAGGTCAAGCGTCAGCTCGGCCAGCACCGGGGTCGCCAGCGGTCCGACCAGCTCGTAGGAGCGGGCCCGGGCGACGCCGCCGGTGAGGACCACCTTCACCTCCGGGCGGATGGTCAGCTCGTGCGCGATGTTCAGCGCGTTGGTCACCAGGGTCACCGCCTCGGTGTCGGCCGGCAGGGCCAGCGGCGCCAGCCGCAGCGCGATGGCCCGGACGGTCTCGGTGGTGGTGGTGCCGCCGTTGACGCCCACCATGGAGCCCGGCTCCACCAGCGCGGCCGCGGCGGCCGCGATCCGCAGCTTCTCCTCGGCGTGGCTGGCCGCCTTGTAGCGCAGCGGCAGCTCGTAGGTGATCCCGCTGACCTTGGCCCCGCCCCGGGTGCGGACCAGCAGCTGCTGCTGGTCCAGCTCGTCGAAGTCGCGCCGGATGGTCGCGGCGGAGACGTCGAGCTGCTCTGCGGCCTCTTCCACCGAGAGCCGCTCGGCCCGGCCGAGGAGCTCCAGCAGGGCGGTGCGTCGGGCGTGCTTGTCCATGTCCGCCATTGAAGCCCATGTACGGGCTGAAGCCCGTGTACGGGCACGGGACGGCCCCTGGGCTTGCTCCTGCCCTCCCGAAGGAGGCTCCCTGAGGGAGGAGCAGGCGCCGGAGGACGGCCGGCGGGCCCAGGGGCCGGGTGACTGCTCTGGATTGCCCCGCCGCCCTTACGCGCACAGCGGGTAAGGGCTGCTAGGAAGCAGCCACCTCACGAGTCCCGGAAGTACTCATACTTTCGGATCACCTCCTTTCAGTGTGCCGACACTGTAGGCAGGCTTCCGCGGCGGCGGCAACGGTATTTATCGGCGCCGGTTCACCGCCGCCGTGCGACCTCCCTCGCGCGCGCGCGAATAGCGCGAATCCTCCCGGTCGGGGGACATTTGGCGGAAACCTGTGTAGACCGCGGGACAGGCGAGTTGAATGGTTTCGCCCACGGATCGCCCAGGGGATCAATCGAAGCCCGGTGGGGGAGGTGCCTCTCATCATGAACGTTCCCGCCCGAGGCCAGGCGGCCCCGTCGCTGGACGCCGATGCCAGGCTGCTGTCGGCCCTGCTGAACGGCATGGAGGTCGGCCTCGCCGCGATGGACCGTGACGGCGTGCTGACGCACTGGAACCGCGAGGCGGTCCGGCTGCTCGGCTGGACCGCGGCGGAGGCCGTCGGCCGGGTCGGCCTGGAGGGATGGGCGCTGCGCCCCGGGGACGCCGACGCGGTGCGCGGCCAGCTGCTCGGCGCGGCCGCCGGCACCCCGCGGGTGCACGAGTTCGCCCTGCTCACCAGCGACGGCCGACGGGTCCTGGTCCGGGCCCAGGCGCACCAGGTCACCGCCCCCGACGGCCGGCAGCTCGGCCTCTACTTCGCCTTCTCCGAGGCCGGCGCCCAGGTCGAGCTGGAGCGCTCGCTCGCCCTCGCCGAGGCGTTGATGGACGAGGCGCCGACCGGGGTGGTCCTGGTCGACGCCGATCTGCGCCCGGCCGCGGTGGGCGAGTCCGCCGCCCGCTGGCTGGACTGCGACCGCAACGCGCTGCTGGGCCACCCGCTGGGGGAGGTGCTGGGCGACGGCGTCCAGGAGCTGGAGGCGGCCCTGCAGCACGTGCTGGCCACCGGCAAGCCGCTGAGCGGCGTCAAACTGTGGGCCGCGCTGCGCACCGACCCGTCCCGGCGCCGCTGCTGGCGCAGCGAGTTCGTCCGGCTGGGCTCCCCGCTCGGGGAGGAGCCGGTCCCGCTCGGGGTGGCCTGGTTCTTCGAGGACATCACCCTGCACGAGCAGTCCGAACAGGAGGGTACGGTGCTGCGGTTCCGGGCCACCCAGCTGCGCCGGGCCGGGCAGGCGGCCGCCGAGTGCGAGGACCCGATGGAGGGGGCCGTCGGCTACCTGGACTTCGTGCTGGCCGGCTTCGCCGACTACGCGCTGCTGGACGTGCTCGCCCCGGCGGACGCCGGTGCCGACCCCGGCGACCCCGGCGACGTCGGGCGGTCCGGCCCGGCCGACGTCACCCCCGGGGGCGACCTGGTGCGGGCCGCGGTCTCCCCGGTCGGCGCCCCGGTCCAGGCCGCCGCGCTGGAGCCGACCGGCATCCCGGCCCGGTACGGCGAGGTGCACCCGGCGGTCCGGGCGCTGGAGCGGGCCGGGACCGTGATCGTGTCCGACTCGGGCGCGCCCACCGTGCCCACCACTCCGGCCCAGGGCCCCGGGCCGGTGCTCGACTGGGCGCTGCTGCGGCGCTGGCCCGCGGGGACCGTGCACGGGCTGTGCACGGCGCTGCGCAGCCGGGGCCGAACCGTCGGTGTGCTCACCTTTCTGCGCGGCTCGGGCCGGCAGCGCTTCGACCGGGCCGACACCGCCTACGCCGAGGACATCGCGGCCCGGGTCGCCGCGGCGGTGGACCTGGCGGCGGTCGGTCAGAAGGTGTAACCGGTCAGAAGGTGTAGCCGGTCGGAAGGTGCAGGTCGGATCAGAAGGTGTAGAAGATCCGGTCCCGGTGCTCCGCCATCAGCTTGGCGTTCCAGTCCATCCCGCCGTCGACGTTGCCGGAGCGGAACAGCGGCGGGGTCAGTCCCTGGGCTGCCAGCCTGCCCACCGCGACCGCCACCACGGCCTGCATCAGCGCGATGGTGGTGATGCTGGAGACCGGTCCGAAGGTGGTGTCGGCGCCCTCGGCGGTGAGCTCGCCGTCACCCACCGCGATCTTGTTGTCCAGCACCAGGTCGCACTCGTCCTTGAGGTAGCGGCCCGAGGGGTGCCGTGAGGAGACCGCCTGCGGGTAGGCCAGCGATGTGACTCCGATCACAGTGAGGCCGCGCTCGCGGGCGTGCGCGGCCAGCTCCACCGGCATCACCTGGCGCCCGGAGAGCGAGATCACGAACAGCAGGTCGCCCTGGCGCGCCGGGCCGGCGTCCAGGGTGGCCGTGGCCAGTCCGGCCACCCGCTCCAGCGAACTGCCCAGATGCGCGGGGACCACGTTCACCCCGGTGACCCCGGGCACGTCCAGCAGGTTCATCAGCACCAGGCCGCCGGCCCGGTAGACCACGTCCTGGGCGGCCAGCGAGGAGTGGCCGGCGCCGAAGGTGAAGATCCGGCCGCCGTCCCGCACCGTGTCGGCCAGCACCTGCCCCGCCCGCTCGATCCCCGCGGCCTCCTCGTCCCGTACCCGCTGCAGCAGGGAGACGGCGGCGTCGAAGTACTGCCCGGCCAGATCGCTCATCGGGTCTGTGCTCGCTTTCGCTGGGATTCGACGGGAGGCACCCGCTGGCACGTTGACGCCTCCGTCGGCGCCCTGTCAACAGAGCCCGAACGGATGCACAGCGGGATTGTCGGCGCGATGAGTCAGAATTGGTCTGCGACGACGCTGGACGACGAGGAACGGAGCCCGCGGCGATGAGCGGTCACCTGATCGACACGACTGAGATGTACCTGCGCACCATCTTCGAACTCGAGGAGGAGGGCGTCGTCCCCATGCGCGCCCGGATCGCGGAGCGGCTGGAGCAGAGCGGCCCCACCGTGAGCCAGACGGTGGCGAGGATGGAGCGCGACGGGCTGCTGGAGGTCGCGGACGACCGCCATCTGGAGCTGACCGAGGGCGGCCGGCAGCTGGCGACGCGGGTGATGCGCAAGCACCGCATCGCCGAATGCCTGCTGGTGGACGTCATCGGACTGGAGTGGGAGCAGGTCCATGCGGAGGCCTGCCGCTGGGAGCATGTGATGAGCGAGGCGGTGGAGCGCCGGGTGCTGGAACTGCTGCGGCACCCCACCCAGTCGCCGTACGGGAACCCGATCCCGGGCCTGGAGGAGCTGGGCGAGGTCCCGGCCGACGAGTCGGCCGCGGAGACACTGGTCACCCTGGACCTGCTGGCGCCCGGCGCGGAGGGCAAGAGCGTGGTGATCCGGCGGATCGGCGAGCCGATCCAGACCGACGCGCAGTTGATGTACACGCTGCGCCGGGCCGGGGTGCAGCCCGGGGCGGTGGTGAGTGTCACCGACGCGCCCGGCGGGGTGCTGGTCAGCAGTGGCGGCGAGGCCGCCGAGCTGGACAAGGAGATCGCCGCCCATGTGTTCGTCGTGCGTGCCTGAGCCCGGATCCGGGAGCAGGTAGTCCGCTGGTCGGTCAGGACGGAAGGACCCGGCTCTTTCCCCGAGCGCCGGGTCCTTCCGTTCCCCCCGTCATCCCCCGCCGTTCCCCCCGCCCGGCTTCCCCTCCGGGCCTCCCCCTC
>NZ_BBPM01000027.1:0-36137 GCF_000787775.1 Streptacidiphilus carbonis | reverse complement strand
GGCTTCCCCTCCGGGCCTCCCCCTCGTGCCCCCGCACTCGATGTTCCTCCTGCGGCGGCTCCCTCCGGGCGGTTGATCCTTACGACCCCATTCCTCCCCTCGGCAGCAACCGGCAATCCTTGAGCGTTGTCACTCGAAAGTGGGGTTTTGAGGGGCATGGAGCCGCAGCGGGCGGCACACAGAGCGGTGCCCCCGAAGCCCTGCGGATCGGAGGCGGATCCGGGGGCGGATTCGGGGGCACCGGGGACGCCGGGCTGCGGCTGACGGTCGCTCAGGAGAGCGGTGACGTCAGCGGCGCCTCTCGGCCGCATGCATAGGCGATGGGGTTGATCAGCTCGGTGGCCTCGGGCAGCCAGCGGTTCAGGGTGGTGGGCTCCCTGGCCCACTGGGCGAAGCCGAAGGTGCCCACCCGGGTCGGCGGGGCCACGATCCAGTCGCCCTCGCCGTGGCCCATCAGGTCCAGCCGTCCGGGCCCCCAGCCGAGCCTGCGCAGCAGCTCCGGGAGCTTGGGCAGCGATCCGGGCAGCACCAGGAAGACCAGCCGGCGGCCGCGGCCCGCGGTGCCGGCTCCGCCGCCGGGGACCGCCAGCACCGGGCCGAGCTGCAGGCCCATCCGCTCCATCCGGGCCAGTGCCAGGCAGCCCGCGATCTCGGGTACGTCGATGGCGTCGAAGGCGCGGCCGGTCGGCAGCAGCACGGAGGCCAGCGGGTTGTCGGTCCACCAGCGCCGTACCACGCCGGGGCCCGCGCTGGCCTTGCGCGCCCAGTCGCGGGTCGTCGGGTGCGCGCCGGGGGCGGGGCAGTCGGGATCGCCGCAGGAGCAGCGCAGCGGCCCGTCGTCCTCGATCAGCCAACTGCCGGCGGCGACCTCCCAATGGCGTTCCTCCGCGTAGCGGACGGCGGCCTCGATCAGCGGGTCGCGGGCGGCGTCCCGATGCGCGGTGTCCCTATGCGCGGTGTCCTGATGCACGGTGTCCCGATGCGCGCGTTCCCGATGGACGGAGGTCGGCCGAGTAGCTCCCAGGGTGTCTTCCACGCCGTGCACAACTCGCGAGGACGGAGCGGGTTACGGGCGTTGCCACGAAAGTGATCGCTGCCGTCCGACCTGTGGGGGCGCGTCGGTGCACGGACGGGGCGCACAGGGGAGTCGGGGCCCGCCAGCGGGTATCCCATCAGGGAGACGTCTGGATACTCTGGACGGAATGTCTCAAATGCCGTGCGACCCGACAGGCTTCGCGGGCCCCTGTGCGGGGAATGCTGATGACCTGTCGGGGTGACCATCACGCTCGAGGGGGAGGCACGTCCATGGCCGCCAGACCACTGGTCGCACGACAGCCCAACGAACGACTCCAGGCGCTGATCCAGGAGGCCGGCTGCTCCAACGCCGGCCTGGCCAGGAGAGTGAACCTCTGCGGCGCCGAACACGCGCTCGACCTCCGCTACGACAAGACCTCGGTGGCCCGCTGGCTGCGCGGCCAGCAGCCGCGCGGGCAGGCCCCGGCGGTGATCGCCGAAGCCATCGGCCGCAAGCTCGGACGGTCCGTCACCGTCGAGGAGATCGGCATGGCGGACGGCCGCAACCTCTCCTCCAGCATCGGGCTGCACTTCTCGGCGACCCTGTCCGGAGCGGTCGAACAGGTCTGCGAGTTGTGGCGCAGCGATGTGGGCCGCCGCGACTTCCTGATCGGCACCTCGGTCGCCTCCTCGGCCCTGGTGGAGCCCAGCCGGGACTGGCTGATCACCCGCCCGGACGAGACGGTGGCCCGCAACGGCGGTCCCCGGGTGGGCCTCGCGGACGTCGAGGCGGTGCGGGCGACCACCGAGATGCTGGTCGAACTCGACCACCGGTTCGGCAGCGGGCACGTCCGCCCGGTCGTGGTGCACTACCTCAACAGCGTGGTCTCCGGGCTGCTCTCCGGCTCCTACCGGGAGGAGACCGGACGGGCGCTGTTCGCCGCGGTGGCCCGACTCACGGAGCTGGCAGGGTACATGGCCATCGACACCGGCCAACCCGGCCTGGCCCAGCGGTACTACATCCAGGCGCTGCGGCTGGCCCAGGCGGCGGGGGACCGGGCCTACGGCGGCTACGTCCTGGCGGCCTCGATGAGCCATCTGGCGGCCACCCTGGGCAATCCCCGGGAGATCTCCCAACTCGCCCGCGCAGCCCAGGAGGGCGCGCGCGGCGCGGCCACGCCCACGGCGATGGCGATGTTCTACGTCGCCGAGGCCCGCGGCCACGCGCTGCTCGGCGACGCCCGCTCCTGCGACGCGGTGGCCGCGCGTGCGACAGAGGCGATGGAGCACAGCCGTCCGGAGGAGGACCCGGCCTGGATCGGCCACTTCGACGGCGCCTACCTGGCCGACGAACTCGCGCACTGCCACCGGGATCTGGAGCAGCCCCGGCAGTCCGCCCGGCAGGCCGAGGAGGCGCTGCGCGGCCATCCGGAGACCCGGGTCCGCCGCCGCGCGGTGGACCTGGTGCTGCTGGCCACGGCCCAGTTGCAGCTGAAGGACGTGGAGCAGGCGTGCGAAACCGGCGCGCGCGCCGTGGACTTGCTCTCCGGGCTGCGCTCGGCGCGCGGCGCCGAGTACCTCGACGACTTCCGGCGCAGACTGGAACCCTTCCGCGAGCAGCGCGTGGTACGGGAGTTCCAGGCGAGGTCGCTGGCGGAGGTTGCGGCGTAGCGGAATTCGGCACTGCCGTGGGGCCGGAGTGCCGTCAATACACCAGGGCTCATAGCCACTCTTCCGGGCGAACCGGTAGCGTGGGCGTTCCATGGGGTAGGCCGGGCAGGACTCGGCCGCGCGCCGTGGGAGTCGGCCAGTGGTCCCGCCCCGGTGCGGGGGCAGAGCAGCCCGCCCCACCGGGCGAAGTGAGGATGCGCGTTGAATCTCCGTCGCCCCAGCAACGACGAGCTGACCCCTGAGGACCTGTTCAGACCGGAACCGGCCGGGGGGACCTCGGGCGGGCAGCAGCCCGGGCCGGCCATGCCGGGCGAGGTCATCCGCTCCTCGCCGGACGGACTCCCCTGGAACGCCCCGACCCAGGCCCAGCCGGACGGCAACCCGGAGTACTACGGCGAACCGTCCTACGGGGAACAGGGCTACGGGGAACAGGGCTACGGCCGGCAGGCCGCACCCGAGCAGGAGGCCTCGACGCAGTTCATCGTGCCGATGCCGAGCTATCCCGGCGTGCAGCCCCAGCAGCCCCAGCAGCCGCACCAGCAGCCGACCTACGGCAATGGCTACCCGCAGCAGGGTTACCAGCAGGGCGGCTACGACCAGGGCGGCGGCTACGGCGCACCGGCCCCGGGCTACGACCAGGGCGGCTACGACGAGCGCCCCGCCACCCGCCGCTTCAGCACCCGCGCCATCGGCATCGCCGTGGTGGCCGGCTGCGCGGTCCTGGGCATCGCGGTCGCCGCCGCGCTCGGCGGCGGTTCGTCCAAGGGCGCGGCCGCGGTCGGCAGTACCACCTCGGTCTCCGCGAGCGCGGGCGCCAGCAGCGGCGCCACGTCCGCCTCGGCCGCGCAGACCCAGGCCAAGGCGATGTCCGATCTGCTGGCCACGGCCTCGCACAGCCGTGCGGCGGTGATCAGCGCGGTGGGCGACATCACCAACTGCCGGAACCTGGATCAGGCCAAGCAGAACCTGACCACCGCGGCGGGCCTGCGCGAGCAGCTGGTCAGCCAGCTGGGCAGCATGCAGACCGACCAGCTGAAGAACGGCGCCGCGCTGGTCGCCGCGCTGCAGGAGGGCTGGAAGGCCTCGGAGAGCGCCGACAGCCACTACGCCGCCTGGGCGGCCGAGTCCAAGGGCAGCTGCGCCCACGACCACCGGCCCAAGGCCGGCGGCCGCAACGCCGCCGACGCCGCGAGCGGCACCGCCAGCACCGCCAAGGAGAAGGCGTCCAAGCTGTGGAACGCCATCGCCGCCGAGACCGGTCAGCCGAAGCTGTCGGCCACCCAGCTCTGAATGCGTCCGCCCGACGCGCGTGTCCTGGGGCCTGTCCGGCCGGAACTCCGGACAGGCCCTACTGCTTCAGCAGCAGCGCACGCACGTCCTGCAGTCCCGATTCACCCTCGCTGAGCTGCCCGTTCTGCACGCCCAGGAAGGTCACCCGGGTGTTCACCAGCCGGGGCGCGCTGCTCAGCGCCAGCGTGTCGTTGATGCCCCAGGCCAGCGCCGGGGTCTGCCCGCCGGTGTCGATCGGCCCGCTGTTGTCCAGGGCGATCCGCAGCGACTTGGCGGTGATCTGCCCGGTCATCCCGGAGACGACCTTGCGCAGCACCTCGTAGGCGATCCAGGTGGTCTCCTCGCCAGGGTCGGCCGTGTTGATCCGGTTGTCGGTGAAGGCGTAGGTCTTCACCAGGGCGTGCAGCGAGTTCCACACCGGGCTGCTGTCCGGCGGGTACCAGCCGGTGGCGAGCAGCGACTGCAGCGGTCCGGTGGCGCCGCCGGTGGAGTCCACCAGGGACTGCTGGACGCTGCCGATGACCGACGACAGCCGGGTGTGCCGGGGGGCCTGGCGCCGGTAGTCGTCGAAGAAGGTCGCGGTGGAGGCGGGGTCGAGGGCCGTGGTGACGCAGGAGCCGTTGTCGTCGCTGCCGATGGCCTGGACCGCCGCGGCCGAGTACTCGGTGCGCCCGGAGTCGACCGGGACGTCCACCGTGGACACATTGCCGGTGGACAGGCCGGCCTTGAGCGAGCCCAGCATGGTGTCGCCGAGGTCGCTCTTCGGGCGGACCACGGCGACCCTGGTGCAGCCGGCCTTGACCAGCTGCTCGCCGTTGCCGGCCAGCAGCGTCAGATACCCGCCGTTGACCGGGTAGGAGTAGATCGAGTTGAACTCCTCGGGGGAGAGCCCGAAGCCGCCGAGGTAGGGGATGTCGGCCCCCTCCAGCAGCGGCATGAAGTCGCTGCCGTACTGGCTGTAGGAGCCGACGACCGCCACCACGTTCCTGGCGACCGCCTCGTTGGCGCAGGCGATGGCCCCCGCGCTGGTGTTGTGCTCGTCACAGGTCAGCACCTGGACCTGGCGGCCGCCGATGCCGCCGGTCGCGTTGAAGTCCTTGGCGATCGCGGCGGCCAGCGCCGGCATCCCCGCCTGGCTGCCCACCGCTCCCTCCTCCGGCGCCCAGGTCATCACCGTGACGGTGCCGTGCTCGCTGGCGTCGGCGTTGCCGCCGCAGGCGGCCAGGCCGCCCAGCAGCAGTGCCGCACCCGCGGCGGCGGCGACCGTACGGCTCGATCGTCCGGTGGACCTCATGGCACGCTGTCCCTCCCTGGAGGCGGGCTCCGGTCGGCCCGCCACATAGCTCGGGGGAAAGCCTCCGGGCAGCGGCGGACGCCGACGCGGCGCTCCGGGGAACAACGGGCCAACGCCGTGAGAACAGCCGTAGCAATGGGAACGTAGGATCGATTCTTATGCAGGGTTCGCAGCACGGTTCGCAAAAGTCTTCTCGAACGGCCCCTCACTCGGGGAGCATGGGCGCCATGCCGCTCACTGACATCCCCTGGTGGCGCTGGCGGGCCCGGGTCCGCTCAGCCCTGCACATGCTCGGCGACCCAGCGTTCCAGCAGGAATTCTGGGTCACCGGCCGGGAGGGCTACGGCGACGTCACCGACGCCGTGTACCGCCTGGTCGAGGACACCTGGCTGGACCGCTGGTCCGCCGAGAAGTACGTCGGGACGATCGTCCGCGACTCGGCCGAGGCCGCGCTGGTGGACACCGCGGTGCTGCGGGTGCTGCGGATCATGCACCAGGTCGGGGCGGACGCCCCCTCCGCCGCGTACCTGGCGCACCACGGCTGGCCCGAGGCGGTCCGCGCCTGCCGCGACGCCCACGTCCGGCTGACCCTGAACGACGGCGAGGACCCGGACGTCGCGCCGCGGTCGCTGGAGGTGCTGTCCATCCTGACCCGCGTCGTGGCCTGACCCGCGTCGTGGACTGACCGCGTCGTGGACTGACCCCGCCGGAGCCTTTCGCGGCGTGAGACGGTTCGCCGGCCGGCCGCCCGTCTGTGGCAGGCTGGCTGCTCAGGAGTCCGCAGAAAGGCAGCATCCGGTGTCCCAGCAGCAGCCCGGCACGGGCCAGTACGTACTGACCCTCTCCTGCCCGGACAAGCAGGGCATCGTGCACGCGGTGTCCAGCTACCTCTTCCTGACCGGCTGCAACATCGTGGACAGCCAGCAGTTCGGCGACGGCACCAGCGGGCTGTTCTTCATGCGGGTGCACTTCTCCGCGGAGGACCCGGTCACCCTGGAGAAGCTGCGCGCCTCATTCGCCGCGACCGGCGACGCCTTCCGGATGGACTGGCAGATCCACCCCAGCGCGGAGCGCGCCCGGGTGCTGCTGCTGGTCAGCAAGTTCGGCCACTGCCTCAACGACCTGCTGTTCCGGGCCAGTACCGGGGCGCTGCCGGTGGACGTGGTCGGGGTGGTCTCCAACCACACCGACTTCAAGGACCTGGCCGGCTCCTACGGCGTCCCGTTCCACCACATCCCCGTGACCGCGGCGACCAAGGCCGGGGCCGAGGCGGCGCTGCTGGAGCTGGTCGCCGCGGAGCGGGTGGACCTGGTCGTGCTGGCCCGCTACATGCAGGTGCTCTCGGACGACCTGTGCAAGGCCCTGGCCGGGCGGGCGATCAACATCCACCACTCGTTCCTGCCGAGCTTCAAGGGCGCCAAGCCCTACCACCAGGCGCACGCCCGGGGCGTGAAGCTGATCGGCGCCACCGCGCACTATGTGACGGCCGAGCTGGACGAGGGCCCGATCATCGAGCAGGAGGTGGTCCGGGTCAGCCACGACGTCACCCCCGAGCAACTGGTCGCCCTGGGCCGCGACGCCGAATGCCAGGCGCTCGCCCGCGCGGTGAAGTGGCACGCCGAGCACCGCGTCCTGCTCAACGGCAGCCGCACCGTCGTCTTCGCCTGAGCCCGGCCCCGCGGGCCCCTCAGGGGCGCGACAGCAGGCGTGCGGCGTGGAGCAGGTCGCGGGCGGCGTTGCGGTCGCCGATGATGCCGTGCGGGGTGCGGTCCGGATCCCGGTGCGCCGCGCACAAGAAGCAGAACTCGACGCCGTCGATGGCGACGGTGGCCACCGGCTCGGTGTCGGCGCGCAGCGGCGGGGCGTCCGGGGCCGGGATCTCCAGCGGCACCAGCCATTCGCTCTCGCCGCGGCCCTCGATGATCAGCTTCACCGCGCCCTGCCCCTGCCGGGCGGTCGGCGAGCCCGGGCCGGCCATGCGCAGCGTGGTCAGCGCATAGGGGAGCAGCCGGGTGGCCAGCTCCACCATGGCCCGGATGTGCGCCCCGCGCGGCGGCCCGTAGGGCCACCCCACCGCCTCGGCGATGTCCTCTGCGTGGATCCAGCACTCGAAGGCCCGGTCCACGAAGGCGTCCCGCAGCGGCAGCTGGAACGCGCCGTAGTCCACCGGGAGGTCCGCCGCCGCCGAGGGCTGCCCGGCGGCGTCGACCAGCGCGGCCGTCTCCACCAGGGCGCGGGTCTGCTCGCGCCAGAACGCCCGGACGGTCTCCGGGCCGCGCCGCCGCTGCTGGGCCATCAGCCGCGCGGTGCGCTCCACCAGGTCGATGCCGCCGTCCGGCGAGGGCACCGGGTCGGGCAGGCCCAGCGCCCGGGACACCACCCCGTCCACCGCCGTGAGGTGGCACAGCACCTCGGCCGGGCGCCAGTGCTCCGAGCCGCCGTGCCAGGGCAGCTCCGCGCGTTCCAGCCAGTCGAGTTCGCCCAGGTCCCGCAGCAGCGCGTCCAACCGGGCCGTCTCGGCGACGAACGCGCCCGCGTACTCGGGGACCCTGACCTCCGGCGCGCGCCGGGCCAGGGCCCGGGCCAGCACCTGGGTGCGCAGGATCGGCGCCGGGTCCAGCGGTTCGTCGGCGGAGAGCCAGCCCGCCGCATGCCGCAGCCTTCCGGCCTCCTCGGCGCAGCCGGGGCACCCGGCCAGGTGCTGCTGGACCTGGGCGGCCTCCTCGGCGGGGCAGGCGTCCAGCGCCCACGCGCCCAGCAGTCCGCGCAGCGTGTCGTGGTCGGGCGTCCCGCCCGGCCGGCGCTGCGGCGGTTCCGGGCTCCCCGGAGGTATCGGGGCGCTCATGAGGTGTGTTCCGTCGAGAGGGCCGTGGCCAGGAGCTGGAGGCCGAGCCGCATCCGGTGCTTGGCGGTGGCCGTGCTGATGCCGAGTTCGCGCGCGGCCTGCTGGTAGGTGCGGCCGCCGAAGTAGGTGAGCACCAGGGTCTCCCTGAGTGCCAGCGGGAGCGAGGTCACCACGTGCTGGACCCGGGCCGCGGTCGCCTCCGCGAGCACCTGCTCCTCCATGCTGGAGGACTCCGGCGGAGCCGTCGGGCCGTCCTCGTCGCCCTCGCCGCCGTCCGGCGCCTGGTCCCTGCGCAGCCGTTCGACGGCGCGGCGGTGGGTGAGGGTGCCGATCCAGGAGCGCATGGAGCCCTGGGCCGGGTCGAAGTCGCCGGGGTGCTCCCAGACATGGGCGAAGACCTCGCGGACCACCTGCTCGGCGGCCTCGGCGTCGTCCAGGACGCGGCTGGCCAGTCCGAGCACCAGCGGGGCGAACTGGTCGTAGAGCTCACCGAGCGCGGACTCCTCGCCGCGGGCGAGGCGCCGCTGGATCTGGCGGTCCCAGCGGATCGGGGCCGATGTCGCCATGGGCACCGCCCTTCATCGGAACGTCCCTGTTTGAACCTAGCGCCGCCGGGTGAGGTGACAGGGCGGTTCGCAGAAACTGACTGGCCACGGACCGTTTCGGATCGGACCGTTTCGGATCGATTCCATGTACGGACTGTGATCCGGGCTGTCCTCCGTCGGCTGCTCCCGATAGCCTGATGGCTCGTCAAGAACACTCGGTGACCGTTTTCCCTGGACTTTTGTCCACTCCCGTCACCTCCGTCCCACCCACCGACCCGACAACCCGAGAATCGCGGCACAGCGTGAGCACACTGACAGTGACGCCCGAGACGTTCGACGACTGGACCCTGCTCCGCGTGGCGGGCGAGATCGACCTGGCCTCCGGGGCGGTGGTCCGCGACCAGGTGCACCACGCCGTCGCCTCCGGGCAGCGCCGGATCCTGCTGGACCTCAGCGAGGTCCGCTTCTGCGACTCCAGCGGCGTCGGCGTGCTGATCGGCGCCCGGCGGCTGCTGCGCTCCTGCTCCGGGGAGCTGCGGCTGGTCCTCCCGGCCGCCCGCGACCACCGCGCCAGCAGCGAGGTGCACCGGGTGTTCAACGCCCTGGGCATCCGCCGGCTCTTCGACATCCACCCGGACCTGGTCTCCGCCAGTGGCAGGTCCGAGGCGGTCCAGGGCGCGCAGTAGGCTCGGGGGATTCGTCCCGGACCGGACCTGGAGTAGAACCGCCCGTGAGTGCGCCCACCCCCAACGCAGCCGACTCCCCCTCCCTGTCCGTCGTCCTGCCGGTGTACGGGGTCGCCGACTACCTGCCGCGCTGCCTGGACTCCGTCCTCGCCGCCGACCTCCCCGGGCTGCAGGTGGTCGCCGTCGACGACTGCTCGCCCGACGGCAGCGGCGCCATCCTGGACGAGTACGCCGCCCGCGACCCCCGGCTCACCGTGCTGCACCTGGACGCCAACCGCGGCCTCGGCGGCGCCCGCGAGGCCGGCCTGGAGCGGGCCACCGGTGCGTACGTCTGGTTCGTGGACAGCGACGACTGGCTGGCCGAGGGCGCGGTCGGGACCGTCTCCGCGCGCCTGGCCGAGAGCCGCCCCGATGTGCTGGTCACCGGTTTCGCCCGGGTCTACCCCGACGGCAGCGTCGAACCCGACACCTGGCGCGGCACTCTGGCCGACGCCCCGGACACGCTCACCCTGGCCGAGCGCCCGGCGCTGCTGAACATGATCCTCTCGGCCTGGAACAAGGTGGTCCGCCGCGAGTTCCTGCTCGGCCTGGACGTCCGCTTCGGCGACGGCTACTACGAGGACCTCTCGGTCACCTATCCGCTGCTGCTGGCCGCCGAGCGGATCAGCCTGCTGCCGCAGGAGCTCTACTTCTACCGGCGCGAGCGCGAGGGCGCGATCACCAACACCGCCTCGCCCCGGCACGCCGACGCCTTCGCCCAGTACGACGCGGTCTTCGCGTTCCTGGACCGCCGCCCCGACATCGCCGCACCGCTCCGCCGCCTGGTCTTCGACCGAACCGTGAAGCAGGCGGTGACCGTGCTCGACACCCCGGGCCTGGTACCGGCCGAGCTGCGGGCCGACTTCTTCCACCGCGCCTCCGCGCACTTCCGCCGGCGCCGCCCGCAGGGCTACAGCTACCCGGGCGGCCTGCGCGGGGTGCAGTACCGACTGGTCGACCGCGACGCCTGGGGCGCCTACCAGCGGCTGCGCCCGCTGCAGGCGCTGCCGCGAACCGTCCGCCGCCGGGCCCGCCGCACCGTGCCGCAGGCCAGGCGCGCCGTGCGCGGCACCGCCAGGCGCGGGCTCTCCGCGGCCTACCGCCGGCTCCCGCTGGACCAGAACCTCGCCGTCTACGCCGCCTACTGGTACCGCGGCTACGCCTGCAACCCGGCGGCGATCTACGAGAAGGCCCTCGAACTGGCCCCCTCGGTCCGCGGCGTGTGGGTGGTGCAGACCAGGGCGCAGGGCGCGGCCATGCCCGAGGGCGTGCCCTGGGTGCTGGAGAACACCCCCGCCTACCTGAAGCTGATGTGCACCGCCAAGTACTTCGTCAACAACGTCAACTTCCCGCACACCGCGGCCAAGCGGCCCGGTTCGGTGCACATCCAGACCCAGCACGGCACCCCGCTGAAGTACCTCGGCCTGGACCTGCGGGACCGCCCCGAGGCCGCGGCCGGCATGGACTTCGACCGGCTGCTGGAGCATGTGGCCCGCTGGGACTACCTGGTCTCGCCCAACCCGCACTCCACCGCAGCCTTCGGCCGCGCCTACCCCGGCGGCTACCAGGTGCTGGAGACCGGCTACCCCCGCAACGACCGGCTGGCCGACGCCACCCCCGAGGAGGCCGCGGCGATCCGCGAGCGTCTGGGCGTCGCCGCGGGCAGCACCGCGGTGCTCTACGCGCCCACCCACCGCGAGCAGCACGCCGCGTTCGTCTCCCCGCTGGACGTCGAGGAGTTGGCGGCGGCGCTGGGCCCCGGCTACACGCTGCTGGTGCGCGCCCACTATTTCTACAGCCGCCCCGAGCGGGCCGGGACGGCCGGCGACCGGGCCGAGGGCGCGGGTGCCGCCGCACGCATCGTGGACGTCTCCCGGCACGGCTCGGTGGAGGAGGTCTGCCTGGCCGCGGACGTCCTGGTCACCGACTACTCCTCGGTGATGTTCGACTACGCGGTGCTGGACCGGCCGATGGTGGTCTTCGCCCCGGACTGGGAGGACTACCAGCGCATCCGCGGCGTCTACTTCGACCTGATGGAACATCCCCCCGGCCTGGTCGCCACCACCCAGCAGGAGCTGACCGCGGTCCTGGCCGACCGCTCGCCGAGCGGCTTCGACGGCACCGACGCGGCCAAGCTGCGCTCCGAGTTCCGCGAGCGCTTCTGCCCCTGGGACGACGGCGGCGCCGCCGAACGCGTGGTCCGCGCGGTGCTGCCGGTCGCCCCGGGGGCCGTCACCGACCGGTGAGCTGCTTGGACATCCAGGTCAGCATCGGGCCCATCTCCTTGATGAAGGTCGTGGTGTCGTGGCCGCCGCTGGAGAAGGTCATCACCTGACTGTTCCCCGGCGTGTGCAGCGCCTTGACCAGCGCCCTCGCGTCCGCGACCGTCGTCCCGTCGGTCTGCACCCCCTGGGCCATCAGCACGATGTCGGGCTGCTTCGCTGCCTTCCGCAGCTGCAGCAGCGGGTTGTTGGCGGCGGTCAGCGCCGGGTCCTTGAGCACCACGGCGGCGTCCGGGGTGTTGTAGCCGGACATGGTCACCGCGGCACGGAAGACCTGCGGGTACTGCACGATGAGGTTCGCCGCGCAGTAGCCGCCGGCCGAGTAGCCGGCGATGCCCCAGTCCCTGCGGTCGCCGGAGACCCGGAAGTTCTGCTTCATCAGCGCCGGGACGTCCTTGGCCAGCCAGGTCGCGGTCTGGTAGCTGCCGGGCAGGTTGGCGCAGCCGGAGTCCCTGCTGCCGCCGTACATGTTCATCTTGGCCGCGACCAGGATCATCGGTTTGACCTTGCCCTCGCTCATCAGCGTCCGCATCGCGGAGTCCGCGTGCATGCTGCCGAACCAGGCCTTGGGCGTGCCGGGGGTGCCAGGGAGCAGTTCCAGCACCGGGAAGGAGGTGTGCGCGTAGGCCGGTTCGCTGTACTGCGGGGGCAGCCACACGTAGATGTCGCCCTTGATCCGCGACTCGGGCCCGACCGCGTCCGCGCCGAGCACATCGCTGCTGTACTTGCTGAAGTTGAGCTTCGGCGCCGTGACGTTGCTCACCCCGGTGGTCCCCTTGCCGCCGCCGGTGCCGCTGCTGTCCCCGCTGCCGCCGGCGGCCACCTGGACACTCGCGTCCTGGCCGAACAGCGAGCCCCAGGTGTCGTAGAACGGGCCCATCCGGTTGTTGACGAAGACCAGGACCATCACCACGGCCGCGGCCTGGCTGAAGACGATCAGGCCGACCCTGGCGGCGCCTCGCACCGCGGCCGGCCCGGGTATCCGGTTCCAGACCACCACCAGGGCCACCACGGTCAGCACGACCAGGAGGATCGTGACCGCGAAGAACGGCGTACCTGTGAGACTCATCGCTGACCTTTCCGGATTCCCCCGCCGTCGTCTGCCAGGGCCAGGAGGGCCCCGCTGGACGGAATCCGCAGGTGAGGACGCAGCGCAAGGCAGTCTGGTTGCTCGCAGTGGTCTTCTTCGCAGCCGCTTGGCGATTCCGGAGGGCGGGCTTACTGCGAGCCTACCTGGGCGTTCGCTGGGAGCCTCATACCCCCGGATGAGCTTCGTCCCTGACAACCGGCGGGGTCGCCGGCGCTGCGGGGTCCTGCCAGGGCAGGGCCGCGAACAGGTCGCGCAACTGGTGCTTCAGCACCTTCCGCAGCGTCTCGTTGAGCGGGAGCGCGTCCACCACCTCCAGCTGCTCCGGGATCTTCTGCGCCATCAGCCCTGCCGCGCGCAGCCGTTCGGCGACCTCGGCCAGCGTCGGCGGGCGCACTCCGGGCCGGCGCTCGACCACCGCGCAGACCCGCTCGCCGCGGACCGGGTCGGGCAGCCCGATCACCGCGACGGCGCCGACCCGCGGGTCCTGGTAGAGCAGGTCCTCGATCTCCTTGGCCGAGATGTTCTCGCCCTTGCGGATGATGATGTCCTTGAGCCGGCCGGTGAGCACGAGGTGCCCGTCGTCCCGGACGTGACCGAGATCACCGGTTCGCAGCCAGGGTCCGGCGGAGTCGACCACGGTGAACGACTCCTCGGTGAGGGCCGGATCGGTGTAGCCGCGGCAGACCATCGGCCCGCGCAGCCAGACCTCGCCGTCCTCGCCGATCGCGGCCTCGTCCCCGTCCCCGCGGACCACGCGGACCTCGCAGCCGGTGACCGGATGCCCCTCGGTGTTGGCGAGCTGCTCGGCGGTGTCGGTGGGGGAGCCCATGCAGATCGCCGGGACCTCGGTCATCCCGTAGCCGTGGGCCAGCACGCAGCCCAGCTCCTCCAGCACCTCCCGGTACATCTCCGGCGGGCGCGGGGCGCCGCCGCCGGAGATGATCCGCAGGTCGGCCAGCAGCCGCTCGCCGGGCGGCAGTCTGCGCTGCTCGGCGAGGAAGGCGGCGTAGAAGGCGGTGCTGCCGCCGGCCATGGTGACCCTGTTGCGCCGGTACGCGGGCAGCGCCTCCGGCAGCGCGAAGACCTCGACCAGCAGTGCCGGGAAGCCGTGCACCAGCATGGTCACCAGATAGTCCGGGCCGCCGATGTGGGCATAGGGGAAGGCGATCGAACCCACGTCGGCTGGGCTCATGGCGAGGGCGTCGGCCAGTCCGGAGCCGCCCGCGATCAGGGTGCGGTCGGTGTGCTTGGCGCCCTTGGGAGCGGAGGTGATGCCGGAGGTGTAGTAGATCCAGCGGATCGGCGCGCGCCGGTCGGAGAGGTCGGTCCTGGGCGGGCCCGGCAGCGTGGCCGGGTCGCCGAGCGGGAGGTCGGCCTCGTCGTAGGCGGTCACCACACGCGGGGGACGAGGGAGCGTGCTGCCGGTCTTCTCGGCGAAGGCCGTGTAGTCGAAGCCGCGCCAACTGCCAGGCGTGAGATAGAGCTCGGGGCGGGCCTCCTGGAGGATCTGCGCGACCTCGGCGCCCCGGTAGATGGCGATGATCGGGGTCTGCACCGCGCCGAGCCGGGCCAGCGCCAGCGAGACCAGTACCGTCTCGACCCGGGTCGGCAGCTGCCAGGCGACGGGGGTGTCGGCGCCGACGCCGTACTCGGCGTGCAGTCCGGCGGCGATCCGCAGGGCCCGGTCGCGGACCTCGCGGAAGGTGAGCACCCGGTCGGTCCCGGCCCGCGCGTCGATCTCCTGGATCAGCATGGGCGCGTCAGGGGTCTCGGCGACCCGGCGCTCCAGCAGGTCCCAGAGCGTCCGGGCGTCGGCGACGCTGCTGGTCATGCGGCCCTCCGTAAGGTGTTAGGCGGCCCAGGGGGCCGGCAGCAGACAGGGCTCGGCAAACCCGAGCAGCTCGCACCTGATCGGCCGTCAGATGCGTTGAGGCTAACCGCGCCGGGTCGCCCCCTCAATACCCCGGCCGCGACCGGCCGGATCACCGGCCGCCGACCACCGGTCCGCGACGGTCGCGGTGTCGGTGACGCTCGCGACCAGCGCCAGCGTGTTCGCCAGCACCGCCTCGGCGTACTCGGGCGGCGTTCCGGCCACCGCGTCGCGCGCCAGCACGACCTGGAACCCCGCGTCCACCGCGCCGAACGTCAGCTCCAGCAGCGCGACGTTCACCGACACCCCGACGCAGACCAGCGTCCTGGCGCCCAGGTTGCGCAGGATCGAGGCCAGCCCGGTGTCCTGGAACGGCCCCAGCCCGTGCAGCCGGGGGACCACCAGGTCCCGGTCGGGGTCCGCCCCGATCCCGGGGTGCAGCGCCGCCGCCTCGCTCCCCGGTGTGAGCGCGGCCCCCGGCTGCGCCGCCACCCGCGCCGCCGCCGCGAACAGCCGGGCGTTGCCGTTCGCCCCGAGCCCGTCCGGCCGCCGCACCGCCGTGCAGTGCAGCACCGGCACGCCGGCCGCGCGGGCGGCCGTCACCAGTTCGCGGACCCGTCCGACCAGTCCGGCCTTCCCGGCCGCCGCCGCGAGGTCGGGGAACACCGCCTGGGGGCCCAGCACCCCGTTCTGGCACTCGCAGGTCACCAGCGCGGAGGAGCTCGGGTCCAGCAGCCGCTCCAAGCGCCCGGCGCGCTCTCCGGTATCCGCCATGACGGCCCGTCCCTCTCACTCCTCCGGGCGCTTGCCGCCCGAACCCTGGCTCACTAGTCTGAATCTGACGGAGCGTCAGGTAAAGGGTCCGGCAGCCGGACCTCGGAGGGAGACCCATGGACCACCCCGAGCCGCAGCCGGGACTTGACGTCGTGACGACCGTCGACGATCTGCCGAGGGTGGTGAGCGTCGACGACCATGTCATCGAGCCCGCGAACCTCTTCGAGACCTGGCTGCCCGCCAGGTACCGGGAGCGGGGCCCGCAGCCGCTGCGCGCCGGGATCGGCGAACTCGCCTACGTGGGCGGCAAGTACCGGATCACCATGGACCCGGAGGGCCCGCCGACGGACTGGTGGGTCTACGAGGACCTGCAGTTCCCGTACAAGCGGAACATCGCCGCCGTGGGCTTCGACCGCGACGAGATGACCCTGGAGGGCATCACCCGCGAGGAGATGCGCCGGGGCTGCTGGGACCCCAAGGCCCGGATCGACGACATGGAGAACAACCATGTCGAGGCCTCGCTCTGCTTCCCCACCTTCCCGCGCTTCTGCGGCCAGACCTTCGCCGAGGCGCACGACAAGGAGGTGGCGCTGGCCTGCGTCCGGGCCTACAACGACTGGATGGTGGACGAGTGGTGCGGGGACAGCGGCGGCAGGCTGATCCCGCTCTGCCTGATCCCGCTCTGGGACGTCCGGCTGGCCGTCGCCGAGATCCGCCGCAACGCCGCGCGCGGCGTACGGGCCGTCTGCTTCAGCGAGATCCCCACCTACCTGGGCCTGCCCTCGATCCACTCCGGCTACTGGGACCCCTTCTTTGCCGAGTGCGAGGCCACCGGCACGGTCGTCTGCATGCACATCGGCTCCTCCTCGCAGATGCCCGCCGCCTCCCCGGACGCCCCGCCGGCCGTCCAGGCCACGCTGAGTTTCAACAACGCCATGGCCTCGATGGCCGACTACCTCTTCTCGGGCGTGCTGGTCCGCTTCCCCGCGCTGAAACTCGCCTACAGCGAGGGCCAGATGGGCTGGATCCCCTACGCGCTGGAACGCGCCGACGACGTCTGGCGCGAACACCGCGCCTGGGGCGGCGTGCGCGACCTGATCCCGGAGCCCCCGTCCACGTACTACTACCGCCAGATCTACGCCTGCTTCTTCCGCGACAAGCACGGCATCGCCTCGCTGGACACGGTCGGCGTCGACAACGTCACCTTCGAGACCGACTACCCGCATGTCGACTCCACCTGGCCGGACACGGCGGCGGTCGCCCTGGACCATGTGCGCGGGCTGCCGAAGGACGTGGTCTACAAGGTCATGCGCGGGAACGCGATCCGGATGCTCGGGCTGGGCCTGGACGGAGCAGGCGGGGCGGCGTGATGGACCTCCGGGACACCCCTGCCGAGGCGGCGTTCCGCCGCGGGCTGCGGGACTGGCTCGGGAAGGTGCTGCCCGACCTGCCCCCGCCGCCCGACCCCGGGGACTGGCCGGGACGGCGGTCCTATGACACCGGCTGGCAGCGCCGGTTGTACGACGCCGGGTACGCCGGGGTGCACTGGCCGCGCGAAACAGAGGAGGTGTGGCGCGAAGCGTCTCGGACAGGGGTGGTGGCGGGGCGACGGGCGGGCGGACAGGGGGCCACCCCGGCCGAGTACCTGATCTTCCTGGAGGAGACCGAGCGGGCCGGGGCCCCGTACGTGGGGGCGAACTTCGTCGGGCTGCTGCACGCCGGGCCGACCGTCGCCGCCGAGGGGACGCCCGAGCAGCGCCGGCGCTGGCTGCCCGGGATCCTCAGCGGGGCGGAGGTGTGGTGCCAGGGCTTCAGCGAGCCCGGCGCCGGCTCCGACCTGGCGGCACTGCGGACCCGGGCCGTCCGCGACGGCGACGACTACGTGGTCACGGGCAGCAAGCTGTGGACCTCGCACGCCGAAGTGGCGGACTGGTGCGAACTGCTGGTCCGCACCGACGCCACCGCGCCCAGGCACCGCGGCATCAGCTGGCTGGTGCTGCCGATGGACGCGCCGGGGGTGACGGTCCGTCCGCTGCGGACCCTGGCCGGGACGGCGGAGTTCGCCGAGCTGTTCCTCGACGAGGTACGGGTGCCGGTGGCGAACCGGGTCGGTGCGGAGAACGACGGCTGGCGGGTGACCATGGTGACCCTGTCGTTCGAACGCGGCACCGCCTTCGCCGGCGAGGTGGTGGCCTGCCGCCGGGCCCTGGTGGAACTGGCCGGGCTGGCCCGGCGCAACGGCGCCTGGGGGGACCAGGCGCTGCGGCGCTCGCTCGGCCTGCTGGCGGCGCGGTTCGGCGCGCTGTGGCGGCTGGTGCAGTGGAATGTCTCGGAAGCGCAGGCCGGCGGGGTGCCCGGGCCCGGGGCGTCCGTCTTCAAGCTGCGCTTCTCCGAGGCCAGGCAGGAGCTCTACGACCTCGCGGCGGCGGTGCTGGGCACGGGCTCCCTGGTACTGGCGGACGGGGAGGCCCAGGGCGGCGACTGGACCGCGCAGCGTCTCCAGGGCCTCTCCTACACCATCGCCGCGGGCACGTCGCAGATCCAGCGGAACATCGTGGCCCAGCGGGTACTCGGGCTGCCCAAGCCGGGGAGGGCCTGATGGACTTCCAGCTGACGGACGACCAGGTCGCCCTGCAGCAGGGACTGCGCGAGCTGCTGGAAGGACGCTTCGGGCCGGCGCAGCTACGGAACGCCGTCACCGCGGAGGCCGACCGGCTCCCCCTGTGGCCCGAGCTGACCGACGCCGGGTTGTTCTCGCTGCGCAAGCCGGAGCGGCCGGACCGGCGCGATCCTTCGGAACCCGGTCTCGGCCTCGGGCTGGCCGAGGCGGTGCTGGCATTCGAGGAAGTCGGACGGGCGTTGGTGCCGGGCCCGTTGGTGGCCACCGAGCTCGCCACGGTGCACGCCGGGCTCCCGGCGCACGGCGCCGCCGCGCTGCTGCGTACCGAGCCCGCCGCACGCGGCCCGCTGCTGGTCGAGCGATTGCCCGCGCTGAACGCCCTGTTGCTGCTCGACACCGTCAACGGCGAGGTCCGGCAGGTGGAACCGGCCCGGCTGCGGTCGACCGGCAGGCGCGGTGTGGACCCGATGTCGCCGGTGTGGGAGCTCGAAGAACCGTTCCTGCCAGCGGAACCGCTGCCCGGCGTGGACGCCCGGCGGCTCTGGGCCGAGGGGACGCTGCTGACCGCCGCGCTGCAGGTGGGCCTCGCGAGCCGGGCCGTCGCCACCGCCGTCGGCTACGCCGCGCAGCGCCAGCAGTTCGGCCGACCGATCGGTGCGTTCCAGGCGGTGCAGCACCTCTGCGCCGACATGCTGGCGCGGACCGAGCCGGCCAGGGCGGCGGTCAGGGCGGCCGCTGTGTGCGCGGACGCCGGTGCGCCTGCGGGGGAGTTGGCCGTCGAGATCGCGGGGGCGAAGCTGCTCGCCGACGAGGCGGCGGTCCGCGGCGCCCGTGACTGTCTGCAGGTGCACGGCGGGATGGGCTTCACCTGGGAGGCGGACGTCCATCTGCTGCTGAAGCGGGCCTGGGTGTACGAGGGTTCCTTCGCCGGGGCGGTGGAGAGCTCGGAACTGCTGGCTGCCGAGCTGTCGGCCGCGGGCGTCGGACACATGTAGGAAGGGTGGTATCTCGACGGATGCCCGCCGGTCTCCCAGGAATGGGCCGCGCTTCGGTTACGCTCCGGAGTGTGCGGACGGATCGGTGTGCTGGACCTGCGGGGCGGTCTTGCCACGTCCCGCGCGCCCGGAATGTCGAGGGTTGGAGACCAGCAGGGGCAGTATGCACTGCGGCACCGTCCCCATGTTGGAATATGCCCGAAGCGCTTGCTGGAAACGGTGCGGGCAAATCATCCTGGATCAGATGCGCAGCGGTGCGCCGCCCGGGGAGCCGGACGGTTCCAGGGGCGCGACTGATCCCGCTAGTACGGGTGGTGTGAGCGGTGCAGGTGCTTCAGGTGCAGATCGCCGTCGAGGCGGATCCGGCCGAGGTCGGACGGGCTCGCAGGTGGACCAGGTCACGGCTGTCCGGATGCGGGTTCGATCCGGATGCGGCGCTGGCGGAGACGTTGGTGCTGGTGGTGTCCGAGCTGGTCACCAACGCCGTGGTGCACACCGGGAATCCGGCGGTGCTGTGCCTTCAGTTCCCGGTCGGCGGGGACGACGCGGACCGGCGCCCGGTGCGGGTCGAGGTCGCCGATGCCAGCGAGCGGCCGCCCCGGCCGAGACACGCGCCGGGCGAGGCGACCAACGGACGCGGTCTGGAACTGGTGGAGAACCTCTGCGACCGTTGGGGCTGGTTCCCGGACGGCCAGGGCAAGCGGGTGTGGTGCGAGATCGAGCGGGAACCCAGGGAGAGCGGCCCACCGGTGCTCGATGCCGAGGCGATGCTGACCCTGCAACAACTGCTGGTCGGTTAGCCCCGAACAGTCGCTAGCGAGATCGATACCCGGACTCACAGACGGATGCAGCCGGACGACCACCGGATCGGGGGCGGTCAGGAGTGGCCAGCGACGCGGCACCTGCGTCGTCCTCCTGGGCCGCGCCCCGGGTGGCCGCGGCCCTGGAAGGGGTCATCGACCTGGAGCACGCGCCCGACGGATCGTGGTTCATGCCGTGGCGGCTGCCGGTCGCGGATCTGGAACTGCACCACCCCGCCCTGGTGCTGCCGGCGATGAGCGCCTGCGGCGCGCGGATCAGGGTGCGGACCGCCGCACGCGGCCTCCGACTGGACGCCGGGGCGGTACGGCTGGACGGCGGCCCTGGCTTTCCCGGCGTCTGCGACCTGCTGTTCGACGGCGACGACCACAACGACGCCACCCCCGCTGTCCCCACCGGCCCCGCCGCCCCCGCCACCGGCCTGTGGCGGCAGGCCGACCTCGGGCAGTCCGGACCCGGCGCCGTCTTCGAGGACCTGCCGCCGGGGGAGAAGCTGCTGGAGCTCTGGCTGCCGACCCTGGCCCCGGTCCGGGTCCGCGGACTGCACGCGCTCGACGGAGCCGCACTGCTCCCGGCACCGCCGGACCGGCGACCCAGGTGGACGGTCTACGGCAGCAGCATCACCCACGGCTTCGCCGTCCCACCCGCCTCACCCGCCGCCACCTGGCCGGCCGTCGCGGCCCGGCTGCTCGGACGGAACGTCACCAACCTGGGCTTCGGCGGAGCCTGCCTGCTCGATCCGCTGGTGGCCCGGATGATCGGCGAGCGGGCAACTGACCATATCACCATGGAAATCGGGATAAACATCCACAACACGGCGGCTCTTCGCGAGCGAACACTGGCTCCCTCCCTCCATGGATTCCTGGCCACAATCCGGTCACTCCAGTCCCATGTCCCGATCACCGTTCTCGGCCCGGTCCACGGCGGCGAGCGCGAGGACTCCGTGGTCGCCTGCCGCCGGAACCCGGACGGCAGCGGGGTGGAGGTCGAGGGGGATCTGACGCTGCGCCAGATGAGGAGCATTTTCGAGGAAGTCGTGACCCTTCTGCAAAGGCGCGGCGACAGGGCTCTGACCTGGGTCGATGGCCGCGAACTCTTCAGTGCTCAGGACGCCGCGGCAGGCGGCCTTTCGGACGGACTCCATCCGGATGTGCGATCCCAGGGGCTGATGGGGGAGCGCTTCGCGGCGCGCGAGGGCGCTCGCTGAGGCGTGCGAGCGGGGTGTGCAGGGTAAACCCAGGGGGCGCGCAAGGGGCGTGAAGTGCCGAAAGCGGCAGTCGATCAGTCGTCCGAAAGCGTACGCAACCAATCCGAATTGCGGACAACCCATTGACGTGACGTATTCGCCTGATCACTCTTGGGTTGAGCAATTCGTTGCGAGGGGACGTCGAGGGCCCGGGCGGCAGTGGTCGCATCCGGCTGTCCTTGGCGAGTGCGGATTGTGCCGGCGCTGGTCAGGGCCCATGCGTCGAGGCTGGGTGGCGAGACTCCGTACCGTGCTCGAGACGAGTACGGCGTCTCGCCACCCGTTCGTCGTTGCCATCGGATCCAGCAACGGCCGACGGGGCCGGCGGTCTGGACCGCCGGCCCCGTGCAGCCGCACTCATCCCCGTTGCTCTGCTTGTCGGTTGAACCGATCAGCTGCCTGCGCGACCCGGCAGGGGCGGCGAGGGCTAGCGAACGGCCACCGGTGCGACAGGCGCACCGACCGCGCCGGTGAACGGCTCCGGTGGCGCCGCGAGGAGGAACTCGTACACACCGTCTTCGGCGCACTCGGCCGCCAGTTGCTCCAGGTTCCAGTTCTGACCCTGCATCATCCCCATCTCCACCAGATCCAGCGCATGGACCGGCAGATAGAGCCCGTCGACCTCGGGCGGGAAGATCTCGAAGGTCAGGGTGTCATTGGCGACCGCGGCCACATCCCTCGCGTGGAACCACTCGGGGGTGCGCAGTGACAGCCCGGGGGAGGGGAAGGCGTACGCGTCCCGGTCGCCGCCCAGGTAGAGCTGGATCTGCCCGGTGCGCACCAGCACGATGTCCCCGGCCCGCACGGTCGTCCGCGCCAACTCCTCGGCGGCCGCCAGATCCTCGGGGGTGACCGCGTGGCCGCCGGGCAGCCGGTCCACCCCCCGGGCCAGGGCGACGTCCAGCAGCACGCCGCGTCCGACCATCGGCGGGGCCTTCTCCACGCCGCTGTAGGCGGCCCCCTCCTGGGCCGTGATGGTGCCGGCCGGACGGTTGTTGTAGATCCGGCCACCGTGGCTGACATGCCCCAGGCCGTCCCAGTGGGTGCCCGCCTGCAGGCCCATGGTCACCACGTCGTCGCTGGTGGCGACGGCGCCGGGCTCGAACATCTCCCAGTTCAGCGCGACCATGGTGTGCAGCGGGTTGACCCGTCCCTGGATCATCCCGGTCTGCACCCCGTACTGCTGCAACGGCAGTGCCAGCGAGATCCGGCGCCCGGTGTGGACCGTCGCCGCGGCGGCCCTGACCGTCTCGGGCGTGATCAGGTTGAGGGTGCCGATCTCGTCCTCGGCGCCCCAGCGCCCCCAGTTGTTGACGCGCTTGGCGATGTCGCGGAACGCGTCGAAGTCGGTGAGTGCGGGCATGTGCGGCCTCCCCTTGCCATGGTGGTTCCGGTGCTGCCGATTCTGACGGCCTGTCAGGACTGTTGCGCGGCTCGATCCCGTACCTAGAATCTAACGGTCCGTCAGATTCTAGAGGAGGGCTGCGACGTGGGCGAGTTCCTGCACGGCATGGTGGTGGCGGTTACCGGCGCCGGGCGCGGCATCGGACGTGCGGTCGCCCTGGCCTGCGCGGCAGAGGGCGCCAAGGTCGTGGTCAACGACTACGGGGTCGGCATCGGGGGCGGCGACCCGACCAGCGAGGTCGCGGACGCCGTGGTGAAGGAGATCCAGTCCGCCGGGGGAGAAGCCGTCGCCGTCGCCGACGACGTCTCCACCATGGCCGGCGGGCAGCGCGTCGTCAGCACCGCCGTGGACACCTGGGGCCGGCTGGACGGAGCCGTGTGCGTCGCCGGGATCCTGCGCGAGCGGATGCTCTTCAACATGTCCGAGGAGGAGTGGGACCTGGTCCTGGCCACCCACCTCAAGGGCACCTTCACCGTGTTCCGGGCCGCCTCCGAGCTGATGCGCCGTCAGGGCGGGGGCCGGCTCATCGGGTTCACCAGCGGCAACCACACCGGCAGCGTCAGCCAGGCCAACTACAGCGCGGCCAAGGGCGGCATCATCTCTTTGGTCCGCAGCGCCGCGCTCGGCCTGAACAAGTACGGCGTCACCGCCAACTGCGTCGCCCCGGTGGCCAGGACCCGGATGTCGGCCAACGTCCCGATGGAGCTCAAGGAGATCGGCGAGCCGGAGGACGTCGCCGCCCTGGTCGTCTATCTGCTGTCCGACCAGGCCGCCGACGTCACCGGACAGGTCTACACCGTCGCCGGACCCAAGATCGCCGTCTGGGCCCAGCCGCGCGAGCTCCGCTCGGTGCATGCGGAGGCGACGGACCACGACGGGATCTCCTGGACGCCGCAGCGCATCGCCGAGGTGCTCCCCGGGACGGTCGGCACCGACCCGATGCCGATGCTGGCCCACCTGGAGGCCATGGCCAGGGCCGCCGCCGCCAACCAGCGCCCCAACGCCTGAGCGCGGCCGGTACCCGCCATGGACTTCTCCTTCAGCCCCGACGACGAGGCCTTCCGCGCCCGCGCACGCAACTGGCTCGCCCAACGGCTCGACGGCGACGGCCCCTTCGCCGATCTGCGCACCAGCGCCGGTACCAGCCCCGGTACCAACGGCGGTACCGCCACCGCAACCGCCACCGCCATTTCCGCCCACGGCCTCGACCCCGACCGCCGCCGGGCCTGGGAGCGCGAGCTCGGCCGCGGCGGCTGGATCGGCCTCGGCTGGCCCCGAACCCGGTCCGTCGGGTCCCAGGACGGCAGCGCCGAGACCCCCCTCTCCCGCCAGGTGGTCTGGGCCGAGGAGTACGCCCGCGCGGCCGGCCCGGCCCCGCTCGGCATCGTGGGCGAGCACCTGCTCGCCCCCACCCTGCTCCGGCACGGCACCCCCGATCAGCGCAAGCGCTTTCTGCCGCGGATCGCAAGCGGTGAGGAGATCTGGTGCCAGGGCTACAGCGAACCCGGCGCAGGCTCCGACCTGGCCGCCGTCCGCACCACCGGATCCCGCCATGCTGACGGCAGTTGGCGCGTCACCGGGCAGAAGACCTGGACCTCCCTCTCCCAGTGGGCCGAGTGGTGCTTCGTGCTGGCCCGCACCGAACCCGGCTCGCAGCGCCACCACGGGCTCAGCCTGCTGCTGGTGCCGATGGACCAGCCCGGACGGATCGAGGTCCGGCCGATCCGGCAGCTCGACGGGGACTCCGAGTTCAGCGAGGTCTTCTTCGACCGAGCCGAGGCCGCCGCGGAGCATGTCCTCGGCAAGCCCGGCGACGGCTGGCGGGTCGCCATGGACCTGCTGTCGTTCGAGCGCGGCGTCGGCATGCTGGCCCGCCAGATCGGCTACGTCAGGGAGCTGGACGAGGTGGTCTCCACTGCCAGAGCCTCGGGTGCGCTCAACGACCCGGTACTGCGAGAGCGGCTCACCCGCCAGTGGGCCGAGCTCCATGTCATGCGCTGCAACGCCTTGCGCACCCTGGGCACGGCCGAACCCGGCACCGCCGCTGTGGCCAAGCTGGTCTGGGGAGGTTGGCACCAGCGGCTCGGCGAACTGTCACTCCAGGTGCAGGGGGCCTCAGCGGCACTCGGCCGCGGCCCGCACGACCCCGCCGAGTACCGGCTGACGCAGAGCCAGCACCGCATGCTCTTCTCCCGCGCCGACACCGTCTACGGCGGCAGCGACCAGATCCAGCGCAATCTCATCGCCGAGCGCGTCCTCGGCCTGCCCCGAGAAAGCAGGACCGCCCCATGACCCCCGCCGACAGATCCGCCGCAGCCGGTAAACCCGACGCATCCGACGCGGCCCCGACCCCTGCTCCGGCCCGGACCCCGGCTCCGTCTCCTGCCGCTGACCCCTCACCGGCCCGACTGTTCGTCAACGGCGTCTGGCGCGAGGGCGGGGACGGCAGCTACCCGGTGGTCGACCCGTCCACCGAGAAGGTCGTCGGCCTGGCTCCGGAGGCGTCGGCCGCCGATGTGGCGGAGGCCGTCGCCGCCGCCAGGGAGGCGTTCGACACCTGGTCCAGGACCACCCCCGCCACGCGCGCGGCGCTCCTGGACCGCATCGCCGACGTGCTGCTGGCCCGTAGCGACGACTTCGTACCACTGCTGCAGGCCGAGACCGGAGCCACCATCAGGGTCGCCTCGGCGATGCAGGTCCCGGTCGCGGCCGAGCGCTTCCGCCGCTATGCCCGTGGGGCGCTGGAACCCAGCACCAGCGCCCTGGTCCCGCAGCCGGTCGCCGCCACGCCGCTGGCGGCAGGTGGTCTGACCAGCGCGGTCGCGGCGCGGCGCGCGGTGGGCGTGGTCGGCTGCATCACCTCCTACAACTTCCCCATCGTCAATCTGGCCGGAAAGCTCGCCCCCGCGCTCGCGGCCGGCAACACGGTCGTCGCCAAGCCCGCCCCGCAGGACCCGCTGGGCTGCCTCAAGCTGGGCGAGGTGTTCGAGGAGGCCGGAGCACCAGCCGGGATCTTCAACGTGGTCACCGGCTCGGGGCCGGGCACCGGCGCCGCGCTGGTCGCTTCCCCGGACGTCGACATGATCAGCTTCACCGGGTCCACCTCCGTCGGCCGCCGGATCGCCGCGGACGGCGGGTTCACCATGAAGCGGCTGCTGCTGGAGCTCGGCGGCAAGGGCGCCGGCATCGTCCTGGACGACGCCGACCTGCGCGCCGCCGTCTCCGCGATCGGCTCCGCCTGGTCCTTCCACTCCGGCCAGATCTGCACCGCGCCCACCCGGGTACTGGTGCACGAGTCCCGCCACGACGAGGTGGTCGGCGGCCTCGCCGCCTACGCCGCCGCACTCAGGGTCGGCGACCCGCTGTCGCCGGACACCGCGGTCGGCCCGGTCATCACCGCGCTGCACCGGGACCGCGTCGAGGGCTACATCGCCGGGGCGCTCACGGAAGGCGCCCGACTGGTCTGCGGCGGCACCCGCAAGGAGCACACGGACGGCTTCCCCGCCTTCCCGGACACCGGCTTCTACGTCGCACCGACCCTGCTCGCCGACGTCACCCCGGCCATGACCATCGCCCGCGAGGAGGTCTTCGGCCCGGTTGTGGTGGTGATCCCGTTCCGGGACGACGAGGAGGCGATCGCCATCGCCAACTCCACCGAGTTCGGCCTGTACGACTACGTCTTCTCCGCCGACACCGCCCGCGCCTACGCCCTCGCGGCCCGACTGCGCACCGGCCACGTCGGCATCAACACCGCCCAGCGCAACATGGAGGCTCCCTTCGGCGGCTTCAAGCAGAGCGGGATCGGCCGCGACGGCGGCTCCTACGGCTTGCAGGCCTACAGCGAACTCCAGTCCGTCATCTGGCAGTCGTAACACCTCAACTGAAGGGCAGTCATATGAAGGGCGTCATCTTCGACGGCAAGGCGGCCCAGGTGGTGGACGACCTGGAGGTCCGTGACCCCGGCCTCGGCGAGGTGCTGGTCCGGATCGCCGCGGCCGGGCTCTGCCACAGCGACCTGTCCGTGATCGACGGCACCATTCCCTTCCCGGTCCCGGTCGTCCTCGGCCACGAGGGCGCCGGCACGGTCGAGGCCGTCGGCCCCGGCGTCACCCATGTCCAGCCGGGCGACCATGTCGCGTTGTCCACCCTCGCCAACTGCGGGACCTGCGCGGAGTGCGGCCGGGGACGGCCGACGATGTGCCGCAAGGCCATCGGCTTCCCCGGGAAACCCTTCACCCGGCAGTCCGAACCCGGCACCCCCCTCTACAACTTCGCCTCCACCTCGGTCTTCGCCGAACGCACCGTGGTCAAGGCGGTCCAGGTGGTGCGGATCGACCCGGATATCCCCTTCACCTCCGCCGCGCTCATCGGCTGCGGGGTCCTCACCGGGGTGGGCGCGGCGCTGAACCGGGCCAAGGTCGGGATCGGCGACACCGTCGCGGTCATCGGCTGCGGCGGGATCGGCCTCAACGTCATCCAGGGTGCGAGGCTCGCGGGCGCCTCCCGGATCATCGCGGTGGACGCGGTCGCCGAGAAGCAGCCTGCCGCCCGCACCTTCGGAGCAACGGACTTCATCGACGCCCGGTCCGTCACCGACTCGGTCGAGGCGGTCAAGACACTGCTCCCGGAGGGGGTCGACCACGCCTTCGAGTGCGTCGGGGCTGTGGCTCTGGTCCGCCAGGCCGTGGACATGCTCAACCGCCACGGCCAGGCGGTACTGCTCGGCATGACCCGACCCGAGGCGGAGGCGTCCTTCCGTCCCGCCGAGATGTTCCTGGACAAGTCCATCCTCGGCTGCCGCTACGGGTCGTCCCGCCCCCAGGTCGACATCGCGCTCTACGCCTCCCTCTACAGCGACGGGCGGCTGCTCCTGGACGAACTGGTCACCCAGGTCTTCCCGGTGGACGAGTTCGACGCCGCCGCAGAGGCCACGCACGGCGGAAAGGTGGCCCGCGCGGTACTCACCTTCTGAGCGGTAATCACTCACCGTCTGACTACCCGCCTTTGAGCGGCTTCATGGGCGCCCGGCCCGGTGGGGCCGGCCTTCGCCGTTACGCGACGTGGCCGGCCGTCTCGCGGCTCCGCCGCAAAGCAGCAACAAGCGGGGGAGCGGAGGCGCGGGCATGGCACCGCGGGGCACGCGTTGCCCGGCGCCGCGCCCCGCGGTGCCCTGCCCAGGCCTGCCGCTGCGCCGCGCCGCGGCCGCACGCTCCGCCCCACCCTGCACCCGGCCCGGGATGGACCGGCGTGGCCCCACGGAGGTGATGTGCAGTCAGCGGGAGCGAACGCTCGTCGGAGCGTCGGAGCGTCGGAGCGTCGGAGCGTCGGCCGACGGGCGACGGGCGGGGGCTCGGCCGCATCGCGTACCCCGGTTGCCGCTCCGCCGCGCGCAATTTCCGCAGTACCGCTGCCGCCCACGGCTCCCGGACCGTCCCCAGGCCCCCGCCCCGCCGCCAGAGGTCAGTCCACCGAGACCGCTCGGAACGTGCGCCGGTACGCACTCGGTGCGACCCCCAGCACGTCGCGGACATGCGCCCGCATGGAGGCCGCCGTGCCGAATCCCACCTCGCGTGCGATCCGGTCCACGGTCATCTCGCTCCCCTCCAGCAACTCCCGGGCCCGCGCCGCCCGCTGACGGATCAGCCACTGCCCTGGGCTCACCCCCGTCTCCTCCCGGAAGCGGCGGGTGAACGTTCGGACGCTCATACCCGAGCGTTCCGCCAGGTCGCGCAGCGCCAGCGGTTCGCCCAGCCGTTCCAGCGCCCAGGCCCGTGCCGCCGCTGTCCCTTCGGTGCCTTCCTCCGGGACCGGCAGGTCCACGTACTGGGCCTGGCCGCCCTCCCGCCACGGCGGGACGATGCAGCGGCGGGCCACCCGGTTGGCGACGGCCGACCCGTGGTCGCGCCGTACCAGGTGCATGCAGAGGTCCACTCCTGCGGCAACCCCGCCCGACGTCAGCACGTCGCCGTCGTCCACGTACAGCACATCGGGGTTGAGCCGGACCTTCGGGAACAGTCGGCGGAAGTCCGCGGTGTGCATCCAGTGCGTCGTCGCGGGCCGGCCGTCCAGCAGGCCGGCCGCGGCCAGGACGAAGGCGCCGGTGCAGATGGAGACCAGCCGGGTGCCGGGGCGGATCAGCGCCAGCGCGTCGGTGACCTCCTGCGGAAGGCGTCCCTCGCTCTCGATCACGCTGGTGCCCTTGGTGGCCGGGATGACCACCGTGTCGGCGGTGGCCAGCAGTTCCGGGCCGTGCTCGACGGTGATGCCGAAGTCGGTGCTGGTCCGGACCGGTTTCCCGTCAACCGTGCAGGTGCCCACCTCGTACAGCGGCGGGTCGCCGACCGCGTGCGCGGACTCCAGGATGCGGGAGGGCGTCGCCAGCTCGAAGGCGATCACCCCGGGGAGGGCGAGCACGGCTACGCGGTGCGGTGGTCGGGGCATGGGCCCATCCTGCGCCTGGCCCGATCCTTGCGCAAGCTGTCCTTCCGGCCACTCGCTGCGGCTGCGGCCCGCTGGCCAGAATCCAGGGGTGACCGATCAGCAGACAGCTCCCGCCGCCATCCGACCCGCCGACGCGCCCCGTGCCCCGCGCCTGCACTACGCGTGGATCGTCGCCGGGGTCTGTCTCCTCGTCCTGCTCGGCGCGGCCGGGTTCCGGTCCACGCCGGCGCTGCTCATGGAGCCGCTGAACACGGAGTTCGGCTGGTCGCACGGCGTCATCTCGGCCGCCGTCTCGGTCAACATGATCCTCAACGGCCTGACCGCGCCCTTCGCCGCCGCGCTGATGGACCGCTTCGGCATCCGCCGGGTGGCCGCAGTCGCGCTGACGATGATGGCTGTCGGGGCCGGAGCCACCGTCTACATGGACGCGCCGTGGCAGATGATGCTGTGCTGGGGTGTCCTGGTCGGAATCGGAAGCGGATCCATGGCGCTGGCCTTCACCGCGACCATCACCGGCCGCTGGTTCCTGGCCCGGCGCGGACTGGTCACCGGTGTGCTGACCGCCGCCAGCGCCGCCGGGAACCTGGTGTTCCTGCCCATCCTGGCCTGGCTGATCAGCGCCTACGGCTGGCGCAGCGCCTCACTGGTGGTCGGCTGCTGCTCGCTCGCGGTGGTCCCGATCGTGCTGATGCTGCTCCGCGAGCGCCCCGCCGACCTGGGCCTGCTGCCGTACGGACAGACCGAGGAGGCCGCAGCCGCAGCGGAGACGGCGGCGACAGCATCCCCGGCCGAGGAGCCCAAGGGCCTGCGGGCACTGCGGCTGCTCCGACAGGCGGCCCGGACCAGGCCGTTCTGGCTGCTGGCGGGATCCTTCGCGATCTGCGGAGCGACCACCAACGGCCTGGTGGGCACGCATTTCATCCCGGCCGCAGGCGACCACGGGATGGTGGAGACCACCGCCGCGAGCCTGCTCGCCCTGGTCGGGGTGTTCGACGTGGTCGGCACCGTCTTCTCGGGCTGGCTGACGGACCGGTTGGACTCGCGCAAACTGCTCGGCGTCTACTACCTGCTGCGCGGCGCCTCGCTGCTGTTCCTGCCCGCGCTGTTCGCCCGCACCGTGCACCCCAGCATGGTGGTCTTCATCGTCTTCTACGGACTGGACTGGGTCGCGACGGTGCCGCCGACCATCGCGCTGTGCCGGGAGTGGTTCGGCGAGGACGCCCCGATCGTCTTCGGCTGGGTGTTCTGCGGCCACCAGGTCGGCGCGGCCCTGGTCGCCTTCGGCGCCGGCCTGGTCCGGGACCAGCTCGGCAGCTACGACGCGGCCTGGTACGGCGCCGGAGCGCTGTGCGTGATCGCAGCCAGCTGCGCCCTGCTGCTGCGGGCCAAGCCGCAGCCGCCGCTCGCGACGGCGACAGGCGTCCCGGTCACTGCGTGAGTTCGCCGAACCCGCCGCGGTAGAACAGCAGCGGCCCGGCGTCGCTCGGGCCCACCTCCAGGTCGCAGACCCGGCCGAGGACGATCAGGTGGTCGCCGCCGATGTGGACGGCGTGGATGGTGCAGTCGATCCAGGCCAGCGCGTGGGCGACGCGCGGCGAGCCGGTGCCGGGGGAGGGGCTCCACTCCACACCGGCGAACTTGTCCGCGCCGGAGGCGCTGCTGACCGCGAAGGTGCGGCAGAGCGGGCCCTGGTCGGCGGCGAGGACGCTGACGCAGAACCGTCCGGCGTGGGCGATCCTGGGCCAGGAGGCCGAGGTCCGGGCGACGTTGAAGCTCACCAGCGGGGGGTCCAGGGACAGCGAGGAGAAGGACTGGCAGGCGAAGCCGGCCGGGGTGCCGTCCGGCGCCAGGGCGCTGATCACGGTGACGCCGGTGCAGAAGCGGCCCAGCACGGAGCGCATCAGCATCGGGTCGTCGACCGCTCCGGGCAGCCGCTCGTCCGGCCCCACGGCGCGCAGCTGCGGCAGCTCGGGCGGCTCGGGTGCGGGCTCCGGCTCCGCCTCGGCCGGCCGCGCGGCCGCCGCGCGGAGGTACCGGACGGCGGCGACCGCCATGCCCTCGTGGCCCATCGCTTCCTCGCAGTGGTCTCGTCCTTGACGGTGTCAGGTCTCCATTGAACCTGACGGATCGTCAGATGAGAAGGGCCTCCTTCGACCCTTGACGCCGATGATCAGGCGCTGCGTAGTCTGGTCCCTCGGTTCTGGGAGGACCGGGTGAGGGGACAAGGATGAACCAGCAGGCCAAGCGGTGGATACAGGCGCTGGGCGCGGTGGCCGGGATTCTGGCGCTGCTCAACTTCGAGGTGCTGTACGTAAGCGGAGTGTTCTCCCGTTCGCCGGTGAACACGGACGGTTCGACGGGGACCGACTGGGCTCTGCTGCTGAACCAGCTTCTGCACGCCGCCGTCGAGCTGGTCGTCATCATGGCCCTGCTGGCGCTGACCCGCACGGTGAGCCGCCGGCTGCTGCGCGGCCGCTTCCCCGTTCTGCTGGGTGCCCTGCTGCTCCTGCTGGCCTCGTACGTCGACGTCCGGTTCGAGTTCCAGGGCGGCACTCTCGGCGGACTGGGCATGGTCTGGGGCATGACCAGCGGCATCGAGTTGGCTGCCATCCCCATGGTCGCCGGGGCCTGGGTGCTCTGGGGCCGCCGGCCCGGACCGACCGCAGACCTCGTCGCTGCCGCCGTGCCCGGGGTCTGGGACGGCGGGGGCAGCGTGCTCCGGATCGAGCCTGACGGGGTGTTCACCCTCACCCGCGGCGGCGCGGTGTCCGTCGCCGGGCTGTGGGAGTCGGGCCGCGACGCCCAGCCGCAGCTGGTGCTGAAGGTGGACTCGGCCACCGACCTGGGCCACGGCTGGCAGGCGACACCGCTCGAACTGGAGCTGACCGGGCACACGGCGCGGCTGCACTCCGGCACCGGAATGTCCTTTCTGCGCCGCGAGCCCGAGCTGGTGCTGGAGGAGGCCGGCGGTTACCTCGGCGCGGTCGAGGTCCTGGAAGCCGGCCCCCGCCTCTGCCCACCGCCCCCGCCGCCGCCCCGTTCAGCCCTCGAAGAGTTCATCGCCCCTCGAAGTTCAGCGCCCCTCGAACCGCGGTGGCCGCCGTTCGACGAAGGCCCGTACCCCCTCGGGCGCGTCCGCCGTGGTCATATTGACCTCCTGCGCCGTCGCCTCCGCCGCGAACGCGGTGGCCCGGTCCGACTCCAGTGACGCGTTCACCAGGCGCTTGGTCATCGCCAGGGCCCGGGTCGGACCGGCTGCCAGCCGTTCCGCCCACTCCCGGGCCGTCTTCTCCAGCTCCTCGCCCGGGACGACCAGGTTGACCAGCCCCATTCGCTCCGCGTCCGCGGCCGACAGCTTGTCGCCGAAGAAGAGCAGCTCCTTGGCCCGCTGCGGCCCGACCAGCCGCGGCAGCAGATAGGCCCCGCCGCCGTCCGGGACCAGCCCGCGCCGTGCGAAGGCCGCCACAAAGCTCGCCTGATCACTCGCCAGCACCAGGTCGCAGGCCAGCGCCAGGTGCACACCTACCCCCGCCGCCGTGCCGTTCACCGCCGCCAGCACCGGCTTCTCGCAGTCCAGTACCGCCGCGATCATGCGCTGGACGCCGTTCCGCAGCATCCGCTCGACATCACCGGCGATCGGTGGTCCCGCCCCGGGGGCGCCCGACCGCAGGTCCGCGCCGGAGCAGAAGCCCCGCCCCGAGCCGGTCAGCACCACCGCGCGCACGGACGGGTCGGCCGAGGCGCCGGTCAGCTCGGCGATCAGCAGCTCCCGCAGCTCGGCGGTGACCGCGTTCAGCGCCTGCGGCCGATGCAGCGTCAGCCACAGCACCCCGCCCGCCCGGTCCACCAGCATTGGCCCGCCCTCCGACCGGCTCGCACTCCCGCTCACCGGCACACCGCCAGCGCGTCCAGCGCCACCACGCCCTTGCCGCGCTCCAGCACCATCAGCGGGTTGATGTCCAGCTCGGCCAGCTCGCCGTCCAGCTCGACGGCCATCCGCTGCACCCGCATGGCCGCCTCCACCAGCGCGTCCACATCCATCGGCGGACCGCCGCGCACCCCGTCCAGCAGCGGTCGGCAGCGCAGCCGGTCCAGCGCGGCCCGGACGTCCAGGCAGTCGAACGGCGGCACCATCACGGCCGTGTCCGCCAGCACCTCCACCAGCACGCCGCCCATGCCGACGGTCACCGTCGGTCCGAAGCCGGGGTCCTGGGTGACGCCGATGACCATCTCCACCCCGGCCTCCACCATCTGGCACACCAGCACCCCCTCCAGGCGGGGGATCCCGGCGGCCCGGGCGTTGTCGGTGAGCTCCCGGAACGCCTCGCGCACCTGGCTGGCCGAGGTCAGACCGACGTGCACCAGCCCGAGTTCGGTCTTGTGGGCCACCTCGGGGGCCGAACCCTTCAGCACCACCGGGTAGCCGACCACCCCCGCCGCCCGCACCGCGCCCGCGGCGCTGGTCACCAGCTGCTCCCGGGGCACCCGCAGGCCGTAGGAGCGCAGCAGCTGCTTCGCGGCGACCTCGCTGAGCTGCTGCCCGGGCCGGAGCACCCGCTGCGCCTTGACCTTGCCGGCGCAGGCAGTCCGCGGCGCGTGCTCGAACGGGCTGCGGTAGCCGGCCGTGAAGCGGTGGTGCTCCAGATAGGCGGCGACGGCCCGCACGCAGTTGCCGAAGGTACGGAAGGTGGCCACCCGCGAGGAGCCGAGCAGGGTCTCCCGGTACGCGGCCTCGGTGCCGTCCGGCGAGCCCCAGACCACGCACACCAGCTTGTCCGTGGTCTCGGCGACCTCCACCAGGTCCTGCGCCAGCTTGTCGCTCATCGGCGGGAACGGCCCGGTGATCGGGCAGATCAGCACGCCCACCGACGGGTCGGCCAGGATCGCGTCCAGGATCCTCCGTCCGCGCCAGTCGCCGACCGGGTGGCCGCCGTTGTCGACCGGGTTGGCGACGCTGAGGTACTCCGGGATCCACTGGTGCAGCTCGTCCTGCTTCTGCTGGGCCAGCTGGGGCATCGTCAGCCCGGCCATCGAGGCCAGGTCGGCGAGGTGGGCGCCGGTGCCGCCGGAGATGGAGTAGACAGCGACCCCCTCCGCCTGCGGCGGCCTGGCCCGGGCCAGCAGCGCGGCGGTGTCCTGGAGCTCGTCCAGGCCGTCCACCCGGATCACCCCGAACTGCCGGAAGGCCGCGTCCACCACGTCGTCCGCGCCGGTGAGCTTGCCGGTGTGGGAGGCGGCCATCCGGGCGCCCTCCCGGGTCCGGCCGACCTTGACGGCTACCACCGGGACGCCGCGCCGGGCGGCGTGGTCGGCGGCCAGCAGGAAGCTGCGGCCGTCCTTGAGTCCCTCTATGTAGGCGGCGATGGCGCCGACCTCGGGCTGGTCGGCGAACCAGCGGACGAAGTCGGCGACCTCCAGGTCCGCCTCGTTGCCGGTGGGGGCCCAGTGGCTGAGCCGGATGCCCAGGCTCTGCAGTGAGAACAGCGGGCGGCCCTGGTGGCCGCTCTGGGTGATCAGCGCGATGGCCGGTCCGCTCAGGTCCTCGCGGAAGCGCTCGAACGCGTTGAGGTTGGTGTTGGGGCCGAGCAGCCGCAGCCCGGTCGGGGCCTCGGCGATCAGCCGGGCCAGCCGCCGCTGCGCCTCGGCGCCCTCGGCGCCGGTCTCGGCGAAGCCGGAGGCGAAGGCCACCGCGAACTTCACCTTGGCGTCGATCAGCTGGGCCACCACCGGCTCGGGGTCGGCGAGCAGGATCACCGCCAGGTCGACCGGCTCCCCACCGGCGGCGGACACCGCGGCCAGGTCCGGGTAGCAGGGCTGCCCGTCCACCTCGGACCGGCCCGGGTTGACCGGGTACATCCGCGCCCCGACCCGTTCGGCCCAGCCGCGCAGCTGGCGGGTGATGCCGGTGTTGGGGCGCCCCGGCGTGTCCGAGGCGCCGATCACCGCCACGCTCGACGGGCGGAAGAAGGCGTCGAGATCGACCGGGCGTGACCGCACCGGGCGTCCGCCGACATCGGTCTCGTCGTCCGGGTCCAGCATGGCGGTGCCTCCGTTCCCTATATCTGACGTTCCATCAGATTACTGGCAGGAAACGCTTGCTGGAAGGGGTCGGTGCGGACCGCGGCTCTTGCGCCCAGCTCACCGCATACGCTGAACTGACGATATGTCAGATGCGCTGGCCGACCGGCCCGAACCCGACGCCTTCACCCGCCCCTACTGGGAGGCGGCCGCACAGGGACGGCTGCTGCTGCGCCGCTGCGGGGCCTGCGGCCGGGCGCACCACTACCCCCGCGAGTTCTGCCCCTACTGCTGGAGTGAGGACGTCGAGTGGGAGCAGGCCTCCGGTGACGCCGTCCTCTACACCTGGTCCGTGGTGCACGTCAACGACCTGCCTCCGTTCCGGGACCGGCTGCCCTACGTCGCCGCCGTTGTGGACCTCGCCGAGGGGCCCCGGATGATGACCGCGGTGGTCGGCTGCGACCCGGCGACGCTGAACGTCGGCATGGCGTTGCATGTGAGCTTGCCCACAGGCGACGCCGCCGACGCCACGGACCCGGCACCGATCGCCGCGCCCGTCTTCACGGCGTCCCGGCGCTGATGATTCGGCGTCAGGTGCTGGCAAAGGGCAGGGCGGGACTGCGGGTGCCCCGATTTCCCGGGGGCGACCCCGGACGCCGAATGTGTGAGGGCCTCGTGACAACGACGCTGTGGCTCCTGTGACACCTCACTCGATGGGGGTACCGTGACGCAGGAGGCGGTTGCGCAGGCAGGTGCGGCCGACAGACGTCACAAGGAGCGACCAGAAGCCGAACGCCGAGGCCGCCCCTCAGGGCCCCCACCCGTATGCGCCCCCGATCCTGCGAGGAACAAACGTCCATGTCGAGTTACGCCCGCTCTGCCTCCGATCCGAACCAGCGCGGCTCCGCCGGAGCCGCGCCAGGCACGGACAGTGACAGCGGATACGGCGTCAGCTATGACGGGTACGACCCTCAGGACGGCTACTACCGACAGAGCGGCTACGCCGACCCCTCCTATGCGGAGACCGGCTACACCGAGGGCTACACCGAGCGCGCCTACCCCGGCCCTGCCGCCGGATACGCCGACAGCTCCTACGCCGAACCCGGCTACACCGACTCCGCCTACACCGACTCCGCCTACGGCGACTACGCGCCCCCCGCCGCCCCGCGCACCGATGCCCCCCGCTCCAGCGG